>CAWCXM010000010.1:0-306340 GCA_963799505.1 uncultured Alphaproteobacteria bacterium
TACGTCTCAAAGTGGCGTTGTTGCAGAACTCTGGCCGCGAAGGACCCACATCACGGATCCATGCGGTTAGACGGTCTGCATGAGTAAGCCCGCACCCACCTGCTACCGAACGACGAACTGGTCCGACTACAGCGCTGCGCTCCGCAAGCGTGGATCGCTGCTGATCTGGCTGGACAAGGAGATGGCTTGGCACGCGCCGCATGGGTGGCGCCCAGGGCGTCCGCACGTCTTTTCAGACGCGGCGATCCAGTTCTGCCTGTCGATCAAGGTGCTGTCTAAGCTGCCGCTCAGAGGCGCGCTCGACGACGAGGATGCAGAACCAGATAGATGGATTGGCCGCTTGCGTGTCGGTGCTCATTCGATCGCAAACGGCGTCCGTGGCTGCGTTGCACGGCTTGTTGAGCGAGGGGCAGAACCTTGCCGACAAGAACCGCGAGACGATGGCCACACTGGAAGAAGAGAACCGAAGGCGGGCCGAAAGTGTCAAACCTTCGCAGAAAAGCGTCAAATCCGACCGAAACGAGGATCAGCCATGAGCAGAAAACGCAAATATATCAGAGAGTTAAATGGTGCCCAGGGGCGGAATCGAACCACCGACACGAGGATTTTCAATCCACTGCTCTACCCCTGAGCTACCCGGGCACGGGATGCCTGTCACAGGCTGGGTGAGCGGGTTCTAGGAGGTTGCGGGCGGGGTGTCCAGCCTCTTTTTCCAAGTTATCCGGCCTGCCGGACCACAACCGGGTCAGTGTGGCTTTTGATCGCTGTTCAAAGCCGCTTCCGCTGCATCCGCCGCCGCCTCGATGTCCTCGGGATCCTCCGACGGCACCGCGTAGGAGCCGTTCAGCCATTTGACCAGATCACGGTCCGCGCACCGGCCCGAACAGAACGGGCGATATTCCCTGACAGTCTCCGCACCACAGATCGGACAGGTCATTTCAGGACCTCATCCAACGCTGCTCTGGCGCGTTTGCGCTGAAGTTCGTAGTGGCCCAGCGGGGTCCAGCCGACCAGCGTCGTCTCCACCTCGTCGCTGCGAAAGGCGGCGCGAAGGGCATTCTCGAACGGGCGGCGTTCTTTCTTGGGCATCGGGGCCAGATCGAGCGTGATCTGCCCGCCAAGGCCTCGCACCCGCAAGGCGCGGGGCAAGGCGCGGGCGCAGGCCATGTTGGCCTTGATCCCCGCAGCCAGCGACGCGTCGCTGCCGGTGTTCACATCCACCGCCACCAAGGCCCGCGTCGGCTCAACATACATCGACGCACCGCCGTCCAGCGGCACCAGCGCGCCCTTGGCCGCGTCCAGTGCGTCCAGCACGCCGTGTTGCTCAAATCCGCCGGCTTGCGTGACCACCTCTGCCGGGGCGGTCCACTCGCGCCAGGCCAGAACGTGCGGCCCATCGCCTTCGCTCAGCACTTCCATCCCCGTGCCGTCGTCTTCCAGCACCTTGCCCGCCAGATCGAGCATGGCCGCGATGTCATCGGCAATCTCGTCTCCCTCGGCATAGGCGCAGGAAGAGCGCAGGATCACCCCATGCGCCGCCCCTTCGGCGGCATCATTCACCACCTCGAGCAAACGGTCGCGGATGTCCTCGTCCTTGATGCTGCGCGAGATGTTGAATCCGGGCGCTTCGGGCGTGACGATGGCAAAGCGGCTCTTGAACAGCAGCTTGGCCGTGACCGGGATCGCCTTGCCGGGTTCGGCAAAGCCCGTGACCTGCACAAGGATCGGCTGACCGGGGGCCAAGCCCTTGATCTGGCGCAGAAACGCAGACCCGTCCGGGGTTTTCAGGAACATGCCGCCCTGCCCTTTCACGGGCCGGTCCGCGATTGCGCGGTAGATCGTGCCGGGGCGCGGGGCGTCGCTGTCGACGATCAGATCGTCAAGCTGGCCGTCGACCATCAATGCCGCGGCTTCGACCTCGCCCAGATGATCCAGAATGATTGTTCGGCCTTTCACGGGCGTTCTCCATACAAGGGGTATCCGGCGGCGGTCAGCAGATTGGCGGTCTCGGCCAGGGGCAGACCGACGATGCCGGTGAATGACCCGCTGATCCATGGGATAAAGGCACTGGCAGCGCCCTGAATGCCATATCCGCCTGCCTTGCCCTGCCAGTCGCCGCTGGCCAGATAGCTTTTGATCTCTTCGTCCGACAGCGACTTCATCCGGACCACCGACTGCACATCGCGCTGCCACAGCTTGCCTGCGCGGGTCACGGCAACCGCCGTGATCACCTTGTGCCGCCGCCCGGACATCAGCCGCAGAAACGCCTCCGCCTCTGCCGCATCCGCGGGCTTGCCCAGAATGCGACGGCCCAATGCCACGGTGGTATCGGCGCAAAGCACGATGTCATCGGGTGCCGCGTCCACCGCTGCGACCTTCTCGCGGGCCATCCGGGCGCAATAGGGGCGCGGCAATTCGGCTTTCAGCGGGGTCTCGTCGATATCCGGGGCGCGCACCGCATCGGGCACGACACCGATCTGCGCCAGCAACTCAAGTCGTCTGGGAGAGCCTGATCCGAGGATGAACTGCATGATCACGCCATTTCACGCAGGCCAGCACCGGCCCGCGCACCTCGGTTCAAATTACTTAAAACGGTAGTTGATCCGACCCTTGGTCAAATCATAGGGGGTCATTTCGACCTGCACCTTGTCGCCTGCCAGAACGCGGATGCGGTTCTTGCGCATCTTGCCTGCCGTATGCGCGATGATCTCATGGCCGTTTTCCAGCTCGACCCGAAACGTCGCGTTAGGCAGGAGTTCCTTCACGACACCGGGAAATTCGAGCGTATCTTCCTTGGCCATGTTCTCTCCTACATAGATTCACCCCTTTTTGCGGGGCCACGCGCCTAAATGAGCGCTTTGGCACGTTTTTTCAAGGGCTATTCAACGCAAGGGCACGAATGGCGCTGGCCCGTCGCGGCCCGCCTGCCCCTGCCAGTCGCGGCGGTTCAGGACGATGCCGTCGCGCCGCACCTCTGCGATCTGGTCCAGATCGACGTCCGCACAGGTCCATCCCGGCACGCTGATCTCTCCTGCGGCCAGAACGCCGGTGGGCGGCAACCCCCGGTCCGGCGGCGCGAATAGGCCACCTGCACCGAATGACGTGCCCATCGCATAGGACCAATCCGCGTCCCCCACGACCGAGGACATCGCGGTGATAACACTGGTTCTCCAGCGCCCGCGCCATCGCCCCGATCCGCACCCGCCAATAGCCCGCCAGCGTTTCGGTCACGCTGGGCACGCAGATGATGTCGCAGTCGGTCAGGGCACGGCCCAGCAACGGAAATTCCGAATCGTAGCAAATAAGGATCCCGATCTTGCCAAGGGCCGTGTCGAAGACCTGCAAGCCGTTGCCGGGGATGACGTCCCATTCCTCGGCCTCGAACCGGGTCATGATCTGCTTGTCCTGCACCCCGATCTGCCCCGTGGGCGTGATCAGCCGCGCCCGGTTCACAGGGCGCGTCTCCGTCGCTGCCGGACCGGAGGCCGCAACGATGTGAACGCCGTGCTCTGCCGCCAGCCGGACGTGCAGCGCATCCGCATCTGCCAATCGGTCCGACACCGCATAAAGCGACTGTTCCAGATCGCCCGCTATCTCCGGCCCTGCCAGCGTGGCCAGTTCCATCGCGCCGTATTCGGGAAAGACCAGCAAGTCAGCACCCTGCCCGGCGGCGTCCCCGACCCAACCGGCCAGCTTGTCCTCGTACTGCGCCCAGGACGACAGCACATCCAGCGGATAGGCGGCGGTGGCGATTTTCATGGGTGGTCCTTTCTCATGTCATTCCCAATGTGAAAGCCTTGTGCGGGATGCGCAAGTGCTGGCCTGTCCCCGTGCCCTCGTGTTAGACACCATCGCGACAAATCCATCTGCCGGAGCCTGCCCCATGACCAAAATCGTGATCCTCACCGGAGCCGGCATTTCCGCCGAAAGCGGGATCGAAACCTTCCGCGCCGAAGACGGTCTGTGGGCGCAGCACCGGGTCGAGGACGTGGCGACACCCGAAGGCTTCATGAAAGACCCCGCGCTGGTGGTGAACTTCTACAACGCGCGCCGGGCGCAGGCGGCACAGGTCGAACCCAACGCCGCCCACCGCGCTCTGGCGCGGCTCGAGGCGGAACACGACGGCGAGGTTGTGGTGATCACCCAGAATGTCGACGACCTGCACGAACGCGGCGGCACCCGGACGCTCTACCACATGCACGGCCACCTCAAGGGCGCGCTCTGCGCCGCGTGCGATCACCGCTGGGACGCCCCGATGGTGATGGCACCGGGCGATGCCTGCCCTGCCTGCGATGCACCCGCCGCGCGGCCTGACATCGTGTGGTTCGGGGAAATGCCCTACGACATGGACACGCTTTTCGACCATCTGATCGAAGCCGACATCTTTGCCGCCATCGGCACATCGGGCAACGTCTATCCCGCCGCCGGTTTCGGTGCGGAGGCGCGCCGCGCCGGGGCCCACACCATCGAATTCAACCTCGAACGGTCCGTCGTGGGCAATCAATTCGCCGAACACCGCATCGGGCCTGCGTCGCAAACGGTCACCGCCTGGGTCGAAGAGATCCTGTCGAAGACAGATTAATCCGCAGCTTCGGTCAACTGCTGCACCGCCCCGGCGCAGACCAGATAGACCGACGTCAGGATCAATCCCCAGTGCGCCCAGCTTTCGGGATGGAAATCCACCCAGGCCGCCCACCCCGCAAAGAACGTCCAGGCCAGTGCCATCGGCAGCGTGATCATCCGCCAGCGTTCCGTGCGGACCGGATGCACGAACTTGATCCGCAGGAACATCGCGGCGGCAAGGATGGTCACGATGATCAGGGAAACCCACCAAGGCGGCTCCAGCGCGAACAGCACCAGCACCAGCATGTTCCAGCACCCCGGAAAGCCCGAAAAGGAATTATCCTTTGTTTTCATGCGCGTATCCGCAAAGTAGAGCGCGGATGCAAAGGTGATGATGATGATCATCACCCAACCGCTCCACCCGTCCATGAGACCGGACTTGAACAGCGCGAAGGCAGGGATGAACACATAGGTCAGATAGTCGATGATCAGGTCCAGCAGCACGCCATCGAATTCCGGCGCGTTGGCCTTCACGTCGTACTTGCGCGCCAGTGGTCCGTCGATCCCGTCCACAAAGAACGCCACCACGAGCCACAGAAACATCAGATCCCATTTCTGATCCACGGCCGCCAGCATCGCCAGCATGGCGAACACCGCACCGGTGGCGGTAAACAGGTGAACAAGAAGGGCGCGCATCTGAATGGTCATGAACACAGGTCTCGCAAATTGCCGTTCAGGAGGAAAGGGCGAATACGCACCCGGTCCACATCAACCGCCGCTCAGGCCACCGAAGGTGTCGGCGCCCCCTCCGACGGCGTCCCGCAGGAGCCGCAGAAATTATAGAACGAATTTTCCCGCGCCTCGCAGGCCTTGCAGTAACTGAACAGGCAGAACCCGCAGTGGACGCAGAAATCGACCTTCGAGTCCGGTATCGTCTGCCCCTTGCGCGGGGCCTTGGCGGCAAACTGACGGTCACAACTGGGGCACACCCCGTCGGAAATCTTCGTCACCGCTGTCTCGTACCCGATCAGCTTGCGCTTTTCGCTGTCGGGCTTGTCCTCTTCCGCCCGCTTGTTCTGCAGGTATCGCGCCATCCCGCGAATCGCGAAATGCGCCACCAGCAGCGCAAGGACGATCCCCACGACATAACGCACATAGCCTCCGTAGGACGGCAGATACGGCACCAGTTCCACGAAGAAGGCGAAAAGCGCAAAGATCACGAAACCGCGGTAGACCGGCCAATAGGTCGATCCGCGCTTTTTCATCACCAGCCAGCCCGCGATCAGCAACAAGGGCAGCGTCAGCGCCAGCCGCAGCCCGAACACCTTGAGCACCTCAAGGCTGCGCGCCCGCTCGAAAGGTGCCGTCGCATCCTCCACGATCTGCCCCCGCGCCTCGTACAACTCGGCCAGCGTCCGTCTGGCCTGAACCGCGTCCTGCTGCAGCGTCTCCACCGTCCGTTCCGCCTCGCGCTCCGCCAGCTTCAAGGCCTCGATGGCGTTGACCCGCGCGACCACTTCGGCATTCTGGCTGTCTTCCCCCGTCGCCCGGCGCGTACTCACCCAATTCTCGAAATTCGCCCGCTGGTTCTGGTAATCCAGCGTCCGCGACCGCAGCACGAACTGCGCGTCCTCGACCGCATTGGCATTCTGCGCCAGCGCCGTCTCGATAAGGTCGATCCGGGCATCCGTCGCCTCGAGCCTTGCGCTGTCGACGAAATCATCCCGGTCGATCAGCCGCGCCGCCGTCGGCACATCCGACATGATCAGGCTTCCCAGATTGATCAGCAGGGTGGAGATCACGATGGACACCAGCCACATCGCAAGATTGAACCAGAACAGGGGCCTGCGTATCGCTTTCATGTGCTGTCCGATCACGGGTTGCGTTTGTCGACAGGACTATGGCCGAAGGCACCGACACCGACAAGCACCACCGCCGCACCCCTGATGCCCAATGCGCAGAACAATCCCGGACAAGGCCATGCTCGGCTTGACGCCCCGTGCGATTCCCACTAAAGCCACGAAACAAGTTTTCGGGGTCGCATTGCGCGGCCTCTTTTATGTGTCGCAGCGGGCCGCGCTGCCACACCACTAAAGCAAAAGGATAAGCCCATGTCACGCGTCTGCGAATTGACCGGAAAAGGCCCGATGACGGGCAACAACGTAAGCCACGCGAACAACAAGACGCGCCGCCGCTTTCTGCCCAACCTGAACGACACCACGCTTCAGTCCGAAGCACTGGGCCGCTCGTTCAAGCTGCGCATCTCGGCCCACGCCCTGCGCTCGGTCGATCACCGTGGCGGTCTGGACAAGTTTCTTGCCAAGGCAAAGGACACCGAACTGTCCGCCAACGCGCTGAAGATCAAGAAGGCGATCGCCAAGTCCTCCGCCACTGCGGACGCACTGACCTGAGCCTTGCCCTTGCGGCACTGCCACGACATTCAGCAGCCCCGGACCACCACGTCCGGGGTTGCGTCGTTTTTGCCCCTCACCTTTCGGCACGCGGCAGGTTAGACAGTCGGCCATGACATTGCGTGGTTTCATATCTCTGGCCTTGGCGCTGATGATCGCGCTCAGCAGCCCGGCAACGGCGGTGGCGCGCACCTCCGCTGCGGCCACAGGCCAGATGGTCCTGTGCATCGGCACCCAGTCGCTGACCGTATACACCGACGCAGAGGGCCGCCCCACCGCCGCGCCGCATTTCTGCCCCGACTGCGCGTTGGTCGATGCCGCACTCCCGGGTGCCCCGTCCATGGGCACCACCATTTTCTCGCCTTCGGTTCTACACCACACCGTCCCGGCACCGGCTGTCATCGGCACAGCGCCCCGCTTCGCACCCCGCCCCCGTGCGCCCCCCTTGTCCGTCTGATCCCCTTTCGCACTCAATCAGACCTACAAGGAAACACCATGACCCTGACCACACGGATCACCGGCGGCATCGCCGCCCTTTTGCTCGCTGCAATCCCTGCCTTTGCCGCTGACATCACCGTCTCTGACGCCTATGTGCGCAGCTCCACCCCCACTTCCGTCACCGGTGCGGCGTTTCTGACGTTGATGAACACCGGCAGCGAGGATGACCGCCTGATCGCCGCCACCTCAGACCGGGCAACGCGGGTGGAACTGCACACCCACAAGCAAGACGCCAACGGCGTGATGCGCATGATGGAGGTCGAAGAAGGCTTCCCGGTCCCCGCAGGCGGCATGCATATGCTGAAGCGCGGCGGCGATCACATCATGTTCATGGGCCTGAACGCCCCGCTTGAGCAGGACACCGAAATCCCCGTGACCCTGACCTTCGAAAAAGCAGGCGAGATCGTGGTGATGATCCCCGTCGATCAAACCCGCAAGGCGGATCACGGCGCGATGTCTCACGGCACGATGAACCACAGCGGCGCTACCGACTGAGCCCGCTCAGATCAGCAGCCCTGCCGCGCCCTCGTGGCGCAGCAGGGCAACCTTTGTCTCGACCCCGCCGCGCCCGGAAAACCCCGTCAGCCCCTTGGCCCCCATCACCCGGTGACAGGGAATGATCACCGGAATGGGGTTGCCGCCACAGGCCTGCCCCACCGCCTGCGCAGGCACGCCCAACTCCTTCGCGATCTCGCCATAGGTGCGGGTGTACCCAAACGGAATGGCCGACCATCACCCGGCACACATCGCGCTGAAACGCCGTGCCTGCCACCTGCAGCGGCAGATCGAAGGCCTGCCGCCTGCCCGCCGCATACTCCGCCAGTTGTGCGACCGCCGCGTCCAGTATCTCTGACCTGGCCTGCTCCGTCGCCCAGAACCAGCCCAGCGCGATGATCGCGCCGTCCCGTTCCGTCACGGTCAGATCCCCGAAGGGCGTATGGAGGGAGCGTTGTTTCATGCGCACAGCTTGCCGTGTCTGCCGGACCGTCTCAATCCGTTTCCTGCGCCATCCGCCCTTTTCCCGGAACCCGACCTCAACACCCGCCGTTAACCCATTGTTAACGCAAATGTTTCGCGCGCGAAACATCCTCAGGTTGTGCTCACTCCCAACCGGATCGGCCCGACAGCCTCGACCGCATCCACCGGCACGCCCGACTGCGTCACGGCGATCTCACCGCGCTGCGCCATCCCGGCGGCAACCTCGCGGACCTGCCCCATCAGCTCTCGCCACTCCTCCGACAAGGCACGCGCCACCTCCGAAGGGCAGACCGTCTTGCCTGCCCCCCGTGCCGTGACCTGCCGCGTGATCTCTGCCTCAATCCGTGCCCGAGACAGCATCATCGCAGCGTCCGCAGACCCCCGGATGGGCATGCGTCCCTACATCCGGCAGCACTTTCCAGCAGCGCGCGCATTTCTCGCCTTCCGCCTTGGCAAAGACAACCGCCACGCCGTCAACTTCCGGCATCCTGAACGCATCCGCCGGGGCCGCATCGCCCGTCACGCGAATGTCCGACGTGATCGCGACATCCTCGAAAGACACCGACTCCAGCGCCTCCCGCTGCGCCTCATCCGCGACATGGACGATGGGCGCCGCCTCCAATGACGCGCCGATCACCTTTTCGACCCGCTGCACCTCAAGCGCCGAGGTCACGACCCGCCGCGCCTGACGCACCTTGGCCCATTTCGCGGCCAATTCGGGGTTCAGCCAATCGCTCGGCGTTTCGGGCATGTCCTGCAAATGAACGGACGAGTCCTCTCCGGGGAACCGCTCCAGCCAGACCTCTTCCATCGTGAACACCAGCACCGGGGCCAGCCATGTGGTCAGCCGGTGGAACAGAATGTCCAGCACCGTCCGCGCCGCCCGTCGCCGCGCCGTGTCGCCGTCGCAATAAAGCGCGTCCTTGCGGATGTCGAAATAGAAGGCCGACAGATCCACCGTGGCGAAGGTAAAGATCGCCTGAAAGACACCCTGAAAATCGAACCGGGCAAAGCCGTCGCGCACCACCTTGTCCAGTTCCGCCAGCCGGTGCAGCACCCACCGCTCCAGCTCCGGCATGTCCGCCGGATCGACCCGGTCCGCCTCGCTGAAATCACTGAGCGATCCCAGCATATAGCGCATGGTGTTGCGCAACCGGCGATAGCTGTCGGCCACCCCTTTCAGGATCTCGTCCCCGATCCGCTGGTCCGCGGTGTAATCGGTCTGCGCCACCCACAGCCGCAGGATGTCCGCGCCATACTGCTGCACGATCTTCTCGGGCACGATGGTGTTGCCGATGGACTTGGACATCTTCAGGCCCTTGGCGTCCAGCGTGAAGCCATGGGTCACCACATTGCGGTAAGGGGCCCGCCCCGTGGTGCCGACCGATTGCAAGAGCGAGGAATGGAACCACCCGCGATGCTGGTCGGTGCCTTCCATGTAGACATCCGCGATCCCGTCTTCCGTCCCGTCGGGCCGGTCGCGCAGGGTGAACGCATGGGTCGAGCCGGAATCGAACCACACATCCAGAATATCCATCACCTGATCGTAGTCATCGGGGTTCACGATCCCTTCAAGGAACCGCTGCTTGGCCCCCTCTTCGTACCAGGCATCCGCGCCTTCTTCTTCAAAGGCCGAGGTGATGCGCCGGTTGACCTGCGGGTTGCGCAGCAGGAAATCCTCGTCCGTGGGCAGCGCACCTTTCTTGGTGAAACAGGTCAGCGGCACACCCCATGCGCGTTGCCGCGACAGCACCCAGTCGGGCCGCGCCTCCATCATCGCATGCAGCCGGTTGCGCCCGGATTTGGGCGTCCAGTTCACATTGTCGATCTCGGTCAGCGCGCGTTCGCGGATCGTCTTGCCATGCATGTCCTGCCCGTCGCCCACCACCTTGTCGATGGCGGCAAACCACTGCGGCGTGTTGCGGTAGATCACCGGCGCCTTGGACCGCCAGGAATGCGGATAGCTGTGCTTGATCTTGCCGCGTGCCAGCAACCCGCCAACCTCGACCAGCTTGTCGATCACGGCGGCGTTGGCATCGCCCTCCTTGCCGTTGGGCTTGAGGATCGCCTTGCCGCCAAAGAACGGCAGATCGTCGCGATACCGGCCATCGGGCATCACGTTGTAGGTGATGACCTGCTCCAGCATCCCCAGATCGCGGTAGAGGTCGTATTCCTCAAGACCGTGGCGACGGTGCGCAATGCACGAACCCCGTGCCTTCCGTATCGGTCACGAAATCCGCTGCGCGGAAATCGCGGATGTCGTCCCATTCGCCGCCCGAGCCATCGGCACCGGCGAGGGGATGTTTCAGCGTCATGCCCGCCAACTGCGCCGGTGTCACATCGCGCACCCGCGTCCATTGCCCGTCCTCCAGCCGCGCCCGCGCAAAGACGTCCGCCGCCAGATTGTCGGCCAGCAGGAACCGCTCGCCCACCGCAGCCCAGCATTCTTCCGGCGTCCCGGTCACCTCATAGAGCCCGTAGGAAATGCCTTCGCCAAAAACCACGGCCTTGTTCGACGGCATGGTCCAGGGCGTCGTGGTCCAGATCACCACCTTCGCACCCACGAAATCCTGCGCCGCCTGCGCTTCCGCCTCGACAACCGGCTGGCGATCGTCGATCGAGCCTTCCTCACCGCCTGTCACCAGATCAGGCAGGGCAAAATCGGCCACCTCGAACTTCACCCAGACCGTAAAGCTCTCCTTGTCGTGGTATTCCACCTCCGCCTCGGCCAGCGCGGTCTGCTCCACCGGTGACCACATCACGGGCTTCGATCCCTGATACAGCGTGCCGTTCATCAGGAACTTCATGAACTCCTCGGCGATCACCCGCTCGGCGTGGAAATCCATCGTCAGATACGGATCGGCCCAATTGCCCGTGATGCCCAGCCGCTTGAATTCCTCGCGCTGCACATCCACCCAACCGGCGGCAAAGGCGCGGCACTCGGCGCGAAACTCGTTGATCGGCACCTCGTCCTTGTCGCGCCCCTTCTGGCGGTACTGCTCCTCGATCTTCCACTCGATGGGCAGACCATGACAATCCCAACCGGGGATGTACCGCGCATCGAACCCCATCATCTGGTGGCTGCGCACGATCATGTCCTTGATGGTCTTGTTCAGCGCATGACCGATGTGCAGATGCCCGTTGGCATAGGGCGGCCCGTCGTGCAGCGTGAAAGGCGCGCGCCCCTCTTTCTCCCGCAACCGGTCATAGACCCCGATCTTCTCCCAGCGCGCCAGCCACTCGGGCTCGCGCTTGGGCAGTCCCGCCCGCATCGGGAAATCGGTCTGCGGCAGGTTCAGGGTGGATTTGTAGTCAAGCGTCTCAGGCGTATCGGCGCACATGGGGGGCGTCCTTCGGAAATGGTGGGAATGTGTCAGGTTCAATCGGTGCGAATAGCTCAAGCACCTCTGCCCGGCGTCTCATGCAATCAGAGCGCCGGGGAAATAATTCGGATAATGATCAGCGTCAGCCAAGCCATGCGCCGCTTATAGGCCCGCCCAAACCGTGCCACAAGTCTCATCTCTTTTTGGCCCTGAAACCGCAGAGCGCGAGACAGCGTCTCGCATCCGATTTGGCCGGGGCCAAATCAATAAAATCGCATGCGGGCTTGCCCGCACCTTTGGCTCAACCCTTGCCGAACAGACCGCTCAGCGCGTTCTTGATGATCCCGCGCACCTTTGGCCTGCGCCCCGGCGAAAACGGCAGCGGGCGGCAGACCTCCATCGCGGCCACCCCCACCCGCGCGGTCAACGCACCGTTCACCAACCCCTCGCCGAAGCGCCGGCTCAGCTTGCCGATGATCGTGCCACCCAGCACGGGCTCCAGCAGATCGTCGCCCACCGCCACGGCACCGGTGGCGACCATGTGGGACAGGACCGCCCGGGTCAGCCGCCAGGACCCAAAGAACCCGGACCGCCCGCCATAGACCTCCGCCACCCGCCGGATCATCCGCAGGTTCGCGGTGAGCGCGGCGGCCACATCCGCCAGCGCCAGCGGCACCAGCGCCGTGACGGTCGCCACCTGACGTGCTGCGGCCTCGACCTCGCGGCTTGCCGCCTTGTCCAGCGGGCCAAGCAATTCGTGCTCCGCCAGCCCCAGAAGACCGCTTGCATCCATCTGATCGCCGCGCAGCGAATCCAGCCGGTCGCGCCCCCAACGCGTGTCCTCGCGCCCCTTGTACAGCAACACCAGACGGTCCGTGACCTTGCGCGCCGCCACCAGATCCTCCTGCGCCAAAGCGGCCCCCGCATCGTGGCGCAACCCGTCCAGCCGCGCCAGTCTTCCGAACGCCGCCATTTCGCGCAGCGCCAGCAACGACAGCACCACAAGGAACGCCGCCAGCAGAACCGTCATCGCCCAGCCCAAAAGGGGATAGCGGGCCATCAGATCGGTCACGAAGGTCCAGGCGGCGATGGACACCACCGCGCCGACCAGTGCCGTCAGCAGCCACCAGAAGGCCCGCACCAACGCGGACGGCCTGCGGGCGGCCAGCCGTGCGGCGGCTTGCATCGCCTGCCCCTGCGGCGCGACGGCCACCAGATCGGGCACGGGGGGCGCCTCGGCCACCTGCGGGCGCGGACGGGTCTCCGTCTCCAGATCGAAAAGCACCGGTCCCTTTGCCATCTCAGCCGTCCTTTCGCTGCCATGTGTACCGGATGTCCGGCAGGGTCTCGTCGTTGCCCGCCCCATCCGTGCGCTCGATTTCGGCAAAGCCGTGCCGGACGTAGAATTTCTGCGCCCGCTGATTGGCCTGAAAGGTCCAGAGCGTGAGCGTGTCATGCGCGGACTTCAGGTGATCCAGCAAGGCGCTGCCCACACCCTGCCCCCGTGCATTCGCCGCCACATAGAGCGCATCCAGATCACCATCGTCGCAGGCGGCAAAGCCCACCACCATGCCGTCCCTTTCCGCAACCGTGACGACGCCCCTGTCGATCAGCCGCCCCGCGTGGGCGATGTCTTCGGCACCGGTATGCAGCGGCGGCATCCACTCGGTCGTCCGGGTGAATTCCGACAGGATCGCGCCGATCTTGCCCGCGTCCGTGGACCGCGCCTTGCGCAGATGGGTCATAACCGGTCTCCGATCAGAAATTCCGCGGCCCGGTCCAGCCGGATGTGCGGCGGCCCGTCGCCGGGTTTGAGCGCCAGAGGTGCCGGTGCGAAACGCATCACCTGATAATCCTGATCAAGCCACTTTTCCGCGCCCGCCCGGGCGGGGCTCAGCAGATGTGCGGGGTCTTCGGGCAGATCGCCGGGATAGAAGGCCGCTTCCTTGCCGGTGTCCAGAAGCGTGCCGCGCACCACGTCGAGCGGCGTGCCCTCATGCTCCATCGTGGCCTCGGTCGTGGCGCGAAGCGACGCGATGGCCATTGCGGATGTCCCGGCCCCGGCATATTGCGCCCGGTCGCGCGCGTCGCGGGTCAGCGCCTGCATGATCGCACTCAGCTTGCCGTGCTGGGTATGATGCAGATGGTCCGCCTTGGTCGCGGCGAAAAGGATCTTCTCCACCCGTTTGCTGCCCAGAAGGCCGCGCAGAAACGAATTCCTGCCGGGGCGAAAGGCCGTCAGGATCTCGGTCATCGCATGGCGCAGATCATCGACGGCCTGCGGCCCCTGATGGATCGCGCCCAGCGCATCGACCAGCACCACCTGCCGGTCGATCCGGGCAAAGTGATCGCGAAAAAAGGGCCGGACCACGCGGTCCTTGTAGGCCTCGAACCGCCGCGCCATTTCGCGGTGCAGCGACCCGCGCTTGCCCGTGCCGGACACCGGCAGCGGTGCAAAGGTGAGGACCGGAGACCCCGCAAGATCGCCGGGCAGCAGGAACCGCCCCGGCGTGCAGTCCGAAAACCCTTCAAGCCGGGCGGCGGTCAGATAGGCCGCATAGCGTTTCGCCAGATCCTGTGCCAGCGCCTCCTCATGCGGTTTGTCCACATCAAGATCGGCTGCCAACTCCATGAAATGACGCGCCGATTCCCGGCTCTTGATTCGCTCCAGAGTCTCCTGAGACCAATCCTCGTAGCTGCGGTCCATCAGCCCCAGATCCAGCAGCCATTCACCGGGATAATCCACGATATCGAGATGCACCGTGCGCGGCCCCTGAAGCCCCGCCAGCAATCCGTTTGGCCGGACCTTGAGCGACAGGCGCAACTCGGAGATGGCGCGGGTGCTGTCGGGCCAATGCGGCGTTTGCCCGGTCAGGGCGGCCAGATGCGCCTCGTATTCGAACCGGGGCAGCGTGTCGTTGGGTTGCGGTTGCAGGAAGGCGGCCTCGATCCGGCCTTCGTTCGCGGCCAGCAACCCCGGCATCCGTCCCCGGTCCAGCAGGTTGGCGACCAGCGAGGTGATGAAGACCGTCTTGCCCGACCGCGCCAGCCCCGTGACGCCCAGCCGGATCACCGGTTCGAACAAGGTTTCCGACACCGTGTCCTGAACCGCCTCGACCTGCCGCCAGATGCCATCGGCAATACGTGAGATGACCAAAACCTGCCCGCCTTCCATTGCTTGTCGCGCTAACATAGGTGCGGCCCCGGGGGATTGCCAGAAGCCATGCCGAGGCGTAAGCCGCAGGCCATGTATCGCTATGCCCTGAAAATAGAGTACCACGGCGCGCCCTTTGTCGGCTGGCAGCGGCAGATCGGTCTGACCTCGGTGCAGGGCGAGATCGAGGCCGCGCTGGCCCGGCTGGAACCGCGCGCCCATACCATCGTCGCGGCAGGGCGCACGGACGCGGGCGTTCATGCGCTGGGTCAGGTGGCCCATTGCGACATGGAGCAGGCGTGGGACCCGTTCCGGCTGTCCGAAGCGCTGAACTATCATCTGAAACCGCAACCGGTCGCGATTGTCGCCTGCGCGCGGGCACCGCAGGATTTTCACGCCCGGTTCTCAGCGCTGGAGCGTCAGTATCTGTTCCGCGTCCTGAGCCGCCGTGCGCCCGCGACCCATCAGGCCGGGCTGGTCTGGCAGGTGAAGCAGCCGCTGGACGTGGAGGCCATGCAGGAGGCTGCCGACATTCTGGTTGGAAAACATGACTTTACCACCTTTCGTTCAACCATTTGTCAGGCCGACAGCCCGGTCAAGACGCTGGACCGGCTGCGCATCACGCAAGTCGAGACAGCAGCGGGGACAGAGTATCATTTCGACGTGCGCGCGCGGTCTTTCCTGCACAATCAGGTGCGCAGTTTCGTCGGGTCACTGGAACGTGTCGGGGCAGGATCATGGACGCCTGCGGATATCGCCCGCGCGTTGGCGGCGCGGGACCGCGCCGCCTGCGGCCCGGTCAGCCCGCCCGAAGGATTGTATCTGCGGCACGTGAACTATCCCGCCGATCCCTTTGATTTTGCAGAAAAGAGCGGGTTCCAGACCCCGTGATGCGCGCCGGTCACATCGGTGCGCGCAAAGCCGTGGCTGCCAAAGAAGTCCCGTTGTGCCTGGATCAGGTTCGCGCTGCCGCGCGCGCGGCGGATGCTGTCATACCATGCCAGCGCGGCGGAGAGCGCAGGCAGGGCCACGCCCATCGACAGACCCGCAGCCAGCACACGGCGCAGCGCCGGAATGGCGTCTTCCAGCGCGGCGCGCATCCGGGGTGCCAGGATCAGCTCATCCTGCGGCAGATCGCTGCGGAAGGCGGCGGCGATGTCGTCGAGAAGCACCGAGCGGATGATGCAGCCTGCCCGCCAGATCTCGGCGATGCGGGCGGGGTCGAGGGCCCAGCTGTATTCATCGGACGCGGCGCCGAGAATGCGGAACCCCTGCGCAAGCGCGACGATCCTTCCCGCGAGCAGCGCCTGTTCGAGATCACTGTCGGAGGGCATGTCCACAGGCTGAACCCCCGCAGGCAGGAGCGGTTCGGCGATGACGCGCAGGGCCTTTTCGGAGGACCAGCCGCGTGCGCCCACCGCAGCCTCGATCGTGCTGGCCGACTGGCCCATGCGCAAGGCCTCGATCAGGGTCCAGCGGCCTGTCCCCTTCTGCCCGGCCTGATCGAGGATCATGTCGACAAGGGCGGTGCCGGTATCGGGGTCCACCGTCTGCAGGGCCGCCGCTGACACTTCGATCAGGTAGGAGCCGAGCGGGCCGTCTTGCCAGCGCCCGAACAGCGCACCGATGCGGGCGGCGTCGCGCCCGCCACCGTCGCGCAGCAGACCGTAGATTTCCGAGATCATCTGCATATCGGCATATTCGATGCCGTTGTGGACCGTCTTGACGAAATGGCCCGCGCCATCCGGGCCGACATGGGCGACACATGGTGCGCCGTCGAACCGGGCCGCGATCCCTTCCAGCACCGGGCGCAGGGCCTGCCATGCGTCATCTGTCCCGCCAACCATCATCGAAGGGCCGTGCCGCGCCCCTTCGGCACCGCCCGACACGCCCATGCCCACGAAATGCTTGCCCGTTCCCTCAAAGGCGGCGACGCGGCGGCGGGTATCGTGGAAATCGGCGTTGCCGCCGTCGATCAGCGTGTCGCCGCGGCCCAGAAGCGGCAGGATCGCGGCGATCATCGCGTCCATCGGGGCACCCGACGGGATCATGAACAGGATGCGCCGGGGCGGGGCGATGGCCTGCACGAAGCCGGCCAGATCGGCGGCACCGATCAGCCGGTGGACCAGCGGGCCCGCGGTGTCGAGAAAGGGCGCGATCCATTCGGCCTCGCGGTTGGACACAGCGACCCGCAGGCCGCTTTCGGCGAGATTGAGCGCCAGCGCCGATCCCATCGTTCCCAGACCGTAGACGCCGATGTCAGCCAGTTGTGCCTTGTCCGTCATGCGATACCGCTCCGCCAGTTCTGGTCTACCCTGCGGGGCGCGCCAGCCGAGCGCAAGGCGTAACCGGTGCCGGTAACACACTTGAAACGCGAATCACTTATTGTTATGTTATGATTTATAAAAACAATAATTGCAGTCGGTGATACCAAAAATGATGCATAGCCTGAGGCGGGCATGGGCAGAAATGTTCGGCCCCGTGGAACCTGTCGAAAAACGCCAGCAAGTGGCGGCATTGTGTTACCGCGTGACGGACGCGGGCAAACAGGTGTTGCTGATCACCAGCCGCGACACCGGGCGCTGGATCGTGCCCAAGGGCTGGCCGATGGCGGGCAAGACCGACTTCGAGGCGGCCTTGCAGGAAGCCTGGGAAGAGGCGGGCGTCAGCAAGGCGGACATCGAAGAAGACCCGATGGGGTATTTCGATTACGACAAGGGATTGTCCTCGGGGGATACCGTGCCGGTCGAGGCGCAGGTCTATCTGACCCGCGTGCGCAATCTTGAGAACGACTATCCCGAAGTGGACGAACGGACGCGCAAATGGTTCACTCCGGCACAGGCGTCCGAATTGGTCGATGAGCCTGATCTGAAACGGATTTTGCGCAACTTCTGAGACCTGCGGCACCGCTCAGCCGGATGTCGCGCCCCGGAGGCGGGCAAGTTCGGCCCGCAGGCCCTGCGGCGTGAGGTTGGGCAACCCTTCGCGGGCCAGTTCGGCGGTCTGGACCACATCCAGCACCATTGCATTGATCGGCGCGGGCCTGCCCTGTGCGGCGGCCATGCGCAGCACCTCGCCCTGCAGCGCGTCGATCTCCGTGGGGCGGCTTTCCATCAGATCATAGGACATGGAGG
Source organism: uncultured Alphaproteobacteria bacterium (assembly GCA_963799505.1). Lineage (GTDB taxonomy): Bacteria > Pseudomonadota > Alphaproteobacteria > Rhodobacterales > Rhodobacteraceae > Sulfitobacter. The sequence continues at coordinate 18,062 of CAWCXM010000010.1, forward strand.
TCCGCGCCTGCGGGTCGATCCGCAGCATCCGCGCGGCAACGCGGGTGAAGATCGGCGTCGGCAGGCGCAGGATCCAGGGGATGAGCGCGGGCGATACCGGCGTGGCGGACAGCGGGCGGATGCCTGCGGCGGTCAGGATGCCCAGTGCTTCGGCCCATTGATCGGCCATCAGCCTGCGCCATGCGCGGTCCTTCAGCTGGCGTTGCAGGGGCAGACCGCTGAGCGCATTGAGCGCGTTGTTGAGATTGAGAAGGAACTTGCCCCACTGGACGGCTTCGATGTCGCGGCTTTCGCTGCAGGACAGATGCGGGGTCGTCAGGTGGCGGGACAGATCGCCCGGTCCTCCCTCGATCACGATGTCACCGTCCACGGCCCGGTGGTAGCAGCCCTGCCCCATCGGCACGACGTTGAACGGCACCATGCCTGCGCGCACATCGTGACCCGGCAGCGCGGCGCGCAGCGTGTCGGCGTTGCCGACACCGTTCTGCAGGCTGATGACGGGTATGCGGGCGCGGGCGTGACGGTCGATCAGCGCGGCGACAGCGGCGGTATCGCGGGATTTGACGGTGACGAGCACCAGATCGGCGTGACGCAGGCAGGCGGGGTCTTCGGCCAGCGTCAGCGCGTGGGCGTCCATGTTCAGGGCCATCCCGTCCAGATCGGTCAGGGTCAGCCCGTGGGCGCGCACTTCGGCGGCGATGCGGGGGCGGACCAGCAGGCTGATCCGCGCGCCCGAGGCGGCCAGAAGGCCACCGATGAAACAGCCGATGGCCCCGGCCCCGGCAATGACGATATGGGGGGCCTCAGCGGCCAAGGCAGTGCCGCATGATGGCCTTTTGCGCGTGCAGGCGGTTTTCGGCCTCGTCGAAGATCACCGAATGGGGACCGTCCATGACGGCACTTGTCGCCTCGTCCTCGCGGTGGGCGGGCAGGCAATGCATGAAGAGCGCGTCCTTCTTGGCCCTGGCCATCAGCGCCTCGTTCACCTGATAGCCGCGCAGCTGGTTGTGGCGGCGTTCGCGGGCGGACTGGGGATCGTGCATCGACACCCAGGTGTCGGTGACCACCAGATCGGCGCCCTGCACGGCGACATCGGGATCGCGTTCGATGCTGTAGAGCCCGTCGAGTGCCGCTTCGGGATCGAGCGGCGGCGGGCCGGTGAAGGTGAGGTCGAAGTCGAACTGCCTGGCGGCATGGGCGAAGCTGGCGAAGACGTTGTTGCCATCGCCGGACCAGACGACCTTCTTGCCCTTGATCGGGCCGTTGTGTTCCTCGAACGTCATGATGTCGGCCATGATCTGGCAGGGGTGGCTGCGGTTCGTGAGCCCGTTGATCACCGGGACGGTGGCATATTCCGCCATGTCCAGAAGGGTCTGTTCCTCGAACGTGCGGATCATGATCAGATCGACATAGCGCGACAGCACCCGGGCGGTGTCGGCGATGGTTTCGCCGTGGCCCAGCTGCATGTCGGCACCCGACAGCACCATGGTCTGACCGCCCATCTGGCGCACGCCCACGTCGAAGCTGACGCGGGTGCGGGTCGAGGGTTTCTCGAAGATGAGCGCGACCATGTGGTCCTTGAGCGGCTGGTCATCGTCGGGCGCGCCTTTTGGACGGTCGGCGCGGGCGTTCTTCATGGTGATCGCGCTGTCGATGATGCTGCGCAGGTCCGCGGCGGGCGTTGTGTGGATGTCCAGAAAATGTGTCATGGGTTCGGTCTTTGCGGCTGACGGATGTACCGGGGGGCAAGCCCCCCGGAATGAGTTGTATTGGAAAGATGAAGGCTCAGGTCGCGCTCAGGCTGCTGGCGGCGGCATCCAGTCGGGAGATGGCCTCGGCGATCTCTGCGTCGGTGATGGTGAGGGGCGGCAGAAGGCGGATCACGTTGTCCGCCGCCGGTACGGTGATCACCTCATGGGCATAGCCCGCCGTGACCACATCGCCCGGGGCGACCTTGCATCTGATGCCCAGCATCAGGCCGCTGCCGCGCACGCTTTCGAAGACGTCGGGATGGTTGGCGATCAGCCCTTCGAGTTTCTGGCGCATGAGGCCGGCCTTGCGGTTCACCTCGGCGAGGAAAGCCGGATCGGTCACGATGTCCATCACCGCGTTGCCGACGGCGCAGCCCAGCGGGTTGCCGCCGTAGGTGGAGCCGTGGGTGCCCGCCGTCATGCCGGAGGCCGCGTTTTCGGTGGCCAGCACACAGCCCAGCGGGAAGCCGCCGCCGATGCCTTTGGCCACCATCATGATGTCGGGGGTGATGCCCGCCCATTCGTGGGCGAAGAGTTTGCCCGTGCGGGCCACGCCGCATTGCACCTCGTCGAAGATCAGCAGGATGCCGTGTTCGTCGCACAGATCGCGCAGGCCCTTGAGGCACTGGTCGGGGACCGGGCGGATGCCGCCCTCGCCCTGCACCGGTTCGATCAGGATCGCGCAGGTCGTGTCGGTGATCGCCGCGGTCAGCGCGTCGTGATCGCCGAAGTCGAGATGCACGAAGCCGGGCAGCAAGGGACCAAAGCCCTTGGTCATCTTTTCCGAGCCTGCCGCGGCGATGCCAGCGGAAGACCGGCCGTGAAAGGAGCCCGAGAAGGTGATGATATCGGTCCGGTCGGGCTGGCCCTTGTCGTAGAAATACTTGCGCGCCATCTTGACCGCCAGTTCGCAGCTTTCGGTGCCGGAATTGGTGAAGAACACCGTGTCGGCAAAGCTGTGATCCACCAGTTTGTCCGCCAGCGCCTGTTGCTGCGGGATCTGGTAGAGGTTGGAGGTGTGCCAGAGCGTGTTCGCCTGCGCCGTCAGCGCCGCCACGAGAGCCGGATTGGCATGGCCCAGCGCGTTCACCGCGATGCCCGCGCCGAGGTCGAGAAACCGTCGGCCATCCGCCTCGATCAGCCAGGATCCTGCGCCCGACACGAAGCTCAGGGGGGCACGGTTGTAGGTCGGCAGAACGGAAGAGATCATCTGGATCATCCTTATGATGGGCCGCTAAAAGGGCAACAGGCCACGGGCGGCGGGTGTGGTCAAGGGGATATGGGAAAGGTGCAGGGCACCGGGATCAGACCTGCGGCCTGCAGGTCACGCGACAGGTTCAGACCTGGCGTCGTCGGAGCGAAATAGGGGCCTGCGTGATCATGGCACCGTGTTAGGGGCACCGGGTGGATTTGCCCAGACCTTTTTTGAGCGCCGGGAGGGAAAAACCGCGCAGACCTTGCCGCCAAAGGCCCGTTTGTGGCGGGATCGCGCCGCGTCATGGGCGCTTCGTGCCTTGCACGCAGCCGCGATACGCTTAGTATAGGGGCTTGAATTTGATGAAGCGGTCCAAAGGGGCCGCTTTTTGACCGATAGGAAGGCCTGCGATGTCCTGGACAGATGAGCGCGTTGAGACGCTGAAGAAAATGTGGGGCGAGGGCCAATCCGCAAGCCAGATCGCAAAGGAGCTGGGCGGCGTGACCCGCAATGCCGTGATCGGCAAGGTGCATCGTCTGGGTCTGTCGAACCGCGCCACCAGCGCCGGTGCCGGTGCCCCCTCTGCTGCCAAGCCCGAACCGAAGGCCAAGGCCAAGCCCGCCGCCAAGTCGGAGGCGAAGCCGAAGGCGGACCCGGACGCGGAGCCCAAGTCCGAAAAGCCGATCATGCAGACGCAGGCGGCGGCACCGCCGAAGTCCACCCTGCCCGCGCGCAAGCAGATCATTCCGGCCGGTCAGCCGCTGCCGCCGCAGCCCTCGGCCAACGAGATTTCGCCCGAGGCCCTGGCCAAGGTCAACGAGGTGGAGAAGAAGGCCAAGAAGATCGGCCTGATGGAATTGACCGAGCGGACCTGCAAATGGCCCGTGGGTGACCCCGCGACAGAGGATTTCTGGTTCTGCGGTCTGCCGGTGAAACAGGGCAAGCCCTATTGCGAGGCGCATGTGGGCGTGGCGTTCCAGCCGATGTCCGCGCGCCGTGACCGGCGGCGCTGACGCCCCGCCGCAGGTGACTGCAATATTTCCGACAAGAGTGTGAGTTGCGCCTTTGGACGCGGCGTGCTTGGTCTTTGGTGACCCCTTGACCGAAAGGCCCCGTCCATGACCGACACGATCCGCGCCGCCGACGCCCTTGCCCGCCGTCTTTATGCCGCCGGGTGCCGCTGGGCCTTCGGGATGCCGGGGGGTGAGGTTCTGACGGTCATTGATGCGCTGGAGGCGGCGGGCATCCGCTTTGTGCTGGCCAAGCACGAGAATGCGGCGGGGTTCATGGCCGAAGGGGTGCATCACCGGGATCACGCGCCGGCCATTCTGGTGGGCACCATCGGTCCCGGCACCCTGAACGGGGTGAACACCGTGGCCAATGCGTTGCAGGATCAGGTGCCGCTCATCGTGATTTCGGGCTGCATGGATGCCGATGAGGCGCAGCGGTACACCCATCAGGTGGTCGATCAGCGGGCGGTCTTTGCGCCCATCACCAAGGCAGGCTTTACACTGAACGCCGGGGCCGCGCATGTCATCGCGGACAAGGCCGTCGCCATCGCCACCGAAGGCCGCAGGGGGCCTGTGCATATCGACGTGCCGATTTCGGTGGCCGAGGCGCAGGTGCCGGCTGCGGCCCCTGCCCCGCGCAGGCCAGCCTCGCCCGCCGCCCCTGCCGGGGGGGATCTGGCCACCGCGCGGGGCTGGCTGGCGCAGGCGCAGCGGCCGGTGATGATTGTGGGGGTCGATGCGCTGAACCAGCAGGCCGCGCCAGCGGTGCAGGCCTTTGCGGAACGCCACGGCATCCCGGTGATCACCACCTACAAGGCCAAGGGCATCCTGCGGGAGGATCACGCCCTGAGCCTTGGCGGTGCGGGGCTGTCGCCGCTGGCGGACAGCCATCTGGTCCCTTTTGTGCAAAGCGCCGATCTGATCCTTTGTGTCGGGTATGACCCGATTGAGATGCGGCCCGGCTGGCGGGATGTCTGGCATCCTGACAATCAGAAGGTGATCGACATCACGGCGGTGCCGAACCACCACTACATGCACCAGTCCACGCTGAATTTCGTGACCGACTGCGCCGCCACGCTGGCGGCGTTGAGCGACGGCGTCGCGCCACAGGAAACCTGGGCTGCGGGCGACATCTACCGGGTGAAGTCGGCCCTTGTCGATGCCTTCCCCAGGGACGACGACTGGGGGCCGGCAGCGGTGATCGACACCTGCCGCCGGGTGCTGCCGCGCGACACGATCGCCTCCGCCGACAGCGGGGCGCACCGCATTCTGCTGAGCCAGATGTGGGAATGCGATGCCCCGCGCGACCTGATGCAATCCTCGGCGCTTTGCACGATGGGTTGTGCGGTGCCGCTGGCCATCGGGGCCAAGCTGGCCGATCCCGCGCGCCCCGTCGTGTCCTTTTCGGGCGATGCGGGGTTCCTGATGGTGGTCGGAGAACTGGCGACGGCGGCGGAACTGGACCTTGCGCCGATATTCGTGGTGTTTGTCGATGCCTCCCTTGCGCTGATCGAGAAAAAGCAGCGCGAAAGGCAGATGTCCAACACCGGCGTGGATTTCGCCCGACACAACTTCGAAGCGATGGGGTTGGCCTTTGGGGGGGCGGGTGTGACCGTGCAGGACCGCGCCGGGCTCGAGGCGGCACTCAAAGAGGCGCTGGCAGCGGATACCTTTACCGTGATCGCGGCCCTGATCGACCGGGGGGCGTATGACGGGCGCATCTAGGGGGGCACTCGACGGCATCTTTGTCCTTGATCTGACGCGGATTCTGGCCGGGCCGACCTGCACGCAGCTGCTGGGTGATCTGGGGGCCACGGTGATCAAGGTCGAGAACCCCAAGACCGGCGGCGATGACACGCGCGGCTGGGGGCCGCATTATGCGCGTGACAGCATGGGGGCCGATACCGATCTGTCCGCCTATTTCATGGCCGCGAACCGGAACAAGCGATCGGTCGCCATCGACATTGCGGACCCCGACGGCCAGCGTATCCTGCGCCATCTGGCCGCCCGCGCCGATGTGGTGGTCGAGAATTTCAAGCCCGGCGGGCTGCGGAAATACGGGCTGGATCATGCGACGCTCTGTGCCGCGCATCCGGGGCTGGTCTATTGTTCGATCTCGGGCTTTGGACAGACCGGGCCGAACAGCGCGCAGCCGGGATATGACATCATGGCGCAGGGGTTTGGCGGGATCATGTCGATCACCGGCGCACCGGAGGGGCCACCGATGAAGGTCGGCGTGGGCATCGCCGACGTGATGTGCGGGATGTATGCGACCATCGGCATCCTCGCCGCCCTGCGCCACCGGGACGCGACGGGTGAAGGCCAGCATATCGACCTGTCGCTGGTCGATGCGGCAATGGCATGGCTGGTGAACGAGGGGACGAATTACCTGACCTCCGGCGCTTTGCCGGAACGGCGCGGCAATGCGCATCCCAACATCGTGCCCTATGACGCTTTTGCCTGCGCAGACGGGCATGTTCTGCTGGCAGTGGGCAATGACGCGCAGTTTGCACGGTTTTGCGATGCATTGGCGCTGGCGGACGTGGGCAAGGACGACAGGTTCGCCACCAATCTGGGCCGGATCGCGCACCGCGCCGATCTGATCGACGCCATCAGCCCGGCGATGGCCGCCTTGCCCAAGGCCGATCTGCTGGCGCGGTTGCAGGATGTGGGCGTGCCCTGTGGGCCGATCAACACGATTGCCGAGGCGCTGACATCGCAGCAGGCGCAGGCACGCGGGGGCGTCGTCGATGTGGCAGGGGAGGATCTGCAAGGCGGGGCGGTCCGGTTGCTGGGCAATCCGCTGAAGTTTTCCGCCACACCTGTCCGCTATGACCGCGCGCCGCCGCGCTTTGGGCAGGACACCGATGAAGTGCTGGGCCTCTGGGGTCCGGATGCGGGCGACGCAGGCACCTGAAGCGCAACAAACCGCCGTGAAATTGCCGTGCTGCCGCAGATTTCTGCAATGTTTGCCGCGAATCCTCACGAAAGCCGCGTTCGGCTTCACGTTGGCGTGTGGGCGGGGCAAAACCGTTCTTCGGGAGCCCGGAACGGCTTAATCTACAAGCGATGCCGACCGATCCTGAAAGGACCGCGCCGATGAGATATGATATTTGCAATGCGCCCGTCGCGCTGGACCGTTCCGCCACGCTGGACAGCTGGAACGCGATGATCCGCGCCTTTCTGGCGCACAAGGCCGCCACGCCGCAGCATCTGGGTGCCGTGCTGGAGGCTGAACCGCAGTTTGTGATGGCCCATGCGGCGCGGGGCCTGTTTTCGCTGATGATGGGCCGGGCGGAGATGTGGCAGGTCGCGGAGGACGCCCGCACCGCCGCCCATGCCGCCGCCCGCGAGACCCGCATCAGCGCGCGCGAGCGCGGCTGGCTCGACGCGCTGGATCAGTGGCTGGGCGACAGTCCGACCGGCGCCATCGCCGCGCTGGAGACGGTGCTGCGCCGCTGGCCGCAAGACACGCTGAGCGCCAAGGTCAGCCATGCGATCCGTTTCATTCTGGGCGATGCCGCCGGGATGCGCCGGTCGGTGGAGCGGGTGATGCCCGCGCATACCCCCGATCATCCGCTGCGGGGCTATCTGATGGGCTGCCACGCCTTCACGCTTGAGGAAACCGGCAGCTATGCGGCGGCGGAACTGGCCGGGCGCGCGGGTCTGACGCTGGCCCCGGACGACGCCTGGGGGCTGCATGCGGTGGCACATGTGCATGACATGCGGGCCGAACCCGACGCGGGGATCGCATTGATCGAAAACCACCAGAGCGCCTGGGACGGGTCCAACAACTTTCGCTACCATGTCTGGTGGCACAAGGCGCTGCTGCACCTGGACCGGGGCGAGAATGACGTGGCGCTGGCGCTTTATGACAGCCAGATCCGCGCCGACCGGACGGACGATTACCGCGACATCGCCAATGCCACGTCGCTGCTGATGCGGCTGGAACTGGAAGGCATGGAGGTGGGCAACCGCTGGGAGGAATTGGGGGCGCTGGCCGAGACACGCATCGACGACGGCTGCATCGTCTTCGCCGATCTGCATTACCAACTGGCGCTTGCGGGCACCGAGAGGGGGGCCGCACGCGATGCGATGGCCCTGCGCTTTGCCCGCGATGCAAGACAGACCGGAGACATGGCCGACCGGGTCGCCGATCCGGGGCTCAGCGCGCTGGCCGGTCTTAATGCCTTTGCCGAAGGCCGCTATGGCGATGCCTTTGTCCAGTTGGCGGATGCCCGCCCAAAAATGCAGCGCATCGGCGGGAGTCACGCGCAGCGCGACGTGTTCGAACGTATGACCATTGACGCCGGACTGCGGGCGGGCCATCTCGACGCAGCGGAGGCGATCCTGCTTGACCGCCGGGCGCTGCGGGCCGGTCATACGGACCGATTTGCCGCCCTGCGGCTGGATCAGATCGCCGCCGCAAGACAGCTGCCCGCACAACAAGGTTGAGACGACCCGATCCGATGACCCTGACCGATGCTTCAACGCCCTCTGCCGCTCCAAGCGCTGCCGCCGCCGCTGCGGCGCGGGCGGCACCGCGTGTCCGTGACCTGCGCCTCGATTTCTTTCGCGGCATCGCGATGTTCATCATCCTGTTCGCGCACACACCCGGCAATCTGCTGACCCTGTGGATCCCTGCACGCTGGGGCTTTTCCGATGCGACGGAGATTTTCGTCTTCTGCTCGGGCATGGCAAGTGCCATCGCCTTTGGCAATACATTCGCGCGGGCCGGTTGGGTGCTGGGCACGGCACGGGTGCTGTTTCGGGTCTGGCAGGTCTACTGGGCGCATGTGGCGCTGTTCTTTGCCACGCTGGCGCTGACGGTTTTCCTGACCGACCTCAGGATCACGGGGACGAATTACTGGGGTCAGCTGAACCTGTGGATGGTCTTTGTCGAAAGCGAGAAATGGGACAACCCCGACATTCTGCTGAATTTCATGACCCTGCGGTATGTGCCGAACTACTTCGACATTCTGCCGATGTACATGATCGTGCTCTTGATGATGCCCGTCGTGATGGCTTTGGCGCGGGTGGACCTGCGACTGGTCGCGGCCTTCGTGATCGGCGTCTGGCTGATGGCGCAGACCGCGCTGCTTGAGACGTTGGGGCTTGGGGCCTATCACCTCGAATTCCCGGCGGAACCCTGGTCGGACCGGTCGTGGTTCTTCAACCCGTTCGGATGGCAGCTGATCTTTTTCACCGGCTTTGCCTTCATGCGCGGCTGGTTGCCCAAACCGCCCGTGACCCCGCTGTTGGTGGCCGTGGCCCTTGCCGTTGTGGTGTTGAGCGTGCCGCTGTCCAGCATCGGCATCCGCGTCATGGGATTTGACTGGGCGCGGGACTGGGGCCGGGCCAACGCCGGACTGGTGGACAAATCGGACTTTGCCCTGCTGCGCTACGTTCATTTTCTGGCATTGGCCTATCTGTTCTGGGTGCTGGCGGGCGACAAGGGCAACAACTTGCTGGCCCGCGGCGAAGGCGCGCTGGCGCGGGTCTGGGAAACACTGGTCGCGGTGATCCTGAAGGTCGGCCAGCAAAGCCTTGCCGTCTTTGTGTTTTCCATGTTCGTGGCGCAATTTCTGGGGTTCGTGATGGACATCATCGGGCGGGCGGTGCCAACGACGCTTCTGGTCAATCTTGCGGGATGCTGCCTGTTGGTGGCGGTCGCATATGGCGCGGGCTGGTTCAAGGCACAGCCCTGGCGGCAGAGGAAATCCGCATGATCCGTCGCGATGTCCTGAAATCCCTGGCCGCCCTGGCCGCGGTTCCCGCCGCCGCATGGGCCGAAGAACCGGGGCTGCGCCTTGGCGCAGAGGCGGTCCCTTTCGATGCCGAAACCGTGGCCGAGATTGCGCGAACCCTTGCGGGGGACGCCTATGCCCCGCGCCCGACGATCCCGGAAAGCTGGCGCAATCTGAGCTATGACCAGTATCGCCAGATCTGGTTCGACGGGCGCAATGCGCTCTGGGAGGGCACCGATGCCCCGCAGCGGGTCGATGTCTTTCCTCCGGGTCTCTACTTTCCGCAGGCCGTGGCGCTGAATGTGGTCGAGGACGGCATGGCCCGCCCCGTTGCCTTTGACATCGGCGTCTTTGATACGACGGACACATTCCCGCCGGTCGACATGGACGACACCCTGGGCTATTCCGGTCTGCGCCTGCGGGCCGAACTGGAAAAGCCCGGCATCTTTCAGGAATACGCGGTTTTTCAGGGCGCGAGCTATTTCCGGGGGATCGGCACGGGCGAGATCTATGGCCTGTCCGCCCGTGGTCTGGCGCTGAAAACCGGCGATCCGATGGGCGAGGAATTTCCCGATTTCACGGCCTTCTGGCTGGAGACCCCCGCCCCGGACAGCAACCGGGTCGTTGTCCATGCCCTGCTCGATTCGGTGTCCTGCACCGGTGCCTACCGGTTCGAGATCACCCACGGCCCGGTTCTGGAAATGAAGGTCAACGCACGGCTTTTCGCGCGGCAGGACATGGCACATGTGGGCCTTGCGCCGCTCACGTCGATGTTTCTGTTCGACGATACCATGCGCCAGCGGTTTTCGGATTTCCGCCCGGCGGTACACGACAGCGACGGTCTGCTGATCCACAACGGCGGGGGCGAGGTGATCTGGCGGCCGCTGGCAAACCCCGTCAGCCTGCAGATCAGCGCCTTTGCGGACCTGAACCCCCGCGGTTTCGGGCTGATGCAGCGCAAGCGAAAGTTCTCTGACTTCAACGATCTGGAGGCGCTTTATCATCAGCGCCCCGCCGTCTGGATCACCCCCGGCGAGGAATGGGGCGCGGGCGCGGTCACGCTGGTCGAGATACCGGCGGACCTTGAAATCTACGACAATATCGTCAGCTACTGGCGACCCGCCGCGCCTATTCCGGCGGGCAGCGAGCACGCCATGAGCTATACGCTGCACTGGGGCGCGGACCCGGTCGCGGCGACGGCGGATGTGCCGGTCAAGGTGATCAACACGGCCACGGGCGGACGACCCGAAGGCGGGATCGTCATGGTGATTGATTTTGCCGGGTCGGATCGGGTGCCTGACGACCTGTCCGAGATCGAAATCGTGCTGCGCAGCAGCACCAGCGAGGTGACCCCCGGCAATATTCAGCGCAACCCGGAAACCAATGGCCCCCGTCTGGCGTTCACCTTCGAACCGGGCGATCACGCCCTGATTGAATTTCGCGCACAACTGCGCCTCAAGGATGAACCGCTGAGCGAAATATGGCTGTACCGCTGGACAAGAACTTGAGACACCCGTCGTCTGCACACCCCATGATGCCGCCCCCTGCGCCGCTGGACATGCAGGCGCAGGATCTGCGGGCAAAGCCCAAACGGCGGGTCGCACAGCCTGAAACGGGACGTCCGACGGCGTGGAGGCTGGCGTTGTTCGTTCCGGCCTTTCTGGGCACCGCATTCCTGATGTACGGCATCTACGGCTGGCTGGCCGGCGCGGGCATGACAGGCCTTGAATGGGCGCTGTTGATGATGATCGGCGCGACCTTTGTCTGGGTCACCTTGTCGGTCAGCACCGTCGGGTTGGCGATTGCGGGCCTGCTTGCCCGTGAAAACAGCGAGACCCGCGCGCCGAGCCATGTCGATGCCATCGACGTGGCGCTGTTGGTGCCGGTCTACAACGAGGTGCCGTGGGATGTTTTCGGCAACGCGGCTGCGATGCTGGACGATCTGGCCAAACGCCCTGCCGCCCACAGATACACCCTGTTCGTGCTGTCCGACACCCGTGACGACGCGATTGCGGAACAGGAAGAAGCCGCCTTTGCGCAGCTGCGCGACACCGCCCCCTTCCCCGTCCACTACCGTCGCCGCGCCAGAAATACCGACAAGAAGGTCGGCAACCTGCTGGACTGGGTGACCGGCTGGGGTGCTGCCTATGAGGCGATGCTGGTTCTGGATGCCGACAGCCTGATGTCGGGCCGTGCGATCGAGCGGCTGGCCTCGGAACTGAGCGCGGACCCCGATGCGGGTCTGATCCAGTCTTTCCCCATGCTGATCGGGGCGGACACGCTCTTTGCCCGGATGCAGCAGTTTTCCAACGTGGCCTACGGCTGGTTGCTGGCCGAAGGGCTGGCGCTCTGGGCCCGCTCCGAGGGCAACTACTGGGGTCACAACGCGATCATCCGCACCAGGGCCTTTGCCAGCAGCGCGGGACTGCCGCATCTGACGGCGGGTGGGCGCGATGACCTGATCCTGAGCCATGATTTTGTCGAAGCCGGGCTGCTGCGCCGCGCGGGATGGCGCGTGCGGTTTCTGCCGCGCGTCTCCGGCAGTTTCGAGGAAACGCCGGGCACGCTGGTTGACTATGCCCTGCGCGACAGGCGCTGGTGCCGGGGCAATCTGCAACACCTGCGCCTTTTGGGCACACGCGGGCTGCACCCCGTGTCGCGGTTTCACTTGTTTCACGGCGCGGTCAGCTATCTGCTGAGCCCTGCGTGGTTCGTGCTGCTGGTGATCTGGGCCTTGCTGGGCACGGGTGCCGAAACCAACGTGATCCGCTACTTCAACGAGGCGAACCCGTTCTTTCCCGACTGGCCCCCGGCCATGAGCCACATCGACAGCGCCGTCTTTCTGGTGATCATGTACGCCATGCTGCTGACGCCCAAGATCGCCGCCGCCGCGATCATCGCATCGACCCCTGCGGCGACGCGCATCTTTGGCGGACGCGCCGCGTTCCTGTCGGCCTTCGGGGTGGAGGTGGCCCTGTCCATCGCCTATGCGCCGGTGATGATGATCCAGCAGACCAAGGCCGTGCTGCGCGCGACCTTCACCCGCTCCGAGCCATGGTCGCCCCAGCGGCGCGACGCGCAAGGCTATCCCCTGCTGGCCTTGCTCAAGTTTCATTGGGTGGAGACGGTGATCGGCGTTCTTCTGACGCTTGGTCTTGCGGCGGGGCTGATCTCGCTCTGGCTGGTGCCGATTGCGCTCAGCCTTCTGTGTGCCGTTCCCCTGTCGGCGCTGTCATCCGTCAGGATCGCCGGAGACGCACGGGGCGGGTTGGCGATGAACAACCCGCAGACCCTGCGCGAGCCGGCCATTGTCCGCCGCGCCCGTGTGGCGCGGGCGCAGATCAAGGCAGCATTGATGCCGAAAGTGCCTGCGGAGTAGACTGCGTCACTCCGGCTGTCGCACCGGCAGGCCCTGCGCGATCCATCCCGGCCCGGCACCGGAGCCAAGCATCCCTTCGGGCACGTTGATCACGCGGGTGAACCCCGCCTTGGTCAGACGCGCCGACAAGGCGGCAGATCGGACACCGCGCGCACAGATCAGCGCCACCGGCACATCGCGTCTGCCGTCGGTCAGTGCCAGCAGCCGGTCCTCGAAGAGCGCGGACCGCATGTCGAGGGGCGTGGCACCCTCGGGAACCCCGGTCTGGGCCCATTCCTCGGGCCTGCGTATGTCGATCAGAAGGATCTCACCCGCCGCTGCCGCCGCCTGTGCCTGCGGCGCGGTCAGATCGCCTTGCCCGACCGTGGCCCCGATGTTGAACCATCTTGCGGCACCGAAAGCAGCGGCACCAAGGGCGGCAAGGCCCCCCATGAGAGCGGCCCGCCGCGTGAAACGCGACGGGCCGTCAGGGGTGTTGCCACCGTAGCTGTGGGTCATTTCACCGGCGCGGGCGAGCTGAACTGCGGGATCGGACGGTCCGAGCCGGGTGCAGCTTCGATTGACGGCCAGTTGCCTTCCGCCAGATTGATGTTCGCGGGAATGTCTTCTTCCCAGAAGCCGACGACGTTCTTTGTGATGTTGAGATAGAGCTTGTCGTCCACGATCCGCCAGAGCGTCGGATTGCCCGGCACCTTGCCGCCTTTCGAGACACCGTAGGCGCAATGCCCGTCGTACTGCGGCGCATATTGCGCGGGGTTTGCCACGAACCTGTCGCGGTTGGCTGTGCTGGAAAAGGCAAAGGTCGCGCCGTTGTACTCAGCGGTGATCGCCGCATTGCCCGGCAGCGGCGCTGGCTGCGCAGCGCCAACCGGGGCCTGCGGCAGATCGAAGTAGGACACGACATCGTAGCCCGATGCGGCAAAGCCGGTGTCATCGACGTATTGATCGCCGGCAAACGCCTGTCCGGTCAGGGCGATGGCCGTGGCGGCAGCGGCGATGGTGAGGGTGAAGCGGTTCATTGGTCTCTCCTGTTGCGAAATCCTGCCTCACGCTAGGTCAGCGCCTGCACGCCCGCACCTAACGAGCACGTGACCTCGCGCCGATGTGAGCCAGCATAGGGCAAAGCGGGGCGTAGGTGTCCGATTATTTCAGGATCGGCGGTTTGGAGGGGTCGGAACCGGGCGGCATACGCGGTGTATGTTGCAATCCTTCGCCCTGGGGCAGATCGAACCGCAGGCCCACCCTGGCGAGTTTTGCCACCGTTGGGTCGGCGGGACCGAAGAACCCGACGTCCATCGCACCCGCCTCGATGCCCGAAAAGGTCAGCGCCTCGGAGGCGGCACGCACCAGCGCATCCTGCGCGCGCGGGATGGCACCCACGAAGGCCAGAAGATGCCCGCGCCCGCCCCCTGTGTAGTCGACCGCCACCAGAAAGGCGCCCGCCGCCATGCCCGTGGCGGTGGCCAGCTTGGCGTCGATCGCGGCGATCAGGCTTTCGGGCAGACCCTTGGGCGGCAGCACACGTTCGATCCGGGCCTCGACCTCTCCGGGCGCGTGCTCAAGCGTGTCGCGCAGCCAGGCGACGGCCTCGGGCGGGAGCAGGATTTCCGAAGGTGCCACGCCCAGATTGACCGCGAGGCCAAGCGTCTGCCCCGCCAGCATCTGCGCCACCGTGCGGCCCGACAGCGCCACATAGGGTGCGGGTTCACCGACATAAGCCGCCAGACGGGCGGCACGGTCGAAGACGATGACGTAGGCGTCGTCAAAGAGCACCGGGTTGATCTGGTCCTCCACCGGCTCCGCTTCCAGCAACATGAAAAGTTCCACATCCGCGATGCGTTCGTAGAACCGAAGACGCGCCGCATCGTCATCGGGTACGGCCATCATCGCGGCGTGGGCGGTATCAAGCGGGGTCGGGTCCGTCATTCAGTGCCTCCTGCACGGCCTTTCGCAGACGGGGCAGCACCTCTGCCTCGAACCACGGGTGTTTCCTGAGCCATCCGGTATTGCGCCAGGACGGATGTGGCAAGGCAAAGACGCCCGGCGGATGGTCGCGCCAGCCCGCGACCGCATCGGTGACACGGGTGAAGCCGGGCAGATGGTATTTCATCGCGTGACCGCCGATGAGGACGGTAAGGCGCACATCGGGAACCATGCCGAGCGCCTGCGCCCGCCAGGTCCGGGCACAGACGGGCGGCGGCGGCAGATCGCTGCCCTTGGCGTCATAGCCCGGAAAACAGAAGGCCATCGGGATGATCGCCACCCTGGAGCGGTCATAGAAGGTATCCTCCGTGAGCCCCAGCCAGTCGCGCAGGCGTTTGCCGGAGGCGTCCCAGAACGGCGTGTTCGCCTCGTGAACCCGCAGGCCGGGGGCCTGCGAGGCGATGAGGATACGCGCACCGGGCGCGAACCAGACCACCGGGTTGGGCTGGTGCGCGGTCGCCGTGGCGGCAAAGCGGTCGGCGCAGAGGGTGCAGGCGCGCAGGTCATCGCGGATATCTGTCATGGGGTGGAGATACATCGTCTTGTCGCAGTGCCAAGGGTCGGGGTGCAGGGGATGCTGACCCGGCAGCGGAAACGTTCAGCGTTCCCACCTGTCTTCCATGTCTGAAATGCCGCCCGAACGAAGTTTCGAGGTTTATCGAAATAAAGATTGCGCGGCGCGGATCATTTCGATAATTCTAGAAACATGAAAACAGAATCGCATCCCATTCCGCCCCTCACCCTTGCCGCCGCAAGCTTCGCCGCCCTCGGCTCCGAACAGCGCCTGTCGGTGCTGCGCACGCTGGTGCGCGCGGGACCGGACGGGTTGAGCATCGGGGCCTTGGGTGAACGCACCGGCGTCACCGGGTCCACGCTGACGCACCATCTGAAACTGCTCGCCGCCGCCGGACTGGTCAAACAGGAACGTCAGGGCCGCAGCACCATTTGCGCCGCCGTCGCCTATGCCGAGATCGAGGCGCTGGCACAATTTCTTCTGACCGAATGCTGCGCGGATGCGACAGCCCCCTGCAAGGATCACGATCATGGCTGATACCACCCATACCCCCGGCACCTCCTTCCGCTGGAACCCCGGCGCATGGGGTGTCATCGTTGCGATCCTGGTGGCCGTCGCGGTTTTCGCGCCCGACACCCTGCGCGAGACGGTGGTCTTTACCCTGCGCGCGCTTGGCAATACCGCGCCCTTCATCGCCTTTGCGGTGCTGGCGGTGGCTTTTCTCAAGGCAACGGGGGCAGAGACGCTGCTGGCGAAAGCCTTTGAGGGCAATCCGGCGCGGATGATCGTCATGGCCGCCCTGCTGGGCGGGCTGTCGCCCTTCTGCTCCTGCGAGGTCATCCCCTTCATCGCCGCCCTTCTGGCGGTGGGTGCGCCACTGGGGGCGGTCATGGCCTTCTGGCTGGCGTCGCCGCTGATGGATCCCGCGATGTTCGCGATCACCTCCGGCACGCTGGGGTTTGACTTTGCGCTGGCCAAGACGCTGGCCGCGGTCAGCATCGGGATGCTGGGGGGCTTCGGCGTCATGATGGCCTCGAACACCGCGCTCTTTGTTGATCCATTGCGCGAGCAACCCCGCACAGGTGGCTGTTGTGGCGTGAAAAAACCGTTCTCTGGCGCGCCTGTCTGGAAATTCTGGCAGCAGGCCGAACGCCGCGAGACGTTCAACCGGACGGCTCTCGACAATGCGTTGTTTCTGACCAAATGGCTGACGCTGGCCTATCTGATCGAGGCGCTGATGCTGCGCTACATCCCGGCCGACATGATCGCGGGTGTGCTGGGCGGCGACGGCGTGATGCCGATCCTTCTGGGCGCGCTGGTCGGTGCACCGGCCTACCTGAACGGCTATGCCGCCGTGCCGCTGGTTGACGCGCTCCTGGCGCAGGGCATGAGCCAGGGGGCCGCGATGTCCTTTGTCATCGCCGGTGGGGTCAGCTGTATCCCGGCGGCCATCGCGGTCTGGGCGCTGGTCAAGCCACGGGTTTTCGCGGCCTATCTGGGCTTTGCCCTGATCGGTGCCGTCGCGGCCGGGTTGATCTGGCAGGCCGTCGCGTAAACCGCGCCGGTGGTGCCACTGCGGTGATTGTACATTTGTTTCCATCTAGGACATAATATCGCCCAAGTCGCGGTATACCTATTTGGTCAATCCTCTGACAAAAGAGGGCAAGGCAAACGTCACCCAGACAGCAACCGGAGCAGGCATGCTGGAATTCGAAAATGTATCCAAGTCCTTCTGGACGGGCACCCAGCACAAGGTGATCCTGGACAAGGCCTCGTTCCGTGTGGAACTGGGCAAGTCCCTGGGCATTCTCGCACCCAACGGCACCGGCAAGACGACCCTGATCAACATGATGGCGGGCCTTGAAAAACCGGACGAAGGCGAGATCCGGCGCAGCTGCAACATCTCTTTCCCGCTGGGGTTCATGGGCGGGGTGGTCAGCAAGGTCTCGGCCATGGAAAATGCGCGCTATATCGCGCGGCTTTACGGGCTGGACCCGGATTACGTCGAAAGCTTCTGCCGCTGGCTGTGCAATCTGGGCGAATATTTCGACCAGCCTCTGGGCACCTATTCCGCCGGGATGCGGTCGCGCTTCTCGTTTGCGTTGATGCTGGCGCTCGATTTCGACATGTATCTCATCGACGAGGGTATGCCCTCGACCACGGATGTGGAGTTCAACCGCAAGGCCGGTGAAATCCTGCAGGAGCGCCTGCGCACCACCACGATCATCATCGTCTCGCATCAGCCCGAGACCCTGGAAAAGTTTGCCCGTTCTGCCGCCGTCCTTGTCGACGGCCAGTTCATCATGTTCGATACCTTGGAAGAAGCGAAACAGTTGTATGACTACCAAACCCAAGGCTAGAAAGTTCCGCATCAAGCGGAACACGCCATCCACCTCCGCTCCGGCGGCGGGAACCGCACAGGCTGCGGCAGCAGACGCACGCGCAGAGGATACGCCGCCGCGCCCCACCCCGCGCCCGGTGCCCGACATCCCAAGGCAGCCCGCCCCCACGGCACAGACACCAACCGCCCAGACGATCCGTCCACCAGCGCCGGACCAGCAGCCTGCCAGACCTCAGGCCGCGCCATCCGAACCGCAACCCGCCGCGCGCAGCGGCGAGGTCGCCTCGGCCACCCAGGTCGCGGGCGAGACGGACATCGACGCGATCCGCCGCGAGGGTCTGACCGGACGACAGCTGCGCATGGCGCGGCGCGTGGCGCAAAAGCACGGGCTCGCCCCGACCTCCGATTTCGACGCCGTGAGCCTGTTGCGCGCCAA
The DNA here is from genome assembly GCA_963799505.1 of uncultured Alphaproteobacteria bacterium. Taxonomy (GTDB): domain Bacteria; phylum Pseudomonadota; class Alphaproteobacteria; order Rhodobacterales; family Rhodobacteraceae; genus Sulfitobacter. Next base: position 36,418 of record CAWCXM010000010.1, read on the forward strand.
CGGCATCGACCCGTTTCAGCGCTCCAACATGCTGGAGCTTGTGGTGCCGGACTCCGACGGTGGCGGGACGTCGAACACCCTGCCCACCGCCAGCGGTCAGCAGCTTGGCCGCGTGCAACTGCCGCAGACCATTCCGGCCAAGGGCATCAACCTGCCTTCCACCGAGATAAGCCCCGCCGAACGGCGTCAGCGCGAAATCTCGGACATTCAGCGCGACATCACGCGGCGGCGCCGGCGCAAGCTGGGTCTGCTCATGGTGCGTCTGGCATTCTTCGTGATGCTGCCGACCTTCGCGGCGGGCTATTACTTCTACAAGGTGGCGACCCCGATGTATGCCACCACCAGCCAGTTCCTGATCATTCAGAGCGAGGGGGGCGGCGGTGCCAGCCCCTTCGGTGGCATCCTGCCGACACAGTTCGCCAACTCGGCAGACAGTATCGCCACGCAGGCCTATCTGCAGTCCAAGGACGCCATGCTGCGGCTCAATCAGGACGAGGGGTTCAAGACCCATTTTGCCGACACGGACATCGACCCGATCCAGCGGCTGGACCCTGATGCGACCAACGAGGAAGCCTACAAGATCTACAAGAAAAACGTGAAGATCGGCTATGATCCCACCGAAGGCGTGATCCGGATGGAGGTGATCGCCGCCGATCCACAAGTGTCCGCCTCCTTTTCGGAAAGCCTGATCGAATATGCCGAAGAGCGGGTGAACGACCTGTCCAAGCAGAAACGTGAAGACGGCATGAGAGACGCCCTCGAAGGATTTGAAATAGCGCAGCAAAAGCGCCGTGAGGCCCAGGAGGCGCTGATCAAGATGCAGGTCGAGAACGGGGTCGATCCCGAGGCCGAGATCATCGCGATCCGCACCCAGATCACCACTTACGAAGGTCTGCTGATCGAGAAGGAACTCGAATTGGCCGCCCTGCTGGACAACGCCCGGCCCAACCGCGCGCGGCTGGACGGTGTGCAGGGCGACGTCCGTCGCCTGGAAGATCAGCTTGGCAAGTTGCGCGAAAAGATGAGTTCGGCAACCGAAGGCGACAATTCGCTGGCACAGCAGGCAGTGACGATGCAACTGGCGCAGGCCGATCTGGCCGCCGCCGACATGGTCCTGCAATCGGCGCAAACCGCGATGGATCAGGCCCGCACCGAAGCGGGTCGTCAGGTCCGCTATCTGACCGTCGCCGTGCAGCCCGTGGCCCCCGACGAGGCGACCTATCCGCGCAAGTTCGAGAACACCATCTTGGCATTCCTGATCTTTGCAGGCATTTACCTCATGTTGTCCCTGACAGCGTCGATCCTCAGAGAACAGGTAACTTCATGACCCAAGTCACGATTGGTGACGTGATCATCGGCAATGACCGCCCCCTGACGGTCATCGCCGGCCCCTGCCAGCTTGAATCCGAAGACCACGCGCAGATGATCGCAGGCCGGATGAAGGAAGCCTGTCAGGCCGTTGGCGCGCAATACGTTTTCAAGGCCAGCTACGACAAGGCCAACCGCACGTCCCTGTCCGGCAAGCGCGGTCTGGGCATCGACGAAGGGTTGCGCGTGCTGCAATCGGTGTCCCGCGCGCTGGACGTGCCGGTGCTGACGGATGTGCACACCGAAGCGCAATGCGCAATCGCGGCAGAGGCCGTGGACATCCTGCAAATCCCCGCCTTCCTGTGCCGCCAGACCGACATGCTGCTGGCCGCAGGCGAGACCGGCAAGGTCGTGAACGTCAAGAAGGGCCAGTGGCTGGCCCCCTGGGAAATGGGAAATATCGTTCAAAAGATCGAATCCACCGGCAACAGGCGCATCCTGCTCACCGAACGCGGCACATCCTTTGGCTACAACACACTGGTCGCCGACATGCGCAGCCTGCCGCAGATGGCGCAAACCGGCTATCCCGTGGTGATGGACGCGACCCATTCGGTCGCACAGCCCGGCGGCCAGGGCACCTCCTCGGGCGGCCAGCGCGAATTCGCGCCCGTCATGGCCCGCGCCGCCGCCGCCATCGGTGTGGCGGCGGTTTTCATGGAAACCCACGAAGACCCCGACACGGCACCCAGCGACGGGCCGAACATGATCTATCTGGACCAGATGCCCGATCTGATCGCGACCTTGATGCAGTTCGACGCATTGGCCAAGAAACACCCCCTGACCTTCTGAAGCGAGACCGCCTGTGACCAAACCAGCCCCGACCGTCACCCAGAACACCTGGGAATTCCTGCGCGATGCCATGATCACACCGACGGGCTTTCGCGAATATGACGCCCGCTGGAAATACCCCGACGACATCAACCTGCCCGGCATCACCGCGCTTGGGCTGGGGCTTGGCACCCAGATGCACCGCCGCGGGATCGAACCGGTGATCGCGGTCGGCAACGACTACCGCGACTATTCCCTGTCGATCAAGAACGCGCTGATGCTGGGGCTGATGCAGGCAGGCATCCACGTCAAGGACATCGGCCCGGCACTGTCGCCCATGGCCTATTTCGCACAGTTCCATCTGGATGCGCCCGCCGTCGCGATGGTGACGGCCAGCCACAACCCCAACGGCTGGACCGGCGTGAAGATGGGTTTTGAGCGCCCCCTCACCCACGGCCCGGACGAGATGTCGAACTTGCGCGACATCGTGCTGAACGGCGAAGGCCAGCCGCGCGATGGCGGAAAATACGAATTCGTGGACGGCGTGCGCGAGGCCTACCTCGACGATCTGGTGGGCGACTTCAAGATGACCCGCAAGCTCAAGGTGGTCTGCGCCACCGGCAACGGCACCGCATCGGCCTTCGCGCCCGAGCTTTTCGAACGCCTTGGTGTCGAGGTGGTCCCGAGCCACAACCAGCTCGACTATACCTTCCCGCACTACAACCCCAACCCCGAAGCGATGGAAATGCTGCACGACATGGCGGCCTCCGTCAAAGCCTCGGGCGCGGATTTCGCCTTGGGTTTTGACGGTGACGGCGACCGCTGCGGCGTGGTGGACGATGAGGGCGAAGAGATCTTCGCGGACAAGGTCGGCGTCATCATGGCCCGCGATCTGGCCAAGATCTATCCCGGCAGCACCTTTGTGGCGGACGTCAAATCCACCGGGCTGTTCGCCTCTGACCCCGAATTGAAAAAGTACGATGTGAAAGCCGATTACTGGAAAACCGGCCACAGCCACATGAAACGCCGCGTCAAGGAGATCGGCGCGCTGGCAGGGTTCGAGAAATCCGGCCACTACTTCCTCGCCGAACCCATCGGGCGGGGTTACGACTGCGGGATGCGGGTCGCCGTGGAAATCTGCAAACTGATGGACCGCAACCCCGACATGTCCATGTCCGACCTGCGCCGCGCCCTGCCGCAAACCTGGGCCACCCCCACCATGTCGCCCTACGCCTCGGACGAGGAGAAATACGACATCCTCGAACGCCTCGTCGCCAGACTGGTCGCGAAACACGAAGCGGGCGAGACAATCGCGGGTCGCGCCATCAAGGAGGTCGTCACCGTCAACGGCGCCCGCGTGATCCTCGACAACGGCGCATGGGGCCTTGTCCGCGCATCGTCCAACACACCGAATCTCGTGGTGGTCTGCGAAAGCGCCACATCGGAGGATGAAATGCGCGCCATCTTCAAGGACATCGACGCCGTGATCCGCACCGAACCCGGTGTGGGCGACTACGATCAGACGATCTGACCTTTCTCTTTTTGGCCTTAAATACCGCGGAGGTTTGGAGGCAGAGCCTCCAAAGCAGGCTTGCCTGCTTCTTCCGCCATCGCGGCCGCGCAAAACGCACGGATCAGTGCCGCATCCTTGACGCCGGGTGCGCTTTCCACGCCGCTTGACACATCCAATTGCCGCGCCCCGGTCATGCGAACGGCCTCTGCCACATTGTCCGGTGTCAGCCCACCCGCCAACATCCAGGGCACGGGCCACTTCCGCCCCGCCAGCAACCGCCAGTCAAAGGCCAGCCCGTTGCCGCCGGGCAGCGCCGCGCCTTTGGGGGGTTTCGCATCGACCAATATCTGATCCGCCACCTGCACATACCGGTCGAGCGCGGCCAGATCAGCCTGATCCGCAACGCCCACCGCCTTCATCACCGGCAGGCCGTAGCGCGCCTTGACCTCCGACACCCGGTCGGGACTTTCGTCGCCGTGAAGCTGCAACATGTCGATGGGGACCGACGCCACAAGGCGGTCCAGAAAGTCATCCGTCGCATCGACCACCAGCGCCACCTTGCAGATGCCTGCGGGGACAGACACCGCAAGTGCCGCTGCACTGTCGAGGTCGAGATGGCGCGGCGACTTCTCGAAAAACACGAAGCCGACATAGCGCGCACCGGAGCCTGCCGCTGCGGCGACGTCTTCGGGGCGGCGCAGGCCGCATATCTTCACGTTAGTGAGGGCGGGCATGGGCGCCTCAGCTGGCCTCGTCCAGAAGCGCCAGAACCTCGTCCTTGCCCTGGTGCTTCTCGCCTTTCAGCCGGGCAATCTCGCGCTCCAGCCGACGGGTTTCGCGGGCAAGGCGGGCTTTCTCGGCCCGTTCGCCGTATTCGCGGATCCATTCCCAGACAAAGCCGACAAGAAGACCGGCCACGATGCTGCCCAGGATCACGAGAAACAGCGGCAGCTGTACCGACGGGTTCACGGCAAACCAGCCCGCAACTTCCTGCGGCAGGATCTGCAATGTCACGACCTCGCGGTTGGCCAAGGCAACGGCGATCAGGGCAATCGCGAAGATTGCGATACAGAAGTAGCGGACATAGCGCATCAGGATTTCCCGTTCAGGCGGTCGCGAAGAAGCTTACCGGTTTTGAAGAAAGGCACATGCTTTTCCTCCACATGAACGGTTTCACCCGTCCTTGGGTTCCGCCCGACCCTCGCATCCCGCTTCTTGACGGAAAAGGCGCCAAAACCACGCAGTTCGACCCGGTTGCCCTCTGACATGGCACCTGTGATCTCGTCGAAGATGGTGCTGACAATGCGTTCCACGTCACGTTGGTAGAGATGCGGGTTATCATCCGCAATTTTCTGGATGAGCTCTGACCGGATCATGTTCGTATCCCCCCACGGAACAGCGTGTATGTTTTCGTTGGAGGACTATAGGAAAGATAACGCAACACGGGAAGCCGGTGCGTTGCTCCCGCGGGCGCTTTTTACCACCGAACACCCTGTTTTTGAGCGTCTTTTTGTGCAGGCCGCGATCCCTTCCACGGCTGCGACGGATTATCGCAGATCGGTTCCCGGTTTCGCCTGGCCCAATTCGGTCACGAAAAAAGGCCCCGCAAGCGCTGCGGGGCCTTCCTGTTTCAATCGGTCACTGACCGGGCTCAGTCTTCGTTTTTCAAAGCCGCGCCAAGGATATCGCCCAGGGAGGCACCGGAGTCGCTGGAGCCATACTGCTCGACCGCTTCCTTCTCTTCGGCAATCTCGCGGGCCTTGATCGAGACGCCCAGACGGTGCGCTTTCGCGTCCACGTTGGTGATCCGGACATCCACCTTGTCACCGACAGAGAAGCGCTCGGGGCGCTGCTCGGCACGGTCACGGCTGAGATCGGAGCGGCGGATGAAGGCTTTCATGCCCTCGTATTCCACTTCGATCCCGCCATCTTCGATGGAGGTCACGGTCACGGTCACGACAGAGCCGCGCTTCACGCCGCCCACGGCTTCGGCGAACTTGTCACCGCCGACACCCTTGATGGAGAGCGAGATGCGCTCTTTCTCGACGTCCACTTCGGAGACAACGGCCTGAACCGTATCGCCCTTGCGGTAGTCCTGAATGGCTTCCTCGCCACGCTGGTCCCAGCTGAGGTCGGAAAGGTGCACCATGCCGTCGATGTCGCCTGGCAGGCCCACGAACAGACCGAATTCGGTGATGTTCTTGACTTCGCCTTCGACTTCGGTGCCTTCGGGGTGCGTTTCCGCAAAGACTTCCCACGGGTTGCGCATGGTCTGCTTGAGACCCAGCGAAACGCGACGCTTGGCACCGTCGATCTCCAGAACCATGACTTCGACTTCCTGAGAGGTCGACACGATCTTGCCGGGGTGCACGTTCTTCTTGGTCCAGGACATCTCGGAGACGTGGACCAGACCTTCGACACCGGGCTCCAGCTCAACAAAGGCACCGTAGTCGGTGATGTTGGTCACGCGGCCGGTGTGTGTGGATTCGAGCGGATACTTCGCCTGAACCAGATCCCATGGATCTTCCTGCAGCTGCTTCATGCCAAGGCTGATGCGGTGCGTGTCCTTGTTGATCTTGATCACCTGCACCTTGATCGTCTCGCCGATGGCGAGGATCTCGGAAGGATGGTTCACACGGCGCCATGCCATGTCGGTGACGTGCAGCAGGCCGTCAACGCCGCCCAGATCAACGAAGGCACCGTATTCGGTGATGTTCTTGACCACACCGTCGACTTCCTGACCTTCGGTCAGGTTGCCGATGACTTCGGCACGCTGTTCGGCACGGGATTCCTCAAGGATCGCACGACGCGAGACAACGATGTTGCCACGGCGACGGTCCATCTTGAGAACCTGAAACGGCTGCTTGAGACCCATCAGAGGGCCCGCGTCGCGCACGGGGCGCACATCGACCTGAGAGCCGGGCAGGAAGGCCACAGCGCCGCCAAGATCGACCGTGAAGCCGCCTTTGACACGGCCAAAGATCGCCCCTTCGACGCGCTCTTCCGCGGCATAGGCTTTTTCCAGACGGTCCCAGGCTTCCTCGCGGCGGGCCATCTCGCGCGAGATAACCGCTTCACCACGGGAGTTTTCGACCTGACGAAGGAAAACTTCCACCTCGTCGCCGACTGCAACTTTGGGAGATTCGCCCGGTTCGGCAAATTCTTTCAGCTCGACGCGGCCTTCCATCTTGTAGCCTACGTCGATGATGGCCTGGCCCGCTTCGATCGCGATCACCTTGCCTTTGACAACAGAACCCTCTTCGGGCGTGTCCATTTCGAAGCTTTCTTCTAGGAGCGCTTCAAACTCATCCATCATATTCGCCATGTAGCGTATCGTATCCTTATAAGAGTTTTCTGGCCGCGCGGTTGTCTCCGCCGGTCTGGGGTGAGAATTGGTCTGTGGTTCGGTCCGATGAACACAAAAGAAATAGGGCCGGTATGAACCGACCCTGCTCAGATATGTGTCCGCAGCTTGTATCCGCCCCTTAGACAAGGGCGCGTCTATCCGACTTTCGTCCGTGCCGCAAGTGCTTGGTCAACACTCACGGCAAAGACGGGCGATATCCGCCAACTGAAAACAGTGCCAGGACGATCTAGAATTTCAGCAACCCACCAAAATTGATGTCGACCGTGTCATAATCCGCAGACAACGTGGCCACCGTCATCAGTCTCAAGGTCGGCACAGATCCTGCAGAAAAATAACGCGCCTCGGCAAAGACCGCGAAGCGCTCGGACACCGGGTATTCGACACCCAGAATCGCCTGATCGGCAACGCCGCCGCGGTCGTTGAATTCTGTCTCACCAATGTCATCTGTGTCCGTGCGCCGGCTGGCTTTTTGTCAGGGCCATTGGCCCCCTTTCAGGAATTTCCGCGTCGTTGATACTTGCGCGTGGCCAGCACCCCGGCCCTGTCCGCCCACGGGCAGAACGGGGCCGGGGTACGAACCTTGTTGGCGTCAGCCAGCCTCCACTGGACCGCCCGCGTCTTTCCAGCCCGGAAAGCCGCCGATGTTCGTCACATTGGTATAGCCCATGTCCTGCATCGTCTTGCCGGTCAGGGCCGCCTGTCCGCCCGCGCCGCAGATCAGATAGATTTCGCCATCTTTCTTCAGCGCGGAATTGTGGAAATCGGTCATATTCGGATCGGCACGAAACTCCATCATGCCGCGCGGGATGCGCAGGGCCCCCTTGATCGTGCCGCTTTTTTCGATGTCGGCGCTGTCGCGCACGTCGATGAAAAGGCCCGAGCCCTCGGCATGTTTCGCGATGGCGTCTTTCACATCCATCTTCGGGACAGTGTCGTTTGCGGCGTCGAGGTAGTCTTTTGCGGTTTTCATCGGTGAAAGTCCTTCTTTCCTGAGTGATTTCCATTGAGGTAAATCACCACCCGCGCAATTCAACCTCTGACCGGCAGCGACCAACCCCGGCACCGGTCGAGGCAGCAACAACTCGAAAGGTCATTCCGGGGCTGTCACATCCGCCCTGATCCGGGGTGTGATCAGGCCGACAGCGGCGGCGATGGCATCGGCGATGGCCATGTTCGAGGTGTCGATCTCGACCGCATCGGGGGCCGGTTTCAAGGGCGCATCGGCGCGGCCCATGTCGCGGGCATCGCGCGCCTCGACATCCGCCAGCACCGCCTCGAAATCGGTGTCGATCCCCTTGGCGGTCAATTCCTCGAACCGCCGCCGGGCGCGCACCACCGGATCGGCAATCACGAAAAGCTTCACCTGCGCATCGGGGCAGATCACCGTGCCGATGTCGCGTCCGTCCAGAACCGCACCGCCCGCGCGGGCGGCGAAGCTGCGCTGGAAATCGACCAGCGCCGCCCGCACCTGCGGCAAGGCCGCCACGCGGCTGGCCGCCTGCGCAACCTCCGGCATCCGCAATGCGTCCCCCTCCAGATCGTCCGGCACAAGGGCGCGCGCCGCCTCCAGCGCCTCTTCGCCCAGCAGAACCCGCGCCCCGACGGCGCGATAGAGCAGCCCCGTGTCCAGATAGGCGAAACCGAAATGCGCCGCCACGGCCCGAGAGATCGTGCCCTTGCCCGAGGCCGCCGGCCCGTCGATCGCCACCGTAAATCCCTGTGTGGTGCTCATGCGGATGCTCCTTTTCCCGCGCCCCGCCGCGTCACTGGCCGTCCCTGACGATCTGCGCGCCAAGCTGCTGCATCAACCCTTCGAAAATCGGAAATGAGGTGGCGATCGGACTTCCGTCATCCACTCGGACCGGGTTTTCACTGGCCATCCCCAGAATGAGGAACGACATGGCGATCCGGTGATCCAGATGGCTGGCGCAGGTCGCGCCGCCCGCCACCTTGCCATGCCCGCGCCCGCTGACGGTCCACCAGTCGGGCCCGTCCTGCACCTCGATCCCGTTGGCGCGCAGGCCCGTGGCCATCGCGTCGATCCGGTCGCTTTCCTTGACGCGCAATTCCTTGACGCCGCGCATCACCGTGTCTCCGCTGGCAAAGGCCGCGACGACGGACAGGACGGGGTATTCGTCGATCATCGACGCCGCCCGCGCTTCGGGCACCTCGATGCCCTTCATGTCGGGAGAGAACCGTGCCCGCAGGTCCGCCACCGGTTCGCCGCCCTCCTCGCGTTCGTTCTCGTATGTGAGATCCGCCCCCATCTCGCGCAGCGTGGCAAAAAGCCCGGCCCGCGTCGGGTTCAGCCCGATCCCCGGCACCAGCACGTCCGACCCCGGCACGATCAGCGCCGCGCAGACCGGAAAGGCGGCGGAAGACGGATCGCGCGGCACCTCGATATGCTGCGGCTGCAACTCGGGCTGGCCCGTGAGCGTGATCACCCGGCCCTCGTCGGTGTTCTCCACCGTGATCTCCGCGCCGAAGCCCGCCAGCATCCGTTCCGTGTGATCGCGCGTCGCCTCCGCCTCGATCACCACGGTCTGGCCGGGGGCGTTCAGCCCGGCCAGAAGCACCGCCGATTTGACCTGCGCAGAAGGGACCGGCACGGTATACCGCACCGGCACCGGGTCTTGCGCGCCCACCAGCGTCATGGGCAGGCGTCCGCCGGTCCGGCCCACGGACTGACAGCCGAACAGCGCCAGCGGGTCCGTGACCCGCGCCATCGGCCGCCCGTTCAGGCTGGCATCCCCGGTAAATGTCGCCACGATGGGCGAGGTCGCCATCGCCCCCATGATCAACCGCACTCCGGTGCCCGAATTGCCGCAGTCGATCACGCCGTCCGGTTCGGCGAAACCGCCCACGCCCACCCCGCGCACGGACCAGTCCCCCCCGCCATGATCCGTCACCTGCGCCCCGAAGGCGCGCATGGCCCGCGCGGTATCAAGCACATCCTGCCCTTCCAGCAGCCCCTTGATCGTGGTCTCGCCCACACACATCGCGCCCAGGATCAACGACCGATGCGAGATCGACTTGTCGCCCGGCACCTCCGCGCGCCCGGTCAACGGCCCGCAGGCGCTGGAAGTCATTGGAATGGGATCACCGTGGCCCGACATGTTCTCGTCCTTGATAGCTTCACCCGCTTCTACCCCAGCCGCCAAAGACCGTCCATGCAAAGGCGCGCGCCAAATGCCACAAACCCTTTCTCTTTTTGGCCTTAAATACCGCGGAGTTTGAGGCAGAGCCTCAAGCCATTTTTCCAGCGGAAAAATGAAAATATCGCGTGCGGGCTTGCCCGCGCAATGACCTCACGTCCGCCGGAACGTCAGGTAGTGGGGCACACGGCCCTCGCGCAGCGCCTTTTGCTCATAGCGCGTCGACAGCCAGTCATCCCAGGGCGCGCGCCAATCGGACGGGCGCTCGGCCAGCCATTCGAACCCGAAACGCGGCACTTCCTCAAGCGTCTGGCGCACGTAATCCTCGATGTCCGTTGCCACCCGAAACATCGCACCGGGTTTCAGCACGCGGGCCAGAGGCACCAGATGCTCTTCGGTGACAAACCGGCGCCGGTGATGACGGGCTTTGGGCCAGGGGTCCGGGTAAAGCAGAAACGCCCGGTCGACCGAGGCTTCGGGCAAGACATCGAACATGTCGCGCACGTCACCGGGATACACGGCGATGTTCTGCACCCCCGCACGTCTGATCTTGCCCAGCAACATCGCGACACCGTTGATATAGGGCTCGCAGCCGATGATCCCGACGTCCGGGTGGCTCCTGGCCTGATGCACCATGTGTTCCCCGCCGCCGAATCCGATCTCGAGCCAGACGGGCCGGCCGTCGAACAGACCTTCCAGATCCAGCATGTCGCGGCCCGGATTGTCCTCCCAACTCACCGGGCCGGGAGAAAGCCGTGCCAGATCCTCGGCGATATATCCGCGCTGGGCGGGTTTCAGCGTCTTGCCTTTCAGGCGGCCATAGAAATTGCGGCGGGGGCGTTCGGGATGTGTCATGGCGGGGGCCTTAGCGCGTGCAGCAGAGCACTGCAATGGGCGCGGTATCCCCGAACCGATGCGGTTTGGCACAGTTTTGATGCGATATGGCGGCGTTGTCCCGGGACACGTTTAATTCCGATTAACGCAAACCGCCTAGGCTTGGATGACCCCTTGAAAGGACACCCTATGGCTCTGGCCTCCAATCCCCCCGCTGCCGGTCACGCCCAGACGACCGGCACAAAGCCCATGGAAGTGCTCATCCTCGATGACGAACGCTTTGACAGGCACAGGCTGGCGCGGTTGTGTTCGGGGCTTGGCTTTCCCTGCGTGGTCAGCAATGCAAGAACCCTGACCGAATTTGGCGATCATCTGGATCAGACGCATTTCGGGCTGATCCTGTTGGATTACGCCCTGCCCGACGGGACCGGCCTCGATGCACTGGAGATGGTGCAATTGTCCGCGCGAAACCTGAACACGCCGACGATCATGATTTCGGGACAGGCGGCACCGCAGGTGGCCGGTGCGGCACGGAACATCGGATGCGCGCGCTTTCTGTCCAAGGACGATCTCTCGGCGGAGAGTTTTGCCCAGGCGATCCAGATGGCGCTGCCGCATACCGGTCCCGACCATCCTGTGCAGGGGTTGCCCGCCGATACCGCGCAAATCGAGGCGTTGCTGTCGCGTGGTGCCGCCCGATCCGCGCGTGACATCAAGCCGATGGTCAGCCGCATGTTGCGGCAACTCCGTGACCTGCGCAGGGGCACCGGGGATCAGCAGGCCGACGGTCTGGCCGCGGTCGAGCAGAACTGCATGAGCCTGTGGTCCTATCTTGTGGACATGGAGCGGCGGGAGGGTGCCGCCTTGCTGGCCGACCTGGCCGACCCTGCACTGCCCGGAAAACCTGTCGCCCGACCGGCAGGCAGGCCGCCTTCGCCTTTTTCGTCCCGCGGGCATTAGCACCAGAAAAAACGGCACCCCCGAAGGGATGCCGCCTGTGTCCGTCGAACCGGAATTGCCGGTCTACATCGCTGCTTTCAGCGCCTCGGCCAGATCGGTCTTTTCCCAGGAAAATCCGCCGTCCGCATCCGGTGCCCGGCCAAAGTGGCCGTAGGCTGCGGTGCGCTGGTAGATCGGTTTGTTCAACTGCAGATGCTCGCGGATGCCACGGGGGGTCAGGCTCATCACCTTGCGGATCGCCTTTTCCACCTGCGCATCGTCCACGTCGCCGGTGCCGAAGGTGTCGCAGTAGATCGAGAGCGGCTCGCTGACCCCAATGGCATAGCTGAGCTGGATCGTGCATTTCGACGCCATGCCCGAGGCCACGACGTTCTTGGCCAGATAGCGGGCGGCATAGGCGGCGGAGCGGTCCACCTTGGTCGGATCCTTGCCTGAAAACGCGCCGCCGCCGTGCGGGGCGGCACCGCCGTAGGTGTCCACGATGATCTTCCGGCCTGTCAGCCCTGCGTCCCCGTCGGGGCCGCCGATCACGAAAACGCCGGTGGGGTTCACATGCCAGACCGTATCCGCGTCGATCCATCCGTCCGGCAGGACTTCACGGATGTAGGGTTCGACGATATCGCGGATGTCGGCGCTGGTCTGTGTTTCCAGTTCATGCTGTGTGGACAGCACGATGGAGGACACGCCCACAGGCTTGCCGTTTTCATAGCGCACGGAAAGCTGGCTTTTGGCATCGGGCCGCAGGGTGGGTTCGGTGCCATCCTTGCGCACTTCCGCCAGACGGCGCAGGATCGCGTGGGCATAATGGATCGGCGCCGGCATCAGATCCGCAGTTTCATCCGTCGCAAAGCCGAACATGATGCCCTGATCGCCGGCACCCTCGTCCTTGTTGTCCTTCGCATCGACACCCTGTGCGATATGCGCGGATTGTTCGTGCAGCAGGTTGGTGATCTCGACCGTCTCGTGGTGGAACTTGTCCTGTTCGTAGCCGATGTCCTTGATGCAGGCGCGGGCGATGTCTTCGATCTTGTCCATGTACTGGCTCAGCTTGGCCTGATCGCTCAGCCCGACTTCGCCGCCGATCACCACCCGGTTGGTGGTTGCAAAGGTTTCCGCCGCCACGCGGGCCTCTGGCTCCTCGCTCAGGAAGGCATCGAGCACCGCGTCGGAAATGCGGTCACAGACCTTGTCGGGGTGGCCTTCCGAGACGGACTCGGAGGTGAAGGTATAATTCTGTCGGGACATATCTGCTCCAATGATGTTGAAATGCCACGTCAGGAAGCCGTTGTGACATCGGATGGGTCTGCTTAGACACCGCCCTTCTAGTGGTCAATCGCTAACGCCACGTTGCGACCTGCGGGCAACGAATGCCCCGGCAGCGAGCCCTGCGAGCAACACCAGCGCGAAGGGCAGATCGCCCGTCCGGCTATAGGGCGTGGGTGGCAAGGCGGCAGGCAGCGGTGCATCGAGAAAGCCCGCCGTGTTCAGCGCCAGCGCGGCGGTGATGCGGCCGTAAGGGTCGATCATCGCCGAGATGCCGGTGTTGGCCGCACGGGCCAGCGGCAAACCCTGTTCGATCGCCCGCATCCGCGCCTGCGCCAGATGCTGTCGCGGTCCGGCGGCCTTGCCGAACCAGGCGTCGTTGGTCAATTGGATCAGGAAATCAGGACGTTCCGGGGCGGCGTTCACGTCATGGGCAAAGACCGCCTCGTAGCAGATGAGCGGCAGGGCGCGACCGAGCGGACCGAAATCCAGCACCTTCGGACCCGGCCCGGCGGCGTATCCGCCCAATGCCCGCTCTGCCAGACCAAAGACGCCGATCCGCGCCATGATGTCCGCAAAGGGCATGTATTCGCCGAAGGGGACCAGATGATGTTTGTCATAGGTCTGTGTGACATTGCCCGCCGTGTCCAGCACCACCATCGCGTTGAAATAGTCCCTGTCCACGCGCCGCTGCACGCCCAGTGCCACAGGGGCGCTGCCCCCGGCGCGGGCGATCTGCGTCAAGGCACCATCCGCGCGTTCCAGCAGCCAGGGGATCGCCGTTTCGGACCACAGCACAAGATCGGGGGGGGCGTTGCCCGGTTCGGGGGCGGCGGCGGTCAGCGCCAGCTGGCGGTCGAAAAAGACGGGGATCTTATCAGGATCCCATTTGTCGCGCTGGGGCGCGTTGGGCTGGATCAGGCGGACCGACTGGGCCGTGAAAACCGCATCAGGCACCATCGGCGGCAGCAAGAGCCCGCCCAGCGCGACCAGCAGGGCGGCGTAGCGCTGGACCCGTTCCACCGCCGTCACGCCGCGCAGGGCCAGCCCCACGGCGACAGCGACAATGGCCGCGTTCAGCGCATAGGGGCCGACCAACGCCAGCGCCTGCCCGCCTGCGCTGTCCACCAGCGCTTGCGATGGCATGGCCCAGGGGAAACCCGTGAAGACATAGCCGCGGATCAACTCGACTGCGGGCAGACACAGGATCAGGGGCCAGGCGCGGACAGCATCCAACCGCCGGGCCAGACCAAAGGCCAGTCCCCAGAACAGCGCAAGTCCTGCGGAGAGAAACAGCAGGGCGAAGGGCGCCATCCACCCGTGCCGCGCCACGTCCACCATGAAGGGCGAAACAATCCATTGCAGCGCATGGGCGAAATAGCCAAGTCCCAGCGCCCAGCCGAACACCGCCGCCTGACGCGGTCCGGTGCAGTCGCGGTAGACAAAGACCGCAACGCCAAGCGCCACGATCATCACCAGCGGCAGGTCGTAGGGGGCCTGTCCGAAGGCCGCAAGCGCGCCAAGTGCTACTGCGGTCGCAATGCGCCGCACAGCCGCCTTGCGGGATGTCACCCGTTGGGGCCCATGGTGCGCACCCGCAGGCGTTTGATGCGACGGGGATCCGCGTCGATCACCTCGAACTCGGGGCCATCGGGATGCAGCACCACTTCGCCCCGCGCAGGCACGCGGCCCGACAGCATGAAGACCAGGCCGCCCAGCGTGTCTATTTCCTCTTCGTCGACATCGTCGTGGTCGGTCAGGGAGTGACCGATCTCCGCCTCGAAATCCTCGAGCGGGGTTTTCGCAAGCGCCAGATAGGTGCCGGGCTTTTCGACCGTCCAGTAGGTGCCTTCGTCGACGTCGTGTTCATCCTCGATCTCTCCGATGACCTGTTCGATCAGGTCTTCGATGGTCACCAGACCGTCGACGCCGCCGTATTCGTCGATCACCAGCGCCATGTGGCGGCGTTCTGCCTGCATCTTGGTCAGCAGTACCCCGATGGTCATGGACGGCGGCACGAACAACAGCGGCCGCAGCATCCCTTGCAGATCGAAATGATCGGGCTTGCCGTTGAACCCGTATTCCAGCGCCAGATCCTTGAGATGGGCCAGACCCACCGGCGTGTCGAGCGTGCCGTCATAGACCGGCAGACGGGTCAGGCCGCTGTCCTTGAACACCGCGACCAGTTCATCCATGTCCGAGCCAACAGAAACGGCGACGATGTCGGCCTTGGGGATCGCGACATCGTCCACCCGCATCCGGCGCAGGTTCATCATGCCACGGGCGGTCACGCCGTCCACGGGCGGCGGGGTCAGTTCGCTGGTTTCTTCGCTGTCAGAGGGGCTGAGCGCCTCGATCACGCGGGAGAAGAAACCTCCGGTCCTTGCGGTGGTATCCTCGTGCTGCTGTAGTTCCTCATCCGGTTGCGCGCGCGGCGCTGCGTTAGATGATCCGTCTGTATCGCCCATTTGGTCCTGTCTGGTGAAACGGCGGCCTGGCCCCCTAAGAATCCCTATATGGGTCATTCAGACCCATTTTGCCAAGTATTTTGACCTCCAGCCCTTCCATGACAGCGGCATCCCGCGCGGTTTCGTGATCAAAGCCGAGCAGATGCAGGGTGGCATGGACCATCAGATGGGTGATGTGGTCCGCTGCGGGTTTGGCGGCGGCGGCGGCTTCGGCGATGCAGGTGTCGTAGGCGATGGCGATGTCGCCGAGTGCGATCAGCCCGTCGGGACCGGGCAGCGGCGCATCGGGCATCCCACCGTCGTTCAGTGCTGCGCGCTCCTGGCTGGGCCAGCTCAGCACGTTGGTCGCGGTGGGCTTGCCCCGGAAATCCGCGTTCAGGGTGGCGATGCGGGTGTCGTCACAGGCAAGGATGCTGACCTCGCTCTGCGAAACGGGTACGTTCTGATGCTCTAACGTCGCTGTCACGGCACGAAACGCCAGCGCCTCGAACCCGAGGGAGGCCCAGCGTGGGTCTTCCATATCGATATCAGCGTGTTCCATTGCATCAAGACAGGGGCCAGCGCCCCTCTTGTCCCCCGGTTGCCGGAGCGGATCAGCCCTGCGGGCTGTCCGCCTCGTAGGCTTCGATGATCGCGGCGACCAGCGGGTGCCGCACGACATCCTTGGACGTGAAGTAGTTGAAGCTGATCTTCGGGATGGATTTCAGCAGCCGTTCCGCATCGGCCAGCCCCGAAGGCACGCCGCGCGGCAGGTCGATCTGGGTCCGGTCGCCGGTGATCACCATGCGGGAATTTCTGCCCAGACGGGTCAGGAACATCTTCATCTGCATGGTGGTCGCATTCTGCGCCTCGTCCAGCACCACATAGGCGTTGGACAGGGTGCGTCCGCGCATGAAGGCCAGTGGCGCGATCTCGATGCGCTTTTCCTCGATCAGCTTGGCCAGTTGCTTGCCCGGCAGGAAGTCGTTCAGGGCGTCATAGAGGGGCTGCATGTAGGGATCGACCTTGTCCTTCATGTCGCCGGGCAGATAGCCAAGCTTTTCCCCCGCCTCCACCGCCGGGCGCGACAGGATGATCCGGTCCACATGACCGCCGATGAACATCGACACGCCAACCGCCACGGCCAGATAGGTCTTGCCCGTCCCCGCCGGGCCGATCCCGAATGCCAGTTCGTTGTCGAACAGCGATTTCACATAGGCTTTCTGCGCCTCGGTGCGCGGCTCCACCCGCTTCTTGCGGGTGTGGATTTCGATGGTTTCGCCGACAGGCATCTCAAGCTGGTCCCCGTCGAATGTGCCGGTGTCGGCATCGGGCCCGCCCATGCGCAACATGCTCTCGACTTCGGCCTGCGTGACGGCACGACCGCCTTCAAGACGCGTATAAAGTGCGCCCAGCACCTGCCCCGCCTGCGCGCTGGCCTCGGCATCGCCCAGAATGCTGAGCTGGTTGCCGCGCCGCACGATCTGCACCTCGAACGCTTTCTCGATCAGCGCAAGATGGGCGTCATAGGCACCGCAAAGATCAATCAGCAGGCGGTTGTCGGGAAATTCGATCACAACGGGAGGGGCCGCAGAGGGCGCTGTCAACAGATCGCTTGATGGCAAGGGAGGCTCCTTGGAGTAAAACTATGACGGTTGAGATAGGGGTGAAGTGGCGAAAATACACCCCCGGAACGGAAAACGGGCCGGAGTGATGCACACTCCGGCCCGCCTATGTCGGTTGTGTCGGCCAAGATCAGTTCGGATCCGGAATGAAGGAACCGCCTTTGAAATCGCCGACGGTATGTGTGGGCGGTGCGACGCCGGAGCAGACGGGCTTGCCGTATTTGTCCAGACGGGCCGAAAGGTACCCTTCGACACCATCGTCGATGATCCAGTGGTCGCAGCCGTTCGGATCGACCCAGATACCGGCCTGAAGCGTGCTCAGGTGGTGGCCGTTGATGCCCCGGTCCCGTGTCTTGTCAGACGGATAGCCGCGCAGGCCACCCTCGTAGTCGCCGCAGGCGGTCAGACCGAACCCGAGGGCCGTCGCGAGAATAATTTTGGTTTTGATCACGAGACGTCCCCTTAGCGAATGCAGATGATTTCGACGCGGCGGTTCTGTGCCATGCCGTGTGCGGAGTTGTTAGCCGCAACCGGAAGACGTTCGCCGTAGCCGCGTACATCCGCGATCCGTGCGCCCGTGGCAGCCGCAATCGCCGCAACCGCATTGGCGCGGTTATAGCTGAGCCTCAGGTTGTATTCGTCGGAGGCGCGGCTGTCGGTGTGGCCGGTGATGATGTAGGACACCGCACCGGTGGACTGAAAGAAGTGCGCCAGACGCTGTTGTCCCGCCTTGTGAATGCGATAGCTGTCGGTGGCAAAGAACTGATCCGCGTTCATCACGCCGCAGACATTGCCCCGGCGGCAGACCGGAATGCCCTGACGGTTGGTGTGCGGTGTCATGTACCCTTCGGCACCGTCATCCATCACCCAATGCTCGCAGCCATCGGGGTCGACCCAGATGGTTGGTACATAGACACCCTTGTCACGTCCGCCTTGCGACCGTGTCTGTGCATCCGCAAAAGATGCAGGCAGCGCGAGTGCCGCAACGAGTGACAGGCTCGCCACCGCGCGGATCGCTTTGGAGATTGTGTTCACCACAGCATTTTCCTTTTATCATTCCCCCACGAAAGGCACCCCCCGTCCCAACGTGTGGACGCCCCGCTTACCGGCATACGTTAGGTAATAATTTCGACGCTGTGAAGCGCTGATGTCTATATTTAGTGTTTAATTTCATCGCAAACACATGAGAATCATCAGTTTTTCACACGATCCATCCAAGGGGCGAGAAGGCAGACGAAAGGGTGCAGGGAAATCCGGCAGCGCCGCCTGTCCGCAGCCCCTGTTTCCCGCCAACCGATTCTCTTTGCCGGTGAATGCAACCGCTGCCACGATTCTGCCGCTCGCGCGCAAGCAGAGCGGGCATTGCAGCCCCCACATCCATGCCGCCGTCCTCTGGCGTTAACCATTTGTTAAGGAAACACCTTGGAGAAAAGGCGGCTGATTGGTACTCCTTGACATAATGGATCAGGACGAAGCGGTTGAGTCGTCATCGGCATTCCAGATGATCCAGTTCTGTTTTGCGCCGGACCGTTTCACCCGGCAAATGACTTGGGGGTTAAGTTATGTTTACCAAAATTTGTGCAGCCGCGATCACCGCTGCGATGATCGTTCCCGCGATGGCAAATGCCGGCGGCGGCTACAAGCACCATCACGGCGCCTACGGCCCGACCGGGAACCAGATCGTCGTCAGCTGCTTCCGTGGCCCTTGGAAAGAGGTGATCTGGGACCGCCCGAACGCCGTCTTCATCGACACGCTGGTCTCTGTCGGATACGATTTTTCCACAGCGCAGGCGATCGGGGAGCGGGTGTGCCGCGATCAGAACCTTGTGGGCAATCCTGCGGCGTTGAAGGTCACGATGGAGCGCATCTGGTACGACCGCGCCTCGCACCGCAAGCACAACTACTGAGGATCAGACCAGGACCGACGCAAGCGAGTTGGTCTTGGCTTCCGTCACCTTGACGCGCACGATGTCGCCGATGGCGGCCGTGCAGTCGAGGATGTGGACGGAGTGCAGATACTCCGACTTTCCGACCATTTGCCCGGCCTCACGGCCCTTGCGTTCGATCAGGACGGACAGTTCGCGTCCGACCATCTCGCGCTGGATGTCGTGCTGGTGGCCGGTGATCAACGATTGCAGGCGTTGAAGGCGCTCGTCCGCCACGTCCGCATCAACCAGCGCCCGCTCTGCGGCAGGCGTGCCCGGGCGGCTGGAATACTTGAACGAATAGGCATAGCCGTAGCGCACCTGCCGGACCAGTTCCATCGTCGCCTCGAAATCCGCATCGGTTTCTTCGGGGAACCCCACGATGAAATCGCCCGACAGGATGATGTCGGGACGGGCCGCGCGGATACGCTCGATCAGGCGCAGATAGCTGTCGGCGGTGTGGCTGCGGTTCATCCGCTTGAGAATGCGGTCCGATCCTGACTGCACGGGCAGATGCAGGTAGGGCATCAGTTCCGGCACCTCTGCATGGGCGGCGATCAGGGCATCGTCCATGTCGTTGGGATGGCTGGTGGTGTAGCGGATCCGTTCCAGCCCATCGACAGCCGCCAGATCGCGGATCAGCCCCGCCAAACCCGCCGTCATGGCCATGATAGGCGTTCACGTTCTGACCCAGCAGCGTCACCTCGCGCACGCCGCGTTCCACCAGATCGCGGGCTTCTTCCAGCACGCGGGGTGCCGGACGGCTGACTTCGGCACCGCGGGTATAGGGCACCACACAGAAGGCGCAGAACTTGTCGCACCCTTCCTGCACGGTGAGGAACGCCGCAGGGGCGCGTTTCGCCTTGGGGCGGGATTTGAGGTGGTCGAACTTGTCTTCTTCAGGGAAATCCGTATCGAGCGCCGTTTCGCCCCGGCTCAGCCGTTCTTCCATCTGCGGCAGACGGTGATAGCTTTGCGGACCGACAACCAGATCGACAGCGGGCTGGCGGCGCATGATCTCGGCCCCTTCGGCCTGAGCGACACAGCCCGCCACGCCGATCTTGAGGTCCGGGTTCAACGCCTTGAGCGGTTTCAGACGCCCCAGTTCCGAATAGACCTTTTCGGCCGCCTTTTCACGGATGTGACAGGTGTTAAGCAGGATCATGTCCGCGTCTTCGGCGCGATCCGTCGCGACATAGCCCTGCCCGCCCATGGCCTCTGCCATCCGTTCGGAATCGTAGACGTTCATCTGACAGCCATAGGTCTTGATAAAGAGCTTTTTGGGCGCTGACATGGCGTGGGTCCGGAGGTTGCTGGAAATCAAGCGCGGTCTAACAGGGCCACCCGACGCTTGCAATGCACCGCGAATTAACCGATTCTGGCGCAAAACGACAAAGATCGAGGTGCCATGCAGTACGCCAGCCTGTCCGAGATGATCGCCGCAGAGCGCCCCACCCTTGCCAAAGGGCCGATCGCGATCGTCATGGTCGAGGACGATGTGGAAGTCTCGACGACCTTGCGCCACCACGAGCAGATGGGGTTCAAGGCCATCATCGCGCTGATGCCCGCGGTGTTCGATCTGCCCCGCGACCTGCAGGAAACGGTGCTGCGGGTCGATTACAACATGTCAGCCGACGGTGCCATGGAAACCGCGATCAACACGTTGATGGAACCGCTGGCCGGGCAGTGGGTCTATTACTGCTATAACGCCGAATACCTGTTCTTTCCGTTCTGCGAGACGCGGAATGTGGTGGAAATGCTGGCCTATCACACCGAGGAACGGCGCGACGCCATGCTGGCCTATGTGATCGACCTTTATGCGGATGACCTGAACCAATACCCCAACGCCGTATCGCTGGACCGCGCGCACCTGGACCGCTCCGGATACTATGCGCTGGCCCGCCTCGATGCGGCAAACCACGATCACCCCAAGGAACGGCAGCTGGATTTCTTTGGCGGCTTGCGCTGGCGCTACGAGGAACACGTCCCGCCCTTGCGCCGCAAGATCGACCGCATCCCGCTGTTCCGTGCGAAAAAGGGGCTCAAGATCCGCTGGGATCACACCTTTTCGGACGAGGAATACAACACCTATGCCTGCCCCTGGCATCACAACATCACCACGGCGGTCTGTTCGTTCCGCACCGCCAAGGCGTTGAAAAGCAATCCGGGCAGCAAATTCGAAATCGAGACCTTCAAATGGCACAATTCGGAGCCCTTCGAATGGCACTCGCGACAATTGCTGGATCTGGGCCTGATGGAACCGGGGCAGTGGTTCTGAGCACGCACCACCAGACAGGCTATCTTGCCCGCTTCTCCATCTCTTTCTTCACGGCGCTGACCTGACCCGACGCGGTGCTGTAGCCTTTTTCGATCTTCGTCATCAGCGCCTGAAGCTTTTTGGAATTCTCGTCGGCCTTCACTTCGTCCTTCATCTTGGTCCTTGTCGCCTTGGCTTCCTTCTGGAAGGCTTCCAGCGTCCCGAGCAGCTTTTCCGCGTCCTTGATCAACTTTTCGCTGACCTTGGGCTTGTTCTGCTCAAGCGCCGTCAGGGCGCCCTCGCAGGCCCCCTTGATCTTCTTGGCGTGGCCATCCACGGCCTTGTCGGTCTTGGCCCGGTTGGCTTCCGCAAGGGGTTCGGGAAATTCCTTGGGGGTCACTGAATCCACCGCCTGTTTCACGATGGCATCGACCGTGCGCTGCATGTTCAGCCCGTACATGACCAGAAAGCCCTTGGTCGATCCCAGCATGTCCTGGGCCTTTTTCAAGTCGGGCAGGGCGCGTTTGGCTTCCTTGATTGCCGCCATCGTCGGGATATCGCCGGTGCCGCCCGCCTTCTTGAGATCCTTCTCGACGGTCGTGACCCGCTTGGTCATCTCGGCGTTCAAGGCCTTGGCCTCTTTGGAGAAGGTCTCGTACTTGTCGAGATCGGCGTGATAGACCTTGAGCGCGTCCTGCCAGCCCTTGAAAGGTTTGGTGACCTTGGCATGTTTCAGAAACGGGGCGGATTTCGTGCCGGTCACCCCGGCGGTCCGCGCCTCGATCACCGCCTCTTTCAACCTGTCTTCCGCGTCCCAGGTTTTCTCGAGGTTCTTGACCATCGTCTTCTTGATCTTTTCACCCTCTTTCGGCGAAAGCTCGGTCAGACGTTTCTTGGTGGCTTTGAAATCCTTGACGAACTTCTCGACTTCTTTCGACATGATCGGCTCCGAAACAGAGACATGAAAACAATTGCTTTGAAATAATGCGGGCTTATGAAAACGCCCTGCCCGACGCTACGCGCAGAACCTTGCAAAAGGCAATTGTGCAGTGGCGCGGTGTGATCCCGCGCACACCCCTACCCGGTCAGAAGGACGGGAAACCAGTCTTCGCGCAGACGCTCTCCGGTGGTCATGCCATGGCCCGGAAAAGGGGGCGAGGTCGGCCCCGGCCGTTCCACATAGCGGGCATCGTCCCCCACCAGCCGCAGCGAAAAGGCGCGGCGGCGGGCGGCGGCGGTGTTGCCGCGAGCGCCATGAAGAATACCGTAGTTGAACGCGACCGCATCGCCCGGGGCCATGTGCCATTCGCGGATGTCCATGCCTTCGGCGTCAGGGTCCGGCACGGGCATGTAGGGGGCGGGATCAAAGAAGGCGTCGCCCTTGGCCCAGCGCGTCGGCAGCACCGGCTTTTCCCACAGGTGCGATCCCGCCACGCAGCGCAGGGTCGCCTCCGTCACCGGATCGAGCGGTGACCAGAAGCTGACGGTCTGGCGGCCTTCGACGAAATAATAAGGTCCGTCCTGATGCCAGGGGGTGGCCATCGTGGTGCCCGGTTCCTTCACCAGCACATGATCGTGAAACAGCTGGACCCGGCCGCTTTGCATCAGATCGGCCGCGACCTGTGCCGCGGCAGAGGTGCGGATCACCTCTTCGAACTCGGGGATGCGCTGCCAGTTGCAGTAATCGTCGAAGAACCGTCCCCGCTCACCGGCCTTGTCGTTGTTGGAGGCATAGGGACCGGGCGCGTCCATGTTCCGCGCCACGCCGTCGCGCAGGGTGTCGACATGATCGGCGAACAGGCCCTTGATCAGTACGACACCGTCGCGTTGGTAGGCGTCGATGTGGTCCTGGGTGATCAAAGGATGCGGCATCGCATCCGATCAGGATTTGCGTCGCAGACGGATGACGACATCGACCGAGGCAATTTCGGCCCCGTCAGGGGCTTCGGGCAGACCGGTGATCACCAGCTGGTCCGATGGCGCATCGGTCAGACGCCCGTCGTCTTCCCAGAAGAAATGCGGGTGGTCGTGGGTGTTGGTGTCGAAATAGCTTTTGGAGCCATCGACGGTCACCTCCTGCAACAGCCCCGCGTCGCAGAAGGCGCGCAGGGTGTTGTACACGGTCGCGAGCGAGACGGACTCGCCCTGCCCCTTGGCCGCATCGAACAGGCTTTCGGCGGTGACATGCCGGTGCTGTCCATCGCCCACCAGCAATCCCGCCAGCGTCACCCGCTGCCGCGTCGGACGGACGCCGGCCTTTTCAAGCCAGCGTGTGCCGTTCTCGTGATGGGTCTGGTTCATGGATCGCTCCGCCTGTCTTTCGATGCTCAATATAGGATGTCTTGGTGCCGGTTTTCAATTGCAAAAGGGAAATGTGGCACTTGAGTGCATGTCTGTCAGGTGCGAGGCTTCCGGGCGGCCGCGTTCCGGGCCCGCGCCGCTTGGCTGAAAAAGGACTGCCGGAATGTCGGCGAGACAGAAGTTGCGCATTGGCCTTTAAACGCTCAGGTCCGGTGTGGAATTGATAGACTTTGTCGCAGGGTATTATGGTTCATTGGGTATAAACTGGCACATTATCATTGCGATCCGATTATGTTAGGCGATGATTCATCCGATTGATTTCGGTGTGCCGGGATCGGGCAGATGCCTGAGAATACCTAAGAGAGACCGAAAGAATGACGAAGCAACACGATTTTCAGGAAGACATGGACGCGATCGGTCGCAGCAAGACCGTGCTGACGCTTCTTGAAACTGTGGCTCTTGCGACGGGCATGGGATTTGTGACCGTCGCCCATGTGACCGCAACGCGCTGGGTCACCTGCCGCGCCATCGACCAGATCGACTTTGGTCTTGGCCCCGGCGACGAATTGGACGTGACCACCACGCTTTGCAATGAAGTCAGACAATATGACCGCGAAATCATCATCGAGGATGTCGAGACGGATCTTTATTTCCGCAATCATCCCTGCGCCACGCTTTACGGCTTTCGCAGCTATATCTCGGTGCCGATCCACCGGGCGGACGGGTCATTCTTCGGAACGCTTTGCGCGTTTGACCCCAAGCCCGCCTCGCTGAGCGAAGATCGTGTATTGTCCATGTTCCGGCTTTTTGCCCGGATGATCGGCGAACTTCTCGATTCCCAGGAGGAACTTTCCCAAAGCCAGGACGATCTGGTGCACGAAAGAACACTCGCCGGTGTGCAGGAAAAATTCATCGCCATTCTGGCACATGACCTGCGCAATCCCGTCAATGCCCTGACCGCCGGATTGCGCCTGATCGAACGGGGAGAGCTTGACCAGCGCAACAAGGATCTGGTCGAACTGATGCGCGCATCGGTCAACCGGATGGGTCTGTTGATCGAAAACCTGCTGGATCAGGCGCGCAAGCGCAGCGGTGCCGGTATCGTCGTCGAACGGGATTGGATCAGCGACCTTGGGGTGTCCCTTCAGCAGATCATGGCCGAACTGCAGGCCGTTGCGCCGAAGCAGCCCATCAATTCGGAGATCGACCTGCCTGCGCCCATCCATTGCGATGCCGCCCGCATCTCGCAGCTGTTTTCAAACCTGCTTGCCAATGCCGTGACCCACGGCACCCATGGGGCTCCCGTGCAGGTCAGGGCACAGTCCACCGAAGAGGTCTTCCATCTTTCCGTGACCAACAAGGGCGAGAAGATCGGCGAGGACAGATTGCCGAGCCTCTTCGAGCCGTTTGAACGCGGCGGAGATCGTCCCAGCCGCGAAGGTCTGGGATTGGGTTTGTACATCGCATCGGAGATCGCGAAGGCGCATGGCGGCACGCTGAGTGTCACGTCGACGGAGGAAGAAACCGCGTTCACCTTCGAGATGCCGAACCAACCCGGTGCGCAGGTGGCCGAAGGCTGAGCGACCGGCCTTGCATCCGCAGGAGCGGGTGGTCCGGTTTGATGCGCAAGGCTGCGTCTCCACCCTCCCCTTGCGATACGGCGGCGCGGGCGATAAACCCGCCGAAACGCCAGAACCCGCAGGAGAGCCCGAATGGCCGATTATCCAACCAGCTTCGACAAGGAAGCCCTGTTGAAATGTGCCGCAGGCGAGCTCTTTGGTCCCGGCAACGCGCAACTGCCCGCACCACCGATGCTGATGATGGACCGGATCACCGAGGTTTCCGCAGACGGGGGTGCGCATGGCAAGGGCCATATCACCGCAGAATTCGACATCACGCCGGATCTGTGGTTCTTTGAATGTCATTTCCCCGGCAACCCGATCATGCCCGGCTGTCTGGGCCTGGACGGGCTGTGGCAGCTGACCGGTTTCAACCTCGGCTGGCGCGGCTGGCAGGGGCGCGGCTACGCGCTGGGTGTGGGTGAGGTGAAACTCACCGGCATGGTGCGCCCGGACCGCAAGATGCTGACCTACAAGATCGACTTTACCAAGGCGATCCAGACGCGCCGTCTGACGATGGGTGTCGCCGACGGCATCGTGGAGGCCGACGGCGAGGTGATCTATCAGGTCAAGGACATGAAGGTCGCGCTCAGCGAAAGCTAAGCCGACTGCATATCCAGCGCCCTGCCGTCATAGGTACCGTTGATCGCTGCATCGGCCAGGACCGCCGCCACGTCGGCGCGGCTGGCTTCGGCGCTCTTGTCCACTTCGGACCCCAGCTTGACCGTCTCCGACCGTCCGTTGTCCGTCAGTGCGACGGGCCGCAGAATGGCGTATGGCAGGCCTGATGCCTTCAGATGTTCGTCTG
Organism: uncultured Alphaproteobacteria bacterium; assembly: GCA_963799505.1. Lineage (GTDB taxonomy): Bacteria > Pseudomonadota > Alphaproteobacteria > Rhodobacterales > Rhodobacteraceae > Sulfitobacter. Next base: position 62,628 of record CAWCXM010000010.1, read on the forward strand.
CTGCATGTTTCGCCTTGAGGTAATGCGCCAGATCGCCTTCGGGGTTCGACTGGTCCGCGCCAACGGAACTGAGCATCACAAAGCGCGATACGCCCGCGACAGCGGCAATGTCCGTCAGGCGCATCGCGCCGTCGCGGTCGATCTTGTCCGTCATTTCGGCACTGGTGCCGCCACCGGAACCCGCGGCAAAGACCACCACATCCATGTCAGCGCAGATATCATGCGGCAAATCCGTCAGGTCGCCTATCCGTTGTGCCGTGCCTTCGGGCAGAACACCTGTATCCGAACTTTCGCGCACAAGCGCTATCGGCGTGTGGCCCCTGCGGGCGATTTCAGCCACCAGCTGGCGGCCTGTCTTGCCGGTAGACCCGGCGACGAGAATATTCATGCTCATTTTGTTTCCTATCTATTCATAAAGGGTAAGGGCGGCGCTGTGCGCGCCGCCCTGCGTTTGATCCGACCGGGGGACAGGTCAGGATGGCAGGAACACTGCCTTGGCGTTGACGAATTCCTTCATGCCGAAACCGCCGTGTTCGCGGCCGTAGCCTGAATCCTTCACACCGCCGAAAGGCATGTTCGGGTCCGCAGCACCAAAGGAGTTGATCCGCACCATGCCGGTATCGAAATGCTCCCTTGCGAGTTTCAGCGCCCGCTCTTCATCCTTGGAAAAGATGCCGCCGCCCAGGCCATACCGGCTGTCATTGGCGATGCGCATGGCGTCTTCGTCGTCCTTCGCGCGGATCACCGCCGCCACGGGGCCGAAAATCTCGTCATCGTAGGCGGGCATGCCCGGTGTCACGTCACCCAGCACAGTCGCGGGGTAATAGGCCCCTGTGCGGTCAGGCACTTCGCCACCGCACAGCACCTTTGCACCTGCCTCGACGCTTTTCTCGACCTGCTCGCGCACGGTATCGAACTGGTCCTGGCTCGATAGCGGGCCGAGTTTTGTATTCTCGTCGGCCGGGTCGCCCATTTCAATCGCTTTCATCTGGGCCACGAAAGCCTCGGTGAAGGCGTCATAGACCTTGTCGGCAACGACAAAGCGTTTGGCGGAGACACAGGTTTCGCCGTTGTTGTAGATCCGGCCCATGACCGAGAACTTTACGGCAGTTTCGATGTCGGCGTCTTCCAGCACGAGGTAGGCATCGTTCGAGCCCAGCTCCAGCACGGTCTTTTTCAGCGCCTTCGCCGCTGTCGCACCGATGTGACGGCCCGCAGCGTCGCTGCCTGTCATCGTGACACCGCGCACCAGCTTGTGCTCGATCAGCTTGTCGCTGGTATCGTGGTCGATCAGCACGACGCGGAAGATATCCTCGGGCAGACCCGCCTCGATGCACAATTCGCGCAGGCGCAGCCCGCTGCCGGTGCAGATGGAGGCATGTTTCAACACGCAACCGTTGCCCGCCATCAGGTTCGCCGCCAGCACGCGCACGGGTTGGTACAGCGGGAAGTTCCACGGCTGGATCGAATAGATCACGCCGATGGGCTGGTAGGTGACGACACCGCGCTGGCCCTTGCCGTGGGTGCGTTCCTCATCCGCCAGGGCATCGGGGCCATGTTCGGCGGTGTATTCGAAGATCTTGGCGCACAGCTCCACTTCGGTCTTGCCGTCGCGCAGAAGCTTGCCCATTTCGCGGGTCATCAGCTGGGCCAGCTCGTCCTTGTGGGCGCGCAGCTTTTCGGCGATGGCCGTCAGATAGGTAGCGCGGTCTTCATGTGACTTGCCGCGCCAATCCAGAAAGGCCGCGTGGCAGGCTTCTACCGCGCCGATGGCTTCCTTCTCGGTCATCTTGGGATAACTGTTGATCGGCTCGTCCGTGGCCGGATTGATTGTTTCGATCTTAGACATGTTGGTATCCTTTGTTCTGTTACCCGACCAACAAGCGCCGGAGCCACAAAGTTCCTGCCTGTGACAGAGCACCACGGCACCGGTGCCGGCCCGGACCCGCGCAGAACGATTGCAACTGAAGCTGCGCGATCCTAAGGTCTGCGCATAAGCGCTTTCCCGCCACCGCCCATTTGACTGCGGAGATGTTTCACCATGGCTACGGCCCATGTCCTGATTGCCGATATTACCGGCAGCACCCGGCTTTATGACACCCTGTCGGGCACTGATGCCCTCGCCCGGATCAGCGCGATCCTGGCCGGAATGCGCGAGATCATCACGACAAACGGCGGGCATTGCGTGAAATCCAAAGGCGACGACACGCTGAGCCTGTTCGACGACGCCGATCAGGTGTTTCAGGCCGCCCGCCGGATGATCGAGGCGGATTGGGGCGAGGGAATGGGCGTTCATGCGGGCGCTCACAGCGGCGACATTCTGAGACAGGAGACAGAGGTCTACGGCGATACGATCAACGTCACCGCCCGTCTGGCCACCTTGGCAAAACCCGGCGAAGTCTTGCTGGGCGACAGGCTGTTCGAGCAATTGTCAGAGCGCAACCGCGCCCTCTGCGTGGCGATGGGTGGCATCCGCCTGAAAGGCAAGAGCGATCCGACGCGGGTCCATTCCTTTGCCGTCAGCGACATGAGCACCCAAACGGTGCTTTTCGCCGCGAATGATGCAGTAAGCAGCACACGCACGGAATCGGCCGCACTGGTCTGCGGTGACGCCGAATGGACACTGATGGACGGCGACACGCTGATGGTCGGACGTTCCACCGAATGTCAGGCGGTGCTGGAACACCCTTGGGTATCCCGCAAGCACGGCAGTTTCGAGCTGCGCGCGGCACAACTGGAATACACCGACCACAGCTCGTCCGGCAGCACGGTGATCACCGCCGACGGACAGGAGTTCAGCCTGCAACGCCGCTCCATGCCGCTGAGCGGTGAAGGTGTCGTGCTGGTCGGCACGCCCGACCGGTCCCTGGCGGCCTCGGTGATCCGCTATGCCACCAACGACCTGCGCCCCGATCACGGGGCAGAGCCGGACACCGCCCCCTAACCGCTTGCACCGCTGCGGTCTGCTGTCCTAGATAGGACTGAATGATTTGAAGGAGTGCAGCCATGTATCGCGTCGAAACAGGGGTTTGCAAATGAAGCGGGTTGTCGTCACCGGGCTTGGCATCGTCTCGTCGATCGGGAACAACGCCGAAGAAGTCACCGCGTCTCTGAAGGCCGGTACCAGCGGCATCGAGGCAAGCGACGAGATGGCCGAACACGGCTTTCGCTCTCGGGTTGCGGGCACGATCAAGCTTGATCCGTCCGAGCATATCGACAAACGCACGCTGCGCTTCATGGGGCCGGGTGCGGCCTATGCCTATCTGGCGATGGAACAGGCGATTGCGGATGCGGGTCTGGGCGAGGATGTGATCAGCAATCCGCGCACCGGCCTGATTGCAGGCTCCGGTGGCCCCTCCACCTCGGCCATGAAGACCGCCCACGACATCGTCGACAAGACAGGCGCGACCAAGCGCATCGGGCCTTTCGCGGTGCCCAAATGCATGTCCTCGACCATCAGCGCGAACCTGTCGACGGCGTTCAAGATCAAGGGCATCAACTATTCCATCACCTCTGCCTGCTCCACCTCGCTGCACTGCATCGGGTCGGCGGCGGAACAGATCATGCTGGGCAAGCAGGACGTGATGTTCGCGGGCGGCGGCGAGGAACTGGACTGGACGCTGTCGTGCCTTTTTGACGCGATGGGCGCGATGTCTTCGAAATACAACGATACACCCCAGAAAGCCTCGCGCGCCTTTGACGCCAACCGTGATGGTTTCGTGATCACCGGCGGCGGCGGCATCGTCGTGCTGGAAAGCCTTGACCACGCACTGGCCCGCGGCGCGGAAATCTATGCCGAGGTCACCGGGTTCGCCGCCACGTCGGACGGTCACGACATGGTCGCACCCTCGGGCGAAGGCGGCACCCGCGCCATGCAGCTTGCGCTGGAGACGCTGCCGAAAGGCCGGAAGGTCAGCTATATCAACGCGCACGGCACGTCCACGCCCGTAGGCGACGTGGGCGAGATCGAAGCGGTGCGGCGTGTGTTCGGCCAGGGCTCCACCCCGCCGGTCAGCTCCACCAAGTCGATGACGGGCCACGGGCAAGGTGCGGCAGGCGCGATGGAGGCGATCTTCTGTCTGCTGATGCTCAAACATGACTTCATCACACCCTCGATCAATGTCGAAACGCTGGACCCTGCCCTTGATGCGTCCGAGATTGCCACGACCCGCGTGGACAACGCAGGGCTCGACAGCGTGATGACAAACTCCTTCGGGTTTGGCGGCACGAACGGATCAATGATCCTGTCGAAGTATCAGGAATAGGACCGGATCATGTCTGAACTGCTCAAGGGAAAACGCGGCCTTGTGATGGGGGTCGCCAACGAACGCTCCATCGCATGGGGCATCGCAAAGGCGATGGCAGAGGCAGGTGCGGAACTGGCTTTCACCTATCAGGGCGAAGCCTTTGGCACCCGGTTGAAACCGCTGGCTGACTCGGTCGGATCAGACTTCATGGTCGATGTGGACGTGACCGACGATGCCTCGCTCGACACCGCGTTCAGCCAACTGGCGGACCGGTGGCCCACGATCGACTTCGTCGTGCACGCCATTGCTTTTTCGGACAAATCCGAACTGACGGGACGGTTTCCTGAACACCTCCCGCGCCAATTTCAAACATTCGCTGGATATTTCCGCCTACAGTTTCATCGAAATCGCCCGCCGCGCCTACCCGCTGATGAAGGCGCAGGGCGGCACGCTGATGACGCTGACATATCAGGGCTCGAACCGCGTTGTGCCCAACTACAACGTCATGGGCGTGGCCAAGGCGGCGCTTGAATCGGCAACCCGGTATCTGGCGAACGATCTGGGCCCCGATGGAATCCGCGTGAACGCGATCAGCCCCGGACCGATGAAAACACTGGCCGGTGCGGCCATCGGCGGCGCGCGCAAGACCTACAAGCACACCGATCAGAACGCGCCGCTGCGCGCCAATGCCACGCTGGAGGCGGTGGGTGGCACGGCGGTCTATCTCGCCTCGGATGCGGGTGCCTGCACCACCGGAGAGATCATTCGCGTGGACGGTGGGTTTCATGTGCTGGGGATGCCGCAGGCGGAGTACCTCTAGGCGGCGTTCTCACTACACTTCGCAGGCCACGGCACCGGTTTTCCTGAAACTGGTCTGCACGATCAGCAGTACACCGATTGCCTGCCGAGGATCGCCATCCGGGTCATCAGGTGCAACTGACCCGCCCTCAGCGCAGGGGCGGCGTCTGCCACAGCCAGACCTTCATCCCCCCATGCGCGACCGCCGGTCCCTGCGGTTGCCAGGGCAGGCCGGTCGCCTTGGCCAGCGACGGCTCCGACGTGACCAACCCGACGCGCCAGCCTTTGAAGTGGTCAAGCATCGTCTGGCCGAAAGAGCCGTAGAGCGCGTAAAGCAGTTTCTTGTTCCCGATCCGCCCGCCGTAGGGCGGATTGACCATCACCAGCCCCGGCGGCCCGTCGGGTGGGCGCACTTCCTGCGCCCCGTGGCAGGCGAATTGCGTCCAGTCGGACACGCCCGACCGCGCCGCATTCGCTGTCGCATTGCGCACCGCCCCCGCATCGCGGTCCGAACCGAAAAAGAGCGGGCGCGGCGCGGCCCCACTTCCCTTCTTGCGCAGCATTTCAAAGGCTTGCGGATCATAGCTCGCCAGATCCTGAAACGCGAAACTGCGGCTGCGGCCCGGTTGCAGGCCCGCCGCGATCTCTGCTGCCTCGATCAGAAAGGTGCCGGAACCACACATCGGATCAACCACCGGCGTCTGTCCGTCAAACCCCATCTGCCGCAGGAACATTGCCGCCATGTTCTCGCGCAGGGGGGCCTTGCCCACGGCTTCCTTGTGGCCGCGCCGGTGCAGCGGCTCTCCACTGGTATCGAGGCTGATGGTGACCTGATTGTCGTCGATGCGCACCTTGATCACGAGCGCCGCATCCTCTGCCAGCGTGATGCCGTGACTGTCGGTCAGCGCCGTTTCGATCCGCTGGCTCGCCGCCTTGGCGTGATATATTTTCGACGCTTTGCTGGTGACCTGCACCTTTACCGGCACATCCTTGCGCAGGATGTCGCTCCACGGGAACTTGCGCGCGCGCTTGTCCAGTTGTGCCAGGTGGAACGCCATGAAGGACCCGATCCGCGCCAGCACACGCACCGCCCCGCGCAATTCCAGATTGGCGCGCCAGACGTCGGGCCACTGCCCCTGAATGGTGACGCCCCCCGGCACCTGTGTGGGTTCTGCAAATCCCAGGGCGCGCACTTCTTCCAGCAGGGGCAATTCCAGCCCCGGCGCGCAGACCAGCAGGATTTCGAAAGGTTCGGTTTCGCTCATGGCCCTCTCTTAACGGCAAAGAGGACCTGCGGCGAGGGCCAAGCGACAGAGGCGGCTGGCGCGGTGCAAAGGGCCGAAAAATTTCACCTCTTTGCCCCGTTCTTGCCCCTGTCGCCGTGCAAGAGAACCGCATGACCTTTTTGGAAAACTACAGATACGAGGTTTTGCAGTCGCGCCGGACCCGGCGCACGCGGGCCCTGTTCTGGGCCAAGGTGCTCAGCCTGATGCTGATGATTCTGTTCGCCGTGACGCTGCGCAGTGAGCCGCAGTTGCGACAGGCCCTGACATCCGCAGCGATGGAAACGGCGATGAAAGTCGCAGGCAGGGTTGCGCAACCGCAGGCCGCGCCGGGCCCCTTGATGCCGGATGCCACGGGCCGCGTGCCCGATCCTTCACAGATGATGCGCTATCTGCCCACCTTGATGGACGGCATGGACAAAGAGACCCAAGGTTTCGCGGAAGAGACGACACCTGCCACCGAGAGGATCAGGATCAACCGGCCGGAACCTGCAGGCGACCGCAGCACGGGGTTCAAACGCGTTCTTGCCCCGACTGCCGCGCCCCGGACCCGTCCGTCACGCGACGGACAGATCAGGGACACGCAGGCCGCTGCCGATGCCCTTCAGAACCTGATGAAGGACTTCAAGGTCGGCCAGTAAGCCTTTGAAGGTCAGGCAATCTTGACCAGCTCGATATCAAACTGCAAATCCTTGCCCGCCAGCGGGTGGTTCGCGTCCAGCGTCACCGTGGCCTCGTCCACATCGACCACTGTCACCGGCATCGCCTGACCATCGGGCGTCTGCATCTGCAGCTGCGTGCCGACCTCGAGAGGGATGTCCGCCGGGATGCCTTCGCGTGGCACGGCCTGCCGCATGTCGGGGTTCAGCGGACCGTAGGCATCCTCCGAGGCGACCTTGACCACCTTCTTGTCGCCGACGGCCATGCCGGGCAAGGCACCGTCGAGGCCGGGAATGATCGTGCCCGACCCCACTTCGAATTCCAGCGGGTCGCGCCCTTTGGAACTGTCGAAGGTGGTGCCGTCGAGCAGCGTTCCGGTGTAGTGAATAGCAACTGTATCGCCTGATTTTACCTCAGTCATTGGGTTCTCCGATATGTAAGGGGAATTGGCGGAGGCCGCGTATCTGCGCAGGTGCTCCGGTTCCCCTCCAACCTGTCAAAGCGAACCGGGGATGTAAACCCCACCGGTTTGGTACAATTTCAGGCCTTTTCCAGCGACGATCCCCGTGACAGTCTGGCGCGAAGCAAGGAGATCGTTCATGCCCATCACCACCTGCGTTTTCGACGCTTACGGCACTTTGTTCGACGTGGGTGCCGCTGCACGGCAGGCCGCATCGGAGCCCGACTTCGAAACGATCAAGGACGATTGGGCGGTGTTGGCGGACCATTGGCGCAGCAAGCAGCTGTCCTATTCGTGGCTGCGCGCGGTGACCGGGGCGCATACGGATTTCTGGGAAGTCACGCAGAACGGCCTTGACTGGGCGCTGGACAAGACCGGCCATGCGGGCGATCCGCCCCTGCGCGAACGGCTGCTGGCGCTGTACTGGGAATTGCAGGCCTACCCGGAGGTGCCCGCCATGTTGGCGACCTTGAAGGATGCAGGGATGCACACCGCGATCCTGTCGAACGGCTCGCCCGACATGCTCAAGGCCGCGATTACCTCCGCCGGGATCGGCGATGTGCTGGACGTGGCGCTTTCGGTGGAGCAGGTGGGCATCTTCAAGCCCGATGCGCGGGTCTATGACATGGTCGGTGCGCACTTCGCCTGCGCCAGCGACGAGGTGCTGTTCGTGTCCTCGAACGGCTGGGACGCGGCGGCGGCGACGGGATACGGTTTCGCGACGGCCTGGGTCAACCGCAGCGGGGAGCCGTTGGACCGTCTGCCCTGGACCCCGGCCCATGTCTTGCCGGACCTCAAGGGCATCCCGGCATTGGCAGGTGTCTGATGGCGCATTTCACCACCTCCGATGGGTTGTCGCTCTACTACACTGACGAAGGCGCGGGCCTGCCGATCCTGTGTCTGGCGGGGCTGACCCGCACGACGGCCGACTTCGACTATGTCACACCGCATCTGAGTGATCACCGGCTGATCAAGCTGGACGCACGCGGGCGCGGGCAATCCGACTTCGACACCGATTGGAAAAACTACGCATTGCCCGTCGAATGCCGCGATGCGGTCGAACTGCTGGACCATCTGGGGCTGGAAAAGGTCGCCATTCTGGGCACCTCGCGTGGCGGGCTTCAGGCGATGGGACTGGCCGCCGGTGCCAGGGACCGGGTGCGGGGCGTCGCGCTGAACGATGTCGGCCCTGTGATCGAACAGGCGGGCCTTGACGTCATTCGCCACTACATCGGCCGTGCCCCCGCCGCCAAGACCCACGCCGAGGCCGCCGCCGCGATGGCCCGCGCCTTTCCCGAGTTTGAAAACGTCCCCGAAAGCCGCTGGATGGAAGAAGCCGTGAAGCACTACGTCCAGACCGGCGCCGGGCTTGCCATCACCTACGACCCCAAACTGCGCGATGCGGTACTGGCAACGATGGAAGGCCCCTCACCCGATCTGTGGCCTTTCTTCGACGCGCTGGCGGGTCTGCCGCTGGCATTGATCCACGGGGTGAATTCGACGCTCTTGAGCCGCGACACGGTTGCGCGGATGCAGGAGCGCCGTCCCGACATGATCCTTGCCAGCGTGCCGGGGCGCGGCCATATCCCGTTTCTGGACGAACCCGAGGCCGTCGCCGCCCTGCATAGCTGGATAGGACAGATGCAATGAACATCGAGATGATCCGTGCCGCTGCAACGCGGCTTGACGGGCACGTCCGGCGCACGCCGCTGCTGAACGCGCCGTTCCTGGACGAGATCGCGGGCCGCCGCGTCTGGGTCAAGGCGGAGTGTCTGCAACATACCGGCAGCTTCAAGTTTCGCGGTGGCTGGTCGGCGCTTTCCGCGCTCGATCCCGAGGTGCGCAAACGGGGGGTGATTGCCTTTTCCAGCGGCAACCATGCGCAGGGCGTGGCCTGCGCCGCCAGGATGCACGATGTGGCCTCGGTGATCGTGATGCCCAGCGACAGTCCCGCGCTCAAGATCGCCAATACCCGCGCCTACGGGGCCGAGGTGGTGCTTTATGACCGCGACACCGAAAGCCGCGAGGAAATCGGCGCGCGGATCAGCGAAGACCGCGGTTTGACGCTGGTCAAACCGTATGATGAACCGCAGGTGATCGCGGGCCAGGGCACCTGCGGGCTGGAGATTGCCGAACAGGCAGCAGCGGCGGGCGTGACCGAGGCGGAAGTGATTGTCTGCTGTGGCGGCGGCGGTCTGACGTCCGGCATTGCGCTGGCGCTCGAAGCCGACGCGCCCGGCATGCGCGTGCGGCCCGCCGAGCCGGAGGGGTTTGACGATGTGGCCCGTTCGTTGAAGGCAGGCCGGATCGAACGCAACGCCCGAACCTCCGGCAACATCTGTGACGCCATCGTCACGCCGCAGCCGGGTGAGATTACCTTTCCGATCATGCAGCGCCTTGTCGGTCCCGGTCTGGTCGTGACCGAAGACGAAGTGTTGCAGACGATGGCCCATGCGTTCAACCGGCTCAAGATCGTGGCCGAACCGGGTGGTGCCGCCGCCCTTGCCGCCGCCTTGTTCCGCAAGGACGAAATTGAGGGCGCGGATGTGATCGTGACCGTTTCGGGCGGCAACGTGGATGCGGCGATGTTCGCCCGCGCTCTCGCCACGCTGGAATGACTTTGAAGGGAAGAAGACGATGAAGATTTTCGATACCGGCGAGGTACGCCTGCACTACCGCGTGGACGGTCCCGACGACGGACCGACAGTGGTTTTCGCCAATTCGCTTGGCACCGACATGCGGCTGTGGGATCCGATCCTGCCGCTGCTGCCTGCGGGCCTGCGCCTGATCCGGTATGACAAACGCGGGCACGGCCTGTCCTCCTGCCCTGACGGCCCCTACACGATGGGCGCGCTGGTCACGGATGTGGAGCGGCTGTTGGACCACCTGAAGGTCAGGGATTGCGTCTTTGTCGGCCTGTCCATCGGCGGGATGATCGCGCAGGGGCTGGCGACCAAACGGCTCGACATGATCCGCGCGATGGTGTTGTCCAACACTGCCGCCAAGATCGGCACGCCCGCCATGTGGGATGAACGTATCGCCGCCGTCAGGAAGGGCGGTGTCGAGGCACTTGCCGATGCGGTGATGGAGCGGTGGTTCTCGGGTCAGTTCCGTGCCACGCCGGAGCTTGAGTTGTGGCGCAACATGCTGGTGCGGGGCGAAGACGCCGGATATGCGGGGTGTTCGGCCGCCATTTCCGGCACGGATTTCTACACCCCCACCGCCGCCCTGCGCCTGCCCACGCTGGGCATCGCGGGGGCCGAAGACGGTTCCACCCCGCCCGATCTGGTGCGTGAAACCGTCGATCTGATCCCCGGTTCCAAGTTCCACCTGATCCGCAAGGCGGGGCATTTGCCTTGCGTCGAACAGCCCGAGGAATACGCGCAGGTGCTGAGCGACTTTCTGAAAAGCGTCGGCCATGTCTGAGCGGTTTGAACGCGGCATGCAGGTGCGTCGGCAGGTTCTGGGCGACGCCCATGTGGACCGTGCCGAAGCCGCCAAGACCGACGATGATCTGGCGTTCCAGACCCTGATCACCGAAGGTGCCTGGGGCACCGTCTGGGCCTCCGACGCGATCAGCCGTCGAGAACGCTCGATGCTGACGCTGGCGCTGCTGGCGGCCACCGGCAACTTCGAGGAGATCGAGATGCACGTCCGCGCCGCCACCCGCACCGGGGCCAGCCGCAGCGACATCGCGGAAGCCTTTCAGCATGTGGCGATCTATGCCGGTGTGCCAAAGGCCAACCACGCGCTGAAGATTGCCAAGCGGGTCTGGCAAGACCTCGATCAGACGAACGGATAACCATGTCAGCCAGCGTTTTCGACAGCCCGCTTTTCGCGCATTTGTTCGATACCGGAGAGACGGGGCGGCTGTTTTCCGACAGCGCCGCGATCCGTGCCATGCTGCTGGTCGAAGGGGCCTTGGCCAAGGCGCAGGGCGCGCAGGGTGTCATCCCCGAACTGTCCGCCGCCGCGATCCACCGCGCCAGTCTGGAGATCGCCGTCGATCCCGGTGCCATCGCCAGGGCCACGGGCGAAAACGGCGTCAGCGTACCGGGGCTGGTCGCCGCTTTCCGGTCCGAGATGAATGCGCCGGAACATGCGCAATACGTCCATTGGGGGGCCACCTCGCAGGACATCATCGACACCGGCCTGATGCTGCGGTTGCGGCAGGCGCTGGCGCTGGCCGAGGCGGACCTGCGCGCGGTCATCACCGCCCTGGGCAAGAGCGCGCAGGAGCATGCCCATCTTCCGATGCCCGCACGGACCTATGGCCAGCACGCCACGCCCACGTCATGGGGTGCCGTGCTGGCGCAATTCGGGACGCCCTTGCTGGACGCGCTGGCCGCTCTCGAACCGTTGCGGGCGTCATCGCTTCTTGTCTCCCTGTCCGGGGCGGCAGGCACCGGATCAGCGCTGGGACCAGCGGCAGCGGAGACCCGCAAGGCCCTTGCGGCAGGGCTGGGGTTGCAGGATCCGGGGCGCAGTTGGCACACGGATCGCACCCCGCTGCTGCGCATCGCCGATTGGCAGGGACAGGTCATGGCAACACTGGCGCATATGGGCCAGACGCTGATCGGCCTGACCGCGTCCGAAGCCGGTGAAGTGGCGCTTGGCGGCAGTGGTGCGTCGTCGACGATGCCGCAAAAGCAAAATCCGGTGCGTCCGTCGGCGCTGGTGGCACTCGGCCATCATTTCACCGGCGCCCGCGCCAGTCTGCAGGCCGCCGCCGTGCACCAGCACCAGCGCGACGGGGCGGCGTGGTTCACCGAATGGATGGTGGTGCCGCAACTCGGCCTGTGTCTGGCCAGCGCGTTGCAGCACGCCAAGGCACTCAGCGCAGGGCTGACCCCACACCCGGTGCAAATGCACGCCGCACTCGAGGGCAATCTGGGGCTGATCCACGCCGAAGCGCTGAGTTTTGCGCTGGCCGACCTGATGCCCCGACCAGAGGCGCAGGCCAAGGCCAAGGCGCTCTGCCTTGATGCCCGCGACAAGCGTATCCCCCTGCCGCAATTGGCTTTCGCCGATTATCCCGACCTGCCTGCGGACCTTTTCGATCCGGCACAGGGACTGGGCCGGGCCGCAGCCGAGGCACAGGCCTTTGCCGCCCGCGCTGCGGCGCTCTGACACCCATGCGCCCCGCTGTCCTGTTTATCATGATCACGGTGATGATCGACGCGATGGGCATCGGGCTGATCGTGCCGGTGATGCCGGACCTGATACTGGACGTGAACGGTGGCGGGTTGAGCGAGGCGGCGCTGTGGGGCGGCGTGCTTGCCACTTCCTTTGCGGTGATGCAGTTCCTGTTCAGCCCGGTGCTGGGCGGATTGTCGGACCGCTTTGGCCGCCGTCCCGTCCTGTTGATCTCGCTGGCGGTGATGGCGGCGGATTACGTGGTCATGGCGCTGGCGGGCAGCATCTGGCTGCTGTTGGCGGGCCGGATCGTGGGCGGGATCACCGCCGCGACACAATCGACCGCCTCGGCCTACATGGCCGACATTTCCGCCCCCGGTGAACGCACCCGCAACTTCGGGCTCGATCGGTGCGGGCTTTGGCGCGGGTTTCGTGCTGGGCCCGCTGGCGGGCGGGCTTCTGGCGGAATGGGGACCGCGCGCACCTTTCTGGGCGGCTGCAGCGCTGGCTGCGGGCAACGTCGCTTTCGGCTGGTTCGTGCTGAAGGAAACCCTCGATCCCGCCCGCGCCCGTGCGTTCGACTGGCGGCGTGCCAATCCGGTCGGCACACTGCGCCAACTGGGCAAACTGCCCGGTGTGCGGCGGCTGCTCTTTGTCTATTTCCTCTACTACGTCGCCTTTGCGGTCTATCCATCGGTCTGGGCCTACTTCGGGCAGGCGCGGTTCGGCTGGTCGCCGTCGCTGATCGGGATGTCGCTGGGGCTGTTCGGGGTCGCGATGGTGCTGGTACAGGCCTTCGCCATCCAGTTCGCGTTGAACCGGTTCGGCGAACAGCGGACCGTGGTGATCGGCCATCTGTTCGCGGTCGGCACCTATTGCGGGATCGCCTTGATTTCATCGGGCCCGGTCGCCCTGCTGCTGACCCCGATCGCCGCGCTTGCGGGCATCATCCCGCCCGCGCTGCAAGGCATCATGTCGCGCCGGGTGGCGGACAATGCCCAAGGCGAACTGCAAGGCGCGCTCAGCTCCGCGTCTTCGCTGGCGATGGTCCTGTCGCCGCTGGCGATGACGGCGAGTTTTGCGGCCTTCACCCGTCCCGAGGCCGCCGTTTATCTGCCCGGCGCACCCTTTCTGCTGGCCGCAAGCCTGATGGTTGTGGCGATGGTGATGTTCATCTTTCGCAGTCCCCTGTCCGACGTCACGTCACAGGCGACATGACCGGTCGCATCCATGCTTGCGCGCCGCAGCGTTCGGCGTCAGCCTGCACCCATAGTTCAAAGGAGGATCCCCCTTGCCGCATATCAAAGCCGCCGTCGCTCACGCCTTCGGAGAACCGCTTGTCGTCGAAGACGTGGACCTGCGCGCCCCGCAGGGCAGCGAAGTCGAAGTGACCCTGGACGCGGTCGCCATCTGCCATTCGGACATTTCCTATGCCGCCGGGGCATGGGGCGGATCCTTGCCCGCGGTCTACGGACACGAGGCCGCTGGCCGCATCAGCGCCACCGGACCCAACGTGCGCGGTCTGCAGACCGGAGACAGCGTCATCGTCACCCTGATCCGCGCCTGCGGCACCTGCCCGTCCTGCGCGGGCGGCAAGCCGACGATCTGCGAAACCTCCTATGACGGGGACCACGGGCCGCTGAAAACCACCGACGGCGGCAAGCTGCATCAGGCGATGGCCTCGGGCGCGTTTGCCGAAAAGGTCGTGGTCGAGCAGAGCCAGATCGTGAAGATCAGCCACGACATCCCCAAGGAAGCGGCCGCCCTGATTGCCTGTGGCGTGATCACCGGGGTCGGTGCCGTGGTCAACGCCGCCGGGCTGCGCCCCGGACAGGACGTTGTGGTGATCGGTGCGGGCGGCGTGGGTCTGAATGCCATTCAGGGTGCGCGCATTGCCGGCGCACGCCGGATCGTGGCCGTGGACATGAGCGAGGACAAGCTGGAGATCGCCAGGGAGTTCGGCGCGACACACGGGGTTCTGGCGACCACCGACAAACCCTGGCGGGCAAGCTACAAGGCGCTCGGCGGGCGTGGCGCGGATGCGGTGATCGTCACCGTCGGTGCGATCCCGGCCTATGACGACGCGCCGAAGTATCTGGGCATGGGTGGCAAGGTCATCATGGTGGGGATGCCCCATTCCGGCGGCATGTCGGAATACGAGCCGGTCATGCTGGCCGCGATGGGTCAGGGAATGGTCGGATCGAAGATGGGCGATGTGGTGATCCAGCGGGACATTCCGTGGATGGTGGATCTGTATCTGCAGGGGCGGTTGAAGCTGGACGAGCTGATTTCGGGCCGCTGGACGCTGGACCAGATCAACGAGGCGATTGCGGACACCAAGACCGGATCGGCGCGACGAAACGTGATTCTCTTCGACCACTGAGGACGGCTTTGCGGCGCGGAGGATGGACTGGGGCTCTGCCCCAGACCCCGCGGTATTTAAGGCCAAAAAGAGAAACGGGCGCAGAAGAGGGTGCGCTGTAACCGGAGAGGGCGACATGAAGCTGCAAGACCTGGATGTGATCATCACGGCACCACCTGCCCCCGGCTGGGGCGGGCGGTACTGGATTTTGGTCAAGGTGACAACCGACACCGGGGTGACCGGCTGGGGCGAATGTTATGCGTCCTCTGTCGGACCGGAGGCGATGCGCGCGGTGATCGGGGATGTGTTTGCACGTCACATGCAGGGGGAGAACCCCGAGAATATCGAACGGATGTTCCGCCGTGCCTTTTCCTCGGGGTTTACGCAGCGGCCCGATCTGACTGTCATGGGGGCATTTTCGGGGCTGGAGATCGCCTGCTGGGACATTCTGGGCAAGGACCGCGACCGCCCTGTCTATGCGCTGCTGGGGGGCGTGATGAACGAGCGGGTGCGGGCATATACCTACCTCTACCCGCTGGCGCAGCACACCCTTGCGGACTTCTGGACCTCGGCCGAGATGGCTGGCGAGGCCGCTGCCGATTGCGTGGCGCGCGGGTATACGGCGGTGAAGTTCGACCCCGCCGGTCCCTATACGATGCGCGGCGGCCACATGCCCGCGATGTCCGACATCACGCAATCCGTGGCCTTCTGCAAGGCCATCCGCGAGGCGGTGGGCGACAAGGCCGATCTGCTGTTCGGCACACATGGGCAGTTCACGACAGCGGGTGCCATTCGTCTGGGGCAGGCGCTTGAACCCTATTCACCCCTATGGTTCGAGGAACCGGTGCCGCCAGACAATGTCGCGGCGATGGCGCAGGTCGCCAGCAGTGTCCGCATCCCCATCGCAACGGGTGAGCGGTTGACCACCAAAGCCGAGTTTGCGCCGGTGTTGCGCGCCGGTGCGGCCAGCATCCTGCAACCGGCACTTGGCCGCGCGGGCGGCATCTGGGAAATGAAGAAAGTCGCGGCGATGGCCGAAGTCTACAACGCGCAGATGGCACCGCATCTTTATGCCGGTCCGGTCGAATGGGCGGCGAACATTCATCTGGGCGTGTCCATCCCGAACCTGCTGATGGCCGAAACCATCGAGACACCGTTCCACGATCAACTGATCAAGGGCAGCATCCGGGTGGAGGACGGTTTCATTGCCGCCCCCACCGCGCCCGGTCTGGGGATCGACGTCGACGAGGATCTTGCCCGCGCGCATCCCTACACCGGCGACGGGCTGCACCTGCAGATGCAGGAAGACCCCTGCGACTATGTCAACGGCAACAATTTCGAAGGCGGCGCACCCGCGCCCCGTGACTAAGCTTTGCGCGGTCCCGGCGATCAGGCGTCTGTCGACGGGTCCGTCAGCTTGACGGCGCGCAGCGCTGCCGCATGTGCCTGTTGCAGCGCTTCTTTTTCCGAACTGGCTGATTTCCGGGCGATCTGGCTGATCACCTGCAGCACCCGCCCCTTCAGCGCGACGTAGCTGTGCAGCACGGTGCTGTCCACCTTGTCGTTTTGCAGGTTGTAGCTGAAGGTGCCGAAGGGAACCCCCGCCACCGTATCGGCGGAGAGATCGGAAAAGGCGAAGTCGCGGCCCAGTTGATCGGCCTGCTCGGAGACGATGGCGAGAATGCGGTTCTCGATCTGGCTTTGTGTGACCTGCGTGCCGCCGGTGTCTTCGACCAGGATCTTGGACAGGAAACCCGTGTTGTGCATCCAGAAGCTGACCCCGTCGCGCTGGCCCAGATCAAGCTTGCTGAAGCTGTCACCGGAGCAGAAATACGTGCTTGGCCCGGCGGCATCGCATGTGGCGGCGGCGTCCTGCGCAAGGACGGCGCATGGACCCAGAACGGCAGCCAGTGTGAGGGCGGAAAATAAATCTGAAAACATGGGAACCTTTCGTTTTGAGAAAGCGTTGTCCCATTCAAGGAAAGAAATCCCCATGGAACAAGCCTGACGATTCCGGTCGTCCTGCGCGGATCGAGTTACCCCCGTGATTGGTGCAAAAATACATCAGCCTTGCCTGCAAAACCGCCAATCGTGTGACGAAACGTCCCTGCGCCGGGAGGCAGGGCCAGGCAAAAAGACA
This sequence comes from uncultured Alphaproteobacteria bacterium, assembly GCA_963799505.1. Classification (GTDB taxonomy): domain Bacteria; phylum Pseudomonadota; class Alphaproteobacteria; order Rhodobacterales; family Rhodobacteraceae; genus Sulfitobacter. The sequence goes on from CAWCXM010000010.1 coordinate 79,714, forward strand.
GCGCAGGCCGTCCTTTTTCTGCGGTTTCAGGGCACCTGAACCAGATCGCTGCCGTTCCAGAGCCACAGGACGTTGCAATCAATTGTGCTGCAGACCGACGCGGTGCCGCCCATCCGCAGCCCCAGTCTGCCGCTGTGGTGCGCCGCGATGTCCACCCCCACCGCAAGAACGGAATGGGCCAGCCCATATCCGCGCGACGACAGGAACAGATCGACCGTGCAGTTCGCCGCACCGCAAAAGCCGCTGCGCGTCTCGCCGGGACAAAGCACACCCCCCCAGTCGAGCAGGATATCGGGTATGGCATCGTCATCGAGATCACCCGCCTGCAGGGCATCCGGCGCAATGCGTTCCCGCACCGCCGCATTGCCGATCCACGTGCCCCTGCACCTGCTGCGGCAAGGTGAAGCCATCGGGTGCCGCCGGATCGGCAAGGACCGCCTTGGGCGTGAGCAGGCAAGAGCGCCGTGCCTGATCCACAGCACCGGCAAGACCGGCGATGGGCAGTTCCCAGGCCAGTGTCGCGCCCACCTGAAGGACCATGCGGGAGGCCGACGGCAGGTTGGCGAAAAGCGCATCGGCGCTGGCAAGCTGGGTTTCGATACTGCCTGCGAGTTCGTTCAGGTAGACCAGCGGCAGGCGGTACCCGGTCTGGTCCAGAAAGACGATCAGATCGCTGCGCGACCCGTCCGGCAGGGGGACAAGCTCTTCGGAGAATTCGATCAGGAACTGGTCGGGTGGCGGGATCGTGGTCTCGAACCAGATCGAATCGATCACCCTGCCCGGCCCGGCCACGGGGGCGTGACAGCGCAGACTGAGCCCGAGGTTTGGATACTGCACCAAGGCGGAGCGGTAGACGCCATCATCGCTCAACGTCGCCTGCCACTGCTGCGCCTCCGCGCGCTGCGTGACAGCCAGCAGTGTCAGAAGAATGAGGACAAGAAAGGGGATGCGCAGGCTCATGGCCAACCCTATCATGGCCCGCCAATGCGGCGGAAGTTCTATCATGCGGGGCGCGGCGCGCTGCGATCACGCCGTCAGGCCTGTCCTTCGCTCATTATCATGGCAGACACCTAGGGCGTCACCATCGCCTGTGCCGCCGCCACGATCCCGTCACGCGACGGCAAGGTCGCGCCATAGGCCGGGCCGGTGGCGATAAAGCTGTCCTCGGCGGTCAGACGCTCGAACCTCGCGACACCGCTCTCTGCCATCAGCGCCATCAGCGCTTCGGCCTGCCCGCCGGTGCGGCGACACTCATCGACGATCAGAACGGGGCGGTCTCCGATCGCGGTGCGCAGCGCCTCCGCCGGCAGGGGCGCGAGCCAGCGCAGGTCGATCACCCGCACCGCGATGCCTGCCTGGGCCAGATCATGCTGCGCCTGACGGCTCAGATAATGGCCATTGCCATAGGTCACGATGGCAAGATCGGCCCCATCGCCATGAACACCCACCGTGCCCAACCCGATCCGTTCGTCCGGGGCCGGGTAGCTTCGCATCCAGCCGCCGTCGCCCGGTGCCAGCAGATCGCGCATCGGATAAAGCGCGATCGGTTCCAGAAACACCACCACCCGCTGCTCCTCGCGCGCGAGGCGGTGACATTCGCGCAGCATCATCGCGGCCTCGTCCCCGGTCGACGGACAGGCGATGATCACGCCCGGAATGTCGCGCAGCACGGCGATGGAATTGTCGTTGTGGAAATGCCCGCCAAAGCCCTTCTGATAGCCCAGCGCCGAGATGCGGATGACCATCGGGTTGGTCCACTGCCCCCGGCTGAAGAAGGGCAGCGTCGCCGCCTCGCCGCGCAGCTGGTCCTCGGCGTTGTGCAGATAGGCGAGGAACTGGATTTCGGGCATCGGGATAAAGCCGTTGTGCGCAAGGCCGATGGCCAGGCCCAGAATGCTTTGTTCATCCAGCAGCGTGTCGATCACCCGGGCCGGGCCGAAACGGGCGTGCAGCTTTTGCGTGACACCATAGTTGCCGCCCTTCCGGCCCACATCCTCGCCCATCAACAGGGTCTCGGGATGCGCCAGCATCAGATCATGCAGCGCCCAGTTGATCAGCCGCGACATCGGCTGTGGCTGGTCGATCTGTGCCATATCCGAGCCGAAGACCTCCGCCCGTATTTCGGGGCTGGGTCCGTTGCCGGGGGTGACGTTGCGCTTTGGTGGGATCAGGCTCGCCATCACCTGCGAGGCTGTCTCGAGCCGCGGGATTTGGGCCATTTCCTCCGCCGCCTGCGCCACTTCTTCGAGAATGCGGGTATAGTGTCCCAGTATGTCGTCTGTGCTCATCCCGCCTGCGGCAAGCCCCCGCGCGGTGTAGAGCAGCGGATCATGCGCTTCGTCCGCCTCGACTTCCGCTTTCGGCAGATAGGATGTCACGACATCCGGCCCGGCATGCCCGTAAAGCCGCACGGTGCGCAGATGCAGGAACGCGGGCTTGCGATGGGTCCGGACCCAGTCCGCCGCCTCTTGCGCGGCACCGACGGCGGCAAAGATGTCCAGCCCGTCCGCCTCGAAATAGCGCAGACCGGGCCGCGCGGACATGCTGGCCTTGACCCAACCCGTGGGCGTCTTGGTGGAAATCCCGATGCCGTTGTCCTCGCAGACAAACAAGAGCGGCAGCGGCACAGCCTGCACCGCGGTCCAGCAGGCCGTATTGATCGCCCCCTGCGCCGTCGAGTGGTTGAGCGACGCATCCCCGAAGGAACACATGGCAATCCCGTCGCGCGGCAGGATCGCATGTTCGGGCGATTGCGCCGCGCCAGCGTGATCGAATGGGCCGCCCCCACCGCCTTGGGCAGATGGCTCGCGATGGTCGATGTCTGGGGCGGGATCATCAACGGCCTGCTGCCCAGCACCTTGTGTCGTCCGCCGCTGGTCGGGTCATCAGCCGCACAGGCAAAGGACAAAAGCATGTCGCGCATCATGCCCTGCTGCCCGGCCTTGGCCGCCCGCGCAATCTGAAACGCGGCATCGCGGTAATGCAAAAAGGCGATGTCATCGACCCGCAACGCGTAGCCCAGGGCCGCCATCCCCTCGTGCCCGGAAGAGCCGATGGTATAGAACCCCTGCCCCGCTTTCTGCATGACCCTGCTTTGCAGATCGAGCGCCCGGGAAAGCACCTGAGCCTCGTACAGTCCCAGCGCCGTCTCGAGATCAAGCGCTGCGGTATCAGACGCCCCCGCAGGAAAATCCCGCGCCGCAACCCGGCGCAGAAAATTGTCATGAACGATGCTGACGCGGTCCAACTGCCCTCTCCTCACAGACAACGGGGGCCGCAATTGCGCGGCCCCCTGCTTCATCTTTCCAATACAACTCATTTGCGCGGCTTGCCACGCTCACCGTCGTTCAAGCTTCAGAAGAACGCCTGCAACCCGGTCTGCGCCCGGCCAAGGATCAGCGCATGCACATCATGGGTGCCTTCATAGGTATTGACCGTCTCGAGGTTCATCATGTGACGGATCACCTGGAACTCGCCCGAAATGCCGTTGCCGCCGTGCATGTCGCGGGCGTTGCGCGCCACGTCCAGCGCCTTGCCGCAGTTGTTGCGCTTGACGATCGACACCATCTCGGGCGCGGCATTGGCCTGATCCATCAGACGGCCGACCTGCAGCGACCCCTGAAGGCCCAGCGATATTTCGGTCATCATGTCGGCCAGTTTCTTCTGGAACAGCTGTGTCTGCGCCAACGGCTTGCCGAACTGCTTGCGGTCCAGACCGTATTGGCGTGCGGCATGCCAGCAGAACTCCGCCGCACCCATCGCCCCCCAGGAAATGCCATAGCGGGCACGGTTCAGACAGCCGAACGGTCCTTTGAGACCGGAGACATGCGGCAGCAAAGCATCCTCGCCGACTTCGACGTCCTTCATCACGATCTCGCCGGTGATGGAGGCGCGCAGGGACAGCTTGTTGCCGACCTTGGGGGCGCTCAGGCCTTCCATGCCTTTTTCCAGCACGAAGCCGCGGATCTTGCCACCGTGCTCTTCGGACTTGGCCCAGACAACAAAGACATCCGCAATCGGCGCGTTGGAGATCCACATCTTGGAGCCGGTCAGCTTGTAGCCATTTGCCGTCTTCACCGCGCGGGTTTTCATGCCCGCAGGGTCGGAACCGGCATCGGGTTCGGTCAGACCGAAACAGCCGATCCACTCACCGGAGCAGAGTTTCGGCAGATACTTCTTGCGCTGCGCTTCGGAGCCGTACGCATAGATCGGATACATCACGAGGCTCGCCTGCACGGACATCATCGAACGGTAGCCCGAATCCACCCGCTCGACCTCGCGCGCAACCAGCCCGTAGGAGACATAGTTGCCGCCCAGACCGCCGTATTCCTCGGGAATGGTGACGCCCAGAAGGCCCATGTCACCCATTTCCCTGAAGATGGCGGGGTCGGTGGTCTCGTTCGCGAAGGCGTCGATCACACGCGGCTGCAGTTTTTCCTGCGCATAGGCGTGGGCGCTGTCGCGGATCATGCGTTCGTCTTCGGTCAGCTGGCTGTCCAGACGGAAAGGGTCGGACCAGTCGAATGTGCCCAGATCGGGGGCGTCCTTGGCACGGAGAATGGGTGCTTCGGCGTTCATGTCAGTTCCTCCATAGAAATCTGCGGTTGTCCCTTTATTGCAAATTCCGGCGCAAAAGACTATCGCTGCTTTGTTCTGGACCCATGAGAAAAAGTCATATGATCGCGCCGCGCCGCTTCCTGCCGTCCATCTCCGCCCTGCTGGCCTTCGAGGCGGTCGCACGGCTGGGCAGTGCCACGGCGGCGGCCACAGAACTGTCCCTCACCCAAAGCGCGATCAGCCGGCAGTTGAAAACGCTGGAAGAGCAATTGGATGTCGCGTTGATCGCCCGTCAGGGCCGTCAGTTGACGCTCACCTCGGCGGGTCAGGCCTATGTCGTGCAGGTGCGCGAGATCCTCAACCGGCTTGCGCAGGCGTCGGTCTCGGCGCGGACCAACCCCACCGGCGGCACGCTCAACCTTGCCATCCTGCCCGCCTTCGGGATGCATTGGCTGGCCCCGCGTCTGCGCGATTTTGCGCAGGGGCATCCGGAAGTCACCGTGAACCTGAGCACAAGGCTGCGCCCTTTCGCCATTCAGGACAGTTCCTTCGACGCGGCCATCCATTTCGGGCACGAGGACTGGCCCGGCGTGCGCTACCTGCCGCTGATGCCCGAAACCGTGGTCCCGGTCTGCGCAACCGATCTGCTGGACGCGCCGCTGGCGCAGGCCGAGGACATGCTGAAGCTGCCGCTCCTGCACCTTGAGACCCGGCCCAAAGGCTGGGCGCGGTGGCTGTCCGCCCTGGGCGTGCAGGCGGATCCGCCTCCGGGCATGGTGTTCGATCAGTTCTCGACCATGGCGCAGGCGGCGATCCACGGGCTGGGTGTGGCGCTCCTGCCCACCTTCTTTGCAGAGCCCTATCTGCGGGATGGACAGCTTGCCCTCGCCTCTGCCCAGACCACGCAAAGCATCGGCAGCTATTATCTGGTCTGGCCCGAAACCCGGGACGACGGCGCGGCGCTGATTTCGTTCCGGCACTGGCTTGCCACCCAGACCGACGAGGCCTTGCGACCCTGATCTGCCCCGAAGCGGCCCGAAAAAGGGGCGACGCGCCAAATTTTCGCCGCAATTCAGGGTTAATGCAATCCTGTCTGTGACCGGGTGGGGCCGTTACAAGGAGCATTCTCATGCTGAATTCTTTCTGCAAAGGCGCCTGCGCCACCGCTGCCATACTGACCCTCTGGGCCGGTGCGGCCCATGCCGACAACGTCGAAGTCCTGATCGTGGACGGAAGCTATTTCCCATCCATCATCTATGCATCGCATGGCGACAACATCATTTTCCGCAATCGCAGCGATGCCTCGCACACCGTCAGCGGACCTGACGGTTCCTGGACATCGGAAGTCATTCCGACGGAAGGCTTTTATCGTCTGAACCTGACGCGCAACACGCCAACAACCTTCAGCGGCTCTGGCGGCGGTCTGGAAGAGGCAGTCGGCGAGATCATCTTCTCCGAAGCGCCAGCAGTCACCGACTGATCCCTTCGATGGACCGTGCCTGATCAACCGCTGGTATTCTCCGCCAGCGGCCTGATCAACGCGGCCCCTGACGCGCGGTTGGAATTCACAGCGCGGTCCACGCGATGCCACTGCAGCAGATCGTCTGCGGCAGGAGCCATCAGCGGGGCCGCGCCCTTGCCGCGTTCGCCCAGCCACAGCGGCCAGTCCTCGGACCGCAGAATCACCGGCATCCGGTGGTGTATCGCCTGCATGGGCGCATTGGCCCCGGTCGTGACCACGGCACAGGTCGCCATCCGGTCACCCTCGGGGGATGTCCAGTCCTGCCAGACGGCAGCCAGCGCCAGCGGCGCAGCGTCCCGCCGGGTGATGTACCAGGGGTCGCGCCCGCCTTCGGCATCCTTTGTCCATTCGTAGAACCCTGTCGCGACGATCAATCCGCGCCGCTGACGCGCAGCCTCGCGAAATGCGGGTTTCTCCGCGATCGTCTCGGCCCTTGCGTTGATCAGCAGGGGACCATCCGACGGCGTCTTGTACCAGCGCGGGATCAGCCCCCAGCGCATCGCCCGCAACTGGCGCGGCGCTTCATCGGTGCCACCGGTCACGATATGCACACTGTCCGTCGGACAGACATTGTAGTTGGGCACCCGCGGCAGATCGTTGGCCGGAGCGGCAGCAAAAAGCTGCGCCATCGCGTCCGGCGGCAGGGTTATGGCCATACGTCCACACATCGGTCGGTCCCTTTCTCAACGAATGCCCATAAATGCGCATCCCGATCCTAGCGGATCGAACTCCGCACCGCAAAAGTCCTTGTGGCGGTTTTCACCGTGGCTCTCTTCTGACATGGTGATGGCACCCGAAAACACCAAGGACACCTCCCCCGATGCGACAGTTCCTGCCGATCTACGCCCTGCTTCTGGGGTCCGCCTTCCTGTTGTTCGGCGGCGGGATCAATGGTCTCATTCTCCCGGTGCGCGGAGATCTGGAAGGATTTTCAAACGTCTCGCTGGGCCTCCTGGGGACCGGCTGGGCGCTTGGCTATGTTGCGGGCTGCATCATGGCACCGCTTCTTGTCGGGCAGGCCGGACATATCAGAGCGTTCAGCGTCCTGTGCGCCATCGCTGCGGTGTCCGTGCTTGGCAGCGCCCTTGTGGTCACGCCCTGGACATGGATCGGTCTGCGTGGGTTGTGTGGTTTCTGTTTTGCCGGCACCGCCATGATCGTCGAAAGCTGGCTGAGCGAGCAGACCAGTCCCGACACACGGGGCCGTGTCTTCGGCATCTACACCATGATCAACCTCGGTGCCACGACCGCAGGCTACATGATGCTGACGCTGGGCGATCCCTCCGGCTTCTACTTCTTCGCGCTGGCCGCCATCTTCTATTGCGTCGCATTGGTGCCCACCGCCCTCAGCAGCACCAAGACACCCGCACCGCTGGTCAGCGTCAAACTGAACCTCAGGGCGCTCTGGCGCAACTCTCCGGTGGCGGTGTTCGCCGTTTTCTGGGTCGGTGTCTCGAACGCGGCCTTCGGCACACTGGCTGCGGTCTATGCGCAACAGGTGGGTCTTGTGCTGGGCGCGGTGGCTTTCTTCACCGCCATCCCCATTCTGGCGGGGGCCGTCATGCAGATCCCCGTGGGCCTTTTGTCGGACAAGATGGACCGCCGCCGCGTTCTGGTCGGCGTGGCGGCGCTGGCGCTGATCGCCGATCTGGGCTTCATCCTGCTGGCCCCGCAGGACCGGGTTCTGAACCTGGTGCTCGCGGCGCTTCTCGGCGGGTCGATCTATGCGATGTATCCGGTCATCGTCGCCCATGCCAACGACCACGCAGAACCGGGCACAGCCCTGCAAATCTCGGGCGGGCTGCTGCTGACCTTCGGGATCGGCTCGATCATCGGGCCGACCATCGCGGGCTGGGCCATGTCGGCGTTCAACATCCGCGCGCTTTTCATCGTCACCTCGGTGTCGCACGGCATCGTCATTCTTTATACCCTGTGGCGCATCAGCAAACGCGACGCGGTGGCAGAAACCGAAAAGTCGGACTTCCAGCCCATCACCGCCGGCCAGACCTCGGCGCTTCAGACCGTGGTCGGATCACAGAACAACAGCAACGAGCCAAGAACAACGGGCAGCGACGCCTAAGCCGCTGCCCGTCAATCCGTGCCATCCCGCTTCGGACGGATCGCTTTGGCGACCCTTCCCCCTGCGGACGTTACTTCATCGTGATGCGCCCGTCGGTGTAGGGCTTGTAAGGGGCGTTCGCGGCGATAAATTCCGCAGTCACGTCTGCCAGATCGGGGCCGAAATCATAGGGATTCTGCGCCGATTTGAACATCTCGTAGCCATCGCCACCGTTGCGAACGTAGTTGTTGGACACGACACCATAGAGCTTGTCCATCTCGATTGGCGCACCGCCCACCGTCACGTCGCTGATGCGCGACCCGGCTTCGGCCTTGGCGTCAACGGCAAAGGTCATGCCTGCCACCTGTGGAAACCGGCCCGCGCCTTCCTCGACCTGGGACACGCCGTTCTCCAGCGCCGCAACCAGTGTTTCGCCGGTGACCTGGAAGGTGGAAAGCGTGTTCTGGAACGGCAGCACGGTCAGCACTTCACCCATCGTCACCTCGCCCGCGTCGATTGACGCGCGAATGCCGCCACTGTTCTGGATCGCGACCTGAATGCCCTGATCGGCCACGCGGGCCAGCATCGCGTCGGCAATCAGGTTGCCCATGGTGCATTCCATCGCCCGGCAGACCTCGCGGTCGCCGCCGATGACTTCGGCGGTTTCGGCCACCACGCGGTTGCGGATTTCCTCAAGCGGTGCGGCGGCTTCCGCGATACGCGCGACGGTGCCTTCGTCTTCGGTCACCGCAGCATCGAGGATGAGCGGTTCCCCCATCGCTTCCGTGATGACACCCGCGTCATCGAAGGTCACGTTCAACTCGCCCAGAAACTTGCCGTAGGCATAGGCCTGCACGATGGCCGTGTCGCCCACCATGGTCGGATAGGGGCCTTCGGCACGGTCGTTGGTGTTGGACAGAAGCGTGTTGGTATGCCCCCCGACGATCACGTCCACGCCCGTGGTCTCTGCGGCGACCTTCTGGTCAACACCGTAGCCCGAATGGCTGAGCACGATGATCTTGTTGACGCCTTCCGCGGTCAGCTTGTCCACCTCGGCCTGCACCGCCGCGACGGGATCGGAGAAGGTGATGTTGTCACCGGGGCTTGCCAGTTCGTCGGTGTCTTCGGGTGTCAGACCGATCAGGCCCAGCTTCTCGCCGCCGCGCTCGATGATCGCGGATTTTGCCAGCGTGTCGGCCAGCAGCGGCTCTGCCGAGACATCGGCGTTGGACATCAGCACCGGAAATTCGACCGCATCCATGAAACCCTTCAGCACTTCGGGGCCATCGTCGAATTCGTGGTTGCCGACGGTCATCGCGTCATAGCCCATCTGGTTCATCATCTCGGCAGCCAGGGCACCCTTGTAATAGGTATAGAACAGCGTGCCCTGAAACTGATCGCCGCCGTCCACCAGAATGGCGTTGTTGCTGCGCGCCCGCGCATCGTTGATCGCGGTGATCAGACGGGCGGAACCGCCAAAGCATTCACCGGCGGTGTTGTCCTCTGCCGAACAGGGACCGTCGTACTTGCTGATCGGCTCGAACCGGGCATGAAAGTCATTGGTGTGCAGGATGGTCAGTTGATAGTCGGCGGCGGCACCTCCGGCCATCAGGCCAAGGGCTGCGGCGCTTGTCAGGAATCGTTTCATTGGTTTTCCCCCAAATGGACTCTATCGCGCTATCGTGACCCTCTCCCCCTGGGGTGTCAAAGAGGATATGCGCCCCTGCCCCAGCGTCAGAGCCGTGACTGCCCGGTGGTTGAGCAAGGGGCGAGGGCCGTTTGGCGGCTTGACCCCAGAGGACGCGGCGGGCATCACATCGACCATGCTGATTTTCAAGATATTCCGCTCCGATGAATGGTCCGATCTGCGCACACACGGCGAAACCGCCGGGGCACCGATCGACCTGGCCGATGGATATGTGCATTTTTCCACCGCAACACAGGCGGCGGAGACAGCGGCGAAACACTTTGCCGGTGTGGACGACCTGTTCCTGATCGCTGTCGATGCAGAGGCGGCGGGCGATTCGCTGAAGTGGGAAGTCTCGCGCGGCGACGCGCTTTTTCCGCATCTCTACCGCAAGCTCACGCTGGCCGATGTGGTCTGGGCGCAGCCGTTGCCGCTGGAAAACGGTGCCCACGTCTTTCCCGCAGGACTGGAGGAGACCAGCCAGTGACCGCATACGTCGACCCTGACCGCGCCCAGTTCGACGCCTTCAAGGCGCTGGACCGCGAAACACCGCTCAACATGCTGAACCTCGTCCGGTTCCGTGATCTGGCGAATTATCCCGGCGATCACACTCTGGCCCGCGATGGTCTGACCGGGGCGCAGGCATACGCCCTTTACGGCAAGCACAGCGGTCCTGTTCTCGGCAAGGTCGGCGGGTCGATCCTGTGGCGCGGCACGTTTGAGGCGACGCTGATCGGCCCCTCCGAAGAAGTCTGGGACGCGATGTTCATCGCCCACTATCCGAATGCCCACGCTTTCCTCGCCATGATCTCGGACCCCGATTATCAACGCGCGGTCGTTCACCGTCAGGCCGCTGTCGCCACCTCGCGGCTGATCCGCACCCAGGGCGCGGATGTCGGGGACGTGTTCGGATGACAGCCCTGATGGAGCGGTTGGGTCTTGCCGCCCTGCACAGGCTCGACCCCGAAGCCGCCCACGGTCTGGCGATCCGCGCCTTGCGCATGGGTCTGGCTCCGATGCCGGGCCCGGTGACATCACCGCGCCTGAAAACCACGCTGGCGGGCCTTGCCCTGCCCAATCCGGTTGGCCTTGCCGCTGGCTTTGACAAGAACGCCACCGCCATCGCCCCGCTGTCCCGCACCGGTTTCGGCTTTGTCGAGGTGGGGGCCGCCACGCCCCTGCCCCAGCCCGGCAACCCCAGACCCCGGCTCTTTCGGCTGACGGAAGATCACGCCGCCATCAACCGCTTCGGGTTCAACAACGAAGGGGCGCAGGCGATCTGCGACCGGCTGGCGCGGCGCGGTGCAGGTGTGCCCGTGGGTCTGAACCTTGGGGCCAACAAGACCAGCACCGACCGCGCCGCCGATTTCGCCGCCGTGATGGTCGCCGCCCGCAACTATGTGGATTTCGCGACGGTCAACGTCTCTTCTCCCAACACCGAACGGCTCCGCGATCTGCAGGGCAAGGCCGCGCTTGCCGCTCTGCTCGACGGTGTCATGGACGTGCGCGGGGCCACACCCGTTTTCCTGAAAATCGCGCCCGATCTGACCGAAGGCGAACTGGCCGATGTGGCGCAGGTGGCACAGGACGCGCGCGTGTCCGCGATCATCGCCACCAACACCACGCTCGACCGCGAAGGGTTGCACGGGCCGCACAAGGCCGAGGCTGGCGGGTTGTCGGGCAGACCGCTGTTTCACAAATCGACCCGCGTTCTGGCGCGGCTTGCCCATCTCACCGATGTGCCGCTTATCGGTGTCGGCGGCATCGCCAGCGCCGAGGATGCCTACGCCAAGATCTGCGCCGGTGCCTCTGCCGTTCAACTCTATACCGCCCTGGTCTTTGGCGGCATTTCCCTCGCGGCGGAGATCCCCAAAGGTCTGGACACCCTGTTGGAGAAAGACGGTTTCGCGACCGTGGCCGAGGCTGTGGGCTGTCGCAAAGGGGCATGGGCATGATCACGCTCTGGCACAATCCGCGCTGTTCCAAGTCCCGTCAGGCGCTGGCCCTGCTGGAAGAAGCTGGTGCCAAGGTCCGTGTGCGTCGCTATCTCGACGAGGCGCCCAGTGCCGACGAGATCGCCGCGATCCGTGCCGCCTTGGGTGGCATTCCCGCGATCCGGATGATGCGAACCGGGGAGAAACGCTTCCGCGACCTGGGACTGAGCACGGACATCGACGATGCCGACGCCACCGCCGCGATGGCGGCAAACCCCATCCTGATCGAACGGCCCATCGCGCTTTGCGAAGACCGCGCCGTGATCGGCCGCCCGCCCGAAAACGTGCTCAGCCTGCTATGACCGACCGTTCCAGCGCCGGATAGCGCAGGCCCAGCGTCAGACCGCGCACCACGAAGGCGATCAGCATCGCGGCCCACAGCCCGTGATTGCCGAAGGCCGGAACCAGCGTCAGCACCGCGATGACGTAGACCGCAAAGGACACCGCCATCATGTTGCGCATGTCACGCGACCGCGTGGCACCGATGAAGATGCCGTCAAGCATGAAGGCGCCGACCCCCATCAGCGGCACAAGGATCATGTAGGGCAGATAAACACGCGCTTCGGCCTGCACATTGGGTGCCGTGGTCATCAGATCAATGATCGCAGGACCAAGCGCCCAGAACCCCAGCATCAACAGCAAGGACACCGCACCCGCCCAGCCCGAGGTCAGCAGCGCCCCCCGCCGCAGGGTCGCGCGTTGCCGCGCGCCGACGGCCCGTCCCACCAGCGCCTCTGCGGCAAAGGCGAAACCGTCCAGACCGTAGGCGGTGATCATCAGGAACTGCATCAACACCTGGTTGGCCGCCAGTGTCACGTCGCCCATGTCGGCGCCCATGAACATGAACGACACGAACATCGCTTCCAGCAGCAGTGACCGGATCAGGATGTCGGTGTTCAGCTTGACCATCCGCACCCAGCGTATCCTGTCGAACACCTGCACCCAGTTGCGCCAATGCGGCCCGGCAAATGCGGCGCGGCAGAACCACAGGCCCACCGCCGCCCCGCTCCATTCCGCGAGGAACGTGGCGAAGGCGACGCCCTCCACCCCCCAGTCGAGCCCCAGCACGAACCAAAGATCCAGCCCGATGTTCAGCCCGTTCATCCACAACTGGATCACCAGCACCGCCCGCGTGCGTTCCTGCGCGATCAACCAGCCGGTGATGGCATACATCGAGATCGACGCGGGTGCCGACCAGACCCGGATCGCCATATATTGCCGCGCCAGCCCTTCCACCTCGTCCGAGGCGGGCGAGACGGCAAAGGCCGCCCAGAACAGCAGCCCCTGCAACACGATCACCGCGATCCCCGCGCCCAGCCCGATCAGCAGCCCACGGGTCAGCAGGGCTGCCACTTCGGCATCGTCGTCGTTGCCTGCGGCCTGTGCGGTCAGTCCCACGGTGCCCATGCGCAGAAAGCCGAAAACCCAGTAGAACGCCGACAGGATGATCGCGCCGATGCCGACCGCGCCGATCGGGGCGGCCAATCCCATCTGTCCCACGACACCCGTGTCCACCGCGCCCAGAATGGGCACCGTGGCATTCGACAGCACGATCGGCAGCGCGATGTTCAGAACCCGGCGGTGTGTGATCGGTTTGTCCGGTGCGCGGGTCGTGCCGACGGGCGCAACCATCCTAGCTTTCCCGCTTCGGCATCACGAAATGCCCGGTCGCCTGCGCATAAAGACGGCTGCGGTTGTCTTGCCAGCCTTCGACATAAACACTCGCGTACCGCCGTCCGGCCCGTGTGATCCGCGCCCGCGCATAGGCGTCACGCGGCAGACCGGAGCGCAGGTAATCCACCGTGAAATCAATCGTCTTGGGCATGCGCGGGAGTTGATCGCGCTCGATCACCTCACCGTCGAGCGCACCGCTCTCCATGTCTTCCCAGATGCTGACCCAGCTGAGCGAGATGATCGCCGTCACTTCCAGAAATGCCGCCGTCGCCCCGCCATGCAGCGCGGGCAATATCGGATTGCCGATCAGATCGTGCTTGAAAGGCATGATGGCGGTCAATTCGTCCCCGCGCCGCTCGAACGCAATGCCCAGAAACTGGATGTAGGGCACCCCCTGAACAAGCGCGTTCAACACGCCGTCGCGGCGTTGCTTGATCACCTGTACGGGTTCGGGACGTTTGATCATGCGCCTGACCCCGCCGTGAACGTGCCGGTTGCCATCGCCACCGGCACGTCCTCGTCTTCATCCACGGCAGTGGCGCGCACAAAGGCGACGGAGCGGGTGACGTGGTAACAGGTCGCCGTGGCCTTGATCCGCTGGCCGGGCGTGGCGGCGCGCAGGTATTCGATGCGCAGATCAATCGTCGCGGTGCCCGCCGGATTGCTGGGATGGCTCATGACCGCCGCACCGCAGCAGGTGTCCATCAGGGCAGACACGGCACCGCCGTGCACCACGCCCGTCTGCGGGTCACCGACGATCTTGTCCGAATAGGGCATCGAAATCACCGCCGTCCCCGCGTCCAGATCATCCAGCGTCATGCCGAGGGCGACCGCATGTGGCAGGGCCTGAATGAACTGGCCTGCGCGTTTGATCTTTTCAGACATCACCGTCGTCCTCTGGGCGTAATCCACCCTTTATCCCTGTCTGTTCCGGCAAGGGCAAGGGCAGCTGTTGCGCTTGTCTCGCCATCGGCCTAGCTTGAGCATCTGGGAGAGGAAAATCATGGCAGATGACCGTCTGACATTCAAAGAAATGTGCGCCGCGTTCGACGTGACCCCGCGCACCCTGCGGTATTATGAATACATCGAATTGCTGCAGCCCGACCGCGAAGGTCGCGCACGGTACTATGGCCCGCGTGAAAAAGCCCGGATGAAACTGATCATGCGGGGCCGCAAGTTCGGTTTTGCCCTTGAGGGCATCCGCCAGTGGCTGATGATCTACGAAAACGAAGGCACCGAGGCGCAGATGCGCGCATGGGTGGAGAGCGCCGATGCGCAGCTGGTCGAGCTTGAGGAGCAGCGCAGGCAGCTTGACGAAGCCATCGCGGAACTGCGCGATCTGCGCGAGGAAACCGCCACCTATCTTGCTGGCTCAAAGGCGTAGTCTTGTCTCGGAAACGCTGACCCGACTGTGAATTTCCCTCGAAATCCGTGGCTTCGGTCAATGCGACTTGCTGGTCCCCGGACAGATCTGCCCGGTCAGCCGCTCAATCTGCGCAGCGGCCATCATCAGGTCCGCGACCAGGTTGCTCGGCACGCTTTCGGCAAGGTTGAAGGCCGCATTCTCGACCAGATGAGCAGCCTGACGCAATTCGTCAAGCGACCGGCGCATCGCCGACTCCTCGGCATGACAGCTTTTGTAAGGTTGGGACATGGGTCACCCTCTTGCACAGCCGATACGGAAACATATCAGAGAACTGGGCAGTAGACCATTCCTTTGGGTGCGGCATGTCACGCAGTTGCGCCACAGCAAACATACTGACCAGTCCTTGATCAGTCAGAGTTGGCCGGATCTTCGATCAGCCCCGCACCCACGCCGCGCACCGCAGCCGAGGTCCGGTCATGCACGTCGAGCTTTTCGAACATCCGCCGCGTCATCGTATCCACGGTATGGCGCGAAATCCCCAGTATCTCACCGATCACCGAGTTGCTCTTGCCCCGGGCGATCCAGCGCAGCACGTCCTTTTCGCGCGGGGAAAGTTCGGTCTTGCGCCGCCGCTCCCGCGTGATCTCGCAGTAGCGCAGATGCCCCATCTGCGAGACGGCCTGTAGCTCGAACGTCTCCCTTGCGGAAAGCTCGGGTGCCGGACCGCCAAAGCCCAGCCCGACACAGGCGTTCAGCATGTTCGGCCCATAGACCGGGATCACCAGCCCATCGCCCGGCACATATGTCCGACGCTGGCGCAGGAAATCCTTCTGATCCTCGCGCAGATCGTGGAGCTTGGCGGTCTGCGACCACAGGAACGGACGTTGCAGGCGGGCGGCCGTTTCGGGAATGGGATCGACCCGTCGCAGGTTCGCCTGCGCATAGAGCGCGACCCAGGCGGCGGGAAAGCCCCGTTGAACGATATGGGCAAAGGCGGTGCCCTGCGCCAGCCGTTCGGAGGTGTTGTAATCCACCATTCTGATTCCGCGCACGGCAAAGAAGGCGTTGGCGAGTGTCCACAGATCGGAAAGGTCGGTCACCCCGCTGCAGCGGGTGACAACTTCGTCGACCGACATGTCCCTGACCATCTGCACCCCCGGGGGCATTCCCCGCATCCATCTGCCTGTGACGTTAACCCAACGTAGTCGCGGCTCCTACATATTCACGCAAAAATTGAATCCCGGCCACGAATCACCTCATGGAAATGCCGGCCGCACCACGGTGATCCTTCACAAAGGGGGCCGGGATCAACTTTACCCAACTGATCGCTACGTCAACCTTCAATATGACGTGACGTCCCGGTTACGTCAACGTGAGTGGGTATTGTAAGGCTGATCGCAGCATCACACATGGGCACCAGAAAGACAGATGTAGTGGCCATTGATGAGAGTAGAGTGAGATGACAACCGACATGATGACGATCCGCCAGATGTGCGACACCTTCGACGTGACACCCCGCACATTGCGATTTTACGAAGCCAAGGAACTGCTGTTCCCAGAGCGTCAGGGCCAGAAGCGCCTGTTCACGAAGCGCGACCGCGCGCGGCTGAAGCTGATCCTGCGCGGCAAGCGGTTCGGTTTCAGCCTGGAAGAAATCCGTCAACTGCTGGACCTGTACCACAAGGGTGACCAGCAGCAGACCCAGATCACCCGCGCCTATGACATCGCGCGCGAGCGTCTGGCCGATCTCGAATCCCAGCGTCAGGAAATGGACGCGGCAATCGACGACCTCAAGGAACAACTGAAATGGGGGGAAAAGATGATCTCCTCCATGAAACAGACACGCACCGCAGCGGAATAACCAACCGCCGCCCGCCACCCGAATGCAGTCTCAGGGAGAGAACAAATGCCAACCTATACCGCACCGACAAAAGACATGCAGTTCGTGCTGCACGACGTTCTGAAGATCTCTGACGCCAAGATCCCCGGTTACGAGGATCTGGAGCCCGATTTCACCTCCGCCATCCTGGAGGAAGCGGGCAAGCTGACCTCAGAAGTCATTGCGCCCCTGAACGTGATCGGCGACAAGGAAGGCTGCCGGCTGGAGAATGGCGTTGTCTACACGCCCACCGGCTTCAAGGATGCCTTCGAGAAGGTAAAGGAAGGTGGCTGGCCCGGTCTGGACATGCCGGAGCAATACGGCGGCCAGAACATGCCGCATGTGATCGGCTCTGCCGTGGGCGAGATGTTTTCGGCGGCGAACCAGGCATTCACCATGTATCAGGGCCTGACCCACGGGGCGGCTTCGGCGATCCTGGCGCACGGCACCGAGGCGCAGAAGGACACCTTCCTGCCCAAGATGGTCTCCTGCGAATGGACCGGCACCATGAACCTGACGGAACCGCATTGCGGCACCGATCTGGGCATGATGCGGACCAAGGCGGCCCCGCAGGACGACGGCAGCTACAAGATCACCGGCCAGAAGATCTTCATCTCGTCCGGCGAGCATGACATGGCCGACAACATCATCCATCTGGTGCTGGCCAAGATCGAAGGCGGCCCCGAGGGCATCAAGGGCGTGTCCCTGTTCATCGTGCCGAAGTTTGTCGTGAACGAAGACGGCTCACTGGGCCCGCGCAATGGCGTCACCGTCGGGTCCATCGAGGAAAAGATGGGCATCCATGGCAACTCCACCTGCGTGATGAACTATGACGCGGCGACCGGCTATCTGCTGGGCGAAGAACACAAGGGCATGCGCGCCATGTTCACCATGATGAACGAAGCCCGTCTGGGTGTGGGGATGCAGGGTCTGGCGCAGGCCGATGTCGCCTATCAGAACGCGCTGATCTACGCCAAGGACCGCCTGCAGGGCCGTGCCGTGACCGGTGCCGAGGCCCCCGAAAAGGCGGCTGACCCGATCATCGTCCACCCCGACGTGCGCCGCTCCTTGATGGATCAGAAAAGCTTTGCCGAAGGCGCGCGGGCCTTCATCCTCTGGGGGGCCACGATGCTGGACGCCGCCCACCGCTCCGAAGACAAGGACGCCGACGGTCTGGTCTCCCTGCTGACCCCGGTGATCAAGGGCTTCCTCACGGATGTCGGCTATGACATGACGATCAAGGCACAGCAAATCTACGGCGGCCACGGCTATATCGAGGAATGGGGCATGTCCCAGTTCTCCCGCGATGCGCGGATCGCCATGATCTATGAAGGTGCGAACGGCGTTCAGGCGCTTGATCTGGTGGGCCGCAAGCTGGCGCAGGACGGCGGCAAACACGTCATGGCGTTCTTCGATCTGGTCAAATCCTTCTGCAAGGACAACGCCGGGACCGATGCGGATTTCGACAAGGATTTCATCGAGCCGCTGAAAGCCGCCAGCAAGGATCTGCAGGCCGCGGGCATGTACTTCATGCAGAACGGCATGAAGAACCCCAACAACGCCTTGGCGGGGTCGAATGACTTCATGCACATGTTCGGCCACGTCTGCCTTGGCCTGATGTGGGCCAAGATGGGTCTGGCGGCGAAAACCGCGCTTGCAAACGGCGCCTCTGACGTGGCGTTCTACGAGACGAAGCTGGCGACGGGCCGCTACTATATGGCACGCCAGCTGCCTGCCACGGCGCTGCACCTGACGCGCATCCAGTCGGGCGCCGATACGGTGATGGCGCTGGACGCGGCAAACTTCTAAGCTGGGAATGGCGGGGCCTGCCCCGCCCTGCCCGTTCCGGAGAGACATGTGCCCAAACGCTTTCGCCTGACCCGCCGTTTTCCCGTCGCCATGACGGAAGACGGCTACCGCGCCCTGAAGAAATTCAGCGCCGAAGCGGGATTGGATGAAGGCGAGGCGCTGTCGTTTCTGTTCGAGAACTTCGGCTCGGTGATGAACGAGGAAAACCTGACCGCGCGGCTCAGGCTGTTCAACGCAGAGCTTGAAGACCGAAAACGCTAGAACACCTTGGGGGAGGACGACATGAAAGACATCACGGCACCGAAATCCATCTGGATGACTGCCAGAGCATGAGATGCTGGCCGAAATGACGGCGGACTTCATCAACACCGAATGGGCCCCCAGGTTCGAGAAGTGGCGCAAACAATCACAGATGGACCGCGACACCTGGCAGGAAGCCGGGGCGCTGGGTCTGCTCTGTGCGTCCATCCCCGAGGAATACGGCGGCGCGGGCGGTGATTTCGGCCACGAGGCGGCGATCTATATCGAGGCCGCGCGGGCCAATCTGGCAAGCTGGGGCAACGGCATCCATTCTGGCATC
The DNA here is from genome assembly GCA_963799505.1 of uncultured Alphaproteobacteria bacterium. Taxonomy (GTDB): domain Bacteria; phylum Pseudomonadota; class Alphaproteobacteria; order Rhodobacterales; family Rhodobacteraceae; genus Sulfitobacter. The sequence goes on from CAWCXM010000010.1 coordinate 98,841, forward strand.
GTGGCGCATTACATCCTGTCCTACGGCACCGAAGACCAGAAAAAGCGCTGGCTGCCCAAGATGGTATCGGGCGAGATGGTCGGCGCACTGGCGATGACCGAACCCTCCACCGGATCGGACGTGCAGAACATCAAGACCAGAGCCGTCCGCGAGGGAAACGCCTACCGCCTGTCGGGCCAGAAGACCTTCATCACCAATGGCCAGCACGCCAACCTGATCATCGTGGCGGCCAAGACGAACCCGGCGGAAGGCTCGAAAGGCGTCTCTCTGGTGGTCGTCGAAACCGACGGTGCCGCGGGATTTCAGCGTGGCCGCAACCTCGAGAAGATCGGCAAACACGCCTCGGACACGTCGGAGCTGTTCTTCGACAACGTCGAAATCCCGCCCGAGAACATCCTCGGGCAGGAGGAAGGCAAGGGCTTCTACCAGATGATGCAGCAGCTGCCGCAGGAACGGCTGATCATCGCCTGCGAGGCGGTGGGCGCAATGGAAGGCGCGGTGGAGCGCACCATCAAATACTGCAGGGAACGCGAAGCCTTTGGTGGCCCGCTGATGCAATTCCAGAACACCCGGTTCAAACTGGCCGAATGCAAGACCAAGACCACCGTCGCCCGCGCATTCCTCGATCAGTGCATGGCCGAACACCTGCGCGGTGAACTGACCGTGGACCGCGCCGCCATGGCGAAATACTGGCTGACCGATACGCAAGGCGAAGTGCTCGACGCCTGTCTGCAACTGCACGGCGGCTACGGCTTCATGCAGGAATACGCCATCGCCGAGATGTGGACCGACGCGCGGGTCCAGCGCATCTATGGCGGCACCAACGAAATCATGAAGGAGCTGATTGCGCGCAATCTTTGACGGAACCCGTGACGTGAGCCTGGGGTTGAGTTGTATTGGAAAGATGAAGCTGGGGACATGCGTCCACCCCGCCGGACCACACCAAAAAGAGGTCTGTGATCCCGCGGGGCTTCACCTTTCACCCGGGTTATCTCTCCAGCATACCGGGCAGGCACAGCTTAGGAGACCACGGTTAACAAGATCTGAAGACGACTTCATCTTTCCATTACACCTCCACGGGGGTTCGGGGGTGTGAAACCCCCGACAGCGACAGAGGCAATCAAGGGATAACGATCATGACGATAAAACTGCATTGTTTCGGCGAAAGCGGCCACTCCTACAAGGCTGCCCTCGCCCTGCAACTTTCCGGGCTGGACTGGGAGCCGGTGAAGATCGACTTCTTCAATGGTGAAGGCCGCACGCCCGAATTCCGCAGCAGCCTGAACGTCATGGGCGAAGCTCCGGTGATGATCGACGGCGATGTGAAACTGACGCAATCGGGCGTGATACAGGACTACATTTCCGAGAAATCCGGCAAGCACGGCGGCCGGAACGCCGACGAGCGGCGCGAGATCCTGCGCTGGGTCCTCTGGGACAACCACAAGCTCAGTTCCATGGCGGGTGTCACACGCTTTCTGATGAACTTTCTGCCCGAGGACAAACAACCCAAGGAGGTCATCGCCTTCAACCTTGGCCGCCTGAAAGGCACCTACGAGGTGCTCGACAGCCACCTTGAAGGCCGCGACTGGATCGTGGGCGACAGCCTGACCAATGCCGACATGACCTGCTGCGGCTATCTCTATTACCCCGAGCCCTTCGGGTTCGACCGCAGCGCCTACCCCAACATCGACGCGTGGCTCACGCGTCTGTCCGACACACCGGGCTGGAAAGCCCCCTATGATCTGATGCCCGGCAGCCCTGCCGACCGCGCCTAAAGGAGACCACCACATGACCGAAGCCTATATCTACGACGCCATCCGCACCCCACGTGGCAAGGGCCGCAAGGACGGTGCGTTGCACGAAGTCACTGCCTTGCGCCTGTCCTCGCAGACCCTGAACGCGCTCAAGGACCGCAACAATCTCGAAGGTCACGCCGTCGAGGACGTGATCTGGGGCAATGTCACGCAGGTCATGGAACAGGGCGGATGCCTTGCCCGCTCTGCCGTGCTGGCATCGGACCTTGACGAGCGCATTCCGGGTCTTGCGATCAACCGCTTCTGCGCCTCCGGCATGGAAGCCGTGAACCTGGCCGCCAATCAGGTCAAGGGCGGGGCCGGCATGGCCTATATCGCGGGCGGCGTGGAAATGATGGGCCGCGTGGCGATGGGCAGCGACGGTGCCGCCATCGCCGTCGATCCTTCCATCGCGATGGAGCAGTACTTCGTGCCGCAGGGCATTTCCGCAGACATCATCGCCACCGAATACGGCTATTCCCGCGACGATGCGGACCAGCTTGCCGTCGCCTCGCAGCAGCGTGCCCAGAAAGCCTGGGACGAGGGGCGGTTCAGGAATTCCGTCATCACGATCACCGACCAGAATGGCCTGACCATTCTGGATCACGACGAATACATGCGGCCTCAGACCGACATGCAGTCGCTGGGTGCGCTCAGCCCCGCCTTCCAGCAGATGGGCGAAGTCATGCCCGGTTTCGACGCGGTGGCGCGCCTGAAGTACCCGCATCTGGAAAAGATCAACCACATCCACCACGCGGGCAATTCGTCCGGCATCGTGGACGGGGCTGCTGCCGTGTTGATCGGCAACAAGGAATTCGGCGAGAAACACGGTCTCAAACCCCGCGCCCGCATCCGTGCCACCACCAAGATCGGCACCGATCCGACCATCATGCTGACCGGTCCCGTGCCCGCCACCAAAAAGATCCTCGAAGACAACGGCATGAACATCGGCGACATCGACCTCTTCGAGGTGAACGAAGCCTTTGCCGCCGTCGTCATGCTTTTCATGGACAAGTTCGGCGTGGATCACGACAAGGTCAACGTGAACGGCGGTTCCATCGCGATGGGCCATCCGCTGGGTGCCACCGGTGCCATGATCATCGGCACCCTGCTGGACGAGCTGGAGCGTCAGGACAAGGAAGTGGGCCTTGCAACACTCTGCATCGCTTCCGGCATGGGGGCCGCCACGATCATCGAACGGGTCTGAGCGGACAGTCGGCATGACCCATTCTTCGAACAGCACGGATCCCGAAGCGCTCGCGATCTATCAGCGTCATCTCGACACGCTGACGCGCGCGCTGCTGGCCGGCCGGTTCGAGGATTTCGTCATCAACCTGTCCTTCCCTCACAAGGTGGTCACCACGTCGAACCATTTCATCGCCGAAGGCGCGGAGGACACCAGACATATGTTCGACGACTACCTGGCCTGCCTTCGGGCCGAGGGGATCACGGATCTGATCAGGATCGCGCAGGACGCCCGTTTCGTGAGCGACGATGAAATCACCGGCACCCACATCAGCCACCGGATGCGGGGCGCGAACCGCGTGATGGATCCCTACCACAACCATCTCCGCCTTGTGCGGGGCGCAGACAACACATGGCGCGAAGCAGGCTGCTTCAATTCAATCGCGAACAAGGCGGGGGCTTTCGGCATCATCGTCCCCGTGACAAAGCAGCCCCCAGCGCCAGATTTTTACATTCAGTCGGAAAGGAAACCGATATGACCGATTTCACCATGAAAACTGACGCCGATGGCGTCGCCCTCATCACCTGGGACGTCGCGGACAAATCCATGAACGTGATGTCGCTGGACGGGCTGGGCCAGCTGGACGCGCATATCGACGCGGCACTGGCCGATGATGCCGTCAAGGGCATCGTGATCACCTCCGGCAAGGAAGGCTCCTTTGCCGGTGGCATGGACCTGAACCTGCTGGCCAAGATGCGCGAGGACGCGGGCGACGATCCGGCCAAGGGTCTGTTCGAAGGCACCATGAAAATGCACGCCCTGCTGCGCAAGATCGAACGCGCGGGCATGGACCCCAAGACGCTGAAAGGCGGCAAACCCATCGCCGCCGCCCTGCCCGGCACCGCCGCAGGCATCGGGCTTGAACTGCCGCTGGCCACGCACCGCATCTTCTGCGCCGACAACCCCAAGGCCCGCATCGGCCTGCCCGAGATCATGGTCGGCATTTTCCCCGGTGCCGGTGGCACAACACGCCTGTCGTTCAAGCTGGGCGCGATGGCCGCGTCCAGCTTCCTGCTCGAAGGCAAGATGGTGGCACCCGATGCCGCAGCCAAGGCGGGCCTGATCGACGAGGTTGTGGCCGATCCGGTCGCCGCCGCCAAGGAATGGGTGCTGAATGCGAAGGACGCCGATCTGGTCAAGCCGTGGGATGCCAAGGGCTACAAGATGCCCGGCGGCGCGCCCTACCATCCGGCAGGCTTCATGACCTTCGTGGGCGCCAGCGCCATGATCAACGGCAAGACCAAAGGCGCCTTCCCGGCGGCCAAGGCGTTGCTGTCGCGCGGTCTATGAAGGGGCGCTGGTGCCCTTCGACACGGCACTCAAGATCGAGGCGCGCTGGTTCACGTCCGTGCTGATGAACCCCTCCTCCTCCGCCATGATCCGGTCGCTGTTCCTGAACAAGGAAGCGCTGGAAAAAGGCGCTGTGCGCCCCGAAGGCATCCCCGATCAGCGCGTCAGGAAGCTGGGCGTGCTGGGTGCCGGCATGATGGGTGCAGGCATTGCGCTGGTGTCGGTGCAGGCGGGCATCGAAGTGGTCCTCATCGACCGCGATCAGGCCGCCGCCGACAAGGGCAAGGCCTATGCCGCCGACTACTTCGACAAGGGCATCGCCCGCAAGAAATCCACGCCCGAGAAGAAGGAAGCGGCACTGAACCTCATCACCGCGACCCCGGATCTCGACGCGCTCAAGGGCTGCGATCTGATCATCGAGGCGGTGTTCGAAGACCCCAAGGTCAAGGCCGAGATGACCCAGAAGGTCGAAGCGGTGATCCCCGAGGATTGCATCTTTGCCTCCAACACCTCGACCCTGCCGATCACCGATCTGGCCAAGGCGTCGTCGCGTCAGGAGCAGTTCATCGGCATCCACTTCTTCTCCCCCGTGGAACGCATGGCGCTGGTCGAGATCATCAAGGGCAAGGAAACAGGCGACCGGGCCGTGGCCAAGGCGCTCGACTATGTCCGTCAGATCCGCAAGACGCCGATCGTCGTGAACGACGCGCGGTTCTTCTACGCCAACCGCTGCATCATCCCCTATGGGGGCGAGGCGAACCGCATGATCACCGAAGGGGTGGCACCGTGGTACATCGACCAGGCCGCGCAGATGCTGGGTTTCCCCGTGGGTCCGGTGCAGCTGGGCGATGAAACCTCCGTGGATCTCGCGACCAAGATCATGCGCGCCACAAAGGCCGCGATGGGCAACGCCTACCCCGCGTCCGAGGCCGACAATCTGATCGTCTGGCTGGAAGAACAGGGCCGTCTGGGCCGCAAGACCAAGGCGGGTTATTTCGACTACGACGAAAAGGGCAAACGTCTGGGCTACTGGAAGGGCATGCAGGACAAGTACCCGCTGGCCGAAGAGCAGCCCGCCGTTGCAGGAAGTACAGGACCGTCTGATGTTCGTGCAGGTGCTGGAAGCCGTGCGTGCGCTGGAAGAAGGCGTGTTGATGGACATCCGCGAAGGTGACGTGGGCGCGATCCTCGGCTGGGGCTTTGCGCCGTGGTCCGGTGGTCCCTTCTCATGGCTCGACATGATCGGCACGCCCTATGCCGCCGAACGCTGCGACCAGCTCGAGGCGAAGTTCGGCGAGCGGTTCAAATGCCCCGATCTGCTGCGCGAGATGGCCGCGAAGAACCAGACGTTCTATGGCCGCTTCGGGGTCAAGGCACAGGCGGCGTAACCGCCACCACATCAAAGCGAAAAAGGGGTCGTGCCTCTCACACGACCCCCTTTCACACCATGGAAGAACAGCTTGCCCTGCCGCCCCGCCCAAGGCGGCAGGCGCGGGTCGTGTCAGCAGTGCACCGCTGCCTGACCGTCAACCCAGCCACCCGTGGCCAGCATCCGGTCTTCGACCACAAGACATTCCGCCACAAACGCCGCGTCCCGGGGGGACAGCACGTCATAGGCCGCCGGTTCCGCGTTCAGGAACGCGTCCAGCGTCATGGTGTTTCTTGGACAGTGAATAAGCGCGCCGCCTTCGGCATAGACGACTTCCTCACGGTCGAAATAGATCGCAATCAGCTCGACCTGCCGGGCAGGTGCGGCGCGGTGGATACCACGGATACCGGTCAGCGCATGGGCCGGGATCACCGCGAAGGGATCGCCGAAGGCGTCCGCCGCCCCGTCGCTTTCCACGATCACGCCCTGATCGGCCAGCAGCGTCAGTTCCGCCCGGTTATCAAGCGCGCCCACCGGCACGATGACAGGCCAGCTTGCCGGGTTTGTGTCCGGCGCATCCAGCCAGAAGATCTGGCGGCGGATATCGACGATCCGTTGCAGACCGTTGTCGAAGGTCAGGACCTTGTCGCCGACCGCGAGAGCCTCGATTGCCCGCCAGCCCAGGTTCGACGCCAGCTTGGTGCCCGCCATCAACCCGTGTGTCTGAGTGCCGAGGCCGCCGTCATAGGCACCTGTCATCTCTGTTGATCGTCTCGGCATTGCGGCCGTCTTTGCTTTCCATCCGAACATTCCAACCATCCCCATGGTGATGCGCCGTGGCAGGGCGCTGTTGCTGTCTACTGCACTCAATTGGATCGATTCTCGTGTCCGCGACTGGCCGTGAAAGCGGCGCAAATGGGGCATTGATACAGCGGATCGCAACAATTCAGTGGGTTTTCGCGGAATTGGACGGTGCTGCGGCGCCAATCGGCTGCCGGTGCCAGATCGCCTGCAAGAGGAATTTAGATAAAACTGTACCCGAATCGCGCGATGTCTTCGGCACAGCAGTCGGCCACGATGTCCCGCATGGCTGCGGAATAATGATCGCGGTAGTCCTGCCTCCGGGCCGAGCGGTTTTCCCAGGGCAACTCCAGATCGAAACCCAGATGCGCGATCAGCGGCGCGGCATCCTGCGCGAAATGCTCAAGCCGGATGTAGCTGGAGCAGCGCTCCGTCCCGTTGATATCGGCCATATAGCTGGAAGCAGGCCAGTGCCTTTGTGTCGCCTGCGTCACCGGATCGGTCAGAAATCCCTCGAATGTCTCGGCCTTGGCCAGATGAACGGCGGCATGATCAAAGCTTTGCGCGCGCAACCAGTGATAATAGCTGACCATCCGGTCCCAAGGATTGCGCACCATGGTAAAAGTAAACATCTGCGCGATCTCTTGCGGGCTCACAATGCCGTCGATGTCCGAAAGCCCTGCGTGTTTCCAAAGCCGCCCCGATGTCTTCACTCCGTGCATACGCCGCCGCCGCTTGCGGGCCTTGGGTGTATCGCCCAGCATGATGTCGTCCTTCATCGCGCGCTCTTCCAGCGCCAGCGCGAGCGATGTCCCCCCTGTCTTGGGTATATGTACGAAGATATAGGACCGGCCCCGGCTGATGATCACGGGGCAGGCTCCGGCACCCGGCCTGAAACCACGGGGGTATCGGACCGGATCGCGATCACCGCTCCCGCAGCGGCGACCAGCACCATGCCGATCAGACCCAGCGACGACACGCCCTGACCCCAGATCAGCCAGGCCCAGAAACTGGAAAAGACCAGCAAGGAATACTCGAAAACCGCCACCCGGCTCGCCTCGCCCATCTGGTAGCCGCGAAAGATGAAAGCGATGCCGATCAGCGACCCGACCGCCTGCACCGCGAGCCAGAACAGCATCGACGCATCGAGCGGACCCCAGGCGCGCAGCACGAAACCCGCGTGGCCCGCAGGCGCATCCCCGTTCATGGCAAAGACACCCAGAAATCCGAAGACCCCCAGCATCCCGAAAAACCCCGCCGTCAGGGTCAGCGTGCTTTCCCCCTCGCACCACGCCCGTGTCGCCACGGCACCGATGGCATAAAGAAGCCCCGCAAGGATCGGCAGAAACGACACCGGATCAAGGGCGGCAGGGTCGGGCTGGATCACCAGCATCGCGCCGATGAAACCCGCCACGACGGCCATCCAGCGAAACAGACCGACGCGCTGATGCTGAAACACGATGGAGATCAGAACGACGAACAGCGGCGAGGTGAACAGCCCCGCCACGACAACCCCGATGGGCAGGACCGACAGGCACCCGAAATAGATCAGCATCGCCCCCGCCTGAAACAGGCTCCGCCCGATCACCGCCAGCGGCTTTTGCGCACGAAAGCTGCCGTAGCCCAGCAGCACCACACAGCCCAGCACGGCAAACGCCATCAGCGACCGCACCAGATGAAACTGCCACAGTGATCCGCGTTCCGAAATGTAGGGCACGAAATTGTCCGTCAGCCCCAGGGTGAACATCCCTGCCAGCACCATGATCGCAGCAAGCCTCGGATTTGCGCTGTCGTTGACCACTGTCTTGCCTCATGTCTTCACAATCACTCTTCCAATGTCACGTTCCGACCGCAATACTCAACCGCCAGAGCGACGCGTAAAGTGGGAGGATGCGACATGGGTTGGATGAACGACGAAACCGGACTGGACAAATGCGCCGCGAACTATGTGCCGTTGACGCCACTGTCGCACCTGCGCCGCGCCGCAAGCGTCTTTGCCGACCGCACCGCCGTGATCTACGGCGACCACCGCGTCACCTATGCGCACTACCATGACCGTTGCACGCGGCTGGCGTCGGCGCTCGCGGCGATGGGCGTGGCCCCCGGCGACGTGGTGGCGACGCTGCTGCCGAACACGCCGCCTCAGGCCGAGGCGCATTTCGGCGTACCGGCCTGCGGTGCGGTGCTGAACACGATCAACACCCGTCTGGATGTGGGCACGGTCAGCTATATCTTCGGCCACGGCGGTGCCAGGGTCGTGCTGGTGGACAGCGAATTTGTCGAACTGGTCGAAAATGCCTGCGCCCAGATGGACGGAACGCCACCAAAGATCATAGAAGTCGCGGACCCCAAGCTGCCCGCGACGGGCCGTCATCCTCTCTACGAAGACGTGCTGGCAGGCGCGGATGCGGGCTTTGACTGGATGATGCCACAGGACGAATGGGAAAGCCTCGCGCTGAACTATACCTCCGGCACCACCGGACGGCCCAAGGGCGTGGTCTATCACCACCGCGGTGCCTACCTGATGACGATGGGCACGGTGATCTCATGGCGGATGGTGCTGCACCCGGTCTTCATGCAGATCGTGCCGCTGTTTCACTGCAACGGCTGGAACCACACCTGGATGATGCCGCTGCATTGGCGGCACGCTGGTCTGCTGCCGCGACATCACGGCGGCCAACATCTACAACGCCATCGCGGACGAGGGCGTCACCCATTTCGGCGGCGCACCCATCGTCCTGAATGCGATCGTCAACGCCCCCGCAGACGAACGGCGCGCCTTTGATCACACGGTCGAGGTCTTCACCGCCGGTGCGCCCCCCGCCCCCGCAACCCTGTCCAAGATCGAACAACTGGGCTTCAACGTCACGCAGGTCTACGGGCTGACGGAAACCTACGGCCATGTCACCGAATGCCTGTGGCGGGCCGAGGATTGGGACGCCCTCGATCAATCCGCGCGCGCGGCGGTCAAGGCACGTCAGGGTGTCGCCATGCCGATGATGGACCACATCACCGTCACCGACCCCCGGATGGTCCAGACCCCGATGGACGGCAAGACCCAAGGAGAAATCATGATCCGGGGCAACTCGGTGATGAAAGGCTACTTCAAGAACCCCAAGGCCACGCAGGAAGCCTTTGCAGGCGGCTATTTCCACTCGGGCGATCTGGCCGTGCAGCATCCCGACGGCTACATCCAGATTGCCGACCGGGCCAAGGACATCATCATCTCGGGCGGCGAAAACATCTCAAGCGTCGAGGTCGAGGGTGTACTGATGGCCCACCCGGACGTGAACCTTGCCGCCGTGGTGGCCAAGCCGGATGAGAAATGGGGCGAAGTCCCCTGCGCCTTTGTCGAACTGAAAGCAGGCACCACAGGGGACGAGGCCGCCATGATCGCCTTTGCCCGCGAAACGCTGGCAGGGTTCAAGGCCCCCAAACGCGTGGTGTTTCAGGAGTTGCCAAAAACCTCGACCGGCAAGATCCAGAAATTCGAACTGCGCAAAACGGCTGCCGATCTGTAGGCTGCGCATGCATTGCGCAGCTTCGTCCTCGATTTGAAGCACGGTGCGCATGAACGCGCACCCTACGTCAGATCCTTCTCGAACCGCCAGACGGTCACATCGACCGGTCCCTGCGCGGTCTGCGTGGCATAGACTTCCTCCGGTCCCCGCGTCCAGCCTGCCTTCTCGTAGAAGGCCGCCGCGCGGTCGTTGCCCACCGAACAGGCCAACCATGCCAAACGCCCGGTCAGCGCCGCCTCTGCCGATGCCATCAAGCGGCCCGCAACCCCCTGCCCCTGATGGTCCGCCGCGACGTAGAACTGATAAAGCTCATCCCCCTCCAGCATGTAGAACCCCATCAACCCATTCGGCCCCCGTGCCACATATGTCCGGTCCAGCCACGCCTCGCTGCGGGCGGTGAACTCCGCCGGTACCCGCAACGCGACCAACGCCGCAGGCGCAACCGCACCATGCCCCTGATGCCAGCCCGCGTGCCACAGCGCCGCGATGGCCGGAATGTCCGCAGCCGTGGCGGGTTCGATCTGCATTGGTCCTGTCTCCCCAAGGCCAACGGCCATTGCCGCCGGGTCTGTGACTGTTAAGATACGCAGAAAAAGGAAAGCAGGCCAGCGCCCCCCGATGACCGCCCTCACCAAATATGCACGGCTCGAGGCCACAGCACTCTGGCGCGCCAGCCCCGAGGACCAGCGCCGCGAGGTGATCGTGTCCATCGGGGATGCGACGCTGGTGATCATCGACCTCAAAAGCCAGCCTTTGACCCATTGGTCGCTTGCGGCGGTGGAACGGGCCAACCCCGGCCAGCGTCCCGCGATCTTCTTCCCCGATGGCGACCCCGGCGAGACGCTGGAACTGGGCGACGGCGAAGCCGAGATGATCGAGGCGATCGAAACCCTGCGCAAGGCCATCGAAAAGTCGCGCCCCAAACCGGGCCGCCTGCGGTGGGCGGGCATGGCGATGTCCGCTCTGGTGGTCCTGTGGCTCGCGGTCTTCTGGCTGCCCGGTGCCATGCTCGATCACACGCTGACGGTCGTGCCATCCGTCAAACGCGCGGCCATCGGCAGCGCCCTCCTGACCCGGATCGAGCGTGTTTCCGGCCCCGTCTGCAACGACACGCGCGGTCAGGCGGCTCTGGCGCTGCTGTCCGCCCGCCTGCGTGCCGGGCGCGTCGTGGTCCTGCCCGCCATGACCCGCGACAGCCTGCATCTGCCCGGCCAGTTGATCCTGCTGAACCGCAGCGTGATCGAGGACTTCGAGGAACCGGACATCGCCGCAGGCTATATCGTCACCGAACAGGCCCGCCGCGACACCTCCGATCCGCTGCGCGAATTGCTGCGCGTGGCCGGTCTGCGCGAGAATTTCCGCCTCCTGACCACGGGCGATGTCTCGGAGGCCGCTCTCGACACCTATGCCCAGTACCTGATGACCAAACCGGCGCAAGACCCCGACATCGCCGCGCAGATCGCCCGCTTCGAGGCTGCCGCGCTGCGCAGCACCCCCTATGCCTATGCCCGCGACGTCACCGGAGAGACGACGATCAACCTGATCGAAGGCGATCCGATGAACGGCAAGCTGACCGAACCGCTGATGTCGGACGCCAACTGGCTGCGCCTGCAAGCCATCTGCGGCGGCTGACGATGCTCGACACGGCGCTGCGGGTACTGCTCTCTCCCGTCCTGATCGGACAAGCGATGCGGGTCCGGCGCACAGCGCAAAGCCTGCCCGAAGCCGATGGGCCCCGTGACGGTGTTACCGGCAGCGGCCCGGTGCTCCGCCTGGGGATCATCGGTGACAGCTCTGCCGCCGGTGTCGGCGTGGCAGACCAATCCCAGGCGCTCTTGGGAAACGTAACCACCCTGCTCGCAGCGCAGTTCACCGTCCACTGGCACCTCGATGCGCTGACCGGTGCGACCACCCGCAGCACGCTGACCCGGCTGTCGGACGCCCGGCCCCGACCGCTCGACGTCGTCATCACCGCCTTGGGCGTCAACGACGTGACCCGCCTGATCCCTGCGGCCACCTGGGTGCGCCAGCAATCTGCCCTCTTCGACAGGCTTCACACGCTCTATCATCCGCAGCACATCTACGTCACCGGCATGGCCCCGCTGGGCCAGTTCCCCCTGCTCCCCGATCCGTTGCGCTGGACCCTGGGCCGCCACGCCGACCGGCTCGAACGGCAGCGCAAACCCATGATCGCCGCCCGGCCCGATTGCACCCTCGTGCCCTTCGACCTGCCCCTCGATCCCGCTTTGATGGCCACGGACGGGTTTCACCCCGGCCCCACCATCTACGCCCTCTGGGCCAAGGAAATGGCCAGCCGGATCCTCTCCGACTGGCCAGAAATCAACCAGAATATCTGACGCCGTTACCGCGCAAAGGCATCCCGGTAACCCGCTCCGCGCAGCCGGTTCATCGCCGCGCCCAGCGCGTCGGCCCCGTTGAATGGCCCGGCCTGAACGGTCATGTAGGTCTTCGAGCCCTTGCTCAGCTTCCCGATCCGCGCAGGCATCCCCATCCGGGCAATGTTCTGCGCCGCGCGTTGCGCGTTTGCAGGGTTGCCGAATGTGCCCACCTGAACGAAACGCTTCCCGGCCAGCGCCTGCGACGGCGCCACCGCGCGGCTCACCTGCTTGGGTGCTACCGCCTTGGGGGTCGACCGCGACGAATAGACAGGCGTCCGAACCACCGGCGCAGCGCCCGAATGACGCTGAATGCGCTTCACGGTCTGACCATTGCGCTGGATGATCTGCACGGTGCCCAACTCGCGCTGCTGCTGCGCGACGCTGGTGTAGGGATAGACCAGCGGCACCGATGCGGTCACATCACGCCCGGTCGCCTGATTGATCAGGCGGCGCGGCACCGTCTGGGTCCAGACCAGCAACATGTCGGACCGCCCGGCAAGGTTCTGTTCGGCCCGGTTGGGGTTCAGACGGTCGTCGTCCCAGACTTCCCTGTACCCATTGGGCACGTTCACGTTGCGCGTGTTGATCCGGTTCTGCACGACATGCTTGGGCGCGATCCGCGTGGTCGCAGTGACCCCGGCAGGATAGCCACCCGTCGCATAGCCCGGCCGCGTCACAACCGGTGCAGCCTGCGCATAGCTGCGCGGCGCGGTCGCAACCACCCGGTTGCCGACGATCGGCTGTGTCTGCGGGCCGCAGCGTACACCCTCGCCGCGCAGGTACTGCTGCGAAATCGCCGATGCGCCCAGGCAGGCGCTGCGCCCCGCGACGGTTGTCGTGGTCCGGCGCACCTGCGCTGCGGGTGCAGGGGCCGGGACGATGATCTGAGGGGCTGCCGCGACGACACGCGGCTTGGGTGCGGGGCGCGGGGCGGTCTGGCGCACGACGACCGGCGGGGCAGCCCGACGCGGCGCGGGGGCTGCTGCGCGGCGCGGTGCCGGCTGCGCCACGCTCGGGGCCGGTGCGGGTGGGGTGTCCAGTGTGATCTGAACCGGTGCCGCAGCGGCAGGGGCCGCCGCCACAGCCGTGCCGCCCCCGCCCGTGGGCCTGAACCCGCAGACCGTCTTGCGGTCCCGCGACACGCGCGGCACCCAGGTCACGTTGCCGTCGATCCCCGCGCGGATGAACACGCAGCCTCTGCTGTCCACATACTGCTTGCCCTTGTAGGAACTGGCCGGAAATTCCGCCGGCTGCCTGCTTGCGTCCTGCGCCTGCGCAAAGGACGTGGCCGTCAGCCCGATGCCGCCCATAACCGCAACAACCGCTAGTATTCTCGAAAGTTTCATTCCGTGCCCCCACACAACATGTAGCCGAAGATGCCTCAGCCCGCGGCCCAAGTCCAGCGCCCGCGGCATCGCTCACGGGCATTTGCGCGCATTATTTGGTGCCAAACATCCGGTCACCGGCATCGCCCAGCCCCGGCACGATGTATCCCACATCATTTAACGCCTCATCAACGGCTGCGGTCACGATCGGCACGTCAGGATGCGCCTCCTTCATCCGGGCGATTCCCTCCGGTGCGGCCAGCAGACACAGAAACCGGATGTTCGTCGCCCCGGCCGTCTTCAGCAGATCAATCGCCGCCGCAGACGAATTGCCTGTCGCCAGCATCGGATCAACGGCGATCACCAACCGGTCGTCCAACCCCTCGGGCACCTTGAAATAATATTGCACCGGCTGCAGCGTGGCTTCATCCCGGTACAACCCCACAAACCCGACCCGTGCCGACGGGATCAGTTCCAGCACCCCGTCCAGCAACCCGTTGCCCGCCCGCAGGATCGAGATCAGCGCCAGCTTCTTGCCATCCAGCGTCGGCGCATCCATCGCCTGCATCGGCGTCTCGATCCGTTTGGTCGTCATCGGCAACCCGCGCGTCACCTCATAGGCCAGCAGCTGCGAAATCTCCCGCAACAGCTGCCGGAACACCGCGGTCGATGTCTCCTTGTCCCGCATGATCGTGAGTTTGTGCTGCACAAGTGGATGATCCACGACAGTCAAATGGGCATCAAGGTCGGACATCGGCAGCACTCCTTCATTTCACCCCGAACTGTCGCCCGAAACCGGCCGCGCCGCAAGCCGCAGCGGCTTTCTCTTTTTGGCCTTAAATACCGCGGGGAATCGATCTTTGATCGATGGGGCAGAGCCCCGGCACCCTCTCATCCGCGCGCCACGCCCAGATGATCCGCCACCCGGCGCGCCACGTCGACAAAGCCGGTCATGTCCAAAGCACCGTCCTGCCCGCCCGCCACCAGCACCGGCACCTTTTCGCGGGTGTGGTCCGTCCCCGGCCAGGTCGGATCGTTCCCGTGATCCGCCGTCAGCAGCATCAGATCGCCGGGCTTCATCCGCGCCAGGACCGCGCCGATCTCCGCATCGAACCATTCCAGATGCCGCGCATAGCCGGACACGTCGCGGCGATGCCCGTAGAGACTGTCGAATTCCACGAAATTGGCAAAGGTCAGCGACCCCTCCTCGGCCTCCGCCACCAGGTCCGCCAGATGCCCCATAAGCGTGGCGTCATCCCCCTTGCGCACCTCGTCTATCCCCTGCATGGAAAAGATATCCCCAATCTTTCCAACGGCATAGACGCGGGCACCGGCATCCTGCACCCAGTTCGTCAACACACGCGCCGGTGGTGTGATCGCATAATCGCGCCGGTTGCCCGTTCTGTGATACGCGCCTTCCTGCCCGACAAAAGGCCGCGCGATCACCCGGCCCACCTTCATCCCGTGCAAGCGCGGTGCCACCGCTTCACAGAGCGCAAGCAGCCGCTCCAACCCGAAACTCTCCTCATGCGCCGCGATCTGAAAAACGGAATCGGCAGAGGTGTAGCAGATGGGCCAGCCGCTCTGCACATGCGCCGCCCCAAGCTCCGAGATGATGGCGGTGCCCGAGGCATGGACATCGCCGAGAATGCCGTCCGTCCCCGCCGCCCGCGCCACAAAGGCGCTCAGATCGGGCGGAAACGCGGGCTTCGCGTCCGGAAAATAATGCCAGTCCCAGGGCACCGGCAGTCCCGCCAACTCCCAATGCCCCGATGGCGTATCCTTGCCCCGCGACACCTCCGCGACCGCAGCCCAGCCGCCGTGCGCCTCACCTTCCGGCATCGGGCCGCCGACCGCCTGCGCCATGGCATGGCCCAGACCAAGCGACATCAGATGCGGAAGGTGCAGCGGCCCGCTGCGCCCGACCTCAGCCTCACCCGCAGCACAGGCCGCCATGATATGGCCCAGCGTATTGGCGCCCGTATCGGGCAGATCCCCGTTGAAAAACTGGTCCGCATCCGGCGCACCGCCGATGCCGACGGAATCCATCACCACCAGAAAGGCACGCGGCATCAGCCGACACGCTCCAGAATCAACTCCGGCACGCGCGGGCGCGACCCGCTCAGCGTGATTGCCCCCAGCACTGCCCGTGCCGCCTGATCCGCCTGATCCGAGCGCACCGCGTGGATCACCGCCAGCGTCTGGCCGCGTGTCACTTTCGAACCCAGCCGTATCATGTTCGACAGACCGACCGCCGGGTTGATCCGGTCGCTTTCGCGCAGCCGCCCACCGCCCAGCCCCACGACGGCAAAGCCCAGCGCCTCGCCGTCGATCCTGGCCACATATCCGTCCTGCGGGGCCGACACTTCGCGGATCACGGTCGCTTCGGGCAGGAACCGCCGCCAGTCCTCGACAAAATTCACCGGCCCGCCCAGCGCCGCGATCATCCGCCCGAACCGTTCGGCGGCGTATCCCTGACGGATCGCATGGACCACCGCATCCGCCCCTTCCTGCACGTCCTGCGCCAGCCCCGCATTGGCCAGCAGAACACCGCCCAGCGCCGCCGCCACATCCACGATGGGCCCGCGCCCCTTGCCGGTCAGCAGGCGCATGACTTCCGCCACCTCCAGCGCATTGCCAAGGCTCGGCACCAGCGGCTGGCTCATGTCGCTGATCACCGCCGTGGTCCGGCATTTGGCTGCATTGGCGGTCTTGGTCAGCGCCTCGGCCAGCGCCTGCGCCTCTTCGAGTGTTTTCATGAAAGCGCCGCTGCCGACCTTGACGTCCAGCACCAGACCCTCGACCCCCGCCGCCAGTTTCTTGCTGAGGATCGACGCCGTGATCAGGTCGAGCGAATCCACGGTCGAGGACACATCCCGCACCGCATAAAGCCGCCGGTCCGCCGGGGCGAGGTCGCGGGTGGCCCCGACGATGGCACAGCCCACCTGCCGCACCACGGCGCGCAGTTGTTCCTCGTCCAGTTGCGTCGTCACACCGGGAATCGATTCGAGCTTGTCGAGCGTGCCACCCGTATGACCCAGCCCGCGTCCCGAGATCATCGGCACATAGGCCCCGCAGGCCGCCAGTGCCGGGGCCAGCAGCAGGCTCACGCAATCGCCCACGCCGCCGGTCGAATGCTTGTCCAGCACCGGACCATCCATGTTCCAGTGCAACACCCTGCCTGAATCCCGCATCGCCAGCGTCAGCGCCACGCGCCCCACATCGGACAACCCGTTCAGACAGACCGCCATCGCAAAGGCACCCGCCTGCGCGTCGCTCACACCGCCATCGGCCAGCGCCTGCGCCATCCAGGCCAACTCCTGACGGGTGGGCGTCTGCTTGTGGCGCAGTTTCGCCAGAATGACGCGGGCATTCATCCTCTATTCTTCCAGAAAAGCCGCATCGAAGGCCCCCGGCAACAGCTCCGCCAGCGTGGTCTGCTGCTCCACCCCGCCGGTGGTGGCCAGCGTGATCGGCACATCACCCGCACCGAACTCCGCCAGCTTCTGACGGCACCCGCCGCAGGGCGGCACGGGCCTGTCGCTGCCCGCGATCACATAGGCTTCGGTCAGTTTCGTCTCGCCCGCCGCGACCATCGCGGCAATCGCCCCCGCTTCGGCGCAGGTGCCTTCGGGATAGGCCGCGTTCTCCACGTTGCACCCGGCATAGACCGCGCCCGATGCACCGCGAATGGCGGCCCCCACCTTGAATTTCGAATAGGGCGCATAGGCGCGTTCGCGCACCATTGTCGCCTGTTGTTTCAGTTCACTGGCCATATCGCCCCCATTAGCTGGCAAACTATAGGAAATGGAATCAAAAAATTCGAGGGACAAAAATACCTCTCCTTTCCCCCTCCCCTTTTTGGGCGTAGCCTGCCCTTGACCGGCCATCGGCCCAACAGTCTCCCCCCGGTCACCTTTGCGGTGGTCAAGAGGGGCGATAAAAAGTAGTTTAACACTAAACTATATACTTCAGGGAGCTTTCATTCATGTCTGACAAGTCCAATCTGCGGCAGGCGGCGCTTGATTATCACGCCTTTCCCAAGCCCGGAAAGCTGGAGATTCGCGCAACGAAGCCCCTGGCGAACGGCCGCGATCTGGCCCGCGCCTATTCGCCCGGCGTGGCAGAGGCCTGTCTCGAGATCAAGAATGACCCCGCGACCGCCGCACTCTACACGTCCCGCGCCAATCTGGTCGCCGTCGTGACCAACGGCACCGCCGTTCTGGGTCTGGGCAACATCGGCCCGCTGGCCTCCAAACCGGTGATGGAGGGCAAGGCCGTCCTGTTCAAGAAATTCGCCAACATCGACTGTTTCGACATCGAACTCGACCAGCCCGACCCCGAAAAGCTCGCCGACATCGTCTGCGCGATGGAACCCAGCTTTGGCGCGATCAACCTCGAAGACATCAAGGCACCGGATTGCTTTACCGTCGAACGACTGTGCCGCGAACGGATGAACATCCCGGTGTTCCATGACGATCAGCATGGCACCGCCATCGTCGTGGGCGCCGCCGTCACCAACGCGCTTTATGTCTCCAAGAAGAAATTCGAGGATATCAAGATCGTCTCGACGGGGGGTGGTGCGGCGGGCATCGCCTGTCTGAACATGCTGCTGAAACTGGGGGTAAAGCGCGAGAACGTCTGGCTCTGCGACATTCACGGGCTGGTCTATCAGGGCCGCGAGATCGACATGAACCCGATCAAATCGGAATATGCCCAGGACACCGATCTGCGCACACTGGCGGATGTGATCCCCGGTGCGGACCTCTTTCTGGGGCTCTCCGGCCCCGGCGTTCTGACCCCCGAAATGGTGGGCCAGATGGCCCCGCGCCCGATCATCTTTGCGCTGGCCAACCCCACGCCCGAGATCCTGCCGGAACTGGCCCGTGCCGTGGCCCCCGATGCCATCATCGCCACCGGGCGGTCGGATTTTCCCAATCAGGTCAATAACGTGCTGTGCTTCCCCTTCATCTTCCGCGGCGCGCTGGACGTAGGCGCGACCACCATCAACGACGAAATGAAGATCGCCTGCATCGAAGGCATCGCCGCCCTCGCCCGCGCCACCACCTCCGCCGAAGCGGCCGCCGCCTATCAGGGCGAAACCATGACCTTCGGCCCGGAATATCTGATCCCGAAACCCTTCGATCCGCGCCTCATCGGCGTCGTCTCCTCTGCCGTGGCGCGTGCCGCGATGGAAACCGGCGTTGCCACGCGACCCCTCGACGACCTCGAAGCCTACAAGCAGAAACTCGACGGATCTGTCTTCAAATCGGCGCTGCTGATGCGCCCGGTCTTCGAAGCTGCCCGCAGTTCACCGCGCAAGATCGTCTTTGCCGAAGGCGAGGACG
Source organism: uncultured Alphaproteobacteria bacterium (assembly GCA_963799505.1). GTDB lineage: Bacteria > Pseudomonadota > Alphaproteobacteria > Rhodobacterales > Rhodobacteraceae > Sulfitobacter. The sequence continues at coordinate 117,933 of CAWCXM010000010.1, forward strand.
AACGCGTGCTGCGTGCCGCCCAGGCCATCATCGAGGAAACCGTGGAAACCCCGATCCTCATCGGACGTCCCGACGTGATCCAGCGCCGCATCGAACAGGCGGGCCTGACCCTGCGGCTGGGCGACAACGTCGATCTGGTCAACCCCGAGAACGACCCCCGCTACCGCGACTATTGGGAAACCTATCACAAGCTGATGTGCCGGCGCGGCGTGTCCCCCGACATCGCCAAGGCGGTGATGCGCACCAACACCACCGCCATCGGCGCGGTCATGGTCCACCGGGGAGAGGCCGACAGCCTGATCTGCGGCACCTTCGGCGAGTTTCGCTGGCATCTGAACTACGTCGAACAGGTGCTGGGCCGTGGTGGCCTGCGCCCGCAAGGCGCCTTGTCGATGATGATCCTCGAAGACGGGCCGCTCTTCATCGCGGACACGCAGGTCAACCTGCACCCCACACCCGAACAGATCGTCGAAATCGCCTGCGGTGCCGCGCGTCACGTCCGCCGTTTCGGGATCGAGCCCAAGATCGCCTTCTGCTCGCAAAGCCAGTTCGGCAATCAGGGCGACGGCACCGGCGGGCGTCTGCGTGCCGCGATACGGATGCTGGACGAAGCGGGCGTCGATTTCATCTACGAAGGCGAGATGAACATCGACACAGCGCTCGACGCCGAATTGCGCGAACGCCAATTGCCCGACAACCGCATGGAAGGGGCCGCGAACGTGCTGGTCTTTGCCCACGCAGATGCGGCGTCGGGCGTGCGCAACATCCTGAAAATGAAGGGCGGCGGGCTCGAGGTCGGACCGATCCTGATGGGCATGGGCAATTGCGCGCACATCGTATCACCCTCGATCACCGCACGGGGTCTGCTGAACATGGGGGCCATCGCAGGCACCCCCGTCGCCCACTACGGCTGACGGCAAAACGCCGCCCCGAACGGATCGGGGCGGCGTTTTGACCGGTGGTTACTTGCGCGGTGTCGCGGGCTTGATCTCTGCGACGGTTACGGGGGCCTTTGGCGCTGGTTTCGCAGCTTTCTTGGCCATTTTCTTCTTGTTGGCGAGTTTGTCACCCATTGTCGTGAACCTTGTCATGACGTGGGAACGGCGGGATGCCGTTCCTCCCGTCAAACTGGCACGGGACCGGTTTTCGGGCTATCGCGTTTTCGACAAACCGGATGATTTACGACAGAATAAAGGCCGCGCAAGCTGCACGGCCCCTGGGCTTTCCGAATGATGCGAAAGCGGTCAGAACCGCAGCGTGAACGCCCGTGTCAGACCGACCGAAACACGCCACTGATCGTCTGACCCGGACATGGTGATCGGGCTGTCCGCCGCGTCGTTCTTCAGCTTTTCGTAGCTCAGCGTGCTTTCCAGCGCCCAGCTGTCACTCAGTTCATAGATGCCGTGGACCTGAAAACCACCGCCCAGCACACCGCCCTGCGCGTCGAACGCGCCAAAGCCCGATGTCGCCGCCTCCGCAGCGCTCACGCCGAAATAGGTCGATGCATATTCGTCATTGCCGAGGTTAAGACGCGGACCCGCAGTGATGGTCAGCCGGTCGTTGGGCCGGAAAATCGCATCCGCGCCCAGCGTTCCGGTCACCCCGTCATGGCCCCCGAAACCCTGACGCACTTCACCGAAGGCCTGCCAGGTGGGCTGACGATAGATCAGGCCGAAACCCAGTTCGACCGCCGTGTCGATATCCTCGAGACCCGCGAGTTCGGGATTGTCTTCCGCATCGCGCGACCCGATCACCTTGAAGGCACCCCGGAAGGCCAGACCGCTTTCAGGTTCGGCAAAAACGCCGCTGCCAAAACTCCGGCCACCCCAGGTGAGCGAGCCAAAGGTGAACCCCAGATCCGGTGCCGCCTCGTATTCGTCCGACCCCGGATAGGACGGGATCGCCGCCACACCACCGCGCAGGGCAAAGTTGAACGACCGTTCCTGCGCTGCGGCAGGCAGGGCCGCGGCAAGGCTGGCGGCAAGGGACAGGACGATGGTCGAGGAGATACGCATGACAAGGCTCCGGAATCACAGATGTTTGCACCGCACATAGCACGTCTGCGCGGCTTTGACAGATCACTTTGGGTACAGGCTCCCCGGCTGGATGTAAACAACTGCACAAATGGCGCGGTTTGCGGGCAAAGTTCCTGTCGCGATGCGGCGCAAAGACCCCTGCGGGCTTGCCCCGGCGCGATGCTCTGCCTAACAAAGTGTAAAGAACGGGGAGGACGATCATGGGTTATCGCGAAACATACGCAGCGTGGCAGAAGGATCCGGAAGCCTATTGGCTCGAACAGGCCGAAGCGATCGACTGGCACACCAAGCCGACGAAGGCGCTGACGGATCACGGTGACAACCTGTATGAATGGTACGAGGATGGCATGGTCAACGGCTGTTACAACGCCGTGGACCGCCATGTGGAGCGCGGGCGTGGCAACCAGATCGCCATCATCTATGACAGCCCGATCTCCGGCAAGAAGGAAAAGATCACCTACAAGAAGCTGCAGGAACGCGTCGCCAACCTGGCGGGTGCGCTGGCCACACGCGGCGTGGACAAGGGCGATACCGTCATCATCTACATGCCGATGATCCCCCAGGCGATCGAGGCGATGCTGGCCTGCGCGCGGCTCGGTGCCATTCATTCGGTCGTCTTTGGCGGCTTTGCGGCAAACGAACTGGCCCTGCGCATCAACGACTGCCGCCCCAAGGCGATCATCGCCGCGTCCTGCGGGCTGGAACCGGGCCGCGTCGTCGAATACAAGCCCCTGCTCGACGGGGCGTTGCAGATGGCCAACCACCTTCCCGATTTCTGCATGATCTACCAGCGCGAGGAACACCGCTGCGAGATGATTGATGGCCGCGATGTGGACTGGTTCGAAGCACAGGAAGGCTGCCTGAAAGCCGCCTGCGTCCCGGTCGAAGGCAACTTTCCGGCCTACATTCTCTACACCTCCGGCACCACCGGCGCGCCCAAGGGCGTGGTGCGTGCCACCGGCGGGCATCTGGTGGCGCTCAACTGGACCATGAAGAACATCTACAACGTCAACCCCGGCGAGGTTTTCTGGGCCGCCTCCGACGTGGGCTGGGTCGTGGGCCATTCCTACATCTGCTACGCGCCGCTGATCGCGGGCAACACCACCGTGTTGTTCGAAGGCAAACCCATCGGCACACCCGACGCCGGCACCTTCTGGCGCATCATCGAAGAGCATCAGGTGAAATCCTTCTTCACCGCTCCGACCGCCATCCGCGCCGTGAAACGCGAAGACCCAAAGGGCGAATTCATCAAGAAATACGACCTTTCCAGCCTGCGCGCGCTTTATCTCGCGGGCGAACGGGCCGACCCCGACACGATCCTCTGGGCGCAGGAGATGCTGGGCAAGCCGGTCTATGACCACTGGTGGCAGACCGAAACCGGCTGGACCATCGCGGGCAACCCCGCAGGGCTCGAAGCGTTGCCGGTCAAGATCGGATCGCCCACGGTGCCGATGCCCGGCTACGACGTGCACATTCTGGACGAGGCAGGTCATCCCCAGAAACCCGGCGAGCTGGGTGCCATCGCGATCAAGCTGCCCCTGCCCCCCGGCACCCTGCCGACATTGTGGAACGCCACGGACCGCTACATCAAATCCTATCTCACCACCTTCCCCGGCTATTACGAAACGGGCGATGCAGGCATGATGGACGAGGACGGATATCTCTACATCATGGCGCGCACCGATGATGTGATCAACGTGGCGGGCCACCGCCTGTCCACGGGCGCAATGGAAGAAGTCCTCGCCGGACACCCCGACGTGGCCGAATGCGCCGTGATCGGCGTGGCCGACGCGCTCAAGGGGCAAGCGCCCATGGGCTTTGTCTGTCTGACCAAGGGCGTGAACCGCGACCACGCGGAGATCACCCGCGAATGCGTGCAGCGCATCCGCGACCAGATCGGCCCGGTGGCGGCGTTCAAGCTGGCACTTGTGGTGGACCGCCTGCCCAAGACCCGGTCGGGCAAGATCCTGCGTGCCACGATGGTCAAGATCGCCGACAACGAACCGTTCAAGATGCCCGCGACCATCGACGATCCGGCCATTCTGGATGAAATCCGGGCATCCTTGCAGGAAATCGGCTATGCTCAGGGTGGATAACTGACGCAAGGGGATTCCCGCCATGGCCGCTCCCACCGCCGAAGACTTCGAAATGACGGCAGCGCTTGCGGACCTGACCGAATGGCTGATCCAGCAGGGGCTGGCCAATACCCCTGTAGAGGATTGGCTTGAGGAATGTTGCAATCGTCTGGTCGGCATCGGCATCCCGCTGCAACGGGTGAACCTGACGATGCGCGCCCATCATCCCGAAATCGGCGCGATAGCCTTTCGCTGGCACCGCGATACCGACAGCGAAAGGTTCGACTACCAGCGCTCGAACCAGGCGCCCGACGAATGGCTGCAAAGCCCGCTCTATTATCTGATGAGCACTCCGATCCCTGAAATGCGCCAGCGCCTGACGGACCCCGATCCGGCGCTCAACTTTCCGATCTTCGACGAGTTGCGCGCGCGCGGCAGCACCGATTACTTCGCCGCGAAACGGTCCTTTCTGGGGCGTGACGCGAGCACCGTCATGACGTTTCAGAACGAAGAGGGCATGATCATCTCGATGGCCAGCGACGCAGCCGACGGGTTTTCGCAGGCGCATCTCGACGGGATGCGCAACCTTCTCGCTCCCCTGTGCCTGACGCTCAAATGCGGCGCAAACCGGTTGATTGCCGAAGACATCACCGCCGCCTACATGGGCCGGGACGCCAGCCGCCGCGTGCTGTCGGGTGCGATCACCCGCGGATCATCCGAAAGCATTCCGGCGGTGATCTGGTATTTCGATCTGCGCGGTTTCACCAGGCTGTCGGAAACCCTGCCCGGTGAGGCGATCATCGAACTGCTGAACGATTATTTCGCCGTGGCCGTCGAAACGGTGGAGAAGTACGGCGGCAATGTCCTGAAATTCATGGGCGACGGAATGCTCGCGATCTTCGATCTGAACGACATACCCGACGCCCGTCTGGTCGCCGTTCGGGCTGCCGTGGACTTGCGCGCCGCCTTTGAGGCGACCAACGCGCGGCGCGGCGCAGAGGGGCTGACCACCACCGGCTTCACCCTGGCGCTGCATGCAGGCGACGTGCTTTATGGCAACATCGGCGGCAAGACCCGGCTGGACTTCACCGTGATCGGTCCTGCCGTCAACACCACGGCGCGGATCCTCGGCATGACCAGCGCGCTGGACCAGACCATCATCATCTCCTCCACCGTGGCCAAACCGCTGCTGGACCAGCGTCCCGACCTCGTGTCGCTCGGCCAATACCGCCTGCGCGGCGTCAGCGATCGGCAGGAGCTGTTCACACTGGATTGACACAAAAAACGGCCCCCGAAGGAGCCGTCTTTCTTACAATCCGCGAAACTGCGTGGCTTATGACTTCGCCATGAAGTCGTCTACCTGACGTTCCGCTTCTTCCTTGGCGATACCGTACCGCTCCTGAATCTTGCCGACCAGCACTTCGCGGTCGCCTTCAGCTTCGGTGATCTCGTCATCGGTCAATTCGCCCCATTTGGCTTTTACCGAGCCGGTCATCTGCTTCCAGTTGCCTTTTACTTCATCCCAGTTCATGACTGTCTCCTTCTTCAATCCAACTCTTTGCGGCCCGGATATCTGAACCGCTTCCTTGGTAATAGAACGCGCCCGCAGCCCAAATTGTTCCTCAGGTTTGGCTGCAAAATCGGTTTCCATCGCCCCATCCGTTTTGTGATTTGCCTGAAACATGAGGTGCCCCTAGGCTCGACCCATATTTAAGGGAGCCTATTCGATGCTGAAGACAGTCAAAGCCTCGCTGGCGACGGCCATTCTGGCCACGGTCGCACCAGCCACATTCGCCGCCGAAGGTGAACGCATCACCGTCACCGGAGAAATCATCGACACCTGGTGTTACTACTCCGGCGTCATGGGCGGACCGGACAGCGTTGTCGGCTCTGCGCATCATACCTGCGCCTTGTGGTGTTCCGCCTCGGGCATCCCCATCGGGCTCCTGGCCGAGGATGGCACCGTCTACACGATCCTGAAACTGGGTCCGCAGGACAACGCCACCGGCGGCGATACCGCCCTCACTCTGGCCTCTCACACCATCACCGCCGATGGCATGCACTACAACCGCGACGGCATCGACTATATCGTTGTCGAAGCGGTGGTCGAGGACAAGGGCATCGTTAACCTGACGCACGAGGACTACGACGTCGTGCCCCCCTTCGCGATCCCGGAGCCGAAGGAATGATCCGCCTCGCCGCCGCACTGGCCCTGATGGCCAGCCCGCTCGCCGCACAGGATTTCTCCGAAGGATCCGAAGCGAAATCATGGAACCTCTATGCCGAAGTGCCCGCGCGCTTCGATGCCAGGGTCGTGGACGTGATGTGCGAACTCACCGGCGACTGCCCCGAGAATTGCGGCAACGGCGACCGGCAGCTTGGCCTGCTGCGCGAAGCCGATGGGGCGCTGGTCATGGCGACCAAGAACAATCAGCCCGCGTTCACCGGTGCCGTGGTCGATATGCTGCCCTATTGCGGGCAGGACGTGACCGTCGACGGCCTGATGATCAACGACGAGGATTTCCCGATCCGCAACATCTATCTGGTGCAGCGGGTCAAGACTGCCGATGCCGATTGGGCCACGGCGAATGCTTTCACCAGGGTCTGGGCGGAAAACAACCCCGATGCGGCTGGCGAAGGACCGTGGTTCCGCCGCGACCCCCGTATCAACGCGCTGATCGAACGGGACGGCTACCTCGGCCTCGGGCTTGAGACGGACAAGGCGTTCAAGGAATACCTCTTCGAATGAAACGCATCCTGCCCGCCCTGCTCGTCGCCCTTGCCGGCGTCGCGCACGCCGATGGCCCATTGCCGTTCGCCGTCGGCGGCCCCTTCGCGCTCACCGACCACCACGGACAGGCGCGCACGCAGGCCGACCCCGACGGTCTGCCGCAACTTCTGTTCTTCGGCTATGCCAATTGCCCCGGCATCTGTTCTGCCGCCCTGCCATTGATGGGCGATGTGACCGACCAACTGGCGCAGGACGCGATCGCCATCCGCCCCGTGATGATCACCGTCGATCCGGCCCGCGACACAGTCGCCAACATGGGCGAACCGCTCGGCAAATATCACGCTGACCTTCTCGGTCTGACCGGCACGCCCGACGCCCTTAAGGTCGCCTATGACGCCTTCTCGGTCGATCACGCGCTGGCCTATGAGGATCCGCAATACGGCCCCGTCTACACCCACGGCTCCTTGATCTATCTGCTGGACGGCAACGGCGACGTGCTCACCCTGATCCCGCCCGTCATGGACGCCGCAACCGCCGCAAACGTCGCACGAAAATACCTCAAGACCCCGTAGGGTGCGCATTCATTGCGCACCTCCCCCCGGCCCACATCCCAATCGCAACGGAACACTGCACCTCTCAGGTGAACTGCTCCGAAATCAGCCGCTCTTCCAACCCGTGCCCCGGATCGAAGAGGATCGTATGCGAAATGCTCTTCTCCGACGCGATCTCGACCGTCACGACATCCCGGTGGCTATGCCCGTCCGCATCGGCCATCACCGGGCGCTTTTCCTGCTCCAGCACGTCGAACCGCACCTTGGCCTTCATCGGCAACAGCGCCCCGCGCCAGCGCCGGGGCCGGAACGCGCTCATCGCGGTCAGGGCCAACACATCCGACCCGATGGGCAGGATCGGCCCATGCGCAGAGTAGTTATAGGCCGTCGATCCCGCAGGCGTCGCCACCAGCGCCCCGTCGCAGACCAGTTCCTGCATCCGCAGACGCCCGTCGATGGTGATCTGCAATTTCGCCGCCTGTGGCCCGGCGCGCAGCAACGATACCTCGTTGATCGCCAATGCCCGTGACACGCTGCCGTCCACATGCGTGGCCGTCATGCTCAGCGGGTTGATCACCTCGCGTTCCGCCGCTTCCAGCCGCGCGATCAGATCCGCCTCACCGTAGGCATTCATCAAAAACCCGATGGTGCCCCGGTTCATGCCATAGACCGGGGCCGCCAGATGCTGCGTATCGTGCAGCGTCTGCAGCATGAAACCGTCCCCGCCCAGCGCAACGATCACCTCCGCCTCCTCGAAAGGCACATCGCCATAGCGTCCGATCAAGGCCGCCCGCGCAGTCTGTGCAACACTGGCCCGGCTGGCCGTAAAGGCGATTTTCAGGGTCATGGCATTTGTTTCCGATGCGCCGCAAGTTCCACGCAGACAACCACATTCCACCCGATCCTGCCAGCGCTGCCGCACATATCTTTGGCTGCGTCGCTTTCACGCCTTCCCGATAAGTGCCGTTTCCGATACGAAACCGGGAAAATGTGATACCGGAAAGGACCTCACGATGAAAGATCTGCCCATGAAGGACTTCTTCACCGCATCGCTCGCCGACACCGACCCCGATCTGCAGGCCGCCATCACCGGCGAACTCAAGCGTCAGCGGACCGAGATCGAGCTGATCGCGTCGGAAAACATCGTTTCCGCCGCCGTGCTCGAGGCGCAGGGCTCGGTGATGACCAACAAATACGCCGAAGGCTATTCCGGTCGTCGCTACTACGGCGGCTGCGAATGGGTCGACGTGGCAGAGGATCTGGCGATCGAACGCGCCTGCAAGCTGTTCGGCTGTTCCTTCGCCAACGTCCAGCCGAACTCCGGCTCGCAGGCCAACCAGGGCGTGTTTCAGGCGCTGCTGCAACCGGGCGACACCATCCTTGGCATGTCGCTGGACGCAGGCGGTCACCTGACCCACGGTGCCGCGCCCAACCAGTCGGGCAAATGGTTCAACGCGGTGCAATACGGCGTGCGCCAGCAGGACAACCTCCTGGACTACGATCAGGTGCAGGAACTGGCGACCGAACACAAACCCAAGATGATCATCGCAGGCGGCTCCGCCATCCCGCGCGTCATCGACTTTGCCAGGATGCGCGAGATTGCGGACAGCGTCGGCGCCTACCTTCTGGCGGATGTGGCCCACTTTGCGGGCCTGATCGCAGCGGGCGAATATCCCAACCCCTTCCCGCATGTGCATGTGGCCACCACCACAACGCACAAGACCCTGCGCGGCCCGCGCGGCGGCATGATCCTGACCAACGACGAAGCACTGGCCAAGAAATTCAACTCCGCCATCTTCCCCGGCATTCAGGGCGGCCCGCTGATGCATGTCATCGCGGCCAAGGCCGTGGCCTTCGGCGAGGCACTGCGCCCCGAATTCAAGACCTACATCCAGCAGGTCATCAAGAACGCGCAGGCGCTTTCCGATCAACTGATCAAGGGTGGCCTTGATACCGTGACCCACGGCACCGATACCCATGTGCTGCTGGTCGATCTGCGCCCCAAGGGCGTCAAGGGCAACGCCACCGAAAAGGCTCTGGGCCGCGCCCACATCACCTGCAACAAGAACGGCGTGCCTTTCGATCCCGAAAAGCCGACCGTGACCTCCGGCATCCGCCTTGGATCGCCCGCCGGCACCACACGCGGCTTTGGCGAGGATGAATTCCGCCAGATCGCCGACTGGATCATCGAAGTGGTGGACGGCCTTGCCGCCAACGGCGAAGACGGCAACGCCGCCGTCGAGGAAAAGGTGAAAGCCGAAGTCGAGGCGATGTGCGCCCGCTTCCCGATGTATCCGAACCTCTGACCAATCAATTCTACCCAAATAAACCAAAGGCCCCGGCAGCGATGCACGGGGCCTTTTCAGTTATGTCGGTGACCGTGAAAGACCTGCTCGCGATCATCCATGGGGTTTTTGTCCGCTTCGAGCCCAATTTACGATACTCGTTAAGTAACGTCACTAACAAACAGAACTAGTCGCGTTAGCTTGCTGAATGATTGTTAGATCGCATAATTGCACCATCTCTTCTCGACGTTTTTCGGAGAAATCATCGGATCGCGGCGATACGTCACGCAAAACGTTCGACTAACAGACGCTGGCGATCGGTATTCGCGTTCAGATGCCTGCAATGTCAATCTCCAGACTCGCGCAATACACGCACGAGTTGAAATTCCTTCATATTTTCTTCTGCAATCCAGGCCCTTTATCTCGTAGACTGCGAAACTTCTGTGCAGCGCTGATGCAAGCACCGTTCTAGAAATCTGCCATTAAGCGGACAGCAACAGAACTTTATCCCTCAATTTCGCAAGCCCGATTCTACTGGACGCAAAATGCGCTTCATAATGGCTCGCCGCATAGGCTGACAGCTTCCTTACAACGGTATCAGACAAAAAGATGCCTCCATAGCACAAACAAGATTTCTGACTAACGTCGCTTCGTCCACAAAGCCGATATCCGATGCGAATACAAAGCCCCTGCAAAGTTCCGCAGGGGCATAGCCCTCCTCAAAACCGTACCGTTCTCGGGATCGTGACTGGTTCTTCAACCCATCCGGCAAAAGGCCCCGGCATCATTGCACGGGGCCTTTATTTCTTAGGATAATCCGATGCTCAGGCCGCCTGCCGCGCCTGCGAGAAGGACAGCAACCGCTTGGATTTCTCGTCCCACAGATGCAACCGCGCATTGATCAGGCTCTCGCGGATGGTCATGCGATTGCCCTGCGCCAGCACCGAATGATCGCGCAGCACTTCGGGAAGGCGGTAGAACGGAATGCGGCTGTACAGGTGATGCACATGGTGGATCCCGATGTTGGCCGTCAGCCATTGCAGGATCCTGGGCAACACATAGTGCGAACTGCCGTGCAGGGCTGAATCGTGCAGATCCCAGGCCGCGTCCTCTTCCCAATGGGTCGTCTCGAACTGGTGCTGCACATAGAACAGCCAGACCCCCGCCGTCGCCGCCAACAGGGTGGAGGGCAAAAAGATCAGCAGGATCGGCATGATACCCCCGAAATACCCGATCACCAGCAGCACCGCGATGGTGGCAAGATTGGTGCCCATCGCACTGACCCAATAGCGCGTCTGCGCCATCAGCCCCAGCGGCACACGGTTCTGCAGAAAGAACAGATACCCCGGCCCCAGACCGAACAGCACGACAGGATGCCGGTAAAGACGGTAGATCAACTGCTTGAGCGGTGACAGGCTTTGGTATTCGGCCACCGTCAGCGTATGCACATCGCCGATCCCGCGCCGCCCCAGATTGCCCGAGGCACTGTGATGGATCGAATGGGTCCGCCGCCAGACATCATAGGGCGTCAGCGTCACGACGCCCAGCACCCGGCCCAGCCAATCGCTCATCACCCGGTTCTTGAAGAACGCGGAATGCCCGCAATCATGCTGGATCGCGAAAAGCCGCAGAATGAACGCGGCGTTGCACAGCGAAATCGCCAGCGTCAGCCAGGCGCTGATGGACAGCGACCACCAGGCCAGCGCCCAAAGCGTCACGAACGGCCCCACCGTCACCGCAAGCTCGAACGAGCTGCGCAGTGCATCGGGTTCTCGGTACGCGGAAAGGACTTTCACCCAGTCACGGGCCTCGCGCGGATCGGCAGCCTGCCGGAGGGTCTCGGATTGATCTGCCATGTGCCTGCTTTTTTGTCGTTGTTGCGGGCCTTGATAAACGATTGCAGCCCGCGAACAACGCTTATTAACGGACAGGGCAAAAACCGCGTAAGCGAATTACCGACAATGCGACAAATACCGCCCGCCCCAGCCGCGCCCGGCACATGGCACCTCCGACACGGCAGACGTCGCTACTTTTTCTGCATCCCCGCGATCATCTTCAACACCTGTCGGCGCGGCAGCAGCGGGATCACCCAGTTCACCAGCAGGCCCAGCCCGCGCTCGTTCACCGTGACCAGATCGCCGCGCATCATCGCGTCATAGCCATGTTTTGCAACGCTCGCAGGCGTCTTGCCGCCCCCCGCGACCAGCCTGGTCCCGCCCAGATCGGCACGCTCCGCAAAGCCTGTCTCGACATATCCCGGCGCCAGCACGGTCGAGGTCACCCCCTTGCCCCGCAATTCCTGATCCAGCGCCTGCGAAAAGGATTTCACGAAGGCCTTCGTCGCGAAATAGACCGCCTGATAGGGCCCCGGCATGAACCCCGCCGTCGATCCCACATGCAGGATACGGCCCTTGCCCTGTGCCACCATGTCACGGGCCACCAGATGCGTCAGCGCGACCAGCGCCTTCACGTTCAGGTCGATCATCTCCAATTCGTCCTTCAACGGTCTGTCCGTATGCTTGCCCTGCCCGCCAAAGCCCGCGTTGTTGATCAGAATGTCCACCGACAACGCCGCTGCCCTGACCTGCTCGTACAGCGCCTGCGCCCCGCCGTCGGCCCCAAGGTCCTGCGCAAAGACATGCACGGTGATCCCATGCGCGCCCTCCAGCTCCTGCTTCAACGCCCGCAACGCCTCCTCGCGCCGCGCCGTGATGATCAGATCACCCCCCTGCGCCGCGTGATACCGCGCAAATTCCGCACCGATGCCGGAGGATGCCCCGGTGATCAAAGCCGTCTTGCCCATCTGCTGTCCCTTTATGTTTTCCCGAACTACTGTAGCCTCAAATCGTCCCGAACCCCAGGTTCGGAAAATCCCATCACGGACAGGCCCCAAAGGAAAGCACCCATGATCATCCACCGCGCAGGCTCCCGCCCCTCGAACACGCCCAACCCCGATTATTTCACCGGCACCGTGCGCATGGACCCGCTGATCAGCACGCCCGCCCCCGCACGGCTGAACGCCATCGCCGTGACCTTCGAACCCGGCGCCCGCACCAACTGGCACACCCATCCGCTGGGCCAGACCCTGATCGTGACCGCGGGCGCAGGCCTTGCCCAAAAGGAAGGCGAACCGGTTCAGCGCATCACCCCCGGCGATGTCATCTGGTTCGACCCCGGCGAAAAACACTGGCACGGTGCGGCGCCCGACACCGCCATGACCCATATCGCCCTGCAGGAACAGGTGGATGGGTCCGCCGCCGACTGGCTCGAACCGGTAAGCGACGCGGACTACAACGCCTGAAGGTCACCCATGGGTCAGCACGTTGACCACCCGGCCCGCGGGATCGCGGAAAAAGAACCGCCGCACCCCCCAGGGTTCGCGCGTGATCCCATAGACCACCTCCGCCCCGCGCCGGATGATCCGGGCATGTACCGCGTCCAGATCATCCACCTCGACCGATAGATCGGGCACAATCGCTCCGGACCCGCCTTCAGCGGCGAAACTCAGCTGCGGCCGCGTCTCCTGCCCGCTGCCCAGCGTCACGATCCACCCGTGATCCATCAGAATGTCCAGATCGAACACTTCTGCATAGAAGCCGGCAAGCGCGGCAGGGTCGTCCACCCTGATGTCCGCCACGATGCGCAGAACGTTCACCATCGCCGGGCGCGCTCACACATAGCCGCGCCACCACAGCCAATAGACAAACGCTGCGGCGATCAGCAGCAGATTGAACACGATCACCCCCGCGATCCCCAGCAACCGTCCCTTGCGCTGATCGGCAACGTCGATCTCTTTCAGATGCGCCACCAGATCCGCATGGGCCTGCGCCAGTTGTCGATGATCTATCTGCCGCGCCAGTTTGGGATGTCCCGCCAGCCGTTCCGCATCACTCAGCAACATCGCCCGCGCCCGCATCCGTTTGGGCAACCTGCGACCCACGCGGCCAATCATCTTGGCCAGCGGCATCCGCTTCACACCGAATGTCTGGGTCAGCAGATCCTGCACCTGCGTCACCTGCCGATCAATATCCCTGGCTTGAGTCATAGGCTCTTCTAATCCCACTGGCCGTGCCGCCGCAATCCCGCTACCTCTTGCACATGCTCAGCTTTACCGAACACGGGGCCGCCACGCCCGACACGCCCTCCCTCGTCATCGCCCACGGCCTCTTCGGGTCGGGCCGCAACTGGGGTGTCATCGCCAAACGGCTCTCGGACAGCCGCCGCGTGATCACGCCGGACATGCGCAACCACGGCACCAGCCCGCGTGACGCCTCCCACAGCTATCCCGACATGGCGGAGGATCTGGCCGACCTGATCACCGAAACAGGCAGCCCCGCCGATCTCTGCGGCCACTCCATGGGCGGCAAGGCGGCGATGGCGCTGGCCCTCACCCGGCCCCGGCTGATCCGCAAACTCGTCATCGCCGACATCGCGCCCGTCCGCCTACACCCACAGCCAGCAAGGCATGATCGACGCCATGCGCAGCGTCGATCTCTCCACCCTCACCCGGCGCTCGGACGCCGCCGATCAACTGGCCGCGGCCGGGATCGACCCCGCCCTGCAAAGCTTCTTCACGCAATCCCTCGATGTCCCCAACAAGGCATGGCGTCTCAACCTCGACGCGCTCGAAGCCGAGATGCCCAGGATCATGGGCTGGCCCGATACCCTCACCGGCCCCTTCGACGGCCCGACCCTGTTCCTCTCCGGCGGCACCTCCGACTACGTCCGCAGGCGAACACCGCGCCCACATCAAGTCGCTCTTCCCCAACAGCCACTTCGCCAAGATCCCCGACACCGGCCACTGGCTCCACGCCGAAAACCCCCGCGCGTTCGAAGCGACCCTGCGCGCCTTCCTCGACGCCTGACGCGACGCCCCTCTTCATCTTTCCCCTACACCTCCGGGGTTTGGGGCAGAGCCCCAATCCAACGCCCCGACCGCGCCCGGACCCCAATCCACATCCGCACCACCATCTCCCCTTGCACCCGGACGCCCCATCCCTATAACGCTGATAATTTGCTCATTCCGGGGGTCCGACCATGCCAAAACGTACCGACATCAAGTCAATCATGATCATCGGTGCAGGCCCCATCGTCATCGGACAGGCCTGCGAGTTCGACTACTCCGGCGCACAGGCCTGCAAGGCGTTGAAAGAGGAAGGCTACCGCGTCATCCTGGTCAACTCCAACCCCGCCACCATCATGACCGATCCCGGCCTGGCGGACGCCACCTACATCGAACCGATCACCCCCGAAATCGTCGCCAAGATCATCGAAAAGGAACGCCCCGACGCGCTCTTGCCCACCATGGGCGGCCAGACCGGCCTCAACACCTCGCTCGCGCTCGAGGAAATGGGCGTGCTGGCGAAATTCGGCGTCGAGATGATCGGCGCCAAGCGCGAAGCCATCGAGATGGCCGAGGACCGCAAATTGTTCCGCGAGGCGATGGACCGTCTGGGCATCGAAAACCCCAAGGCCACGATCTGCACCGCGCCACGCGACGCCAACGGCAGGAAAGACCTCGCCGCCGGGGTGGCGCTCGCGCTGCAGGACCTCGAGGAAATCGGCCTGCCCGCGATCATCCGCCCCGCCTTCACCATGGGCGGCACCGGCGGCGGCGTGGCCTACAACCGCGAGGACTTACGAATTCTACTGCCGCTCCGGCATGGACGCCTCGCCCATGGGCCAGATCCTGATCGACGAATCCCTCCTGGGCTGGAAGGAATTCGAGATGGAGGTGGTGCGCGACACCGCCGACAACGCCATCATCGTCTGCTCCATCGAAAACGTGGACCCGATGGGCGTGCACACCGGCGACAGCATCACCGTGGCCCCCGCGCTCACGCTCACGGACAAGGAATACCAGATCATGCGCAACCACTCCATCGCCGTGCTGCGCGAGATCGGGGTGGAAACCGGCGGCTCCAACGTGCAATGGGCGGTGAACCCCGTCGATGGCCGCATGGTCGTGATCGAAATGAACCCCCGTGTCGTCGCGCTCCTCCGCGCTGGCCTCCAAGGCGACCGGTTTCCCCATCGCCAAGATCGCCGCGAAACTGGCCGTGGGCTTCACTCTGGACGAGCTCGACAACGACATCACCGGCGTCACGCCCGCGTCTTTCGAGCCGACCATCGACTATGTCGTCACCAAGATCCCGAAATTCGCCTTCGAGAAATTCCCCGGCGCCGAACCCAACCTCACCACCGCCATGAAATCCGTGGGCGAGGCGATGTCCATCGGCCGCACCATCCACGAATCCATGCAGAAGGCGCTCGCCACCATGGAATCCGGCCTCACCGGCTTTGACGAAATCGACATAGAAGGCATCGCCAACGCCCCGGCCTTGAGCCGGGGCCTCGATTCCCATGCGGTCCCGGGTCAAACCCGGGACGCGGCACTCTCTCCGGACGACAAGGCCGCCCTTATCAAGGCCCTCTCCAAACAGACCCCCGACCGCCTGCGCACCATCGCCCAGGCCATGCGCCACGGCATGTCCAACGACGACATCCACGGCGTCACCATGTACGACCCCTGGTTCCTCGACCGCATCCGCGAAATCATCGACGCCGAGGCCGAGGTGAAAAAGAACGGTCTGCCCCTGACGGAAGCCGGGATGCGCCATCTCAAGATGATGGGCTTCACCGACGCCCGCCTCGCCCATCTCACCGGACGGGACGAGGCGAACGTGCGCCGCGCCCGCCTCAACCTCGGCGTGGTCGCCGTCTTCAAACGCATCGACACCTGCGCCGCCGAATTCGAAGCGCAGACGCCCTACATGTATTCCACCTACGAACACCCCATGATGGGCGACGTGGAATGCGAGGCGCGCCCCTCCGACCGCAAGAAGGTCGTCATCCTCGGCGGCGGCCCCAACCGCATCGGTCAGGGCATCGAATTTGACTACTGCTGCTGTCACGCCTGCTACGCGCTGACCGACGCGGGCTATGAAACCATCATGGTCAACTGCAACCCCGAAACCGTCAGCACGGATTACGACACCTCCGACCGCCTCTATTTCGAACCGCTGACCTTCGAACACGTCATGGAAATCCTGCGCGTCGAACAGGACAACGGCACGCTGCACGGCGTCATCGTCCAGTTCGGCGGCCAGACGCCGCTGAAACTCGCCAACGCCCTGCAAGAGGCGGGCATCCCGATCCTCGGCACCACGCCCGACGCCATCGACCTGGCCGAAGACCGCGAGCGGTTCCAGCAGCTTGTCCAGAAACTCGGCCTCAAGCAGCCCCATAACGGCATCGCCCATTCAGATGCCGAAGCCATGGAAATCGCCAAGGACATCGGCTTTCCGCTCGTGATCCGTCCGTCCTATGTGCTGGGCGGCCGCGCGATGGAAATCGTGCGCGACATGGCAAACCTCGAACGCTACATCCGCGACGCCGTCGTGGTCTCCGGCGACAGCCCCGTGCTGCTCGACAGCTACCTCTCGGGTGCGGTCGAACTCGACGTCGACGCGCTCTGCGATGGCACCGACGTGCACGTCGCGGGCATCATGCAGCACATCGAAGAGGCCGGCGTTCACTCCGGCGACTCCGCCTGTTCCCTGCCGCCCTATTCGCTCGACCAATCCATCATCGACGAAGTCACCAAGCAAACCAAAGCCTTGGCGCTCGCCCTTAATGTTGTCGGCCTGATGAACATCCAGTTCGCCGTGAAGGACAAAGAGGTCTACCTGATCGAGGTGAACCCCCGTGCCTCCCGCACCGTGCCCTTCGTGGCCAAGGCGACGGATTCCGCCATCGCCTCCATCGCCGCCCGCATCATGGCCGGTGAACCGCTCAGCAACTTCCCGCTGCGCGCCCCCTATCCCGAACAATCCGCCTATTCCGACACGCTGCCTCTGGGCGATCCGATGACGCTGGCCGATCCCAACATGCCGTGGTTCTCGGTCAAGGAGGCCGTGCTGCCCTTCGCCCGCTTCCCCGGCGTCGACACGCTCTTGGGCCCCGAAATGCGCTCCACCGGCGAGGTGATGGGCTGGGACCGCGACTTCCCCCGCGCCTTTCTCAAGGCGCAGATGGGTGCAGGCACCATGCTGCCCCGCTCCGGCACGGCCTTTGTGTCGATCAAGGACATGGACAAAACCGATGATATGCTCGCAGCTGCCCACATCCTGATCGACCAATCTTTCACAATTGTCGCAACACGCGGCACGGCGGCCTGGCTTGTGGATAACGGCATCCCGGCCACCGTGGTGAACAAGGTCTACGAAGGCCGCCCCGACATCACCGACATGATGAAGGACGGCAGCGTGCATCTGGTCCTCAACACCACCGAAGGCGCACAGGCGGTCGAGGACAGCAAATCCATCCGCTCCATCGCGCTTTTCGACAAGATCCCGTATTACACGACGGCTGCAGGCGCCTACGCCGCTGCGCTGGCGATCAAGGCGCAGGCAGAGGATGAGATCGGCGTGAAGGCGTTACAGGGGTGATTGCTGGCCGGGCCACGGCCCGGCAGCTGAACGCGGGCGAGATTCTAGGCCCCCCCCTCACCCCTCCACCACCTCGCGCTTCTTGATGTCCCACAGCCGCCCGTCCGACCCGCGCACCAGCCCGCGCTCCATCAGATCGCCCTCGCCCAGCCGGGGCCGTCCCATCTCCTCGATCTGGATGAACACGTCCTCCGTATCCGGCCCCTCGAGGATCGCCGCCAGACGCCCGTGCATCCAGGCCGCCAGCACGTCGTTCATCCGCTGCTGATACCCCGGCCCCATCCTGCGGAAGAACCGCACCACGTCCGCCTCCACCCGCAGGGTCAGGCGCACCTTTTCCTGCCGCGCCTTGCTCTTGGCGATCTCGTGCCATTCGCGCGGCACGCGCCTGCCGTCCAGCAATTCGTGATGCAGGTCCCATTCGATCTGGCGCATCAGGTCGCAGAAGTAGTTGAAATGCTCTCTCTGGATTTTCCCGCGCGGTGCCATGTTGCCTCCTTTTTCACCTTCTCCATGGCGAGTGTCGAAAATTTTCGTTAAAACGCTCTGAACACAGCGTCTGCACGCGCGGTGTACGTCCGGTGCACATCGTGTGACATTTAACGAATTGGAAACGAATCCGCGTTTCCGGTCCGGCTGGTCGGGCAAGCCCCGAGGTAATAAGTGAGGAAAATCAGATGTATACACCCGCGATCACAGGCACCGGCGTTTTCACCCCGGATCAGGTCATCACCAACGCGGAACTCGTTAAGGCTTTCAACGCCTATGTCGATCTCTACAACGCCGAACACGCCGCCGAAATCGACGCCGGTGATCTGCCCGCCAAGGAGTATTCCTCGGAGGATTTCATCTTCAAGGCCAGCGGCATCGAACAGCGCTATGTGATTGACAAGACAGGCATCCTGGACCCGACCGTCATGCACCCCCTGCTGCGCCAGCGGTCCGACGACGAACCCTCCCTGATGGCCGAAATGGCGCTGGATGCCGCACAAAAGGCGCTTGCCGCCGCAGGCAAGACCGCCGCCGACGTGGACGCGGTGATCTGCGCCGCCTCGAACCTCGAACGCGCCTATCCCGCGGTCGCCATCGAGATCCAACAACTGTTGCAGATCAATGGCTTCGCCTTCGACATGAATGTCGCCTGCTCCTCCGCGACCTTCGGGATTCAGGCCGCCGCCGACATGATCCGCTCCGGTTCCATCCGCGTCCGCACTGGTCGTTAACCCCGAGATCTGCTCCGCCCATCTCGAATGGCGCGACCGCGACTGCCATTTCATCTTCGGCGACGTGGCCACAGCCACCCTGATCGAACGGGCCGAGGATGCGACAGGCCCCTATTTCGAAGTAAAATCAACGCGCTGCGCGACAGAGTTCTCCAACAACATCCGCAACAACAACGGCTTCCTGCGCCGCTCCCGCCCCGACGGCGTGGCCGACAGACGCGACATGCAATTCATGCAGAACGGGCGCAAAGTCTTCAAGGAAGTCCTGCCCTTGGTATCCGACCACATCGCGTCCCACATGGCCGACAACGGCGTGCAAGCCGCTGATCTCAAACGCATTTGGCTGCACCAGGCCAACAAGTCGATGAACGATTTCATCGGCCGCAAGGTGCTGGGCCGGACGCCGGAACCGGGCGAGCAGCCCAACATCCTGCAGGACTACGCCAACACATCCTCCGCCGGGTCGATCATCGCCTTCTCGAAGTATTCTGAAGACCTCAAGGACGGCGACACCGGGTTGATCTGTTCCTTCGGCGCAGGCTATTCGGTCGGATCGGTGATCGTGCAAAAGCACGGATGACGGGCGATTAGAGCTTCTTTAACGAAACCCGTTTATGAACCTCTTCAACGCTTTCGATCCGCTCTGAATACCGATCCACCAGATAACCGCTGCGTCCGCGCACCAGCCATGTGAATTTGACCAACTCTTCCATCACGTCCACGATCCGGGCGTAAAACGGCCCTTCGGGCAAACGTCCTTCACTGTCGAACTCAAGCCAGGCCTTGGGGATACTGGACTGATTGGGGATCGTGACCATCCGCATCCAGCGGCCCAGAATCCGCATCTGGTTCACCGCGTTGAAGCTTTGCGACCCGCCTGAAACCTGCATCACCGCCAGCGTCTTGCCCTGCGTGGGTCTGATCCCGCCCTGCAGGGACAGCGGCAACCAGTCGATCTGGCATTTCATGATCCCCGTCATGGCACCGTGGCGTTCGGGGCTGGACCACACCATGCCCTCGGACCAGACGGCCAGGTCACGCAACTCGGCAACCTTCGGGTGATCCGGCTCCGCCCCGTCGGGAAGGGGCAATCCGGTCGGGTCGAACATCCGGGTCTCGCAGCCCAGCAACTCCAGTATGCGTGCCAATTCCTCTGCCGCACGCCGTGAATAGCTTTGCGGGCGCAGGGAACCATACAGCAGCAATATCCGTGGCTTGTGGCCCGGATCACCCGCCGCTTTCAATGCTTCGACGTCGATCTGAGGCAGCTGGTCCGCACGTAGCGCGGGGAGGATGTCAGCCACTTTCTTCTTCCAGATTGAGTTTCATATCCACCAGAACCTGCTGCAGCATCGAGGTTTCCTTCAACAGGCGCTTGGCCTCGTTCACGCTGATCCGACCGTCTTCCATCGACTGCTGGTATTCCGCCATCAGCATGGCGAACCGCTGGCTCAGCGCGATCACGTCCGAATTGACACTGGTGCGCTTGTCCGAATTCGCGAGCCGTTTCTCGAAATTCAGCCCGATCCCGCGCAGCTCTGCCAGCGCAGCGGTCACATGCGGATAGCTCGCCACCTCTTCCAACTGCGCCACCGCGTCGATCGGCATGAACCGGTCGGCATGTTCGGCGTTGTCCGAATAGTATCGCCCCAGCGTTGCCTTCGACTTGCCGGTAACATCGCAGGCCGGTTCGATCCCGACATCCTTGACCAGGGCCTCGGTGTGCTTTTTCAGGTAACTGGCGATCCTTGCCATGTAGTACTTCCTCAACTTTATGTGGCTTCCCGCGACCGCACAGTGGGGGAATGCTGTGATACTTTTCCCATTAATAGCCCTGCGGGTAAATGTCATTTGTAAACTCACCCGACCAAGTGGACGGGCATAACGAGTTTCCCCCTTCAGGGGTGGGACTGTTAGCGAGTTCGTACGCCACCTGTTCAGCCCTTGCCGCACACATGGGCTGAACGTCGGTGCCGCGTACGAACTTGTCCTGCCTCCGGGCTTGAACGGCCTGCCCTTCGTATCGTAACAGGCACCATGGCAAAGCTTTACTTCCACTATTCCACCATGAACGCGGGCAAATCGACGGTGCTGCTGCAGGCGGCGCACAATTATGTCGAGCGCGGCATGGTGCCCTATCTGCTGACCGCACAGTTCGACCGTCGCGCGGGTGACGGGCGCATCGCCTCGCGCATCGGGATCGGGCAGGAGGCCGATACCTATGCTCCCGGCGAAGACCTCTTTGCCAAGATCAAGACGCGAATGGATGACGGCCCCTGCGCCTGCATCTTCGTGGACGAGGCGCAGTTTCTGGAGGCCGCGCAAGTCTGGCAACTGGCCCGCGCGGTCGATGATCTGCACGTCCCGATCATGTGTTTCGGCCTGCGCGTCGACTTCCGGGGAGAGCTTTTTCCCGGCTCCGCGACCCTGCTCGCTCTGGCCGACGAGATGCGCGAAGTCCGCACCATCTGCCACTGCGGCAAGAAGGCCACGATGGTCGTGCGGATCGGCACAGACGGCGCGGTCACGAAGGACGGCGCACAGGTCCAGATCGGCGGGAACGAAACCTACGTCTCGCTCTGCCGCCGCCATTGGCGCGAAGAGGTCGGGGATACCAGGCTGAACCGGCGCGGCCCTGCGGGCCTTCAGTGCATCCGCCCGCCGTTCGGCACGGGCTGGTCCG
This sequence comes from uncultured Alphaproteobacteria bacterium, assembly GCA_963799505.1. Lineage (GTDB taxonomy): Bacteria > Pseudomonadota > Alphaproteobacteria > Rhodobacterales > Rhodobacteraceae > Sulfitobacter. The sequence goes on from CAWCXM010000010.1 coordinate 139,967, forward strand.
GGGACAAGAGTACAATCGCACCGTTTTCGTCCGGCAGGCCCAGAACCAGCACCTCGGACATGAAGGGTCCGATCTGGCGGGGTGGAAAATTGACGACCCCCATCACCTGACGACCGATCAGGGCCTCGGGTTCATAGTGGACGGTAATCTGCGCCGACGTCTTGCGCTCTCCGATCTCCGCACCAAAGTCGATCCAGAGCTTGATCGCGGGCTTGCGGGCTTCGGGGAAAGGCTCCGCCCGGATCACGGTGCCCACGCGGATGTCGACCTTCATGAAGTCATCGAATGTAATCTCAGCCATGCGCCAGCTCCCGTGACCGGTCCGTCGCCGCCTTGACCGCCCGTTTCAGGAGGGCGGGAAAGCCGTCCGTGTCGTTCATCAGAACCTCCAAGGCGGCCTGGGTGGTGCCGTTGGGCGAGGTGACGTTGACGCGCAACTGCGATGGTGTCTCCTCGGCCTGCATCGCCAGTGCACCTGCCCCCGCGACCGTGGCCTTCGCCAGTTGCATGGCAAGATCGGCCGGCAGCCCTTCGGCCTCGCCCGCGGCCGCCATCGCCTCGATCATGTGGAAAACATAGGCCGGGCCGGACCCACTGACCCCCGTCACGGCGTCGATCTGCGCTTCGGACTGCAGCCGGACAACCTCGCCCACCGCGCTCAGGAGCGCTTCGGCCTCGGTCAGCGCCACGTCCCCCGCGACGGCATTGGCCACGATGGCAGTGATCCCCTGAGAGATGGCGGCGGGGGTGTTCGGCATGGCCCGGATGATCGGCGTTTGCGCGCCCAAAGTGGTTTCGAAGTAAGAGATCGGTGTCCCCGCCGCGACGCTGACAAAAAGCGTGTCGCCATTGCCCATCGCCTGAAGGGTCGGCAAGGCTTCGGCCATCATCTGCGGTTTCACCGCGACCAGAACGATCGCGGGTGTGGCGGGCAGTTCGGCGTTCAGATGAACGCCTGTCCCGGCGAGCCAATCCGACGGATGTGGGTCGACCACCCAGACCGACGCGGGCGGCAACCCACGGGCCAGCCAGCCTGACAGCATGGCCGATCCCATCTTGCCACAACCCAAAAGCACGAGGCCTTGCCTGGCGATACGGCTGTCTTTCATGGTAAAGTCCCCCGGTTGTCCGGGGGCCAGTGTTACGCCCGCCCGTAGGCCTCTGCAATGGCGACCTGCAGCGCCTGGGCCGGGGTCTGATCCCCCCAGACCAGCAATTGCAGTGCCGGATAGTAGCGCTCAGCCGACATGACGGCGGCACCGATCATCGTGTCGATCTGCTCGGCGCTCGCCTGATGTTCGCCTGCACACACCAGCCCGTAGCGGTAGACCATCAGTTTCTGTTCGGCCCAATAGGTGAAGGCCCCGGCCCAGCATTGATCGTTCACCTCGTTCAGAAGCTCGAACAGGCCCGGAAGCTTGTGGTCAGGCGGGTCCATCTCGAAGGTGCAGATCAGGCGCAGGGTTTCGTCGAATGCGGACCACGCCAGCGTGATCGAATAGGTCCGCCATTGGCCCTCGACGGCCATCGCGATCTGTTCGTCGGAAATGCGGTCAAAGTCCCATTCATGATAGGCCGCGATATTTTCAACGATATCAATGGGATGAATGTCTTCTTCGATGTAATGCTCGGTCAGGGCCATTTCGACACCTCTTTTTTGATGTCCAAATCCAGATGGCCGCAGCGCCACACCAGACTTGGATGCCTGCACAATAGACCGTTGTTTGGTCAACCGCCTATACAAGATATGGTGGGGCCAAAAGAGGGCATCTGGCAACCCCCTTTTCTGGGGATAACTGCAATATCTTGTGGACGAGGTCGTGTCGGATGCAAGATTTGCTCAAGCGGCGACCAAAGTCGTGCATCTCGACCCATTTGGCGTTTTGGGGCTGCCGTTTAATCGCGTGTGTGGAACTTGAAGTAAACCGAGCGAAGCCTGTTGCGGTCCGTCTCTGCTATACCCAGCGAAAAGGTGCCCCAGGTCTCCGCACGACTGAGCACTGTCTCTTCCTGGAGGGATTGGCCCCTTGGCACTTCTGTCATTTTCAGGCGCGCAAAAACGTCAATCACGTCTCCGACCATCGGCGCCGCATCATGTGGCAAGGTAACCGCCAGTGTGCCCGGATCGCCGTCAGGCAAATAGCTCAGGCTCACCTCCTCGATCACAAGGCCTTGGTCGGTTGTGCCTGCCCCTTCGTCGCGCAGCTTGCGGTCCTTGGAGACGGGGACAAGCGTGATGCCAAGCCGATCCCGGACGGCGTCCGCACTTTGCGGTGGGTCCGCCACCAGCGCCTGCAGCAGGCCGATATAGGTCGTTGTGTCGGTCATCTTCTCTCCTTGCTGCGCCTGTACCATCGGACCCAGCCAGCAAAGGGCCCAGATCATCAGCGCACATCGTCTCATGTCCACAACGCTTCCACGTCAAAGCTTTTGAAACCACCATAGACTGTCATAGTACTCGCCATAATATTCGTTGTAATCGGTATAGGAGCTGCCGTCTTCACGGGGAACCGACGGTACTTCCCCTGCGCCAAAGACACGCGCAATGGCCGCTTCGGCCGCTTCGGCATCACCGTCGATCTCGTATTGGTCAAAGATGCGGTTGTATTCAGCATGGTTCCCCGGATTTCCGGCAATGCCGATATCGGCGCCGCCATTCGCCAACAATTCCCTTTGCACGCGGATGTTTTCGAGGGTTGCTGCCCCCTCGCCTGCAAGCCTGCCGTCCAGATAGGATTGTCTGCTGCTCATGTCGGGCTCTTCCGGCTCATCCTCTGCGTGGCCGACTTCATGAGCCAGTGTCTGAACAAGGCTTTGGGCATTCGCCATATCATCGGGATCAATCGTGATCCGGGAGGACCCACGTGAACAAAAACTACCTTTTCCACGCGTTCCGATCACAACCTGCCATCCTGCCTCTTCCAGATCCTCCAGAGACTGTGTGAGTTCGGGTGAACGCCCCGCCAGTTCAAGCGCATCGGGTGTCATGCCAGTGGTCATACCCGGCGCATCCTGGCGGAGCATGGCAGCGTTGAAGGCCGCTATTGCGTTGATCCCGTTGTCGATTTCCGCCGCGGCCCCGACCCAGTCTTCTGCATTCGCGAGCGTGTCGATCGGCGGGATGGCGGCGCGCACGGCGGCAATCTCGGCGCTGAGCGCGGGGGAGGCATCGTTTTCCGCCGCCCTGACCTGACGATCAAACCGCGCGCGTTTGGTGGAATAGACTTCTTTTCTCTTTGCAATCTCGGTAAAGAAGGCGACCAGTTTGGCCTCCAGCTCTCCGATCTTGGTGAGCGCGACCTCATAGTTTTCAGCCCCGGCCGCTGTCTCCATATCCGTCTGGATTGTGGCGAGCGCTGTCTGTATGGGAAGCAGATAGTTCCACTCCGGCCGCGACTGGCTGGCCTCGAGTAATTCGTCCTGCATCGCGGCCAGCCGCGCTTCGTACAGGTCGCGGTCAGACAGAATATCTTCGATGGTCTGGATCGCGGTTTCGAACGGCGGCAGATTGGCGAGCGCGGTCTCAAAGGCCTCTTCCGCTTCCGCCGCGACAATTGCATCCTGCAACTCGATCATCTGCTGCATGGCATCCGCCGTACGCGCCACTTCCGAGGTGTTCAGGACCGCAGCCCGCGCTGCAAGCGGTCGATACCGCGCCTCGAATGCATCGCGCTGCGTGATCAGGGTGAGGTACTGTGCGTGAAGACTTTCGACCAACCCGGTCAGACTTTGCAGATGGGTAAGCGCCGCCGCAAAGTCCTGAGCCGTGGCAGAGCTTTCCATATCGGTTTGCACCGCCAGCACCTCGCTTTGCGCTTCGGCCAGCGTCGCAAATTCACAGGACGACAGGTCATTCAGTCTGGATTGAATCGCTTCAAGCCCGGTCTGATAGGCGGCCATATCGCGCTGAATTTCGTCCAGACGTTGTTCCAGCGGCACCAGCAAAAGGACTGCGTCGGCCAACAGTTCTTCCGCTTCCACCAGATTGCGGGCGGTGACAGCGGCCTCGATGGTGGAGTTGCGGCTTTCGACCTGCGCGAGACCTGAAACGATCTCTTCCACCTGCGGTTCGGCAAAGCGCAGCACATCGCAGCGCGTGTCATACAAGTCGCGCGCTTGCAGATAGCGGGCCTCGGCGGCGGATTGGAGCAGATAATCGGCGTAAACAGGTTCCAGACTGACCATGACCTGATCCAGCGCTGCGGTCGCATCGGCCCAGCGTTCATCGGTGACGGCAAGCGGGATGAGATCGACTTCGCCCCTTATCGCCGCCGTATCGGGGTGGTCGAAAGCCTGAAGTTCCGCCAGTTTGCCCTGCACGGCGGCAAGGTCGCTGGCACGGCCAAACCATATATCGCGATTGCGCTCGATTTCGGCACGCAGATCAGCGATGACCTGCCTGAGGCGGATGATCTTGCCCGCGACCCGGTCAAGCGCATCCTGCTCTTCGGCGTCGATGACACCGTCCTGCAGGTAAAGCCGCCGCATCTGCGCCTCTTCCCCTTCCAGAGCAGTGACCTGCGCTTCGCCTTCTTCCACTCTGACAAGTTTGACGTTCCGAGCCATCGCAAACCTCTTCGAAGCGCGACAGCACGGCGGCAATCCACGTCTTCGCTCAGCAATTCAAGTATGCGGTGGGTCGTAAACAACGGCCTGCGCAAATACCGCAGCCCACCGTTTCACACAATAACGATAAGAATAACCTTTGACGACGTTAGCACGGAATCCAACGCAAAGCAATTCAACTTGAGGTCGAGGTGACGATGCGCAGGTAAGGCGCTCTATTTCGCTTCCAGCTTGTCCAGCCGCGCTTTCAACGCCTCGTTCTCCTCACGCGCCTTCTGGGCCATCGCGCGCACGGCGTCGAACTCTTCGCGGGTGACGAAGTCACGGTCCGCCAGCCAGCGGTCCATCAGACCTTTCATGGCGTTTTCTGCTTCGCTCTTGGCACCCTGCGCCACGCCCATGGCATTGGTCATCATCTGCGACATATCGTCGAAAAACTTGTTGCGGGTCTGCATGATCTGTCTCCGGTATCTGGTTGACCTCTATATGGGGGCAGTGCCCCGCGCAGGCAAGGTTGACTTCCCTCGTTATAGCGGCTCAATCGGCAGCATGATCGCAATGCTCCCCTTTCCCGATATCTCGCCCGAGATTTTCTCGGTTACTCTGTTCGGCACCGAGTTTGCTCTGCGGTGGTACGCGCTTGCCTATATCGTGGGGATCCTGCTGGGCTGGCGGCTGGTGGTGGCTGCCGTGCGCACGCCACGGCTGTGGCCCGGACAAAGGCCCGTCATGACCCCAGGCCAGATCGAGGATTTGCTGTTCTGGGTGATCCTTGGCGTGATCCTTGGCGGGCGGCTGGGCTATGTTCTGTTTTATCAGGCCAGCTATTACCTTGCGAACCCGCTGCGCATCCTGCAGCTTTGGGAGGGCGGCATGTCCTTTCACGGCGGGGCCATCGGGGTCATTCTGGCCGCGTTCCTGTTCACCAAGCGGCACAAGCTCAACACCATCTCGACCGGCGATATGGTCTCGCTGGGGCTCGCACCGGGCCTGTTTCTGGGGCGTATCGCCAATTTCATCAATGCAGAGCTTTGGGGCCGCCCCACCGACCTGCCCTGGGGTGTCGCCTTTCCGACCGAAGCCGCACAGTTCTGTCCCGAGGTCGTGGGCATCTGCGCGCGCCATCCCTCGCAACTCTATGAGGCGCTGCTGGAAGGACTGGTGCTGGGCGGGCTGCTGGTCTGGATGGCGTGGCGGCGCGACGCGCTGAAATACGAGGGGCTGCTGATGGGCACCTTTCTCGCGGGGTATGGTGCCGCACGGTTCCTTGTGGAATTCTTCCGTCAGCCTGATGCGCAGTTCATCACGGAAGGCAATCCCCTGGGACTGGCGCTGCAATCGGGCGGTTATGGCCTCACCATGGGACAGTTGCTGTGCATCCCGATGATCCTGGTCGGCGTCTTCTTCATCCTGCGGGCCCGCCGCGGGGCATGACCCTGCTGGATCATATCTTGGCGCGCATCGCGGCTCAGGGTCCGATGCGGATCGACGAATACATGACCACCTGCCTGCTGCATCCGACGCTGGGCTATTACACCACCCGCGACCCGCTGGGCGTGACGGGCGATTTCACCACCGCGCCCGAGATCAGCCAGATGTTCGGTGAACTGATGGGCCTCAGCATCGCGCAAAGCTGGCTCGGCAGCGGTGCGCCTGCTCCATTCACCCTGGCCGAGCTTGGACCGGGACGCGGGACGCTGATGGCCGATGCGCTGCGGGCTTGCGCAAGCGTTCCGGGTTTTCTGGACGCTGCCCGGATCGTTCTGGTCGAAGCATCGCCGACGTTGAAGGACGTGCAGGCCCGCACGCTGGCGGGCTTCGATGTGCACTGGGCTGCCAGTGTGCGAGGATCTCCCCGAACAGCCGCTTTACCTGATTGCCAACGAATTTTTCGACGTCTTGCCGATCCGTCAGTTCCTGCGCGACGGGACCGGCTGGCGCGAACGGCAGGTGGGGCTGGAAGGTGACAAACTGGTCTTCGGTCTTGGGCCGGTGCAGCCCCAACCGGCATTGAAGGACAAGGAAGCGGTGGCAAAGACCGGCGATCTGATCGAAACGAGCGCCGCCCTTGCGCCGACCATAGACCCGATCGCCCGGCGTCTGCGCGATCACGGCGGGACCGCACTGATCATCGACTACGGCGATTGGCAGACCGGCGGCGATACCTTGCAGGCCCTGCGCGGACATCAAAAGGTCAGCCCGCTGGACACACCGGGACAGGCCGATCTGACCGCGCATGTGGATTTCAGCGCCCTGGCCGGAGCCGCCACGGGCTGCACCCTGTCCGACCTGACACCGCAGGGCGTGTTTCTGGAACGGCTGGGCATCACCGCCCGGGCGCAGGCACTGGCGGCAAAACTGACCGGCACGGCGCTCGACAGCCACATCGCCGCGCATCGGCGGTTGACGCACCCGGCAGAAATGGGAAACCTGTTCAAAGTAATCGCGCTGACCGGCAAGGACAGCGTACCGCCACCAGGGGTGCAGCCGTGACGCTCGAAATCCTGACCAGTGACAGCCTGTCGGCCCTGCGCCACGGCTTCTTTACGCGGCGCGGCGGCGCATCGTCGGGTGTCTTTGCCGGGTTGAACTGCGGCCACGGCAGCAGTGACCAGACCGAAATCGTGGCGATCAACCGCGCGCGCGTGGCCGAAGCGATGGGGGTTGCCACCGATCACCTTGCTGGCGTGCATCAGATCCATTCGGCGGATGTGATCACCCTGAACGCGCCGATGACGGACAGACCCAAGGCCGACGGATTGGTCACCAATGTCCCCGGCATCGCGCTGTCGGTCCTGACCGCGGATTGCCAGCCGGTGCTTTTTTCCGACGCGCAGGCCGGTGTGATCGGCGCCGCCCACGCAGGCTGGCGCGGGGCGCTGGACGGTGTGCTGGACGCCACGGTGGACGCGATGGTGGCACTTGGCGCCCAGCGCGACCGGATCGCGGCGGTCATCGGCCCCTGCATCAGTCAACGCGCCTATGAGGTCGGGCCGGAGTTCTTCGAGGATTTCATCGCCGAAGATCCCTCCAACAGCCGCTTCTTCGTATCAGGCGATGGGGACCGGATGCTGTTCGATCTGCCGGGGTTCGGGCTCTCGCGGTTGCGGGCGGCGGGCGTCGGCTCTGCCGAATGGACGCGGCATTGCACCTACAGCGATCCGGATCGGTTCTATTCCTACCGCCGCACGACACACGCCAAGGAAGCGGACTATGGCCGCCTCATATCGGCGATCACCCTCTGATCTGGGCGCAAATGGGGCATTCCCTGCCGCTTCATCGCCCGATTGCGGGCCGTCGGATCGGAAACAATCAGCAGAATTTGCGTTCATTGGTGAATGGCGCGGTGCGTTGACCATATAAACAAGGGCGTCGGCGAAATGTGGCAACCCCGTCACAAATCCACCGCCCCGACCGTTCGAATTTGCGAAAAAACTTCCTCATCGCCAAAAACCGGCCCGATTGGCCCGCCATAGTCATCCTCAGACAAGGGGTGACAACGCCCCCACACTCAGAACCGAGGAACAGAGCCATGAAAACCAACGCACGCTTCATCAAAGGCATTGTCGCAGCAGCCGCCAAGGAAGACACCGTCATGCCCTGGGCGCGTGGCAGCCGCCGTGCCGCATTCATCGCCAAGCGCAAGCAGGCCGAAAAGCAGCGCAAGGCGGCCTGATCTTCGGCATCTCTCTCCGCCCTGTCTCTCCTCCCCCCAGGGGATCCCACAGGTAACGAGTGAAACTTTACCCAAGCGGCCCCGGCCTGCGTTGATTCGCAGCCGGGGCCGCAGTTTTTGCTGGAAATGTGGCAAAACGGGCCGGAATTGGGGAAACAGAAACGCGAAACTAAGGCAAATTAGCGCAAAATGAGGCGCCAATGTCCCGCAAACTTTGACAATCCCGGCCATTCAAGCGATTTAGGTGTCATAGAAGAACCGAAATGACATCCCGTTATTTCCGTGATTGTCGGTGGGGGCCGACACGGATGTGACCAACCTGAGAAAAGGTGATCGCATGACACTGACTGCTGCCACGGGCTCCCGCCCTGTTCCCTCCACACCTTCCGGCCTTCGGGGTATGGCGTCTCGGTCTGCCATTCCGCCCAGAGGACTGGCTGCCGTGCCAACGACCCCCTTGCGCAGTTTCGAGATCGCCGCCCTGCGGGCGGACAACTCGCTGCATATCGGACAGGACAAGGCACCCGCCATCCCTCTGTTCGAAAACGCCTTTTCCGCTTTTGCACGGGGCACGCTGATTGGCACGACGCACGGTGATGTGGCGATCGAGGATTTGCAGCCGGGCGATATGATCAACACCTCGACCGGGGAACCGGCCAAGCTGATCTGGATCGGATCAAGCAGTTTTGTCCCCGCCGACGCGGGCCGCCGGATGCCCCTGCTGCGGGTCATGGCCGACACCTTCGGTCAGGGCCGTCCCAACACGTTCCTGACGGTCGGCCCGGCCGCGCGCATCCTGCATACGCCGCATCGCCTGCGCGCGGAGGCCGGTGAAAAGCGTCTGCTGACCCCGGTGCGCGAATTTCTCGATGGTGTGAACGTGATCGAGGTGGTCCCTCCGACACCCGTTCGTCTGTTCCACATCTGTCTGGAGCGTCACGCCGCCATCAGCGCAGGCGGGGTCGAGATGGAGACCTTCCATCCCGGTGCCAATGCGACGCGCAGCGTGTCGCATTCCCTGCGCGACCGCTTTCTGGGCATGTTCCCCCGGATCGCGCATATCACCGACTTCGGCCCGCTGGCGCATCCCCGCGCCCCCGAAGAGGACGCGGAATTCGACGTACTATAAGATGCAATCCGCCCTCTGACCCTTGCGGTCAGGGGGCCACGTTCAGCCGCTTTTCCAACACATCGAACGGCACACCCGGTTCGTCCTTCGCACCGCGGATCACAAGGCTTGTCTTCACGCTTTCCACATTGGGTGTGGTCAGCAGATCACCTGTCAGAAAACTCTGGAAGGACGACAGGTCAGGTGCGACACATTTGAGGATGAAATCCACTTCGCCGTTCAGCATGTGACACTCGCGCACGAGCGGCCAGTCGCGACATTTCTGCTCGAACGCGCTCAGGTCGGCTTCGGCCTGACTGGCAAGCCCGACCATCGCGAACACCTGCACCTCAAACCCCAGATTGCGGGCATTCACATCGGCGTGGTAGCCGCGGATGTAACCCTGTTCCTCCAGCGTGCGGACCCGGCGCAGACAGGGCGGTGCCGAAATGCCCACGCGCTTTGCCAGTTCGACATTGGTCATCCGCCCATCCGCCTGAAGCTCTGCCAGAATTTTACGGTCGATCGGATCAAGCCGCGTGCCTGCCATGGGATGCCTCTTCCAGTTTTGCGATTCTTATAGCAGCGGCGGTATCAGGCGCAATATTGTTTCGCAAGCACGCAATATTCTTAAGCAAGCGCCCTCTGCTCCCGCTCTGGAACTGACCTGCCATCCCTCTTTTCTTGGGGTTTAAGAACGCCACGCAGAGGTCTATATCCCACCTTGAAACACATCAATCGGGAGGTGCCGACATGACCGAGACGCGCAAGACCAAGGTTCTGATCATCGGGTCCGGCCCTGCGGGCTATACCGCCGGTGTTTACGCCAGCCGCGCCATGCTGAACCCGCTTCTGGTGCAGGGGATCGAACCCGGCGGCCAGTTGACCACCACCACCGAAGTTGAAAACTGGCCCGGCGACACCGAGGTCCAAGGCCCCGACCTGATGGTGCGCATGGAAGCCCACGCCAGGGCGATGGGAACCGAGATCATCGGCGACATCATCACCGATCTGGACCTTTCCAGCCGCCCCTTCCACGCGAAAGGCGACAGCGGCACCACCTATGTGGCCGACGCCGTGATCCTTGCCACCGGTGCCCGCGCCAAGTGGCTGGGCCTTGAGACGGAAGAGAAATTCAAGGGCTTCGGTGTGTCCGCCTGCGCCACCTGCGACGGATTTTTCTATCGCGGGCAGGAAATCGTGGTGATCGGCGGCGGCAATACGGCTGTGGAAGAGGCGCTGTTCCTGACGAACTTCGCCTCCAAGGTCACGCTGATCCATCGCCGCGACGAGCTGCGCGCAGAAAAGATCCTGATCGACCGCCTGATGAAGAACCCCAAGATCGAACCGATGTGGTTTCACGAGCTGGTCGAAGTCTACGGCACCGAGACCCCTCCGGGCGTCGAAGGCATCAAGGTCAAGCACACCAAGACAGGCGAGATTACCGACATCCCCTGCAAGGGGGTCTTTGTGGCCATCGGCCATGCGCCCGCCAATGAATTGGTCAAGGATACGCTTGAAACACACATGGGCGGCTATGTGGTCACCAAGCCCGACAGCACCGAAACCTCCATCCCCGGCGTCTTTGCCGCGGGCGATCTGACCGATCACAAGTACCGTCAGGCGGTGACCTCCGCCGGGATGGGCTGCATGGCCGCGCTTGAAGCGGAGCGTTTTCTGGCGGAAGTGGGCGATGACGTCGAAATCGAGGGCGGCAAGGACACCGCGCTGCCGATGGGTTACGGCGCGCAGGTCGCCGAATAAGACAGGCTTGACGCCGCCCTGTCCGCCCGCCCATGTTCGGGGCTGACAGGGAGCAGCACATGAACGATCTGTGGCGCGGCACATGGCCCACGCGGTTGCGCATCGCCAGTGGTCTGGTGCTTTTCATCTATGCGCTGACACATTTCCTGAACATCGGCCTTGGCATGATCTCGCCCGTCTGGATGGACGCAGCGCAGGACTGGCGGCAGGTCGTGACCCGCAGTCTGGCGGGCAGTCTGCTCATCTACGGTGCCTTCGCCCTTCACATGACCCTCGCGCTGGTCAAACTGGCACGCCGCGGCACATTGCGGATGCCGGTCTGGGAGGCGGTTCAGATCGCCCTTGGCATCGTGATCCCGATCCTGCTGATCGCCCATCTGATCCACACGCGCACGGCCCATGAAATCTTTGGCGTCAATGACGAGATGGGCTATATCATGCTGCTGCTGCACGACACGGCGGACGGCTGGAAACAAAGCCTGCTGCTGCTGGTGGTCTGGGTGCATGGCTGCATCGGATTGCATTTCTGGCTGCGCGGAAAGCTGTGGTGGCGACGCTCTGTGCCTGCCTTGGCGGGAGCGGCCGCGCTGGTGCCCGCCTTTGCGCTGGCGGGCTTTCTGGTCGAGGGCCGCCGCGTCAAAGCTGCGTTTGCCGAACCCGCCACACAGGAAGCGATGCGGAGCACCTTCAACTTCCCCGACACCGAAACCTTTGCCACATTGATTGGCTGGACCGGCCAGCTGCGCTGGTTGTTCGGGGCGATCATGGTGATCGTGGCGCTTGCCTATCTGGTGAAATACATCCGCGCCCGGCGGCGATCGGTCACGATACGCTATGAACCCGGCCCGCAGATCACCGCGCCGATGGGGCTGACGCTGCTGGAAATGTCGCGCCTGCGCGGTATCCCGCATGCCTCGCTTTGCGGTGGTCGCGGGCGCTGCACCACCTGCCGCGTGGTCATCGAAGAGGGGGCGGACCAGTTGCATCCCCCAAGCGAAGCGGAGGCCCGCAGCCTTGCGGCTGTGGACGCTGGTGCCGATACCCGGCTTGCCTGCCAGATCAGGCCGATGCACCCGACGCAGGTTTTCCGCGTGTTTCAGCCCGACGGCAGACGCACCTTTCGGGGTCACGCCAGCCAGGGCGAGGAAAAGGAACTGGCGCTGCTGTTTCTGGACATGCGCGGCTTCACGGCGCGCACGACCGGACAACTGCCCTATGACGTCGTCTTCCTGCTGAACCGGTTCTTCGACGCGATCGTGCCGACGATCAATGCAGCCGGCGGCAGCGTGGACAAATATCTGGGTGACGGCTTTCTGGCCTTGTTCGAGACCGAGGATGCCGTGACCTCGGCCCGCGCCGCACTGGCCGCGATCGAGGGGATCGCGCAGGCGCTCGCCCGCTTCAACGAAGTGCTGGAAAGCGAAGGTCAAAGCCCCGTCGCCATCGGCATCGGTGCCCATCTGGGCGACGTTGTGCTGGGCGAAATCGGTGCCGCGGGTCAGGCCCCCCGCACTCTGATCGGAGACACGGTCAATACCGCGTCGCGGATCGAAGGGGTGACGAAGGAACACAAGGTTCAGGCGTTGATTTCAGAACCGCTGCTGCGCGCCGCAGGTCATGCGCCGCCAGACGCGCAGATGATCTCGCTCACCCTGCGCGGATTGAGCACACCGTTGCTGGCACTGCCGATCAAGGAGGCGAGCACGTTGAGCATGGCCCTTGCACGGTTTCGGACCTCCGAAATTGTCTGACAGCGGCGGGTTTCGGACACGGGCGGAACTTGTGACGATTTTGTACGAATAGGAACGCCACTTTGCTAGACTTTTGCCTCAATCCTGAGGCATAGGGACAAGCAAATGACCCCATGCGGTCTGAGGCAAGAAACGAGACAGAAATGAATATGTTGGCGAACCTCGCTCCGATCCCGGAGCTCTTTGTGTCCTACGAGTCGGCGCAGAAGATGAAACTGGAGGCGGCAAGCCTCGTGAGCCACGATCTGTCGCCCCGGCAGGTCTGCGATCTGGAATTGCTGATGAACGGCGGGTTCAATCCGCTCAAGGGGTTCCTCTCCGAGGAAGATTACAACGGTGTGGTCGACAACATGCGTCTGGCGGACGGCACTCTTTGGCCCATTCCGATCACTCTGGATGTTTCCGAAGACTTTGCCTCCAGGCTGGAAATCGGGCAGGACATCGCCCTGCGCGATCAGGAAGGTGTCATCCTTGCCACCATGACCGTCACCGACCGCTGGGAGCCGAACAAGGCGCATGAGGCCGAGAAGGTCTTTGGCGCCGACGACGACGCGCATCCGGCGGTGAACTATCTGCACAATCAGGCGGGCAAGATGTATCTGGGCGGGCCGGTGACCGGCATCCAGCAGCCCGTGCATTACGATTTCCGCGCCCGCCGTGACACGCCCAACGAATTGCGCGCCTATTTCCGCAAACTTGGCTGGCGCAAGATCGTGGCCTTCCAGACGCGCAACCCCCTGCACCGCGCGCATCAGGAACTCACGTTCCGCGCTGCGCGTGAAGCGCAGGCGAACCTGCTCATTCATCCCGTTGTCGGCATGACCAAACCCGGCGACGTCGATCACTTCACCCGTGTACGCTGCTACGAGGCGGTGCTGGATCAGTACCCGCAGGCCACGACCTCGATGTCCTTGCTGAACCTCGCCATGCGCATGGCCGGACCGCGCGAGGCCGTTTGGCACGGGTTGATCCGCAAGAACCACGGCTGCACCCATTTCATCGTCGGCCGCGACCACGCAGGCCCCGGCAAGAACTCCGCCGGGCAGGACTTCTATGGCCCCTATGACGCACAGGAGCTTTTCGCGGCGCATCAGGAGGAGATGGGCATCGAGATGGTCGATTTCAAACAGATGGTCTATGTGCAGGAGCGCGCCCAGTACGAACCCGCAGACGAGATTGCCGACAAGGAAAAGGTCACGATCCTCGACATCTCGGGCACCGAGTTGCGCCGCCGCTTGCAGGAAGGTCTGGAGATTCCCGAGTGGTTCTCTTTCCCCGAGGTCGTCGCGGAACTGCGCCGCACGCGTCCGCCGCGCAACAAGCAGGGCTTTACCGTCTTTTTCACCGGCTTCTCAGGCTCGGGCAAATCCACCATCGCCAACGCCCTGATGGTCAAGCTGATGGAGATGGGCGGCCGCCCTGTGACGCTGCTGGATGGTGATATCGTGCGCAAGAACCTCAGCTCCGAACTTGGGTTCAGCAAGGAACACCGCGACCTGAACATCCGCCGCATCGGTTATGTCGCCAGCGAGATCACGAAGAACGGCGGCATCGCGATCTGCGCGCCCATCGCGCCCTATGCCACCACGCGCCGCGCGGTGCGCGAGGATGTCGAAGCCTTCGGTGCCTTTGTCGAAGTCCATGTCGCCACGTCGATCGAGGAATGCGAACGCCGCGACCGCAAGGGCCTGTACAAGCTGGCGCGGGAAGGCAAGATCAAGGAATTCACCGGCATTTCCGACCCTTACGATGTACCGAAAGACCCAGAGTTGTCGGTCGAAACCGAAAATGTGGACGTGGACAACTGCGCCCACCAGGTACTGTTGAAGCTGGAAAGCATGGGGCTGATATCGGGCTGATCGGTGGCCAGGGGCCGGACAGTCTTGTCCGGCCTACGATGGCAGATAAGCCTTCCCTGACATCAAGACGACGCCATGCCCGCCAACCTTGACCCCGGCGATTGCATCCCGTGGGCCAAGCACCTCGACCTGAGCCCGGCCGGGACGGCCCAAACCATGGCCCTGCTCGGCCACATATCTTGGCGATGAAATCAATCCATGCGCCCAGAGAAACGCGGCAGCGGCCCCGGTCGCCGACCCGGTGAACGGGTCTTCCGGCGGACTGGGCGGTGCCAACAGAAGGCGCGCGAAAGTGTCGCCTGCCGCCGTAGCACCCTCCAGCGCCAGCCAATATGGCTCCATCAGATCGTCCGATGCCAGACCAAGTTGGTCGCGATAGGCGGCGAACCCCATCCATATCAAATCTCAGCGATTCGACGGCCTCCCGGTCGCGCAGAACCGTGATGCAGAAGGGCAAGCCGGTCGAAACGACCTGCGGCGCCGCGATGATCGCATCCGCCGGGATGCCTCCCACTTTCGCCACCACCTCTGCCGGGATCCGCGCACCGAAGGTTGGTGCGACCTGCGTCATCGTGATAAGTGCGCCGTCGACATCCAACGCAACGATCCCCGCGCCTGTCTCCAGCGTCAGCTTGCCTTGCCCCGCTTTACCCCGGTGCAAAAGAGCCGCCACGGTTGCGATCGTCGGATGGCCCGCAAAGGGGATTTCCCGGCTGGCGAGATAGTACTTCACCCGCAAGTCCGCCACTTCGGAGGGGCCGGTGAAGGTGCATTCGACCAAGGAAGTCTCGCGGACATAGGCCATGCAGACGGCGTCGGAGAGGACAGCACCGCCATGCACCACGGCACAGCCGTTGCCGCCAAAAGGCGCATCGGCAAACGCGTCCACCCAGTCGAAATCGAAATCCATAAAGTTTCCCCGAACGAAAAAGGGCCACACCGGAGTGCAGCCCTCAAAATCCTGATCTATTTTCCAGCGCGCACCGGATCAGTGCACCATCACCGGCGCGTAATCATGTTGGCGTGCGAGCGTGAAGGCCAGCTTGCGGTCGCCGACCAACGCGAGTTGCTGGCCCATGGCGTCATGCACCGCATAAAGCTGCTCAAGCCCTTCGGCCTGGTCGCGCACTTCTCGGGGAAGATCGGACACGGCTATCGTCTTTACATAGACCGTCCGGTCACCTGTCTGGGAGTTCATGTCTTGCATCGTCCTACCCTTTCTTGATCTTTATAGTCTGTACAACTGTCTCGGGTTTGGCGCGGGTCAAGTCCACGTGCAGCAAACCGTTCTCCATCTTCGCCTCGCCCACGTCCACACCATCGGCCAGGACAAAGCTGCGCTGGAACTGCCGCGCGGCAATTCCACGGTGCAAAAAGACGCGGTGGTCAACGTCCTCGGACTGGCGGCCCCGGATCACCAACTGCCGGTCCTCGACAGTGATGGCGAGGTCTTCTTCGGCAAAGCCTGCGACGGCCAGCGTGATCCGATAGCTGAAATCGGAGGTTTGTTCGATGTTGAAGGGCGGATAGCCCTCGTTGCCTGATTTGGCGGTGCGTTCCAGCACACGTTCAAGCTGTTCAAATCCCAGCATATGGGGATAGGAGGCAAGCGTCAGTTTCGTCATGCGACACGTCCTTTTTCGTCAAGCGACAGTCATGTTGAGGCCCCGTTTTGGCGACCCTGATACAAATATGGGGGCGCGCCCCGCCTTGCGCAAGGGCTATGCGCAAGCAAGGTGAACTCCTATATTGCGGAGAAGAAGAATAGTGGAATCATCTGTTTATGAACGCCCCCTCCGATCTGTCGATGAAAACCGATGAGGTTTTGCGCGTGGAACTCGAAGTGTTCCGCCGCGAGCATCGTGATCTGGACGAGGCCATCGCCGCCCTGACAGAGCGTCCCACAGCCGATCAACTGACCGTGCAGCGGCTGAAGAAACGCAAATTGCGGCTGAAGGATCTGATCGCCCAGATCGAAGACCGGCTGACCCCTGACATCATCGCCTGACCCTTGCATGACTTTCCCGCGTTGCCCCTCCGTGCTGCGTGACTATAGTGCGGCGTTCCAGTTTCCAGCCAAAGGGCAACCGCTATGACCACCCCTCCCGTCGGTATCATCATGGGATCGCAATCTGACTGGCCCACCATGCGAGAGGCCGCAGTGTTGCTGGAGGAGTTGGGCATCGCCCATGAGGCGCGCATCGTGTCGGCCCACCGCACGCCGGACAGGCTGTGGGAGTATGGCAAGTCAGCCGTGGATCGCGGTTTGCAGGTGATCATCGCGGGTGCAGGCGGTGCGGCGCATCTGCCGGGCATGATGGCATCCAAGACGCGGGTGCCGGTGATCGGGGTGCCGGTCCAGACCAAGGCGCTTTCGGGGGTCGATTCGCTGTATTCCATCCTGCAGATGCCTCGCGGCTACCCCGTGGCGACAATGGCCATCGGGTCGGCGGGGGCGGCCAATGCCGCGTTGATGGCCGCCGGCATTCTGGCGCTGCAGGACGCCGATCTTGCGGCACGGCTCGATGCGTGGCGCGACGCGCTCAGCGCCTCGATCCCCGAGGTGCCAAGCGATGACTGATCCCCTGCGCAGCGGCAGCACCATCGGTATTCTGGGCGGCGGGCAATTGGGCCGGATGCTGTCGGTCGCGGCGGCGCGGCTGGGGTTCAGGACGCATATCTTCGAACCCGGTGCCAACCCGCCCGCAGGTCATGTGGCCGACCGGACCACCACCGCCCCCTACGAGGATCACGCCGCGCTGCGCCGCTTTGCCCAAAGCTGCGATGTGGTGACATTCGAGTTCGAAAACGTGCCGACAGAGGCTCTCGATCTGATCGAGGCGCATGTCCCGATCCGTCCCGGCCGCGAAGCCCTGCGCATTTCGCAGGACCGGCTGACGGAGAAGGAATTTCTTCGGGGTCTCGGCCTGCGTGTCGCGCCCTTCGCCGATGTGCCTGACATCACCGCGATGCAGGCCGCCGTGGCGTCGATCGGCGCGCCTTCCATTCTGAAAACCCGCCGTTTCGGCTATGACGGCAAGGGCCAGTCCCGTCTGCGCCGCACCGAAGATGCCGAAACAGCGCTGGCCGACATGAACGGGGCACCTGCGATACTGGAAGGCTTCGTCGATTTCACCCACGAAGTCTCCGTCATCGCGGCACGGGGCGTTGACGGCGCGGTTGCCTGCTTTGATCCGGGAGAGAATGTCCACCGCGACGGCATTCTGCACACCACCACCATACCCGCCCGGCTCAGCACTGCGCAGCGTACCGATGCGGTGCTGATGGCGGGCAAGATCCTGAATGCGCTCGATTATGTCGGCGTTCTGGGTGTCGAGCTTTTCGTGACGGCCGACGGGCTGATCGTGAACGAGATCGCCCCCCGGGTGCACAATTCGGGCCATTGGACCCAGAACGGCTGCACCGTGGACCAGTTTGAACAACACATCCGCGCCATTGCCGGTTGGCCCCTTGGCGACGGTGCGCGTTACGCGGATGTGGTGATGGAAAACCTCATCGGTGACGATATGGACCGCGTCGCCGATCTGGCGCGGGAACGCGACACCGCGCTGCACCTTTACGGCAAGGCCGAGGTCAAACCGGGCCGCAAGATGGGCCACGTCAACCGGATCATCCGATAAACCGGTCCGCAATCGCGCCGGACATATAGGACACCTGCCCGCCTGCGAAAGTCGCGGCGATCCGGCGGGTGCGCTGGTCCAACACCACGAAATCTGCGCGCAAACCCGGTGACAGCGTGCCCCTGTCCGACAGGCCCAGGACAGCCGCAGGCCCGGACGACACCAGCCCCCAGGCCTGCGCCAGATCGCAAACCCCGGCATCGGCCAGCATCAAGGCGGCGCGGCGCGGGGACGGATAGTGGTAATCCGACGCCAGCGCGGTGCAATAGCCCATCGCGATCAGGTCGATGGCGGACAGGTTGCCGTTGTGCGACCCGCCCCGCACCACATTGGGCGATCCCATGATCACCGCGTCCCCCGCCCCGTGCGCCGCCTCTGCCGCCTCCAGCGTCTCGGGAAATTCCGCAAGCGTCACCCCGCGCTTGCGCCAGTCCGCGCGCCCTTCGGCCGTTGAATCGTCGTGACTGCCCATGCGGATGCCCAAGGCCGCCAGTCGCGGACATAATGCATCAAGCGCGGCTGGCACCTCCGCCCGCCGTTCGTGCAGTTCGATCATGTAGGCATGATGTTTCTGCGGGCTTCGCCCCGCTTTCAGCGCCTGTCCGTTCAGACGGCGCGGCAGCTTGCCCTCGATCAGACGGTCGTGCGGCAAGTGATCGTTGAACACCACATATCCGACGCCCCAATCGCTCAGCTGGGCCGGCAGATCATCGTAGCGTTCCAGCAGATGCGTCTCGAACCGCAGCTGCGCGTGCAGGTCCGTCACCACCACCGCGTTCGTGTCGCGGATGGCGCGGAACACGCGGTCGGCGAAATCGGGCCCGCGCATCCCGCCTTCCCAACTGACGAATTGCGCCAGAACGGCTGTGGTGATGCCGCAGGCGGCAAGCTCCGCCTCGCAGGCGATCAGCCCCGCGTCCATCTGCTTCATCGCGCCGCGCCGCTGGGCCAGATGCCTCTCGAACCCGTCGCCGTGCAGATCGACGATCCCCGGCAGCACCATGTAACCGCTCAGGTCTACCGCGCGGCCAACCGGGCCCTCCACAATGACCCCCTCCGCAAAGGACAGCGTTGTCCGCTGCAGCCCTTCCGGTCCCAGCACCTGCGCGCCGGTCAGATCAAGGTTTGGCATCCTCCGCCTCCACCCCCGGAAGGCATTCCGCGTCCGGACATCCGACGGAATCGAGCACACCGTCGAACCATGTCATCGAGCGGTCAAATACCCCGTCCTTCAAAAACGCCATCGTTTCGCCGATCACGCGGGGGTTGTTCATCATGAAGGTATGCGTGACCGGCAGCACGATGTGGTCGCGCATCCCCGCCACCTTGGTCGACGCCACAGAGACCTTGCCGTCGTCCAGCCCCGGCAGGATGCTGGAGAAATAGGGGTTCAGCGACTGCGATCCGGCAATCACGCCCAACTCGAAGGTCACGGGCGGCAGGCGGCGCGGCAGGCCGTCGGGGCCGGTCGCCATCTGCTGGCCCGCAGGACCGTTCAGCCAGTCGAAGGCGGCGATGTCATCCAGTTCGTCCACCACTTCGCTGCCCTGATTGGGGGGGCCCAGCATCACCACGCGACCAATGCGGTCGGCACCCTTGTCGACCGCGTACTGCCGCACCAGAATGCCGCCCATCGAATGGGTCACGAAATCGACCTTGGGCGTGCCGCAGGCCGCGACGGCGGCGGGCACGGTCTGGCGGGTCAGTTCTTCCACCCGCTCTTCCGTCGACGGGTAGCCCGGGCGCACGATGCGAAACCCTTCGGTCTGCAGTGCCGCTTCCATCAGGGCAAAGGAGGTTTCGGTCCGCGCCAGACCGTGCAGCAGAACGACGCAGCGCCCCTGCGCCTGTGTCTGGCAACCGGTGAGGCCGATCAGGGCCGCGATGATCAGAATGCGATATCTCATGGCGGTTCAGATAGACTGATTTGCGGCGCTGTGAAATGCTATGCGTCAAATGCCTTGCGAAAGTCGGCTGATGCGCCCCAAATCCCCCCGTCTGGCCGTGCGAGCGGTGCTGATCCACCGGGATCGCCTGCTGCTGGTCAATGCCTATCCAGAGGGGCAAAGCGATCTGTTGTGCCTGCCCGGCGGCGGGGTCGAGATGGGCAGTTCCCTGCCCGACAACCTGCGCCGCGAGGTATTCGAGGAGACCGGGCTTTCCGTGGATGTGGGCGACCCTTGCATGGTCAACGAATTTCATGACCCCAAGGTGGGCTTTCATCAGGTCGATGTCTATTTCCGCTGCACCCTGCGCGGCACAGCCGAGATCGACCCTGAATGGCAGGATCCGGACCGGGTGGTCAACCGGTGGTATTGGCTGACCGAAGCCGAATTGCGGACCCATCGCCACAAACCCGACAGCCTGTGCGCCCTGGCCTTTGGGCCACCGGGCGGGATCAGCTACGATCCGCTGGAACTGCTCTTGCGCTGACCGACCACCCGATGCCCCCGACCACGAGCACCGTGGCCAGCAGCAGGCTGAGTGTCACACTTTCCCCCAGAAGCACGACACCGGCGAGGATTGCGAGGATCGGCACGCTCAACTGCACGATCGCGGCGGTCGCCCCTTCGATCCGGGGCAGGACGCTGTACCACAGCGCATAGCCGAGGCCCGAGGTCAGCCCGCCGCACAGAATGCCAAGCGCCACGCCCGTCGCACTGAAACTCGACCCGGTGCCGGTAAGAAGAACCAGAAGGATCGGCACACAGAGCAGAAAATTGGCCGATGTCGCCGCCAGAGGGTCGCGCGCCGCGCGCCCCTGCACGGTATAGGCGGCCCAGCCCAGACCCGCCATGATCATCAACAGCGCGCCGGTCAGATCTGTGCTGCCGCCCGGACCGGGCCAAAGCGCGATCAGCAGTCCGGCAAACGCCGCGGCCCCACCCGTCCATTGCCGCAGGTTCGGTGTCATGCCGGATACTGTACTGTGGGCGAACATGGTAATCTGGACGACACCGAAAAGTATCAATGCCCCAAGCCCGGCATCGAGCGTCAGATAGGCCAACGAGAACCCGACAAGGTAGACCGAGAGGCTCAGCGCGCCGGGAATACGGTTGCGCCGCAGCAAGGGCAAACCACCCCCGCGCAGGGACACCACCATGCCCAGAACCAGCGCACCGGCAACGACCCGGACAAGGGCAAACCCGGACGGGTCGATGTATCCCCCCTCGATCGCCATGCGCGTCAGGATCGAATTCGCGGCAAAGGCGATCATTGTGACGGTTGTGGCAAGGACAAGGCGCATGTCTTGGCTTAGCGGTTTGCCGTTCGTCCGCCAAGTGGGTGGTGCCGCAGTCGGCGCACAGCAGGGACGAAAGGCATCACCCCCGCAAAGTCGCATCAGTGAAAGACGAACTCATCCTCCTCGCCCAGCCCGGCGAGAAAGGCATCCATGTCTGAGATGTCGAACCGGCTGCGCAGGATGTCGCCCGCGCCGCTGATCTGCGCCATGTTTTGCTGCAAGAGCGATACGACATTCCCCTGCACCTCGCTGTCCTGAAGCGCGGCGATCAGGCCTTGTCGAATGATCTCGGTCTGCCGCTGCGCCTGCAGGATCGAATGCCGGCGTTCCCGCGCAGTGGTGAGCGCGTTCATCATCGCCGCGCGCAGGCCGTCCACGTTCATGTCGTCCTTGTTCAGAAAGTCATGATAGCCATTGCGCATGGCCTGAACGGCAGTGCTGCGGGCATTGTCGCCGGTGATCATGATCTTGCCCGCGTCCTTGTTCAGATCGTTGCGCATGACGTGTTCCAGCGCCAGCAGGCCGTCGCCTTCGGGCAGCCGGTAGTCGATCAGCATCAGGTCGTAATTCTCGCGCGCGACAGCGGCATCCATTGCTGCAATGCTGTCGACTTCGTCCACCTGCACGGACAGATTGGTCTTTTCCGTCAGGCGTCTTATACGCGCGCGGTCGAAGGTGCTGTCATCAAGCAGAAGAACGCGAATGTCGCGCGGCAGCGGCGGTGTGCCGGGACAGGAAGACGGGTGTGCATCGGTGTGTAGCATGGTCATCATCCTTTGGTGTAATCTGTCCCGTCAGGATCGTGCCAAGAGCCTTAAGAAATCTTAATCCGTATGTCCGAACTGCGGCCAATTTTCGGTGATTGGTTGCTTCGCGCGGCGTCTTGGCGATGTGGCCAACCGTCAACACACCGCTGGGGGCAAGGCCTACTGCGGCAGGTGCACTTCAATCTGGCTGCCTTTGCCAAAGGGCGAATCCGCCAGCCGCGCCGTGCCCCCATAGTGGACGGCGATGCGACGGACGGTGGCAAGGCCCATGCCGCTGCCCTCCACCTCGTCGCGCGGTTTCAGGGTCGTCATCGGGCCAAAAACCCTTTCCCGCAACGCGGGCGGAACACCGGGCCCGTCATCGGCCACCTTCAGGACCACAGCCTCGCCTTCGCGCACCGCCGAGACCGTGATCCGACCAGAAGGTGCGTCGTGGTGTTTCACCGCATTCTGGATCAGCGCGTCAAACAGGGTCAGCACATCGCGTTCCCCCATCCTGATGCGGTCACAATCGAAGCCGCGAATCACCTTGAACCCGCAGGGCAGAACCATTTCGTCCAGCACCTGATCCAGCGCGTCGTTCAAATCAATGTCGCGCACCATCTGCATCCGCCCGACCCGTGAGTAGGTGAGCAGATCCACCAGCATCCGGTCCAGACGTCCGGTGTGGCGGTTCATCATCTCGATCGAAGCCGCAACCGGTCCTTCGATCCTGAACCCGGTTTCTTCCAGATCTTCGACGATCCACTGGGGCAGTTCGAGCAAGGCGCGGACAGAGGCGCGCACATCGTGGCTCATCAGATAGATGAAATCGTCAATGTCCGTTGAAACACCGGCAACGGGGGCAGCGGCGGGGACGGGCGTGGCTGGATCGGTTCTCATGATGGCTCACTATCATCTGGAACCATCAGCCATAGACCGGATGCCTTGCCGGTCTCTTAACAGACCGCCGAAAAGCGCCATGCCCCTGACCGGCCGCACGAAAAAGGGCGCAGCCGATACAGCTGCGCCCTCATTTGTCGAGGCTTTGGCGATCCGGCACCGCTTCACATGAAACCGGTGCCGGTCAGAGCCGTCCTGAAAGGACGGTCTTACATCATGCCGCCCATGCCGCCCATGCCGCCCATGTCAGGCATACCGCCGCCCGAGCCTTCCTTGGCTGGCTTGTCGGCAACCATGGCTTCGGTGGTGATCAGCAGACCCGCGATGGAGGCTGCATCCTGAAGGGCTGTGCGCACAACCTTGGCCGGGTCGATGACGCCGAACTTGAACATGTCGCCATATTCTTCGGTCTGCGCGTTGAAGCCGAACTTCAGATCGTCGCTTTCGCGGATTTTGCCGGCCACGACGGAACCGTCGACGCCTGCGTTCTCTGCGATCTGACGCAGCGGTGCTTCCAGCGCCTTGCGGACGATGGCGATACCGACGTTCTGGTCGTTGTTGTCACCTGTCAGACCGTCAAGCGCCTTGCCTGCCTGGATCAGAGCAACACCACCACCCACAACGATACCTTCCTGAACAGCGGCACGTGTCGCGTTCAAAGCATCGTCAACGCGGTCCTTGCGCTCTTTCACTTCCACTTCGGTCATGCCGCCGACGCGGATCACGGCAACGCCGCCTGCCAGCTTGGCAACACGCTCTTGCAGCTTCTCGCGGTCGTAGTCGGATGTGGTCTCTTCGATCTGGTTGCGGATCTGGGCCACGCGTGCCTCGATCTCGGCCTTCTCGCCATGGCCGTCCACAACAGTGGTTTCGTCCTTGGTGATGGAGATCTTCTTGGCCGAACCCAGCATGTCCATTGTCACGGACTCAAGCTTCATGCCCAGATCTTCGGAGATGACCTGACCGCCTGTGAGGATCGCCAGATCCTGCAGCATCGCCTTGCGACGATCACCGAAACCGGGCGCTTTCACAGCAGCGATTTTCAGACCGCCGCGCAGCTTGTTGACCACGAGTGTCGCCAGCGCTTCGCCTTCGACGTCTTCCGCGATGATCAGCAGAGGCTTCTGCGACTGGATCACCTGCTCGAGCAGCGGAACCATCGGCTGCAGCGAAGAAAGCTTCTTCTCGTGCAGCAGGATGACCACGTCTTCCAGCTCGACTGTCATCTTGTCGGAGTTGGTGACAAAGTAAGGCGACAGGTAGCCACGGTCGAACTGCATACCTTCTACAACGACGGTTTCTGTTTCCAGACCCTTGTTTTCTTCGACGGTGATCACACCCTCGTTGCCGACCTTCTGCATCGCGTCTGCGATCTGACGGCCGATTTCCTTCTCGCCGTTGGCAGAGATGGTGCCGACCTGAGCGACTTCGTCGCTGTCGGTCACGTCACGGGCCGCAGCCTTGATCGCTTCGACGACTTTGATCGTCGCCATGTCGATGCCGCGCTTGAGGTCCATCGGGTTCATGCCGGCGGCGACAGATTTCATGCCTTCCTTGACGATGGCCTGGGCCAGAACAGTCGCGGTTGTTGTACCGTCGCCTGCTTCGTCGTTGGTCCGGGAAGCGACTTCCTTGACCATCTGCGCGCCCATGTTCTCGAACTTGTCCTCAAGCTCGATCTCTTTGGCCACGGAAACACCGTCCTTGGTGATGCGTGGGGCGCCGAACGATTTGTCCAGAACCACGTTACGGCCTTTTGGGCCGAGTGTAACTTTGACCGCGTTTGCCAGGATGTTCACACCCTTGAGCATCTTGTTGCGGGCATCGGTGTCAAATTTGACGTCCTTAGCTGCCATTTGTCTTCTCCATCTATGTTTGAATTAAGCGTCGAACCGTAGGGTGGGTTTCACACCCACCACCCCCTGATCAGATCAGGAGATGATCCCCATGATGTCGCTCTCTTTCATCATCAGCATCTCTTCACCGTCTACGGTGACTTCTGTACCGGACCATTTGCCGAACAGGATCTTGTCACCCGCCTTGACGGCCGGAGTGATCAGTTCGCCGTTGTCTTTCCGGGCGCCATCACCAACGGATACGACTTCGCCCTCGGAGGGCTTTTCCTTGGCGGAATCAGGAATGATCAAGCCGCCGGCTGTTTTCTCTTCGCTCTCTGTGCGCTTTACCAGCACGCGGTCGTGAAGCGGTTTCAATGCCATCTTTGTAGCTCCTTAAGGCTCAAAGTTTCTTCCCAAGGCCGTTTCCTCCGATCGAGGTACGACCATTAGCACTCAACCTCTCTGAGTGATAACGAGGGAGAGATAGGCAGATGCCCGTGCGCTGTCAACCAATCGTTTGTGTAAAATGTGCACCTTTTTTCAGTCACCGGATCAGATGTCTGGCCGGGTGCCTGTGCCGCCTGAAAACCGCCGCAGGAACCGCTCAACCCGCGCCCAGTACCCGCGCCGTTGTCGCGACAGCTTCTGCTCCCGCAGGGGTCAAGCCATAGATGCCCTTGTCGACTTTCTCGAACCAGCCATAGTGGTTGTCGCGCATCATCGCCGTCGCGCGTTTCACATCCGTCTCCCGCGCCACATCGGCCCCTTTGCTGGCCCCCACTTCGAACAGATAGACCGCCAGCTTCAGTGCATCCTGACGATAGGCCGTTACCAGCCCTGCCCGTGTCTGGCCCCCATCGTTGGGATCACCCTGACGCCGCGCAAATTCACGCAGCAACTGGGTCTGCCGTCGGGTCGATTTCCGTGGCGCATAAGGCCCCGGATCGCAATGGACCTCGACCAGTGCATCCTTGAGCCGCACGGTGATCAGCCCCAGACCCAGCCGCCGCGCCAGCGCGGTATTGTCCTTGACCGCCTTGGCAAAGCGTTTGCCGGGCATCCGCGCCACCGCCATATAGACCTCATCGCTGACGGACAGCCGCGCCACACATTGATGGAACAGCGCCAGCGAAAACCCCAGTTTCAATTCCACCACCACCGGCGGCTCGGCGCCCCGCACCGCGACCACATCCGCCGCGCCCACTTCGGATTTCACGACATATCCCTGATCCTCAAGGAATGCCTTGATCGGCGGATAGAGATCGGTTTCGCGCGGTTTGGTCATGGCCCGCATGATTGACCCATTTGCAGGCGCAGGCCAACCCGCTAGTCTGCCTGGCATGACCCGGGACGACCTCAACCATTTCTGCGCGGCGCTGCCGCAGGCCACCCATGTGGTGCAATGGGGCAATGCGGATGTCTACAAGGTGGGTGACAAGGTCTTTGCCGTGATCGGGATGGCAGAGACCGGCGATACCGTGACCTTCAAGGCCTCGGACCTGGCGTTCGAGATCCTGTCGGACAGTCCCGGTCTGCGCCCAGCCCCCTACATGGCCTCGCGCGGGCTGAAATGGATACAGCATTACGACGCCCCCGGCCTGTCCGACGACAGTCTGCGCGATCATATCCGGGCATCCTATGACATGGTGGTGGCCAAGCTGAGCCGCAGGAAACGCGCCGAACTCGGCCTCTGACGGAGGGTGGTGACAATGGCGCGACCCACTCCTATAAGGCGCGCAAACGACATGCCCAGCAAAGGACAGCTTCCATGACAACCCTCGTCTTTGGCCACAAGAACCCCGATACCGACAGCACCGGCAGCCCGATTGTCTGGGCCTGGTATCTGAACCACATCAAGGATGTAGCAGCCAAGCCCGTCCTCTGGGGAGAGCCGAACACAGAGGCATTGTTCATGCTGGAGCACTGGAACCTCGACAAGCCGGAGATCCTCAGCGGGCTGGAGGCGGACACCGACGTGGTGATCGTCGACACGAACAACCCCGCCGAACTGCCCGACGGCATCAACGACACCAACATCACCGGCATCATCGACCACCACCGCCTTGTCGGCGGGCTGGAGACCAAAGGCCCGATCGAGATCAACATCCAGCCGCTGGCCTGCACCGCGACGATCATGTGGAAGATGATCGGCAAGGACTGGGCGCAGGCCCCGCGCGAGATCAAGGGTGCGGCGCTGTCCTGCATCCTGTCCGACACGCTGGAATTCCGCAGCCCCACCACCACGCAGGAAGACAAGGCCATCGCATGGTCCATCGCCGAGGAACTGGGCGTGGATATCTCCGATTATGCAGCACAGATGTTCGCGGCCAAATCCGATGTCTCGGCGTTTTCCGAAGCCGAACTGCTGCGCATGGACAGCAAGGAATTCGATCTGGACGGCACCGGTCTGCTGGTCAGCGTTCTGGAAACCACGTCGCCTGCCCCGCTGCTGGCGCGCAAGGACGCCCTGATGGCCGAAATGCCAAAGGTCGCGCAGCAGGACGGCGCGGCAGAGGTGCTGCTGTTCATCGTGGACATCCTGAACGAGGAAGCCACGCTTCTGGTCCCGAACGACATGGTCAGGACCATCGCGGAAAAGAGCTTTGACGCCAATGTGTCGGGCGACAGCGTCGTGCTGCCCGGCATCATGAGCCGCAAGAAGCAGATCATCCCCAACCTCAAGAAATGATCGAGGCGGCGCGGGTGGCTGCACCGCCCGCGCAGCTCGCACCCCCGGCGCAGGCGGGGAGAGTGTAAAAATCCGACCCGTACCCGTCGCGATCCGGACAGAATGACGCCGCGCGATCCCTAGACAGTCGTCCATCTTTCCCACTCAGCTGGATGATGACCGTGGACAACTCCTTTCACGCGATGCTCGCGGCCCTCGCCGACATTTATGCCGCAGAGGCCGACCCGCAGGGCCCGCATACGGCGCAGACCCTGCTGACCACCCCCTCACCCGTGGCCTTCGAACCGCAGCAGCCCTGCCTCTTCGATCCAGCGATCCGCAGCTTGCTGGCCACCAGCGACCACCCCGCGGCCGGGGCGATCCTTGACGTGCAGGAGATGCTGCCATGGGGCTCCAACCCGGTCGAAGACAACACCGAAGGCCATATCGCCGCCATGATCAGCGTCGCGACCCTGATGGGCCCCGAGGGGCCAATCCCGGCCCCCGATGTGCGGCTTGGCCTCGTCTACATGCAGCCGGACAGATATTATCCGCTTCATATCCATGACGCGGACGAGACCTATGTGATCATCGCCGGTCAGGCCCTTTGGACCGCCGGACAGGACGTGCGGACCCGTGGGCCGGGTGACATGGTCCACCATCCCAGCCTGATGCCGCACGCCTTCCGCACCGGAGCGGAAGGATTTCTGGCCCTTTGGCGTTGGAGCGGCGACATCAACCTGCACTCCTATGCCTTTGTCGAGGACGCCGCAGAGGAAATGTTGTCCTGATGCGGGGGTGATCCACGCTGTTCCATTCATACCTCAAATCCCCTAAGCCTGCGCCAGCAACAACTGGAGCAGGCCATGACCCGGATCATCGAAACCCTTTCCGAGATTTCCGCGCAATATGATGCGCTTTTCGTCGATCTCTGGGGCTGTGTGCACAATGGCGTCACGGCCTTTCCCGATGCCTGCGCCGCCTTGCAGAAATACCGCAGCGAGGGCGGCAAGGTGGTCATGGTCACCAATTCCCCCCGCCCCCGTGCCGGGGTCCAGAAACAACTGACCCAGTTCGGCGTCCCCGATGACGCATGGGACACCATCGCCACGTCGGGCGATTCGGCGCGATCGGCGATGTTTCAGGGCGCGGTCGGCAGCAAGGTCTGGTTCATCGGCCAACCGGGAGAGGAGAAGTTCTTTCAACCGCTGAGCCTGCTCGATGATCCGCTCGAGATGAAACAGGTGCCGCTGGAACAGGCCGAAGGCATCGTTTGCACCGGCCCCGAAGATCCGATGGCCGACCCGGAGGTGATGCGCCCCCAATTCCTTTACGCAAAGCAGAAAGGCCTGAAACTTCTTTGCGCCAACCCCGATATCGTCGTGGACCGGGGCGAGACACGGGAATGGTGTGCCGGGGCGCTGGCCAGGCTTTATACCGAGATGGGCGGCGAGAGCCTGTATTTCGGCAAGCCCCATCCACCGATCTACGATCTGGCCCGTCGCCGCCTTGCCGCCTTGGGCAAACCCGTGGCCGACGACCGGATCCTGTGCATCGGCGACGGCGTTCTGACCGACATCAAGGGCGCGATGGGCGAGGATATCGATTCTCTTTTCATCTCGGGGGGGCTGGCCGCCGAAGAAACAAAAACCACCGTGCAACCGGACGCAAATGCCCTAAGCGCTTATCTCGAAAAGGAAATGTCCAACCCGACCTATACGATTGGGTTTCTGAGGTGATCATTTTCCACTTGCTTTTCTGCGCCCGCGAAGTAATTAAGTTACAACTTTTGTACGTTAGACAGCAGATTATTACTTAGGGGTGAAAAATGTTGGACAATCTTCCGCGCGGCACGATCTGTATCGAAGACATCGAAATCGGCATGATGCGCTATCTGCGCAAGGTCGTGACCGACGAGGATATCGAAATGTTCGCGCAGATTTCCACCGACCATAACCCCGTGCATCTGGATGACGATTACGCGCGCGACACGATTTTCGAGGGGCGCATCGCCCACGGGATGCTGACCGCCGGTCTGATCTCTGCCGTGATCGGGGAACAGCTTCCCGGCCATGGCACCGTCTACATGGGTCAATCCCTGAAATTCCTCGCCCCCGTCCGCCCCGGCGACATGGTCTATGCCGAGGTCAAGGTGACCGACATCGAGTTTTCCAAGCGCCGGGTGAAGATGGATTGCCACTGCTCCGTTGATGGCAAGAAAGTCCTTATCGGCGAAGCCACGGTGCTGGCACCCTCGCGCAAATTCGACTGATCCGCCAGCGGCGCGTCTTGCCCTTCTGAGGTGTCGCGGCTACTCAGTTGGCCATGCGCATCATCCGTGATTATCAATACGTAAGCGACGCAGACCGGGGTGCCACCGCCGCCATCGGCAACTTCGACGGTGTGCATCAGGGCCATCTGTCGGTGATCAATCTGGCGCGGACGGCCCTGCCCGACGCACCGCTGGGCATCGTGACGTTCGAACCGCATCCTCGTGAATACTTTGCCCCCGATGCGCCACCTTTCCGGCTGATGAGTTCGACAGCGCGGGCGCACCGGTTGCAAAAGGTCGGTGTCGAGCTGCTTTACGAGCTGAAGTTCAACAAGGGCCTCGCCTCGCTCACACCCGAGGAGTTCGCCCGCGACGTCCTGCGCGACGGTTTGGGTCTGCGCCATGTGGTCGTGGGATCCGACTTCTGTTTCGGCAAGGCCCGCGCCGGCACGGCGGAGCATCTGAAAGAGTTCGGCAAGGCGCTGGGTTTCGGCGTCACCATCGCCCCCCTGATGACCAACGCGGATCAGACCGTTTCATCGACCGCCATCCGCACTGCTTTGGCCGCAGGCGCGCCGCGCAAGGCCGCGGAAATGCTGGGGCACTGGCACCGGATCGACGGTCCTGTCATCACCGGCGAACAGCGTGGACGCGAATTGGGATACCCCACCGCGAACATGTCGATCGACGGGCTGCACCAGCCAGCCTTCGGCGTCTATGCCGTGCTGGTGGACGTTCTGGACGGGCCCCACAAGGGCAGCTATCACGGGGTTGCCAGCCTTGGCGTGCGCCCGATGTTTGGCGAAAACAAAGCCAACCTTGAAACCTTTGTCTTTGATTTCAAAGGCGATCTATACGGCGCACCACTGTCTGTCGCCCTGGTTGAGCACCTGCGCGGCGAAGAAAAGTTCGACAGCCTCGATGCGCTGATCACCCAGATGGACGCCGACAGCGCGCAAGCCCGCGCAATCCTGGCCGCGCTATGACCGATCCGATCCCACGGAAGGGACTGGCCCCACGGTTCTGGGAAAAGAAACCGCTCACCAAAATGTCCCCCACGGAATGGGAGGCGCTGTGTGACGGATGCGGCAAATGCTGTCTGAACAAGCTGGAGGACGAGGACACCGACGAAGTGGCGCTGACCCGCGTGGCCTGCCGCCTGCTCGACGATGCGACCTGCCGCTGCACCCACTACGAGAACCGTCATCAGTTCGTGCCGGACTGCATCGTGCTGAAGCCCGACAATCTGGACACGCACGCCTACTGGATGCCGCAAACCTGTGCTTACCGCTTGTTATGGCAGGGAAAACCCCTGCCCGACTGGCACCCGCTCATCACCGGCACGGCGCAGTCGGTGCATGACGCGGGCATCTCTGTGCAGGGCAATACCGTGTCCGAATTCGACACCCCGTTCGAGGAATGGGAAGACCATATCATCGAGGAGCCAATCTGATGTTTTTCGCCTCCGACAACGCCGGCCCCGTCCACCCTTCGGTCATGGACCGGGTGATCGCCGCCAACACCGCGCACCAGATGCCCTATGGCAAGGATGTGATCATGGACGAGGTCCGCGACCGCATTCGCGAGGTGTTCGAAGCGCCCGACGCGGCGGTCTATCTGGTGGCCACGGGCACGGCGGCGAACGTGCTGGCGCTGGCCTGTTATACGCAGCCCTGGCAGACGACATTCTGCTCGAAAGTCGCGCATATTCAAATGGATGAGTGCAACGCGCCGGAGTTCTATGCGGGCGGCGCGAAGCTGACGCTGATCGACACGGACGACAAGATGACGCCGGAGGCGCTGGAGGCCGCGATCAAGGGGCAGACGGTCGGCAATGTGCACGGGGCGCAGCCCGGCGCGGTGTCGATCACGCAGGTCACGGAACGCGGATCGGTCTATTCCTTGCAGGAATTACAAGCACTTACCGCCGTCGCGAAGGCGCACGACCTGCCGGTGCATCTGGACGGGGCGCGGTTCGCCAATGCGATGGTGGCGCTGGGCTGTTCAGCGGCGGAGATGTCTTGGAAAGCGGGTGTCGACGTGGTCAGCTTCGGCGGCACCAAGAACGGGTGCATGGGTGTCGAAGCTGTTGTTTTCTTTGATCCTTCCAAGGCATGGGAGTTCGAATTGCGGCGCAAGCGCGGGGCGCATCTGTTCTCCAAGCACCGCTTCCTGTCGGCGCAGATGGCGGGCTATTTGCAGGACGATGCCTTCGTGAAGATCGCGCAGGAGGCCAATGCAAATGCGGCCTATCTGGCGGACGGTCTGCGCAAGGCCGGAGCGGGCTTTCTGCACGCGCCACAGGCCAATATGATCTTTGCCCGCTGGCCCCGGAAAATTCATCAAAAACAGCAGGATGCCGGAGCGAAATACTATCTTTGGGGGGCCACGCTGGAGGGTGACGCGGACGAGCCGATCCCGGCGCGGCTGGTCTGTGACTGGTCCGTGACCCGCGATCAGATCGACACCTTCCTGAGCCATTTCTGAACGAAGCGTTAAAAGTCACACACCGTACACACACCGTACACCGGGCGTACATACGCGCGTTTCAGCCCCTAGGGGGCTGATGCGCTGCGTTCAAGCAAGGGCGCTATGGCGGCGGCGACCTCGACGGGATGGGTGATCGGGGCCATGTGGCCCGCCCCGGCGATGACTGCCTGTTGGGCATTCGGCATCCGTGCGGCAAGACCGTCGTTGGTGGCAATGATCGCCGGGTGGGCATGTTCGCCCCGGATGATCAGCGTCGGGATCGTGCAGGCCGCCAGACCACCCGGTGCCAGAAGCCCCGCGTCGTCATCATAGAGGAACCCCCGCGATCCGGGGACCACGTGGACACCCCGCGCCATCGCGGCACGGGTGCGTTCGGGCAGGTCATCCCAATCGGGCGCGTCGCTGGTCCATTGGCGGTTGAATTCGCGCGCAGCGGCCACGCGGTCACCGGCGCGAAGAGCCTCCTGAAACGGTTTGGCAACGGCATCGTAGGCGTCAAGGGATTGGGGATCGTCCTCTCGGGCAATGGCAAAGAAGACCGGCTCGAACACCGTGAGACTGCGCAGACGGTCAGGGTGGGTGACGGCAAGTTGCAGCGCTGTCGCCGCCCCGAAGGAATGGCCGATCACGTCGATCCTGCCCGTGGCGGGCATGGCGGCAAGCGCCCCCTGGAACACGGTCTGGGCGAAATTGCTGGTCTCGTCCCAGTCGGGGCTGCGCCCGTGGCTGGGCATGTCGGGCGCGGTGATGGTCAGTTGCGGCAGGGCATCCGACAGCCCCTTCCACGCGCCGCCGAAGGCCATCGTGCAGTGCAGGGCCAGCGCAGCGCGGGGGCCGGACCCGAGGGCGGTCACATGAGGGGCAAAGCCCGCCTGTGCCGTCACAGTTTGCCCGCGAGATAAAGATCGACGTCCGAAATCCGGTCCTGCCCCCAGAACCGCTGATCACCGATGATGTAGAACGGCGCGCCGAACACACCGCGTTCGACCGCCTCTTCGAGGTTGCGGGCGTAGGTTTCGGCCCCTTGCAGCATCCCGCTGTCGGCAAGGCCGGGATCAAACCCCGCCTCGGTCAGGCAGGCGCGGATCACATCGTCCTGCGCGATGTCCTTTTCTTCGGCCCAGACGGCGCGGAAGATGCTGTGCGCGAGCAGACCGAGATCGCCGCCACCCGCGTTCTGCGCGGCGATGAAGGCATAGGCGGCAGGGGCACCGTTGGTGGGCCAGTGCGCTGGCTTGAGGTTGAATTTCAACCCCAGCTTTTTCGCCTGACGCGGCAGTTCCTGCGCGCGGTATTCCTGACGGCTGGGATGACGGTCCTTGGGCGGTGTGCCCCCGGTGCGCCCGAAGGCGGTAACCAGATCGAAGGGCTTGTAGTTGATCGTCGCACCGTGCCTTGCCGCGACGGCTTCGAGCCGCTGCTCGGCCAGATAGCAATAGGGGGACAGTGTTGCGAAATAATAGTCGATCTGGGTCATTTGGACCTCCTTGGCTTTGCCGCACCGTAGCTGCGTGTTAAGCGGTGCACAACGTCACGATTCTGTCATATCCCGCTGCCACGGAGCCCCTATGCCACGCACATCAGAGCCGAAGCTGATTTCAGGCAATGCCAACATGCCGCTTGCCAAGGCCATCGCCCGGCGCATGTCGCTGCACCGGGGCGTCAACGTGGGGCTTGTCGATGCACGGGTCGAAAGGTTCAACGACGGCGAGATTTTCGTCGAGGTGTTCGAGAACGTGCGCGGCGAGGATATGTTCATCATCCAGTCCACGTCGAACCCGGCCAACGACAACCTGATGGAGTTGCTGATCATGGCCGATGCGCTGCGCCGGTCGTCGGCGGCACGGGTCACGGCGGTGCTGCCCTATTTCGGATATGCCCGGCAGGACCGGCGCACCAAGGCGCGCACGCCGATCACCGCCAAGATGGTGGCGAACATGCTGGTCGGCACGGGCATCGAGCGGGTGCTGACGATGGACCTGCACGCGGCGCAGATACAGGGTTTCTTCGACATTCCGGTGGACAACCTTTACGCCTCCCCGGTCTTTGCGCTGGACATCAAACACGCGTTCAAGGACCGGATGGGCGAGCTGATGGTGGTGTCGCCCGACGTGGGCGGCGTGGCGCGGGCGCGGGAACTGGCCAAGCGGATCAACTCGCCGCTGGCCATTGTGGATAAACGCCGCGAAAAGCCCGGTGAGATCGCAGAAATGACAGTGATCGGGGATGTGTCGGGGAAAATCTGCCTGATTGTGGATGATATTTGCGATACCGCAGGCACGCTGTGCAAGGCGGCCGAGGTGCTGTTGGAGAACGGTGCGAAGGAAGTCCATTCCTACATCAGCCATGGCGTGATGTCCGGCCCGGCGGTGGAACGGGTGACCAAATCGGTGATGAAATCGCTGGTGATCACCGACACCATCGCCCCTACCGACGACATAAAGAAGGCCGCGAACATCCGGATCGTGCCGACGGCACCGATCTTTGCGCAGGCGATCCTGAACATCTGGAACGGCACCAGCGTGTCGTCGCTGTTCGAGGCGGATACGCTGGGTCCGATCTATGACGGGATGTACACGCCGGAGTAAGGCGTCAGCCGCGACTGAAGGCGAAGCGCGAAACCTGTCTGTAAGGCGTTTGCGGGGTGATGAGGGTGGATGGAAATCCGTCGTTGTTGACCGCATCCGGCCAGCCCTGAGGTTCCAGCGCAAGACCGGCACCGGGGCCGTACTGGCGTGGACCGTTTGGCGCGATATGCTGGCCGCTATAGACCTGCAATCCCGGTTCCGTTGTCGAGAGCGACAGGCTGGTGCGGCTGTCCGGGCTGAAAAGCTGCGCCACGGGACGGAGCGCCCTGCGTTCGTTCGAGAGGCACAGGTTGTGATCGTAGACGGTCGCGGTGTCCAGCACCCTGCCCTGTCGGAAATCGAAGATGCTGCCGCCGACCGGGCGGACCTCTCCCGTCGGGATGCCCTGCGCATCGACGGGCAGGTAGCTGTCCGCCATCACGACTAATCTGTGGCCCGCGAGGGTGGGCCGGGGGCCGAGGTTGAAATAGCTGTGATGCGCGAAATTGCACAGGCTGGGCGCGTCGCAGGTTGCGGTGATCTCGATGCCGAGGGTCTGGCGGGGGAGGAGGGCAAACTGGGCATCCACGGTCAGTGTGCCGGGATAGCCCATGTGGCCGTCGGGCAGCACGTCCCGCAGGGTGACGGCGGTTGGCGTGTGATCCAGAACGTGCCAGTTGCGCTGGCTGGTGCCATCGGCCCCGCCGTGCAGATGGTGGCCGCCCGGTTCGTTTTGATCAAGCTGGTATCCGGTATCATTGATCGACACCGCCCCATCGGCGATGCGGTTCGCGACACGACCGACGATGGCACCAAGGAAGTTGCGGTCGACCAGATATTCCGCCGCCGTGTCATGGCCCAGCACGAGGCTTTGGCCGTCATCCACGAAGCGCAGATCCTGAAGGATCGCCCCGTAGCTGAGGATGCTGGCGTTCAGCCCATGCCCGGTGAGGCGGATGCGGTGGATATCCGCACCGTGCCGGTCCTGACCGAAGGTCTCGATCATCGGGTGCGCCTTGATGCGTCGGTGGGCGACAGGGAACGCATCTAGCCGGTAGATACCACGCCACCGTCCACGGGGATCAGCTGGCCCGTGATCATGCGGCTGGCCTTCGATGCGAGAAAGAGCGCGGTGTCCACGATGTCTTCGGGCGACAGGGTGTCCTTGAGGCATTGCCGCTCCACCTGCGCGGCGACGGCTTCGGGTGTCACCCACAGTTCCTTTTGCCGTTCCGTCATCGTCCAGCCGGGGGCGATGGCGTTGAACCGGATCCTGTCGGGGCCAAATTCCCGGGCGAGAGAGCGGGTCAGCGCCGTGATCCCGGCATTCGCGGTGGTGTAGGCGGGATAGCCCGCATTGCCCATCATGTAGGAGACCGACGACATGTTCACCACCGCCCCGCCGCCGTTGCGCTTCATCCCGTCGATCACTGCCTGACAGGCAAAGAAGTAGGATTTGAGGTTCACGGCGAGTGCGGCGTCCCAGAGGTCTTCGGTCACCTCCGCCGTGGTGTGGCGGGTGTCGTCGGCGGCGTTGTTGATCAGGACGGTGATCGGCCCCTGATGCGCCTCTGTCCGCTGCAGGCAGGCGCGCAGGGCGGCGGTGTCGGTGATGTCACAGGTCTGTGCATGGGGGCGGCTGCCGTGCTTTGCCTCCATCGCGTCGCAGAAGGCGGTGGCATCGCTGCGCTGAACAAAGCTGACCCGCGCGCCTTGCGACAGGAACCCGTCCGTGAAGGCGGCACCGATGCCTGAACCGCCGCCGGTGATAAAGACAGACTGACCTTGCAGGTCGTGGAACGTGGCGGGGCGTGTCATCTTTCAATCTCCCATCTGCCGGGGCGCGGCCCCGTTGCCGGGAGCATAGGCGCGAGACAGCATCGGACGCCAGTCCGGTCTCATACCCTGACGGCCAGCCGGGGCTGTTACATCACGTCCCAATCATCGAGTTCGGACATCTCTCCGATGGCCATCCAGGCGATGCGGATGCGGGCGATGCGGGTGTCGCCCCAGGTTCGGAACACCATGTCGAAACCGCTTTTGGTGACCGCTTCGGCGGTGATGTCGGCCCGCATGATGGTGCTGGCGTCCAGATCCCACAACGACGGCGACAGTTGCACCGTGGGCGGGCTTTTGTATTTCTCGGAAAACTTGATGTGCCGCCGACGCTCGCGCTGGCCCCTGCCCGTCCACATTTCGCCGCCGTCCTCGTAATCGGAGAACAGGACGACATCTCCGCTGTCGATCCCGACGGTATGGCTTTTGAGTTTCTGCATGCAGGTATTGCCTGACTGTTCCAAATTGATTTCGGGAAAGATAGCGGACCACAGGTCAGGCTTAAAGAGCCGTTTGGTCCAAGGAT
This sequence comes from uncultured Alphaproteobacteria bacterium, assembly GCA_963799505.1. Taxonomy (GTDB): domain Bacteria; phylum Pseudomonadota; class Alphaproteobacteria; order Rhodobacterales; family Rhodobacteraceae; genus Sulfitobacter. The sequence continues at coordinate 177,422 of CAWCXM010000010.1, forward strand.
GCCGGGCGGTTACCGTTCGATCGCGATGCCCCGGTCCTTTGCGAAGGCGCGGCAATATTGCGTCCAGTCGCGAAATTCCTGAGAGAAGAACACGGTCTGGCCCTTTTCCTCCCACTGGTCGGTCTTGTTGTCGATATGGGTCCAGACACTGTTTTCGGCCTGCACGACCCCTTCGGCGCGGGCCTGCGTGATCGCCGCCTCGGCCCAGCGGGTCGCGGCCAGCATCAGGCGGTCGGCGGCCTCGTCCGTCTCGACCCATTGTGCAGCGTTCTGATAGATCGCCGCGCAGTCGGCCATGCTGTCGCTGAACGGTTGCGCGGCCGTGCCGGTCGGGATCAGGAGCGTGATGCCAGCGATTAGGAGTTTTCTCATGGAGGCCTCACTCATTCAGAATGTAGGGAAACAGGATATCCTGCGAGGCAGGCAGAAATGCGACGCAAAAGGGGTGTTTGTGGCACGCGGTTCAATCAGCCTGTCGGGGGCGTTTGCGCCATCGGTCATTTATCACAGGGTCGCGGCGATCATCGAAAGCACAAGAAACGGGTCGCGTGGTCTGGCTTGGCATTGCTATCTGTCAGTCCGACCAAAAAGGAGTGAGACCCATGAGCTTTCAGATCGTGCCACTGGAACCGAACGACTTTGCCCATCTTTTCAACCTGACGGATGCAGAACTTGCGACCAGGAAAGCCTGCCGACAGGTTGTCGCATCAAACCCTGGCACACCGTGTCGGATCAGCATGGAAGATGCCGAAATCGGCGAGACGGTGATCCTTGTGAACCACGCGCATCAGACTGCCGACACACCGTATCAGGCAAACCACGCGATTTTTGTCAGGGAAAACGCAAAGCGGGCCTGCCTTGACGAGAATGAAGTCCCGCAAGTCATCCGATCGCGCGTCATTTCTCTGCGCTATTTCGATCAGGACCATATGATGATTGATGCCGATGTGGTGGACGGAGACGCAGTCGCCGATCAACTTTTGCAGGCTTTCGACAACGGCAAGATCGCATATGTGCATCTTCACTACGCCAAGCCGGCTGTTTCGCTGCCAAGGCGATCCGGGTGGATTGACCGATTGGGATACCGATGCCGCACCTTGGGATGGACAGCAAAGACATCAACGATGTCCCGCGGGCAAGACGGTTTCGGTATCAAGACCGCCAGCGGTGCCACCACCCTTGGGTGACCTGGGCCAACTCTTGATCATCGGCTGCACGGCATGAACGCAAAAGGCCCCGCGAAACGCGGGGCCTTTTGGTGCGATCCTGAGGATCAGAAGTTCGGGGACTTCGGATCGAGGCCGATGTGGGTGCCCATTGCCACCATGTCGGACAGCAGCTTGGCTGCGTCGTCCACGGGGCCGGGTTCGTTCTGGAAGGTTTCCCTGGCCTTGGTGTAGGTCGTCCTGGCCTCCTCGATCATCTCGTCGAGGTGCGCTTGCGTCATGTCGCCCTTGGCCAGCGCACGCTCTGCCAGAACGGAAACACCCGTGCTGGTGATCTCGGCGAAGCCGCCGGTCACGACATAGTCGGTCGTGCCCTCCGGCCCTTCGACCGTCAGCACACCGGGGCGCAGGGTGGTGATGGTGGGGGCGTGCCCCTCCATCGCCGTCATGTCGCCGTCAGCGCCGGGGATCTGGACGGATGTGACCTGCATCGAGGCCAGCCGCCGCTCGGGCGACACCAGATCGAATTGCATCGTGTCTGCCATTGCTTTGATCCCTCTTAGGCTGCGTCAGCGGCCATGCGCTCGGCTTTTGCCTTCACTTCGTCGATGCCGCCCACCATGTAGAAGGCACCTTCGGGCAGGTGGTCGTATTCACCGGCCACAACCGCCTTGAACGAGGCGATGGTGTCTTCGAGTGGCACCTGAACGCCGTCGGACCCGGTAAAGACCTTCGCCACGTCGAACGGCTGCGACAGGAAGCGTTCGATCTTGCGGGCACGGGCCACGGCCAGTTTGTCGTCTTCCGAGAGTTCGTCCATCCCGAGGATCGCGATGATGTCCTGAAGCGACTTGTAGCGCTGAAGCACCTGCTGCACGTCGGTGGCGACCTTGTAATGCTCTTCACCGATGATCTGCGGATCGAGCAGACGGGAGGTGGAACCCAGTGGGTCCACAGCCGGGTAGATGCCCTTTTCCGAGATCGAACGGTCCAGAACGGTTGTCGCGTCGAGGTGCGCGAACGATGTCGCTGGCGCGGGGTCGGTCAGGTCGTCCGCAGGCACGTAGACGGCCTGAACGGAGGTGATCGAACCGTTCTTGGTCGAGGAGATACGCTCCTGCATCGCGCCCATGTCGGTGGCCAGCGTCGGCTGGTAGCCCACGGCGGATGGGATACGGCCCAGAAGGGCGGACACTTCGGAACCGGCCTGCGTGAAGCGGAAGATGTTGTCCACGAAGAACAGAACGTCGGAACCGGATTCGTCGCGGAACTGCTCGGCCAAAGTCAGACCGGACAGGGCCACACGCATACGCGCACCTGGAGGCTCGTTCATCTGGCCATAGACCAGCGCGATTTTCGAGGACGCCAGATCGTCGGGGACGATAACGCCGGATTCGATCATCTCGTGATAGAGGTCGTTGCCCTCGCGGGTCCGCTCGCCCACGCCGGCGAACACGGACACACCGGAGTGCACCTTGGCGATGTTGTTGATCAGTTCCATGATGAGAACCGTCTTGCCCACACCGGCACCGCCGAACAGACCGATCTTGCCGCCCTTGGTATAGGGGGCCAGCAGGTCGATCACCTTGATGCCTGTGGTCAGGATCTCGGTCTCGGTGGACTGGGATTCGAAGGAAGGCGCTTCGCCGTGGATGCCGCGGGTCTCGTCCGTGTTGACGGGGCCCTTTTCGTCAACCGGGTCGCCGGTCACGTTCAGGATGCGGCCCAGTGTGGCCTTGCCGACGGGCACCTGGATGGGTGCGCCGGTGTCTTCGACCCGTGCGCCGCGCACCAGACCTTCGGTCGCGTCCATCGCAATGGCGCGCACGGTGTTTTCGCCCAGGTGCTGCGCCACTTCCAACACCAGCTTGGAGCCGTTGTTGTCCGTGATGAGGGCGTTCAGAATCTCGGGCAGGTTGTCTTCGAACTGCACGTCAACGACGGCGCCGATGACTTGCGTGATTTTGCCGACTGCTTGTGCCATGTCGTTTCTCCGGTTTGCTTACAGCGCTTCCGCGCCGGAAATGATTTCGATCAGCTCGTTCGTGATGACGGCCTGACGGGAACGGTTGTATTCGATCGTGAGGTTCTCGATCATCTCGCCCGCGTTGCGGGTTGCGTTGTCCATCGCGGACATGCGCGCGCCCTGTTCGGAGGCCGCGTTTTCGAGAAGACCCGAGAAGATCGCCGTGGCGACACCGCGCGGCAGCAGGTCCGCGAGGATCGCTTCCTCGGACGGCTCGTAATCGAACAGGGTTGTCGGACCCTCTTCGGTCTTGCCTTCCTCGTAGGTCGCCGGGATGATCTGTCTGGCCTGCGGGATCTGGCTGACCACGTTCACGAATTCGGAGTAGAACAGCGTTGCCACGTCGAATTCGCCGTCGTCAAACCGGCTCAGCACATCCTTGGCGATGCCCTGCGCGTCCGCGTAGCTGAGGCGCTTGACGTCCGTCAGATCAACGTGACCGACCAGATGTGCGGCGTAGTCCCGCTTGAGCTGGTCACGGCCCTTCTTGCCCACGGTGAGGATTTTCACCTCTTTCCCCTCGGCGAGCAGCTTCTGGGCGTGGGTCTTGGCCTTTTTCACGATGTTGGAGTTGAAACCGCCACAAAGACCCCGTTCGGAGGTCATGACGACGAGCAGGTTCACCTTGTCCGACCCTGTGCCAGAGAGCAGCTTGGGGGCGGAATCGGAACCGCCGACAGAGGCCGCGAGCCCCGCCATCACAGCGTTGAAACGCTCTGCATAGGGACGCGACATTTCGGCAGCTTCCTGCGCGCGGCGAAGTTTCGCCGCGGCAACCATCTGCATGGCTTTCGTGATCTTGCGGGTCGATTTGACCGACGCGATCCGGTTTTTAAGGACTTTGAGATTTGCCATTGGCGATCTCTCCCTTAAGCGAAGTCAGCGGCGTATGAATCGAGCGCAGCTTTGATGGAATCTTCCAACTCGTCTTTGACCTTGCGGTCATTGTTGGTGATGTCTTTCAGCAGGTCCGCGTGCTTGCCGCGCAGATGCGCCAGCAGGCCCTGTTCCCAGCGACCGACCTGATCCACCGGCAGCTTGTCGAGATAGCCGTGCGTGCCCGCATAGATGACGCAGACGATTTCGGCGTTGGACAGGGGCGAATACTGTGGCTGCTTCATCAGCTCGGTCAGACGCGCACCACGGTTCAGCAACTGCTGTGTCGCGGCGTCGAGGTCGGAACCGAACTGGGCGAAGGCCGCCATTTCGCGGTACTGCGCGAGGGACAGTTTCACCGGACCGGCAACAGAGGACATCGCCTTGGTCTGGGCCGAAGACCCCACACGAGACACCGACAGACCGGTGTTCACCGCAGGACGGATGCCCTGATAGAAGAGTTCGGTTTCGAGGAAGATCTGACCGTCGGTGATCGAAATCACGTTTGTCGGAATGAACGCCGAAACGTCGCCACCCTGGGTTTCGATGATCGGCAGAGCCGTCAGCGAACCGTTGCCCGCGTCATCGCCCAGCTTGGCGGACCGCTCCAGCAGACGGGAGTGCAGATAGAAAACGTCGCCCGGATAGGCTTCGCGGCCCGGTGGGCGGCGCAGCAGCAGGGACATCTGACGATAGGACACGGCCTGTTTGGACAGGTCATCGTAGACGATCAGCGCATGACGGCCATTGTCGCGGAAGAATTCCGCCATCGCGGTCGCGGCATAGGGTGCGAGGAACTGCATCGGTGCAGGCTCGGACGCGGTGGCGGCAACCACGATGCAATATTCCATCGCACCGGATTCTTCCAGACGCTTGACCAGCTGCGCCACGGTGGAACGCTTCTGGCCGATGGCGACGTACACACAGTACATCTTCTTGCTTTCGTCGCCGTCAGCCGCTTCGTTGACCTGCGCCTGGTTCAGCATGGCGTCAAGCGCAACGGCGGTCTTGCCGGTCTGACGGTCGCCGATGATCAGCTCGCGCTGGCCACGGCCGATCGGGATCATGGAGTCGACCGCCTTGAGGCCGGTCGCCATGGGTTCGTGCACGGATTTGCGCGGGATGATGCCCGGTGCCTTCACGTCGGCGATGCCGCGCTGTGTGGCGTTGATCGGGCCCTTGCCGTCGATCGGGTTGCCCAGACCGTCCACAACACGCCCCAGAAGCTCGTTGCCGATCGGCACGTCCACGATGGAGTTCGTGCGCTTGACGGTGTCGCCTTCCTTGATGTCACGGTCGGAGCCGAAGATCACCACACCGACGTTGTCGGCTTCGAGGTTCAGGGCCATGCCCTGAATGCCACCGGGGAATTCGACCATCTCGCCGGCCTGAACATTGTCCAGACCGTAGACACGCGCGATACCGTCACCGACGGAAAGCACCCGGCCCACTTCGGCCACTTCGGCTTCTTGACCGAAATTCTTGATCTGGTCCTTCAGGATCGCAGAAATTTCTGCAGCTTGGATACCCATTTATCCGACCTCTTTCATTACGTTCTGGAGGGAATTGAGCTTTGAGCGGATCGAGGTGTCGATCATCTTGGAGCCCACTTTGACGACAAGACCGCCGATGAGGGATTCATCAACGGTCGTTTGGAGAGTAACTTTTTGCCCGGTGGAGGCGGTCAGGGATTTGACCAGCTTGTCCGACTGCGCCTTGCTCAGTGCCTTGGCCGATGTCACCTCTGCGGTGATTTCGCCCTTGTCGGTGGCGATCGTCTCGCGCAGGGTCTTGACCAGTGCGGGCAGGACGAAGAGCCGACGCTTGGCGGCCATCAGGGACAGGGTGTTGGCCATCGTCTCGGACAGCTTCATCTTCTTGGCCAGCGCGGTGACGGCGGCCCCCTGTTCATCGCGGGTGTAGATCGGGGAGTGGATCAGGTTGCGGAAGTCTTCGCTGTCGTTCAGGGCACCCTGCAGGGCATCCAGATCGGATTCGATCGCTTTGACCGCATTGCCGTCCTTTGCGATGTCATAGACGGCGGACGCATAACGCTGTGCGATGCCGGTGGAAATCGAAGCAGTTTCGGACACGTCCATCCTCTCGTTCAATCAGGCCGGATACACGCGAAGACAGTCGCGTCACCGGTTCGTTGGCGCGGCTTGAATAGTTCAAGACGTCTAAATCAGGGGCCGTTTAACAGAGCGTTTCAGGGGCCGCAACACAGTAACGTGCGGTGATGTGACCCCCTGCCCCAATATTTGCAGCCCCCCTCACAACACAGTCAAAGCCGCGACAATTGTGGCACCCTACGACAGTCCGGGGAAACAATGATACGATTCTTGCCCCTTCGTTGCCGCCATTCGCCCTACTGACGCCCATATTGTCGGTCAGAACCTCTAAAAATTGAGCAAAAGGTTCCCGATTCACGGTGAACCGCGAAGATGAGGTTGCACAGCATGTTTGCCATTGGATTGTTGTCATTGTTCTCGGTCGGACTGGCGGTGATGTTCACCGGTGGCGAGGACGATGTTTCGGAGGCCGATGAGACCGAACAGGACGAAGCCCTGCTGGCGGAAACGCAGAACGGCACACCCATCGAAGTGCCAGGGTTGACCTACGATCCGGACGAGAGCGCCGATCCCGAGCAGGTCGCCGAGATCAAGGCCTTTCTCAAGGGCCTAGAGGCCAACCCGACAGACGACATGCCGCAGCGGTTCGAGGATTTCCTGGCCGGGCTTGCCGCCGAAGCCGAGGAAGAAAGCACCGACGAAACTGTCGGGGCCGAGGACGAAAGCACCGACGATACAGTCGAGGCCGAGGACGAAATGCCGCAGGAGGTCGCGCGCCCGCCGATGGGCGAGCAGTACCGTGATCCGCTGGTGATCGCAGAGGAGCTGGAAGCCCAGCGCATCCTTGACGAGATCGCGGCAGAGGAAGCCCGCCAGCCCGTCAATCTGGTGACCGTGAGCAATGCCTCCGGCAGCGAGATCGACGATGATCTGGTCCTGACCGAACGTGCGGACGACGCATCTCCGGACGATCCGGCCTTTACCGTCACCGCACCTGACGGCCCGAACGAAATCTCGGTCGGCTATGACGCCGAACATACGTTCAAGATTGAATACAATGCACAGACAAGTTCCGTGACAGCGGGCCTGAACAGCGAGATCGAGGGACCGGCAGGACTGATCTCGAACGATACGCAAACCAGTGAGGCCGACGATGGTACGTTGGTTGTTGAACGTATGCTGAACAAGACCTTCGAGGGAAAAACTGATATTTCAATTTCCGTCGACGGAGATCACATCGGCACCCACGTTGCCAAGATCGATCTGATCAATCCGAAGGACACAGTTAACTTCGAGTTCGCCAATGCGAACGGCAGCTTCCACATCCTTTTCTTCGAAGCGGATGACACAGAAGGAAGCGACAACATCTCAACGAAACGAGCGTTTATCGTTCAGACTGCGGACACACAGGCTGAGTTGTCGGCAAAAGAGGTTGATGAGATCGCAAATCAAGGACTAGCACGAACAGCGACGACAAACGTGATTGCAGAAATCTTCCTTGGCTATGACACCGTAGCGTTAAATGAGGGCGCTGCTGAGCGCGATGGTGCCGAGACCTGGATCATGAACTTCATCAACGACAATCCGCAGATCAGCGCGAATATCGAATGGGCGTCGGTCTCCTCGCATGACGACACGCCGGTGCAGGGCGGCAGCGCGGCTGGTGCCGGTGGCTCCGGTTCGGGTACGGGGACCGTCGGCGCGGGTGGGATGACCCCTGCCGGAACGGTTGATGACGAAGATGCCCTAGACGAGTTGTTCAAGAAGGCGGGGCTCAACCCGGCGTTCTTCGGCTTTTGATGAACAGGCGGGCCTCTCCACCCGGAGCGGCCCGCCGATCTGTTTTCTGGCGTAGGACGCTGACGAGTCTTCCCGACAGGCCACCACCCGACTTCCTTCAGTAAAGCGCGGGCGGTTTTTCTCTTCTGCGCAAAACCGTCAGCCCCGGTCCCGAACCTAAGCCCGGCCCACCGCTGGCTCCGTCAACCCGTCCAGCACGCTGACGCGCTTGCGGTCGCGCACCGGGGTGCCCTTGGGCGGGTAGACCAGCTTGGTCGCCTCGACCATGAAGGCACCGCCGGCGGAAATGGCGGGCAGGCTGCGGCCGATGCGTTCGAAGAGACCTGCGGATTTCATCCAGATGCGTTGATCCGATGGCCATTGGTACAGCGCACCCGCGTGGCGTTCGGGCAGGAACTGGTGCTTTTTCAGCTGCATGTCCAGTTGCCCCGGCGAATAGGGCCGCCCGTAGCCGAAGGGTGTCACATCGCGCCGCGCCCAGAGACCCGCGCGGTTGGGCACGATGAAAAGCGCCTTGCCCCCCGGCCCCAGCACGCGCCAGCATTCCTCAAGCAGATCGGAGGGGCGTTCGCAGGTTTCGAGCCCATGCATCAGAACCAGCTTGTCCACATGGCCCGTCTCGATCGGCCAGAGGGTTTCTTCGGTCAGGACGGAGGTGTTGGGCATCCCCGCAGGCCAGGGCATCACCCCCTGCGGTCCGGGCATGAGCGTGATCACGCGGCGGGCATCTTTCAGATAGGGGCGCAGCAGGGGCGCGGCAAAGCCGAAACCCACGACGGTCTGGCCCTTGGCTTCGGGCCACAGCTCAAGCATCCGGCCCCGCAGGCTTTTCTGCGCGGCACGGCCCAGGGCATTGCGGTAATAGAAATTGCGCAGATCCTGCACATCAAGGTGCATTGCAGCCCAGCCTTTGCGGTGTCAGTCTGGCCTCATCATATCAACTGCACAGGATTGCGCCATGCCCTTCGACCTGATCACCATTCCCTGCCTGTCCGACAATTACGCCTTTCTGCTGCGCGACCATGACAGCGGCGAGGTGGCCTTGATCGACGTGCCTGAAGCAGGACCGATCAAGGCGGAACTGGACAAACAGGGCTGGACGCTGACACAGGTCTGGCTCACGCACCATCACGCCGATCATGTGCAGGGTTTGGCCGAGCTGCTGACGGATTATCCCGCACAGGTCGTGGGGGCCAGGGCGGATGCCGACCGCCTGCCCGATCTGGATGTCGCCGTGGCAGAAGGCGATACCGTAAAACTGGGCGCGCTTGAGGCGCAGGTTTTCGACGTTTCGGGCCATACGATCAACCACATCGCGTTCCATGTACCGGGCGCAAAGGCGTGCTTTACCGCCGACAGTCTGATGGCGCTGGGATGTGGACGCCTGTTCGAAGGGACACCCGCGCAGATGTGGGGGTCGATGCAAAAACTGATGGCCCTGCCGCCCGAGACGGTGATCTGTTCAGGCCACGAATACACCGCGTCCAACGCGAAATTCGCCCTGACCATTGATCCCGATAATGCCGCCCTTATATCAAGGTCCAAGGCGATCAGTGCCGCCCGCGACAAGGGCCAGCCGACCGTCCCATCGACGCTTCAAACCGAGCTTGAAACAAATCCCTTCCTGCGCCCCGCCGATCCGGGCATTCGCGCGACCCTGGGGATGCAAACCGCCACCGATGCAGAGGTCTTTGCCGAGACACGCAAGCGCAAGGACAACTTCTGACTGCACAAATGTGGCAAAACAGAGCGATACCGGAAATTGTGATCATCTTTTTCAAGAAAATGCTTGAAGACAGGCCGGGATCAACCAAACTCTAATACTAAGAGGCCATGGTCGGACCGGGGCCCTGTTATACCGCAGCACCCTTACCGGCCCCAAAAGGATAAGGAGCACGAGCGTGCCTTCATTCTCTAATACACTGGAACAGGCAATTCATTCCGCGTTGGCGCTGGCCAACGCCCGCAGGCACGAATTCGCCACGCTGGAGCATCTTCTTCTGGCGCTGATCGACGAGCCCGACGCGGTGCAGGTGATGAAAGCCTGCTCCGTGGATGTGGACGAACTGCGCGATACGCTGGTCGAATTCGTCGACGAAGACCTGAGCAATCTGGTCACCGATGTCGACGGGTCCGAAGCCGTCCCGACCGCCGCATTCCAGCGGGTCATCCAGCGCGCCGCGATCCACGTGCAGTCTTCGGGCCGCACCGAAGTGACCGGGGCCAACGTGCTGGTCGCGATCTTTGCCGAGCGCGAAAGCAATGCGGCCTATTTCCTGCAGGAGCAGGAGATGACCCGCTACGACGCCGTAAACTACATCGCGCATGGCGTGGCCAAGGACCCCGCCTATGGCGAGGCCCGCCCGGTGGCCGGCGCGCCGGAACATGACGACGAACCGCAGGGCGTGACGGAAGGCGACAAGAAGGAATCCGCGCTGGACAAATATTGCGTGGATCTGAACGCCAAGTCGCGCGAGGGCGGCATCGACCCGCTGATCGGGCGCGATTCAGAGGTGGAACGCTGCATTCAGGTGCTGTGCCGCCGCCGCAAGAACAACCCGCTGCTGGTGGGTGACCCGGGCGTGGGCAAGACCGCCATCGCCGAAGGTCTGGCGCGCAAGATCGTGGCCGGGGAAATCCCCGAAGTGCTGTCGGAAACCACCATCTTTTCGCTCGACATGGGCGCATTGCTGGCCGGAACACGCTATCGCGGCGATTTCGAGGAGCGGCTGAAAGCGGTCGTGACCGAGCTTGAGGACCACGACGACGCGGTGCTCTTCATCGACGAGATTCACACCGTGATCGGTGCCGGTGCAACCTCCGGCGGGGCGATGGATGCCTCCAACCTGCTGAAACCGGCCTTGGCCGGGGGCAAGCTGCGCACGATGGGATCGACCACCTACAAGGAATTCCGCCAGCATTTCGAAAAGGACCGCGCGCTGAGCCGCCGGTTCCAGAAGATCGACGTGAACGAGCCGTCGGTCGAGGATGCGACGAAAATCCTGCAGGGTCTGAAACCGTATTTCGAGGAGCATCACGGGGTGAAATACACCGCCGATGCGATCAAGACCTCGGTGGAACTGGCCGCGCGCTATATCAACGACCGCAAGCTGCCAGACAGCGCCATCGACGTGATCGACGAGGCCGGTGCCGCACAGCATCTGGTGGCCGCATCCAAGCGGCGCAAGACCATCGGCACCAAGGAAGTCGAGGCCGTCGTGGCCAAGATCGCCCGCATCCCGCCGAAGACCGTCAGCAAGGACGATGTTGTCGTGCTGAAGGATCTGGAAGCCTCGCTCAAGCGGGTGGTGTTTGGTCAGGACAAGGCGATCGAAGCGCTTGCCTCCGCGATCAAGCTGGCCCGTGCAGGTCTGCGCGAACCTGAAAAGCCCATCGGCAACTACCTGTTCGCCGGTCCGACCGGTGTGGGCAAGACCGAAGTGGCCAAGCAGTTGGCCGATACGCTGGGTGTGGAACTGCTGCGTTTCGATATGTCGGAATACATGGAGAAACACGCGGTCTCGCGTCTGATCGGTGCCCCTCCGGGCTATGTCGGGTTTGATCAGGGCGGGATGCTGACCGACGGTGTGGACCAGCATCCGCATTGCGTGTTGCTGCTCGACGAGATGGAAAAGGCGCATCCGGATGTCTACAACATCCTGTTGCAGGTGATGGACCACGGCAAGCTGACCGATCACAACGGGCGGACCGTCGATTTCCGCAATGTCGTGATCATCATGACCTCGAACGCCGGTGCGTCTGAGCAGGCAAAGGAAGCCATCGGCTTTGGCCGCGACCGTCGGACGGGAGAGGACACCGCAGCGATCGAACGCACGTTCACGCCGGAGTTCCGCAACCGTCTGGATGCCGTCATCAGCTTCTCGGCCCTGCCGAAAGAGGTGATCCTGCAGGTGGTCGAGAAGTTCGTGCTGCAGCTTGAAGCACAGCTGATGGACCGCAACGTGACCTTTGAGCTGAGCAGCAAGGCGGCCGAATGGCTGGCCGACAAGGGGTATGACGACAAGATGGGTGCGCGCCCCCTGGGCCGCGTCATTCAGGAACACATCAAGAAACCGCTGGCCGAAGAACTGCTGTTCGGCAAGCTGGCCAAGGGTGGTGTCGTCAAGGTCGGCGTCAAGAAGGGCGAGCTGGATCTGGCGATCCTCGACCCCGAGAAGCGCCAGCTTTCCGGCAACAAGCCCCCGCTGTTGACCGCGGAATGATCAGACAGGGCCTTCTGGCCCTGTCCCTCCCCTTCGCCGGGATCGCCACGGCGGAGGGTTTGACCCTGCAGCTTCCCGTGGACTGCACGCTTGGCGACACCTGTTACATCCAGCAATACATGGACCGTGATCCCGGCGCGGCGTTCACGGACTACCAGTGTCGTGGCCTGAGCTACGATGGTCACAAGGGCACCGATTTCGCGCTGCCGACACGGGCGGACATGGAGGCCGGTGTGAACGTGGTCGCCGCCGCGGACGGACGTGTGCGGGGCTTTCGCGACGGGATGCCCGACACCGGCTATCGCAAGGAGACGGCGGCGGAGATCGAGGGCAAGGAATGTGGCAATGGCGTCGTGCTGGTGCATCCCGGCGGCTGGGAAACCCAATACTGCCATATGAAGAACGGCTCCATCGCGATCCGCAACGGGGCAGAGGTCAAGGCGGGTGACGTGCTTGGCCAGATCGGCCAGTCGGGCCGCGCCGAATTTCCGCATCTGCATCTGTCGGTCCGCCAGGGTGGCAAGCCGGTCGATCCCTTTGATCCCGATGGCACGCTGACCTGCGCCACCCCCGGTGACAGCACGCTGTGGGCCGAGACGCCGGTCTATGCCCCGGGCGGCGTCGTGGACGTGGGGCTGACGGAGGCCATTCCCGCCTACGACGATGTGAAGGCCGGCGTGGCCGCCGCCAAGACGCTTGCCCCCGACGCCCCTGCTCTTGTGGTGTTCGGCTTTACCTTCGGGACGCTCAAGGACGACGTGCTGCGGTTGGAGATCATCGGCCCGGACGGTGAGGTGATCGCCCGCGACACGGTGATGGAACGCAACCATGCGCAGGCGTTCCGTGCCATCGGCAAACGCCGACGCGGCAGCGCAGGCTGGCCTGTCGGCAGCTATCGCGGCATCGCCACCCTGCTGCGGGATGACGCCGTGATCAGCCGGTCCGAAACGACCGTGCAGATCGAATGATGCGCCTTATTTTTCGGTGAATTTCAGCTCGATGCGGCGGTTCTGCGCGCGGGCCGCATCGCTGTCGCCGGGGGCGACGGGCTGATACTGGCCAAAGCCGTTGGCGGCCAGCCGGTCGGGCGGAATGCCCAGAAAACTGATCATGTACTTGACCACGGACAGGGCCCGCGCCTGACTGAGTTCCCAGTTGTCGGCGAATTCACCGGTGCCCAGAAGCGGCACGTTGTCGGTGTGACCATCGACGCGGATCACCCAGTCGATCTCGGGCGGGATGTCATCCGCGACGGACCGCAGGATGTCGGCCACCTTGGCGATCTCCCGACGCCCTTCGCCGGACAGCACGGCACCACCGGGCGGAAACAGCACTTCGGAGGAAAAGACAAAGCGGTCGCCCTCGATCCGCACACCTTCCTGCGCGCCCAGAACGTCGCGCAAGCGCCCGAAGAATTCCGAGCGGTACTGCTCCAGATCCTTGGTCTGGTTGCGCAGGGATGCCGCTTCGGCCTCCAGCCGCGCCCTTTCCGCTGCTTCCAGCTCGGCCCGGCGGCGTTCCTCTGCGGCAACCCGCGCAAGGGCGGTGTTCAATTCGCTGCCCAGGGACTGCAATTCGACCGATTGCGCCGCGTCCCGCGCCACGGCGTCATCCAGCAGGGATTGCAGATTGCCCAGTTGCGTGCGCAGCGCCGCGACCTGCTGGTTCAGCAGTTCCGTCTGCCGTTGGGCCGCAGCGCTGGTCGCTTCTTCCTGCGACAATGCCTCGCGCGCAGCGGCGAGCAAGGCGGCTTGCCGCTCGGCCTGGGTGCTTTCGTCGCTGGCCGCTGCTTCCGCTGCAAGCCGGGCGGCCACCGCCGCTTCGAGCCGCGCGCGCAAGGCGTCACGGTCCGAGGACAGATCGGCAGCGGCGGCTTCCTGTTCCGCGACGGTCGCCCTGAGAGCGGCAAGCTGGTCTTCGGCAGTGGCCTGATTGGCGGCGGCTGCGGCCTCCTGTTCCGCAATCGTCGCTCTCAAGGCTGCCAGTTCATTCTCTGCGCTGGCGAGGTCCTGTTGCGCGGCCTCCCCTTCCTGTGCACGGGCCTGCACGGTTTCCAGCCGGATCAACGCCTGCGACAGCCTTGCGTCCAGATCACCTTCGGCAGCGCGGGCGGCGGCCAGCAGGGTCAGCGTGTCTTCGGCCTCCTTGCGCTGCGCCTCAAGCCTCAGGGTCATCGCCGTGAGTTCCGCATCGGCGTTTTCCAGCCGCGCGCGCAAGGCTTCGGCGGCGGCAGCTTCGGCCAGACGCGCGGCTTCGGCGTCGCTCAGGGCCTCTGCCCCTGCGTCCAGTTGTCCTTGCAGATCAGTGACTTGCGCTTCCGCTTCAGCCGTGCGGCTGCGCAGATCGGCCACCAGTGCGTCCAGCGCCTCGCGGCGGGCAGCGGCCAGACGGGCCTGTTCTGCCTGCGCATCCACTTCGGACCGGGCGCTTGCCAGCGCAAGGTTCAGCGCTTCCTGCGCGCTCAGAAGCTCGGCCTCGCGGCCTTCCAACCCGGCGATGCGGTCGGCATCCTGTGCCTGTGCCGCAAGAAGCCCTGCCACCTGCGCCTCGAATGCGGTGATCTGGCCTTGGGCCGCATCAAGGGCGGCGGCCTGCTCCTCCCGCTGTGCGGTCAGGGAGGCAATCAGCGCCTCCTGCTGGCTGAGCTGATCCTGTGCCGTGTTCAGCGACGCGTTCAGCGCTCCCATCCGCGCCTGAAGCTGGGCATTGTCACGTTCCTGCAGGCCCAGCGCCCGCGCCAACGCCGCAACCTCGCCCGACAGCGTGTTGAGTTCGGTTTCCTGTCCGGTGATGCGTTCGGTCAGCACGAATTGCACGACCATGAAGATGGTCAGCACGAACATCAGCACCAGCAACAGGCCGGTCATCGCATCGACAAAGCCGGGCCAGATCGAGCTTTGAAACCGCGACCCTGTCCGACGCGAGAGAGCCATCTAGCGCTCCTCTCCGCCCGGAAAATCGGGCGTGCGGATGCGGCGGGGCGGCGTCGAGACCGGACGTGGGGCCGACATCGCCTTGGCCAGCAGCGAAATGTCATGGCGCAGTTCGGACATGGTTTCCTGCCGCCCTGCGGAAATCTCTTCGAGAATACGCAGCATCTGAACGTCGATGGACCGCAGGCGCATCCGGCTTTCGGCGTCCATGCCTTCGCCACCCTGCTCTTCGATCGCGCTGATCAGGCGTTCCTGACCTGCAGCGATCCGTTCCAGCGCAGCGGTGGCGGCGCTGCTGGTATCGGGTCTGTCGGCCTTTTGCATCCGTTCGGTCATGCGGTCGACCGCATCCGCCAGTTTGCCGACTTTCTCCTCCACCGCCGACCGGCTGGCATCGGAACTGGCAAAAAGATCGCGCAGGCCCGACATCTGTTCGGCCATCTGCTCTGCCATGTGATCGACCACACCGGCCATTGCCGCCTGCTCGCCCGTGGCATCTTCGCCCGCGCTGAAACCGACGCGGGTGATCGAGCTGAGCCAGTCCTCGAGCTCTTGATAAAAGCGGTTCTGGCCATGACCCGCAAAGAGTTCCAGAAGTCCCACGACCAGCGAACCGGCAAGACCCAGCAGCGACGAGCCGAAGGCGACGCCCATGCCGCCAAGCTGCGCTTCAAGACCGGTCATCAGCTTGGAAAAGACATCGACGCCGTCTTCCCCTTCGGTCGGTGCAAGGCTGCGGATGGTGTCGACAACCGCGGGGACCGTGGTGGCAAGACCGTAGAACGTACCCAGAAGGCCAAGGAAAATCAGCATGTTGACGATATAGCGCGTGATTTCCCGCGCCTCGTCGATCCGGGTGGACACGGAATCGAGAATGGAGCGTGTGGAGGTCGCCGAGACCTGCATCCGCGCGCCGCGCGTGCGCAGGAGCGACGCCAGAGGGGCCAGCAACTGCGGCGCAACGGTTTCGGGATCGGGTTTGTCCGAAGCGAAGTTTTCGATCCAGCGGACCGAGCCGATCAGCTGGACGACCTGATAGAAACACGCGACCACGCCGATGACGAAGACCAGAATGATGACCCCGTTGAGATAGGGGTTCGCGACAAAGATCGGATAGACGGACGGCAGCGCCAGAAACGCACCAAAGCCCGTCAGCCCGAGCACGATCAGCATCAGGGAAATCTGACGCACGGGCTGGGAAAACTGCGGTCGTGTCGTGCGCTCTGGTTGCGCCATTAGGTCGTTACTCCTGACCCGGATTTACTGCTCTGAGCGCAGATTACACTGATTTCAGAGAGATTTGCCAAGGTTTTATGAAACAAGGCTTTTCACCCGCGCGTGAAGCCAGTCAAGGTCCGCATCCTGCAATCCGACCTGCTGCAGATGCTCTGCGGTGTTGTAGAGATATTCACAGTTCGGTCCACGCCCGCCGACAGCCCGCGCGATGATCTGCGCCTGTTCTTCCAGCGGCAGACCCCCGCAGTACTGGTCATGGCTTTCGTCGATCACATAGACCACCGCCCTGACCTTGCGCCCATCCTCGAGCAGCACATCGAGGTTCTTTTCCAGATAGGCCGAGGAGATCAGCTCGCGCTCGCGCAGATAGGCGAGTGTCGCGTCCTCCTGTCCCGGTTCCACCCGCAGCGCGATGCCCGAGCAGGCATGGTCGTGCTGTTCGTCCAGCGCCAGGACCAGACCGGGGTCTTCTTCGGTGCCGCGATGGTGGATCGAGCGCATGCAGAAGGACCGCGCGTAACCCGGCAATGTCCCGATCACGCTTTCGGCCACCGGAAAACCGGGGTTCCACAAAAGTGATCCGTATCCGAACACCCACATCGCCATCGCACTGGTCCTTTGTTGCCTGCCTGCGTAAACCGTATCTGCGCGTTGAGTTAAAGGGGTATTGCGGGTGGGCAGGCTGGTAAAGATCGCTGTTGTGATCGCGCTGTTGTGGTGCGGCTGGTGGCTGGTGGCGGCCACGGTGCTGGAACGCGGTGTGGCCGCATGGCTGGAAGACCGGCGCGGCGACGGATGGGACGCGACGGCAGATGCGCTGAATGTCAGCGGCTTTCCCCTCGCCTTGAGCACCGGAATGCAGGCCGTGACGCTTGCCGACCCCGTGCGCCGCCTGAGCGTCGAGGCTGCATCGCTTGACATCGACATGCCCGCCTACTGGCCCGGCGACGTGACGGTGCGCCTGCCGGAAACGCCGGTGCGCGTCGCCTTGGGCGATGCCGTTTTCCTGCTGCGGGCGCAGGAAGGGCGCGCCGAACTGAACCTGCACCCCGGAACCGCGCTGGAGCTGGAACGGCTGAATGCGCAATCCGGTCCGTGGCAGCTGAACACCCCGCAGGGCAATCTGCTGAGCGCCGATGATTTCGCGGCCGAGGTCACGCAGGACAATGACGTCCCCGCGCAATACCGGTTCGCGCTGAACGCCGCCCGCTTTGCGCCCGGCGATCTGATCCGCGTACCGATGCAATTGCCGTCGGACTGGCCCCTGACCTTCGAAACCTTCGTCGCCGATGTGACGGTTCTGTTCGACCGGCCCATCGACCGGCAAGCGCTGGAGGCCCGGCGACCTCAACCCCGAAGCATAGATATTCGGGCATTCGATCTGATCTGGGGCGATCTGCGGCTGACGGTAAGCGGCAGGGTTGAGGTGGATGCCGAAGGCACCCCCGACGGCGGCGTGATGCTGAGTTTCAGGAATTGGCAGCAAGCGCTTGAATTGCTGAAACAAACCAACATCATCAGATCGGATCAGACAGGTCAGGCAGAGATCGTTCTGCGCGCCATCGCCAGCAGCACCGACGATCCGGCAGACATCGACATCGCCATCGGCTTTCGCGAAGGGCAGCTTTTTCTTGGCCCGATCAATCTGGGCCCCGCGCCCAGGATCATCCTGCGCTGATCACTTGCAGTATGTGCCCGACCGGTAGCGCGCCGTGTCGAAATGGAAGTGATCAAGGTGATAGCGGTTGGCGTTGGGGCCAAGCACGGTGCCGAAAGGTCCGCAGGCACCCTTGTGCATCTTGCGCATCGCCCCCGCATAGCGTTGGGTGTTCCAGTGTTGCAGAACGGTGATGTCTGTCCCGTCATTCAGCCGGAACGCCGAGATGTCGATGGCGCGGCCCTTGGAATGTTCCGACAGCTTTGCACCCTTCTGATTGTTCCGGGTGCGACAGGCATAATGCGCGGCGACACGCAGGGTGTTCAGCCCGCCGCCCGACTTTGACAGCGCGGGTTTCGCCGTGTCTTCCAGCCATGACTTCAATGCCTTGGCGGTGCCGCAGTCCATCACCGCCCGCTGGCTGAGGCCGATACCGGATACCGCACGCACGCGCACCGCATCCTCGATCATGCAGCCCGCGATCTGGCCGGTGACACGTCCCACGACCTCGCCCTGAATGGCGCTGTCGCCGCAGACGGCACCCTTGCGCTGCAGCGCCTGTTTCGCGCTTCCCTCGCGGGCCACCTTCTTCGTGCGAAACAGCGGGCGCAGGGACGAAAACAGTCCACTGCGCTGTTTGGCGGTCTCTTGCGCGCTTGACTGTGGGGGCTGCTGGATGGCACCGGACGGGGCCATCGTCACGGGTTGTTCGACGGGGTTGCCGCCCCGTGGCACCGGGCGCAGGGAGGACGCCGGGTCAGCCGCCAGCGCCGCCTGCCCAAGGCAGAGGACCATCGAGAGGACAACGGCGCGGATCATGCCTTGGGCTTTCCACCGCGCCCGAAGTCGGGGGCCGAGGTGTCCTGACCCGCCTCGATGATGCTGCGGCGGATGGCGCGGGTGCGGGTGAAATAGGCGTGCAGGTGGTCGCCGTCGCCCTGGCGGATGGCACGTTGCAGCGCGAACAGCTCTTCGGTGAAACGGCCGAGGATTTCGAGCGTCGCGTCCTTGTTGGACAGGAACACATCCCGCCACATGGTCGGATCAGAAGCGGCGATGCGGGTAAAATCCCGAAAACCTGTGGCCGAGAATTTGATCACCTCTTCGTCCGTCACGCGGCGCAAGTCGTCGGCGACACCGACCATCGTATAGGCAATGAGGTGCGGTGCATGGGAGGTGACAGCCAGCACGCGGTCGTGATGCTCTGCATCCATTTCCTCTACATTGGCGCCCATGCCTTCCCAGAACGCACGCAGGTCGGAAACAGCCTGAGCCGGGGTGCCGGCAACGGGGACCAGCAGCGTCCAGCGGTTTTCGAAAAGCTCCGCAAAGCCCGAGCGCGGGCCGGAATGTTCGGTGCCCGCGAGCGGGTGTGCCGGGACGAAGTGGACGTCAGCGGGCAAATGCGGCGCGACCTGCGCGATCACGGCGGTCTTGACCGAGCCTACATCGCTGACCGTGGCACCGGGTTTGAGGAAGGGCGCTATTTCTTCGGCCACTGCGCCCATGACGCCGACCGGCACGCAGAGAACCACCAGATCGGCCCCCTCGACCGCCTCGCCGATGGTGTCGCAGACCCGGTCGCACAGGCCGATCTCGCGGGCCGTGTCGCGGGTTTCGGACGACCGGGCAAAGCCCGTGACCTCGCCCGCCAGCCCGTCCCGCCTGATCGCCCAGAACATCGAGGACGCGATCAGTCCCAGACCGATCAGGGCGACGCGGTCATAGATCTGCGGCATCGCGCGGCCCTTCCTTGAACTGGCGCACCGCATGGACAACACGGCGGCAGCTGGATTCGTCGCCCACCGTGATGCGCAGACATTGCGGCAGGTTGTAGCCCGCCACCAGACGCACGATCAGGCCGTGCGATTTGAGATAGGCGTCACAGGCTTCGGCCTCGTCGCGCGAGGACAGACGGGCCAAAACGAAGTTGGCGCAGGACACATCCGAGGGAATGCCCATTTCGGCCAGCGCATCGGCAAGCCATCCCCGCCAGCGGGCATTCTCGCGGCGGCAATGATCCACATAGGCCGTGTCGCGCACGGCGGCTTCGGCGGCGTCCAGCGCCGATTGGCTGAGGTTGAACGGCCCGCGCACACGGTTCAGCACGTCGATGACGGGCCTCGGCCCATAGCCCCAGCCGATGCGCAGACCGCCCAGACCATAGATTTTCGAGAAGGTCCGCGTCATCACGACATTTTCCCGCGTATCGACCAAACCGGCACCGCCGTCGTAGCCTTCGACATATTCGGCATAGGCACCATCAAGCACCAGCAACGCCTGCGGCGGCAACCCTTCGGCCAGACGCGCAACTTCGGCCGCGCCGATCATGGTGCCGGTGGGGTTGTTGGGGTTGGCGATGAACACCAGCGCAGTCTTGTCGGTGCAGGCCGCAAGGATCGCGTCCACATCCGTCACGCGCTCGCGTTCCCTGACCTCGACCGGAGTGGCCCCGGCGGCCAGTGCGCTGATCTTGTACATGCCGAACCCGTGTTCGGTATGCACAACCTCGGTTCCCGGTCCGGCGTAGGCCTGACACAGAAAAGCGATGATCTCGTCCGAACCGGCGCCGCAGATGATCCTATCTGCGTCCAGCGCGTGGACCTCGGCAATGGCGCGGCGCAGGCTGGCGTGATCGGAGGACGGGTAGCGGTGCAGCGAGAACGCCGCACGGCGGTAGGCTTCGATTGCCGCATCACTTGGGCCCAGCGGGTTTTCATTGGACGACAGCTTGACCACGTTATCAAGCCCCGCCACATGCGCCGCCCCGCCCTGATAGAGCGTGATGTCCATGATGCCGGGTTGTGGTGTGATCTGGTTCATGTCCCTGTGCCTTTTCGCGGTTTGGGGTGTTTTAGCGGCGCATGCCTGCTGCTGCCAGCAAGAAACGCAAAAGGCTGCGGCGGTTTCCCGTCGCAGCCTCTTGTAATCTGGCTTTGGAATGGTCGGCGAAGATTAGTTCTTCGCGTAGAATTCCACGACGAGGTTGGGTTCCATCATGACCGGATAGGGCACATCGCCCAGAGCGGGTGTGCGCACGAAGGTCGCTGTCATCTTGGAATGGTCCGCGTCGATGTAATCGGGCACGTCACGCTCGGCCAGTTGAGTGGCTTCGAGCAGGGCAACCATCTGCTTGGAACGGTCACGCACTTCCACGACGTCGCCTTCCTTGACGCGGTAGGAGGGGATGTTCACCTTCTTGCCGTTCACGCGGACGTGGCCGTGGTTCACGAACTGGCGGGCGGCGAACACGGTGGCGACGAATTTGGCACGGTAGACAACCGCGTCCAGACGACGCTCCAGCAGGCCGATCAGGTTTTCACCTGTATCGCCTTTGACACGCTCGGCTTCACCGTAGATGCGGCGGAACTGCTTTTCGGTCAGGTCGCCGTAGTAGCCCTTGAGCTTCTGCTTGGCGCGCAGCTGGATACCGAAGTCGGAAATCTTGCCCTTGCGGCGCTGGCCGTGCTGGCCGGGGCCGTATTCGCGGCGGTTGACCGGGGATTTCGGACGGCCCCAGATGTTTTCGCCCATGCGGCGGTCGAGTTTGTGCTTGGCAGACGTGCGTTTTGTCACGGCTGTTCTCCTTCATGCTATGTTAACGCATTACCCATGGGTAACCCGTGTTGAAGGGCGTTGTCCTCTGGTCTGCGACCCGACAGGCATCCCCTTGCGGGGGCCACCAACACCAATGAAAGGCGGCTTATACGCGTGGATTCGCTGGAGTCAATGGACAGTGAAGCGCCACAAGGTCGCCGCGCTATGCATAATGGTGCCTTTGCGCTAGGATGGGCGGCAACAAGCGATGGAAAGTCGCGCCGTGCCGGGGGGCATTTTGATGAAGTTCAACGTTTTCGTGGCCGCACTGCTGTGCGCGGCATTGCCCGCAAAGGCGCAGGACATTCCGGCCGGGTGCGCACCGCTTTATGCGCAGTTCGCCGCAGCGCATCCCATTGAGCTTGCGCAATGCGAGCCGCAGAACATCAGCTATGCCCTGACCCCCTGCACCCCGCCGCCCAGCGCGGGGCCGCTCACTCCGGCCAGTCACCTTGTTCTTGCCATAGACGCGTCGGGCTCGATGGCGGGCCGCGTGGGCGCGGAGACCAAGATGGACGTCGCGAAAGCGGCGGCACTGGCTTTTCTGCGCGACGCGCATCCAGATGTCGCGGTGGGATTGCTGGCCTTCGGGCATCGCGGCACCAACAAGGAAGACGGCAAGGCACAATCCTGTGCGGCTTCCGAAATGCTGCACGGCCTGGGGACAGACCGCGCCGCCCTGTCGGGCAGCATCAGCGCGCTGCAGCCGACCGGCTGGACACCGATGGGCGGTGCGCTGACCTATGCGGGACAAGTCATAGCGTCCTTGCCGCCCAAGACCGGCGAAACGGCGACGACGCCGGTGATCTACATGATTTCGGACGGTGAAGAGACCTGTGGCGGTGATCCTGTCGCGGCAGCGGCAGCCCTGCAGTCAGGGGGCGTGCGAACCATCGTGAATACCATCGGATTCGACGTTGACGCTGTTGCCGAAGCGCAGTTGCAGGCCATCGCCGCGGCCGGTGGCGGCACCTATTATCCCGCCCGGGACGGCACTGCCCTGCGCGATCAGCTGCGGGCCATCCAGCAGGCCGAGCAGGCCCTGGCGCTTTATAAATACTGCACGGTGCTGAACGCCGGAAAGATCGGCGTGGCCTTTCACAACGAGACGATTCGCGTCACGGGATGTTTTGCGCGGAACAATCCGCAAAACCGTTCCGTCGCCATCATCAACGCGATGAACAAGGCCGAGCGGGACAATCTGCCGGAAGCCGCCTGCGCCGCGCCGCTGCGCCAACAGGCGCTGGCCGACATGCGCACCTATGGTTCATGGCTGACGGAACGAACGCGCCCGATGAACCAGCAGGCACAGTTCCTGATGGAACAGTATTACATCAGCTCCGGTCTGCAGTCGCTGGTTCCGCCGAAATAGGGGCGGTCAGAACATACCATTGTCGTTCGCCGACCTTTCGGGGATGACCTGCAGCACATCCCAGTGTTCGACCACCTTGCCCGCGTCATCGAAGCGGAAGATGTCCATGCCGGCGTAATCGTCCGATCCGGGCCATGTCTGATGGCAATGAAGCACCACCAGGTCGCCTTGCGCCACGCTGCGCACGAACCGCACATGCTTGCCGGGATAGTCCTGCGCCATCCGCTCGAAGTATGTGATGAAGGCCTCCTTGCCATCTGCCACATGGGTGTTGTGCTGAATGTAGTCGTCGCCCGCATACCGTTCGATCGCGGCACGGGGCGCGCACTGGTTGAACATCAGGTCATAGAACGCCTTGGCAGTCGCCGTGTTGGCATCGGGGTCTTGCGGCATCAGATCGCTTCCTTTTGTGCCATCGCCGCACAGGCCACCCGTCGCGGACAGGTCAGAAGATGGTCGTTGATCAGCCCGCAGGCCTGCATCCACGCATAAACGATGGTCGGGCCGCAGAATTTGAAGCCTTCTTTCTTCAAATCCTTCGAAATCCGTTCGGTCAGCGCGGTCTTGGCGGGCACGTCGGCCAGTGTGGGCCAGGCGTTCTGCAGGGGAACGCCGTCCACATACTCCCACATGAACCGGTCGAACCCGACCCTCTGTTCGACCTTTTGCCAGGCGCGGGCGTTGGTGATCGCCGCTTCGATCTTGCCACGGTGCCGGATGATGCCGGCATCGCCCAGAAGACGCTGCACGTCCGCCTCGCCCCAGGCCGCAATCACGTTCGGATCGAAACCCTGAAACGCGGCGCGGAAGTTTTCGCGCTTCTTCAGGATCGTGATCCAGCTGAGCCCGGCCTGAAACCCGTCGAGGATCAGCTTTTCCCAAAGCGCGCGGCTGTCATACTCCGGCACGCCCCATTCGGTGTCGTGGTAGCGTTCGTAAATCTCTTCGGGCCCCGCCCAGCCGCACCGCTCCATCTTCGTTCTCCGCCGTGGCTGTTTCGCCCCGAAAGGGGATCTGTAAAAATCACCGCAAATGACGGCTTTAACGCCGCATTATCACTTGGACGCCATGCTGACGGCGGAACAAGCGAAAGTAAATTGCCGTGGTCAGTCGTTTCAAACACCGTCTCGCAGATTTACCGCCCGGCGGCGACAATCCGATCAGCTATGCCGTGGTGCAGCGCGACAAGGACACCATCAACATGGTGAGCGAGGCGGTGGCCCACCGCCAGACACTGCTGGCCTATCAGCCCGTCATGCGGGCCAGCAGCCATACCAAGGTCGCCTTCTACGAAGGGTTGATTCGCGTGCTGGATGCCACCGGCCGCGTGATCCCCGCGCGCGACTTCATGCCGACGATCGAGGCGACGGAACTGGGCCGCGAGATTGATGTGCTGGCGCTGCGCATGGGCCTGCAGGCGCTGCGCCAGAACCCCGGCCTGCGGTTGTCGATCAACATGTCGGCCCGGTCCATCGGCTATACCGACTGGAACAAGACGCTGCACCGTCATCTGAAACAGGATGCGACAATCGGGGAGCGCCTGATCCTCGAGATCACCGAAAGCTCTGCCATGCTGGTGCCTGAACTGGTCGTCGATTTCATGGATGACCTGCAACCCCACGGCGTCTGCTTTGCCCTTGATGATTTCGGCGCGGGGTATACCGCGATCCGGTACTTCAAGGATTTCTATTTCGATATCCTCAAGATCGACGGCCAGTTCGTGCGCGGCATCGCAGACAACCCCGATAACCGCGCCATCACATCCGCGCTTCTGTCGATTGCGCAACATTTCGACATGCTGACCGTGGCCGAAAACGTGGAAACCGCCGCCGAAGCGACGCTTTTGACAGAAATGGGCGTCGATTGCCTGCAAGGCTTCTACTTCAGCGCCCCGACGACGCAGCCATCATGGCTGGCCAAAGCCAGAGCACGCGCGGGTTGATCCTGTCCGGCGCGTTATGCCGACCGGGCCGTGTTGCCGCACTGAGGCGCATCATGTAAACCTGTTTGCAGAAGGTGGGGGAGTCGCGCTGTGCCAGGAGAGCATGGCGCGTCGGTTGATCCTCTGCCAATGGAAGAGGAACGCACATCCATGACCAACGTCGTCATCGCATCCGCCGCTCGCACCGCTGTCGGCAGCTTCGGGGGGGCCTTTGCCAACACGCCCGCTCACGATCTGGGCGCTGCCGTGCTCAAGGAACTTATCGCCCGCGCCGGTGTGGATGCCGCAGATGTGTCCGAAACCATTCTGGGTCAGGTGCTGACCGCCGCGCAGGGCCAGAACCCCGCGCGTCAGGCCCATGTGAATGCGGGTCTGCCGATTGAATCCGCCGCATGGTCCATCAATCAGGTCTGCGGCTCCGGCCTGCGGGCTGTCGCACTGGGCGCGCAGCACATCCAACTGGGCGATGCCAGCATCGTCTGCGCCGGTGGCCAGGAAAACATGACCATGTCCCCCCATGCGCAGTCGATGCGGGCCGGTCAGAAGATGGGTGATCTGAAACTCATCGACACGATGATCAAGGACGGTTTGTGGGATGCCTTCAACGGCTATCACATGGGCCAGACCGCCGAAAACGTCGCGGAGAAGTGGCAGATCAGCCGGGATCAGCAGGACGAATTCGCCGTCGGATCGCAGAACAAGGCGGAAGCCGCGCAGAAGGCGGGCAAGTTCCAGGACGAGATCGTCGCCTTCACCGTGCCGGGCCGCAAGGGCGACACCATTGTCGATCAGGACGAATACATCCGCCATGGTGCGACGATGGACGCGATGCAGAAACTGCGCCCCGCTTTCACCAAGGACGGTTCCGTCACCGCCGCCAACGCCTCCGGTCTGAACGACGGCGCTGCCGGTGCCCTGCTGATGAGCGCGGATGAAGCCGAAAAGCGCGGGATCGAACCGCTGGCGCGGATCGCCTCCTATGCCACCGCCGGTCTGGACCCGTCGATCATGGGCGTCGGGCCGATCTATGCGTCCCGCAAGGCGCTGGAAAAAGCGGGCTGGAAGGCGGAAGACCTCGATCTGGTCGAAGCGAACGAAGCCTTTGCCGCGCAGGCCTGTGCCGTGAACAAGGACATGGGTTGGGATCCGGCGATCGTGAACGTCAACGGCGGCGCCATTGCCATCGGCCATCCCATCGGGGCCTCCGGTGCGCGTATCCTCAACACCCTCCTGTTCGAGATGAAGCGGCGCGGTGCCAAGAAAGGTCTCGCCACTTTGTGCATCGGCGGCGGTATGGGTGTTGCCATGTGTCTTGAGCGCCCCTAAACAGGTTGAGCGCGCAAGATAATTGCGCGCTCAAACAACGCAAAGCAAGAACGTTACTTACCGGAGGAAACCTATGTCCCGCGTCGCACTTGTCACCGGAGGCAGCCGAGGCATCGGTGCCGCCATTTCGAAAGAACTGAAAGAAGCAGGCTATTCCGTCGCTGCCACCTACGCGGGCAATGACGAAGCGGCCGCCGAATTCACCAAAGAGACCGGCATCAAGACCTACAAGTGGAACGTGGCCGACTACGAATCGTCCAAGGAGGGCATCGCCAAGGTCGAGGCCGATCTGGGCCCGGTCGAAGTGATCGTGGCAAACGCGGGCATCACCCGTGATGCGCCCTTCCACAAGATGACGCCGGAACAGTGGCATCAGGTGATCGACACGAACCTGACGGGCGTGTTCAACACCATCCACCCGATCTGGCCGGGGATGCGCGAGCGCAAATTCGGCCGCATCGTGGTGATTTCCTCGATCAACGGTCAGAAGGGCCAGTTCGCGCAGGTCAACTATGCCGCGACCAAGGCGGGCGATCTGGGCATCGTGAAGTCGCTGGCGCAGGAAGGCGCGCGCGCCAATATCACCGCCAACGCGATCTGCCCCGGTTATATCGGGACGGACATGGTGATGGCGGTGCCGGAAAAGGTCCGTGAAAGCATCATCGCGCAGATCCCCGCCGGGCGTCTGGGCGAGCCCGAGGAAATCGCTCGCGCGGTCAAGTTCCTCGTGGCGGATGACGCGGGCTTCATCAATGGCTCGACCATCTCGGCCAACGGTGCGCAGTTCTTCGTCTGATCCTGTCGGATGCATGACAGCAAAAAGGGCGGCCTACGGGGCCGCCCTTTTTCATCCCGTAAGAAAGACGCGCCTTTCAGCGGGAAGACCGGAATAGCCATGTCCACATGGCGGACACGGCCCGACCACGCGCGGCATGGGCGTTGAGCATCGCGGTGCGGGCGGCGGGGTTTGTTGTTGCTTCGATCATGGATGTGTTCCTTGGCTGGACGGCATGGGTTGTTTTGACTTGCTCCTAATCTGTGCCTTTGCAGCCTTGCTGACAAACGAGACTTTCCAACGCCTCGGTCAAGCTGTACTTAAGCGAACATGCCCGCAAGCCTGCCTCCATTGACTGCCCTTCGCGCCTTTGACGCCGCTGCGCGTCATATGTCCTTTGCCAAGGCGGCGGATGAGTTGAACGTCACCCCGGCGGCGCTTAGCTTTCAGATCAAATCTCTTGAAGAGCATCTGGGCGCCCCCCTGTTCAAGCGGATGAACCGGGCGGTGGCATTGACCGATGCGGGACGGGCGCTTGCCCCGGACGCAAAGGACGCATTTCAGGTGCTGACCCGTGGCTGGCGGGCGGCGCAGCGCACACAGGATCATCAATCGCTGACGGTGACGGCAGGGCCTGCGTTCACCGCCAAATGGCTGGCGCCCCGCCTGTTCGAGTTCGCCCAGGAACACCCCGAGATCGAACTGCGGTTTGCCGCGACCCTGCGGGCAATGGATTTGGCGCGGGACAACGTGGATGTGGCGATCCGGTTCGGCTATGGCCCCGATCCGGGGCTTTTTGCGCTGCCGCTGGCCGAAGAATGGGTGACGCCCGTGATGCTGCCCGAACTGGCGGTTCGCTATCCGACACCAGAAAGCCTTGTTTCGGCAGTGCTGCTGACCGACGAATCGATGGATTTTCTGGACCCGCCGACGGATTGGGCCGCCTGGTCGCGGGCGATGGGGATTGCGGTGCTGACCCCGAACGGCCCGCGGTTTTCGCAGGCGGATCATGCTTTGGACGCGGCCTTGACGGGGACCGGTGTCGCGCTGGGGCGTCGCGCTCTGGTGATCAAGGATCTTGCGGAGGGGCGTCTGGTGGCACCCTATGGCACGGCGCTGGGCACGGGTGCCCGGTTCCGGTTTCTGTGCCAGGAGGGGGCCGAGACACGTCCGCAGATCGAGGCCTTTCGGCAATGGATCTTTCGCGAGATCGACAAGACGGCACATATCGCGGACGCCATGACGATGCTGGAAAGAGCGGAGGCGACATGACACGTGGCCGTGCCACCTGGGTCGGATTTATCGCCGTGCTGCTTTGGGCGTTGCTGGCCCTTTTCACGGTCGGCTCTGCGCCGGTGCCCCCGTTGTTGCTGAACACGCTCTGCTTTGCCATCGGCGGCACGCTGGGGCTGGTCTGGGCTGGTGTCACCGGTGCATTGGCAAGTCTCAGGCAGGTGCCCCTCAGCGTCTATGTCTTTGGCACGCTTGGGCTTTTCGGCTATCACGCGCTGTATTTTTCGGCCTTGCGGTTGGCCCCTGCTGCCGAAGCGGGGTTGATCGCCTATCTCTGGCCGCTGCTGATCGTGATCTTCTCGGGGCTGCTGCCGGGCGAAAGGCTGGGGGCCGGTCACCTTGTCGGGGCGGCGATCGCCTTTGTCGGGGCTTTCATGCTTTTGCTGGGCGGGGACATGGGGTTTTCGGCGCAATATGCGGGCGGATATGCTTTGGCGGGCCTCTGCGCCCTGACCTGGTCGGGGTATTCGGTCCTGTCACGCAGGCTGGGCGATGCACCGACCGCCACGGTGGCGGTCTTCTGTCTTGCATCCTCTGCCCTGTCGCTGCCCTTGCACCTCGTGTTCGAGCAGACGGTGCTGCCTGCCACCGCGCTGGGTTGGGCATCGGTGATCGGGTTGGGGGTCGGCCCGGTGGGGCTGGCGTTTTTCGTGTGGGACATCGGGGTCAAGCAAGGGGACATCCAATTGCTTGGGACCAGCTCTTACGCGGCACCGCTGTTGTCGACGCTGGTGCTGGTATTGGCCGGGGTTGCCGCCCCAAGCATGAACCTGCTTTGGGCGACAGTCCTGATCACCGGCGGCGCCTTTGTTGCGGCGCGGGCCAGTCATCGGCAAAGGAGAGGTAAGGTCAGTTCGACAGTCGGCTGATTTCCTCTTTCAGCCGCAGCTTTTCTTTCTTCATCGTGGCAACTTCCAGATCGTCGACACCGGGGGCGCGTTGGGCCAATTCGACAGCCTCGCTCATTTCCTGATGCTTGCGCTTGAGGGTCTCCAGACGTGCGTTGAAAGCCATATAGTCCTCCTTGATGAAAGTTTAGACCTAGAGTTGAGCATAGATCGGCATGTCTGTCACGCCGCCCTGCAGCATAGGCCGGGTCATGGTAAACATTCGCTTAACAGCGGCTAGAAAATGAGCGGCGCTCCGCCGCGCAGGACGGCGCGGATGGCGGGCACATAGCTTTCCCCGGTCGCGCCGTGGTGCGGTCCTTCGTGCAGGATCAACGGCGCATGAAGCACAAACGCCCCCCTGCCGTTCTTGCGCGCCCGCAGGATGATCCGGTGCGGTGCCCTGCCCGGACGGGCGGCAAGCGGCAGAACCTCGACGCTGCCCATGCCCGGCGGCAGGGCTGCCAGAATATCCGGCAGCCGTTCCGTGAGGTGGATGAAATGCACCTGACCCTTGGGCTTGAGCCGCTTGGCCGCCGTTCTGACCCATTTGGCAAGCGGCGTTTCGGCCCCATGTGCGGCCTCTCGGGTCGGGTCAGTCGACGGCACGGAAGCCCCACGGTCGTAATAGGGCGGGTTGGCGAGAACATGGTCAAATTGTCGCTGGCGCAGATCCATCGGCAGGGCCGTCAGGTCCGCCTCGACAACCTCGAGAGCCGCACCACCGTTGCGCCGCGCCAGGGCGGCAAAGGCCGGATCCCGTTCCACCCCCGTCAGCGAAAGGCCCGGCACCCTTGCCCCAAGGCAGAGCACAGCCGCCCCGGCACCGCATCCCAGTTCCAGCACGCTTTGCCCTTTTTTCGCCTGAACAGAGGCGCTTAGCAGCACCGCGTCCAACCCCGCCCGATAGCCCTGTCGCGGTTGGAGAAGGTGCAGCATCCCTCCCAGAAAGGCATCGCGGGTCAGATCGCTGTCGGCAAACCGGGTCACAGCCCCAGCGGAATGTCGTTATCGCGCATGACCGTGACGGCGGCCGCATGATCATCGGGGCGCACCATCAGGCGGCGCGGGAAAATCCCGATGCCCCCTTCCAGAACGCTCATGTTTACGTCCATCTCGAAGCAGTCTATATCCTCACCCCGAAGAAGGGCCTGTGCAAAGGCGATCAGCGTGATGTCGGTGGTGCGCAATAGTTCCTTCATTTCAACGGTGTCGGCCATTTCGGCCAAATTGTCGAGCCTCCGTTTGGGGCAAACAAAAGGCCATGTGAATGAATACCGACACAGTCGCGAAACCGCACGACCGTCTTGCGGCCTATCTGGCGGATGATATGGACAAGGTGGGCGCGCTGATCCGCGAGCGGATGGCATCCAAACACGCGCCACGCATTCCCGAGGTCACGGCGCATCTGGTCGAAGCGGGCGGCAAGCGGCTGCGTCCGATGATGACCTTGGCGGCGGCGCGGATGTGTGGCTATGACGGGCCGTATCATGTGCACCTCGCGGCGACGGTGGAGTTCATTCACACGGCGACCCTGCTGCACGACGATGTTGTGGATGAGAGCGAACAGCGGCGCGGCCGGCCCACGGCGAACCTGTTGTGGGACAATCAATCCTCTGTGCTGGTGGGCGACTATCTGTTTGCGCGGTCGTTCCAGCTGATGACCGAACCCGGATCAATGCGGGTGATGCGGATCCTGTCGAACGCTGCTGCGACGATCGCGGAGGGCGAGGTGCTGCAACTGACGGCGGCGCGCAATCTGGCGACCGACGAGGATGTCTATCTGCAAGTGGTGCGGGGCAAGACAGCGGCGCTTTTCTCTGCCGCCACAGAGGTCGGTGGGGTCATCGCAGAGGCGCCCGATGCGCAGGTGCAGGCATTGTTCGACTACGGCGATGCGCTGGGGATCGCCTTTCAGATTGTCGATGATCTGCTGGATTATCAGGGCGATAGCGGTGCCACGGGCAAGAACGTGGGCGATGATTTTCGCGAACGCAAGCTGACGCTGCCGGTGATCAAGGCAGTGGCCAGGGCCGATGCCGAAGAACGCGCGTTCTGGGTCAGAACGATTGAAAAGGGCCGTCAGGCAGAGGGCGATCTGGACCATGCGCTGTCATTGCTGCGCAGACATGACACGCTTGAGGCCACCCGGCGGGATGCGCTGGCGTGGGCCGACAAGGCCAAGACGGCGCTGGCCACCCTGCCCGCGCATGAGGTCAAGGATATGCTGGTGGATCTGGCCGATTACGTGGTGAGCCGGATCAGCTAGACCCGGTCATGCGGGCCGCCTGCACCCACCATTCCGGGTGTTGTCGGGATACATCTGCAGCGGCGGTTTCTGCGGCGTCCTGCGTGCGGAACCAAGCCCAGCAGGTGCTTCCCGAACCCGACATCTCCGCTATTGATGTGTGGCCTTGCAATGCCTTCAGGACGTCACCGATGACCGGTGCGATCTGGGTCTCGCGGGCGACTTTTGTCAGATCGTTCCGCTGGCCCAAAAGCCATGTCTCGAAGTCCTCGATATCCTTGTCGAACCAGAACTCCTCCAGCGGCGGATTGTCGACCGGATAGAGAAAGTCGTGAAGCTTGAAGACGTCTTGCGTCGGTACCGCCACGCCGGGATTGACCAGCACCAGCCAGCCTGCCGGAACGCCATCTGCCGGTGCCAGAATGTCACCGATGCCGCGCATGAACATCGGTTGCGGCGCGGCAAGGCAAACCGGAATGTCCGCGCCCAAGGGAAGGGCTTCCTCTGCCGTCAGGGGGGCGACCCCCCAGAGATCCGCCAAGACCCGGATCGCCGCCGCAGCATCGGACGAACCGCCACCGATGCCGCCACCGTGCGGCAGGTGTTTGTCGAGATGCAGCCTTGCGCCCACGGACACCCCGCGCGCGTCGCGCAGACGGTTTGCCGCTTTGAGAACCAGATTGCTGCCGTCCACCGGCACACCGTTGGCAAAGGGGCCCGCGACGGTCAGCGACAGGTCATTGGCCGGGATGGCTGATACCCGGTCGCCCACGTCGGCAAACACAACAAGCTAGTCCAGCAGATGATAGCCATCGTCGCGCAGCCCCGTCAGATGCAATGCAAGATTGATCTTGGCCGGGGCAAAACCGTCAGATGTCATTGCTCAGCTTCAAGGGGGGCGCGCCCTCTTCTTCCAGCACCGCGTCCAGTCCGACTTCCAGCTTGCGGCGGATGCGGGCAGGATCGGCTTCGCTGTCGGCGTCTTCTTCCTGGATGAAGGACAATGCCCTGCTCCACTGAAACTCGGCCTCGCGCTGGCGGCCAACGGCCCAGTAGACATCGCCCAGATGATCGTTGACCACCGGATCGACGGCCAGAAGTTCGACGGCACGTTCCATCTGCACCACGGCTTCTTCATAGCGGCCAAGGCGGTAGAACACCCAGCCCAGCGAATCGACGATGTAGCCACTGTTCGGGCTGGCCGCGACGGCGCGTTCGATCATCTCGAGTGCCTCGTCCAGATTGCGGTTCTGTTCGACCAGGGAGTAGCCCAGATAGTTCAGCACCTGCGGCTGTTCGGGGTTGAGCGCGAGCGCCGCGCGAAAGTCCTTTTCCATCGCCTCGTCATTGCCTGCGCGTTCGTTCGCGATGCCGCGGGAGTAATAGAGCACCCAACGCACCGGGGCGGTTTCAGGGGCCCGTTCGATGGCACGGTCATAGGCGGCGATGGCGCCTGCGTAATCTTCCTGCGCGCGCAGGACGTCACCCAGCGTGGAATGCACCACCGCGAGATCGCCGTGGCTGCGGGCGAGTTGCTGCAGCACTTCGATGGCCTGATCTTCCTTGTCGGTGCGGCGCAGGGCATCGGCGCGGCCCAGTTCGGCCACGTGGAATGCCGGATCATCGGCCGCGACGGCACCATATTCCTCGATCGCCAGTTCGTTCTGGCCCAGCGATTCCAGCAACCCGGCGGTCAGGAGCAGCGCATCCACATGATCGGGCCGCAGGTAGCGGGCGATGCGGGAGTAGAGCAACACATAGTTGTCCCCCGCGGATTCCGATTTCAGCACCGCCGCGAAGGTAAAGAACACCTCCGCGATGCCGGATTTTGCATTCTGCACATGGGTAAAGGGCAGTTGCTCGCCAGCCTCCAGTGCCGCGATCATCAGATCAAGCTCAGGGTCTGTGGCGTCACCGAAACTCGTCCGCAGGACCGTCAATGCTTCCTCGTACCGCTCAAGCTGTGCCAGTACTTCGGCGTGCGCCATGACACCGCGTCGTGTCTGGCCTGCCGCGCCCGCCGCCGTCGCGCCGAAAATCGCCTCTGCGCCTTCATAGTCGCCGACACTCGCAAGCGCCAAGGCCTTGTGATACATCACAAACCCCTGCATCCCCGCCTCTTCGCTCAAGGCATCGAAGGCCGCCAGAGCAGAGGTGACATCGCCCGCGCCGACCTGCGCCCAGGCCTTGATGAGCCCATCGACCCAGGGACCGATCCCGTCAGTCGCACTTTCCCGTTCAATGAGCCCGGCGTAGTCTTCGGACTGCGCCATGTCTGCGATCATCACCAACCGGGCCACCTGAGAGGTCTGGTTCTTTTCCTCCAGCAAGCGGGCGAGCGGTGTCGCCTTTTCCAACTCACCCAGTGAGATCAGAGACAGAACGGAGCTTTCCAGAAGTTCGACGTTGCCACTGTCGCGGGCCAGCGCCTGGGTGTAGAACCGTGCCGCCTCGCGGAAATCACTGTTCACCGCAGCGTGGCGTCCGGCCAGGTATCCGCCCGCCTCTGACTGCGCCAGAATCGGGCCGGACATCGCCGCGCTGATCAGGAACGCCGCCGCACCGGTGAGCATTTTTCTGTACATCGTGAACCGCCTCATGTGCTTTTGACCAAAGCTAGCAGGTCTTGCCCCAAGCGCAATGGGACCGCAGGGCGGATGACAGGGCTGTGAGCGGTTGCGCAAGGAACAGGCACAAAAAAGGCGGGATCTTGCCCCGCCTTTCGCCAGTTCCGTGTCGCGGATGCGATCACATGTTGGGATAGTTCGGTCCGTCGCCCCCCTGCGGCGTGGTCCAGACGATGTTCTGGAGAGGATCCTTGATGTCGCAGGTCTTGCAATGCACGCAGTTCTGGAAGTTGATCTGGAACTTCGTATCCGCACCTTCACCGACAAATTCGTAGACGCCCGCCGGGCAGTACCGCGCCGAAGGGCCAGCGTATTTCGGCAGGTTCACCTCGACCGGAATCGACGGATCCTTGAGCGTCAGATGTGCGGGTTGGCTTTCTTCGTGGTTGGTGAAGGAAAACGCCACATTGGTCAGACGGTCAAAGCTGAGCTTGCCATCGGGTTTGGGATAGCTGATTTCCTTGTGCTTCGATGCAGGCTCTGTCGCTTCGGCATCGGATTTGCCGTGGCCCATCGTGCCCAGCAGCGATGCACCGAACAGCGTATTGCACCACATGTCGAAACCACCGATGGCAAGCGAGGCGGTCAGGCCGAATTTGGACCACAAAGGCTTGACGTTGCGGACTTTTTTCAGGTCACGGCCAATGGCGCCTGCGCGGACTTCTTTTTCGTATTCCGGCAGTTCGTCACCCGACCGGCCCGCCTTGATCGCCTCATGCGCGGTTTCCGCGGCAATCATGCCGGACAGCATTGCGTTGTGGTTCCCCTTGATGCGCGGCACGTTGACCATGCCCACCGAACAGCCCAGCAGCGCGACGCCGGGTGCGGTCATCTTGGGCATCGACTGCCAGCCGCCTTCGGTGATGGCGCGGGCACCGTAGGCGACGCGCTTGCCGCCTTTCAGCAGTTCGGCGACCATCGGGTGATGTTTGAATTGCTGAAATTCCATGTAGGGGAATACATGCGGGTTCTTGTAGCCAAGGTGGACCACGAAGCCGACATAAACCTGATTGTTGTCAAGGTGGTAGATAAAGGAACCACCCCCGGCCTTCTTTTCCAGGGGCCAGCCCATCGTGTGGGTTACGGTGCCTTCCTTGTGCTTGGCAGGGTCGATTTCCCAGATTTCCTTCATGCCAAGCCCGTATTTCTGCGGCTCCTTGCCCTTGGCCAGGTCATACTTGGCGATCACCTGCTTGGAGAGGCTGCCGCGCACCCCTTCGGACAGGAAGACGTATTTGCCGTGCAGTTCCATGCCCGGCTCGTACCCGTCGCCCTTGGTGCCGTCGGGGTTCTTGCCGAATTCACCGGCAACCACGCCTTTGACTTCGCCGTTGTCGCCGTAAACCATCTCGGAACAGGCCATGCCGGGGAAAATCTCGACCCCCAGTTCTTCGGCCTGTTCGGCCATCCAGCGGCAGACATTGCCCATCGACACGATGTAGTTGCCGTGGTTGTTCATCAGCGGTGGCATGGGGAAATTGGGCACGCGCAGTTGTCCCGCTTCGCCCAGCATGTAGAAGTTGTCTTCCTTGACCTTCACCGTGATCGGCGCGCCGCGCTCTTTCCAGTCGGGGATCAGACGGTCGATCCCGATGGGGTCCAGCACCGCGCCCGACAGGATGTGCGCGCCCACTTCGGACCCTTTTTCCAGCACGACCACGTTGCAGTCCGCGTCCAATTGCTTGAGCCGGATGGCCGCAGACAGGCCCGCCGGGCCGGCGCCCACGATGACGACATCGTATTCCATTGTTTCGCGTGCGGTATCGGCCATGATCGAAGTCCCCTCAGAGCAAATTCATCCAGTTGTCGCTAAACCACGCGGGGCC
Source organism: uncultured Alphaproteobacteria bacterium (assembly GCA_963799505.1). Classification (GTDB taxonomy): domain Bacteria; phylum Pseudomonadota; class Alphaproteobacteria; order Rhodobacterales; family Rhodobacteraceae; genus Sulfitobacter. The sequence continues at coordinate 213,304 of CAWCXM010000010.1, forward strand.
TCATTGCAATCGGGACGTGGGGTGAAAATCAGCGCTGATCCGCGCGATGGTCCCGTGCAAATTGCCGCAGGGCAAGGGCGAAACCCAGCGCCCAGACCACGGTGATCACGCCCAACCCGCGTTCCCAGACGCCGTCCCAGGCCGTCGGCAGGGTAAAGAATATCGGAGCACCAATGGCCCAGAGGACAAGGCACACCCAGGAAAGCGGCACCATGAAGCCCGCGATCCGTCCGCCTTCGAGGGCCGTCAATGTGAAAGCGGCGGCGAAGAGCACGCCAATCGCGTAGACCACGTAGATGTGAATGACGATGCCCTCGCTGTCGCCATCGCCGTATTCGTTCCGCGCGCCGATGATGACGACGCAGAGTGCCAGCAGGACGAGGCAGAATGTCAGAAGGCTCCACTTGGCGACGCCGTTGTGCAGATGGGCGCAGGCAAGCCCCAGCGCGGTCAGGGACGCCGCAAATCCGTAAAGCGATACATCCTGAATGATTTCGTATTTGCCAGCGGCCAGATCACTGACCGTGTCGGCGACCCAGTCATGTCCCGGCACCACGTAAGAGCCCACGATGTTGCCGCCCACCAGACCGACAGCGCCCAGCGCGGTCACCCAGACCAGACAGCGCAGGAACCCCGGCGCGAGATATTGGTGACCCGAAGAGGGCATGACGTCTCCTGAACTCGTTACCCGGACCAACGGAGCACGGGTGCAAAGGTTCCCCCGCGTCGGGGCGGCATCACGTCACGGTGTATCGCCCATCAGATAGCGGGGGCCGCTGCCGCGCTGTCCGGCCCGGTCCGCGGGATTGTACAGCGCGCAGGCGTCGAGGCTCAGGCAGCCGCAGCCGATGCAGCCATCCAGATTGTCGCGCAATTGCGTCAACGTGGCGATCCGCGCGTCCAGGGCGCTGCGAAAGCCAGCGCTGATTTCGGCCCAATCCGCCTTGTTCGGGGTGCGACCACCCGGCAGGCGATCAAGCTGCGCCTTGATCTGCGGCAGGGTGAACCCGAACTGCTGCGCGATCATCACGAAACTGAGCCTGCGCAGGTCTGCCCGTTCGAACCGGCGCTGACCGCCGGAATTGCGCCAGGGTCTGATCAGCCCCTGCGCCTCGTAATACCGGATCGCCGATACCGCCAACCCTGTGCGCCGCGCCAGCGCGCCGATGGAAAGTCCGTCGTTTACGGCCATCCTGTCCTCCGCCGAAAAATACCTTGACCTAAAGTTAGGTTTAGAAATTACACCTGACCCATCGCCCACAAAATCACAAGGAAAACCATCATGACTGCCAGACTTGAACACGCCAATTTCACCGTCTCCGACCCCGCGACGACCGCCCGCTGGATGGAGACACTTTTCGGCTGGCACATCCGCTGGCAAGGGGATGCCATTGCAGGGGGTCATACCGTTCATGTGGGCACGCAGGACCGCTACCTTGCCCTTTATACACCCGGTGAAGCGGCGGCATCCGGACCGTCCAGCTACACCACCGTCGGCGGGCTCAATCACATCGCGGTTGTGGTCGACGATCTGGATGCCTGCGAGAAAGCGGTGATCGCGCAGGGGTTCGAGACCGGCAACCATCAGGATTACGAACCCGGACGCCGCTTTTACTTCCACGACACCGACGGGATCGAATACGAGGTCGTCCAATACGACTGATGGCCTGTCCTTGCCGAAGGGGCCGTTGGCTCTTGCAATTGCATGGCACTTTGGGTCAGGTAATCGCCAACCTGACCTTAATGGCCGCGCAGCGCGCAAAATGCGTGCGCGGCCCAGATGACGTGGATGTACGGCGATGGAAAAGATACCGATGACGCGGGCCGGACACACCGCGCTCGAAACCGAGCTGAAGCAGCTCAAGACAGTGGAACGCCCGGCGATCATCAAGGCGATTGCCGAAGCGCGCGAGCATGGCGATCTGTCCGAGAATGCCGAATATCATTCCGCCAAGGAAAAGCAGTCTTTCATCGAAGGCCGCATCAAGGAACTCGAAGGGGTCATCTCGCTCGCCGATGTGATCGACCCCGCGAAACTCTCCGGCCCGATCAAGTTCGGGGCCAAGGTCACGCTGGTGGACGAGGACACCGACGAGGAAAAGACCTACCAGATCGTCGGCGAATACGAGGCCAAGATCGAAGCGGGTCTGCTGAACATCAAGTCTCCCATCGCCCGTGCCCTGATCGGCAAGGAAGAAGGCGATACCGTCGAGGTGCGCACGCCGGGGGGAGACAAATCCTATGAGGTTCTCAAGATCGTTTATGCCTGAAAAGGAACTGAGACGTGGTTGAGACATCCCAACCCGATCCGGCAGAACAACCCGCCGCACCCAGGGCGTCGAACGCCGCTGCACGGCCCACTTCCCTGGGCATCTATGACAAGCCGCGTCCCGAAACCATCACCTCGATCGAGGTGGTGGCACTTGCGCTCAGTGCGATCTGGCTTTTGGGGGCTGCGTTCTTTTTCCTGATCCTGCGCGAAGAAGGCCCGTCGGAAGACGGCACGGATTCCCTGCGCTTTCTGATGACGATGCTGGCCATCTTCATGCCCGTCGCGATGATCTGGGTTGCGGCGACCGCCGCCAAGGCCAGCCGCGTGATGCGCGAGGAAAGCCAGCGCCTGCAGTCCGCGATCGACGCGATCCGGCAGGCCTATCTGAGCCAGCAGCAGGGCAATCATCTGCGGTCTGAATCCTCCGTCACACGCAAGCTGGACGAGATCGCCGCCGCCGCCCGCAAGACCGAAACGGCGCTTGCGACCTTTCAGTCCCGTCGTGAAGAGACACCCCGCGCGACCGCAGCCGCCCCGGCGCAAAGCATCACCGACGATCAGCCCACGCTGGCGCTGGGCACGCAGGCCATCGACATGGCGCCGATCCTGTCGAACGAGGATTTCATCCGCGCGCTGAACTTTCCCGAAACCGCCGATGACACCCAGGGTTTCGCCGCGCTGCGCCGCGCGTTGAAGGACAGGCTGACGTCGCAACTGGTGCAGGCCGCGCAGGACGTGCTGACCCTGATGAGCCAGGACGGCATCTACATGGACGATCTGCGTCCCGACCGCGCCCGCCCCGAGATCTGGCGTCACTTCGCCCAAGGCACCCGTGGCCGCGCCATCGCGCCGCTTGGCGGCATCCGGGACCGCTCTTCACTGGCGCTGACCAACGCACGCATGAAGCAGGATCCGATCTTTCGCGATGCGGCGCACCATTTCCTGCGACGCTTCGACAAGACATTTTCGGAGTTCGAGAAGAACGCATCAGACAGCGAAATCTCTGCGATGGCGGACACCCGAACCGCGCGCGCCTTCATGCTGTTGGGGCGGTGTGCCGGCACGTTTGATTAGGGTCAGATCCCGAAACTGCTGTAGGGGATGAAGCGCACCGGATCGCCCGGCGCGATCTGCACTGCGGGTTCGGGCAATTCCACCAGACCTTCGGCCCAGGACAGCCCGCTGATGCGCCCCGATCCTTCCGAGGCAAAAACCTCTGCCCGTCCGTCCCGCATCCGCGCGCGCAGATACTCGCGGCGACCGGCCTTCTTGGATTTGCTGAAGGCCGCCGGCACCGTGAACCCCTGTGGTTCGGTCCAATCGCCGCCTGCCAGAAGTTCGAGAGCGGGGCGCGTGAAGATCAGGGCGCAAACCATCGCAGCGACAGGGTTTCCCGGCAATCCGAAGACAGGCTTGCCCTGCCACATCCCCAGCGCCAAAGGCCGCCCCGGCTTGACCGCAATCCGCCACAGCGCCATCGCACCCGTCTCTTGCAAGAGGGCCGAGACGTGGTCTTCGTCCCCTGCGGATGCGCCACCGCTGGTGAGGATCGCATCGACCTGGTCCGCCGCGTTGTCCAGTAGAGCGCGCAAAGCGGCGCGGTCATCGGCCACGCGCCCCAGATCGACAGGGTGATGGCCGAACCGCGAGAGCAGCGACATCAGCATCGGCCGGTTGGCGTCGTAAATCTGGCTGTTCCTGGCGGTGTGACCCGTTTCGACCAGTTCATCGCCCGTAGACAGCACACCGACCCGCAAGGGTTGGCGCACCGTGATCCGGTCGATCCCCGTAGCCGCCGCCAGAGCCAGATCAGCGGGTGTGATCCGACGGCCGCTGCGGATCAACACCTGCCCGACATCGACATCCTCACCGGCCTTGCGGGTATTCGCCCCCTGCTTGACCGGTCCGGAAAAGCGCAGGCGGTCACCTTCCACCACCACGTCTTCCTGCAGGATCACCGTGTCCACACCCGCAGGCAGGGCCGCACCGGTCAGAACCCGGATCGCGTGACCCGGCGGCACATCCACCGGCGCGTCGCCTGCTGCTGCACGCCCGGCCACAAGCGGCATGTCATGCGCGCCCGCGTCGCGCCCTCCGGCAAAGCCGTAGCCGTCGACCGCTGTGTTCGCCAACGGCGGATTGGCGCGTTTCGCGGTCAGATCGGCGGCCAACACGCGACCCGAGGCGTTTTCCAAGGCCACAGTTTCGCTGGCGCAGACGGGCACAAGGCGGCTGCGCAGAAGGGCCAAAGCCTCATCCACCGGGGTCCAATGCACCCCTTGCGGCAAGGCAAAGCAGTCGTTGCGCAAGGCGGGTGTCTTCAATTCGGCCTCGTGCCCCAATCCGAAAATCCAGCCTTCTTCGGGCGCGTCCACTGCCAGGATCTCCATCAACCTGTCCGGAGGCAGAACGGAGATTTGCCGCGCGACTTCCTGTACTTGCCAGGCGTCCTTGATCTGTCCTTCCGGTGCGGCACCCACGGTCAGCGATGGCCAGATCTCGACCAGCGCGATGTCCTTGTCCAACCGCTCGAACGGCCAGACCGCCACGTCGAAGGTCCGGCGCAACCGGGCAAGCACGGGCAATCCGGTGAAGACCTGCCCGCCCACGGCACCCGCGCCGCCCATCTGCCAGCAGGTGAAAGCGCCCTTGGCACTTTCTTCGCTGCGCCGTTTTTCGGGGAACGGATTGACATATGCGTCCTTGCGGCGTGCCAGCCCCGCGATGTCGCGCTGCAAACCGTTGAACCAGAACGGGCCTTTGCCCTGCCCGACAGCGATGTTGATCGCCCCCGCCAGATCGAAGCGATTGTTGTTTTTCGGACCATCCTCGACACGCGCCTCGAACCAGTCCCAAAGGGCAAGCGGGTCCGCCGATCCGGTGAGCGCCGTTGCGAAACCGGCGGGATAGCCGAATGGAAAGTCGAACCCCGCCAGCACGCGGCGACCCGCTGCGCGCTCTTGCGTGAAAAGCGTCGCAAGCCAGTCTTCGGCGATCTGCCGGTTGCGCAGGTAGACCGGTGCGTCGGCCTGTCCGGCACGGTTTACCGCCGCCCAGATCGCATCCTTGCGGGGGCGTGCGCCGGTGTCGTTGCCGCTTGACCAATCGACCATGACGATGGTGTCAAAGGCTGTCACAATCCGACCTCGGCCAGAATGAAATCAGCGATTTGCGCGGTCTTGTTCAGGTCGAACACCGGGCGGTCCAGATCAAGCGGCACGTCGCTTGCTACGGCGCGGACGGTCGGATCGTCGGGCGCGATCAGCGGGTTGCCGGTGACCGCGCGGTGCGCTTCGACCTTGGGATGCGCGTCGCGCTTGTACCCTTCGATCAGCACCAGATCGACCGGGGACAGTTTGCCCAGCAGGTCAGCCAGCAGCGGTTCCTGCCCACCGCGCAATTCGTGCATCAGGGCGAAACGGGTGTTCGAGGCCAGCAGCACTTCCGTCGCTCCGGCGGCGCGGTGGCGAAAACTGTCCTTGCCGGGGTGGTCCACGTCGAAGCTGTGATGCGCATGTTTGATGGTCGAGACGGTGATCCCCCGCCCGGTGATTTCCGTCACCAGCCGTTCCATCAGCCCGGTCTTGCCCGCGTTCTTCCAGCCGACGATGCCGTAGATCTTCATAACATCGCCTCGGCCCGCGCCAGATCGTCGGGGGTGTTCACGTTGAAGAACGCCGCCTCTTCAGGAAACAGCGCCTCGCGCCCGTTGTGGCCTTGCGTCCAGAGCACGACTTTGCGCAAACCGTCCTGCAGCGCCGCGCGCAGGTCGTCGCGCAGGGCGACGGGCCAGAGACCGAATGTGGGGTGCCGCGCCGTGCCGCGCTGCGGATCAGGGGTGGCGGCAAGCACCAGCGGATGTGTCATTCCTTCGCTGGCGAGCAAGAGCTGCGGGACCAGATCGCAGGGAAAGAAGGGCGTGTCCGCCGCCGCTGTGACGATCGTTTCCGCCCCTTGGGTCGCGGCCCAGTCGAGACCGGCGAGAACGCCAGCCAATGGCCCGGCGAACCCTTCGATGCTGTCGGGAAGCACCGGCAGACCCAGCCCCGCAAAGCGTTCGCTGTCGCCGTTGGCGTTCAACGCCAACATCCGCCACCTGCGGTTCCAGCCGGTCGATCACCCGCGCCAGCAAAGTCTGATCACCCAGGCGCAGCAACCCCTTGTCGCCGCCGCCCATGCGCGTCGCCTGCCCGCCCGCGAGGATCACACCCAAAGGCTGCCGCATCACGCCGCCCCCTTGCGGGCGGAACGGCGCGGCTCGTCTGCCACATCCGCCGGGTCCATGTCGCGGATCAGCCGCGACTGACCGCTGAGACAGACAAAGCGTTTGCCCTTCATCCGGCCAATCAGCGTGAGACCGACCTGCTGGGCAATCTCGACCCCCCAGGCGGTGAAGCCGGAGCGCGAGGCCAGCGTGGGAATGCCCATCATCGCGGTCTTGATCACCATTTCGGAGGTCAGCCGCCCGGTGGTATAGAGGATCTTGTCCTGCGCAGGGACACCTTCATCCAGCATCCAGCCCGCGATCTTGTCGACCGCGTTGTGCCGGCCCACGTCTTCCATGTAGACCAGCGCGCGGTCGCCCTGACACAGAACCGTGCCGTGAATGGCCCCCGCTTCGAGGTAGAGCGACGGCGTGCGGTTGATCCGTGCCGACAGAGCATAAAGCCATGACGTGTGCACCGGGGTATCGGGCAGCGTCAGCCCCTCAAGCCCTTCCATCATGTCGCCAAAGACCGTGCCGACCGCGCAGCCACTGGTGCGGGTCTTGCGGCGCATCTTGTCTTCGTAGTCGGTGGCCCGCGCCGTGCGGACAACCACGGTTTCGAGTTCCTCATCATAATCGACGCGGATCACATCATCATCGCCCCGTAACATGCCCTGATTGCGCAGGAATCCCAGCGCAAGATAGCGCGGATAGTCGCCGATGGTCATCGCCGTCACGATTTCCTGCGCGTTCAGAAAGATCGTCAGCGGACGTTCCTCGACCACGCGCAGTGTCACCTCTGCGCCGTTTTCGTCAAATCCCGGCACCGCACGGGTCAGGCGCGCTGCCTGTGGATCGGGCGCAATCAGATAATCCGATGTGTCAGGGTCCTGTGCCAATTGTATCCCCCCCGGCTTGCCGCTACGACTTGGGAGCAACTTAAGAGTTTCACATGAACACCACCACACCGAAATCCGCCTATCTCAGGGGCGTGATCGACGGATCGCCTTTCATCCTCGTGATCATTCCGTTCTCGACCCTCTTCGGGCTGCTGGCTGTCGAGGCTGGATTGAGCGTTGTGGAAACGCTGTCGTTTTCCGTCGTGGTGATCGCCGGTGCGGCACAGTTCACCGCCCTGCAGTTGATGCAGGAGGACGCACCGACCGTCGTCGTGATCGCTTCGGCCCTTGCGGTGAACCTGCGCATGGCGATGTATTCCGCGTCGTTGACCCCCTACATCGGGTCCGCGCCGTTGTGGCAACGGGCGCTGGCGGCCTATGTGACGGTGGACCAGTCCTATGTCATCGGGATCGCGAAGTTCGAAAAGGAACCGCAGATGACGGTGCCTGAGCGGGTGGCCTATTTCTTTGGCGCGGTCACGCCGGTGGTGCCGCTGTGGTACGCCTTCACTTTGGTGGGTGCGCTGATCGGTGCCCGTGTTCCGGAAAGCTGGGCGCTGGATTTCGCCATTCCCATTACCTTTCTCGCGATGATCGCACCGATGTTCCGCACCTTGCCGCATGTGGTCGCGGCCCTTGTGGCGGTCGTGGTCAGCCTGCTGGCCGCGAATGTGCCCTATTCGCTGGGCATCATCGTGGCGGGCCTGTCGGGCATGATCGCGGGCGCGCAGACCGAACTGTGGCTGGAACGGCGCAACGAGGCCGCGCCGTGATCGACCGCACGGAGCTCTGGATCGTCATCATTTCGCTGGGATTGGGCAGTTTTCTGCTGCGCTTTGTCTTTACCGGGTTCGTCGGCGACCGCGCGATGCCCGCATGGCTGCTGCGCCATCTGCGCTATACGGCTGTGGCCGTTCTGCCCGCGCTGGTGGCACCGCAAGTCCTGTGGCCCAACGCCACCGGGGGAGAGCCCGACCCTGCACGACTGGCGGCGGCTGTTGTCACGCTTGGCGTCGGGCTGGTCACGCGCAACGTGCTGGCCGCCATGATTTCGGGCGGCCTGACGCTTTATGCGATGCTGTATCTACTGGGCTAGCTGGGAGGCGCGCAGGGCGTCGATGACCTCGCCGCTGTCGTTCTCGTAGAGCCGGGTTGTCGTGACGTTCGGAAAGGTTTCCAGCTGTTTCATCAGACGGACCGGAAAGAAGGTGCTGTTGATGCCGCGAAAGCCGTCGATCTGGCGCAGAATGCCGATGGTGGCATTGGCGCAGAAGCCACCGGCAACCGACCCGTTCGATTGCGCCAGTTGCAACGCCTTTTCGGCCTGCGCGGCGGAGACCGGGAATTTCTGTTCCACGACATGAAAGGTCGAGCGTGCGTGCGCGGATTTATACGCCTGCACCCAACCGGGCGTGATCCCGTAGAGCACATCACCCCGTTCGGCCAGACGCGCATCACGGAACGATCCCGCCGGATCAAAGATCACCTGCTGCGATCCATTGATCAAAAGGGAGGTATGCCCACCCTCGCCCGTGCGGTTGTTGATCATCGTAAAGACGGTCAGCGACGGCGGTTCGCTACTGCGGAAGGCCGCGGCAGCGACCTCTTGCGGGGGGCTGTCGGGATTGTTGTCCGCCCCGCAGGCAGCCAGAAGAAACACCGCGGCCAAGGCGGCGGCGATGCTTTTTGAAATGCACATGGGGTTTAGCGGATGAACAGGGCCATCAGAACCAGCAGAACCAGGATGGCGATGCAGGTTTTGGTGACGAAGGACATGAAATCGGCAAACGTCTTCTCCTGAACTTTCGTGTCCATGCTGCCATGTTCGTGATCGGCCATAATCTTGTCCCTTGCGTGATCGAGTTTGGGGCTGCCTACCCTACTTTGCGGCGCGTGTCACGCCGTCAAAATGTCCCATTTGATGCGGTCAGGTACTGGTGTCGGCATTGTCTTCGAGATCCTCGACCAGTCGAAATCCGATGCGGTTGGGTGCCTTCCCCTCGACCGCCTTTGGCAGGGCGCGCAGCATCACGTTCAACTGGCTGACGTGCTGGACAAGTTGGGTGCGCCCACCTGCCGGATCGGTGCCGTAGAAGGTGACGATGTCGGGATCGAAATAGCCCATCCCCTCGATCCGCAGCACGCCCGCGTCGCCGCCCGCAAAGCCCATCGCGACTTCGTGTTCGTTATCAAGCTGTTCCTCGAAGTTCTTGAGGTAAAGCACCGTGCGTTCATAGGCCCATTGGGCGGGGCTTTTCTGATTGACGGGTTTCTCGGTCACGCTTTTCGGCATCTGCGTCGTGCTGGCGCAGCGTTGATCGGGGTCGGTATGTGTCTCGTGCAGGCGCGGCAGAACATCTGCCTCTGCGGCCTCGGCCGCCGTCTTGATCTGATCACCCATGTCCCGTCACCCCTTGCGCTGATAGACCCACGCCCCGTCCGATGCCCGCAGCGTCCGCGTGGCATGGCCTGTCTGGTAAAGGTGGCTCAGATGCGCGACCGATTCAACCAGCGCGAGGCCATATTCCGCCTCACCGATCTTGCGCTTGAACAGCGAACCGAAACACTCCGATGCCGCCTTTGGTTCCGCGATGAAATCGGTCAGCCGACGCAGGGCGCTGTGGTGATTCTCGATCAGCTGTTCCATCCGCTTGGGCAAGCCGGTGAAGGGCAGTTTGTGACCGCCCAGCACCAGATGATCGGCCCGCGCCAGCGGGGCCAGACGTTCGCAAGCCTCAAGCCATTCGCCGATGGGATCGGCCATAGGTTCGGTCGGGTAAACGCCGACATTGGGGCTGATCGAGGAAAGGATCTGATCCCCTGCGATCACCAGATTGTCATCCCTGCTCCAGAACGTCGCATGTTCGGGCGCGTGGCCGTTGCCGATATGAACGTCCCATGTGCGCCCGCCGATGCGGATCGTGTCGTCCTGCTTGATCCGGGTGAACCCGAGCGGCAATGGGGCCACGATGTCGGCAAAGTTGAAGGGCCGGTCCGTCGCGCGTTTGTCCAGAAGATCGGGGGCCATGCCGGACTGGCGGTAGAAATCGAGCGCCTCTGCCGGGGCGACGGCCTGTTCGTCCAGTGTCAGCATCCGCGCGGTCAGCCAGGCGGTGCGGGTGGTCACAAGTTCGGCACCATGTTCGGTCTGGAACCAGCCTGCCAGCCCGATATGGTCGGGGTGGTGATGGGTGACGACGACCCGGCCCACGGGCTTGCCGCCCAGGGGGCCAGCAATGGCATCTTTCCAGATCGCCTTGGATTTCTTTGACGCAAAGCCGGTGTCGATGACCGTCCAGTGATCGCCCTCGTCAAAGGCATAGATATTGACGTGATCCAGTTTCATCGGCAGCGGCATCCGCAGCCACAGCACACCGGGTGCCACCTCGATCGCCTCGGTGCCATGGGCGGGCGGGGTGTCCCAGGGATAGCGCAGACCGGCGGGGGCGAGATCGGCCATCAGGCGGACAATGCCTCCGGTGTGATGGCGTAAAGCGTTTCGTCCCCGGTCTGGGCCTGGACCAGCAGACCCTCGTGTTCGGGCAGCAGCCAATGAATGTAGAAGCGCGCCAGATGCGCGCGCGGCCCGTCGGGATCGGCCATTGCCGCCTTGAGGTGAAGCTGCCCGCCCAGCACCCGCGCGAATGCCGTAAGGTAAGGCACCGCACCGGCAAAGCGGTCGTTCATGTCGGTCTGCGCAACCAGCCATTCCGTCGCTTCGCGCATGCTTTCGATGGACTGCCAGACTGCTTCGGACATGCGTGGGAAACGGCTGCGTGCTGCCTCCACCTCCGCTTCCATTTCGTCAAAGAGACCCATCGCCGCCTCGCCGCCGTCCATCATCTTGCGGGCGACAAGATCCATCGCCTGAATGCCGTTGGTGCCTTCGTAGATCGCGGTCACACGAACGTCGCGCAGGAATTGCGCGGCGCCCGTTTCCTCGACAAAGCCCATGCCGCCGTGCACCTGCACACCCATATCCGCCATCTTGATCCCGATGTCGGTGCCGAATGCCTTGGCGATCGGGGTCAGCAGGGCCGCCCGCGCGGACCACGCGGGATCGTCTTCGGCAGTCGCCCGGTCGATGGCATAGGCGCAGCTGATCGCGATGGCACGCGCGGCAAAGATTTCGGCCTTCATGGTGGACAACATGCGGCGCACATCGGCGTGGCCGATGATGCTGCCCGACGGCTCGTTCGGGGTACGCCCCTGCTTGCGCTCCAGCGCATAGCTGAGCGCGTGTTGAAACGCCGCTTCGGCCACGCCGATGCCCTGCGTGCCGACACCCAGCCGTGCGTTGTTCATCATCGAGAACATCGCCGCCATGCCACCCTGTTCGGGCCCGACGAGCCAGCCTGTCGCCTGATCGTATTGCATCACGGCGGTGGGCGATCCGTGCAGGCCCAGCTTGTGCTCGAGGCTCACCGTGGTCACACCATTGCGCGGGCCCGGTGTGCCGTCTTCCTTGGGGATGAACTTGGGCACCAGAAACAGGCTGATGCCCTTCGTGCCTTCCGGCGCACCGGGGATACGCGCCAGCACCAGATGGCAGATGTTTTCCGCCAGATCGTGATCGCCCCAGGTGATATAGATTTTCTGACCCGTGACCGCATAGGTGCCGTCGCCGTTGTCCACAGCCTTGGATTTCAGCGCGCCCACGTCCGATCCCGCCTGCGGCTCCGTCAGGTTCATCGTGCCGGTCCATTCCCCCGACGTCAGCTTGGGCAGGTACAGCGCCTTCAACTCGTCAGAGGCGTGATGCTCCAGCGCCTCGATCTGGCCCTGGGTCAGCATCGGGGCGAGTTGCAGCGACAGGCAGGCGCCGCTCATCATTTCGTTGACTGCCGAGGTCAGGATCATCGGCAGGCCCATGCCGCCGTATTCGGGGTCTGCGGACATGCCGATCCAGCCGCCGTCGGCGATGGCCCTGAACCCTTCGTCGAAACCGGGAGACGTGCGCACCACGCCGTTTTCCAGCCGCGCGGGATGCAGATCGCCGGGGCGTTGCAGCGGTGCGAGGATTTCGTCGCACATCTTGCCCGCTTCCGCGAGGATCGCGGCGGTCACATCCGCCGTGGCATCGGCGAAACGCGTGGTCTGGCGCAGCGCCTCTGCATCAAGGATGTGGTCGATCAGAAACCCGTATTCGTTCACGGCAGCCCGGTAGGTCATACTTTGTCTCCTGCAAAGGGCCGGTGCGGCTGGAACGCCGGGCACAGCCCTGCTAATGGCACATGGGCGTCAGCATAGAGGGCAGGGTCTCTCAGGCAATCCAAACGCGGCGTCACGGACAGCAGATGAACACCCAGACCGAAACACTCGAACCCGACGTAAACGGCATCGCGCGCGCGGCGGAGTTGCTGACCGCCGGTGCGCTGGTGTCCTTTCCGACCGAGACGGTTTACGGCCTTGGGGCGGATGCCCGCAACGGAACGGCGGTGGCGCAGGTCTATGAGGCCAAGGGCAGACCCAGTTTCAACCCGTTGATCGTCCATCTGGCAGAGGTATCGCAAGCACAGACCTATGCGCTTTGGTCGCCAGCGGCACAGGCGTTGGCAGACGCGTTCTGGCCCGGCCCGCTGACGCTGGTCCTGCCTCTTCGCCAGGGGCACGGGTTGTCCTCGCTGGTCACCGCAGGGCTGGACAGTGTGGCGCTGCGCGTGCCGGCCGACCCAACGGCGCGGGCCTTGCTGCGCGCCTTCGGCGGCCCGGTCGCCGCGCCTTCCGCCAACCCGTCGGGGCGGATCAGCCCGACCACGGCGCGGCATGTTCTGAACGGCCTCGCGGGCCGCATCGCGGCTGTCGTTGACGGCGGGGCCTGCGCTGTCGGGCTGGAAAGCACGATTGTCGGGTTGACCGGCGTTCCGACGATCCTGCGGCCCGGAGGTCTGGCGCAGGAGGAGATCGAGGTCTGCCTCGGCGCTCCAATGGTGCATCCGGCAGACGGCGGTGCGATCACCGCGCCGGGACAGATGACATCGCATTATGCGCCCGCCGGTGCGGTCCGGCTGAACGCAAAAGGCGCAGTGGCTGGCGAAGTGATGTTGGGTTTCGGGACCATTGCGGGGGACATGAACCTGTCGCCAAGCGGTGATCTGGTGGAGGCGGCGGCGAACCTTTTTGATCACCTTCACAAGCTGGATGCGCTGGGCCAACCGATTGCGGTCGCCCCGATCCCCGAACGGGGTCTTGGCCGCGCCATCAACGACCGGCTCGGACGCGCCGCTGCACCACGCTAGGCGCGCCCTGCCGACGCGGACAGCACCAGGGGATCAATGCCGAGCGAGCGCATCGCAGCCGCCCATTTGTCTGCATCCGGCAGATCGAACACGACGTCGGCAGAGGCATCCGCCGTGAGCCAGCCGTTCTGGGCCAGTTCACCCTCCAGCTGTCCCGGTCCCCAACCCGAATATCCCAGCGTCAGGATCGCCTTGTCAGGCCCCTTGCCCTGCGCAATGTCGTCCAGAATATCCAGCGTCGCGGTCAGGGCAAAGCCGCCCTCCACCACCAGGGTATTGAGCGCCGAATGGTAGTCTGCTGAATGCAGGACAAAACCGCGCCCGGTCTCGACCGGACCGCCGAAATGCACCGCAAGTGCATCCCCCGCCGCTTCGAAATCACGCGAAAGCTGGTCCAGCACATCCTTGAGGCTCAACCCCTCGGCCGGTTTGTTGACGACCAGCCCCATCGCCCCCTCGGGCGTATGGGAGGTGATGAAGATGACCGTATGCGCAAAGCGCGGATCGCCCATACCCGGCATCGCGATCAGCAACTTGCCTGTCAGATCAAGCGGCACTTGGGTCATGTCTTGCGCAGTCTCCGGTCTGGTGTAACGCAAGGATGCATGGGTGGGCGGCGACTGACAAGGGTGTGGATGGCTTGCACCATCGTTGCGACGAAACATCGCTGAAGCAATCGTGACTTGGCAGAAGCGCGGCTTTGGCCCATCAAAGCGCGATGATCAGAACACTTGCCACCAGCCTTTTGCTTGCCCTCGTCACCACCCTGCCCCTTCGGGCCGGCGACAGTTTCGCGGTGCCGGTGACGGGTGAAATCCTTGGCGGTTGGCAACAGCCCGACGGGACACGGATCGCGGCGATCAAGCTGACTTTGGCCCCCGGCTGGAAGACCTACTGGCGGGCGCCCGGTGATGCGGGCATCCCGCCCGCGTTCGATTGGTCCGGGTCGGACAACCTGCGCGGGGTCGGCATCACATGGCCCACGCCCGAAGTGTTCCAGACCGCCGGGATGCGCACCATCGGCTATTCCGGGGAGGTCGTGCTGCCCCTGGCGCTGTCGCCCCGAAAGGCGGGCGCGCCGATTGCCTTGACGGTCGATCTGGAAATGGGCGTGTGCAGTGACATCTGCGTTCCGCACCGCATGCAGATGTCGGCGGACCTGAGCGGGTCCAACAGCAAGCCGACACCCGCGATTGCCGCCGCCCTCGCCGCGCAGCCGCTGAGCGAAGCGGAAGCCGGGGTGCGTCATGCAAGTTGCACCCTTCGCCCGACGGCGGACGGCATGGAGATATCGGCGCGCCTTGACATGGCCTCTGCGGGAGGCGCGGAAGTCGTGATCATCGAACCCGGTCAGCCGGGCATGTGGATGAGCGAGACAACCGTGACACGGCAGGGCGACAGCCTGACCGCCGTGGGCGAAATGATCCCCGGTGCAGGCAGCACGCTGGCACTGGATCGCTCCGCCATCAGGTTCACCGTGCTGGGCACGAAACATGCGGTCGACATCAGAGGGTGCAAAGCGGGTTAGGGCGCGCCGCTCAACCGGCTTTCGGGCGTCTGCGCAGCGCAAAGAACAGCCCGGCAAGACCGTAGCCCATCACTGCCACACCTGCCGCACCGAAAACGAACAGCAGCAAACCCGCCGTGACCGGCGGCATGGAGTCCAGCATCGGCAAGGCCCGCACCGCCAGCGGATGCAACGTGCCGAACCACGCGGCCCAGCCCAGCGTCAGCGCCCCCCAGCCCAGCAGCAGCACCCAAAGCGACACCAGCCACAGCCGCAACGCAGTCACCGGCGCGCGCAATCCACGGCGCATGGCGGTGATCTGACGCGACACATCGTGTTGCGCCGCCACCAGCGCAGGCACGACCAGCAGCACCAGCACCATGCCGAACCCCAAGCCGTAGACCAGCGTGATCACCGTGGGTTTCAGGAACTGCGCCTGCTGGCTTTGCTCGTAAAGGAGCGGGGCCATGCCCAACACCGTGGTGAGGGTGGTCAGCAACACCGGCCGCAAGCGGTCCGCCGCGCCGTCGATGATCGACGGGACAAGCCCCCGTGTTTCGGCGTATTCGTCGATGGTCGTGACCAGCACGATGGAATCGTTGATGATGATCCCGGTCATGCCCAACAGGCCAACGACGGTGAACATGCTGAGCGGCACCTCCCACAGGTGATGGCCATAGATTGTGCCGACCATCCCGAAGGGGATGATCGACATGACCACCATGGGGCGCGTCCAGCTGCCGAAGACCCAGGCCAGCACCAGATAGATGCCGGTCAGACAGAGGATCAGCCCGGTCAGCGCATCGCTCAGAAACTCGTCCTCCTGCTCGCTCAACCCCGCGATGCGGTACTCCACCTGCCGCTCGGATGCGATCCGGGGCAGGATATCGCCTTCCAGCGCTTCGCCGATGGCGGTGGCCCGGGCCGGATCGTCCTCGGAAATATCCCCCGTGACGGAAATCAGACGGATGCCGTTCTCGCGCCGGACGGTGGAAAAGCCGGTGCGCCGTTCCACGCTGACGATATCGGCCAGCGGGACATACTGGCCCTCGGGCGTGCGCATCTGGGTGCGATCCAGAAAGTCCGCCGTCAGTTCACCCTCGGGCAGTTCGACCCTGATCGTCGCAGAGCGCGGACCGTCGGGATAGGTCGCGGCTTCGATCCCGCCCAGCCGGTGCCGCAGGACCGTGCCCAGTGTGTCGATGGTAAAGCCCAGCGCCTGCCCCTGTGCGGTCAGATCGAGGATCAGCTCTTCCTTGTCGTAGGCCAGATTGTCCTGCACGGCACTGACTTCGGGAAACTGGCGCAACGCGTCCTGCAGGTCTTCGGAGGCACCTTTGAGCGTGTCGGTATCCGCGCCGTAGAATTGCACGTCGAGCGCATCACCCCCCGGTCCGGACCGCCAGCCCCGAAAGCTGACCGTTTCTGCCATCGGATGATTGACCACCCGGTCCTGCAATTCGCCCACGAAGGCAAAGCTGGAATAGGGCCGCAAGTCCGCATCGATCAGCTCGATCGAGATGCCGCCGAGCAGATCCGGATCCTTGCTGTCGGCCCCGGCAAGACCGTAGCCCGCATTGCCGCCGATCTGCGCGATCACGTAAGACAGCGGATTGGTCCCGTATTGTTCGGCGTATTCCGCACCCAATTCTTCGGTCGCCCGCTGCATTTCGCGCATCATCTCGATCGCGTCCTCGCGGGTGGCCCCTTCGGCCATCATGAAATTGCCGGTGACCGACCCGCGTTCCGGCGCGTTGAAAAACCGCCACTGCACATCGCCCGAGATCAACAGCGCGACCTGCGAGGCCAGCACCGCCACAACGCCCGCCAACACGACATAACGGGCGCGGATCACACCGGCCATCAAGGGGCGGAACAGGGTTTCGCGCAGCCAGACAAACCCGCGGTTCACCACGCGGCTGGGCAGATCATACCAGTGATCTTTGGTCGCCGCCGATACCGCATGGGCCATATGGTTCGGCAGGATCAGGAAGCATTCGACCAGGGACGCGGTCAGCACGGCGATCACCGTGAACGGAATGTCCTTGATCAGATCACCGAAACGCCCCCCCACTATGACCAGACCAAAGAAGGCGATGACCGTTGTCAGCGTGGCGGCAAAGACCGGCATCGCCATGCGGGCGGCGGCATTTTCGGCGGCCTGCATCGGGGATTCGCCGTAGGTTCGGAACCGGTGATCGGTATGTTCGCCCACCACGATGGCGTCGTCCACCACGATGCCCAGCGTGATGATCAGGCCGAAAAGCGAGATCATGTTGATCGTGATCCCGCCCAGATACATCAGCGCGATGGCCGCGCCCATCGCCACGGGAATGCCCGCCGCAACCCAGAATGCCGTCCGCGCGTTGAGAAACAGAAACAACAGCGCAATGACCAGACCCAGACCCATCAATCCGTTGTCGATCAGCAGGTTCAGACGCCCGGTGATCTCTTCCGACCGGGTGCGGATCAGCTCGAGCGTGACGGAGGCCGGCAGGCTGGCCTGCAATTGCGCTGCCACCTCTTCGACCTTCTCCTGAATGCCGATCGCGTCGCCCCGGTCGGACCGGTCGACCCGCACGGACATCGCGGGATCGGGGCCGACAAAGAACTTCTGATCGCGGTCGACCCCTTCGGCGCGGACCGTGGCGACGTCGCCCACCGTCAGTTTCGAGCCATCGGGGTTGGAGCGCAGCACGATGCCGGAAATCTCCTGGGCGGACCGTTTTGCGATGCCGGTGCGCACCCGGGCGTTGGCCCCGGTCACGTCGCCCGCCGGATCGGCGTCGACTTCCGCCGCGATGGCGGCTGCGATCTCTGCCATCGTGACGTCATAGGCGATGAGCTTGGCAGACGGCACCTCGACCATGGTCTGCGGAGCCGCGACACCTTCGATGGATGTGCGCGTGACGCCGGCGGCAAACAGGCGCGTGACGAATTCATCGGCGAACCGGCCCAATTGTTCCGGGGCGACGGGACCGGTGATCACCACGTCCGTCACCCGGTCGCGCCACGCGCCGCGCCGCACGTTGGGCTCCTCGGCCTCTTCCGGCAAGGTCGTGATCGCGTCTATGGCCGTCTGCACATCGGTCGCGGCACGGGACATATCCCAGCCCGGCTCAAAATCCAGACTGACCGTGGCGCGGCCTTCGCGGGACGTGCTGTTTGACCCCTCCACGCCTTCCAGGGCCAGCAACGCCGGTTCCAGCACCTGCACGATGGCCGTGTCCACGTCGTCGGCACCCGCGCCCTGCCAGACGGTTGTGACGGTGACGCTGTCGGTGATGACATCGGGGAAAAACTGCGCGCGCATGTTTGGCATCGCGGCGATGCCGGAAACCAGCAGCAAGACCAGCAGCAGGTTCGCCGCCGTCCGGTGACGCACGAAATAGGACAGGATACCCCCCGCCGCCTGAGGCATCCTGCGCATCATCGTCTAGCCCCCCATCCGGCTTTCGATCCGTGCCACCACAGTGGCAGGCACGCGCGGTTCGGCCAGACGGGCCAGCACGCGGGCCTTGGCCTCTTCCGGCATCCGGCTGTTGCCTTGCACAAAGGCCACCAGACGCGCCCGGCGTTCTTCGGTCAGTTCCAGCATTTCGGGTTCGGGGTCGGGGGATGCCGTCCGCTCGATGGGTTTGACGGCAATGCCCGCACCCAGCAGGGGCGAGCGTGCCTCGACCACCTTGCGGCCTATGATCGGACCGCGCACCAGAACATCATCGCCCATGCGGCGAAGGACGTTCACGGTAACCGCTTCCAGCCGGTTCTCCGCATCCAGCACAAGCACCTCGCCGCCCGCATCCACGGCAGAGGCCGGCAGGCGCACAACACCGTCCAGCGCCGGCTCCTCGATCTGCACGGTGACAAAATCGCCGGGTTTGAAACCCACCGCATCGCTGAGCGTCGCAAAGATCAACCGCCCCGTCGCCCCTTCGCCCGCCGCCGCACTTGCGCGGCTGATCCGGCCCTGCGCCTTCAGATCGACACCGGCCACATCCAGCGTCGCCGTCACATCGGCGCGGATCAACGCGCCGCTTTCGTCCAGCAGCCGGGCATATTGCGCGGTCGACAGGCGAAAGGAAATCTCAAGATCCTGCGGATCAATCAGTTCGGCCAGCCGTTCGTTGGCCGACACCAGCCGCCCCACGACCACATCCGTGGCAGATAACGTGCCGTCGAAGGGGGCGGTGAGCGTGGTGTCGCCAAGCCGTCTTTCGGCCTCGGCCAGCGCGATCCGGGCACGGGCGAGCAGGGTTTCGGTCTGGTCCAACCGCGCTTCCGCCTGCGCCAGTGCCTGACGGCGCGACACCACGGCCTGCCGTGCGGCAGAGGCGGCAAGTTCGGCGGTTTCGGTCAGCGTCGCCGTTCCGACACCCCGGTCCGCCAGATCGGTCTGCCGCTCGAAAGCGCGCTCGCGCAGCGTGGCCTGATCTTCGGTCGCGGCAAGTTCGGCCTGCGCCAGCGTGAGCGACCGCGCCGCATCGCGGCCTTCGGCCAGCGCATCGGCCACATCGCTTTGCGCCCGGTCCACGGCTGATTGCGCATCCGCCGGATCAAGCCGGACCAGCACCTGCCCCTGGGTGACGGTGCCGCCGTCCTCGAACCCTTCGGCCAGTTCGATCACCCGGCCCCCGTCGGCGGCCCGCAGTTCCAGCAAACGGCGGCTCTGCACCTCTCCAAAGCTTTGCAGCACCGGCACGACCGTTCCCGCCTCTGCGGTGGTGACGTTGACGGTGAACACCCGTTCGCGGGCGGGCGGCACGTTGGGCTCTGCAGCCAGCCGTTCGCGCACCGCGCCACTGACCAGCGTGACCGCAAGGACCAGAAGCCCCAGCGTCGCCGCCGCGAGGAATAGGCCAATCATGCTTTGTCGCAGGAATCGCATCGCTCTCCGTTCCAAAAAGTCGCTCTAGACGTATTTAATCGACCGGCATCAAATACCAAGCGACATCTCTTCTACGTGTGGGCGACAGCATTCCGTCGCAGAAAATCGCAACGCTTCATTTTCGGCGGTGATGCTCGTCCAGCCGGGGCAGGATTTCCACGAAATTGCAGGGCTTGTGCCGGTAATCCAGTTGCTTGAGCAGGATTTCGTCCCAGGCGTCCTTGCAGGCGCCGGGTGATCCGGGCAGCGCAAAGAGATAGGTGCCGTTCGCCACGCCCCCGGTGGCGCGGCTTTGTACCGCAGAGGTGCCGATCTTTTGCATCGACACGATGGTGAAAACCGTGCCGAAGGCGTCGATCTCTTTCTCGTAGACATCGCGGTGCGCTTCGACGGTGACATCGCGCCCCGTAAGGCCGGTGCCGCCGGTGCTGATCACCACGTCGATGCTGTCGTCCGCGCACCACAGGCGCAGCTGATTGGCGATCTGTTCCCGTTCATCCGGCAGGATGTGGCGTTCGGCAAGCTGATGTCCCGCCTCCGCGATGCGCTGCACCAGCACGTCACCCGAGCGGTCCTGCGCGAGGTCGCGGGTGTCCGACACGGTCAGCACGGCAATGCGGACCGGAATGAATTCCACGGTTTCGTCGATACGGCTCATGTGCGTTCCAATACTGCAAGTCGGGCGGCCAGCGCCACGAAAATTCCCGCCGAGACCCAGCCGAAGGCAGCGGCAAAGCGCCCCGGTGTCTGGCCGATCCTTGCGGCAAAGGCACCGACGACGCCGTTGATCACAAAGCCGCCCAGCGCCAGTACCGCGCCGAACAGGATGAACTGCCCCAGCACGCTGCCTGCCTCCGGCACCACGAACTGCGGGATGAAGGCGAGGACGAAAAGGATGATCTTGGGATTGGTCAGGTTGACCATCAGCCCCGTCCCGAATGCGCGCCAGACCGACAGACCCGGCCCCGTCGCACGCGGATGGCCCGTGGCGCGCAAGGCCTGCACCGCCAGCCACAGCAGGTAGCCCACGCCAAGCCAGCGGATCGCGTCAAAGGCCCAGGGATGCGCCGCGATCACCGCGCCAAGACCCAGACCCGCAAGTGTCACATGAACGAACGCGCCCGCCGAAATGCCCGCGCTGGCCATGACGGCAGCCCTGGGTCCAGAGCGCAGCCCCTGCCCCAGACAGAACATCATGTCCGCCCCCGGGGTCAGGTTCATGATCAGCGCCGCAGGCACGAAAGCCGCAAGGGTCAGCGCATCAACCATCCCGAAGCCGCGCCTTGAGGCTCAGCAGATCGGCCCATGCCTCGCGTTTGAACTCGGGCGAGCGCAGCAGATAGGCGGGGTGATACATCGGCAGCGCGGGCAGGCCCGCCGCTTGCGTCCATTCACCGCGCAACCGGGTGATGCCGCGCTTGCCCAAGAGCGCCTGACAGGACCAATTGCCGACGACCAGCAGCACCTTCGGGGCGGCAAGTTCGATATGGCGCAGCAGAAACGGCTTCATCATCGCGATTTCTTCAGGCTTCGGATCACGGTTCTGCGGCGGGCGCCACGGCAGTACATTGGTGATATAGACGGGTGCCGCCGGAGGGGTGCGGCCCATGTCGATGGCGGCCAGCATCCGGTCCAGCAGTTGCCCGGCGCGACCGACAAAGGGACGGCCCTCGCGGTCCTCGTCGCGGCCCGGCGCTTCGCCTACCAACATCACTTTCGCCCCCGGCACACCATCACAGAACACCAGATTGCGCGCGCCCTTCTTCAGGTCGCAATGGTCGTAGGCGGCGAGTGCCGCGCGCAGATCATCGAGGCTTTGCGCGGCCTGCGCCATGCGTTCGGCGACCGTGACGGGATCGGCCGCCTGCGTTTGAACCACCGGCGCGGCCGGGGCGACGGACACGGGCTTGTCCGGTGTCGCAGGCACCTCGTAGCGGTTCACGGGCGCGTCGCCGATCGCCTCGGTCGCACCAAGTTCGATCTGCCAGTCCAGCAAAGCGCGGTCGTGATGAAAGGTGGATGATTCCATGCGCCCAGCTTATCGCGGGGGCAGACCAACCTAAATGGCAAAGACCGCAGCCCCCTATTCCACCCGCGCACCTTGCCGCCGGGTTGTCGCGCCCTCTATAAGATGGACAACCGCAGCCGGAGGCCACCGCGCATGTCCTATCCCCACCGTCATCTGCTTGGCATCGAACATCTGTCGCAGGATGACATCGTCACGATCCTTGATCTGGCCGAAACCTATGTCGATCTGAACCGCCAACCGGCCAAGCACGGCGATGCGCTGGCGGGACTGACCCAGATCAACATGTTCTTTGAAAACTCCACCCGGACGCAGGCGAGTTTCGAGATCGCGGGCAAGCGGCTGGGTGCGGATGTGATGAACATGGCGATGCAGGCGTCGTCGATCAAAAAGGGCGAGACGCTCATCGACACCGCCATGACGCTGAACGCGATGCATCCCGATTTGCTGGTGGTCCGGCATCCGCAGTCGGGCGCGGTCGACCTGCTGGCCCAGAAGGTGAACTGCGCCGTGCTGAACGCAGGCGACGGACGGCACGAGCACCCCACCCAGGCGCTGCTTGATGCGCTGACGATCCGCCGGGCCAAGGGGCGGCTGCACCGGTTGTCGATTGCCATCTGCGGCGATATCGCCCACAGCCGCGTGGCGCGGTCCAACATCATGCTGCTGGGCAAGATGGAAAACCGTATCCGCCTGATCGGCCCGCCGACGCTGATGCCGTCAGGTATCGCCGATTTCGGCGTCGAGGTTTTCGACGACATGGCCGAAGGCCTGCGCGACGTCGACGTCGTGATGATGCTGCGGCTTCAGAAAGAACGCATGGACGGCGGTTTCATCCCGTCAGAGCGGGAGTATTACCATCGCTACGGGCTGGACGCGGAAAAGCTCGCTGCGGCCAAACCGGACGCCATCGTCATGCACCCCGGCCCGATGAACCGCGGGGTCGAGATTGACGGGACTTTGGCCGATGACATCAACCGCAGCGTCATACAGGATCAGGTCGAAATGGGCGTGGCCGTCCGCATGGCCGCGATGGACCTGCTGGCGCGCAACCTGCGCAGCCGCAGGCCCGCACTGATGGAGGTATAAGATGGGCGAGATCACCGTGAAACCGGGCGAATTGGGCACCACGCGTGTCTTCTCGCTGTCGATGCCCGACGCAGAGGCGCGGGCGCTCAGCCAGGATGCAAGCGCGCAGATGGCGCTGCTGGGCACCCAAGGGCTGAACCCGGCGGGGATCGAGGTCTTCGCGCTCAGCGATCTGGGCGAGATGGGGCTGTTGGGCTATCTGCGCGAAGGCACCGATGCCCGTGACGCCGATCTGCAGCGCGATGCGTCGCGGCTTGCGGCGCTGGACGGCTGGGTCATGCTGGTCCATTCGCTGTCCTTCGGCGGCAACGCCGCCACGCTGAACACCGGTTCCGCCCTCACCTTGATCGGCACCTACGCGCAGGAAGCCGCACCAACCAGCAAGATCCCGCTGGAGGCAGAGGCCGCCAAACCCTACACCGGCACGAAAGAGGTCACACCCGCCAAGGCACCGGGCCAGGGGCGCGGCGGATCGCTGATCGTGGGCGCCTTGATCCTGCTGGTGCTGGTCGTCCTGTGGTGGGCCTTTGCCTGACCCTGACTTTGACCGAAGGAAACCCGATGCAAGAGCCCAAACCCGATCCCAAGATGTCAGGCCGGATAGCGATGATCGCCCTGCTGGTCGCCTTTGGCATCGCAGGAATGATGTATTGGATCGCCTAGCCGAAGACGGGCTCAGTTGGGTGCCGTCGCGGCGGATGTTTCTCCGTCGCGTGATGATCAATGCCAGCGTGACCTTCTTCGCCCTGCTTGCGGTCGCGGTTGCCTTTTCGCTGTGGTTCGATCTGCCGATCGGATGGGGCTTTTCCGTGGCGCTGGTGCTGACCGCCGGTTTCGTGCTGGAGGACGTGATGCGCTGGCGACAGATGCGCACGGACCTGTGGCAGGTCGCCGACGGCCACCTCATTCATGACGGCGTCGATGGCCGCGCCCAGATCCCGCTGTCCGAAGTCGCCGATGTAAGGTTGCAGTTCGGCAACCGGGTGATCATCAAGCTGCGCTCGGGTCAACGCATGGCCATGCGGGATCTGGCCTATCCCGCCGCCGCTGCCGCCCAGATCGACGAGGCACGACAGTCAGCCGGCAGCTAAACCAGAACCCCCTTGGTTTGCCGCTCCTTTTGGGGCAAGACAACGCCAGCACACAGCAATCCGAAGGTCAGTCATGACGCTGCATTTCATCAACGCCAAGCTGATCGACCCCGAAGCGGGCAGCGTATTTGATGGCACGCTCAGCATTGCGGAGGGCCGTATCACTCAGGTGTCGCGTGACAGGGCATCGGTGCCCGGTGGTGGGGATACGGTGGACTGCAAGGGAAAATACCTTGCCCCCGGCATTGTCGATCTGGGCGTGAAGGTCTGCGAACCGGGCGAGCGGCACAAGGAAAGCTACCGCAGCGCGGGGCTTGCCGCAGCCGCAGGCGGCATCACCACCATGATCACCCGCCCCGACACCGATCCGCCCATCGACAGCCCCGAAGTGCTGGAGTTCGTGACCCGCCGCGCCAACGAGGCCGCACCGGTCAACGTGATCCCTATGGCGGCGCTGACCAAAGGCCGCCTGGGTCAGGAAATGACCGAAATCGGCTTTCTGATGGACGCAGGTGCCGCCGCCTTTACCGATTGCGACCATGTCATCACCAACACCAAGGTATTCGCCCGCGCCCTGACCTATGCCCGCAGCCTCGGCGCGCTTGTGATCGCGCATCCGCAGGAACCTGTCCTGAGCAGCGGCGCTGCCGCCACTTCCGGCAAATTCGCGTCGCTGCGCGGGCTGCCTGCCGTCTCGCCGATGGCCGAACGCATGGGTCTGGACCGCGACATCGCGCTGATCGAGATGACAGGCGCGAAATATCACGCCGATCAGATCACCACCGCCCGCGCCCTGCCCGCGCTGGCACGCGCCAAGAAGAACGGTCTGGACATCACCGCAGGTGTGGGCATCCACCACCTGACGCTGAACGCGCTCGATGTGGCCGACTACCGGACATTCTTCAAGCTCAAGCCGCCCTTGCGCGACGAAGAGGACCGCCTTGCCGTGGCCGAAGCCGTCGCAAGCGGGCTGATCGACATCATCTGTTCCATGCACACCCCGCAGGACGAGGAATCGAAACGCCTGCCCTTCGAGGAAGCGGCCTCGGGTGCCGTGGGGCTTGAAACGCTGCTGCCCGCTGCCTTGAGACTGGTCCACGCCGATCTGATGGACCTTGCCACGCTCTGGCGTGCGCTGTCGTTGAACCCTGCCACGCGACTGGGCCTGCCGGGCGGCCGGCTGAGCGCCGGTGCGCCCGCCGATCTGGTCCTTTTCGATGCCGATGCGCCCTTCGTGATGGACCGTGCAACACTGCGGTCCAAATCGCGCAACACCCCGTTTGACGGGATGCGTATGCAAGGTAAGGTGCTGAAAACCTACGTCGCCGGACGTTCCGTATTTGAGGCCGCCTGATGCCCCCTATCGAGTCTTCTTCGTCCGTCCTGATCCTCTGGGGCCTGCTTGGCTATCTGGCCGGGTCGATCCCATTCGGCCTCATCCTCACCCGTCTCATGGGGTTGGGCAACCTGCGCGACATCGGATCGGGCAATATCGGGGCGACCAACGTGCTGCGCACCGGCAACAAGACCGCCGCCGCGCTGACGTTGCTTTTGGACGGCGCAAAGGGGGCGGTGGTCGTGCTGCTGGCGCGGGCCCTGGCGGGCGAGGATGCGGCACAGCTGGCCGCGCTGACGGCGATGCTGGGGCATTGCTTTCCCGTCTGGCTCAGGTTTCAGGGCGGCAAGGGCGTGGCGACGTTTCTGGGCATCATGCTGGCGTTGGCCTGGCCTGTGGGCCTCGGCTGCTGCCTGTGCTGGCTGGTCGCGGTTGCCGCAACGCGTGTGTCCTCGATGGGCGCGCTGGCTGCGGCCTCCGGCTCGACCATCCTGATGGTCTTTACCGGCTATGGCTACATGCTGATCCTCGGGATCGCGCTGACTGTCCTGCTGTATGTGCGCCACCGCGCGAACATCGAGCGGATCAAGGCGGGGATCGAGCCGAAGATCGGCAGCAGGGGGTGACACCTCCCGCAGATGCGGTGGCACGTCTTGCCGCCTTGCCGCTGGGAACGTCGACCGGGACCGCATCCGGCAAACGCTATGTCGCGACAAAATCCCTGTTCAGCGCGGGACGGGCAACCAAGCTGGTTGCCGAAGAACTGGGCGGCGCCGATTACATCAGTCTCAACCTCTACGATCTGGCCAGGGGACCGCAGATCTATCCCTGTGAAATGCCGGCTGAAAAAGTCATCGCCTTCCTGCGTGCCTACGTCCCCGACCCGCGACCGACCCCATGAGCGAGATCAACCTGCCCGTGATCCTGTTCGCAGCCCTTCTGGCTGTCGGCAGCCCCGGCCCCGCCACATTGGCAATCGCCGGTACTTCCATGGCATCGGGCAGGCGCATGGGCCTTGCCCTTGCGTCGGGGGTCACGACCGGGTCGTTCATCTGGTCCGTCGCCGCGGCCTTCGGGCTGGGGGCACTGATGGCGGCAAATGTCTGGGTGTTTGAAATCATCAGGTACATCGGTGCGGGGTACCTGCTTTGGCTGGCATTCAAATCCGCCCGAAGCGCGTGGCGCGGAACGAAGGTGGAACCGAGGACACTCGCTGCGACGACGCCCCGCCGAGCCTATGCCAAGGGCCTGGCGCTGCATTTGACGAACCCCAAGGCAATCCTGTTTTTCGGCGCGCTTTACGCCATCGGCGTGCCGCCGGGGACGTCCGTGACCGGCTTGCTGATCGTGATCCTGGCGGTTGGCCTGCAAAGCGGCGTCATGTTCCACACCTACGCCCTGCTGTTTTCATCAGCCCGGATGACCGCCGCCTACACCCGCGCGAAACGCGGGTTCGAGGCTTTCTTTGCGCTCTCCTTTGGTGCTATCGCAATAAAGGTGCTGACCGCACGGATCGGTCAGTAGCTGTAGTCGGCGTAGATCCTGGAAAGATCGCCGTTCCACGCGCCATGGTAGTCGTCCAGCAGCTCATCTGCGGGCACCTTCCCGGTCTCGACACTTTCCTTCAGCGTGTTCAGGAAATGTGTCTCGTCCGGCACCATGCCGCCAGCACCGGCCTTGGCGCGGGCCTTCAGCCCCGCCTCTGACAGGGCCACCGCCTCGCGGGCGATATCATGCATGTCGATGCCCGTGACCTTGGCCTGCAGCCCGTCGATAGAGGCCGCAACCCGCAGTGCGTCGTGCTGCGCAGGTGTCCAGTCCTTGACCAGATCCCATGCGCCATCGAGCGCGGTCTGATCATACATCAGCCCGACCCAGAACGCAGGCAGCGCGCACAGGCGCCGCCACGGGCCGCCATCGGCGCCGCGCATCTCGATGTATTTCTTCATCCGCGCCTCGGGGAAGGCCGTGGTCAGGTGATCCGCCCAGTCGCTGAGCGTTGGAGTCTCTCCCGGCAGCGCGGGCAGCTTGCCGTCCAGAAAATCGCGGAAGGACATGCCCAGCGCGTTCACGTATTTGCCATCGCGGTAGACGAAATACATCGGCACATCGAGCGCGTATTCCACCCAGCGTTCGAACCCGAACCCGTCTTCGAAGACGAAGGGCAAGGTGCCGGTGCGTGCCGCATCCAGATTGCGCCAGACCATCGACCGCAGCGATTTGTACCCGTTTGGCTTGCCCTCGAAGAACGGTGAATTGGCGAAGAGCGCCGTCGCCACAGGCTGCAACGCAATCGCGACGCGCATTTTCTGAACCATATCCGCCTCGGATCCGAAGTCGAGGTTGACCTGCACCGTACAGGTCCGGCGCATCATCACGCGGCCCATGGTGCCGACGCGGCCCATGTAGTCGTTCATCAGCTTGTAGCGGCCCTTGGGCATCAGATCCATCTGGTCGTGGGTCCATTCCGGGGCGGCCCCCAGACCGATGAAGCCCACGCCGATCCGGTCGGCCACATCCTTGACCTCGCGCAGATGCGCGTTCACCTCGTCGCAGGTTTCGTGAATGGTCTCGACGGGCGCGCCCGACAACTCCAACTGTCCGCCCGGTTCAAGCGAGACATTGGCCCCGTCCTTTTCGAGCCCGATCAGCTTGCCGCCCTCTTCCACCGGGGACCAGTTGTGCTGGTCCCGCAGGCCCTCCAGCATCGCGCGGATGGAACGGTCGCCTTCATAGGGCAGCGGCTTGAGCGTGTCCTTGCAATAGCCGAACTTCTCGTGCTCGGTGCCGATCCGCCAGTCTTCCTTGGGTTTGCACCCTGCGGCCAGAAATTCGGCCAGCTGTTCGCGGCGTTCGATGGGGCCACCGCCCGATTGAGGGATAGACATGATGGTGACCTCGAAAGCCGTTGGTTTGAACGGTCAGGGATGGGCGGATTCCGCCAGGGTGTCAATGCAGCAAAACGCGAGGGATCGGAGTGGGATCGCGTTGCCAGATCACGACCGCGCTGTGCGGATCGGCCCTGAGCGTGCTCAGCATCCGTTCCGTCCGCAGCCCCGGCAAGGTGGCGAACGCATCGAACAGCGCCTCGGCCCCTGCCGCGTTCACCGGGATGAGCAGCGGCGTTTCGCCCCGCTGCGCCAGCCGCCAATGGGCCGGAAACATCGTGCCGTCGAGCGTCAGGCTGTCCATCTCGCGCAGCGCGACGGTCCCGCCCGTCAGCGGACCGAAATAGGTCACCTGCCCTTCGTCCACCTGCACCGCACCCGGCCCGCCACCGGCCCCGCGAAAACGCCCGCGCTGGACGCCAAGCCAGATCACCAGCAGACCGCAACCAATCGCGGCATAGCCCGGCACCGCCAGCAGGAACCCCGGCCCCGCCACCAGCCAGAGGCCAAGCAGAGCCAGCAACACCCCCGCGATCGCTTCGCGCCAGCGCCAGACGGCCGCCTTCGCTTCGGGTCGAAAGAACTTCATCATCGCCAATCTCCCAGACGCTGCTGCCAGACCGTCATCGCCGCCACCGCCGCCGTATCCGCGCGCAGGATGCGCGGCCCCAGCGTCACGGGGTGGGCGTGGTCCAGTTTGTGAAGCCGCGCGCGTTCGGCTTCCGAAAAACCGCCCTCGGGCCCGATCAGGATCGCCCAGGGTCCGGCAACATCCGGCAAGCTGGCCGATGCGCCCGCAAGCGTTTCATCACAGAACATGATCTGGCGCGGCGCTTCCCAGCGGTCCAGCAAGGCGCGCAGCTTCACCGGTTCGGCAACCTCGGGCACGAAGGTGCCGCCGCACTGTTCCGCAGCCTCGACCGCATGGGCCTGCAGACGGTCACGCTGCACCCGGCCCGCATTGGTGAACTCCGTCATCACCGGCACGATCCGCGCGGCGCCCATTTCGGCGGCCTTCTCGACAATGAAATCCGTCCGCGCCTTCTTGATCGGGGCGAACATCAGCCACAGGTCCGGCGGCATCTGCAAGGGCCGCGTCGGTTCGACGCAGGTCAGCACACCACCGCGCTTTCCGGCCTCCGCGATCTCTGCCCGCCATTCGCCATCGGTGCCGTTGAACAGCAAAACGGCCCCGCCCAGGGTCAGCCGCATCACCCCGAAAAGGTAATGCGCCTGTCCCTTGTCCAAAGGAACCGATTGCCCCGCCCCCAAAGGGTGCTCTACATACAGTCTGATTTTCGCCGTCATGAGACCGATATATGCAAGTCACGCCCCCATCACCAGATGCCCCGGTCGCGGATGCACCATCGGACAACTGGGTGGACCGTTACGCCCCCCCTTTCGCACGTCCCTATCTGCGGCTCAGCCGGGCGGACCGGCCCATCGGCACATGGCTGTTGCTGCTGCCCTGCTGGTGGGGTCTGGCGCTGGCGATCCTGTATGACCAAAGCCCCCGTTGGGAAGACCTGTGGATCTTTGCGGGCTGCGGCATCGGCGCGTTCCTGATGCGCGGCGCGGGTTGCACATGGAACGACATCACCGACCGCGATTTCGACGCGCAGGTGGCCCGCACCCGGTCCCGGCCAATTCCCTCCGGGCAGGTCTCGGTCAAGGCGGCAGTGGCATGGATGGTGATACAGGCGCTGCTGGCGGCGCTGATTCTGTTCACTTTCAACTGGGCCGCCGTTGGCCTTGGCGTGCTGTCGCTTCTGCTGGTCACGGTCTATCCTTTCGCCAAACGCTTTACCTGGTGGCCGCAGGTCTTTCTGGGACTGGCCTTCAACTGGGGTGCCTTGCTGGTCTGGACCGCGCATACCGGCGAACTCAACTCGCCTGCGGTCCTTCTTTATGCCGCCGGCATCGCCTGGACGCTCTATTACGACACCATCTATGCCCATCAGGACACCGAAGACGACGCATTGATCGGTGTCAAATCCACCGCCCGGCTTTTCGGAGAGACATCGCCGCAATGGCTGCGGCGCTTCCTGATGGCGACCGTCGGACTGATGGGGCTGGCGGTGATTTTCAGCGCCATGCCAGAGGCTTCGGTTCTGGCGCTGGTCATCGCCCTGGCCGGACCCTGGGCGATGGGCTGGCACATGACCTGGCAGTTGCGT
The DNA here is from genome assembly GCA_963799505.1 of uncultured Alphaproteobacteria bacterium. GTDB lineage: Bacteria > Pseudomonadota > Alphaproteobacteria > Rhodobacterales > Rhodobacteraceae > Sulfitobacter. The sequence goes on from CAWCXM010000010.1 coordinate 243,923, forward strand.
GGACTTGACATCAATAATACGGCAAAGATGCTGCAACTCTTTCGGGTGAACCGTGATACCGGCATGATCCCGCTGCTGTTTTTCGCCCTCGCCCTGCTGGTGTGATTGCACCGGGTGGCCGTGGCGCGTATCAAAAGACAAACTGAACAGGACCACATCCGACCATGCGTCTGTCTTCCCTGCTGATCATCGCCATGACGTTCTTCGCCGCCGCCGTCGTTTCATTGGTGGCCGCGAATTTCAGCGTCAAACTGATCGAGGAGACATCGGAAATCGGGGTGCGCGATGCGCTGGACGACGAAGGCATGACCTGGGCCGAAGTGCAGGCCGACGGGCTGCAGGTGACGCTGGCGGGCATCGCACCGACCGAAGCGGTGCGGTTCAAGGCACTCACCACCGCGGGGTCCATCGTCGACGCCGCCCGTGTCATCGACGAAATGGAGGTCGAGGCGCAGGCCGCCATCGCGCCCCCGCGGTTCTCGGCAGAGATCCTGCGCAACGCCAGCGGCATTTCGATCATCGGGCTGATCCCCACCAGCACTGACCGCGATGCCGCAATCGAACGGTTCACACAGCTGGCCGGAGAGGCGAGTGTCGCCGATCTGCTGGAGAAGGCCGATTATCCCGCACCCGACGGTTGGGAAGACGCGCTGTCCTTCGCCATCGCCGCCATGGCCCAGCTGCCCAGCGCCAAGGCATCGGTCGAGGCGGGGCGCGTGACCATCACGGCCAACGCAGACAGCGCGGAAAAGAAGGCGGAGCTGGAGCGCCGGTTGACCCGTTCGGCCCCGCCCTCCATCCAGTTGGCGCTGGAGATCTCAGCCCCGCGTCCGGTCATCACCCCCTTCACCCTGCGCTTCGAGATTGATGGCGACGAGGCCCGCTTCGACGCCTGCTCCGCCGACACCGAAGCCGCCCGGAACCGGATCCTGGCCGCAGCCACCCGTGCGGGCCTGACCGGCACGGCCCGCTGTGTTGTCGGCATGGGCGTGCCCAGCCCCACATGGTCGCAGGCGGTCGAACAGGCCATCGCGGCAGTGCAGACCCTCGAGGGCGGTTCGGTCAGCTTTGCGGATGCGGACATCTCTCTGACCGCGATGCCGGGTGCCGATCAGGCGCTGTTCGACCGTGTGGTGGGCGAGCTTGAAAACAGCCTGCCCGACGTCTTCGCCCTCAAGTCCACGCTGCCCAAGGTTCAGGACCCCAACGAAGGCCCTCCCGAGTTCACCGCGACCCTCAGCCCCGAAGGTCAGGTGCAGCTGCGCGGCCGTGTCAGCGACATCGGGCTGCGGGAACTGGCAAGCAGCTATGCCAAGGCGCGCTTCGGGTCGGCCAATGTCTACACCGCGGCGCGCATCGCCGAAGGGTTGCCCTCGGACTGGGCCGGTCGCGTGCTGGCGGGCCTCGAGGCCCTGTCTGCGCTCGGCAATGGCGCGGTGCGGATCACGCCAGATACGCTTTCGGTCACGGGCAACACCGGCAATCCCAACGCCGGTACCGAAATCGCTGCGCTGCTGGCCGGCAAACTGGGCGAAGGCGCGGATTACAACATCGACGTCAGCTATCAGGAAAAGCTCGATCCGGTGCTGGGCCTGCCCACCCCCGACGAATGCGAGGCGGAAATCGGCGCGGTCCTTGTGACCGGCAAGATCAACTTCGAACCCGGTTCGGCCACCATCGACGCATCCGCCCTCAGCATCATGGACGAGATTGCGGAAATCCTGAAACGCTGCGGCGACCTGCCGCTGGAAATCCAGGGCTACACCGACAGCCAGGGCCGCGAAACGATGAACCTGGCGCTCAGCCAAAGCCGCGCCGAGTCGGTGCTGAACGAGTTGCGCGCCCGCCGTGTGCTGACGGGAACCTTCACCGCCAAAGGCTATGGCGAGGAAAATCCCATCGCCGGCAACGACACCGAAGAAGGCCGCGAGGCGAACCGCCGGATCGAATTTCGCCTGATCCGCCCGGACACGGTTTCGGATCCGGGGCAAACAACGCTGGAATCTGTGACGCAAACCAGCGATACAAACGACGAAACGACCCAAGAAGGTGCGTCAGATGAGCAGAACTGAATTCGTCCTAGCCACAGCGATCATCCTGTTTGTCGCCTTCTGTCTGGGATGGTTCGCCAACTGGCTTCTGCACCGTTTCACCCGCGTTGCCGCCGATGACGTGGCACAGCTTGACCGGATGAGTCAGGAACTGCACGAGGCGGAAGAAACCCGCGATCAGGCGATCACCTATCTGCAACAGCGCGAGGCCGAACTGACCAACCAGCTGTCCCAGACCGAAGCGGAACTGGGCGCGGCGATGGAAGGTCTGCGCGATGCCCGCCACGAGGCAGAGGAAATGCGCGCCTACATCGAAAGCCTTTCGGCAACGACAGCGCCGTCGGGCGAGATGTTCACGAGCAAACGCTAGGCCGCTACCAGCGGTCGAGCGCCGCTTCGTCTTCCGCTTTTGCCGCGACCCAATCTGCACCCTTTGCAGAAATCTCGCGCTTCCAGAAGGGCGCACGGGATTTCAGGTAGTCCATCAGAAACTCCGCCGCTTCGAAAGCGTCCTTGCGGTGCGGCGCGGCGGTGGCGACCATCATGATCATTTCTCCCGGCACCAGGCGTCCGAAGCGGTGAATGACCAGCGCATCGCCAAGCGCAAACCGCGCCATGGCCTCTTCGGCAATCTCTGTCAGCGCGGCCTCGGTCATGCCGGGATAATGCTCGATCTCCATCGCTTCCATCGGATCACCGGGCAGGTCACGCACGACACCTGTGAAGGTCACCAGCGCGCCCATGTCGCTGCGCCCGGCCGCGAATGTCGCGGTCTCCTGCCCCAGATCGAACGGAGCCTCCTGCACCACGACCCGCACGCCCTAGCCGCCCGTCATCGGGGGAAAGAACGCCACTTCCCGTGCGCCCGCCAAGGGGGCGTCGAAATCGGTCAGCTTCTGGTCGACGGCAACCCGGAGGGCCGTCAGATCCGAAAATGCCAGATCATACCGGTCTTCGCGCGCTTTCAACTCTGCCACCAGATCGGCGACCGTTGCGGCTGTGGTCTCGACCGTCTCGCGCGGCAACCCGATGCGTTCGCGGACCCAGGCAAAATACAGAATATCCATCAGCGTCCCTCTCTCAGATGCGGCAGCGCCTTGAGCAGATAATCAAAGCCCGTGATCGCGGTCAAAGCCGCCGCAACCCAAAGCAAGGCCAGACCGATACGCCCGGCCCAGTCCATGCCGGTCAACTTCCAGCCCAACCCCAGAACGTCCTCTTCGGTGCCGTTCAGGATCGCCGCAATCATGTCTTCATCCATGCCGTAAACCGACATCCCCAGATAGTGTTCGAACACCCCGTGGCTGAACAGCACCGCAATCGCCGTCATCTGAAAGGTGGTCTTCCACTTGGCCAGGGGCGTCACCCTGAGCGTTCCGGCGACATCTCCCAGAAACTCGCGCAGGCCCGACACGAACACCTCGCGGAACAGGATCACCGTGGCTGGCAGCACCAGCCACGGCGACCAGCTCGAGAAGCCGATGATCACCATCAGCGCAATCACCACCATCGCCTTGTCGGCAATCGGGTCCAGCATCGCACCCAGCTTTGTCTCCTGTTTCCACGCCCGCGCCAGATAGCCGTCGAACCAGTCGGTCACGGCCGCCGACACGAACAGCAGCAATGCGAACCAATCGGCGTAGGGCCGCGTGAAATAAAGGAACATCACCGCCACCATCGGTGCAGCAAGCAGACGCAACAGCGTCAGGATATTGGGCAGGTTCCACTTCATAGCCGCACCCTACAGCGCCCACCGTCGGTGTAAAAGCACCAACCCGCTTTCTCTTTTTGGCCTTATATACCGTCCGCACTCTCGGCCGGCACTGCCGCCGGAAAGACGCGAACCCACCTAGCCGCGCTCGTGAAAATAGGCATAGATCGTTTCGGCCAACGCGCCGGATACACCCTCAACCGCCTTCAGATCGCTCAGGTTGGCCCGGCCGACCGCCTTGGCCGATCCGAAATGCGCCAACAGCGCGCGTTTGCGCGCAGCACCTACGCCCGGCACATCATCGAGGGGCGTGGCCCCCACGGCCTTGGCCCGCTTGGCGCGGTGCGTCCCGATGGCAAATCGGTGCGCCTCGTCGCGCAATCGCTGCACGAAATAGAGCACGGGATCGTTGTGGCGCAGGGCCATCGGGCGCTTGCCGGTGCGGTGAAATTCTTCCTTGCCCGCGTCACGGTCCACGCCCTTGGCGACACCGACCATCGGGATGTCCTGCACCCCGTACTCGACGCATGATCTCTTCCACCGCAGACACCTGCCCCGCACCGCCGTCGATCAGCAACAGATCCGGCCACTGACCTTCCTTGCGGTCCGGATCTTCCTTCAGCAACCGCTTGAACCGCCGGGTCAGCACCTCTTTCATCATGCCGAAGTCATCGCCCGGGGTCAGTTCATCCCCGCGGATGTTGAACTTGCGGTACTGGTTCTTCATCAGCCCGTCCGCCCCCGCAACGATCATGGCACCCACCGCATTGGTGCCCTGGATGTGGCTGTTGTCGTATACCTCGATCCGGCGGGGCGGCTGGGGCAGATCGAACGCCTCCGCCAGCCCTTTCAGCAACTTGGTCTGGGTCGCGGTTTCGGCCATCTTGCGGGCCAGACTTTCGCGGGCATTGCGCAATGCACCATCGACCAGTTCGGCCTTTTCCCCGCGCTGCGGCACCAGCAATTCGACCTTGCGGCCCAGCTTGCCCGACAGCGCATCGGCCATCAGATCGGGGTTTTCGATCTCGTGGCTCAGGATCAACTGACGTGGCGGGTCGCGCTGGTCGTAGAATTGCCCGATGAACGCCTCCAGCACCTCCGCTTCCTCGACGTCCGCCCCGACGCGCGGATAATAGTCGCGGTTGCCCCAGTTCTGGTTGGCGCGGATGAAAAACACCTGCACACAGGCCTGCCCGTCTTCCAGATGCAGCGCGATGATGTCCGCCTCCGCCACACCCTTGGGGTTGATGCCTTGTGCGGTCTGCACCTGTGTCAGCGCCTTGATCCGGTCGCGCAGGGCCGCCGCCCGTTCAAACTCCATCGCCGCGCTGGCCGCATCCATTTCGGACGCAAGGCGCGCCTGAATGTCGGTCGTCTTGCCGCCCAGGAACCGCTCTGCGTCCTTCACGGTCTGGCGGTACTCTTCGGCGCTGATCTTGCCCACGCAGGGGGCCGAACAGCGCTTGATCTGATGTTGCAGGCAGGGCCGCGTGCGGCTCTCGAACATCGCATTCGAACAATCGCGCAGCAGGAAGACGCGCTGCAACTGATTCAGGGTGCGATTGACGGCCCCCGCGCTGGCGAAAGGACCATAATACGCACCCTTCTCCTTCTTTGCGCCGCGATGTTTCTTGATCTGCGGGAAATCGTGGTCCGCCGTGACAAGGATGTTCGGAAAGCTCTTGTCGTCACGCAGCAGCACGTTGAACTTGGGCTTCAGCTGCTTGATCAGGTTCTGTTCCAAAAGCAGCGCTTCGGTCTCGGTCCTGGTGGTCAGAAACATCATCGACGCGGTGTTCGCGATCATCCGCGAAATGCGCGGGCTGTGCCCGGAAGGCCGCGCATAATTGCTGACCCGCGCCCGCAGATTGCGGGCCTTGCCCACGTAAAGCACACGGCTCTCGCCATCGAGCATCCGGTAGACGCCGGGCGACGTGTCGATGGTCCTGAGATAGCTCTGGATCACCTCGTGCCCGACCTGCGGTTTTTGGGTCTCGTCACTCATCGGTAGGTGTGATTCTCCGGTTTCGCTGCACTATGCCGTCTTCGGTAACAAGTGTTAACCTGTCCACCAAAGCTGTGGATATCTCTGCGGAAAAGGTTGGACTGACAGGAAAAAATCATTGGATTCGGCTGACTTCGCTGAAATGCCTAGTTTTTAGGCAATTCCGTAAGTATTTGAAAACATGAACATAAATTTATTGGACAATCGCAAGTAACTGAATCTTAACAACAACTGACACATTCCTGTTACCTTTGGTCAATCCGGTGCAGAACTTGGGCGGGAACGTCATCATTCGACCCCCATCACGTCCGGTGTCTGCCACCCAAGATGCTGGCCCCCATCGACGCAGATCAACTGTCCGGTCACCGCCGGCGCGTCCAGAAAGTATCCCAGCGCCGCGGTGATGTCAGCGGGGTTCGACCCTCTGCTCAACACGGTATTCGCTCTTTGGTCGTTGAAATGACGGTCGGACTGGCGCTCCCCCTGCAAGGTCGGTCCGGGCCCGATCGCATTGACCCGGATCGCCGGGGCAAGCGCCTGGGCGCTGGTCTGGGTCAGTGCCCACAGACCCATCTTGGCAAGTGTATAGGACATGAATTCGGGTGTCAGCTTGCGCACCCGCTGGTCAACCATGTTCACGATCAGACCCACGGCCTGCGGCTCTCCGTTGTCGTCTGTCACGGGCGCGAGGTTCTGGCGCGCCATGCCTTGCGTCAGCACGAAAGGCGCGCGCAGGTTGCTGCCCATATGCCTGTCCCAGCTTTCGCGGGTGGCAGATGCAACGGTGTCATATTCAAAGATCGACGCATTGTTGATCAGGCAGGTAAGCGGCCCGCCCAGGGCATCCACCGCGCGGTCGAAGAGGTCATGGGTCGCGGCATCGTCCAGCAGATCGGCCTGCACTGCGACAGCCTTGCCACCCTGCGCTTCGATATCGCGCACCACGGCGTCGGCACCGTCGGACGAGGTGGCGTAATGCACCGCCACATCGAACCCGCGTGCGCCGAGATAGCGCGCCATATGCGCACCAAGCCGTTTTCCCGCACCCGTGACCAATGCCCGCCCCATCGCCGTCTCCTCAGATCAGCACAATTACCAGATAGGCCGCATATAGGGCGCTCAGCACGATACCCCACAGCCGGGTGATATCCTTGTGCATGTAGACGAAGGGGATCAACAGCAAGGACGCGGCCAGCATCACCCACAGGTCGAACTGCAGAAATTCGGGATCAACCCGGATCGGTCCGACAAAGCTGGCGATACCGATGATCGCCAGAAGGTTGAACATATTGGAGCCGATGACATTGCCCAGCGCCACATCCGCCTGACGGCGCAGCGCGGCCATGACGGTCGTCGCAAGCTCCGGCAGCGAGGTGCCGACAGCCACCAGCGTCAGGCCGATCACCGTGTCGCTGACGCCGTACCCCTGAGCGATGATGGTGGCATTGTCCACCAGCAGGCTTGCCCCCACCGGCAGGCCGATCAGGCCGAGGATCAGGAACACCGCAATCTGCCACTTTGGCATGTTGGGGTCGGCCCCTTCGGGTTCATCTTCGACCACCTCGGCGTTGCGGTGGTTGCGTGCATCGCGCAGTTGGTCGCCCAGCACATAGGCCAGTGCGGCCAGCAGGATCACACCGGATATCCAGTCGAAAACCCCGCGGAAGGCAAGCGCAATGAACAGCACCGATGCGCCGATCATGAAGCCGAACGTCTTGCGGGTATTGCACTCGGACGTGTGCATCGTCGCCAGAAGCGCGGGGATGCCCAGCACCAGCAGGATGTTGGCCGTGTTTGACCCCACCACATTGCCCAGCGCAAGGCCCGGTACACCGTCCAGCACCGCCTTGACCGATATCAGCAGTTCGGGCGCGGACGTGCCGAAGGCCACGATGGTCAGGCTGACGATCAGCGCGGGAATCCCCAGCCGCAGCGACAGGTTGACCGCCCCCTTGACCAATGCGTCCCCCGCCAGAAGCAGGATCACCAGACCAAGGCCCGACAGGATCCACGGCATTACCATCAACTCTTGCTCCCGCAATTGCAGGGCCCTTTACCAATGCGGTACCGCCCGCAGTTCCCGCATTTGGTCTGCTTCAGCTTGTCAGTCCCCAGCCAGTGCATTTTGCCAAACCAGGCAAGCACTCCCATAAAGACCAGAAAAAGAAGAACAATCTTGGCAACCATGGGATCAGAGACCAAAGCGCGCAAAGGCGACCCGTTCTTCGATCCCCTGTGCCGCGTCTTGCACGATCTGCGCGCCAAAGCGCGACAGCAGGCCGCGCTTGACCCCGTAACGCCGGAACCGCACCTTGTCGCCGAAACGCTCTTTCATCACCGGGCGCAGATGGCCGATGCCGTCGATCAGGCCCAGTTCGGATGCCCGTCTGGCCAGCCAGATTTCACCGGTGAAAAAGTCGATGTCCTTTTCAAGCCGGTCGCCGCGTCGCGCCGTGATGTGGTCCTTGAAGTTTTCGTGGATGTCCTCAAGCAGCGTCTTCAACCGCGCCACGTCTTCTTCCTTTTCCGGCTGGAAGGGGTCCAACATGCTTTTGGATTGACCGGCGGTGTAGACGCGCCGCTTGATTCCATAGGAGTTGATGAATTCGTCCAGACCGAACGAGGCCGAAATCACGCCGATCGACCCCACAACCGACGACGGATCGGCGTAAATCTCGTCTGCTGCCGCCGCCAGCCAATACCCACCCGACGCCGCCACATCCTCGACAAAGGCGATGACGGGGATGTCCTTCTCGTCCGCCAGCCGCCGGATTCGCGATCCGATAAGCGAGGATTGCACCGGGCTGCCACCGGGCGAGTTGATCTCGAGCGCGACGGCATCCGGCTTGCCTCTGGCGAACGCCTTTTCGAGCACCGGACCAAGGGCCGCATCATTCAGCGTTGCACGACCCTGCCCGCCGATCACACCCGACAGACGGATCACGGCAACGGTCGGTTTGGTTTTGATGAAGGGCAGCCTGTTTATCATGTAGTCTCATGTAGAGTGGTGGTTCCCGGCAAACAAGGCGGCATCCCGGTTTATTCCCGGATGCGCCATCCGGTGCGGAAGATCCACCAGATCACCCCAAGCCCCAGAACGGTGAACGCCCCAATGGCCAGCAGGCTGGTAATGATCGGCACATCCGCGCTGCCGAAAAACGCCCAGCGGAAGCCCGAGATGAGATAGACCACCGGATTGAACATCGAAACCGTCTGCCAGACAGGGGGCAGCATCGAGATGGAATAGAACGATCCGCCCAGGAACACCAACGGCGTGACGATCAGCAGCGGCACGATCTGCAACTGTTCGAAATTGCCGGCCCAGATTCCGATGATGAAGCCGAAAAGCGCGAAACTGATTGTGGTCAGCAGCAGGAAGGCGAGCATCGCCAGCGGATGCTGGATGGTGAAATCGACAAAGAAGAACGCCGTCAGCAGGATGATGACCCCGATGATCAGCGCCTTGGTCGCTGCAGCGCCCACATACCCCAGCACGATTTCCAGAAAACTGATGGGGGCCGCCAGCAATTCGGAAAACGTGCCGATGAATTTGGGAAAATAGATGCCGAACGACGCGTTCGAGATCGCCTGCGTGATCACCGTCAGCATCACCAGACCCGGCACGATGAACGCCCCGTAGCTGACGCCTTCGACTTCCTCCATGCGGCTGCCGATGGCGGCACCGAACACCACGAAATAGAGCGAGGTGGAAATCACCGGCGCCAGAAAGCTTTGCGCGATGGTCCGGAAAAAACGGTACATCTCGAACAGGAAGATGGAGCGCACGGCAGTCCAGTTCATGACACTTCTCCCTTGGCGGGGTTGTCGCCGTCTTCGTGGACAAGGTTCACGAAAATCTCCTCGAGGCTGGATTGCCGCGTCACCAGATCGCGCAGGGTAAGCCCCGCCTTGGCCACGTCCGACAGCAGCGCGGTGATCCCGGTGCGTTCGGCGCGGGTGTCATAGGTGTAGATCAGCGCATCACCGTCCTTTGACAGGCGCAGGTCGTAGGCGTCCAAGGCCGTTGGCAACTCCGACAGCGTTGTGGTCAATTGCACCTCAAGCTCCTTCTGGCCCATCCGGGCCATCAGCTTGTCCTTGTCCTCCACCAGCATCAGTTCGCCCTTGGCGATCACGCCGACGCGGTCGGCAATGGCCTCGGCCTCTTCGATATAGTGGGTCGTCAGGATGATGGTCACGCCATCGGCCTTGAGGTCGGCCACGACCTGCCACATCTCCTTGCGGAGTTCCACGTCCACACCGGCGGTGGGTTCATCCAGAAACAGGACGCGCGGATCATGAGCGAGCGCCTTGGCGATCAGCACGCGGCGTTTCATGCCACCGGACAACTCCCTGACCTGATTGTCTTTCTTGTCCCAGAGCGACAGCTGCTTGAGCACCTTTTCGATGGCGGAATCGTCGTTCGACTTGCCAAACAGCCCGCGCGAGAACCGCACCGTGTTGATCACCCTCTCGAAGGGCTCGAGGTTGATCTCCTGTGGGACCAGCCCGATCATCGACCGCGCCGCACGGTAGTCGCTCACGATGTCGTGCCCCCCGACCGACACGCTGCCGGAGGTCGCCGTGGTGATCCCGCAGACGGTCGAGATCAGCGTGGTCTTGCCCGCGCCGTTCGGGCCGAGCAGCGCAAGGATTTCACCCTCGCGAATTTCGAGGCTGACGCCCTTGAGCGCCTGAAACCCGTCCTTGTAGGACTTTCGCAGGTCCTTGATATCGACAATCGTGGTCATTCCGGCATCCCTACCTGCATTTCCCGTCGGGCGCTGCGGCCCGCGTACAGCTAGGTCTTGGACCGGCCGAACCAACCTTTTTTCGCCGGAGCCTCTTCGGCGGCGGGGGCCGCGTCATCGGATGGACCTTCCAGAGAGGTCTGGAGGTTCTCGAAAAACTGATCGGCCATCTTCTTGGCGAAACCGTCGATGATCCGGCTGCCCAACTGCGCCAGCTTGCCGCCCACCTTGGCCTCCACGTCATAGCTCAACTCGGTGCCGCCGTCTTTTTCGACCAGCCGCACTTCGGCGCCGCCTTTGGCAAACCCCGCAGCACCGCCCTTGCCCGATCCGTCAATCTTGAGCGAGGTGTTCGGCACCAGATCGCGAGATTGTCACTTCGCCCTTGAACGTCGCCTTCACCGGGCCGACCTTCTGCACGACGGTCGCCTCGAAACCTTCCTCGACCGAACCTGTGACCTCCTGCGCGCCGGGCACGCATTGCTTGAGCATACCGGGGTCCAGCAGCGCCGCGTAGACCTGCGCGGGCGGGACGGCGATCTGGCGTGTGTCGGACATTTGCATGGGATCACTCCTTGGGTTGCGGTTTCGCTAATTAACCCGCCAAACGGGGCAGCGGCAAGCAGTGTCTCAGGACACCTGCACCACGACCTTGCCCGTCGCCTTGCGGGTGCGCAGCAGATCGAGCGCTTCGTTGGCCTGTTCCAAAGGCAGGACAGTGCTGACATGGGGTTTGATCTTGCCCTGCACATACCAGTCGATCAGCGTCTTGAAACTGTCGGTCAGGACCGCTGGCTTCAGCTTGGCAAATCCACCCAGATAGAACCCCATCACCGAGATGTTCTTGACCAGCAGGATGTTCGCCGGGATCTGCGGCACCTCGCCCGAGGCGAACCCAAGCGGCAACAAGCGCGCTTCGGGATTGCAGGCGCGGAATGCGGCCTTGAACTGGTCGCCGCCGATCGGATCATAGACCACGTCCGCGCCGCCCAGCGCCTTGACCACGTCGCGAATGTCGTCGGTGTCGGAATTGATCAGATGATCGGCACCCGCCGCCCGGCAAACCTCCAGCTTGTCGGCACCGCGTGCGCAGGCGATGACTTCGGCCCCCATCAGCTTTCCCAGTTCCACCGCCGTCAGCCCCACGCCGCCCGACGCGCCCAGCACCAGCAGCCGCTCGCCCGGTTGCAGACGCGCCTTGTGGTCCAATGCAAGATGGCTCGTGCCATAGGCGATCAGAAAGGCCGCCGCGTCCACCGATGACATGGCATCCGGGATCGGCACACAGACCTCTGCGGGCAGCACCGCGTATTCCGCCAGCCCACCCGCACCGGCATAGGCCGCGATGCGCTGGCCTTGGGTGACGCCCTGCACGCCCGCGCCAAGTCCCGCGATGGTTCCGGCAAGCTCCATCCCGATGGTGAAAGGCAGCTGCGGTTTTTCCTGATAGCTGCCCTTGATCATCAGCGTGTCGCCAAAGTTCAGCCCGCAGGTGTCGATGCGCACCAGAACCTCACCGGCACCCGGCACCGGAATCTCAAGATCCTTGAGGATCATCGGGGTGTCGTAGGCTGTGACTTGCATGGCACGCATCGGCTGTCTCCTCGGCTGGCTCAGACCCGCAGAAGGTCAGAGAGCGCCGTGAATGACAAGACGGGCCTGCGGGTTTTCGCCGTGTCACGCGTCAAAGCGCAGCGCGACCCGCAAACCGGGGGCCGCATCGCTCAGGGTCAGGTCCGCGTCGTGCAGGCTGGCCACCGCCTCCACCAGACTGAGGCCCAGACCGTGACCCGGCGTGCTGCGGCTGCGGTCCAGCCGATAGAGCCGTTGCAGCACCTTTTCGCGCTCTGCGTCGGGGATGCCGGGGCCGTCGTCGGACACGCTGAGTGTCGCCCCCTGCGCGTCGCTTTCCAAGGCAACCGTGATCCGGCTGCCCGCAGGCGTGTGCCGCAGCGCGTTTTCGATAAGGTTGGACAGGACCTGACCCAGCAGGGCCGGATCGCCCCGCACCGGGACCGCAGCATCCGGTACGTTCAGCACGAGCCGGTGATCAGCAGCATCGGCGCTGTCTTCGAACACCTCCACCACCTTGTGGCAGAGCGCCGTCAGGTCGACCTGCACAAACCGCGCCCGCGCCGATCCCGCCTCGAGTTGGGCCAGTTGCAGCAGCGACTGAAAGACGTGGGACATCCCCTCGACCTCCACCCCGATCCTGTCGACCAGATCGGCGCTGTCACTGTCGGAGGTGACCTGCGACCGAAGGTCCGCGAGGTAAAGCGCCACCCGCTGCAACGGCGTGCGCAGATCGTGGGCAATGTCCGAAGAGACCCCGCGCAATGCCTTCATCTGCGCTTCCTGCGCACCTGCCATCTGGTTCAGCTTGCCCCCGATGCGCACCAGATCATCCGACCAGCGCGGCCCGATGCTGACCCGTGCGGCCAGATCGCCACTGGTCATCCGGTCCAGCGCACCGCTGACCACCTCCACATGCCGCTTGGACCGCCGCGCGAGGATCAGCCCGCCCGACAGCGCGATCAGCACCGTGGGCAGCAGGCTGATCCACAGGATGTTCACGAAAACCGCCCGCAACGCCACGATCTCGGCCCGGCTGCGGGCAATGGTGATGACACCCCCGTAAAGCGCATCCGACAGCGACAGGTAGTCACCTTCGAAACCGGCGCGGTCGGGGTTGAGCGACAGGATATGAAAACCGGCATCATCCCGTGCAATCGCGCCGTTGCCATAGATGCGACCACTGGGCGCAATGTAGCTGAGGATCAGCCGATTCGGATCGGCCTCGCGGGATTCCGCTTCGACCAGAAGGGCCACGGCGCGGGCATTGGGGGCGGCGCGGAAGCCTGCCAGATCCTGCCTCAGATCGGCGCGGATGGTTTCCTCGAACGACGACTGCGTGACCGCATAGCTGGCCGCAAGGCTCAGCAGACTGACGGCGGCAAAGAGCGCGACCAGCAGGACCGCCAGCCGAACCGGCATGGACCGCCAAAGCTGCGTCAGACGATGGGTCACGCGGAAATCCTGTACCCTGCACCGCGCACGGTTTCGATCAGATCACGGTCAAAGGGCTTGTCCACCTTGGCCCGCAAACGGCTGACATGGGTTTCAACCACATTCGTACCAGGGTCGAACCCGATGTCCCAGACATGCTCCAGCAACATGGTTCGCGTCTGCACACGGCCCTTGCGGCGCAGCAGATGTTCCAGCAGCGCAAATTCACGCGGCAGCAGATCGAGCGTGATCCCCGCCCGCGTGACCTTGCGGGTGATGAGGTTCATTTCCAGATCGCCGGCGCGCAACACCGTCTCGGTTTCAAGCGTCTGGGGCCGCCGCGCCAGCGCATTCACGCGGGCCGACAACTCTCCGAACGCAAAGGGTTTGGCCAGATAATCATCCGCGCCCGATTGCAGCCCCTCGATACGGTCCTCCACATCGCCAAGCGCGGTCAGCAGCAGCACCGGCACCCGGTTGCCCGCACCGCGCAGGGTCTTGAGGATCGTCAGCCCGTCGACAACGGGCAGCATCCGGTCGATCACCAGCACGTCATAGGTGCCGGAGGTTGCGGCGATCAGCCCGTCCTTGCCATCCGCCAACAGATCGACGACGTGCCCCTCCTCGCGCAGTCCCCGCGCGATGTAGGACCCCGTGGTCGCATCGTCCTCGATCACCAGCAGCTTCATGTCCGTCGCCGTCTTCCTGTTTCCTGACCCCTATATAGACGACGATGCGTCAGCAGGAGCCTTGGTTACAAAATTGTATATGCATCCCAAGACCTCTGTAACGCACACCCGCCATATGGGTCGGGTAACATCACCGAAAGAGGCAATATCCATGCGTTCACTTCTCTCTTCCACATCCCGTACCGCGACCGCCGCGCTGACGGCGGCACTGCTGTCGACCGCTGCCCTGACGGCCCCCACTGCCGCGCTCGCCGTTCCGGCGGGTGGCTACGCCGATCTGGTGGAACAGGTATCCCCCGCCGTCGTCTTCATCGAAGTGACGGGCAAGGCATCGCCCGCAGGCAGCATGATGCCGGAGAACATCCCGCCGCAACTGCGCAGGCATTTCGAAGACATGATACCGGGTGCACCCGGTCAGCAAATGCCAACGCAGGGCCTTGGCTCGGGCTTCATCATCTCGGCGGACGGCCAGATCGTGACGAACCATCATGTGGTCGCAGGCGCCGAAACGGTCAAGGTCAAGCTCGCTGACGGGCGCAGCTTTGACGCAGAAGTCCTGGGAAGCGACCCGATGACGGACATTGCCGTTCTGAAGATCACCGCTGACGTGGACCTGCCCACCGTCGCATTCGGCACCTCCAAGGATCTGCGGGTCGGGGACGAGGTCGTCGCAGTCGGCAACCCCTTCGGCCTTGGCGGGACCGTGACCTCCGGTATCGTGTCGGCGCTGTCGCGTGACATCCGCTCAGGCCCGTTCGACGACTTCATCCAGACGGACGCCGCGATCAACCGGGGCAACTCCGGCGGGCCGCTCTTTGACAACGACGGTCAGGTGATCGGTGTGAACACCGCCATCATCTCTCCGGGTGGTGGGTCGGTCGGCATCGGCTTTGCCGTACCATCGGATCTGGTGCAGACCGTTGTGGCCGATCTGGTCGATGACGGTGTGATCGCGCGCGGCTGGCTGGGCGTGAACATTCGCCCGATGACCGAAGAAGTCGCCACCGTGCTGGGGTATGATGCGCCCAGGGGTGCCGTGGTCGAGGCCGTGACCGAAGACAGCCCCGCCGCCCGGGCCGGGCTTCAGAAAGGCGACATCATCCTGTCGGTGGGCGACACCGAAGTGGAAGACCTGCGCGATCTGACCCGCAGCGTGGCCACAATGGCCCCAGACACCCAAGCCGAGTTCACCGTTCTGCGCAAAGGAAAGCAGATCACGGTCGACGTCACAGTGGGCATCCGTGCCCCTGAGGCGGCCTGACGCCGCCGCCCCGATCGCCGGTCCCCCCGGTCCGGGGTCCGAACCCCGCGCAGTCCGCTGCGCGGGGTTTTTTCTTGTCGGCAAGGGCCGCCTCAGGTTGTCACGCCCCGGACCATCCGCTAGGCTTTGGTCATGAAACATGTTCCCAAACAAACCACCGACGAAGCACTGATTCAGGAATTTCTGAAGAAGGGCGGCAAGGTCAGTGTCGGCAAGACCAAACCTCCCAAGGCCGAGCTTGGCCTGAGCAACAACCAGTGGAACAGCAAGCTGACCCGCGAGGAAAAAGCCGCCCGCGATAAAAAGTAGGCGGCAGCGCCGACCCCCCCTGACGCAAGCCACCTCGCCAAGACCCTTTCCGGTCACAAGAGCGTCAGCAACCGACATTTCCCGCACGATATTTTGTTGCGTTGTCCGGTTTCGCTTGAGAAACCCTGCCAATTAAACCAGAAATGTCCGAACCATTTCAGGCCCCAGATCAGGAGTTCGCGTGTCCCTCTTCCTTGTCGTCGCCCTGCCCTTTCTGGGCGCATTGTTGCCCGGCCTGATGTACAGCGCGGGCCGGCAGGCCTGCGCCGGTGTGACGTTCACCGTGACGCTTGCGGCCTTTGTGGGACTGTTGACCAACCTGCCTGCCGTCCTGGCAGGCGACGTGGTGCGCACCGGTGTTGATTGGCTTCCGGCTCTTGGCCTGAACGTGAACCTGATGCTCGACCCGCTTGGCTTTTTCTTTGCCCTGCTGATCCTCGGCATTGGCCTGCTGATCATCACCTACGCGCGGTTCTACCTTTCGCGCGAAGACAACATGGGCGAGTTCTTCACCTATCTGCTGCTGTTTCAGGGCGCGATGGTGGGGATCGTTCTGTCGGATAACATCCTGCTTCTTCTCGTTTTCTGGGAATTGACCTCGCTGTCATCCTTTCTGCTGATCGGCTATTGGAAACATCTTCCCGAAGGCCGTCAGGGTGCGCGTATGGCGCTGGCCGTCACCGGCATGGGCGGACTGGCCCTGATCGGTGGGATGCTGATCCTGGGCAACATCGCGGGCAGCTATGACCTGAGCGTCATCCTGCAAAGCCGCGAGATCATTCAGGAAAGCCCCTTGTACCTGCCCGCGTTGATCCTGATTCTGCTGGGCTGTTTCACCAAATCCGCTCAGTTCCCGTTTCATTTCTGGTTGCCCCACGCGATGGCCGCGCCCACCCCGGTATCGGCCTATCTGCACTCCGCGACGATGGTGAAGGCGGGCATCTTCCTGATGGCGCGGCTCTGGCCGGTTCTGTCGGGCACGCCGGAATGGTTCGTGATCGTCACCACCGCAGGGCTGATCACCATGGTTCTGGGCGCGGTGATCGCGCTTTTCAAACACGATCTCAAAGCCTTGCTGGCCTTTTCCACTGTCAGTCATCTGGGTCTGATCACCATGCTTCTGGGGACCGGCACCGCCTTTGGCGCCATGGCGGCCGTGTTTCACATTCTCAACCACGCCACGTTCAAGGCCGCCCTGTTCATGTCTGCGGGCATCGTCGATCACGAAACCCACACCCGCGACATTCGCCGTCTGGGCGGCCTGCGCCATCTGATGCCCGTCACGTTTGGCATTGTCACGCTGGCGGCGCTGTCGATGGCGGGTATCCCGCTTCTGAACGGTTTCCTGTCCAAGGAAATGATGCTGGAAGAAGCCTATCACACCGTGCTTTTCGGCTCTCCCTGGCTGGTGCCTGCGCTTGCGGTGATCGGCTCGCTCTTTTCCGCTGCCTATTCCTTCCGCCTGATCGCCCATACGTTTCTGGGACCAAAGCGCGACGATTATCCGGCCAAACCCCATGATCCGGGTCCGGGCATGTGGCTGCCGCCAGCGCTGCTGATCATCCCGGTGGTCGTCATCGGCTGTGCGCCGTTTCTGGCCGAACCCTTTGTCAAGCTGGTGACATCCGCCGTGCTGGGCACCACCGCCGAGGTACCCACAGCATATTTCAAGATCTGGCACGGTCTTGTGCCCGCCCTTTACATGTCGATTGCAGCGGTCGTCGGCGGCCTGATCGTGCTTGCGCTCTTCAATCCGTTGCTGCGCCTCTGGGATGCCGCCCCCCGACCCGAAGCAAAGACCATCTTCGAGGCCCTGATCGCCGCAGTCGTGAGCCTTGCCCGCTCCGGCATACACGGCCTGCACAACGGCGCGTTCTCTCGCTATGCGGCGATTGCCGGGGTGACCATGGCCGTGGTGGGATATTTCGCCTGGGCCACCGGCACCAGCGGCCCGGCCACGCGCGTGCCGCTGGCCGCAGGTCCGGTCGAGATCGCGGGCTGGATCATGCTGGTCGCGGCCACGGCGGGGCTCGTGTTCCTGCACCGCAATCGTCTGTTGTCGCTGATCCTCATTGGTATCGTGGGCCTCATGGTCTCGGTCGGGTTCGTGTTCTTCAGCGCCCCTGACCTTGCCATGACCCAGATCACGGTCGAGGTGGTGACGATCATTCTCCTGCTGCTCGCGCTCAACTTCCTGCCCAACCGCACACCAATCGAAAGCTCCGTTCTGCGACGTGTCCGCGACGGGGCGGTGGCCATCGGTCTGGGTCTGGCGACCTTCGCGCTGTCCTACCACTTCCTGCTGCGCGAGTCCGTGGCGACACCGATCTCTGAGTTTCACCTTGCCAACTCCTACAAGGGCGGCGGCGGCACCAATGTCGTCAACGTGATCCTCGTGGACTTCCGGGGCTTCGATACCTTCGGAGAGATCATCGTGCTGGGCATCGCCGCGCTGCTGATCTACGCGCTGACGGAAACGCTGCTGGACGGTCCGGTCCGCGCGCGTCTGCTGAACCGCAAGCCCGATCAACCCCGTGCAGGCGACATGCACCCGATGATGATGGTGGTCCTGACCCGCGTGATCATGCCGGTTGTCCTGCTGGTCGGTTTCTACATCTTCCTGCGCGGCCACAACGAACCCGGTGGCGGTTTCATCGCCGGTCTGATCGTGTCCATCGGCGTGGTGATGCAATACATGGCCAGCGGTTTCAGCTGGACATCGGCAAGGCTGCGCTACCCCTACCATGGCATCATCGGCACCGGG
This sequence comes from uncultured Alphaproteobacteria bacterium, assembly GCA_963799505.1. Classification (GTDB taxonomy): domain Bacteria; phylum Pseudomonadota; class Alphaproteobacteria; order Rhodobacterales; family Rhodobacteraceae; genus Sulfitobacter. The sequence goes on from CAWCXM010000010.1 coordinate 262,470, forward strand.
GTATTGATCGCGGGGCTGACCGGGATCGGATCCTGGTTCGTGGGCAAGCCGTTTCTGACGTCCGACTTCACCTATGTCCGCATTCCGCCATTTCAGGAATTCGAACTGGCCACGGCTGCATTGTTCGATCTGGGCGTTTTCCTTGCCGTGGTCGGTGCCGTGATGTTGTCGCTCGAAAGCTTCTCGCGGCTGGCGCGGCGGGCGCATGTCAAGGACAGCGAACACGCGATGGACATCGACCCGTCCCGCGACGAGGACGATCACGATCCCGCGGATCCCCGCAATCCGAAGCTGGAGGGCGCATAAGATGGGACTTGAACTGCTTGTCGCCTCTGCCATCGGTATCCTGACCGCTGCGGGCATGTATCTTGTGCTGCGGTTGCGGACCTTTCCGGTGATCATGGGCATGTCGCTGCTGACCTATGCGGTGAACGTGTTTCTGTTCGCCTCTGGCCGTCTGACCGTAGGTGCGCCCCCGATCCTCGGTGATGCCACCACCTATACCGACCCGCTGCCGCAGGCGCTGGTTCTGACGGCCATCGTGATCTCCTTTGGCATGACGGCTGTCGTGGTGATGATTGCCCTTGGGGCCTATCTGGGCGCGGGCGAGGACGCGGTGAATGATCCGTCCGCCGAAGACGAGACGACGGAGGGCCGCACATGACCCATTGGATCATTGCCCCGGTTGTTCTGCCTGCCCTGCTGGCCCCTTTCATCGTGCTGGCCGCGCGGCATCACATCACCATTCAGCGCGCCTTTTCCATCGCCGGTGTTCTGGCCCTGATCGCCATAGCGGCAGGGCTGGCCTGGCAGGCCTCCGACGGGACGATCACGCTCTATCAACTCAGCGACTGGGCCGCGCCTTTCGGCATCGTTCTGGTGGGCGACAGGTTGTCCACACTGATGGTGCTCCTCACCTCGGTCCTCGCGTTCTTTGTGCTGCTCTACGCCATCGGGTCTCGATGGGACGAAAGAGGCTGGCATTTCCACGCGCTCTTCCAGTTTCAGCTGATGGGCATCATGGGTGCCTTTCTGACGGGCGACCTTTTCAACCTCTTCGTCTTTTTCGAGGTTCTGCTCATCGCCTCCTACGGGCTGATGATCCATTCGGGGGGCGATGTGCGCCTGCGCGCGGGCGTGCAGTATGTCCTGTTCAACCTGATGGGCTCCACGCTGTTTCTGTTTGCGCTGGGGGCGATCTATGCACAGACCGGAACGCTGAACATGGCGGATCTGGCCGCACGTGTCGCGCTGATTGATCCGGGCGATACGGTCGGTATCCGTGTGGCCGCCGTGCTGCTGCTGATGGTCTTTGCCATCAAGGCCGCCGTGGTGCCACTGCATTTCTGGCTGCCCTCCAGCTATGCCGAAGCACCCGCACCCGTCGCGGCCCTCTTCGCCATCATGACCAAGGTCGGTGCCTATGCGATCATCCGGGTCTACACGATGGTCTTCCCGCCCGAGCTTGGCGTGACGGCAGGCCTGCACACCACATGGCTGATGCCTGCGGCACTCGCGTCCCTTGCCATCGGCATGATCGGCGTGCTGGCCGCGCGCAAGCTGGACCGGTTGGTCGCCTTTTCCGTCATCGGTTCCATGGGGATGGTCATGGTCGCCATCGCCATGTTCACCCCTGCGGGCATCACGGCGGCGCTCTACTATATCGTCCATTCCACGCTCGCCGCCGCCTCGCTGTTCCTGATCGCCGATCTGGTCCGCGCGGGCCGGCCCAACCTGAACCTGACGGCAATGCCGTCCGTCTCCGGTGCGGCGCTGACCTCGGCGCTGTTCTTTGTCGCAGCGATCGCCATGACGGGCCTGCCGCCTCTCTCTGGCTTTCTGGGCAAACTGATGGTGCTGGACGCCGGGTTCGAGACACCGAATGCCACCTGGATCTGGGCCGTCGTGCTGGTCTCCAGCCTGATCAGCGTCGTGGGATTTGCCCGCGCCGGATCGGTCCTGTTCTGGAAAGCCAAGAGCGTGGAACCCGACGAGGATGCCGCGGTGGAAATGGCACCGACGGCCCTGTCCTATGTCGCAGTCGGCGGTTTGCTGAGTTTGCTGGTGGCCCATACCGTCTTTGCCGGTCCCGCCTACGGATACATGGAACGCACCGCTGCCAGTCTGTTCAGCCCCGCGCCCTATGCGGAGAAGGTGCTGACCACACCGGGCAAGCTGAGCGATGCGACAAAAGAGAAGGAGCACTGACATGACCCGCGCCTTCCGCTGGCTCTTTCCACACCCCCTGCTGACCCTTTTGCTGGCGGTGATCTGGATCCTGCTGCAAAACCAGTTCTCTGCCGGGATGGCCGTCTTTGGCCTGATCGTCGGCATCATCATCACCAAGACCACCGCCATCTGGTGGCCGGAACGCCCCGGCAACATCCGCGTGGGCCGGATGGCCGTCTATTGCCTGATCGTCATGTGGGACATCATGATCGCCAACGTGCAGGTGGCATGGATCGTGCTGACCAAACCCAACAGCAAGCTGCGGCCTGCCTGGATCGTCGTGCCACTTGACCTGATCGAACCAGAAGCGATCACCATCCTGGCAGGAACCATCACGCTGACCCCCGGCACCGTCTCGGCCGATCTGTCGGATGAGGGACACAGCCTGCTGGTTCACGCCCTGCACACCGACGATCCTGACGCCGTGCGCGACGAGATCAAGCACCGCTACGAGCGCCGCCTGAAGGAGATTTTCGTATGAGCGCCGCAACCGATTTCATGAACGTGGCATTCGTCATCGCCTTCATCGCGGCGGCGCTGGCGCAGATCATGTCGATGATCCGGCTGGTCATCGGTCCCAGCGTGGGCGACCGTATCCTTGCGCTCGACACGATGGTGGTGAACGCCATCGGCCTGATCGTGCTCTTGGGCATATCGCAGGGCAGTCGCATCTATTTCGAGGTGACGCTGATCATCGCCATGCTGGGATTTGTATCGACCGTCGCCTACGCGCGGTTCGTGCTGCGGGGGGACATCATCGAATGAGCCTTGAGATTGTCGGAACATATGCGGTCGCGATCTGCCTGCTTGTGGGGGCGGGTTTCGCGCTGGTCGGTACCATCGGATTGCTGAAGTTCAACGATTCCATGACCCGCCTGCACGCACCGACCAAGGTGGGCACCATCGGCATCGGGTCTTTCCTGCTGGCCTCCATGATCCATTCCTATGTCTACGGGGACGGATCGCTGCACGAACTGCTGATCATGGCGTTCCTGTTTGTCACCGCACCCATCTCGGCGAACTTCATCGCCAAGGTGAACATCCACAAACGCTCCTGCGTGACGCCTCCGCCGCCGCCGCGTGACGATACGTGGTCCACGCTGAACGTCCCCGCCGCAGACCGCGAATTGGCCAGCGAGGCGCAGGACTGATCCTGCGCCGCCGTGTTCTAGCGGGGGGCCATGCGGATCGCGCCGTCCAGACGGATCACCTCGCCGTTCAGCATCGGGTTGTCGACGATGTGGCAGACCAGTTTGCCGTATTCCGCCGGATTTCCCAACCGTGAGGGGAAGGGCACCTGTTTGCCCAGCGAATCCTGCACATCCTGAGGCAACCCCTGCAAGAGCGGCGTCAGAAACAGACCCGGCGCGATGGTGCAGACGCGCACGCCCTTGTCCGCAAGGTCGCGTGCCATGGGCAGTGTCATGCCCACGATGCCGCCCTTGGACGCGGCATAGGCCACCTGCCCCACCTGACCTTCGTAGGCAGCCACCGATGCGGTGTTGATGATCACCCCGCGTGCCCCGTCGGGGGCCATGGGATCGGACGCAACCATCCGCGCCGCCGCTTCGGACGCGCAGATGAAGGAACCGATCAGGTTGATGCCGATCACCTTGGCGAACATCCCCGGATCATGCGGTTCCCCGCGCGACACGGTCTTGGCCGCAGGGCCGATGCCGGCGCAGTTGACCAGCACCCGGGGGGCGCCCATGTCGGCCACGACCTTGTCCATCGCCGCCTTCACGCTGCCCGCGTCGGATACATCGACCTTGTAGAACCCGCCGCCCAGGTCCGCCGCCTTGGCCTTGCCCGCATCCTCGTTCAGATCGAAAAGCGCGACCTTCAGACCGGCATTCGCCAAAGCCTCCGCGCTTGCAGCACCAAGGCCAGAGGCCCCTCCGGTCACAATCGCCACGCTGCCTGACCACATCTCCATCCCGTCTCTCCCTTTGACAAAGTTGGACATGGTTAGACTATGAACGCTCAGGCTTCGCAAGCTGTGGCGGATTGATGCGGGCGGTCAGTAGAGCCCGAAATATTCCTGCTGTTCCCACGCCGAAACAGTCATGTGATAGCGGTCCCACTCCGCCCGCCGGATCCGGCAGAGGTAGTCGACGAAAGTCTCACCCAGAACTTCACGGTAGAGGTCAGACGCCGCGAATGCCTCAACTGCAGCCAGCAGGCTGTCTGGCAAGGGCCGCCCTTGGGCATCGTAGGGGTCTTCAACCGGGGGCGGTGCGGTCAGTTCCCGGGCCAGACCGTCCATCCCTGCGATGATCTGGCTGGCAAAGAACAGATAGGGGTTCGCCGCAGGCTCGGCCACGCGGTTCTCGATCCGGCTGGCGGGATCGCCCGGTGCCATCAGCCCCCGGATCATCGCGCCACGGTTGTCGCGGCCCCAGAGGATCTTGTTCGGGGCCAGCTGGTGCGGTTGGTAGCGCTTGTAGCCGTTGACCGTCGGTGTGCTCAGCACACATCCTGCTGCCGCATGTGTCAAAAGCCCCGCGATCCAGGCAGAGGCCGTATCGGTGATGCCGTCCCCTTCCGGCAGGAACAGATTGGCCTTCGTCGCGATATCCACCAGGGATTGATGCAGATGCCAGCCGCTTGCCGCGGCATTGGGCAGCGCCGGTTTGCACATGAAGGTCGCGTGCAGGCCCTGTCGCTGGCACACCTCCTTGATGGCGGTGCGCAGCATCATCATATTGTCCGCATGTGTCATCGGGTCCGCCGGATCAAAGGTGAATTCGATCTGGCTCGGCCCCATCTCGACCTCCATCGACCGGATCGGCAGATCGAGCCCCTGACACGCGCGGCGCAGGCTGTCCATCACCGGCTCCATCGCGTCGTAGTTCTGTTCGGTCAGGAATTGATACCCCTGCGCGATGTTCTGGGTCAGCGGCGGCTGTCCCGGCATGGTCGCATCGGCGTGTTCCATGCGCGGGTCGATCACCCGAAAGACGTGAAATTCAACCTCAAGCCCCACCACCAGCGCCTTGCCCTGATCCGCAAGCCGCGTCACGGCATCACGCAGGATACCGCGTGTACACAGCGGCATCGCCGCGCCGTCGCGGTAACGCAGATCGCACAGTACCCACGCCGAACGGGGCGACCAGGGCAATACCCGGAACGTCGTCGGGTCAGGCACCATCAGCATGTCACCCGCGCCACGCATACCGCCCGCCACATCGCCGTCCGCCTGCCAGACCGGAAACACCGTCCGGTGCGAGGTGTCCTTCAGCAGGAGCGTCGAAGGGGCTGCCAGACCGTCCGCCAGCACCGACACCAACGCCGAGGCGACGATGGTCTTGCCACGCAGGATGCCGTGTTGATCGGCAAAGAGCACGCGGATGGTTTCAAGCGCTGCCGCCTCCGCCTGCGCGACCAGCGCCACAGCGCGGTCGATGCCCTCTCCGTCCAGCAGCCCCGCGCGGGCCAGTGCCCCGCCTGCGATGCGGTCGGTAACCCTGTCCGTCACAGGGTCGCGTCCCAACCGCCGCAGGCTGCCCGCCGCGCCTTGTCGCTTGTTGCAGAGACCTCGCGCCAGCGCGCCTTGTCGCCGATGGTGTCGTTTGAAATCGGGCCTTTGATCGTCGTCGGATCGACGTCGCCGCGCATCGGCAGGGCGTCTTCCTTGCCGTCCTTGACGGCGGCAATCGCCGCCCGCAACATGCGGCGGTACTTGATGATCGCCACGTCCGTCTTGCCCAGATGCTCCTTGGTACGGTCAAAGATCGGGCCGGGGCTTTCCACTGCCCATTGATCGTGGACGTTGATGTCCATTCCCATGCCGGTGTAGGTCTCTGTCCGCTGCTCTTCCGGGTCGAACCCGTAATTGTTGCGCTTGTTCTTCAAGGGCGCGTAATCCGGCAGGCGGTGTTCCTTGAGCCGCTGGGCGCGCATCTTGTCCTTGTCCACCGGCGCGGTAAAGCTGGTGAACATCGAATACCAATAGCAGTGTTCATCATCCACCGGCACATGCCATTGGGTGATGATCATCTCCCGGCTCATCGGGATCGAAATCGCCTGAGGAAAGATCTGGTTGGTGATGCGGATATGGCTTTGCGTATCGTCCAGATGGCGCAGGGCGATCAGGCGCAGACCGTAGTCGGTTTCTTCTACCGTGATGTCCGGGTTGGTGTATTCCCGCAAAAGCCGGGTCATCGGCATGTCGGTATCCGCCGTAGCCGCATCGCGGAACTGCTTGCCGTAGCTGTCGGCGGGGTCTTCGTCCTTCAGGAACCGGTGCAGGAAGGATGCATGTGCGGGGTCGATCCCCACTTCCATCGCCTGCAACCAGTTGCACTCCCAAAGCCCCTTGAAGGCAAAGACATGCGTGTCGGGCGCGCGAAAACAGTCGAAGTTGGGGAAAGGCGGCGGATCGCCCGGTCCAAGGTAGGCGAAGATGATGCCGTTGCGTTCCTCCACCGGATAGGAGGTGGTGCGGATGCTCTCGTGCATCCGGCTGCCCTCCGGCTCTCCGGGTTGCTCGCGGCATTGGCCGGAGCGGTCGAATTGCCAGCCATGAAACGGACAACGCAGCCCGTTGTCCTCCAGCCGCCCGTGACACAGATCAGCACCACGGTGCGGGCAATGACGGTCGATCAGGCCCAGCTTGCCCTCGTTGTCGCGAAACAGCACCAATCGCTCGCCCAGCAGCGTGACAGGCACCAAAGGCCGGGGGCCTTCCAGCTCATCCGAAAGTGCCGCGGGCTGCCAATAGCGGCGCAGCACAGCACCCGCGTCGGTGCCCGGCCCGGTCCGGGTGATGGTGTCGTTCAGTTCCTGGCTGATCATGCCGCCCTCGTATGACAAACTTCGTTGCCGCGCATCCTGCGCAGCGACGCGATTGAAATCAATCAGTCATTGGGCTTTTCAACCATGGCTGTGATCCGCTGCACCAGGGATGAACCGGGGTCTGCGAGGGGCTTCAACACATCGAAGTGATCACGCCCCGGTGCAAGATGATGGGTAAGCTGTGGCAGGTCGGACCGCCACGTCGCGGCCAGCACCTCCGATTGCAGACGGAACGCTTCCGGCTCGTCCGCGCCGACCTCGATATGGACCGGAACGCGCGCGGCAGGTGTGAAACGCAAGGGAGACAGCCGTGTCACCTCATCCGGTGTGATCCGTGCAAGATCGTTGACGTAGGACCGCGCAATCGGCGCAAGCTCGTAAACGCCGCTGATCAGGACAGCACCCGCGACCTGAGGCTGCGCCGACAGGCCAAGCACATCGGCCAGAACAGCAGCGGCCAGATGCCCGCCCGCCGAATGCCCCGCCAGCACGATGCGCGCCGGATCAATCCCCAGATCAGCGGCAGTGAGGTGCAGATAGGCGAGGGCCTGATGGATCTCTCGGGTGACATCGCTCAACGTCGCCTGGGGCGTCAGCGTGTACCCGACAGAGACATAGGCCCACCCCATCTGGACAAAGGGCACCGCCGCGAAACCCGAAACGGACTTGTCCCCTTCCTGCCAGAACCCGCCGTGCAGAAAGACCAAACAGGGTCGCGCGGCCTTTCCCATCGGTGCAAAGACATCGAGCTTCTGGCGCGGGGCATCGCCGTATGGCAGGTCTGCGATCACCGTGACTGCGGGATCGTGCAGCGCCTTGTCGGTCTCGGCCACCATCCAGTTCAGGACGCCGGATGCATCCTTGGCAGACTGGCTTGGCGACAGCTGAAAATCCAGATCTTTCTGCGGCATCGCCATGCTGGGTTGAAATCTATGGTCCATGCCGGTCATCCCGAAATCACATCCACCACCATCACGGCGTTTACGCAGCATTAAGGGATACTCCTTAGGGGTTGATCAGGAGTCCAGGGAAAACTGCAATGTCGAACAACATCCACCAGCAGAGGGTCGTCGGAGAAAAAGGCGTACCCATTTGGCGCGCCGCCCTTTCCCGGCAAAAGGTGACAGGGATTGTCCCGAACGCCCTCTGCATCTTCACTCAGGACACCCGATCCAGCGCGCATTCAGGCAGCAGTCATGGCCTGGGCAACCCCAATTCTGCGGTTGCGGTCCGCTCCGCTCCCGGCCGCAAACCGGCATCCTCCACAAGGTTCAGGACAATATGACCGACAGTGACAGCTATCCAATCCACACCCTGATGCTGATCGACGACAGCAGCTTCGACCAGATGATCGGTCGGCGCATCACGGAGAAATCCGGGCTGGTGCGCAACCTGCTGCAATTTGTCGATGCGACCGAAGCGCTGGACGACCTCTCCGATCCCTCTACCCGAAAGCCGGACCTGATCTTGCTGGACGTCAACATGCCGAAGATGGACGGGTTCGAGTTTCTTGAAAAGGCGACGGAACGCTTTGGTGTCGATCTGTGCCCGATCGTTGTCATGCTGACGACATCGCTCTGCCCCAAGGATGAGGAGCGGGCGAAAAGCCACAAGATCGTGCATGATTTCCTGAACAAGCCCCTGACGCAGGATCACCTGCGCGGTCTGTGCGACCTTGTGATGCAACGGGCAGACTGATCGCGGCGCAGCCGCGTCAAAAGCGATTTGGCGCGGCAGAGGTTCGTGATCGCCAAGAGGTGAAGCATGGCCTTGCGCAGCACATGCTCCCAAACACTTGGCTCCGGCAGGAACAATGCCGGGACGTCTGCGCCCTAGCTCGGTGTGATCCCGCGCAGCCTTTCGGAGCGGCGGCGCAGCAGTTCGACCACAAACAGCAGAACCACGGAAACGGCGATCAGGATCGTGGCGACCGCCAGAATGGTCGGGCTGATCTGTTCACGCAGGCCGGTAAACATCTGCCACGGCAGGGTCTTCTGACCGGCGGAGCCCACAAAAAGCACAACGACGACTTCATCGAACGATGTGATGAAGGCAAAAAGACCACCCGAGACCACGCCGGGCAGGATCAGCGGCATCTGCACCCGGAAGAAGGTCGTGACCGGCCCCGCGCCCATGTTTGCCGCCGCACGGGTCAGCGAGCGGTCGAAACCGACCAGCGTCGCTGTCACGGTGATGATCACGAAGGGAATGCCCAGGGCCGCATGGGCCAGAACCACGCCGAGATAGGTACCCGTCAGCGTGAACGGCAGCTCGATCTTGCCGAAGGGCGTCGGGATGTAGGGGTTGGAATAGAAGAAATACATGCCCGTCGCCGAAATGATCAACGGCACGATCATCGGCGAAATCAGGATCGCCATGATTGCACGGCGGAACGGCACGTGGCTCTGGCTCAACCCGATGGCCGCCAGCGTGCCCAGCGACACCGAAATCAATGTCGCCACCGGCGCGATTTTCAAAGAGTTGCTCAGGGCAAGCTGCCAGTCGGAGTTCGAGAAGAAATCCTCGTAGTGCTTGGTCGAATAGCCCTCAGGATTTAACGCCAGCATTTCAGGCGTGAAGGTAAAGAAATTCTCCGCATTGAAGCTGAGAGGGATGATCACGAGGATCGGGGCGATCAGAAAGAAGAAGATCAGCCCGCAAATCACCCGAAAGCTGTAATGCCAGACGCGCTGGCCGGTCGTTGCATATGGTGGCAATGCAGACATCAGATCAGCCCCCCAGTTTCACGTTATCAATGCCGACGATCTTGTCGTAAATCCAATACAGCAGCATCACGATCACCAGCAGGATGGTGCCCAGCGCAGCGGCCAGACCCCAGTTCAGAGAACTGGAAATGTGATACGCGATCCGGTTGGAAATAAAGACACCCTTGGTGCCGCCCACCAGTTCCGGCGTGATGTAGTAGCCGATGGCGAGGATGAAGACGAGGATGCACCCCGCGCCGATGCCCGGCACCGACTGCGGGAAATACACGCGCCAGAACGCGGTCCAGTTCGTCGCACCCAATGACTTCGCCGCGCGCAGATAGCTGGGCGGGATCGTCTTCATCACGGAATAAAGCGGCAGGATCATGAAGGGCAGCAAGATATGCGTCATCGCGATGATCGTACCCGTTTGATTGTTGATCATCTGCAAGCGGTCGTTGTCAGCGACGAGGCCGATCCAGACGAGGATGTCGTTGATCACCCCCTCCTGTTGCAACAGCACCTTCCAGGCAGAGGTTCGCACCAGCAGCGATGTCCAGAAGGGCAGCAGGACGAGGATCATCAGCATGTTGGCGGTGCGGTCCGGCAGATTGGCCAGCAGCCAGGCAATCGGGTATCCCAGCAGCACGCACATCCCCATGATCGACAGGGACATGATCATCGTTCGGATAAACAGCGTGATGTAGATCTGTTCGTTCTCGGGCCGCGCCTCGATCCCGTCGGCGCCCTTCATCAGGTCCACGGAATTCAGGAAATAACCGTCGGTGTATTCGGGCGAATAACGCTTCATCGTCAGCCAGACGTCGGGGTCGACCCAATCCGCGTCGATGTCCTCGAACTGCGCCTTCAGCGAGACCGGCTCGACCCCCGAAAGATCGACAGCAATAGGCAGCGTGGCCCCGGCCTGCGCGTCGGAATAGAGCGCCGTATAGACGAAATCCCACGGCTCCTCTTCGGCCGGCACGTCGTTTTCTTCGGAAATCAGCATCTGCGCCCAGCCATCGTAGGCATCGGCGGTTTTGGGCAACTCGGCCCGCACGGCATCATCGGCCATCCAGGCGGCCCATTGGGCGGGGTCGGCATAGGCGGGATCGGCCTGTTGAAAGGCCTCCGTATAACGGTCTGTCTCAAAACGCCCGACGGCGCGGCCTGATTTGCGGAACAGGGACGAAATTCCCGTCATTTCATAGTTCAGGCGGCTGCCAAGTCGGGTGTGCGACTTGTATTCATTGGCCAGCACAAGATCGGTATAGAACGCCTCGAACACGGGCTCACCGGGCACGTCTCGGGCGGTGGCGTCCCAATCTTGCAGGGCAAGGGTCGTGCGCGGAAGTGTCTCGCTCACGATCTGGTTTTCGACAGAGCGGAACAGCATGTCGAAGATCGGCATCACGAAGGACACCATGATGAAAATCAGCAAGGGCGCGATCAGCATCAAGGCCCGCAGCTTTTGTCGGCGCAAGGCGCGATTCAAGGATGCCTTGAGCGGGCGGCCATCGGCGGCCAGCATGTTTTCAGCCATGAGGTGTCCCCTGTTGGGTCTATGTCCGCCGGTTTGATCGGCGTGATGTTCTGGTATCGGTTCGGAAAAAGCGGGGCGCGGCCGAAACCGCGCCCCGGTATCAAAGGCTTACTGAGACAGCCACGCCTGGAATTTCGCATCCAGATCGTCGCGGTAGTCAGCCCACCACAGGTAGTTGTTGTAGAAGGTGTTGGTCGCGTTCGCAGGGTCTGTTGGCATGTGCTGCGCCATTGGAATACCCAGTGTCGCGTGCTCACCCACCAGTGGCGCGGACGATGCGCGGGCCGGACCATAGGAGATGTACTTGGCCTGATCCGCCAGACGCTGTGTGTCTGTGGCGAACTTGAGGTAGTCCATCACGCGGGCCATCCGCTCGTCCGACAGACCTGTCGGGATCACCCAACCGTCCAGATCGAACATCTGCCAGTCCCATGCCATGCCCACGGGCTGGTTCTGTTCGGCGATCACGCTGAACAGACGTCCGTTGTAGGTCGACCCCATGAAGATCTCGCCATCGGCCAGCAGCTGTGGCGTTTCCGCACCGGCTGTCCACCAGATGGTCTGGTCCTTGATGGTGTCGAGCTTGGCAAAGGCACGCGCCTGACCTTCTTCGGTCTCCAGCGTGTCGTAGACGTCTTCGTAGGCGACGCCATCACAGAGCAGCGCCCATTCCATGTTCGCAATCGGGTTGCGGTTCAGGGCGCGCTTGCCTGGGTATGTTTCCAGATCGAATACGTCACATGCGCCTTTTGGCGGCTCGACGCCCTCTGGCACCATGTCGGTACGGTAGCCGAATGTGGTCGAGAACACGATCTGCGGGATGAAGCAGTCGGAAATCAGCGAGTCGCCGAAATCTTCGGAAGCGGATGTCCCGTCGGGTGCCGCTGCCAGAACTTCGTCCGCGTCGATCTCTACCGCGAGACCTTCGTCGCACAGACGGATGGCGTCAGCGGCTTCGACGTCGACCAGATCCCATGTGACGTTGCCCGCTTCGTTCATCGCGCGCAGCTTGGCCACGGCTTCGGACGAGGATTCATCGTTGATGATGTTGATCCCGGTGTTCGCCATGTAGGGGTCGTGGTAGGCCGCCTGCTGCGATGCGGAATAGGCGCCGCCCCAGCTGACAATCGTCATTTCGTTTGTCATGTGACCGTCAGCGAAGGCCAGCGAGGCCGTCAGCGTCAGGCAGGATGTTGCCATCAGTTTCATAGTCGTCTTCATAGGTATCTCCCGTAGATTTTTACCCGGTTAACTTTTGCAAGAACGCAGCCCGGGCGGCCGCGCCCTCTAACTCATGTCAATCGCGGTGCCGCTTAGGCATCCAGCGCCCGACAATCTCTTGGCATCCACCCGATTTCAATCATTTCGCCCGGTTTCAGGCGCTTTTGATCGGGGGAATTGCGTGTTTTGATAACAAAATCATCAATGCCTGCAACCCGAAGGCGCGTGCGGAAGATGTCGCCCATGTAAATGAACTCCAACACCTCGGCCTTCAGCATATGGGCATTGGCTTCCAGACGGTCGCGGCCGATCTCGACCCGCTCGGGGCGGATCGACACCTTTGTGCGCTCGCCCACTTTGCTCACGTTCACCGGCAAGGCGTCGATCACCTCACCACTGTCCAGCTTGACGATGCAGGTGTCGCCGCTGATTTCCTGAACAACACCTTCCAGCGTGTTGTTTTCGCCGATGAATTGCGCAACGAAACTGTTTTCGGGCTGTTCATACAATTCGTCCGGTGGGGCCAGTTGCTGGATCCGGCCATCGTCGAACACCGCGACCCGGTCCGACATGGTCAGCGCTTCGGTCTGGTCATGGGTGACGTAAACGGTCGTGATGCCCAGCTCGTGGGCCAGATTGGTGATCTCGAATTGCAGTGTCTCGCGCAGTTGCTTGTCCAGCGCGCCCAAAGGTTCGTCCATCAGGACCAGTTCAGGCTCGAACACCAGCGCCCGCGCCAACGCGATCCGCTGCTGCTGACCGCCGGACAGTTGCGCCGGACGTCGGCCCGCAAAGGCCCCCATCTGCACCATCTCCAGCGCCCGCTTCACCTTCTGCTCGCGTTCGGACTTGCCGATCTTGCGCACTTCCAGCGGGAAGGAGAGGTTTTCCGCCACCGACATATGCGGAAACAGGGCGTAGTTCTGAAACACCATGCCGATGCCGCGTTTGTGGGGCGGGATGTTGTTGATCGACACACCGTCCAACAGGATTTCCCCGTGGGTGGCCGTCTCGAATCCCGCCAGCATCATCAGGCAGGTCGTCTTGCCGGACCCCGATGGTCCAAGCATCGTTAAAAACTCACCTTTCGGCATCGAAAGGTTAAGATCTTTGACCACGAGTGTCTCGCCGTCATAGCTCTTTTGCACACGATCAAAGGCGACAAAGGCCCCGTCGGTTGAAGTCATCAAGTTGTTCCCCGTTTTTCCCGCGCCTTTTCAAACGACTAGAGCGGTTTATTTATTGGGATGCATCTTGGACAAACAACCAGGATTCTACAACGCGAAACTTCGCCGACAGCATCCAGCGTTCAACGCGCTGTTATTGAAAGGAAATTACCGAATTTCGGCATTGTATGCAACGGAACACACACAGAACAGTGCGGCCGTTCGAAAGAATTTGCACAGTCCGCCGTGCCCCGCTCAAACGGGCAGCGCACCTGTGGCACGGGACTCACACTTTGCTCCAACTTCCGGGAAATTGAGCATAATTTGGCCACATTGTTTCCGGAAACTGCAACAATCGCATTAACCATTAAGAGAGAGTGAAAAAATGACTCGTTACTGGATACTGGGCATAACTGCGGTCTCCGCCGTCGCCGCACTGAAAACCCTGCTGGTTGCAGCATTCGTCATGGACCCGGCCAAGGTCGGGACCGCGGGTATCATCGGGCTGTTTGCCTTGTTTTTCGTTCTCACTTCCGGCGTGGGTTACCTGTGTTTCATGGCTCTGCGCTCCTATATCGACGGGCAGCGCAAGAAGCGGCTGGCCCCCGGCGCGCAGGAACCTGTCGCCAAGGAAACCGTGATCGCGCGCTACGCATCCGATTGGGGTCTGTCCCAGGCCGAGGCGGACGTGGCGATTTTTGTCGCCAAAGGTTTTTCCAACAGCGAAGTCGCGGACATGCGCGGGTGCGCGATTGCCACGGTGAAATCGCAACTTGGCAGCATCTACAGCAAATCGGGTCTTGAATCGCGCTATCAGCTGATTTCCTTCGTCACAGACGAGGTTTGTGCGATGGCGAAGGAACCCGTCACCGCGCCGGACTCCCTGCCAGATCAGATCCAGACCAAGTCGATCCTGCCACTGGTCGGCCGCAAGGCGCGCCGCGCCCCAAATGCGGCGGCCGTCGCGAATGCGGGTCATGTGCCCCAGGTCGCCCGCGCCTCGCACTGACTGATTCCTGCGCTCACCGGACAAGCTGCACCCTTTCGCAGTGATACCCGGTGAGCGTCAGTTCTCCCTCTCCCAACCGCAGACCGGCCGCATCCAGTGCGCCGTCCAGTACCGCGTCGAGCGGGCCGGTCAACGTGGCGAGCAACTGCGCAGGCAGGATCGCCAACACGTCGGCGAGCACCGGTCCAACTAGCGGCCCAAGCAGACCTTCCTGCCCTGGCTTCACCCGCACTTCGGTGTTCTGGGGCGAAAGCAGACCGGCGACACCCGTGCTCAGCAGATCACCGGAGGCGAAGTGACGGGTCGTCCGCCCCTCTGCCACATCGGCGCGGGTGAATTCCGTTGTCTCGACCTGCGATTGGCCAAGCGCGACGTGGGACCGCGCCTGCAAAGTGATCCCGGCGATCACCAGATCGGGCAGCAGCCCCAGCCTGATCCGCAAGGAAATGTCGAGGATGTCGGCAAAGCCGAGCGTGGCAGGGTCGATCGGTCCGCCATTGGCGGGATCACCTGACAACTCTCCCAGATAAAGCGCGGCAACAGCGGTGCCGTTGGAAGGGTGCAGCGGCGTGGGTCCGGTCCGAAACCGTGCGACCACATCATCTGGATCGGTGCCCGCGCAGGTGATGCGTTCCAGCGTGGCAGTCGCCCCCGCAGCCTCCACATAGACCGGCAGGCGCAGCGACGTGGCGCTGACGCCCAGCCCCAGCGCGCCAAGCAGATCGGGCGACAGGTCGATCTCCGCCCCAAGGCGGACAGCGGCGCGGTGCAATTGCGCGCCCTCTTCGCCCAGCGCGATCCAGCCGGACTGCGCCGGTGGTTCACCGACAGACAGGTCGACCTTTGTGTCCAGCAATCCCGGTACGGCAAGCGCCGTGTTCAATTTGAGCGCATGCGTGGCAGGCTGACTGCCTGCGAGCGCCCGCAGAAGATCAAGCGCCGATAGCTCGATGTCGGATGCAAACTCCGCCGCTGTCAGCCCAAGATCAATGTCGATGCCTCCGGCAAGTGCCGCAACCGGCACGCCTGCATCGGGTGCCGCCGATGCGATTGGGGCGATCACGCCCGCTGCACCGGACGGCAGAATGCTTTGCAGGGCAGCCAGAATATCCGCCGTGGTGGTCTGTGCGTCCAGGATCGCCGCAGGATTGCGCGACCCGATCCCGGTCAGGTTGTCCAGCGCCACCAGCAGATCGCCCATGTTCACCTGCGTACCGGCCAGAACGTCCGCGCCCCCGGCGCTCAGCCCAACGGTCGTGCCGAAACTGGCCGACAGCGCCTCACTGAGGTTCGCCGCATCCAGCCGCGCAATGTTGCTGCTGAGAGAGAAACTTGCCGCACCGGTGCGGATCGCCAGAGACCGGCGCGTCAGCGCCACGTCGGACTCCTCGCTGAAGATCTTGGCGAAATGCAGCGGCGCGCGGTCGCCCAAAGTCACCGCGACAGCGTTGATACCCGCCGTGCCCTCAGGCATGGGAATAAAGCGGTCCTGCGGCGGAATTTCCGGATTGCGCAGAAAGCGGCCCTGCTGAAGCGTGTTCAGGGTCGGCCCGGTCCCCGCATTGCGTCCGATCACTGCATTGGCGCGGGTGTTTGCCTCGTTCGGTGCGGCGACCGCACTCATCGCGGTCAGATCACCCACGGCCTGAAGCCGCGCCCGGTCGCGGTAAAGCGAGGCGACATCGACGCCCAGCGCGGTAAAGCCCAGAAGGACGACCAGCAAAAGCGCCACGATCACCGCCACTGCACCGGATTCGTCGCGCAGAAAACGTGTCGGAAAGTTTGTCTCAATAGGCAAGAAACGCGCTCCCTTTGATGTCGCCGATGTCGAGGCCCAGAAAGCCATTGGCCAGATCGAGGATCGAGCCATCAAGGCTGTAGGTCACGTTGACCGTGATGCTGGACGGATGGGTTGGGGCAATTGTCACTTCGGGTGCCAGCGACGCCTGCACCAGCAAGGGATAGCGGCTTCCACCTTCCGCAAGATAGGTCTGGGCAAAGGCCAACCGCTCTTCCGCGTCCAGCCCCGCGACAGAGGCCCGCGCCGCGCCGGTCGCCAACTGGCTGACCGAATGGCTCAGCCCCATGAAATAGCCGATCACGAGAATGCCGAAAAGCAGGGTGAACAGGATCGGTGCGATCAGGACAAACTCGACCGCGACTGCACCCGACTGATCCCGGCGAAATCGCCGCAGAACGTCGGAAAGGGAAAGGGTCTGCATCGGATCAGCCTCCACTCAGGATGTTGTCAAGCACGCTCAGCGCGGCGGGGCCGACAAGAACGACGAACACGGCAGGCATGATGCAGAAGATCAGCGGCAGCGTCATCAGCACCGGCAGACGTGCGGCCTTTTCCTCGACCCACATCAGCCGGTTGCTGCGCTGTTCCGAGATCAGCGTGCGCATGGCGCGGGAAAAAGGTGTCCCATAGGTATCGGACTGGTCCAGCGTCTGGGTAAAGACGCCGATTTCGGGCAGCGGGATGCGGGCGTTCAGCTTGGCATAGGCACCGCGCCGGTCGTTGGTCAGCCGCATCTCGGACACCATCTGCAAGACCTCCTGCGCCAGCGCGGGATGGGTCAGCGTCAGTTCGGATGCGACCCGGTGCAGCGCAGGCTGCGGGCCAAGCCCGGCCTCCGACGAAATCACCAAAAGCTCCAGCATATCGGGAAAGCCCCGACGAATGCTGTCCAGTCGTTTGCTGCGCATGTGGCCCAGCACGAAATCCACGCCTTTCGACAGGCCCAACGCCGTGGCGATCACCGCCGCCCCCGGCAACATCATCTCGATCCCGATGGAATACCGCAGGAACAGCCACACGAGCCCGGCCAGCAAGGCAATCACCGGCAGAATGGTTTTCAGGAAGGCGTAGATCAGCAATGCATCGCGGCTGCGAAATCCGGCCGAGGCCAGATCGGCCGCAGTCTCGCGCGCTTCCCCGCCCAGCACCACGGCGAACCGCTCGCCCACCTGCGCCATGGCGTGCCGCAGACCGGCCAGGAAGGCACCGCGCCCTTTTGCGCCACCCTGGCTGCGCCGCACGGTCGCGGTTCCGTTCGCTCTGCTCAGCCGCGCCTGTGTCACTGCGCGCTGACGCTCCATCTCGAAGAGGGCGACGCAGGCCGTCATCACCGCCACCAGCCCCGCAAAGGCCATCCAGAAGATATCGGGCACCATATCAAACATCGAGTTTCCCCATCCGCGTCATGATGAACACGCCCATCGAGATGCTGGTGATCGCGACCAGCGACATCACCTGCCCACGCGGATCGGCAAACAGCGGGGTCAGATAGTTCAGGTTCAGAAAGGCGATCAGCAAAGCCACCGCGAACGGCAAGGACGCCAGAATGGCCGCACTCGCCCGCGCTTCGGACGACAGCGCCCGCGCCTTCTTGCGCAGCTTGCGCCGTTCCCGCAGCTGGGTGGCAAGGTTTTCCATCGTTTCGATCAGATTGCCGCCGGTTTCGGCCTGCAACGCGGTGGCCACGGCGAAAAAGCAGACCTCGGGCGTCGGCACGCGCCGTGCCAGACGGTCGAGGCTGTCGGGCAGCGCGGTGCCCATGCAGATCGCGTCGTGGCAGCGGGTGAATTCATGCGCCAGCGGACCTTTGGAGTTCTTCACCACGATCGACAGCGAATCCGACACCGGACGCCCGGCACGCAAACCACGGGCAAAGATGTCCAGCGCCTCTGGCAAACCTTCGGTAAAGGCCGTGCGATACCGTGCCTTGGCGCTTTTCAGCACCAGCACGACCAGAAGGTACGGCACCAGCAGCGCAAGCGGCAGCGCCAGCAGCGGATGCAGCCCCAGACCAAGCACACCGCCCGCAAAGACCGCCAGAACACCCATGCCCGCCTGCACCAGCAATGCAGGTGCTTGCAGGTTCAGACTGGTCTGCGCCAGATGACCGTCGATATGGGCCAGAAAGCGGCCCATCCGGCTCAGTTCCGCATTGGGCCTGCGCTTGCGGGGCGTCCCTGCCTGAAAATCCTTCGGTGTGGTCTGGCTTTGTGACCGCTGCAACCGCGCCAGATGGCGGCGGCGCTGCCGGTCCGCAAGGATCAGCCCAAAGAGGATGAGACCGATATTGAACGCCAGCCCAACACCCCAGATCAAGACGGTCTGCGACATGCTTCAGCCTCCCAGAATCGCGTCGAGTTCGTCCAGCACGCCGTAATCGGCGGCGCGGCTGGCGAATTTGGGGCGGTATCCGGAAAAGACGTATTCGCCTTTCACCTGTGTGCGTGTGCTGTCGGGGTCCGTGCGAAAGCTGAACAGTTCCTGCAGGGTGATCGCATCACCGGCAAGGCCCGCAATTTCAGAGATCGAGGTGATCCGCCGTTTGCCATCCCGCATCCGCGAGACCTGCACGATCAGATGCACCGCATCGACCAGCTGGCGGCGCACGACATGCCCACCGGGGGTGAAACCGGCCATCGCGGCCATGCTCTCGACCCGTGTCAGCGCCTCGTGCGGCGAGTTGGCGTGCAGCGTGCTCATGGAGCCGTCGTGGCCGGTGTTCATGGCCTGCAACAGATCAAGCACCTCATCCCCGCGAATTTCGCCGATGATGATCCGGTCAGGCCGCATCCGCAGCGCATTGCGCACCAGCGCGCGCATGTTGACCTCGCCCGTGCCTTCGACATTCGGCGGGCGGGTTTCAAAGCGCACCACATGGGGCTGCTGAAACCGCAATTCGGCCGCGTCTTCGATGGTGACAAGGCGTTCCGATTCCGGGATGAACTGCGACATGGCGTTCATCAAGGTCGTCTTGCCCGAACCGGTCCCGCCCGAGATCAGCACATTGAGCCGCAGATAGGCCGACAGCGCCAGGAAGCGGCTCATCTGAACAGACAGGCTCCCGCCTTCGACCAGACGCTCCAGCCGCACGGGGGCTGAGGGGAACTTACGGATGGTGATGGTCGGCCCGTCAATCGCCAGCGGCGGCACCGCCACGTTCACGCGGCTGCCGTCCTTCAGGCGCGCATCGACTACCGGCTGGGATTCGTCGATCCGGCGGCCCACGGCGGCGACGATCCGGCTGGCCACGGCAAAGACGTGATCGTTGTCGCGAAACCGCACGCCGGTCAGCTCCAGCTTGCCGCCCCGTTCGACGTAGACCTGATGCGGGCCGTTCACCATGATGTCGGTGATGCTGTCGTCTGCCAGCAGGGCCTCAAGCGGGCCAAGGCCCAGCATATCGGCCAGCACCGCGCCCACCAGATCGGCCACTTCGCGACCATTGAGGTGCAGCTTGCGCTCTTCGGACAACGTGCTGATGCTGTCGCGGATCAGCGCTTCCTGCTCGTCGCGGGGTTTTGACACCAATTCTGAGAAATCGAGGATTTCCGACAGGCCACGCACCACCTCATTGGCCAGCGCCAGCAGCTTGCGCGGCGCATCGGGGGCCATCGGTGAAGGGGCGACAGGCCGCGGTGTGGCGGGTGCCGGTGTTGCGGCAATCTCGGGCAATGGGGGCTGCTCGGTCAATGTCTGCTTGCCCGCAAGACCATCCTCGGCGGCAAGGGCGGCGCTGGCCTCTGCCAGGATCTGGCGCTGCAAGGCGAGCGACCAGGGGGTCTTCGCCCGTTCCACGACGTAGGAAATCGCGGCATTCGCGCGATCCTCGGGGGTCAGATCCTCTGCGTCGATCAGCTTGGCGATCTGCATGACCTGCGCAAGGGCGTCCCGCACGGATGGCTGTGGCACATGCAGCGTCATGCGAACAACCGCTTGAAGAACGATTTCCTGGCGGTGGCCTGCGCGGTGTCCGGCTTTGCATTGACCGCGGTCCAAAGCGGTGCAAGCGCGCGGGCGTAGGGGCTGCGCGGCTGTGCGGTCAGCAGGGGCTTGGCCGCCCGCTGCGCCCGCTTCATCGCGGCATCGCTGCGGGGCAGCACGGCAACGACGTCCTGACCGATCCCCGATGCCACATCCTTGCGGGTCAGACCCGCGTCGGGGCGCAGTTCGGACAGAACCGGCAGAATGCGCAGCTTGGGTGCCTGCGCCTTGATGCGCGAGAGCAGACGGCTGGCCGCGTTGACCCCGGCATAGCCGGTGGGGATCACAAGGATCAGCACATCGAGTTCGGCCAGAAGCTCAGGGTTTTGCAGCGCAGAACTGCGCGGCAGATCAAACACCACCGTATCGAAGGCACCACCCAGCGCCGGGATCAGCTGCGGCAGCGCCGCCTCCATCGCGGTGATGTCCTGTGTGCCGTGTGACTGGTGAGAATAGAACGACAGCGTATCGGACACCCGCTGCATCGTCGCCGTCAGGAATGTCGCGTCGATCCGGTCAGGCGCGGAAAGCGCCTCCTGCAGGCCGGGGGTGTCGTCGCAGTCCAGATCGACCGCCTGTGTGCCGAAACGCAGATCGGCGTCGATCAATGCGGTCCGCCCGTTGGCACCCTTTGGCGCCGCGGCGAAAAACGCGAGGTTCTGCGCCAGCGTGCTGGCCCCGACCCCGCCATTGCTGCCGATCACCCCGATACTCAATGCGCGTGCGGGCGCGGCAACCGGAGCAGGATCATTCGCGGGTGTGACCCGCTGCGCTTCCATCACCTCCTCGGCAGAGATCGGAAACGCGAAATATTCAAGTGCACCTGCCTGGCGCAGGGCGCGGTAGGTGCCCAGATCATCCCGGTCGCCCAGCACGATCACATCGGCACCGCTGCGGCAAATCTCGGTGACGCTTTCGCAGGCTGCCTCCAACGGCATGTTCCCGATTTCGGTCAGCAGCATCCGGGCAATCGGCGCCCCGCTGCTCAGCCGTGCGGCACCGCCGAGGCCACCACCGTGCAACGCCCCGTCGCCGCAATCCGTCAGATCAGCAACGGCACGGGCAAGTGCTGCCCCCTGTTCGGTGCAGACGTAGGCGGCCATCGGCGTGGCGCTGAAAGGTTTGGCAGCGTGAAGTGTCATGTGGGTCGGCCTTGGTTCAAAAAGCGATGGAAGGGGTGCGCGGGGGAGAAGGCCGCGCACCGCATTCAGGGTTAGGACGCGGGTGCGGAAATGCCTGCACTGTCCAACTCGTCGCTCATTGTCTCGAAGCCGACATTTGTCTGCTTGCCCAACGTCGCGATGGTGCCGACGATCACAGCGCCCACCAGCGCGGCGAAAAGGCCGTATTCAATGGCGGTTGCACCGTCTTCGTCTTTCACGAAAAGGCGGATGGCTTTGTTCAGTGTCTTGCGTGTCAGGGTCATGGTCGTTCTCTTTCAGGTTATGGGAGGGTCGGAAGTGACCCGGTACTGCGCTGAAACTGACCGCAACGCCGACATTGTGAAATCCGTCCTAGGTCTGACCCTATGCGTCCCACCCCTTGGTTTTAGGTGTTTCATACCAAGGTCGTAAGGATCGGGTACCTGTCTGTGGTGGCCGGGCGGCAGCATTATGGCAGCCCTGTGACCCCCCAATTTTTGCGTTTCAATCCACCCCGCCCGACATCTGCAAAGACACGGATCAACCGCGAAACATCAGACAAGATCATCGCAATTCGCGAAAAGTTGGGCACAGATTCGAATCAAATTTGCGGGGGCACCTGCACTCCGATCTGCCGGGACTCTGCGGGTGTGATCGTGGGCTTCTGGTCGTGGAGAGGTTCATTCCATTCCCGGAAACCGCGCACCCTCAGACCTCAAGATAGGAGCGCCCCCGGGCGTGGTATGATCCCGGCAGTAGCGCGGTCGTGCCGCGACAGCAGAACAATCTCCGGTCGGACAAGGACCTGCGCATCGCCTCCCTGCGAGGCGGCGAAATGCACCAGGTCCACCAGTGTCAGGATGGACGCGCGTGCAGGTGCAGAATGGCCGCCCCCGCACTGCCCTGCGTCCTTGATCCCGTCCCGCCGATCGCCCGGCATCACGTCGCAAGCAGTTCCCTTGCAACCTCGGTGATGCCCGCAGCGTCAAGCCGGTAATGTGCATAAAGCGCGGCTGGCGGACCGACTTCGACATACTTGTCGGGCACACCGTGCTTGCGGAACGGCAGGCGCGGCAGATCCAGCAGGACTTCGGCCACAGCCGAGCCAAGACCGCCGGTCGTGTTGTGCTCCTCCACCGTCAGGATCGCCTTCGTCTCCCGTGCCGCTGCGGCAATTTCTTCGGTGTCCATCTTGTCCAGCGTGAACATATCCACCACCCGCACGGTCAGACCCTGTTCTGCCAGCTTTTCTGCCGCGTCCAGTGATGCGCGGACCTGCGACCCGCAGGCAATGATCGTCAGATCCTCCCCGTCGCGCAGACGAAGGGCCCGACCGAACGTGATGTCAGGCACCTCGTCATAGACCACCGGATCGCGCCCGCGACCCAGCCGGATGTACATCGCCCTCGGGTGATCGACAGACGCCCGCAGAATGGCGCGCAGGTGGTTGGCGTCCGTGGCGCAGACAACGGTCAGATCGGCCATGCAGCGCAACATGCCCAGATCCTCAAGCGCGTGATGCGAACTGCCGTAGAAACCCATCGACATGCCTGAATGGCTGCCGATCACCCGCACCTTCATCTGAGGATAGGCGCAATCGGTGCGGATCGCCTCAGCCCCAAGAATTGCGGCAAAGCTGGCAAAGGTCGCGACATAAGGGATCAGCCCGGTTGACGCCATCCCGGCGGCAGCCGTGATCATGTTCTTTTCCGCAATCGAGAAGTTGACGAAGCGGTCCGGGTGCCTGTCCCGAAAATCGTTGGTGCGGTTGGCCGAGGCAAGATCGGCCGTGGCCACGACGATCCGGGGATCGGTGTCTGCCATGTCGGCCAGCTCCTCGCCCAGTACAAAGGCCGGCATCCCGGATTTGGGCGTGCCTCGGACGGACCGCGCATCGCGCAGTCGCGTGCTGCCTGTCGTTGTTCCGCGAAAGATCTCGCTTTCGTCCTGCATGTCCTTGGTCATACGGTTGTCTCCGCTACATGGGGTTTCAGTCCGGCATCCAACTCGGCCATCACCTCGTCGTAATCCTCGCCCACCAGGTTGCCGACGTGCCAGTCGAGCGACATTTCCATCCGTTCGACCCCGCGTCCCTTTATGGTATCTGCAATGATGACCTGCGGCTTGCCCTGCCCGCCGCGCTGCAATGCCGCAAAGGCTGCGCGGATCGCGCTCAGATCATGGCCGTCGATCCGCTGGACCTCCCAGCCAAAGGCCGCAAAACGGTCGTCCAGTGGCTCGACGCTCATCACGTCTTCGGTATGACCGTCAATCGACAACCCGTTGCGGTCGACAATGGCGACAAGGTTTTGCAAGCCGAAGTGACCCGCCGAATTGGCGGCCTCCCAGATTTGCCCCTCGCTCAGCTCCCCGTCGCCCAGCATGACGTAGGTCATGTAATCGCGCTTGGTCATTCGCGCAGCCAATGCCAGACCCACACCCACGGACAGCCCGTGGCCCAGTGACCCCGAAGAAAAGTCGAGGCCCCCGACCTTCTTCATGTCCGGGTGATCCCCGTATTTCGACCCCAGGCGTGTATAGGTGTCCAGTTCCGACGGGTCGAAGAACCCCAGGTCAGCCAGAACAGGATAAAGCCCGATGGCGGCATGACCCTTTGACATCACGAAACGGTCACGGTCGGGCCAATGCGGCTCTCCCGGTTCGATGTTCATCTGCGCGTAGTAGAGCGAGGCCAGCAGTTCAGCACACGAAAAAGTCGACGAATAATGCCCCGCCCCCGCAATCCGCGACAGGCGGACCGTTTCCTTGCGGATGAATTTCGCGCGGTCCTCCAGAACCGAAAGACTGACGTTTCTGGTCGTGTTCATGCTGTGGCCTCCCCTGTCCCACGGCGTTTCGCGAGGGCCGCGAACGCCCCATCCGTTGCATCAAGCGCGCGGTCGATTTCCGCATCCGTATGGGCGGTGCCCAGGAACATGTTGTGTTTGTGATGCATATAGACGCCCCGCCGCAGCGCCTCGCCGCAAAAGGCGTCCCCAAGCGATGCCTTGTCGTCATCGCCCACGAATTGGACCAGCGGCATTACGGGCGGTCCGGACTGGCGCAATTCAAACCCGTGGCGTATTGCCTGTTCGTCCAGACCATCCCGCAGGCGCTGTCCGGCGCGGGCCATGACAGCAGGCCCGTCGATCCGCGCGAGTTCATCCAGCGTGGCGACCGCTGCCGCCATCTGCGCGCCGCTGTACCAGAATGATCCCGTGACAAAGACCTGCTGCGCCGCGTCCCGAAAGCGATCCGTCCCCGTCACGGCGGCAAGCGCATGACCGTTGGCAATGGCCTTGGAAAACGCGCTGAGGTCGGGACGCACCGAAAGCCCCTCCCAGGCACCACCAAGGTTCAGCCGGAACCCGGTGCGCACGTCATCCACCACCATCGCGGCGCCACTGGCGTCGCAGGCGGCGCGGACAGCCGTTGCGAAGTCCTGCGTCGGCAGTTCCTGAGGCACCCCAAGATCATGCCGAAAACCCGAGACGACAATCGCGGCAAGGTCATCGCCTGCCTCGGCGACCGCCGATGTCAGACTGTCGATGTCGTTGAACGTGAAATGCATCAGATGCGCGCGGTCCTCGCTGGTGACCCCCAGAAGCGAGGGGGAACACCAGGGCACCGCGCCGTGATAGGCACCCTTGGCGATCAGTATCTTGCGCCGACCGGTTTCCGCCCGTGCCAGGGTCACGCAGGTCGTCATCGCGTCCGAACCGTTCTTTTGAAACATCGCCCAATCGGCATGGGCGACCATCTCGACCATCCGCTCTGCCAGATCGACGGCGTGTTCGGTTGGCCCGTCAAGACACACCCCCACCGCCGATTGCCGGGCCACGGCTTCCTCGACCTTCGGGTGCTGATGGCCCAGGATGACCGGCCCCCAGGCGCACATGAAGTCGATGTATTCACGCCCGTCCACGTCGGTGACGCGCGCCCCCGACCCCGAAGCGAAAAACTGCGGAAACCCCGAAGGCAGGGCCAGCGCCCGCTGATGGCCCCACATCCCGCCCGGGATCACCTGTGCGGCCCGATCGCGAAGGATCTGGTCTTTCGACGTGTTGGTCTGAACAAATGGCGAATTCATGTGTCCGCTCCTTGCTGTGTGTTGGGTTGGGATGTCGGGGCGGCTGTCTCTGGCCCCGGAAAGTGGCAGGCGACCGCGTGGCCGGGCCGGGTGACGTTCAATGCCGGCGGATCGTTCGTGCATCTGGGTTGCGCGCGGGGGCAGCGGGTCCGGAACCGGCAGCCGGACGGCGGGTTCAGCGGGCTTGGCAGATCGCCCTGCAACACGGTGCGCTTGCGGGCCCGCTCGCGGATCGGATCGGCCAGCGGGATCGCGGACAGCAGCGCCTGCGTGTAAGGGTGCTGGGGTGCCTCGAACAGGTCCGCCGCCGGTCCGCTTTCGACGATCTGGCCCAGATACATGACGCCGATCCGGTCCGAAACATAGCGCACCACACCAAGGTCGTGGGCAATGAACACGAAGGCGACGTTCAGCCGCTTCTGCAACCCGCGCAACAGGTTCAGCACACCCGCCTGAATGGACACGTCAAGCGCCGAGACGGGTTCGTCCAGCACCACCACCTTGGGATCGACAGAAATCGCCCGCGCAATGCCGATGCGCTGGCGCTGTCCGCCTGACAGTTCGTGCGGATATCTGTCGGCGACATCGGACGGCAGTTGCACAAGCTCGATCAGTTCGCGTCGATGCGGTGCGCCTCGCTTTGGCGATCAAGGCCCAGCAGGCGCATTCCTTCGGACAGAATACGGCGCACGGTCATCGCAGGATGCAGCGATGCCATCGGGTCCTGAAACACGATCTGGAGATCGCGTCGCAAGGGGCGCATCTGGGCAGCGGTACATTGCGTGATGTCCTGTCCCGCCAGCAGGATCTGCCCGGCCGTCGGATCAATCAGGCGCAGGATGCAGCGGCCCAATGTCGACTTTCCGCAACCGCTCTCCCCGACCAGACCGAACGTCTCCCCCGCCGCGACATCGAAGCTGACATCGGAGACCGCCCTCAACATCTGTGCAGGACGCGTCCCGAGCAGATTTGATCCGATGGGAAAATCCTTCGACAGGTTCCGCACCTCCAGCACTGTCTCGGACGCCGTCATGCCGTCACCAGACGCGGGTCGGCATCCCTGCCCGCAATCTCTTCGGCCCGCAGGCAGGCCGTATGCGTCGCACCCACCTTGCGCAGGGCCGGATCCGTCGTGCGGCAGGCATCCTGAGCCATGTGGCACCGCGGCGCAAAGCTACAGCCCGACGGGCGCGCATAGATGGACGGCGGCGTGCCTTCGATGGGTGTCAGCGTCTCGCCGATCCGGTCCAGCTTTGGCATCGCGGCGATCAATCCACGGGTATAGGGATGGGCGGTGCGGTAGAAGATGTCCTCGGCGGTCCCTGTCTCGACCACCCGGCCGCCGTACATGACCGCAATGTCCCGCGCCATGCCCGCAACCACACCAAGATCATGCGTGATCAGCACCATGCCGATCCCCCGGTCCCGCGCCAGATCACGCAGCAGGTCAAGGATCTGCGCCTGCACCGTCACATCAAGGGCCGTCGTCGGCTCGTCCGCGATCAGCAAGGCAGGATCGTTCGCCAGCGCCATGGCGATCATGGCCCGCTGACGCATCCCGCCTGAAAACTCATGCGGATACTGCTGTGCCCTCCGGTCGGGTTCAGGGATCGAAACCGATGCAAGCAGCTCGACCGCCCGGTCCATCGCGGCGCGCCGGCTGATGCGTCCATCGTGCAGCCGGATCGCCTCGACGATCTGGGCGCCGATGGTCACCACGGGATTGAACGCGCTGAGAGGATCCTGAAATATGCACCCGATGTCGCGCCCCCGGATGCGACGGATGTCGCGCGGGGCCATGCCGATCAGCTCACGGCCCTGAAACCGGGCCGATCCCGCGACCGTCGCCTGCGCAGGCAGCAGCTGCAACAGCGCCATCATGGCGACCGACTTGCCCGATCCGCTTTCGCCCACGATGCCCAGCACCTCACCCGCGTCCAAGGTGAAATCGACGCCGCGCACGGCCTCGACCGGACCGTTCGGGCCGGGAAACGCGGCGCGCAGGTCGCGGATTTCAAGCAGCGGCGCCGTCATTGCGCGCCCCTGCGGTCAAGGACGTCGCGCAACCCGTCGCCCAGAAACGACGTGGCAAGAACGACCGAAAGGATCGCCATGCCGGGGCCGAAGGCGATCCACCAGCTGTAGAACTTGGCAGCACCTTCGGAAATCATGCTGCCCCATTCCGGGCTTGGCGGGACGGCACCCAGGCCGATAAAGCTGAGCGAGGCAGCAAGCAACGCCACCTGCCCGAAATCCATCGTCGCGTTGATCAGGGTCGGCGTCCAGCACAGCGGCAGGATATGCACCACCAGAACGCGACCTTTGCCTGCGCCGCCTGCGATTGCGGCTTCGACATGCTCGCGCGTGCGGACCTCCAGCACCTGCGCGCGCATCAGACGCGCATAGATCGGCCACCAGACGATGATCATCGCCAACCCGGCATTCGGCAAACCCGGTCCCAAGGTCGCGGCAACCGTCATTGCCAGAAGGATCGGCGGGAAGGACAATGTGACGTCTGCCGTGCGCATGATCACCGCATCGAACCAGCCGCCGTAATATCCCGCAATCGCGCCCAGCGCCGATCCGATGATCACCGCCGATACCACGACCATGACGGCCACGGGGATCGTATAGGTCGCCCCGTGCAAGGTGCGCGACAGCACATCCCGGCCCAGCGCATCGGTGCCCAGCCAGTGATCACCGCTGGGTGGCTGCAGGCGACGCCCCGCCATCATCAGCGGATCGACAAGCGGCCACCACTGCACCGTCAGCACGGTCACCGCCCAGAACACAAGGATCGCAACACCGATCTTCGCCGTAAACGGCAATCGTCCCATGAACAGCGCGGATCGCCCGAGCAGCCCCATTCTCGGCATGTCTCCCACGGCGCTCATCCGCCCACCTTGATGCGTGGATTGGCCCAGGCATAGGCGATATCCGTCGCAAGATTGGCCAGCAGGAAGGCGGTCGCGCCCACAATGGTGACACCACCGATGGCGGGATAATCAAGCGTGCGGGCGGCAGCGACGGCGTAGGATCCGATCCCCGGCCAGCTGAAAATCGCCTCGGTCAGGACCGCGCCCGTGATGAGATAGGCGAATGTGAAACCCAGCACCGTCAGCACCGGGATAAGCGCATTGCGCAGCGCATGATTGATCAGCACGACCCGTTCGGACGCACCCTTGGCACGCGCCGTGCGGACATAATCCTGACCAAGCGCTTCAAGCAGCGAAGACCGCACCAGCCGGGCGACAATGCCGATCACCGACCAGCCCAGCACAAAGGCAGGCAATGCGAGATGGCTCAGCGCCTGCAGGAAAAGCGGCCAGTCCCCGGCAAGCAGGGCATCGACCGTATAGAACCCCGTGATGTCGTCCGGCGGCGTTGTGCGGGCATCCAGCCGTCCGGTGCCCGGCGTCCACTTCAACTGAACGGAAAAGATATAGAGCATGATCAGCCCCGACCAGAAGATCGGCAGGGATGACCCCAGCAGGGCAAAACCCCGTGCTGCGTTGTCGAAGATACTGTAGCGAAACCGCGCGGACAAAAGGCCGATCCCCATGCCCAGCGCCGTGCCGATGATCATCGCCGCCGTGACAAGCTCAAGCGTTGCAGGCAACCTGTCGGCGATGTCGCGTGCAACCGGCCTGCGGGTGTTGAACGACGTGCCCATGTCGCCCTGCACGAGGTTCTTCATGTAGATGACGTAGCGCACCGGCAGCGGCTGATCGAGCCCCCACTGCGCCTTGACCGCATTCACGATCTCGGTGTTGTTCATCATCCGTTCGGGCACAAGGGCGGACAGCGGATCGCCCTTGGTGCTTTGTGACAGGATAAAGGCCACGCTGGCCACACCCAGCAGGAGGAATGGCACCCCCAGGATGCGGCGGATGATATAGCGCAGCATGGCCTTCGTCCCTTACTTGCGCGAGATTTCAGCGAGCGGCAGGTTGCAGCAGGCAGAATAGCGCACGCCCTCGATGTCGGCGCGATGCGCCAGCACGAGGTTCGGACTGACCACGGGGATGATGATGTTATCCGCCATCAGTTCCTTGGCCAGTTCTTCGTACTTTGCGGCGGCGGCATCACCGGATGCGGCAAGCGCCTCGGCATAGATTTCACCTTCCTTTTCGTTGATCACCAGTTCAGGCGACTGATACCCGGCCCGTGCGACCCAGGTGGACCCTTCGGTCATGCCGAAATAGGCCGCATATTGACCCGAGCCGAAGTAGTCCGGTGCATAATAGACCGCCGTGAGGTCAGCGCGGCCCGCCGCCATGTCTTCACGCCAAACCGGATAGGTCACGGGCTTCAGCGTCACATCGACCCCGACCTGCGCAAAGTCCTGCTGCAGCTTCTGCATCATCACGTTCAGATCGACGCCATAGACGTTGTCGTTGGGATAGACCGCTTCCATCGCAAACCCATCGGCAAACCCGGCTTCCGCCAGCATCGCCTTGGACTTCTCGACATCCTGGGACCGGGGGGTCAGGTTGGCCGTGCCGGGGAACCCGTTCGGGATCGGGGCGGCGATCTTGTTGCCGTTGCCGCCCACGGTGAATTCGATCATCCCGTCGTAATCAACCGCATAGGTCAGCGCCTCACGCACCTGCGGGGTCAGCTTGTCCTTCATCGCTTCCGACCCCGGCATGAACGCGAAGTAGACAAAGTTGAAGGACGGCACGATTTCCGTGACGACATCGGGGTTGTCGATGGACTTTGCCGTATCCGCGTCGATCTGCATGGCGATATCGACAGACCCCGTTTCCAGCGCCTGCGCCTGACTGACGGAATCCTGGATCTGTGTGATGACAACCTCCGAGAAAGCAGGCGCTTGTCCGTAATAGGCATCGCTGCGCGACAGGCGCAGTTCGTCTTCGGGCGCATAGTTGCTCAGAATGAACGGGCCACTGCCGACCGAGTTCTCCAGAAACCAACCCTCTGCCCCATCCGCTGTCGATGCGGTCTCATCACCAACGGCACCACCGGCCATTGCCGCCTCTGCGTTGACGATACCCGTATAGGGGGCCGATACCTTGTTGAGAAATTCCGAATTGGGCGCGTCGACCGTGATCTTGACCGTATGGGCATCCACGGCTTCGATTGACTTGGTGCCGTCCATCAGGAACGACGGCGATCCCTTGAGGTTGCGCAAGCGCTCGAACGTCCAGACCACGTCGGATGCCTCGACCGGGCTGCCGTCCGAAAACACCGCATCGGGGTTCAGGTTGAACGTGAACTCGGTGAAATCCTCGTTGTTCTCCCATGTCAGCGCAAGCTTGGGCTCAAGCGTCTGGTTGTCGGCGGCCAGCGTCAGCAGCGGCTCATACACCGCTGTCAGATAAATCTGGCAGGTGTCGCAGAACGCCCGCGCCGGATCGAGCGAATTGACATCCATCGACCGCCCGACAACCAGCGTGTCCTGTGCCGCCAGTGGCGTGGCCAGCAGCAGGGCCGAGACCGAGCCCAGCAAGAGACCCGATCGGATCTTCCGCGATCGGGTTCGGGGCGTGAAAATTCTGTTCATGATCTGGTTCCTCTTCCTGAAATCGTTGTTTCGGATCGTGGCGGCACCTTGCAATCCGGTGTTTCGGAAAGGACAGGAGGGTGCTGGATCATGAAATCCCCCGATTTTTCCGCAACGTCGATCATCCCCCGGTGCCGCCAGCCGCGCAGCATGTGCCAGCTTGGCCACTCAAAGGTTAACGACAGAAAATTTCATCGCCTAGAGGGTTTTTGTGAGCACCCACTGCGCGGTTACCCCCTGCAGAATATGCCGGTTCCAAGCCTATCAGGTTTGAAAATACCCACCAATTCAAGGAAAGCGCCATGAGCCGGCCCGCAAGACCGTCAGTCATCCGCTCAATTTAATGATGGAAATTTTTGCTAACTTTTCGAAACAACCCGTGGCTGCAGAATCTCCGGCAGATAGCAGCGCAGATAGGATACAGATGCCAGAATGCTCTCGTTCAGGAAGGCGTCGGTGATCCGGCGGTGCTGGGACCAGGAAATCGCCCAGACCCCGTCCATGATGCCGATCGACACCGCGAGATACTTTTCCAGATCCTCGATACCGCTGCAATCGAACCAGTGCCGGAACTCCTGCGCGCGCGACGCCGCAAGTGCTGCATTCCCTTGCAGGTCCAGCGTCCGCACCTCGGCACTGACGCCCGCACCCATGAACAGCCTCAGGGCCGACGGATGCCTGTTCAGGAACGCCACGCCGCTGCGCTGGCGGCGGCGAACGATGTCTTGCCAGGTCTCGGGGGCCGGATCCAGATCGACACGCGCCATCTCCGCAAGCCGTTTGTGGTAGCGCTGGGCCAGCGCGACAAGGATCGCGTCCTTGTTGGGAAAGAAATGATAGATTGACGGCAGCGGCACGTTCGCCGTTTCGGCGACCATGGGCAGGCTGATGTCAGTGTCGGGTTGCTCGGTCAGCAGGATTTCTGCCGAATCCAGCAAATGCTCGAACCGGATAAACCCCCGCTTTCTTTGCGGCTTGCGTCCCGTCTCCCGCATCAATCTCGCCCTGTGGATCTCAAAGCAGTCGAGGTGATCCCGTATCACTCCCTGCGCCCAGCCATCAAGCTCTGCCGGACCGCCTGAGCGACATGCACAGCAAGCTGTCCGGAAAATGACCCGCCGGAAGCCGCCACCCACAGTCCGCCCTCCGCGGCCAAACGCCGGCTGCCACCTCTGGACGCCGCACCAAAGCCCAAGGCGCGACAAAACGATAAAGAGAAAGTGGCGGACCGAGGATCATCCATACATATAGTACAAATTATTGTATTACTTAACTAAAAAATGGGTCAGAATTTACCATACCACATAAGGTACTATCCAAGGTCGGAATTTATGCTGCATACCGCCCGTCCTCTCCCCTTTCCGCTTGGCCCAGCGCCGCCAAGCTATCCATCGATGGCTCAACTGTCCCTGCCCTTGCGCGGACAAAGCGGCGGGCAATTTGTTCGGGGGTCGCTTCGCCCATTTCGGTCAGGGTTTCGCGCACGGCGGCTATCTGCTCAGGCAAGGTCTTGGGCCATGGGGTCTTTTCGACCTTCGCCACGACGCCAAGGTCCATATCGGCGGTCTTTCCCTTCGCGGCTTGCTGGCCCGTGGGGTTCTGGTAATCGGGACGCAGCCAGCGGATATGACCGCGCGCCTCTTCCTCGGCGCGCTCCTTGTTCAGGGCGACGAGGCGGAAGAGGATGTCTTCGTCGCTGAGGCCGACGGGCCAGCCATAAGCCTCGGCCACGGCGGCGTCGATCTGGTCGTGTAGAACGCACAGAATACCGGCTTTGAAATCTGCATGCGAACATTGCGGCAAATTCAGGCCGCAGGTTCGGATGAAAGGCATATGCCGTTTCGGCGTTCTGCTGATGGCGTTCGGGTTCGCCCCTTATCCGGGCGGCACCTGAAACTGGTCGGGGCTTCAGGGCCAGAAACGCTCTGGCCCTGAGAGATTGCGGTGTCAGGACATCACTATGTCCTGTGACTTGCCATTAGAAATAGTCGTGCATGACGGTGACGACGACATCCTGGAAGTCATCGTCGCCGTCAATCAAGTCTTCAAAGCCAAGTTGCAACGTGTTGCTGTCGACAGCACCGGAGAGGACGTGGACGGCCATGTCAGGGTTCAGCAATGGATTTGTGCTGTGGAACACGGTGACATCGACGTCATCACCGTTCCGTCGCAGCTGTATGTTGCCCGCGTCATTGACGCTGCCGGCGGACCCTGTGACGCTGTTGACGAACTCGAAGCTATCGGAAGCCACATCGCCCAGCAGGTTGGCACCATCCTGAATGAGGAAGAAGCCAAGTTCTGTCCCTTCGGAGATATCGTCATTGGCGATCGTGAAGGTCCCGGTGCCGGACTGCGTTGAGGCGAAGCCGATCTGGACGTCGCTGATACGTCCTTGCGCGTCGATCTCGTAGACGCCCAGAATATTGTCGAAATCCGCGCCTGTTTTCGTGCTCAGCGTGATATCGATGTTCGACCGCCCCGTGCCCGAAAGGAAGTCTTGGGCGATGATACCGTTGATGTCTTCTGCATCGACGGTTTGAGCCTCGTTCAGCTCCTGATCGTCCTCGACAAACCGAACCGATGTGTTTGCGCCGGACGCTGCCGAAACAGCAAGCGCTTCTGCACCGACAAGGTTTGTGGTCAGGAAAGAGAAGCTGCTGCCGCCCAGGTCAGCGGTGCCGTTCAGCATGTCAATGACCACGTCCTGAACGTCGGTGCCTTCGAACAGGAATGCATCCAGCAGTTCGAGACCTTGAATGGTGTCGCCGGAGAATTCAGAAGCCGTGCCAGAAATGATATCTTTGGCTGCTGTGCCTGTAACCGTTTCTGCGCCCGCCGAGACTTCCAGTACTTCGAAGTTCTCCGTCAGGTCATAAACCACGGTTGCGCCGTCCCCTTCATAGGCAACAGCAATCTGGGCGTTGCCTGTGGGGCTGTCTTCGGCAGGGACAAAGGCAATGGTTTCCGGGCTGATGTTCCCGTTCTGAGCGCTGTCGATGTATTGCTCAAAGGTAGGCGCGGTGGGGTCAGAAATGTCAAAGACCATGATCCCGTTGTCTCGTTCCAACCCGATGAAGGCATAGGTCTTGTCGCCCACCCGGCCGGCCGCAATGGCTTCAGGTTCCACCCCTTTGTCATCGGAGCGACCGTCCGCTGACGTATTGTCTGAGGTGTTGAAAAGGTCGGGCCGGATTTCAGCAACAAGCTGCGAGAAGGTTGAGCCACTGTCAAACACCAGGTTGCCTGCCAGATCATAGATCGTGAAGGACCGCGAACCGTAGTGGTAGAGCACGTCGAAATCACCGTCGCCATCCGTGTCGCCGATGTCTGAGCGCACATTCAGGCGGCCCAGATTCTCGTCAAGCTGCAGGATTTCCGCATCCGGGAAGGCGTCCGCATCCAGTGTCAGATCCGCGACCCGGGCTTCGGTCGCATCCCGCGCATCGCCTTCGTTCGCGGTCAGAATATAGGTTTCTCCACCGATCTCGATCGAGGTGATGGCATCGGGCTGACGCAGACCAAAGAGATTGTCATAGTTCTGCAAATTGATCGCGTTGTCGCTGTTTGATGCGTCAATCTCGAAACCCGGCAAAGAACGGTCTGAGGTCCCGAAGCTGCGAATATCAGTGACAGTTGCGGTCTCCAGGTCGATGATCGCATAGGCGTTTGCCTCTTGCAGAGAGACCCAGGCCGTCTTGCCGTCCGGGGTGACCGTCGCGTATTCGGGTTCGAGGTCTGCCGAGGCGGAGTTGCCCGGCTCGATCTGAACACCGGCTGCACGCAGCGCGTCTTCCTGGCCGTCAAAGGCGCTGAAGTCGAGCGTGACAACGGTTGCCGCAGCAGCACCCCCGCTCACGTCGATGATTGAAACGCTGCCGAGTGGATCGCTGTCGTCAAGCGGTTCACCCTCGTTCGCCACGATGATCTTGGTCCCATCGGGCGAAAAGATCACGCTGTCGGGCAGGTTTCCGACTGTGATCGTGCCTTGCAACATGCCGGATGTATCGAACAGGGCCACGACACCATTTTCCGCCTCGGGCGTGACTGAAATTGCGGCAGCGACGATACCGCCCTTGGCGGCCACGGATTGCACACCGTTGTAACCGGTGATTCCGGTCAGATCGATCTCAAGGGTCTTTTCGCCGGTTGCAGTATTGAAGACATCAATCCGATCCTGCGCGCCGTTCGTGACATATGCGCGACCTTCACTTACCGACACCACCTCGGAACCGCCGGTGAACAGTTCCGTTTCGCCACTGTCGAGGTCCGCCACCTTGGTGATTTTCAGGTCACGGGGGGCTTCATCGAGAAGGATGCGGTCAATCTCGCCGTTGCGTGCCAATTGTACGATACGGGCATCGTTGAAGACGCTCTGTTCTGCTTGCGCAAATGCAGTGTCTTCATCCGGGAAGTTGGCCGCAACGAAATTTCCGAGCGCTTCTTGCTCTTCGAGGATGTTGTCAGCATCCTCGTCCGCGGTCGTGGCACCGTCCTGGGTCAAATATGCTGATGTCCGTCGCCAGTTCCTGGAAAGGGTAGCCGTCCCCGTTGTTTTCCACGAGGAAGTCGAGCGTGACCATGCGAATGGTTTCGGGGGCTTCGCTGGTAAGGCGGCCATCCTTGACGATGATGATGTCACCGCCCGTGGCTTCGTCCACAAGGGCGACGGTCTTTACACGGCTCACCCGGCATGTCGACCAGCGGCAGACCTGTTGCGCTGTCGGTGATGTAGTTTCCGTCTGCGTCCGTGGCGAACTCCTGAGCTGTGCCGTTTTCGTCAAAGCTGACACGAAAGCCGCCGATTTGCGGGAAACGACCGGGAGTGTTGCCGGCCTCGGTATCCGTGTCTGAAAAGGCATGCTCAAGAAGCAGAAGAAAGCCTTCGGCAGAGAGAGTGACCAGCGTCAGATCGTTGTTGAAACGAAGCGCGTTTTCCAGATCAAGCTGCGAGAGTTCACCGTCACCTGCGCTTGTTCCCGTATCCGTGGCAGAGCCGATTTCAGACCGGATGCCACCACCGTTCTTGAACGATACCATGACGCTGCTGTCCGCAGCCTTTGCGGCTGCAAGATTGGCGTCGGCGGACAGGTTGCCAAGGTTGCTTTCCTCGGTGCGCACGGTGCCGCGGCGACCATCGAGATAGACGTCGTGGTTGCCAAATATAATGGCGTCCTTTTCGTCGACGATGGTCTGAACAGCCGAGGTCAGATCGGCCACGATGTCGGCCTTGGTCGATGCGGAAATCGCTGCATCCACCGTTGCTTCACCTGTAACCGCAAGCACACCCGCGTCATCTGTCGCAAACGTACCCGAAATCGCGCTGTCAATGCTGTCAGCGATCAGGTTGCCGGCGTCATCAAATTCTACAACAAGGCGGCCGACGTATGAATATTCGCCATCTGTCGAGACGATAGCAACGTCGTTGCCGTCCGCATTCTGGGTGATGAACGGATACCCCTCATCGGCTGTGTCGCCGTCCCGAAGGGCATCGTCAGCGTCTGCCTGAAGGGTGTTCGACCCGCCCGCAAGTATGATGTCCACGCCCCGCAGAAGACCGGCCAGCTGCTTTTCCAGCGCAATCTGCTGCAGGTGGCTTGTCAGGATGATCTTGTTGACGCCCTGAGCCAGCAGAGCGTCGATTTGTGGCTGTATGACGGCAGCAAGGGCAACCATGTTGTTGGTTCCCCCTGTGGTTTCATTCGCACCACCGGTGGAAGAGATGGTTTCGATCAGCTGCGTGGTTGCGCCAACGATGCCGATCTGCTCGCCTCCACGCTCGACAATCGTAGCCGCGGCAATCTCAGGGCCGATGTTGCCGGCGGCAAGGTCCGCAAGGCTTTCGTTGAAAGTCGCAGCATTCAGGATGTCTGATGTGAAAGCATCGGACAGGGCGCTGTCGCCCGAGAAATCAATGTTCGACGTCAGGTAGGGGAAAAACGCGCCAACCCACTCGACCGTGCCACCGGAACCGTCCGCTTCGATAATCTCGCCAAAGGCGGTGGTGCCGGGATCAAATTCGTGGTTGCCGACGGCAGAGGCATCAAAGCCCAGGATGTTCATGATCGAAATGTCGATCCGGCCCGCGCCACGGCCCAGATCCAGCACACCGTCTTCCACCGTTTGGCCCAATAGTTCGGTAAAATAGCGCGTATAGGCTGCTGTCAGCGTTCCGCCCATGGAAAAATCAGCTGAGGTCGAGAAGAAGGGACCGGGGATGTAATTGTCCCCCGCAGACACCAGAATGGAGTTTTCAAAGGTATCTTCCAGCGTGTCGATAATTGCGGCGAAATTTGCCGCGTTATCAAGGGCTTCGACACCACCTTCCAAATCGTTGGCGTGCAGAAGCTGAAGCGTATAGGTCATTTTTGGTCCCCCGGAGTGAATAACTCCGGCTGGAATATTCGGTTCAGGTTACGCTCAGGTGACAGTGCGGTAACAGATTTGCGGCGGTGGCTTAGGCAATTGATGCGGGGCCAAGTCGATGGGGCGATCAAACTGGCATCCGCTTGACAGAAGCAATCGCAGGGCAATGGCACATCGGCCAAAAGAGCAGCTGTAGCTCTTGCCTTCATGTGCTTGCAGGCGGGTGAAAACGCGCCGCGAAATGGGGTCGCGACGCGCTTCTTTACTGCTTAGACAAAGAACAGGTCATCCTGGTCGTTGATCCGAACGAAGCCAACGGTATCGACGGTCAGACGCAGGTTGTCGGTTGTCCCCAATTCGACATGGTCGAAAGTCAGATCATCCGCAAGGTCGTAGCTGACCGCCTTGTTTTCGATTTGCAGATAAACGCTATCGACCAATGCGCCGTCATTGTAGAACGTCAGGCTGACATCGCCATTGCCCTGAACCTTGGCAAATTCGAACTGGACCTCAAGTGCATCGCCGAACGGGCCATCCTCTTCGAGAGTGAAGCGAAGTTTTTCGTCGTCGTCCAGAAACTTCCGCTCATTCCCGCGGAAGAAACTGTCACCGCGCAGCGAGTACACCCCGACACCCTTGTTTTCCGTGGTGATGAAGGACTTGCTGAATCGCAGGCCGTCATCGCTCCCGATGGTGATCCCGGCAGGATCAACGTCAATTTCGCGCGACAGTATGGACAGCCTCTGGCTAGACACCTCTTCACCATCTACGGAATACTTGAGACGGTCGAAGCCAAAACGTTCGACAAAGTCGAGTTCAACAAAGACTGTTTCGACCTCTTCGGCAAGGTTCAACCCGATGATGAGAGGGTCGTGGTCAGAAGCGGCAAAGACATCCCCGCCGTTGAAATAGGCCGCGTCCTTGAACACGGAGGAATAGTTCAACAGATCAGGCTCGTCCGAGGCGATGTGCCACTCCGCAACGCCTGTGACATTGTCCAGCAACCCGGCGCTGGCCAGACCATAATCAAGCGTTCCGCGCTGACCGTCAAAGACAAAGCTGTAGGCATCATCGCCGATGAAGGATTCCGCAAGGTCCGCAAAACCCGCGTTTTCAAACGTCGTGACCGGGTTCTCCATCGCATAGGCGTTCAGGTCACCCAGGATCAGGACATTGCTGGTGTCTGATGCCCCCGTCGGATTGGTGTCAAGCCAGACAGCAAGCTCCGCCGCCGCATCCGCACGGACCTGGTTCCAGAAACCCTGACCGTCGCCCTGATCATAGTTCGGGTCGGCCAGCAAAGCGTCGATAAGTTCTTGCGGTGCACCGGCATTCTGCGCGTCCAGCAGCGTGTCTTCCAAATTGCTGTCGCCCTTGGATTTGAAATGGTTGGACACAACAGTGATCTGGTTGCCGTTTTCATCCTCAAAGGTTGCGGCCACGGCCGGGCGGTTCCGCTGAAAATCGCCGAGCCGATCATCGGACGATACGAAATCGTTCAGCGCACTGGCTGTCGCCAAGGTGTCGGCCGCACTGGCTTCCTCAAAGTTCAGAATCTGGCCATTGCCGACCTGCGACACCGCATCGGTCTTGTAGATCAGACCGGTTGTGATCGCGTCTGTCCCGATAAAGCCGCCGTTCGTGCCCTGCGGTTCGACAAAGGCATATGTACCCGGTGCGGTGGCCGCGTTCAACGCATCGACCAGTGTGACAATGGCGGATGTCGCGCCAAAGCCGTTGTTCTCCAGCTCTTGCAGACCGATGATGTCTGCGTCGATCTCTGTCAACGCGTTGACCAATTTCTGGGTCTGCCGGTCAAGATCAAAGCTTGACGCCGCCCCACGGGCTTGCCCTGCCGGGTTTCCTGCAGGGGAACCATCATCAAGCGACGTAAAGAAGTTCAGCACGTTGAAGCTGGCCACCTGCAATGTGCCGCCAACATCGGGTGCCTCCGTTGGACGCGGGTTTGCATCAAGGGTATCCAGTGGCGCGCTGGCCTGAAGACGGTATGCGCCAAAGTCAAAGTCCATGATGCCTTCGACAGAACCAAGCTCCGTGCCAAGGCGCAACTGCTGCTGGGTCGCATCGAAATTCGCAGGCGTGACCGGATTGCCATCCGGACCTTCTAGCAGGCGGTATTCGTTCGGGTTTGAACCGGATGCGCTGTCGTCGATGATCAGCCGCCCGTCCGCGTTGGCCTCAAGCAATGCCTGAATCTCGGCCTGCTGGGTTTCCGGGTCGTAGATTTGGGTGGGTTGAACCAGATTGCCATTTGCAACCTGTATTTCGCCAAAACGGTCGAGGTCGAAATTTGCCACCACGGTCAATGGATCGGCCCCCGGTTCGGACAGCAGTTCAACGCGCATCCCTTCGAGCGCCTCGAAATCCGGTCCGGTCGAAAGGGTGATCGCAACAGCAGTCGGCAGCACCGTCCCCGAATTGATGACGTTTGTGGCAGAAGCTTCGAGTTGCGTCTTGCCAAAGCGTTCGTCGACGGTGCCTGTGACCTGGACCCGATCTCCAACCGCAACGGTCGCACCGGGACTAAAGACAAATATCCCTTCGGAGGTGGTGTCATCCGCATCCGCGTCGCTGTCTTCCTCTTGCAGGAAAAAGCCGCGCACGGCGCCGTTCTGGTCAAAGAACAGACCGGTAACCACCGCTTCGACAGTGACCGCCTGACCATCCAGAGGAGAGGCGTCGCCGCTGCCCTGGATCTCGTGGATCATCGTGATCGCGGTGTCGTTGTCAGTGATGTTTACCGTCAACGGTGAGATTGCCAGCCCGT
Source organism: uncultured Alphaproteobacteria bacterium (assembly GCA_963799505.1). Classification (GTDB taxonomy): domain Bacteria; phylum Pseudomonadota; class Alphaproteobacteria; order Rhodobacterales; family Rhodobacteraceae; genus Sulfitobacter. The sequence continues at coordinate 302,832 of CAWCXM010000010.1, forward strand.
CATAGGCCGGATCAGCGCTGCTGACCGAGAAGGAAACCGCGCCGGTATGCGGATCGGCCTCATCCAGCGCATCATCAATCGCACGCACGCTCAGCGTTTCGATCATGGCGCTGTCGCTCAGGGCGACGTTCACGCTGGACGCAAAGGTGATACCGTCAAGGCTGACTTCGCTTTGTGCGTCCGCCGTGACCTCCACCGTGACGGGCGCGCTGGGCGTTGTGGCAAGCTGAAGGGTGAAGGTGTCTGTCGTAGTGTCTTCTTCGGCAACCGAAAGCCCGTCACCGGATACGGCCAGAACCGCGGGCGGCGTCACACCACCGGACGTTCCGACAACCATGATATTGTCGATGGCAAGGTCTTCGTCGCCTGAATCCAGATCAAAGGTGATCCGCAGATCGAGCGCGGACCCGGTGCCCGCAATCGCCGCCGAGAGGTTCTGGAAAGTGCTGGTGATTTCGGTCGTTCCGTCCCCGGTCCCATCAAAATCCGCATCAGCCGAAGGTGCCGAATTGAAAGTCGAGCCGTCGTTTTCGATGGCGAGGAGGTTCTGAAAGCCGCCACCGTCGATCTGATACTCGATCTTGACGAAATCGGGCGCATCCCAGTCCTGATTGGTGCCGTCATCGTCCTCGGCCAGAAGGGCGGAGAAAGACAAATCCGTCAGTCCTGAAATATCAAGACCGGTGAAGTTTAGCGTCTGCTGCGATGCCGCCCCTTCACCGTCGATATCCTGCGCGGCGAAGTAGAAGTTGCCGTCTGCGTCGGCCACCTCGTGGAAGCTGCCGATGTTCGACCCATCCGTGCGGGTGAAGAAATCGCCCGCGCCGTCGGTGAATTCCGCAACCGATGTCGTGTACCGCGTGCCGTTTCCATCCGTCTCAAAGCTTTCGGCAATGACGGTTGTTGTCACCGGCCCCGCCAGGTCGCCTTCCAGAACGAGGTTGTCGATCGCAATGTCTTCGTCACCGGAATCGAGAGCAAAGGTCACCCGCAGGTCCAGAAGCCCGCCCGCGCCGGCTATGGCAGAGGAAAAAGTGGTGAAGGCGCTGGTCAGAGTTGGCCCATCGCCATTCCCGTCAAAATCCGTGTCCAGAGCCGGGACGGCGTTAAACGCATCGCCGTCCGGGACGCTCTCGAAAGCGAGCAGGTTCTGAAAACCGCCGCCGTCCATCTGGAATTCAAACTTCACAAAATCGGTCAGGTCCCAGTCTTCGTTGGTGCCGTCATCATCCTCGGCTACGTCCACAGCAAAAGACAGGTTTCGAAAATTCGAAATGTCGATGTTGCTGAACGTCAGGGTTTGCTCCGACCCCGCGCCTTCGCCGTCAAGGTCCTGAGCCGCAAAGAAGAACGCCCCGGTCTGTCCGGTGACATTATAGCTCGTCGCAATGTTCGAGCCGTCCGTCCGAGTGAAGAAGTCCGCAAAGCCGTCGGAAAATTCCGGTATCGAGGTGGTGTACCGTGTCCCGTTGCCGTCTGTTTCGAAGTCTTCGTTGATAATGATAGCCATTGATTCGCCCCCGCGTGGATTGTGTTCTTTTCCTTTGCGCAGGTCATTGTGACAGCCGTGATGCAGTTCGCAGATTTTTCGCGGCTGCTACGCAGGTTTCTCTTCGAATTGTTTGGCATTCAGTTCGTGCAGGGCAAGTGCGGCACGGTCTCAGAGGCTTTGACCCGACATCAGACGTGGATCTCAGTGACACACCCAATCCCGATCCACGCCAAGCCGATCAATAACCGACAAGACAGAGCCATAGGTTCCACGAGACCTTCTTGGGAAAGTCAGTCGTTTCGGGCTGTCCTGATAAACCTGAAACGTTCGTTTGGGTGTCCGCTTTACTTTAGGCCGTTCTTGTAACAAGGACTTGCAGCGAACGGTAGCTCTCCGGCCTTCGCGACGGACGCTTCGCAAATCATGAATCGGTAAATCGGGCTCGGAGCCGACATCTGACAGCTTTGCTCAGGTATAGTAGCGCGATGACCGATACGCTGTACCGACCGGTATCTTATGCCAGACGAAGATCACTAGGCGGGTTTTGTGTTCGTAATCAACTCCTCTTTGCACTGCTTCGGGATGGGAAGGTATGATCCCATCGCGGTCGCAATATTGTCGTGACCGATATTCATACCCCATGCTTTTAACCCTTCTACAGTTTTGCAGCGGTCGTTGGCCATCTTGATCAGGGTCGTGCGAAAGGCATGGGGCGTGTATTGCGGCAGTTGGACCATCGCAAAGGCGTTGCGGATGATTTGGTTGAGCGGTGTCGTGGTGGCGAATGGATCGCGGGACATTCCAACCTTTTGAAAGCCACCCGTTGTCGCCAGCCGCATCTGGGCCTTGGGAAACAGTGCATCGGTGTCGCCAAAAAGCTTTTCGGTACGCAGGTATTTCACCCATGTGGTGAAGCAGTCCAAATAGGCCGTGTCAACGGGCGGGAAAACGGTGTCGATGTACTTCGCCGCCTTGGTGTTCACCTCACGCGGGTCTTGGAACACCTTGCCATGAAACAAGTCGATATGTTTGAGCCTGAGGGACGCCACAGCGCCCACAAGCGCCCCTGTGAGCATGAAGAACGCGAACAGCGCTTTGTCCCGTTTTTCGAACCCGTCAGCGCTGGGCATGACTTGGAAGGCGTGGAACGCGGCCTCAGGTGTCGGGGCTTCTCTATCATTGGCGGTATGGGCAATCCTGGCCGACTTGCGGTGGTTTTTGAAATACCGCGTGTCAGTTCAGCACCAAGGATGTAGTGAGGGGTGATTGCAGCCATTACGCTCAAACCGCTTGATCGCCATGCCCGCACAGTATGCGGGGTGACGCACAGCGCCGCCGGTGCTTCATCATAGCTATAGAGGCGATGTTTCTTGACCTTGCGCGTTGAGACACGCTTGGCCATCAGGCTCTCCGAACATTGAAAGGCCCAATGAGGTGCCCCTAGACTTGAAGACGCTCTGCCCCCTAATTTTGAGGCAAGGAGGCCGACATGAGGACAAGCAATTGCAGCGCCGTTGCCGCCATGGCATTGCGGGTTTTAAGATCGGCGTAAAAAGCGGGCACATCCTTCCAGTGCATCGCCTTGTGGTGTACCACCTTGGTTTTGACCTTAGGCAAAGCCTGCGCGTCCTTGATCGCCGTCACGGGGTTCTCACCAGACCGGAACCCCTTGGACCGCGCCACGTCCAGAACTGTCTTGATTCTTTGTGCCAACCGCTTCGCCGTTTCGTGCTTTTCGGTCCAGATCGGCGCAAGGCACATCATCACCTCAGGCTGATCGATGCTATCAATTGGCATCCGCCCGATCTTGGGAAAAGCATAGTCGCGCAGCGTATTGATCCACTGCTGGCCATGCTTGGCGTTCTTCCACGTTGGCATCCGGTCAATATGGACCTGTTGCGCCACCACTTCGAAGGTAGGCATCTCCTGGCGCACGTTGAAACGCGGGTTCAACCCTTGCTTGGCCATCCGGCGATATTTCAGCGCCCAATCACGCGCTTGATTGATCGTTAGGATG
>CAWCXM010000011.1:0-33852 GCA_963799505.1 uncultured Alphaproteobacteria bacterium
GCACCAAGAATGGTCCTCGTGGATACTAAATCATTGATGACGGGCGCTTAATGGCGTCGCGGGGTCATGGCGCATGGACCGGCACCTCAATCCCAATCTCTGAAAGCCCAAATTCCGGGTAAGTGGCGGTTGCACCGGCCGACGCGCAACCCTGGCCAGCGCGCAAGGTTTGCTGCGTTGCCTTGTAATCGAGATACAGAAATTCAGCCGTTCGATGTGCGGTCGCAAGGATCCTGATCCGGCGCAGGGCCAAGGGAGCCCCGGATCTGCAGATGACTTGTCAGTTCTTCCGACCGCCCCTCACTTTTGCGTTCGACCATGTCGATCAGGGCGATGGCAGCCTTGCGGCCCATTTCGCGGTGCGGAACGTGCACCGTGGTCAAACCGGGCGATACGATCTGGGCCAGTTCGATGTCGTCGAAACCGGTGATGGAGATGTCCTGCGGCACGCGCAGGCCAATCTCCTGAGCGCGACGCAGGGCACCGACGGCCAGCACGTCGTTGCCGCACATGATGGCGCTCGGCGCGGGCGCGTCCTGCATCAGCAGGTCGAGCGCATCCGACCCGTTCCGAATGCCGTAGGGGGTTTCGATGACCTTGAGCGATGCGCCGTCTGCCCCCGCGTCCGCCATCGCCCGCCGGATTCCCGCAAGGCGCTCCGCCGCGCGGTCATTCCCTTCAGTCACCCCCGATATGACACCGATCCGCCGATGGCCGTGGTTGAGAACTGCACCGGCAAGGGCGTGCATCGACCGCTCGTTGTCAAAGCCGATCGCCGGGCGCGGATCATTGGCGCGATAGGCCCAGGCCACCAGCACCGGCAGGTTCTGGCTTTGCAGATAGGCATGGATCGACGCGTCGCGGTCGTAGCCGATCAGCAAGAGACCATCGGCACCGCGCGCGACAAGGGCGCGGATCTGGTCCTTCTCCACCTCGGGGCGGTAGCCGCTGCTGGAGACCAGAAGCGTGTAGCCATGCAGGCGCAGTTCTTCCTGAAAGGCCTGCAGGCCGCGCGCGAAGATCGCATTCTCCATCGTCGGGATGATCGCGCCGATCGTGAAGGTGCGGCGTGCAGCCATGACCTTGGCACCGAAATTCGGCGTATAGCCCAGTGTGTCCACGGCTTCCATCACCCGGTCCAGCGTTGTTTTCGCGACCTGCGCGGGCTGGTTCAGGCAACGCGATACCGTCGCGGTCGATACGCCTGCGGCTGTCGCGACATCGGCAAGCGTAGGTGTAGGGCGGTCTGACGGCATCGGCGCTTGGCTCTCCTTTCGGCCCGAATAGCACAGGCTGTGGTTTGCGCAAACGCTCAACCGACCCGCCGGACCGCGACACCTTGGGGGTTGCGCGAATCGAATGTAAGCGCTTACACTGGGGAAAGGACACGCCCGAACCGGAGCCCTGCCGCCATGTTTCTTGCAGCCTCACTGATCGTGTTTGCGATCTATTTCGCAAATGTCGCGCTTGGAGCCTTTCAGGGAGCCGCGTTTCTGGGAGACGTCAGTGAGATGCTTGTCCTGTTTCTGGCGTCGATCTTGTTCGTCGTCGCGATTTTGAAGAAAGAAGCTGACCGCAAGAACAAAAACGGCAGCTGATCGATCCAACGGGAGGAATTTGGATGGACATCGAGACCCAAGAGCTGAAGTCGGCAGAGCGCCGCAATTTCTTGAAACTGGCCGGGACGGGCGCTTTTACAGCAGCACTGGTCGCCGGTGCTGCGGGCACCCTGTGGTCGTCCGAGGCCGCAGCCCAGACCGCCAACGAAGAGCGGGACCGCGAAGCCGCTGCGGATCACGTGATGACCTTGGCCACTGAATACGTCATCGGCACGACACGCAGCTATCCGATGATGCAGCTCGACGTGAAAGAGAACCTGCAGAACGCGTCCAACGGCAAGATCTACGTCAAGCTTGCGCCAGGCGGCCAGCTGGGTACGGGATCGGCGCTGGCCCAGAAGGTGCAGGGCGGCACAGTGAACGCCGGGCAGTTCTCTCTGTCCAACTTCGCGCCTTTCGCACCGGCAGTCGACCTGATCAATATCCCCTACTTCTGTGGTGCAAATCAGCGTTTCGTGAACCTTGTGACGTCCGACATCTGGAAGACCGAAGTGAACGCGATGGTCGAACAGCGGGGCTTCAAGCCGATGTTCTATTTCTGCATTGATCCGCGCGTCATGGCCGTGAGGCAGGGCGGCAACGCGATCATCACACCCGCCGATCTGCAGGGCGTGAAGTTCCGGGTGCCAGGCTCGCAGATGTTGCAGCAGTTCTACCGGATGGGCGGCGCAAACCCGACGCCCGTGGCCTGGGGCGAGACACCGTCGGCGATCAAGCAGGGTGTGGCTGACGCGCTCGATCCATCCGTCGGCGCGCTTTATGCCTTTGGTTTCAAGGATATTCTGAGCCATGTGACCTTTACGCAGGCCGTGCCTGACAGCCAGTGCTATGCCTGCAATCTGGAATGGTTCAACAGCCTGCCAGGTGATGTGCAGGAAGCGGTGGAATGGGCGTCGGAAATGAGCTTCCATCAGAACCTCGCCAAGGTGCCATCGGCGCGGACCTTCGCCATGGCAGAGATGCGCAAGGCTGGTGTCGAATTCCATTCGCTGACAGAAGACCAGCTTGCCGAATGGCAGGACACGGTCGGCTATCAGCGGTCGGAGTGGGACAGCTTCAAGACCGAACTGGCCGGGTCCATGGAGACCTTCGACAAGCTGGTCGAGGCAGCCGGGACCACGGGCCAGTACTACGTCCACGACGCCTGATCCCTGAACCGCGGGTGCCCATCGGCGGCGCCCGCATTCCCGACAGATACGCGCGCTGCCTGCCACCGGCTTGCCGGGGGGCCGGAGAGTGTGCTCACGCCCGAGGCTGCGATGGAAATCCTGCGAAAAATCAACCGTGATGCCGAAAAATGGCTCTTGCTGGTCTTCTATGTGATGCTTGTCGTCACCATGGCAGTCGAAGTGCTGCGCCGCGAGGTTTTTGCCTATTCCTCGATCTGGGGTGAAGAGATCGTTCGATATTCCTTTATCTATCTGGCCTGGATCGGCGCTGCGGCGGCGGTCAAGGATCGCGCGCACATCCGCATCGACGTGATCATGCATTACCTCGGGCCAAGGGCCAAGGCGGCGGTCTATCTCTTTGGCGACCTTGTCATGTTTCTGGTGGCGCTTGTCGCGCTCTACTGGTCGATCGAGACCGTTCATGTTTCGTTGAATTTCGGCTCGGTCACCGCGGGGCTTCGGATATCGCAGGCCTGGTTCCTGATGGCTGTGCCGGTGGGTTTCACGCTCATCATCCTGCGCCTTTTTCAATCGTTTCTTCGTGACATCCGCGCCCTGAAGGCGGGCGAAGGTGTGTACGAAGGCGACAAGCTGTTCGACTGAAGGGGCCCGGATCATGTGGCAGCAGATCAACCAGACGGTCGAACTTGGCTGGGACTTCTATGTTCCCGTAATCCTTTTTGTCTCTCTTATCGCACTGGCGGTGCCGGTCTGGGCAGCGATTGGCTCTGCCGCCATCATCATGCTGGTGATGTCGGGCGATCTACCGCTCAGCGCTGTCGGCGAAAGCCTTTTCACCGGGATCGACGCCTTTGCGCTGACCGCCGTGCCGCTGTTTATCCTGACCGGTGACGTGCTGGTGCGCACGGGGCTGTCGCGCAAGTTTCTGGATGTGGCCGAGGCGCTGACGCAATTCGCCAAGGGTGGTTTCGGATCGGCAACGGTGCTGGTCTGCGGCATGTTCGCGGCCATCTCGGGCTCTGACGCGGCGGGGGCGGCGGCGGTGGGCCGCATGACCATCTCGCGACTGGTGGAATCGGGCTATCCGCGGCCCTACGCCTGCGCGCTGGTGGCGGCGGGCGCCTGTACCGGCATCCTGATCCCGCCGTCCATCGCCTATATCATCATCGGTCTGGTGCTGGGCATATCCGCCTCCACCCTGTTCCTGGCGGCTCTCATTCCCGGCATTGCCATTCTGGTGTCAATCCTCGTGACCAACATCATCATGAACCGGCTGTACGGCTGGGAAGGGGGCGGGAACATCTCGATGAGCGAGTACTTTGGTCAACTGGGACGTGCACTGGTATCCGGCTGGTACGCTTTCATCGTGCCGGGCATCATCTTTTACGGCATTTTCTCGGGCCGCCTGACCCCCACCGAAGCAGGGGCCACCGCAGTGGTCGTGACAATCATCATGGGCTTCATCATGGGCACCCTCAAGCTGGCGGATTTCCCCGCGATGCTGCTGAGTTCGGCCAAGGTGAACGGGGTGATCCTGCCGATCATCGCCTTCTCCGCCCCGCTGGCAGAGGCGCTGGCGATCATGGGCGTGCCGCAGGGGTTCGTGACGTCCGTCACCGGCCTGACGGACGAGCCATGGATCCTGATCCTGCTGATGATCGGCATCCTGATCGCTGCCGGCTGCGTGATGGAGACAACACCGAATATCGTGATCCTCGCCCCCATCCTGAAACCCCTGGCCGACAACATCGGCATGAACGAGATCCAGTTCTGTATCATGATGATCACGGCGCTGGGTGTGGGGTTCATCACGCCGCCTCTTGGGCTGAACCTTTTTGTCGTATCCGGCATCACCGGCGAGTCCATTCTCAAGATCGCCGGGCGTGCCGTTCCCTTTGTACTCTGCATGTTTGTCGTGGTGCTGCTGATCGCCTATGTGCCAGCCATCTCGACAAGCTTGCTGCCCGAAATCTACCAGTAGGATTGACTGACCATGACCCGTGACTACCTGAAAAAAGCCCCGCTGACCGCCAAATCCGACGCCTCGGAAACCCACGCCATCGTCAAGAACATCCTTGATGACATCGAAGCGGGTGGCGACGCCAAGGCGCTGGAATACGCGCAGAAGTTCGACAAATACGAGGGCAGCGTGATCCTGAGCCAGGACGAGATCGACGCCGCCTGCGCGCAGGTGTCCGAGAAACTCAAGGCTGATATCCGCTTTGCCCATGACAACGTCAAACGCTTTGCCGAAATGCAAAAAAGCACGGTCGCGGATGTGGAGATGGAGATCAGCCCCGGTTTCATCGCAGGGCAAAAGGCGATCCCGGTGGATGCCGCGGGCTGCTATGTGCCCGGCGGGCGCTACAGCCACATCGCGTCGGCGATCATGACCGTGACGACCGCAAAGGTCGCGGGTTGCCGTCACATCGCCGCCTGTTCCCCGCCGCGCCCCGGTGAGGGTGTGAACCCCGCAATCGTCTATGCCGCGCATTACTGCGGTGCCGACAAGATCATCGCGATGGGCGGCGTGCAGGGCGTGGCCGCCATGACATTCGGTCTCTTTGGTCTGCCGAAAGCCAACATCCTCGTCGGTCCGGGCAACCAGTTCGTGGCCGAAGCCAAGCGCATCCTTTTTGGCCGTGTCGGCATCGACATGATCGCGGGCCCCACCGACAGTCTTGTGCTGGCGGACAAGACCGCCGATCCGCATGTGGTCGCGACCGACCTCGTGAGCCAGGCCGAGCATGGCTACAATTCTCCGGTCTGGCTGGTCACGGACGACCGGGCGCTGGCCGAAAAGGTGATGGATCTGGTCCCCGGCCTGATCGACGATCTGCCCGAGGTGAACAGCCAGAACGCCGCCGCCGCATGGCGCGATTATGCCGAAGTCATCGTCTGTGCCGACCGCGAGGAAATGGCCGCCTGTTCCGACGACTACGCCCCCGAGCACCTGACGGTGCAGGCCGAAGACCTCGACTGGTGGCTGAACCGGCTGACCTGCTATGGCTCGCTGTTTCTGGGCGAGGAAACCACCGTGTCCTACGGCGACAAGGCCGCAGGCACCAACCACGTGCTGCCCACGTCCGGTGCGGCGGGCTATACGGGCGGCCTCAGCGTCCACAAGTACATGAAGATCGTCACATGGCAGCGCACCACCCGCGATGCGTCAAGGGATGTGGCGATTGCAACGGCCCGTATCTCGCGTCTGGAAGGCATGGAAGGCCACGCCCGCGCGGCGGATGTGCGTCTGGCCAAATATTTCCCCGGCGAAAACTTCGACCTGTCCGCCGATGCATGACGGAGGTGCCCTGTTCGACCTGACCGGCCGGGTGGCCTGTGTCACCGGCGCGAGCTCCGGCCTTGGCCGTCGTTCGGCGGTGGCCCTGGCGGCTGCGGGCGCACGGGTCGTGGGTGTTGCCCGACGGGCCGAAGCATTGGCTGGCCTGCGCGACGACCTCGGCGAGGTCTGCGCCGTGGTGACAGCGGATGTGGCCGACCGCACCGGTATCGCAGCCTTGCGCGACGCGGTATCGACGCCCTTTGGCGCGCCCGACATCGTGGTCCACGCTGCGGGCGTCAACACGCGGCAGGCGGCGGATGATGTGACGCCTGAAGGCTGGGACCAGACCCTTGCGCTGAACCTGTCGGCGCCGTTTTTCATCAGCCAGGCCCTGGTGCCGGCGATGAAGGCAAAGGGCTGGGGCCGGATCGTCAATTTCGCGTCCCTTCAGACCACCCGCGCCTTTCCGGGCGGCATTGCCTACGGTGCCACGAAGGGCGGCATCGGCCAGCTGACCCGCGCCATGGCCGAGGCGTGGTCCAGGGACGGGATCACCGCCAACGCCATCGGTCCGGGGTTCTTCCCGACAGAATTGACGCAAGCGGTCTTCAGCGATCCAGATCGCGCCGCCCGCAATGCCGCGCAAACCTGCGCGGGCCGGAACGGCACGTTGGAAGACATTGACGGGCCGCTGGTTTTTCTGTGCTCTGACGCATCGGCCTACGTGACGGGGCAGGTGCTGATGGTCGACGGGGGGTTCACCGCGAAATGAAGGCATTGGTGTATGATGGCGTGGAAACGCTGGGGTTCCGCGATGTGCCGGACCCCGTGCCGCAGGACGGTGAACATCTGATCAAGGTGGACGCCGTGGGCATTTGCGGGTCGGACATGCACGCCTACCTGGGCCACGACGCCCGGCGCCCCGCGCCGCTGATCTTGGGTCACGAGGCCGCCGGGGTGATCGTGGGCGGACCGAAGGACGGGATGCGCGTGACGGTCAATCCGCTGGTGACCTGCGGCACCTGTCCTGCCTGCCGCTCTGCCCGCGAGAACCTGTGCCCGACGCGTCAGATCATCTCGATGCAACCGCGTGAGGGGGCGTTTGCACAGTATATCTCCATGCCTGAACGCAATCTGGTCGACGTGCCCGCCGATGTGCCATTGGGCACCGCAGCCCTTGCCGAACCGCTCGCGGTCAGCTGGCACGCCGTGCGCCTTGCGACCGAAGCCTTGCACCCTGCGTCGGAACGGCGTGCGCTGGTCATCGGGGGCGGTGCCATCGGGCTGGCCGCCGCACTGGCATTGCGTGCGATGGCCGTGGCAGACGTGACAATCGTCGAGCCGAACGAGACACGCCGCGATTTTCTCGGCGCCAAAGGCGAACGGGTGGTGGCCTCTGCCGACGGGCAATTCCCCTTGGTCATCGACGCCGTCGGCTATGCCGCGACACGGGCAGCCGCGTCTTCGCTGGCCGCACCGGGGGGGGTGATCGCCCACGTGGGGCTGGGCGAGGACACAGGCGGGCTGGACATCCGCCGCATGACCTTGCAGGAAGTGACATTCATCGGCACCTACACCTATACCGCGCAGGATTTCCGCGACACGGCGCAGGCGATTTTCGATGGCCGCCTTGGCGCGCTGGACTGGACAGAAACGCGGCCCCTGTCGGATGGTGCCACAGCCTTTGCCGATCTGAGGGCAGGGCGGGTCGCCGCCCCCAAGATCGTGTTGGACCCCTGGTCCTGACCGGCACAGCAAGAAAGGACAGCAGTCATGTACGCCAAAATTCTCGTGCCGATGGCACTTGATCACGACATATCGCCCCAGACGCTGGCCATTGCCAACGCGCTGCGCAGCGCGACGGGTGAGATCATCGCGCTGCATGTGCATGAGGAACCGCAAGGGTCCGTCAGCAGCTATCTGGACAAGGAAACGGTGCAGGCGGGCCGCGATGCGGCCAGGGCGATGCTGGAGCAGAAAACCGCCAAACTCGACAATGTCACGCCCGTTCTGATCAGCGGCCATTCCTCGCGCACGATCATCGACTACGCTGACAGCAATGGCATCGACTGCATCGTGATCGGCTCTCACAAGCCCGGTCTGCGCGACTATTTCCTCGGCTCCACCGCCGCCCGCGTCGTGCGCCATGCAGGCTGCGCCGTTCACGTTCACCGCAACACAGACACCCCCCAATCGCCCAGGAAAGAAAGGCAAAACGCATGAACATCGACAAGAAGATCGTAGATGATCTTGTCGCCAACGACATCTCCTTTGTGACCACCGTGCCCTGCAAACAGCTGGCCGGTGTGATCGAGGAGGTGGAGAACCGCGAAGAGATCTTCCACATTCCCTCCAACAAGGAAGACGAAGGCATGGGCCTGTGCGCCGGTGCGTTCATGGGCGGCAAACGCCCGATGATCATCATGCAGAACACCGCCCTTGGCGTCACGCTGAACACGCTGGCGACGCTGACGCAGTTCTACCGGATGCCGCTGCCCATGTTGATTTCCTACCGCGGCGAACTGCGCGAGCCCGTGGCCTGTCAGGTCGAGATGGCGGTGCACACCAAGGCGCTGCTGGCACAGCTGAACATCCCGACCTACCACTTCCACTGGCAAAAGGATGTGGAGGAATTCGACAACATCCTCAAATACACCTTCATGTGCAACAAACCCGTGGCGATCCTGACCGACGCCAACTTCTGGGGAGGCTATGGCGACCAATGATCCGTTCAGAAATTCTCAAGGAAATCGCACCCATTCTCAATCCGCATCTTGTGGTCTGCAACATCGGACTTCCGTCTCAGGAACTCCACATGATCGACGACAACGCGCGCAACTTCTACATGCTGGGCACGATGGGTCTCGCGTCCTCCATCGGCTTTGGTCTTGCGCTGGCGCAACCCAAGCCGGTCATCTCCATTGACGGCGACGGATCGGTCCTGACCAACCTCGGTACGCTGCCGACCATCGCCAACAACGCGACGGGCAATTACACGCTGCTGATCATCGACAACGGTTCTTATGGCTCCACCGGCGATCAGCCGACCTATGCGGGCAAGAAGACCTCGCTGGCGGCGGTGGCCAAGGCTTGCGGCTGCGACAACGTGATCGAAGTGCAGGACAAGGATCTTGGCCCGGTGCTGCAGGATGCCATCGACAGCGACGAGATGACCATCATCGTGTGCAAATGCGACAGCGGCAACATCAAGCTGCCGGTCATCACGCTTGATCCAGTGGTGATCCGTCACCGCTTCATGGAAGCCGTGAAAGCCTGATGGCGGCGAAGGACATCCATTCCGCACAGGACGCCCGCCGTCTGGCAAAGCGCCGTCTGCCATGGATGATCTTCGACTATATCGACGGCGCTGCCGGAAACGAGACAGGGGCCGCGCGCAACCGTGCGGCCCTTGATGCCCTAACCCTACGCCCCCGTATCCTGCGCAATGTGAGCCGGCGGTCGCTTGCCACAACGCTTTTCGGTGCATCCGCCGAACGTCCCTTCGGCATCGCGCCGATGGGCATGTGCAACCTGTCCGGCCCCGGTGCGGATCTGATGCTGGCGCGGCTGGCGGCGCAATACGCGGTGCCGCATGGTGTCTCTACCGTCGCCTCAACCCCGCTGGAAAAGATCATCGAGGTGGCGCAGGGCCATGCGTGGTTCCAGATCTACTTCAGCGGTGACGGCACCGGCACCTTCAAGCTGGTCGACCGCGCCCGCGAGGCGGGGTATCGGACGCTGGTCCTGACAGCGGATGTCCCCGAAGTGGGCCGCCGCCCGCGCGAATTGCGCCACGGCTTCAAGATGCCTTTCAGGATCGGACCCACACAATTCGTCGATTTCGCCCTGCACCCGCGCTGGTCGCTGGAAAGCCTGATCAAAGGCAAACCCGGCATGGCGAACTTCGACATGCCCGGCTACACCTTCGACCGCACCGAAAGCCGGGCGCGGGCGGATTGGGACACACTGAAACGGATGCGCGACGTCTGGCCCGGCAAGCTGGTGGTCAAGGGCGTGCTGGACGTGGAGGATGCGGTCCTTCTGAAAGAAGCGGGCGTTGACGCGATACAGGTTTCCAGCCATGGGGCGCGGCAACTGGAAAGCGCGCCGTGCCCGATCACCGTTCTGCCGATGGTCCGCGAGGCGGTGGGGCCGGACATGCCGGTCTTTTTCGACAGCGGGCTGCGCTCTGGCGAGGATGTGCTCAAAACGCTCCATGCCGGGGCCGACTTCACCTTCTTCGGCCGCATCCTGCAATTTGCCATCGCGGCGGGGGGCGAGGCAGGGTTGCACCGGCTCTGGGACGTACTGAGCGAAGAGCTGAGCATTGCAATGGCGCAGACCGGGCTGACGGAGCTGCCACGGCGCGGCAAATAACGCCGCACCCCCCGAATACAGCTGTCAATCCTGCGCGACCGGCATAGCTTCAGGGCAACGAAGGGAACGCCATGCTGCTCGAGATCGACGCGATCACAAAATCCTTTGCCGACAGCGAAGGCGCGGTGCCGGTTCTGCAGGGTGTGAGCCTCGGGCTCGAAGCCGGGCAGACGCTGGCGTTGACGGGCGATTCCGGCAGCGGCAAAAGCACGCTTCTTCATATCGCGAGCGGATTGGAGCAGCCCGACAGCGGGGCGGTGCGGTTGGACGGCAAAGACCTCACACAGTTGGACGACAGCGCCCGCGCGCGCCTGCGCCGCTCAGAGATTGCATTGGTCTTTCAGCAGTTCAACCTGATCCCGTCCCTGAACGTCGCCGCAAACATCGCGTTTCAGGCGCGGCTTGCCGGACGGGTCGATCAGGCGCATATCGACGCGATCACCATCGCCCTCGGCCTTGACGGCTATCTGCGCAAGTATCCAGAGACGCTTTCGGGCGGGCAGCAGCAGCGGGTGGCCATCGCGCGTGCCCTGGCGGCGCGGCCAAAGCTGCTGCTGGCCGATGAACCCACCGGCAATCTGGATGAAAACACCGCCGAAGACGTGCTTGCCCAGATGACGGACCTTGTGGCACGGACGGGTGCTGCGTTGATGGTGGTCACACATTCGCCTCAGGTCGCCGCCCGCATGGACCGGCAGGTGCATCTGCGCGGCGGCGTTCTTGTATGATCCGCACGGTTCTGACAGCCCTGCTGTCGCACTGGCGGCACAATCCGGTGCAGTTGTTCGCCTATCTGGCCGGGCTCGCCTTGGCCACGGCGCTTTGGTCCGGTGTGCAGGCGATCAACAGCGAGGCCCGCGCCAGCTATGACGCTGCGGCAGATACGCTGGGCGAAGGACAGTTCGATCAGCTTTTGCCCGTACAGGGGGACCGGATCGCCCAGAACGTCTATGTCGATTTGCGGCGGGCGGGATGGCTGGTCTCGCCTGTCATCGAGGGGCGGTTGGGGGACACGCGGCTGGTCGGGATTGATCTCGTCACCTCCCCCAACGGGCTGGGATCGCGTCAGGACGAAGGGCTGCCGGAGCTGACTTTCACCGGCCCTGCGCAACTTGTCGGCAACGATCAGGCGGCGGCAGATCTGGTGGGCACGGCGGAGGTGACGGTCGATCCTTCCATCGCACCGGGGGTGGCCATCGGTGACGTGGGTCATGTGCAGGGCCTGCTCGGCCGCGATGATCTCTCCCGCCTGATCATCCTGCCCGAACAACCCCTTGGGCGTCCGGAATTGAGTGCAGTGGCACCCGGATTGCGCCTGCAGCCAGCGCAGCAGAATGCCGACATCGGACAGCTGACCGACAGCTTTCACCTGAACCTGACGGCCTTCGGATTGCTCAGCTTTGCCGTGGGGCTCTTCATCGTCCATAGCACCATCGGTCTGGCCTTCGAACAGCGACGCGGCATGATCCGCACCCTGCGCGCGCTGGGCGTGCCGCTGCGCCCGCTGGTGGCGATGATCGCGGTCGAGATGCTGGTGCTGGCGGCACTTGGCGCTCTGCTGGGTATCGTCGCGGGGTATTTCATCGCAGCCCTCCTGCTGCCCGATGTCGCCGCCACACTGCGCGGGCTTTATGGCGCGGATATCTCAGGTGCGTTGCAGATCCGCGTCGAATGGTGGCTCTCGGGACTGCTCATCGCTGTGGTCGGCACGGCGGCAGCACTGGCGGGGCGGTTGTGGCAGATCGCGCAGATGCCGCTCTTGGCCAGCGTGCGGCCCCGCGCCTGGGCGCTGGGCTCCACCAGACGATTGCGGGCGCAGACCTGTGCAGCGGCAGGGTTGCTGGCGGTGGCCGCGGGCCTCGCCGTTCTGGGCAGTGGGTTGATGGCGGGATTTGCCTTGCTTGGCTGTTTGCTGATCGGCGCGGCATTGGCGCTGCCGCTGGTGGCAGAGCGCGCGCTTGCGCTGTTTGAAGGCCGCGCAGACACACCGCTGTGGCAATGGTTCTGGGCGGACACGCGCCAGCAATTGCCGGGTCTCAGCCTTGCGCTGATGGCGCTCCTGCTTGCGGTTTCGGCCAATATCGGCGTCTCGACGATGGTATCGAGCTTTCGGCTGACCTTTGTCGGTTTTCTCGACCAACGCCTCGCGCCCGAACTGTTTGTCTCGCTCGACAGCGCGGACCGGAGCGCCGAAGTGGAAAGCTACCTTGTCGCCAACGCCGATGAGGTGCTGCCGCTTCTCTCCACCACGACGCAGATCGCCCGCCAGCCGGTCGAACTCTACGGTGTAAGGGTCGGGCAGACCTACCGCGACAACTGGGTGTTTCTTGGCGCGGTTGAGGCACCCTGGGACGCGGTGGAGGCGGGCAGGGCGGTCGTGGTCAACGAACAACTCGCCCGCCGCGCCGATCTGTGGGTGGGGGACGGCATCGACATCACTCCCGCGCTTACCCTTCCGATTGCGGCTGTCGTGGGGGATTACGGCAATCCGCAAGGACAGGTGGTGATGTCGGAGCAGATATTTCGGACCCTCTATCCTGACCTCACCCCGTTGAACTTCGGCATCCGCACGCAGGATGCGCCGACGCTTCGGGCCGCGTTGATCGACGATCTGGGGCTGCCTGCCAGCGCGCTGATCAATCAGGCGGCGATCAAGGAGGTGTCGATCGGCGTGTTCGAGCGGACCTTCACCGTCACGGCGGCCCTCAACGCGTTGACCCTGAGCGTGGCGGGGTTTGCCATATTGATGAGCCTGCTGACATTGGCTGACCTGCGGGTGCCGCAACTCGCACCTGTCTGGGCGCTGGGGCTGACCCGGCGAACGCTGGGCTGGCTCGAAATGGGCCGCGCGGTTGCCTTGGCCGCGCTGGTGTTTCTGTGTGCCGTCCCGCTGGGGCTGGCGCTGGCCTGGGTGCTGCTGAGCATCATCAACGTGGAAGCGTTCGGCTGGCGTCTGCCGATGTTTCTCTTTCCGCTCGATTATCTGCGGCTGGGCGCCTACGCGCTGATCGCTGCCTTTGTCGCGGCCTGCTGGCCCGCGCTGAGGCTGATGCGCAAGCCGCCTTCCGCTCTGCTCAAGGTCTTTGCCAATGAACGCTAGGATCATCGCTTTTCTTTGCCTCTGGCCCTTCGCGCTCGGTGCGCAGGGATTTTCCGGCCTCGGCACCGATGCGGATGGGTTCGCCACACCGCAGCCCGCACCCAGTTTCGACTTTCCCGCCGACCACGGGGCACATCCCGACTACCGGATCGAATGGTGGTATCTGACGGCCAATCTGACCGGGCCGGACGGTACTGCATACGGCTTGCAGTGGACCCTCTTCCGGTCGGCACTGGCACCGGGGGAAGCCGAAGGCTGGCAATCGCCGCAGGTCTGGTTCGCCCATGCCGCAGTCACCACCCCCGAGACGCATCTGGCGACGGAACGTTTCGCCCGTGGCGGGATCGGTCAGGCCGGGGTCGCGCCCGCGCCCTTCAACGCGTGGATTGATGACTGGTATCTGCGCGGTGATGATTTTGACGCACTGGACCTTTACGCCAGTGGACCGGACTTTGCCTACGATATGACGCTCAGCGCGCAGGGACCGCTGGTCTTTCACGGTGACAATGGCTTTTCGGTCAAATCCGCGGCAGGGCAGGCAAGCTACTATTACTCCCAACCGTTCTTTGACATCTCCGGCACATTGACCCTGCCCGAAGGCACGGTTGAGGTGACGGGCAGTGCCTGGCTGGACCGCGAATGGTCCTCGCAACCCCTGTCAGAAGATCAGGACGGATGGGACTGGTTTTCCCTGTCCTTCGACAGCGGTGCCAAGCTGATGGGATTCCAGCTGCGTCAGAGGGATGGCACGTCTTTCTCCTCCTCCACATGGATTGCGCCGGATGGCACCACCACCGCCTTTCCCGATGGTGCCTTCTCGGCCACGCCCTTGACGGAAACCCCGGTCGCGGGCCGCGCGGTGCCGACCCGCTGGCAGGTGACCCTGCCGGAACGGGATGTGGACGTGACAGTCACGGCGCTGAACCCCGCTGCATGGATGGATTTGTCGATCCCCTATTGGGAAGGTCCGGTCCGCGTGACGGGCTCACACGAGGGCAGGGGATATCTGGAGATGACAGGTTATGAGTGATCCGAACGATCTTGACGCGTTTCTGAAAGAGGCCTGGCAGCATCTGGGGCGCGGCGTGTCCGACAGCCGATCACCCGCACGATATCCGACATTCGCCACGACCGCACCTGACGGCACGCCGGAAGCGCGCACCGTGGCGCTGCGCGGTGCCAGCCAAAGTGGCGCGACTGTAGAGGTGCACACGGACATCGAGACGGACAAGATCGCCAGCCTGCGCCAGACCCCGGTGGCGGCGCTGCACATCTGGTTGCCGAAGGCGGATCTTCAGATCAGACTGACGGCCAAGGTCGACATCCTGACGGGTGCCGCAGTAGAGGATGCGTGGATCAAGGTGCCCGAAGCCTCGCGCGTGTCCTACGGGACAAACCCCAAACCGGGCTCGCCGATCAGCCATGTCTACGACTACGAAAAGCCCAGCGAACGAAGCCGATTTGCCGTGCTGCACTGCCACCTGATCCGAATGGATCTGGTACATCTGGGTCAGCGCCACCGCCGGGCGATCTTTGTCAGGGCGGATGGTTGGCAGGGCATGTGGGTCGCGCCCTGATGTCCGACGAAAAAGGCCCCCCGCCTGCGCGGAGGGCCTGTTCGTTACGCTCAGATCAAAGGATTAGGCGGCCAGATCGAAACGGTCCGCATTCATGACCTTGGTCCATGCCTTCACGAAATCCGCAACGAAGGTGTCTTTCGCATCATCGGCACCATAGGCTTCGGCCAGCGCGCGCAATTGCGAGTTGGAGCCGAAGATCAGATCGGTGCGGGTGCCCGTGCGGACGACCTCACCGGTCTGACGGTCCTTGGCTTCAAAGACTTCCTCGCTTTCGTCAATGGCGTGCCATGTGACACCCATGTCGAGGATCGTGCGGAAGAAATCGTTGCTCAAGGCACCTACATTGTCGGTGAACACGCCATGCTTGCGCCCGCCATGGTTGATGCCGATCACCCGCAGGCCGCCCAGCAGAACGGTCATCTCGGGCGCGGTCAGCGTCAGCAGTTGCGCCCGGTCCACCAGCAGTTTCTCCGTCGGTACGGCAAAATCGACCGCCAGATAGTTGCGGAACCCGTCGGCCTTTGGCTCGAGCACCTCGAAGCTTTCCGCGTCGGTCTGCTCGGCGCTGGCATCCATGCGGCCCGGCGTGAACGGCACGGTAACATCGTGACCAGCGGCCTTGGCGGCCTTTTCGATGCCGACGTTGCCTGCCAACACGATCAGGTCGGCCAGCGACACTTTCTTGTCACCAGACGCAGCGCGGTTGAAGTCCGCCTGCACGCCTTCCAGCGCCTCCAGCACACGCGCCAGCTTTGCAGGTTCATTCACTTCCCAATCCTTCTGGGGAGCCAGACGAATGCGCGCGCCGTTGGCACCGCCCCGCTTGTCGGACCCTCGGAAGGTGGACGCGGAGGCCCAGGCGGTCGAAACCATCTCGGATACGGAAAGGCCGGTGGCGGCGATCTTGTCCTTCAGTGTCGCAATGTCGCCGTCGTCGACCAGCGGGTGATCGACCTCGGGGATCGGATCCTGCCAGATCAGGTCTTCGGCAGGGACTTCCTTGCCCAGATAGCGCACCTTTGGCCCCATGTCGCGGTGGGTCAGCTTGAACCACGCACGGGCATAGGCGTCCGCAAAGACATCCGGGTTGGCGTGATAATGCTTGGAAATGCGCAGGTACTCCGGGTCTGTCCGCAGTGCGATATCGGCTGTGGTCATCATCGGCTGGTACTTGGCTTCGCCTGTCTCGGCGTCCGGCACGGTGTTGGCCATGGCGTCGCCCTTGGGCTTCCACTGGTTCGCACCGGCGGGGCTTTTGGTCAGTTCCCACTCGTTGTTCAGCAGCGTGTCGAAGTAGGACATATCCCACTGGATCGGCGTGGGGGTCCAGGCACCCTCGATCCCGGACGTGGTGGCGTGCACGCCCACACCGGATTCGAATGTGTTGGTCCAGCCCATGCCCATCTCTTCGATGGAGGCACCCTCGGGCTCCGCACCCACAAGCGTCGGATCGCCCGCGCCATGTGCCTTGCCGAAGGTGTGACCGCCCGCTACCAGCGCCACGGTTTCCTCGTCATTCATGGCCATGCGCGCAAATGTGTCGCGGATGTCATGGGCCGAGCCGACCGGATCAGGGTTGCCATCTGGGCCTTCGGGATTGACATAGATCAGACCCATCTGCACGGCGGCCAGCGGGTTTTCCAGATCGCGCTCACCGGAATACCGGCTGCCGGGCTTGTCGGAAGTGGCCAGCCACTCTTCCTCGGTGCCCCAGTAGATGTCTTCTTCCGGCTCCCAGATGTCCTTGCGGCCACCGGCGAAACCGAATGTCTTGAAGCCCATCGTTTCCATCGCGACGTTGCCCGTCAGGACAAACAGGTCGGCCCAGGAAATCTGGCGACCGTACTTCTGCTTGATCGGCCACAGCAGGCGACGCGCCTTGTCGAGGTTGCCGTTGTCGGGCCAGGAGTTCAGCGGCGCAAACCGCTGCGAGCCGGAGCCGGAACCGCCGCGCCCGTCGCCGGTGCGGTAGGTGCCCGCCGCATGCCACGCCATGCGCACGAAGAAGGGACCGTAGTGCCCGTAGTCCGCAGGCCACCAGGGCTGCGAATCCGTCATCAGATCGGCCAGGTCTTTTTTCAGCGCATCCAGATCGAGTTTCTTGAATTCCTTGGCATAGTCGAAGTCCTGACCCATCGGGTCGCCCAGCGGCGTATTCTGGTGCAGAATCTTGAGGTTAAGCTGATTGGGCCACCAGTCCTTGTTGGTCCGCGCGTCATGTGTGACGTGCTTGGTGCTGCCATGCATGACCGGGCATTTAGCGCCCTTTTCATAATCATTGCCGTCCATCGGTCTCTCCCGTCTTTGGTGAATTTGGAATCGTTATAACAAAGCGAACCAGTAGATATAAGTTGGAATATCTGATTGCTGTGATAACTTCAGATTATGACAAGCTTTACCATCAAGCAGCTGCGCTATTTCGAAGCGCTCGCCCAGCACCGGCACTTCGGTCACGCGGCAGAGGCCTGCGCGATCTCGCAACCTGCGCTGTCGGTTCAGATCAAGGAACTGGAACAGACCCTTGGCACGCAATTGGTGGAACGGGCGGCGCGACAGGTGCGGCTGACGCCTTTCGGAGAGGACCTTCTGACCCGCGTGCGCGGCATCCTGCGGCAGGTCGATGAGTTGGGCGAATTTGCCCGGGCCGCCCAGGGTCAGCTGACGGGGCGGTTCAGATTGGGCGTCATCCCGACCATCGCACCCTATCTGCTGCCCCGGATCATCGGCCGCCTCGGCGAAAGCCACCCGCGTCTGGATCTGCACGTCCGTGAAACGCTCACTCCGCGTCTGGTGCAGGAATTGGTGCAAGGCAGGCTCGATACCGCGATCGTGGCCTTGCCGGTGGCCGAACCTGCGCTGGTCGAAACCCCGCTTTTCGACGAAACATTCGTGCTGGTGCGCCCCGAAGCGGATGCGGACAAGCCGGTCCCCCGCGGCGAGGATCTGCGCGACATGCGTTTGCTGCTGCTGGAGGAGGGGCATTGCTTTCGGGAACAGGCGCTCAACTTCTGCCACGCCCCGTCTGCCGTGCCGCGCGACGGGCTGGACGGCAGTTCGCTGTCCACGCTGGTGCAGATGGTCGGCGCGGGGATCGGGGTCACGCTGATCCCGCAGATGGCCATCGGGGTCGAAACCCGGTCCGCGCGGGTCAGCTGTGCGGCCTTTGCAGCACCCCAGCCCGGTCGCACCATCGGCATGGTCTGGCGCCGGTCCAATCCGCTGGCCCAGGCTTTTGCCGAGATTGCAGAGGTCGTGCGCAGTGCGGGTGTAGAGGGCAGAAATTGATCCCAGTCGATTAACGGGCTGGAAAGACATCCGGGTCTAGAAGGGCGGCGTCCGACCCCGCGTGGGTCACCAAGATCAACCCGAGGAAATCCAGATGCACAGTGACACCGCCAAAACGCGCCGCGTTCACCCGCTCCAGTCCCTGTTTTTCAAATGTATGCTGATGGTGGCGGTCTGCGTCATCGCAGTTGTCGCCGTCATCGAATACCAAAGCCTGAATGCCGCCGAAAAGGCTGCCGTCAAGGCGATAAACCAACGGGGCATGGAAGTGACGGAACTGCTGGCGATGCAGATGGGCGGGTCGATCAAATTTGCCAATGTCGATGCCATCAGCCAAGTCGTCGACGACGTGGTCGTCGCGGCGGGCGGGGATGCCAGGGCCGGACTGGTCTTTGACAGCGCCGGCACACTTCTCTTTCAGACGTCGGCGGCCCTGCCAGCGGAAACGCTGGACATCGTCCGCGATCTTGCCCAGCAAAGCCTTACCTCCGGCCAACCTTCCGTTTCGGCTGACGGAATGATCATTGCCGATCCAAGCATGTTCGGCGCGGTGGGAGAAACCGTCGGCAGCGTGGTCACGGTCTGGACCCCTGAACATGCCATCGCGGCGGCCATGGATTCGCATCTGCAAACCCTCTTGATGGGCTTTGGCGTGCTGCTGGCCGGATTGATCAGTTCTGGCCTGTTCTTGCGGGCGCGGATGTCGCAGCCATTGGTCCGACTGGAAAGCGCGATGACAAACGTGGCGGGCGGCGACTTTGAGTTGAGTGTTCCCTACACCGACCGCCGTGATGAAGTTGGCCAGATGGCCAGACGTCTGGATGAGTTCCGGCTTGCATTGAACGCCGCAAAGACCGCTCAGGTAGAGGCGGGTTTCAAAGGGGCCGCTTTCGAAGGGTCGTCGGCGGCGATGATGATGGTGGACAAAAACTTCGACGTTATTTTTGCCAACCCGACCTGCCGGAAACTCATTGCCGACTTGGGTCCCGCGTTGACACATCTGTGGCCTGGCGTCTCGGCAGACACATTGATTGGATGCAATATCGCGGCAATCGGTCGCCTGAAAGCGATGTTCGACAGCGCCGCCCGTGGCAAGCCAGCATCGGATGCCGCTCCGGCATATCCCGATGCGGCCCTTCGGATCGGCGATTGCATGATCCGGATCAAGACCAGCCCGGCCTTTGATCAGGACGGTGCCTTGTTCGGCTATGTCATTGAATGGGCCGACCACACCAAATCTGAAAAAGACGCGGCCATGATCAATGCGATGGACGCGGCGCAAGCCAGCATCGAATTCAGCAAGGCAGGCAAGGTCATAGCAGCCAACCAGAATTTTCTCAGGATGATCAACGGACGGTTCGAAGACACCGCAGTTTGTTCATTGCCACGCATGTTTGCCAACAACCTCGAAAATGACCCACAGGGACATGAATTCGCAAAACAGGTCCTGAACGAAGAATTGCGCCAGGGCCGGTTCAAGGCCTACAGTGCCCATGCGGACAAGACTTTCGTGGTTGAGGGAAGCTTTGCCGTCATCAAGGACGAAAACGGCAAAACCGACCGCGTCGTCTTTATCGGAGCGGATGTCACCGATCAGGCCGAGGCTGCCTTGGCGGCCGAAGCGGTGCGCCAGCGCACCGAAGAAGAGCAGGCCCGCGTGGTCGAAATTCTGGGCGCGGCGCTCAGGAAACTGTCCACAGGCGATCTGCGTTCCGACATTACGGCCGAGTTTCCTCAGGAATACGTCCGCCTGCGCACCGATTTCAACGAAACCGTGGGATCCCTGCGCGATGCGATTTCAGCGGTGATCCACAACTCCGAATCGATCCGCAACGAGACGACCGAAATCACATCGGCGGCGGATGATCTGTCGCGCCGCACCGAAAAACAGGCCGCCACACTGGAAGAAACTGCCGCCGCACTGGACGAGTTGACAGCATCCGTCCGGTCCGCCGCGGAAGGGGCCGATGACGCCAGCAAGATGTCTGCGGAAGCCCAAAGCAACGCGCAGCAGGGCGGCGAAGTGGCGCGCAGGGCAGTGTCGGCGATGGACGGGATCAAGACCTCGTCGCAGGAGATATCGAAGATCACCAGCGTGATTGACGATATCGCCTTTCAGACCAACCTGCTGGCCCTCAACGCCGGTGTCGAGGCGGCCCGCGCGGGCGAAGCCGGACGCGGGTTCGCGGTGGTCGCCACCGAAGTGCGCGCCCTGGCACAACGTTCTTCCGACGCTGCGCGCGAAATCAATCAGTTGATCAGCGCCAGCGGCGAACAGGTGCAGCAGGGCGTCGATCTGGTGGACCGGACCGGGGCCGCGCTCGATGCCATCGTGACTTCCGTGTCCGAAATCTCCAAGCGTGTGTCCACCATCGCCGCCTCCACGCGCGAACAATCAAGCGGTCTGGCAGAAATCAACGCGGCGGTGAACGATCTCGACCATGTGACCCAGCAGAACGCGGCCATGTTCGAGGAAACCACGGCAGCAAGTCACGCGCTGACTTCCGAAGCGGACGCGCTGGTCAACGCGGTATCCCGCTTCAAACTGGACGGCGTTCAGATCAGCCAGCGTAAATCCGCACCGCGCGCAGTTGAAGGCGTGCGCCCTGCCGCCGCTCCCCGCAGCTACGGCAACACGGCCCTCAATGTGCAGGAGGACACTGACAGCTGGGAGGAGTTCTGAGCTGAAACAGCAGAACGATGTCTTTTGTGCCGGGTGTCAGGCGCGGGTTCCGGCAAACCGCTCTGACCAGTCGGCGACATCGTCATCGGTGATCTTGGCGAAAAGCACCTCCGGCACCTCGAAGGCATGGCCGGGGGGCAGGCCGTTCAGCGTCGCCGCGACATCCTCGGGCCATGACTGCTCCGACACCTTCATCGCCTCCAGCATGCTGGCGGCCGCAGCGGGAATGAAGGGCGACGAAAGCCGCGCGTAAAGCGGGATGAGGTTCAGCGCCAGACGCACCTGTGCCGCAGCCTTGTCCGGGTCGGTCTTGAACGTCGTCCAGGGCGCTTCCGCCTGAAGGTATTCATTCCCCGCCGCCCAGATCGCGCGCAGTTCGGCTGCGGATTTGCGCACTTCGATGGCGTCCATCTGCGCCTCATAGCGGCGCACCCGTTCCGTGATATCGGCGATCAGCGCCTCTTCGGCGGGCCCGAAGGTGCCTGCTTCCGGCACCGCTTCGCCGAATTTCGACCGGCAGAACTTGGTGATGCGACTGACAAAGTTGCCCAGCACATCCGCCAGATCCTTGTTCACGGACGCCTGAAAGTTCTCCCAGGTGAATTCCGCATCGGACGTTTCGGGCGCATGGCTCAACAACCACCAGCGCCAGTAGTCCGCCGGAAGGATTTCCAACGCCTGATCCATGAACACGCCACGCCCGCGCGAGGTGGAGAATTGCCCGCCGTCGTAGGTCAGGTAGTTGAAGGACTTGATGTAATCGACCAGCTTCCAGGGCTCGCCCGACCCCATGATCGTGGCGGGAAAGCTCAGCGTGTGGAACGGCACGTTGTCCTTGCCCATGAACTGGGTATAGCGCACGTCATCCGCACCCTTGTCGGTGCGCCACCAGCGTTCCCAATCGCTGCCCTTGCCCGCTTCGACCCATTCCGCGCCGCAGGCGATGTATTCGATGGGCGCGTCGAACCAGACGTAGAAGACCTTGCCTTCCATCCCCGGCCATTCCGCCTCGCCCCGTTTCACGGGCACACCCCAGTTCAGATCGCGGGTGATGCCGCGGTCCTGCAATCCATCGCCGTCGTGCAGCCATTTCTTCGCGATCGACGTGGTCAGCACGGGCCAATCGGTCTTGGCGTTGATCCAGTCGTTCAGCTTGTCCTTCATCTGGCTCTGGCGCAGGAACAGATGTTTGGTGTCGCGCATCTCCAGATCGGTGGAGCCCGAGATGGTGCTGCGCGGATCAATCAGATCGACGGGGTCCAGCTGTTTGGTGCAATTGTCACATTGATCACCGCGCGCGGACTCGAAACCGCAGTTGGGGCAGGTGCCCTCGATATACCGGTCCGGCAGAAAGCGGCCATCGGCGTTGGAGTAGACCTGGCTTTGGGTGACTTCCTCGATCAATCCCTGATCGGCAAGAACGCCCGCGAAATGCTGGGTCAGCCGATGGTTTTGCGGCGAAGACGAGCGCCCGAAATGATCGAAGGACAGACCGAAGTTTTCGGCGATCCCGGCCTGCACCCCGTGCATCTCGGCGCAATATTCGTCGACCGGCTTGCCCGCTTTGGCGGCGGCCAGTTCCGCTGGCGTGCCGTGTTCATCGGTGGCGCAGAGAAAGAGAACCTCATGCCCACGGGTGCGCAGGTAGCGGGCATAAAGGTCCGCCGGAAGCTGGCTGCCCACCAGATTGCCAAGGTGTTTGATGCCGTTGATATAGGGGATGGCGGAGGTGATGAGGTGGCGGGCCATGTCTGTTCCTTTGCGCAGGTCCGCCTGACATAGACCGCTTGGTGCGCGGGATCAATTAGTCGCGGGCCTGCTCAGCAGATAGGGTGTCATCGCCTTGCGCAGATCGCCATAGGCGTCCTTGTGCAGGCTGCCCTGCCAATTCGCCACAAAGGTCGCTCCGGTATCGGCGATCAGGAAAAGCGCCCCATGCTGGCGGTCGGCCTTCCTGCTCTCCCACAACCCGGTGTGATGGATCAAGGACCCGCCGCCACGCTGCGCGATGTGGAACACGCCAAGCCCCGATCTTTTCCGCGCGTCATAGGCGAAATCCGCAGGCGCGGTCACCCAGGGCCGGTCGGGTGCGTACCAGTGCATGACGAACCGCGCATAATCCTCGGCAGAGACAGACCAGCCGCCAAAGCCCGCCGTGGCCCACATGCGCCCGCCGACGATGGCGCCATCCGCTCCGGCCGGGATCATCACGCGCGGTTTGCATGTGTCCTCGTAGGAAAGGCCCGACAGCGCCGTGATGATCTGGCCGAGAACCGCGTAGTTGACGTTGGAATAGACGGCACGCGTCTTTGCAGGCAGATGCGCCGGATTGGTCAAGGCTTCGCGGGCGATATTTTGCTGCGTGTACAGATTGCGGCCTTCGCCAGCGGTCTCCATGCCTTTGAGGTTCTTGGGAAATCCCGTGGTATGCGCAGCGAGATCCGCAAGGCGCATGGATATTACGCCGGTCTGGGGGGCCATGTTCAGTCTGCCCAGAACCGGAGCCAGATCGCCCAGGGTGCTGGACCAGCTGTAGTCCGTTTCCGACAGCATGTCGTTCAGGCACATCGCCGTCACCGCCTTCGACAGGCTCGCCACCGGATAGGCGGCATCGGGACTGCGACGCAGGCCCGCGCTTTGCAGGATGACGCCGTCCTTGCCAAGGCTCATTGCCCCTGCGGTCACGCCTTGCTGCGCCATCCAGTTGCGCCAAACCCGTTCGGCACCCACAAGGTCGAATTCAAAGGGGGCGGTCGCCACGGCAGGGGGTGCCTCTTCCTCGACCTGCTGCGGCGCAGATGTTCCCACGGCACCGGGGACGATGTCGCTGATGCTCTGCGCGGTCTTGTCCGCATCACTCTGGCCGACCGCCGCGACCTCGATGGAAACGCCGCCGGGTCGGTAGGCATTCACGGCGTATCCGACGAGCAAAAGGGTGAGGGTCAGGATCAGGCTTCTCATGGGCTTCCTCCGCAGGCTGCCCGAACGCTACCCTTCAAGAAGGGGGTTGATGCGGCTGAAACGTGGCTATTTCTTGAGCTTGGTTGTTTTCTTGTCCCGGTCGCTGCGCAGCAACCGCCCGATGATGAAGGATGTGCGTGGTGCATAGACGTAGGGTGTCCGCTCGCCCCGCGTGGGTCGGGCCCGCATCCGGGTCAGCCCGAAGATCACCAGCACCCCGTGGCCGACCGATATCATCATGAACAACGCGTCTGGCCCGTAGCCTTCGATCAGCACCGATGCCGCATAGGGCGCAAAGATCGCGCCGACCGCGAACCAGAACATCAAGGCGGCGGACAGTTCGACCCGTTCGTCGCTGCTGGCAAAGTCATGGGCATGGGCGGCGGCGACCGAATAGATGGGAAAGGTCGTCAGCCCGAAAAGCGCCGCTGTCAGCATGATCCCGGTGGTGCCCAGACCGCTCGCCATGACGGTGATGCCGCAACTGCCGATTGCCGCGACCGACAGCCAGATCAGCACCCAGCGCCGGTCGAACTTGTCAGCCAGCCACCCCACAGGCACCTGCGCCACGGCACCGCCCAGCACGAAAGCCGACAGAAACCAGGCAATCTGGCCCGCGCTCAGCCCGACCTCCTGACCATAGATCGGGCCGACCATGCGGAAGGATGCGCTTGACAGGGCCGCGACGACGACACCCGCCGCCGCAAGCGGGGAGCGGGCGATGGCCAGGTTGGGGCGCAGACGCGGCGAGGCAGGCGTTTCGGGTTGCTTGTTGGTGGTCAGGGTCAGCGGCAACAGGGCGGCACAGCACCCGATGGCCAGAAGGTTGTAGGACACATAGGACGCCGGGGCCAGCACCCCGATGATCATCTGCGCGCCGAGACTGCCGGTCATGTCGACCACCCGGTAGATGCCCATCGCGCGGCCCCGTGTCTCATTGGTGACCTTGGCCTGAAGCCAGGCTTCGATCACGGTATAACATCCCGCGACGCAAAGACCCGAGGCGACGCGCATCACCGCCCATGCATAGGCATCCAGCACCAGCATGTGCGCGATAAGCCCGATGGCACCGGTGGCGGTAAAGGCGGCAAAGGCGCGGCTGTGCCCGACGCTGCCCATCAGGCGCGGCGCCCACCAGCAGCCAATGAAGAAGCCGAAGAAATGGGCCGATCCCAACAGGCCGATTTCCTGCCGGGAAAAGCCAAGTTCCGTGCCGGACAGCACGTCCAGCGGCCCGACCCCGCCCGAGGAAAGCTGCAGCAATATGACGGACAAGAAGAGGGCGGCAAAGGAAACGAGCAAGCGCATATGCCCTGATAGGCACCTTTTGCGTCGTCTCCCAAGTGGAAAGTCGACAAAAGCGGTCGTTTCCGGGCGCTGGACCACATTTCTGCACAGGACCATGGTGATATTCGGGGTTGCGGTGAAAAGGCAGCACCGTAGGGTCGGCGCGACACTGAAATTCTGATCGGCGCGAGGGACGGGAAAGACATGAAGAAACATAAGTTGGGCGGCAGCGCGCTGGAGGTGACACCGCTTTGCCTTGGGTCGATGACCTGGGGCACCCAGAACACCGCCGAGGAGGGCCATGCGCAGATTGACCGGGCGCTGGACGCAGGGATCAACTTCATCGACACCGCAGAGATGTATCCGGTCAACCCCGTGTCCGCCGAAACCACGGGCCGCACAGAGCGGATCATCGGGCTTTGGCTGGAACGGGACGGACGCCGCAATGACGTGGTGATCGCCACCAAACATTCCGGCGCGGGGATGGCGCACCTGCGCGAAGGCGCGCCGATTTCGTCCAAGACGATCGCCGAGACGGTGGAGGGTTCACTGCGCCGGCTCAAGACCGATTACATCGACCTCTATCAGTTTCACTGGCCCAATCGCGGCAGCTATATGTTCCGCAAGAACTGGACCTATGACCCGTCGGACCAGAACCGCGCCGACACGGTGGCGCATATGGAGGACGCGATGGGCGCGTTGCAGGCCGAGGTGAAACGCGGCACGATCCGGCATTTCGGGCTGAGCAACGAAAGTGCCTGGGGCATGACCCAATGGGCCGAGGCCGCGCGGCGCACAGGCGGGCCGAGACCCATTTCGGTGCAGAACGAATATTCCCTGTTATGCCGCTTGGCCGACACCGATGTGGCAGAGGCATGCGTCAACGAAAGCATTGATATGTTTGCATTTTCTCCGATGGCCGCCGGGTTGCTGACGGGCAAGTATCAGGGTGGCAAGGTGCCCGAAGGGTCGCGTTTGTCACTGAACAACGATCTGGGCGGGCGCAAGACCAAGCGCGCCTTTGAAGCGGTGGACGCCTATCTGAAGGTGGCAAGGGATCATGATCTGAACCCGGTCCACATGGCGCTGGCCTGGTGTATGCAGCGGCCATTCATGGGCTCGGTGATCTTTGGCGCGACCTCGATGGAGCAGCTGGAAACGGCCCTTGGGGCGGCGGATGTGACCCTGAACGATCAGGTGCTGACGGCATTGGACGAGGTGAACAAGGCGCATCCGCTGCCCTATTGAGCATCGGACCCTTTCGGATTTTCGGACCGATCCTTGCGATGGAAAACGATCCCGGCGGTGTCGTTTTCGGCATGGCGTTTGACAGGTTCCTGTCGCATGGTCGGCGCGAACTGAAGATCAAGGAGCGCCGTCGATGCCACTTTCCATGAATCGCGAGGTCTTTATCACCTGTGCCGTCACCGGCTCGGGCGGGACGCAGGACCGGTCCCCGCATGTGCCGCGTTCGCCCAAACAGATCGCCGACAGCGCGATTGCGGCGGCGAAGGCGGGGGCGGCGGTGGTGCATTGTCATGTGCGCGATCCTGAAAGTGGCAAGCCTAGCAGGGATTTGTCGTATTACCGTGAAGTGACCGACCGCATCCGCGACAGCGAGACGGATGTGGTGCTGAACCTGACGGCGGGCATGGGCGGCGACATCATCTTTGGCGATGTGGAAAGCCCCTTTCCCACCCGCGAGGGCACCGACATGGTGGGGGCCACGGAACGCGTCGCGCATATCGCGGAATGCCTGCCGGAGATCTGCACGCTGGACTGCGGCACGATGAACTTTGCCGAGGCCGATTACGTCATGACCAACACGCCCGGCATGTTGACCGCCATGGGCAGCATGATGACAAAGCTGGGCGTGAAGCCCGAGATCGAGGCCTTTGACACCGGCCATTTGTGGTATGCAAAACAACTGGTTAAGGATGGCGTGCTGGACGCGCCCGCGCTGGTGCAGCTGTGCATGGGTGTGCCATGGGGCGCGCCGGACGACCTGAATACCTTCATGGCGATGGTCAACAACGTGCCCGAGGACTGGACCTTTTCGGCCTTTGCGCTGGGGCGCAACCAGATGGCCTATGTGGCCGCTGCGGTGCTGGCGGGGGGCAATGTGCGCGTGGGGCTGGAGGACAACCTGTGGCTCGACAAGGGGGTGCTGGCGGAGAACTGGCAGCTGGTCGAACGCGCGGGCACGATCATTGAGAACATGGGGGCCAAGGTCATCGGACCGGCCGACGTGCGCGAGAAACTGGGGCTGCAAAAGCGCGCGCCGAAGTGAGCGCGCAACGGGCAAAATTAACCAAGGTGAAGACTTGGTAAAATGTCACACAACGTACACCGGACGTACACCGGGCGTACTGCGCCGCGCTGCGGCATTCGTGATGGCGATGGGACTGGCCGCCTGTTCGGCACCGACGCCTGTGACCGATGTCGAGATCGGCCTGCGCAATCCGACAGCCCCCCTGGGCGGCACGAGCCGCTTTGATGCGGTGCGCTTTGCAGGTGACTGGCGGACGGTGGCCTGTCTGGGCACCTGCGCCGAGGCGGAGCGGTATGTGATGGCGACGGATGGGGTCTATCTGCGGCAGGCCGAGGGTGTCGACACGGCCTATCTGATCCCCGCGCCCGGCGTGCTGCGCCAGATGGGGGGCGGCGATACGCTGGTGGTGATGTGGGTGGACGAGGGGTTTCGCACGGCGGCGGTGGGGGACGCGGGCGGACGCTGGGCCGCGATCCTGGACCGCAGCCGCACTCCGGGTGCGGACCGCGTGAAAGCGGCGCGGGAAATACTGGATTTCAACGGCTGGGATGTCAGCAAGCTGAAGCGGGATGAGTGCCGCGACGGGAGGTCTTTCAAGGGAGCACGCCAAGAGCGTTGATTTTTTCGGATGCTTTGCACAATCGTGCATCTTCATCCGGAGGATTTCAGAATGTCATTGGAAAAAACGGTACTACAGCTCAAGAAAGAAGTCAGCAGCTTTCAAAGACGGTCGCGCAGATGGGCACGACCGTGAAGGGCGTGACCAGGGATGTCGACGACGCCAGAAAGATGTCCAGACCAACAGCAAGAGGTTGGACAATTCGCTCAAAGAGATCAACGACCGGGTGCAGCAGGCCAACCGGGGCTACGAAGACCTGAGCCGCAGATCGACGCGGTGGACGGGCGGGTGGACAAGTCGCTCAAGCAGATCAACGATCGGGTGCAGCAGGCCAACCGCTGTACGACGCGCTGTGAGGCGGGTCGATGCGCTGGAGCGTGGCCGCTAGACCGGGCTCGGCGCACCTAGACAGGAAAAAAGAACAAGGATATGACAAAGACGGCGGCGATCATCGGCGGCGGGTGATTGGCGGCGGCTGGGCGGCGCGGTTCGCGCTGAACGGCTGGAACGTGCGGGTGTTCGATCCGGACCCGGAGGCGGAGCGCAAGATCGGCGAGGTCATGGGCAACGCCCGGCGGTCCTTGCCGGGGCTGACGGATGTGGCCTGCCCGCCGAAGGGCGGATCAGTTTTCACGGATCGATTCAGGAGGCCGTCGAGGGGGCTGAATGGATACAGGAAAGCGTGCCCGAAAGGCTGGACATCAAGCACAGGACATTCGGGGCGATCCAGCAGGCCTGTGACCCCGATGCGGTGATCGGCTCGTCCACCTCGGGGTTCAAGCCGAGCGAATTGCAGGACGGCATGGCGCGGCCCGGTCAGATCATGGTGGCGCATCCGTTCAACCCGGTCTACCTGCTGCCGCTGGTCGAGCTGGTGCCGGGAGAGGCGGGCGATGCGGCGCTGATTGAGCGGGCCAAGGTCACGCTCACTTCATTGGGGATGTACCCGCTGCACCTGAAAAAGGAAATCGACGCCCATGTGGCCGACCGGTTTCTGGAAGCGGTCTGGCGCGAGGCGCTGTGGCTGGTCAAGGACGGCATCGCCACGACGGAGGAGATCGACAACGCGATCCGCTATGGCTTTGGCATCCGCTGGGCGCAGATGGGATTGTTCGAGACCTACCGCGTGGCGGGCGGCGAGGCGGGGATGAAGCATTTCATGGCGCAATTCGGCCCGGCGCTGGCCTGGCCCTGGACCAGACTGACGGATGTGCCGGAGTTCACGGAGGAATTGGTCGATCTGATCGCGGGGCAGTCGGATGCGCAGTCCGGCGCCTATTCGATCCGCGCGCTGGAGCGGATCAGGGACAACAATCTGGTGACCATGATGCGCGGGCTGAAGGCACAGGACTGGGGGGCCGGGGCGCTTTTGAACGCGCAGGACAAGCTGATGCGCGCAGGAACCGCGTTGGGCGCACATGCAGACGAGGTGGATGCGGATGCGCCGGTGCTGACGGCGCGCCGGACGGTGCCGCTGGATTGGACGGATTACAACGGACATATGACCGAGAGCCGCTATTTGCAGGCTTTCGCCGATGCGACGGACCGGTTCATGGAGATGATCGGCTGTGATGCGGCCTATATCGCCAAGGGTGGCAGCTATTTCACCGCCGAAACGCACATCCGGCATCTGGACGAGGTTCGTGCGGGTGCGGTGATCGAGATCACGACGCAGGTGATCCTGGGAGAAGGCAAGAAGATGCACCTTTGGCACGAGATGCGGGAAGGGGAGCGGCTCTTGGCCACGGGCGAGCATTTCCTGCTGCATGTCTCGCTTGAGACGCGCAAACCGGCGCCGCCGTCCGCCAGGATCGAGGCATCGCTTGGTCGGATCGCGCAGGGCCACGCGCGATTGCCGGCCCCGGAGGGCCTGGGCCGTGCGATTGGCAGTCCGCGATGAAGCGGGTTCTGATCACCGCCGGCGCCTCGGGCATCGGTCGGGCGATGGGCGAGGCCTTTGCGGCTGAGGGCTATGAGGTCTGGGTGACGGATGTGGATCGCGACGCCCTGGCGGGTTGTCCGAAGGCATGGGCCTGTCACCGGGCCGATGCGGCGGATGAGGACGCGATGGCGGCGGTCCTTGGGCAGATGGCGGGGGTCGACGTGCTTTGCGCCAATGCCGGGATTGCGGGGCCCACGGCGCTGGTCGAGGATGTGGCGCTGAGCGATTGGCGGGCCTGTGTGAGCGTGAACCTCGAAGGTGCGTTTCTGGCGGCGAAACATGCGGCCCCGGTGATGAAGCGGGCGGGCGCCGGGGCGATTGTGCTGACCTCATCGACCGCGGGGCTCTTCGGCTATCCCAACCGCGCGCCCTATGCGGCGGCGAAATGGGCGATCATCGGGCTGATGAAGACACTGGCGATGGAATTGGGGCCCTTCGGGATCAGGGCCAATGCGATCTGTCCGGGGTCTGTCGAGGGGCCGCGCATGGAAGGCGTGCTGGCGCGGGAGGCCGCAGCCAAGGGGATGACCCGCGATCAGGTCTATGCGGGCTATGCGCAGGGCACGTCGATGCGGTCTTTCGTGGAGGCGCGGGACGTGGCGGAGATGGCGGTGTTTCTGGCGTCCGACCGGGCCAGGATGGTGTCGGGGCAGGTGATCGCGGTCGATGGGCATACGGAGAACCCGGACCCCAGGGTGGGGCCTGCCTGAGCGCGTTGCGCGGGGGATCGAGACCCGGGGCGCTGCCCCGGACCCCGGAGTTGCAGGGGAAAGATGAAGTGGATGGGGCGCTACCTGATGAGGGCGCGCAGATCCGTGAGGATGTCGGGGAAGTCGCGGGCGGAGGTTGTCGCCTCGCGCACGAGACGGTCGAAATCATCGGTGAAGGTGCTGACGCGGGCGCGGTCGCGGAAGGCCATGTAGTGGCCGCCGGTATAGATGACGGCGAGCAGGGGGCCAAAGACGGTGACCGGTGCCGACCAGAGTTTGCGCGCGTCGAACTGGTAGAGGCGCAGGCGCGGGTAAAGCTGGCGGCTGAGCGCGATCAGGTGGTCGGTCTGGGCCAGGCGCAGGGCGGCGGGCAGGCCACGGTAGTAGCCGGTGCCACGCAGGAAGCTGTCGATTTCAAAGAGCGGGAGGGCGATTTCGTATTCCGAGCCGCTGTCCCGCATCCAGTCGAGCCTGTCGCGGGAGGCGCCGATGGCCTGTTGCGTGGTGCGACCCAGATGCGGGCCGTATTCCCAGAACAGCATGTCTTCGGTTTTCAGCATGTCGGGCAGGGTCGCGGGGACATGGCGGATCTTGTAGCCCGCCGCCTCGCGGTGCCAGGCGTAGATCTGTTCGTCGACGAGGGCGCGGGGGGCCTGTGACACCGTGAGACTGGTGGAGACCAGATCGGCCGCGCTTTCGGGGCGGTCGGAGAGGCCCAGAAGCCAGTCGGTGGAGACGCCGAGTGCCGCGGCACTGGCGGCGATCACATGGGCGCCGGGCAGGCGCGTGCCGGTATCGGTAAGTGCTTGCGACAGGGTGGAGCGGTCCACGCCGATGGCGCGGGCAAGCGCGCTTTGGCTGAGGCCGGAGGTCGCCAGCGCCTGGGTCAGGCGGGCACGGCAGGTGGCGGCACGGGTGGATTTGCTGATCTTTAGTGTCATATGATGATCTTTGTCACAGTTTGCGGGCTTTGTTAACAATTTTCGGAATGGGCATGTGCTGCAAACACAGGGAGATTGGGGGCGGAAATTGAAGTGAAGTTGCCCTGAATGCCCAACGACCTGTCGCCGATCCCGGCCAACCTGCCGCCGCTGCCACTGGCAAGTGGCGCTTTCGTGAAACGGATCGAGAGCGCAGGGCTGATCCGGGAATGGCCGACGACGCTGCTGTTGGGGGTGACGGCGGCGGTTTGGGCCGGGGCGCTTGCGCTGCCGCAGGGCTGGGGGTTTTGTCAGGTCGGTCTGCTGACGCTGGCGCTGGTCCTGCATTCGTCGCTGAGCCACGAGATCCTGCATGGCCATCCTTTTGCCGCGCGCCGGGCGAATACGGCGCTGGGGCTGTTTCAACCGGGCCTGTTCATTCCCTACCTGCGCTTTCGCGATCTGCATCTGGCGCATCACCGCGACGCGCGGCTGACCGATCCCTACGACGATCCGGAGAGCAACTACCTTGATCCGGATGTCTGGGACAGGCTGGGACCACTGGCGCGGGGGGTGCTGATGTTCAACAACACGCTTCTGGGCCGGATGCTGGTGGGGCCGCTGATCGGCACTGTCGTGTTCCTGCGCGCCGATCTGCGCGCGATGGCGTCAGGGGCGCGGGAGGTGATCTGCGCCTGGGCGGCGCATGTGCCGGGTGTGGTCCTGACCCTGTGGCTGGTGGGCCAGTCGACGGTATCGCTGGGCGGTTATCTGGCGGCGGCCTATGCCGCGCTGTCGGTGCTGCGCATCCGCACCTTTCTGGAGCATCAGGCCCATGAGCGCGCCGCCGGCCGCAGCGTGATCATCGAGGATCGCGGGCCGCTGGCGCTGCTGTTTCTCAACAACAATTTCCATGCGGTGCACCATGCGCATCCGGGTCTGCCGTGGTTCCGGCTGCCGGGGGCTTACCGCGCGCGCCGCGCGCGCTTTCTGCGGATGAACGGCGCCTATGTGTACCGGTCCTACGGGGCGATCTTTGCGCGGTATTTCCTGCGCAGGAAGGACCCGGTGGCGCATCCGCTCTGGCGGGGCAGGGCGGAATGATCTTAAAGCGGTGACATGAGTACGCCGCTTCCCGATCTTTGGATCCTTGTCACCCTTGCCGCTGCCGCCTTTCAGACGGTGCGGTTCATGCTGCAAAAGCATCTTGCGACCGATACGCTGTCGGCAGGCGGCGCGACATTTGCCCGGTTTCTGTATTCGATGCCGTTCATCATCGTGCTGCTGCTGGCCTATCTGGGTCTGGGCGATGTGGCGCTGCCACGGGTCGGTGCGGGCTTCTGGGGGTTTGGCCTGCTGGGCGCGGTGTCGCAGATACTGGCGACGGTGTGCGTGGTGCTTTTGTTCAAGCAGCGCAATTTTGCGGTCGGCATCACCTTCAAGAAAACCGAGGTCATCCAGACGGTTCTGGTGGGCTGGGTAGTGTTGGGTGAGGGGGTATCGGCCCTTGGGTTCGCTGCCATCGCGCTGGGCATCGTCGGGCTGCTGATCCTGTCGGGGGCCGAGGGCGCAAGGGGCATCAAGCTGTCCGATCTGGGCAACCGTGCGGCGGCTTTGGGGATTGCCAGCGGGGTGCTGTTTGCCTTTTCCGCCGTCAGCTATCGCGGGGCGACGATGGCGGTCGGCACGGAGGATGCGGTGTTGCGGGCCGTTGTGACGCTGGCGGCGGTGGTCACGATGCAGACGGGGTTGATGCTGGTCTGGCTGCGCCTGCGCGAACCGGGTGAAATCGGCGCGGTCTGGGCTGCACGGCGCGTGGCGCTGTGGATCGGGCTGACGAGCATGGGCGGTTCCTTGTGCTGGTTCATCGCCTTTGCCTTGCAGAACGCGGCCTATGTCAAGGCGCTGGGGCAGGTGGAACTGGTCCTGTCGGTGCTGGCGTCGACGCTGTTCTTCCGCGAACGGATCACGGGGCGGGAATGGGTCGGGATGGGGGTTCTGCTGGGGTCGATATTGATGCTGGTGCTGGTGATTTGAAGGGTGGTGAGCGGACATTGGCTGCATCATGCGCTGAGGTCGGCTGT
>CAWCXM010000012.1:0-87960 GCA_963799505.1 uncultured Alphaproteobacteria bacterium
GCTGGGCGGCGCGGTTCGCGCTGAACGGGTGGAACGTGCGGGTGTTCGATCCGGACCCGGAGGCGGAGCGCAAGATCGGCGAGGTCATGGGCAACGCCCGGCGGTCCTTGCCGGGGCTGACGGATGTAGCCCTGCCCGTCGAAGGGCGGATCAGTTTTCACGGATCGATTCAGGAGGCCGTCGAGGGGGCCGAATGGATACAGGAAAGCGTGCCCGAAAGGCTGGACATCAAGCACAGGACATTCGGGGCGATCCAGCAGGCCTGTGACCCCGATGCGGTGATCGGCTCGTCCACCTCGGGGTTCAAGCCGAGCGAATTGCAGGACGGCATGGCGCGGCCCGGTCAGATCATTGTGGCGCATCCGTTCAACCCGGTTTACCTGCTGCCGCTGGTCGAGCTGGTGCCGGGAGAGGCGGGCGATGCGGCGCTGATTGAGCGGGCCAAGGTCACGCTCACTTCATTGGGGATGTACCCGCTGCACCTGAAAAAGGAAATCGACGCCCATGTGGCCGACCGGTTTCTGGAAGCGGTCTGGCGCGAGGCGCTTTGGCTGGTCAAGGACGGCATCGCCACGACGGAGGAGATCGACAACGCGATCCGCTATGGCTTTGGCATCCGCTGGGCGCAGATGGGATTGTTCGAGACCTACCGGGTGGCGGGCGGCGAGGCGGGGATGAAGCATTTCATGGCGCAATTCGGCCCGGCGCTGGCCTGGCCCTGGACCAGACTGACGGATGTGCCGGAGTTCACGGATGAATTGGTGGATCTGATCGCGGGCCAGTCGGATGCGCAGTCCGGCGCCTATTCGATCCGCGCGCTGGAGCGGATCAGGGACAACAATCTGGTGACCATGATGCGCGGGCTGAAGGCACAGGACTGGGGGGCCGGGGCGCTTTTGAACGCGCAGGACAAGCTGATGCGCGCAGGAACCGCGTTGGGCGCACATGCAGACGAGGTGGATGCGGATGCGCCGGTGCTGACGGCGCGCCGGACGGTGCCGCTGGATTGGACGGATTACAACGGACATATGACCGAGAGCCGCTATTTGCAGGCTTTCGCCGATGCGACCGACCGGTTCATGGAGATGATCGGCTGTGATGCGGCCTATATCGCCAAGGGTGGCAGCTATTTCACCGCCGAAACGCACATCCGGCATCTGGACGAGGTTCATGCGGGTGCGGTGATCGAGATCACGACACAGGTGATCCTGGGAGAAGGCAAGAAGATGCACCTTTGGCACGAGATGCGGGAAGGGGAGCGGCTCTTGGCCACGGGCGAGCATTTCCTGCTGCATGTCTCGCTTGAGACGCGCAAACCGGCGCCGCCGTCGGCCAGGATCGAGGCATCGCTTGGTCGGATCGCGCAGGGCCACGCGCGATTGCCGGCCCCGGAGGGCCTGGGCCGTGCGATTGGCAGCCCGCGATGAAACGGGTTCTGATCACCGCAGGGGCGTCGGGCATCGGTCGGGCGATGGGCGAGGCCTTTGCGGCTGAGGGCTATGAGGTCTGGGTGACGGATGTGGATCGCGACGCCCTGGCGGATTGTCCGAAGGCATGGGCCTGTCACCGGGCCAATGCGGCGGATGAGGACGCGATGGCGGCGGTCCTTGGGCAGATGGCGGGGGTGGACGTGCTTTGCGCCAATGCCGGGATTGCGGGGCCTACGGCGCTCGTCGAGGATGTGGCGCTGAGCGATTGGCGGGCCTGTGTGAGCGTGAACCTCGAAGGTGCGTTTCTGGCGGCGAAACATGCGGCTCCGGTGATGAAGCGGGCGGGCGCCGGGGCGATTGTGCTGACCTCATCGACCGCGGGGCTCTTCGGCTATCCCAACCGCGCGCCCTATGCGGCGGCGAAATGGGCGATCATCGGGCTGATGAAGACACTGGCGATGGAATTGGGGCCTTTCGGGATCAGGGCCAATGCGATCTGTCCGGGGTCTGTCGAGGGGCCGCGCATGGAAGGCGTGCTGGCGCGGGAGGCCGCAGCCAAGGGGATGACCCGCGATCAGGTCTATGCGGGCTATGCGCAGGGCACGTCGATGCGGTCTTTTGTGGAGGCGCGGGACGTGGCGGAGATGGCGGTGTTTCTGGCGTCCGACCGGGCCAGGATGGTGTCGGGGCAGGTGATCGCGGTCGATGGGCATACGGAGAACCCGGACCCCAGGGTGGGGCCTGCCTGAGCGCGTTGCGCGGGGGATCGAGACCCGGGGCGCTGCCCCGGACCCCGGAGTTGCAGGGGAAAAATGAAGTGGATGGGGCGCTACCTGATGAGGGCGCGCAGATCCGTGAGGATGTCGGGGAAGTCGCGGGCGGAGGTTGTCGCCTCGCGCACGAGACGGTCGAAATCATCGGTGAAGGTGCTGACGCGGGCGCGGTCGCGGAAGGCCATGTAGTGGCCGCCGGTATAGATGACGGCGAGCAGGGGGCCAAAGACGGTGACCGGTGCCGACCAGAGTTTGCGCGCGTCGAACTGGTAGAGGCGCAGGCGCGGATAAAGCTGGCGGCTGAGCGCGATCAGGTGGTCGGTCTGGGCCAGGCGCAGGGCGGCTGGCAGGCCACGGTAGTAGCCGGTGCCACGCAGGAAGCTGTCGATTTCAAAGAGCGGGAGGGCGATTTCGTATTCCGAGCCGCTGTCCCGCATCCAGTCGAGCCTGTCGCGGGAGGCGCCGATGGCCTGTTGCGTGGTGCGACCCAGATGCGGGCCGTATTCCCAGAACAGCATGTCTTCGGTTTTCAGCATGTCGGGCAGGGTCGCGGGGACATGGCGGATCTTGTAGCCCGCCGCCTCGCGGTGCCAGGCGTAGATCTGTTCGTCGACGAGGGCGCGGGGGGCCTGTGACACCGTGAGACTGGTGGAGACGAGATCGGCCGCGCTTTCGGGGCGGTCCGAGAGGCCAAGAAGCCAGTCGGTGGAGACGCCGAGAGCCGCGGCACTGGCGGCGATCACATGGGCGCCGGGCAGGCGCGTGCCGGTATCGGTAAGTGCTTGCGACAGGGTGGAGCGGTCCACGCCGATCGCGCGGGCAAGCGCGCTTTGGCTGAGGCCGGAGGTCGCCAGCGCCTGGGTCAGGCGGGCACGGCAGGTGGCGGCACGGGTGGATTTGCTGATCTTTAGTGTCATATGATGATCTTTGTCACAGTTTGCGGGCTTTGTTAACAATTTTCGGAATGGGCAGGTGCTGCAAACACAGGGAGATTGGGGGCGGAAATTGAAGTGAAGTTGCCCTGAATGCCCAACGACCTGTCGCCGATCCCGGCCAACCTGCCGCCGCTGCCACGGACGAGTGGCGCGTTCGTGAAACGGATCGAGAGCACAGGGCTGATCCGGGAGTGGCCGACGACGCTGCTGCTGGGGGTGACGGCGGCGGTTTGGGCCGGGGCGCTTGCGCTGCCGCAGGGCTGGGGGTTTTGTCAGGTCGGTCTGTTGACGCTGGCGCTGGTCCTGCATTCGTCGCTGAGCCACGAGATCCTGCATGGCCATCCCTTTGCCGCGCGCCGGGCGAATACGGCGCTGGGGCTGTTTCAACCGGGCCTGTTCATTCCCTACCTGCGCTTTCGCGATCTGCATCTGGCGCATCACCGCGACGCGCGGCTGACCGATCCTTACGACGATCCGGAGAGCAACTACCTTGATCCGGATGTCTGGGACAGGCTGGGACCACTGGCGCGGGGGGTGCTGATGTTCAACAACACGCTTCTGGGCCGGATGCTGGTGGGGCCGCTGATCGGCACTGTCGTGTTCCTGCGCGCCGATCTGCGCGCGATGGCGTCAGGGGCGCGGGACGTGATCTGCGCCTGGGCGGCGCATGTGCCGGGTGTGGTCCTGACCCTGTGGCTGGTGGGCCAGTCGACGGTATCGCTCGGCGGTTATCTGGCGGCGGCCTATGCCGCGCTGTCGGTGCTGCGTATCCGTACCTTTCTGGAGCATCAGGCCCATGAGCGCGCCGCCGGCCGCAGCGTGATCATCGAGGATCGCGGGCCACTGGCGCTGCTGTTTCTCAACAACAATTTCCATGCGGTGCACCATGCGCATCCGGGTCTGCCGTGGTTCCGGCTGCCGGGAGCTTACCGCGCGCGCCGCGCGCGCTTTCTGCGGATGAACGGCGCCTATGTGTACCGGTCCTACGGGGCGATCTTTGCGCGGTATTTCCTGCGCAGGAAGGACCCGGTGGCGCATCCGCTCTGGCGGGGCAGGGCGGAATGATCTTAAAGCGGTGACATGAGTACGCCGCTTCCCGATCTGTGGATCCTTGTCACCCTTGCCGCCGCCGCCTTTCAGACGGTGCGGTTCATGCTGCAAAAGCATCTTGCGACCGATACGCTGTCGGCAGGCGGCGCGACATTTGCCCGGTTTCTGTATTCGATGCCGTTCATTATCGTGCTGCTGCTGGCCTATCTGGGTCTGGGCGATGTGACGCTGCCACGGGTCGGTGCAAGCTTCTGGGGGTTTGGCCTGCTGGGCGCGGTGTCGCAGATACTGGCGACGGTGTGCGTGGTGCTTTTGTTCAAGCAGCGCAATTTTGCGGTCGGCATCACCTTCAAGAAAACCGAGGTCATTCAGACGGTTCTGGTGGGCTGGGTAGTGTTGGGTGAGGGGGTATCGGCCCTTGGGTTCGCCGCCATCGCGCTGGGCATCGTCGGGCTGCTGATCCTGTCGGGGGCCGAGGGCGCAAGGGGCATCAAGCTGTCCGATCTGGGCAACCGTGCGGCGGCTTTGGGGATTGCCAGCGGGGTGCTGTTTGCCTTTTCCGCCGTCAGCTATCGCGGGGCGACGATGGCGGTCGGCACGGAGGATGCGGTGCTGCGGGCCGTTGTGACGCTGGCGGCGGTGGTCACGATGCAGACGGGGTTGATGCTGGTCTGGCTGCGCCTGCGCGAACCGGGTGAAATCGGCGCGGTCTGGGCTGCACGGCGCGTGGCATTGTGGATCGGGCTGACGAGCATGGGCGGTTCCTTGTGCTGGTTCATCGCCTTTGCCTTGCAGAACGCGGCCTATGTCAAGGCGCTGGGGCAGGTGGAACTGGTCCTGTCGGTGCTGGCGTCGACGCTGTTTTTCCGCGAACGGATCACGGGGCGGGAATGGGTCGGGATGGGGGTGCTGCTGGGGTCGATATTGATGCTGGTGTTGGTGATTTGAAGGGTGGTGAGCGGACATTGGCTGCATCATGCGCTGAGGTCGGCTTTGCGGACTTTCCGGTAATTCACTTTTCGGGCTTCGCTGACGCAGCATTCGTTCGCACGCGCGGCACGTTCATCGCTGTGTCGCAGCGGATGTCGCCAGACCGGTCGTTCAGGGGCCCCGATTGTGCCTGAACCAAGACCGAACTTTCGCCGCACGCTTCGCCAATATGAAAGATGCGGACTTTGTTGCCGTTGGCCACTTCGACTCGAAGGTCCGCTTACTCCGTTTAAAACTAACGAAGGAGAACTGTCAAACTTTGCAAGGTCGTCACGAATTAGGTTACTGTTTTTATTAACAAATCTTGAGGATTCAGCTGTTGGGAAATTGGCGATTATCAATCATAGCGAAGAGCCCGGTCACTAGATCAACTGTGGAATTTGGTGGACGACGTGGCTAGCCACAGTAAGGAGCCCAAAACGTCAAACGCTGCGAGCGTTATGATTGACCTATCGTAATCACGTAGATCAAGTTATTCTCACTAAAAAAGCATTGTGGAGATTGAAATTGAGCGGAGATATTAAGCTTCCTGCGCCTCTAGTCGCAACACTTTCACTGGCATGGACTGGCGAACCATTGCGCGGCTCCAAAATCAAAGGGTTTATCAAGTCACCAGAAATCGAGAAGTATTTTGCAAACTGTTATCATTGTGCATTTGACTTTATTTTCAACGAGAGCTTTCCACTTCATCCAAAGCACTCTGAATCGATTTTTGATGGTTCAAAATCAATTTTTCTTGGCACCGCAGTGTTTGAGCCAAATCCAGGTCTCGGTCCTTGTCAGTATGATGCCATGTATTTTCTTTTTGATGATGAAGACGGCATATCTACCCATCTCCTACAAATTCATATAAGGGCAAGACATGCTCGTAGCTCAGTTGATAAGATCTTTCTGGAGCACTTTTGTGCTTACGCCAACCAATTCATTTCTCCCAACGAAAACCATGTTGAAGCGGGCTCAGTCGATGATCCGGCGCTGAACCTATGGTCGATGCTCTTCGCAACAGGAGGACTGGTCGATTAGGGGGAAATCTGAACGGCGCAAGTATGCCTTAGCGCACAGCTTTTGCCACTGTATCAGTCGAAAGGAAAGACGAGCGGATTTCAAGCAGCCCTTCTACTCCCTGTTGTATATTGCAACAACGGCACAGACGAGGAAAAGAGAGTATAGAAAACCGTGTGGGCGCTGCAAGATCGAATTTTACAGAATGTACCTGCTGTAATCCCGATCGGAAGGATTTTCTTCCCGATATCCACCACTTCGATACGTCGCGTGTGGATGTTGTGGGCTACTACGAAGAAATAGGGACACTCACCGTACAGATACTCGTCATATTGGCTCGGACCACCAAAGTCACGGCGGTGTTGGCCAGTGAACGAGATAGGTGTAGCAAAGGAGCTTTCAGGGTCACGGTTGAGTAGTTCCAAGCTATTGCATAACTAACACTCCAGCAAAGGACAGCGTAGTAGAAGAAACGTGTTTTGGTGCCCGTTTTATATACGTAACGTGCGTAGATTATGTCCATTGCTTGCGTTCGGGACGGTTTGAGATGACTGCCTATATGGCGGCAGTTGAGAAGATGCATGATAAATTGGCGCACCTTTTGCCAAAGCAGCTGGACGCAATTCTTCTGGAAGACCACTATGAAGCAGGGTTGGCATTCAGCCTTCTTTCTCGGTGCCGGAGAGCAGGATTTGTAAACTTCGCCCATCTGCCGCTTTCTGCCAGGTTCTCATATTTTGAAAAAGGTGTGGATGAATCACGTCAGCAAATTCTGGAAGCCGCAGCAATGATCGGAAGCTCGGCGATTGTTACACCGTCATGTTATTCGAAGAGAACTGTACGCAATGTTTATCCGGTGTCGAACGGGCGTATTTTTGTCGCACCCCTCGCTGTGAACAATGAGGAGCAAGAACCTCTGCGGTTGGAGAATTGACAGTTGCTCGCTTCAGCGAGGGTGTGAATGTTTTCTGGCCTTGCCAAACGATGCAGAGCGCACAAGCACCTGGCTCAAGGACAGAGATGCACATCGCGCCCAATTGAAGGATATTCTTTTTGCCCAATAGAACCCAATCAACCGCAATTGCTCTTTATCTCCATCTGCCTTGGGTGATGGAAAACGCCGATGTTGAAGATGTAATCCGTGAGAGCCTGTTTCCCTTATTATCGGCCCATGCGCGCACTCGTGCGCCGTTGACGCTTGCAATAACCGGCGCGTTTTTAGAACGTTTACCAGCGCTCTCGCCTGCTACATTGGAGCTCTTGAGGCAATTAATCTGCGACGAGGTTGTGGAGATAGCCGCAACCTTTTTCCATGAGGTATATCCCCACTTCTTGAAGTCAAGTCACCTTGCGGCACAACTG
Organism: uncultured Alphaproteobacteria bacterium; assembly: GCA_963799505.1. GTDB lineage: Bacteria > Pseudomonadota > Alphaproteobacteria > Rhodobacterales > Rhodobacteraceae > Sulfitobacter. The sequence continues at coordinate 7,543 of CAWCXM010000012.1, forward strand.
AGCAAGGACATTGCGCTTAAGCAGACACTTCTCGGTGTAACCCCAAAATGTTTTTATCCAGCCAATTTTGCTTGGTCACCCATATTACCGCATGTAGTTACTTCGTGCGGGATAAGCAGCGTTATTCTCGACCAGGCCCATCTCAATGTCGTCGGAGCCATGCAGGATTGGAAATGGAATGCACTGGGCCAATCAGGCTCCTTAGTTCCCGCGGCCTTGCCGAAAGACACAATCCGAAGAATGTGGGTTTTGTTCGATAATGACATCCCAATCCTTGATCTGTTCTTTGTGGACCGTGATAGAGTGAAAGCCTTTTCGATTTGGTGATACAGGAAGATTCACAACCCGTTGCCAAAGGTTCTCGTCCGATGACCCGTCAGGTTCTGATTGGGCCATCGGGGCTGACGATACTCGCGGATGATGGAGACCGCATTAATGCACTTTCCGCTTGGCTTATGAGCAGAACTTGCGGCGGCACGCTGCTTTTTGTCTACTATCAGCAACATTTCTGACGATCGCACGGGGCGGTTGGACTACCTGCCTGGCTTTTCACTTGGCGATACCTTCGATTTTTGGCTCTCTGGCCCAGAAAGCTTACACTGGTTGAGCATTCTTGACGAAGTCGAAGATAATCTAGATGGAAATCACAGATCACTTGGCTTCCTGATCCACCATTGCGCGCACTAGCTCCAACGGCCAGTCGCCATGTCTTCTCCGCACGTCGGGCCTCTCAGGAAGGCTGCGGAGGACCCCCCTTGCGGAACGCGTGTCGATCACCGTGTTCGGCGATACTCTGGTCACCGCCCACATCGGCCGATCAAGTCGACCATATTGACGTGTTGAGATATGCGGGCGGTCGTGGAAACGGCTCGGAAACATGAACCGGCACCCGATCATCTCAGGAGATCGCACCCACGCAATGACGGTATCTCTTGTGTTTTCAGTGACTTCGAACTGAACGGGTTTCTTGGTTTTACTCTGGACTATTGAAACGCGTTCGCGAACGCGGTCATCTTTGACCAAATCGGCCGCGGCGAGTTTGACCAGATCACAGCCGCGCAGTTTGCTATCAATCGCAACGTTGAACAGCGCAAGGTCACGAAGATAACCCGAAAGTTCAAGCCGCGCCCGGATGGCCGACACTTGTTTAGGAAGAAGGGGACGTTTTTGGCCGATGATCCGGCCCTTGTTCCAGGCTCTGTGTTTTGGGGTAACTGCGGGAAGTTGAACTCTTGGCATAATATGCCCTCCAATCCTCCCTCCAAACCCAGACATCAGCACCGCGCTGACAAAGAGAGCATAGCATCCAGCTGAATGGCACCACAGGCGGGTTTCCAGCCGGTCACAAAATTCTGACCGAACAGTCGACTGACCGCCCAGTTCAGGACATCCGCCTGCGGCGTCTGGTACCTCGAACACCGACCCATGCGCGCGCCCCTCGATGCTGGTCAGTGTGGTGGCATAGGCATAGAGGCTCTTTGGTCCGTCCCAATCGACCGCCTTGATGCCGGCCCCTAGAACCGCGACGTAATCGGTGGAACTCTGCGTCGGAGCCGTCATAGTCCTCGCTGAATTTCGGCGATGCCGTCATTCGACCAGGGTGGCACTCTCGTGATTCGCGACGCTGATTGGTTCACAAGGACAGGATCGTCTACGAACGTTACCTCAACGGCATGACGCCGGACACGCCGCACATCATGTTCAGCTGCACCAAGTCCTTCGTCGGCCTCTTCGCATTGATGGCGATCGAAGAGGGGCTGGTCACGCGGGACACCCCGATCGTGGACATCATACCGGAACTCGACAACGGATCGGGTTTTTCCGATGCCACCTTCGGTCAGGTCCTCGACATGACGGCATCGCTGAAATTCAGTGAGGACTATGACGACCCCGACGCAGAGTTCCACGATTACGTCGCGGTTCTAGGGGCCGGCATCAAGGCGGTCGATTGGGACGGACCAAAGAGCCTCTATGACTATGCCACCACACTGACCAAGCTCGAGGGGCGCGCGCATGGGTCGGTGTTCGATTACCAGACGCCGCAGGCGGATGTCCTGAACTAGGCGGTCAGTCGACTGTTCGGTCAGAATTTTGTGACCCTGCTGGAAACCCGCCTGTGGTCAAAACTCGGCATGGCCGGCGAGGCCTATGTCCTTCTGGATGCCATGGGCAACCTCGTTGCCGGGGGTGGGCTGAACGCCACGGCAGAGGACATGGCGCGCTTTGCCGCGTCAATGCTCCGGAATGGCCGTGTGGGCGGTGACCAGATTATCCCCGAAACGGTGATCGACACGCTTTCGCAAGGGGGGTCCACCGAAGCCTTCCTGAGAGGCCCGAGTGCGGAAGAAGACATGGCGAATGGCCATTGGAGCTATTGCGCACAATGGTGGATCAGAAACACGCCCGGGTCGGAAGCGATCATCGCGCTCGGGGTGCACGGCCAATGGATCTAATTGACCGAAGCACAGAGGAGTTGCGGTATCAAGCGATCGGAGATCGCGATGCGCACTGGTCGCATTTCCGACACTGTCATCCTGAGTTCCCGCACCAGAAGCGAACGGTTCGGCTCCCGCGGACCTGACTTCGACGCTAGCATTGCCTGGCACGCATGGCCACTGCTGACACCGCTCATGTCAGCTTCGGGCTTATTTTGTTGAAGAACTCTTGCTTTGGAGCAAGTCATTTGATTCACTCATTATTGTAGGATGAGGAGGGATTTGACGATGATGGGTGTTCAAGAAGCTCCGGCGCGGTTGTTTTATGACTTTGAGCTTGAGGCACATGTGCCCGCCAATCACATCCTGCGGGAGATTGATCGGTTTCTCGATGTCAGGCACCATTCATCAGCAGCTTGCTCCGCATTACAGCCATCTAGGCCGGCCTTCGGTTGACCCGGAACTGATCGTGCGGATGTTAGTGGTTGGGTATGTTTCGGCATTCGATCAGAGCGGCGTCTGTGCGATGAGGTTCATTTGAACCTGGCATATCGGTGGTTCTGTCGCCTCGATCTGAACAGTAAAGTGCCCGATCACAGCACCTTCTCAAAGTACCGCCACGGCAAATTCCGGGACAGCGATTTGCTCCGGTCAGTGTTCGAAGCCACCGTTGCGCGCTGCATTTCTGAAGGTCTCGTTGGCGGCCACGGCTTTGCCGTTGATGCCAGTTTGATTGAGGCAGATGTCGACAGGATGAACTCCACTGCACAGTCGGATTGGGACGTATCGGCAATCAATCCGGACGATGCACCGCGGGCAGTCAGGGAGTATCTCGACGTTCTTGACGACAAGGCGTTTGGTGCATCGACCCCGGTCAAACCTAAGTTCACGTCTCACTCCGATCCGGCCAGCCAATGGACTGCAGCGCGCAAAGGTCCGGCGATCTTTTGTTATTCGAACAACTATCTGATCGATACGGATCATTCCGTCATCGTCGATGTCGAGGCAACACGTTCCATCAGGCAGGCCGAAGTGGGGGCCGCGCAAACTATGATTGATCGCACGGAAGAGCGTTTCAGCGTCAAACCAGACTGGCTGGTCGCAGATACCGCTTACGGCTCGGCGGAGAATCTGGCGTGGCTGACAAAAAAGCGCAGCATCATTCCCTTCATCCCATTGATCGACAAATCAGAGCGAACAGATGGCACATTCTCTCGTTCAGACTTCGAATGGGACGAAGACAATGACCGCTATACCTGCCCTGAAGGCCAGCACCTGTTGCAGTCTCGCCGGACCTACTCCGACCCGCGCAGGAAAGAACCAAAAACCGGGCGGCGCAGATACCGCGCCACCAAGGCCACATGTGATGCCTGCCCGTCGAAGTCGAAATGCTGCCCAAACACAAACACCCGCTTCATTGGCCGCGAGGAACATGAAGATGCGCGTGACTTTGCCCGACTGGCTGCCAAGTCTCCCTTCAACCCCAAGGCCCAGGCCAAACGCAAAAAGGTCGAGATGCTATTCGCCCACCTCAAACGCATTCTTGGCCTAGGACGGCTCCGGCTTCGAGGGCCCTGCGGTGTACAGGACGAATTTACGCTCGCAGCAATCGCCCAGAACCTCCGAAAACTTGCAAAACTAAGACCCAAGACCGCCGAAACAAGGATCATGATATGATCTGAACCGGCAAAACGACAGACCAACAAGCCGCCCAGTACAACGGGCGGAACAGAAAGCCTGCGACCAACGCCGCAAGGCGGCTAACCTCCCAAATCACGGCGACTTCTTCAACAAAATAGGCTCAAAGCCGCCATTCGCCGCATTTTACACCGACGTCCGCCCCTGCCCGACCACTACCTTGGTCACGCGACAGGAGACCGCACACCCCTTACCCCTCCATCGGCCTGCCACGCAGTCTGAGGAACAGGCTTTCCTCGTCGTTGTTCTTGAAAAACGGCACGCTGGCGGGTGGATTGCGGTCCTTTGCGCGGGCTTCGACTTCGGCCATGACGACTTCGGTGATGAAGGGCATGTCGAAACTGCGGGCCTCGGACAGGGGCACCCATTGCAGGTGCGAAAGCTCGTCGCAGGCGGCGTCGAAGTCGTCGAGGTCGCTGGCGATGTCATCGGCGTCGACCAGAAAGAAGCGCGCGTCGAAGCGGCGCGGGCGGCCGGGGGGCGTCAGGGCGCGGAAGGTGAATTGCAGGGGTGCCGCATGGGGCACATGGCCGGTGGCGGCGAAGGTTTCCCAGTCGGGGGGCGGGGGAATGTCCCAGGTGCCGGGACGGCCCAGGATCAGGCCCGTTTCCTCCCACAATTCGCGGATGGCGGCGACGGCGATGGCATGGGCGAGCGTCGGGTCGGCGTCTTCGGTCAGCCGTGCGGCGCAAAGATCGGGCAGGGGGGCGGCCAGCGGGATATGCGCGTCCCCCGGATCGACCGCACCGCCGGGAAAGACGAACTTGTTGGGCATGAACACCGCCTTGGCGCCCCGCTGGCCCATCAGGATGCGTGGGCTCTCATGGCGGTCGCGCAGCACGATCACCGTGGCCGCGTTCCGTATCTGGCTTTTGTCGATGGTCATGCGCGCCCTCCTGGTCTGTGGTGTGACCGGAGGGTGGGATCAGGTGACAGTGCCGAAACCGCCCATCCCGCGTGCCCATTGAAAGCCGATCATGGCCCCCTTCAGTCGAGGCAGAAGGTAGAGGGAGAGGCCGACACATCCAACCGCAAAAATCGTGAAGAGGGTCAGAGGTTCGGGCCGCCAGGTCACGAAGACCCAGTGCAGCATGGGGGCCATCAGGTGCCCGACGAACAGAATGGTGAGATAGGCGGGCCCGTCATCGGCGCGGTGGTGGTGAAATTCCTGACGGCACACGGCGCAGTGGTCGTTGACCTTGAGGTAGCTTTTCAGCAGCGGGCCGGAGCCGCACCTGGGGCATTTGCCGCGCCAGCCGCGCAACATGGCACCCCAGCGGGAGCGGTCGGTTTCGGTGTCATCTGTGGATGAGCGGTCTGCGACGGGCTGCGCGAAATCAGGCATGTCGTCTCCTTTGTTGTGCTTCATTTGCGCTTGTTGGTTCGAAAAATAAAGGGTGGAGGTGGCGGTTGCGGCGCGATGTCGCGACTTTTTTCCCGAACCGTTGCAATTTCTGCGACGGAACACCGGGGATGGCCCGTTTGAAGGGTATGTGGCCAGACAGAACAGGCCATCGACAGAGCATACAGGAGAACGACGATGATGAAGTCAAATGTGAAGATCGCGGTGCTGAGCGGATTGATCGCGGTGGGGGCCATTGCCGCCAACGCCCAGACCGGTCCTGCCAAGGGCGACCGCGCCGCGATGTTCGGGCAGATCGACACCGACGGCAACGGCGCGCTGACACAGCAGGAACTGCAGGCGCACGCAGAGGCCCGGTTCGCGCGGATGGACACCAACGGCGACGGGATGTTGAGCATGGACGAGATGCAAAGCCAGCGTGAGGCAGGGCGGGGCCGGATGATGGCGCGGCTGGACACCGACAATGACGGTTCATTGACGGCGGCAGAGCTGGAAGCGGCAGGCAACGGCAAAGGCGGCAAGCGCGCGCAGAAGATGCTGGAACGGCTGGATGCCAACGATGATGGCACGCTGGACGCGGCCGAGCTTGAGGCAGCGGCGGCCAAGCGTGATGAAAAACGCGGCGAGCGTGCGCAGAAGATGCTGGAGCGGGTCGACACCGACGGTGACGGCATGGTGTCCCTGGCCGAGATCACCGCACGACGCGACCCCGCCAGAATGTTCGAGCGGCTGGATGCGGACAAGAACGGTGCGATCAGCGCCGAGGAGTTCGCGCAGGCCCGCCACCACGGCGGCAAGCGCCACAAGGACGGCGACAAGGGCTGATGGTCCTGGCCGGACACTCTTGTCACGGGCGTCCGGCCCGCTTAGCCACTGGCGTGATGTCTGACCCCTTGTCCTCTGACGCCGGTGACGGTGAAGCAGCATTGCTGCGCCGCTATGCGGCGGGCGACCCGGCAGCCGCACGGCTGTTGGCGCAGGCGCTGACGCCGCGGCTTTATGGTCACGCGTTGCGTGTGCTGGGGGACGGGGCAGAGGCCGAGGATGTCACGCAGGAGGCGCTGCTGCGGCTGTGGCGGATCGCGCCGGACTGGCGGACGGGGGAGGCCAAGGTATCGACCTGGCTGTACCGGGTGGTGGCTAATCTGTGCACCGACCGGCTGCGCAAGCGGCGCAGCACCGGGATGGACGACATTGACGAGCCTGCCGATCCGACCCCCGGTGTGGAGGCGCGTCTGCAGGCGGTGGCCCGCCATGATGCGTTGCAGCGGGCGTTGAACGATCTGCCGGACAGGCAAAGACAAGCGGTGGTGCTGCGCCACATCGACGGGCTGACCAACCCCGAGATCGCGGAGATCCTGGATGCCGGGGTCGAGGCGGTCGAGAGCCTGACGGCACGGGGCAAGAGGGCGCTGAGCCTTGCATTGGAAGCACAGCGTGAGGCATTGGGATATGAAGATGATGGATAACGACACACCCACGGATGCCGGGCTTGACGCCTTGTTCGACCGCGCCCGCGCGGCGCCCCCTGTCGTGCCGGATGCGCTGATGGCGCGGGTGCTGGCGGATGCGGCCGCAGCGCAGCCGGTGCGGGGCGGATCGCGTGCAGGCTGGCGCAGGTGGGTCGCGGCATTGGGCGGCGCACCGGCGCTGGGCGGTCTGGTGACGGCAAGTTGTCTGGGCTTCTGGCTGGGCTTTGCGCCGCCCGACACGCTGCCCGACGTGGCGGGACAGGTCTGGGGCGTGGAAACGGTCGTCGAGGATGACAGCTGGGACGGGATCGAACTGATCGCCTTCGGCTGGGACATCGAGGAAGGATAAGGGATGGATCAAGCAGCGCCAAAGCGGGGCAAGGGCCGGGCGATGAAAGTGGTGCTGGCCCTGTCGCTTGCGGTGAACTTTGTGGTTCTGGGGCTGGCCGCGGGGGCCGCCTGGCGGTTCTCGGGCGAGGACCGCGACGGGCGGCGCGGCCCGCCTGCGGTGCAGAGCTATGGTGCGCCCTATATCCGCGCCCTGCCGCGCGAGGTGCGCCGTGAATTGGGACGCAGCCTGCGCCGGGATGCCGGACTGCCGGACCGGTCGGAACGGCGTGATCAATATGCCCGCGTGATCGCGCTGCTGCGCGATGCGCAGTTCGATACGCAGGCCGTGCGGGAGATTTTCGAGGCGCAGCGTCTTGGCGCGGACAGCCTGCAGACGCGGGCGCAGGACGGCTGGATCGCGCTGGTCGCGCAGATGGGGCAAGCGGAACGCGCCGCTGTGGCCGACCGGCTGGAAGAGCAATTGAACCGCCGCGGCAAGAAGCGCGACCCCGACGGCCCCCCTGACCGCTGACAGCACCGCTTGCCCCACCAACGGGCGCAGGGTAGGGACGTTTGACCGAAAGCGGAGCGGACCTGTGAAATTTGAAGATGAGAACGAGGTTCTGGCGACCGTCAGCGCATCGACGGGGCGGCGGGTTCTGGGACTTGGCGCGCTGGGCTTGCTGGGGGTGATGATGATCTACATCGCGCTGGACCGGTCGCCGGCGGTGGGCTGGCAGGTCTTTTTTGTCGGGATCGGGCTGGGGGCCATCTGGCTGGCCGATGCCATGCGCCGCGCCACGGCCAGCAAGATCGAATTGACGCCGCTGGTGCTGCGCGACGCGGATGGCACCGTGATCGCGCGGGTTGCGGATATTCAGGGCATGGACCGGGGCTTTTTCGCGTTCAAACCGTCAAACGGTTTCCTGCTCAAGACCGCGACGCCGGGCAGCCGCCAGTGGCGGCCCGGTCTGTGGTGGCGCACGGGGCGGCGCATCGGCATCGGGGGCATGACGCCGGGGTCGCAGACCAAGTATATGTCGGAAATTCTGGCCGCGATGATGGCCACCCGCGACACCATCAGTTGAGCGACAGATGCGAAACGGCCCGCACCGGGAAGGATGCGGGCCATTTGATCTGATCAGCGCGCGCCGTGTTTCAGTTGCACTGTTCCCAGCAGACGCGGGGTGCAAAGCGCGGGCGCGTGAACACGAAGTTCTTGATCTCGCGTTGCTCCAGCCCGGTGGCGAAGGGCGGATCGTATTCGCTCCATGTCTCGACCAGCATCACGCGTTCGTTGTCGGGCATGACAGGCAGTTTGGTGCCCCAGTCGCGCACGTCCTCGTTGGTCAGTTCCACCACGGACCCGGCAGTCTTGGACCAGTCGCGGAAGAAGCGGTCGCCCGCGGCGTCATAGACCAGCGAGGTGACGCGGATCGCCGATTTGCCCTGGCTGCGCGACAGATATTCGTAAAGCTGCAGCGATCCTTCGATATAGGCCGTGTCGATCGGTGCCGTCTCGCGGGAGATGGAGTCGCCGATGGTGAAGGCGGCCTTCTGGTGGATGCTGTAGTTCCGGAAGGTCTCGAAGATCGAGAAGACCGACAGGAAGGTCCAGAACATCATCGGCATGATGATCATCGCTTCGATGGCGATGGTCCCATCCTCGCGCCGGCCAAACCCGGCCAACGCGGACTTTATGCGGTTGAAAAGCATTATCCTGGCTCCTGTACGAAGGCGGCACTTGAAATCAGTCGGGCCTCATTGGGCGCTTGCCCCTCGAGCATCTCCTTGCCGAGACCCGTGGTGGGGAAGAGCGGCTTGAAGCGGATGCAGGCCCGCATCATCATCATCTGGTTTTCCTGTCCAAGGGTGAATCCCTGGATCGGCTTTGCGGGGTCTGCCACATCGACGCAATCGGCGGTCTGGTTGAACTGCGCGAACTGGCGCGGGTTCACGGTGGTCATTTCCAGGCGCAGGGTCTCGTCGCAGTTTTCCAGCCAACCCACGTTCTGACAGATCAGGTTCTTGATGTCGTCATGGGTGTGGGTGACGCTGGTGTTCAGGCGGATGTGGCGCACCGCAATGTCGAGGCCCCGGTCCAGATACATCTGGCGCATGGAGTAGATACCCATTTCCACCGACATCAGGAAAGCCCCGAAGAGAAGCGGCACGAAGATGCAGAATTCGATCAACATGGCCGAGCCGTCCTCGCTGCGGCGGAAGCGCCGCAGCCGATTTTTCAAAGACTGTATCATTGTGTGAGCCTCAGCTGGTTGATCTGCCGTGCAATCGCTTCGAATGCCTCGGTGATCTCGATACCTTCCACCCGGAAGAAGTGGCTGGGCGAGGAGGCGCAGTTGCGCATCACGTTGGCACCGTGATCCGTCACTTCGAAACCGATGGACCAGATGACGATCTTCTTGTCCTTGGCGGCGCTACAGACACTGGACAGCAGCGCATCTGCCTGAGAGGGCGAGTACTTGTTGTACTTCCACATCCAGTGGTCACGCGACCGGACATAGCGGTCCAGATACCAGTTCAGGGGATAGTTGCTCCAGTGCAGCCTGTGGTTGTAGTTGGCGTAGTACCGGTTGTCGATCCGCTGCGTGGTGACGTTTTCGCCGTCGGTCATCAGGATGATGGTCTTGAGCGTGTCGCTTGAGCTGGGGTTGTCCGCTGGCGGGAAGTCAGCCGGGCGGTCGCGGAACACAGGGTCGAGACCCGTGCGTGTCGGCAGAACCTGGTTGAACGAGCGCCATGCAGGATCCAGCATCGCCACACCCCATTTCATCCCCAGATGAATGGCCGTGTTGGCCCGTGGCTCGAACTGGTTGATCTGCGCCTTCAGAGCGGCCTTGTCCTGCGAAAAGACGGTAATCTCTTCGAAACCCCGTTTCGGGCAGCCGGGGTTGTCGATGTTGTCTTCCCCATTGTTGCGACCGTTCCAGGAGTAGCCCGCATCGAAATGCTGCATGTGGGTGTAGGATGGCCCCGAATTGCCGTACCGGATCGACGTGGTGAGAAAGTCACTGTCGGCAAAGTCCACACAGGACGACCATTCGTGCTGGCGGGTCACCTTCATCCGGCTGAAGATATCAGCGCCGGCGTTCACCTGCGCAGTATAGGGGATCACGGAAACCGAGATGAGATCCCGGTTCGCCGGGGTCAGCACCGCATCCAGAAACGCCCCCGCAGCAGCGTGCAGGTTGGGCATCTTGTTGTTTTCGCGCATGGAGCCCGAAATATCGAGCACCATCGAAATCTCGACCTTCTCGACCTTCTCTTCGGCGGTCGAGAGGGCAGGCACGGTCAGCGTGTTCGTTCCGAGGTAATCCATGAACTGGGTGTTCATCGTTGTGCTGGCATCGACCGTGACGGTGCGGAAGTTGATCCCTTCGTCCACGGTGACCTTGGAGACATAGTCGGCCATGCCGGATTTCGCGAAATAGTCGCGGACCACCGATTCAGGGTCCAGTGTCTGGTCGAGGTCGGCCGCGGCAAGCACGGCACGGTCCGCCACCGCCTGAATGCGGGTGCGTTCCATCTCGTGGCGCATCATGTCGACGCCGATGCCACCGATCATGACCATACAGAAAATCATGAAGCAGGCAAAGATCGTCACGCTGCCTTCCTCCTGCTTTGCAAAGCTGCGCGACAGGGCGAGCAACTCGTTTGCATGGAAGCGTTTGTTCCGTGGATCTCGTTTCATAATCGTTAACCTTTCCAGCCGGCCCCTTTTGGAGCACCCCAGTCCTGGGGCGGACTTTTCCGTTGAACCCTTGTGATCCCGGAACGTGGCGAAAATTAGGCAAATCATTGGCAAATATAGACTTTTTAGGTTGGGTTTGTGCCGCAATCCTGCCATCGGGATGCCTCTGTTGCGCGCGGGTGAACAATGCGGCCACGCGCAGGTGAAAAGGCCGACATGGTTGACGGGCGGGCGTTAACGATAAATCAAGTCGTGGACAGCACATGGTTCTGGTAGAAAGACACCAGGGCAGGCCCGGTGCGTTCGGCACGCGGGGCGCTGTCGCAACATTCAGGGGGGAGACCGCGATGCAGCCGACCAACGAGCCAAGTTTCAGAGACAGTGTGGACATCATGTTCAACCGTGCCGTGGCACTGATGGACCTGCCACCGGGGCTTGAGGAAAAGATCAGGGTCTGCAACGCGACCTATACCGTCCGCTTCGGTGTGCGCCTGCGTGGCAAGATCCAGACCTTCACCGGCTACCGTTCGGTCCATTCCGAACACATGGAACCCGTGAAGGGTGGCATCCGCTATTCACTGGGCGTGAACCAGAACGAGGTGGAGGCGCTGGCGGCACTGATGACCTACAAATGCGCCTTGGTCGAAGCGCCGTTCGGCGGCTCCAAGGGCGGATTGTGCATTGATCCGCGCGAATACGACGAGCACGAGCTGGAGTTGATCACGCGCCGCTTCGCCTATGAGTTGATCAAGCGCGACATGATCAACCCCGCGCAGAATGTGCCCGCGCCCGACATGGGCACCGGCGAACGCGAAATGGCGTGGATCGCGGACCAGTACAAACGCATGAACACGACCGACATCAACGCCGTGGCCTGTGTGACCGGCAAGCCGACGCACGCGGGCGGCATTCAGGGCCGGACGGAGGCGACAGGCCGGGGCGTGCAATATGCGCTGCACGCGTTTTTCCGCGATGCGCGAGGACTGGACAAGGCGGGCCTCAAGGGGCCGCTGCGCGACAAACGGGTCATTGTGCAGGGTCTGGGCAACGTGGGCTATCACGCGGCCAAGTTCCTGTCGGAGGAAGACGGCTGCAAAATCACCGGGATCATCGAGCGCGACGGGGCCTTGCACGACGAAGCGGGTCTGGACGTGGAGGCGGTGCACCAGTGGATCACCAAGCACGGCACCATCGAGGGCTACCCCGACAGCCAGCTTGAGCCGGAAGGGGCCAGGCTGCTGGAGGCGGACTGCGACATCCTGATCCCGGCGGCGTTGGAAGGGGTCATCAATCTGGGCAATGCCGACCGCATCAAGGCACCGCTGATCGTCGAGGCCGCGAACGGCCCCGTGACGGCGGGGGCGGACGAGATCCTGCGCGACAAGGGCACGGTGATCCTGCCTGACATGTATGCCAACGCGGGCGGTGTGACGGTCAGCTACTTCGAATGGGTGAAGAACCTCAGCCACATCCGCTTTGGCCGGATGCAGCGCCGACAGGAGGAATCGCGTCATCAGCTGGTCGTGGACGAACTGGAGCGGCTGAGCGCGGACTCGGGCGTCGGCTGGGAACTGAGCCCCAACTTCAAGGAGAAATACCTGCGCGGGGCGGGCGAGCTGGAACTGGTGCGTTCGGGTCTGGATGACACGATGTCCAGCGCCTACGAATCGATGGCGCAGGTCTGGCACGAGCGCGAGGACGTGCAGGATCTGCGCACCGCCGCCTATCTGGTGTCCATCGGCAAGGTGGCCGCCAGCTACCGTGCCAAGGGGCTCTGAGGCTTGCACGGAGTTGCCGATGACATGGTCCCCTGCGCGGTCACAGGTCGCGCAGGGGCAAATCCACGCCGCGAAACGCCTATCGGCCCCAGATTGCCATTGATACTGCTGTCCTTGCCTGTTTGGGTATGGGCACAGGACACCGGGGGTATAGGGTATGCGGTTTTCAGGATTGCGCGTGCTGCGCGAAGGCTTGACCGGCAACAAGGGCTGGGGGCCGCACTGGCGCGACCCGGAGCCGAAGGCGGCATACGACGCGGTGATCATCGGCGGCGGCGGGCACGGGTTGTCCACCGCCTATTATCTGGCCAAGAACCACGGCATGACCAACATTGCGGTGCTGGAAAAGGGCTATCTGGGTGGTGGCAACGTGGGGCGCAACACCACCATCGTGCGGGCGAATTACGGCCAGCACGGCAATTCGGAGTTCTATTCCCATTCGCTGAAGCTGTGGGAAGGTCTGGAAGAAGACCTGAATTACAACGCGATGCATTCGGCGCGCGGGATCATCAACCTGTTTCATTCAGACGGCCAGCGCGATGCCTTTGCCCGGCGCGGCAACATGATGATCAATCAGGGCGACGATGCGGAACTGCTGGACCGCGAGGGCGTGCGGCACCTGCTGCCCTATCTGGATTTCGACAATGTGCGCTTTCCCGATCTACGGCGGTCTGTTGCACCGGCGCGGTGGCACGGCGCGCCATGACGCGGTGGCCTGGGGCTATGCGCGCGGCGCGGACCAGCGGGGGGTGGACCTGATCCAGCAGTGTGAAGTGACGGGGATCGACATCGAAAACGGTGTGGTCAAAGGCGTGCAGACCACGCGCGGTGCGATCAAGGCAAAAAAGGTGGGGATCGTCGTTGCGGGGCGTTCGGGGCAGGTGGCGGCAATGGCGGGCATGCGCCTGCCGATCGAGAGCCACATCCTGCAGGCCTTTGTCACCGAAGGGCTGAAACCGGTGATCGACCATGTGGTCAGTTTCGGCATGGGGCATTTCTATATCAGCCAGTCCGACAAGGGCGGGCTGGTGTTCGGGGGTGATCTGGATTTCTACGCCTCCTATGCGTCGCGCGGGAACATGCCGATGATGGAGCATGTGATGGAGGCGGGCATGACCCTGATGCCGATGATCGGCAAGGCGAAGGTGCTGCGCTCCTGGGGCGGGATCATGGACATGACGCCCGACGGCAGCCCGATCATCGACAAGACCGATACGGAAGGTTTGTTCATCGACTGCGGCTGGTGCTACGGCGGGTTCAAGGCGGTGCCGGGATCGGGGTTCAGCTTTGCCCATCTGATGGCGACGGGTGAGCATCACGCCCCTGCGGCGAAGTTCCGGCTGGACCGGTTCCGCACGGGGCGCGGATTGATGGACGAAGAGGCCACGGGGTCTCAGCACAATCTGCATTAGTGCGGGGCTGTGAGGGCGGAATGAGTTGTATGGGAAAGATGAAGTCGGGACGGTGCGCCTTGGGCGGGATGGTTGCGCTGGGGGTGACCGGGGCCGCGCTGGCCGCGCCCGAAGGCTGTTTCGAGCGGCGGTACGATGCGGCGCATCTGGCGCGGAACCCGGATCAGGTTGTGGCGGAAATATCGGTCGCCTTCGGGGATTTCGACGGGGATGTGACGCCCTGGATGGATGTTCGGGTGCGGGCCGCCGATCAGGGCCATGCGGCGCAAGCGGGGCAGGGCGGTGGGCTGTTTGACAATATCGCGCGGTGCAGCCCGTCGGATGCCACGCTTTATGGCTGGTCCTGTTCGGTGGAATGTGATGGTGGCACCCTGAACATCGAGGCGCTGGATGATCGCAAGCTGGTCATGTCGACCGGATTTTTTCTGGTGGGGACCGGCGACGATTGCGGCGGCGAGATGGATCTGGCCGAACAGCCGACGCAGACCGTGACCTATCGGTTGAGCCGGGTGCCGGACCAACGCTGCGCCGGACGGTGGGAGTGATGGTCCGGTTGAAAACGCTGTCGGCCAGGTCCGAGGGAGACGAGACATGAGAATTGACTGTCCGATATGCGGGTCGCGGGACCGGCGGGAGTTCTACTATCAGGGTGCGGCGGTGATGCTGGCCCGGCCAGCGCCGGACGCGGGCGAGGCGGCCTGGGACAGCTATCTGCATCTGCGGGACAATCCGGCGGGCGCGACGGAGGAGTTGTGGCAGCATGACGGCGGCTGCGGCAGCTGGCTGGTGGTGACGCGGGATACGGTGAGCCATGCGATTTCGAAGGTGGAACAGGCGGCGGATGTGAAACGCGCGATGCGGGCGGCGTCATGAGGGTTGCGGGCAAGGGGCTGATCGACCGCAGCAAACCGCTGCGCTTCACTTTCGACGGCAAGACCTATCGCGGGTTTGCGGGGGATACCGTGGCCTCGGCGCTTCTGGCCAATGGGGTGACGTTGATGGGACGGTCGTTCAAATACCACCGCCCGCGGGGGGTGCTGACCGCCGGCAGCGAGGAGCCGAACGCGTTGATCACCACGGGCAGGGGCGCGCGCGCCGAGCCGAACGTGCGGGCGACGGTGCAGGAGGTCTATGACGGCTTGGTGACACGCTCGCAGAACGCCTGGCCGTCCCTCGATTTCGATGTGATGGCGGTGAACGATCTGGCGGCACCCTTTCTGGGGGCCGGGTTCTACTACAAGACGTTCATGTGGCCGAGGCGGTTCTGGGAAGCGATCTATGAGCCGGTGATCCGCAAGGCGGCGGGTCTGGGGGCGCTGAGCGGGGCGTCCAATCCCGATACCTATGAGCGGGCCTATGCATTCTGCGATCTGCTGGTGATCGGCGCGGGGCCTACGGGTCTGATGGCGGCGCTGACGGCGGCACGGGCGGGGGCGGATGTGATCCTGGCCGATGAGGACAGCCTGATGGGCGGGCGGCTCAATGCCGAGACCGGCGCGGTGGGACATACCTCAGGCGCGGTCTGGGCGAAGGGGATCGTGGCGGAACTGGCCGGGATGGACAACGTGCGGCTGATGCCGCGCACCACGGTGACGGGCGCCTATGACGGCGGCATGTACGGGGCGCTCGAACGGGTGAACCAGCATACGTCACGGCGCGGGGGCGGTGCGCCGCTGGAGGCGTTCTGGCGGATTTCGGCAAGGCAGTCGATCCTGGCGGCGGGTGCGCTGGAGCGGCCCGTTGCCTTTCAGAACAACGACCGGCCCGGCATCATGACGGCAGGCGCGGTGCGGGCCTATCTCAACCGTTGGGGTGTGAGCCCCGGCAAGCGGGTCGCGGTCTTTGGCAACAATGACGATGCGCATCGCACCGCGCGTGATCTGGTGGCGGCGGGGGTGCATGTGGTGGCGCTGATCGACAGCCGGCACGATGCAACGGTCAAAGGGTTTGACGGGCAGGTCTTCAAGGGCGCGCAGGTCTGCAATTCCGGCGGGCGCAAGGAACTGGAAAGCATCACGGTGCGCACCGCGACGGGCGAGGAGGCCTTGCAGGTCGATTGTCTGGCCATGTCGGGCGGCTGGAACCCGACGGTGCATCTGACCTGTCACATGAACGGGCGGCCGACCTGGCGCGAGGACATCCAGAGTTTTGTGCCGACACCGGGGCGCGATTCCGCACATGACGGTGGCCGGGGCGTGCAACGGGGTGTTTTCGACCCGTGGCTGTCTGAGCGACGGGGTCGAGGCGGGCAAGGCGGCGCTGAAGGCGCTGGGCAGGAAGGCGGCAGAGGTCGAGGTGCCGGAGGCGGAAGATGCGCCCTATGCGCTGGCACCGCTTTGGGCGGTGGCCGGCAAGGGGCGCGCCTGGCTCGATTTCCAGAACGATGTGTCGGTCAAGGATGTCAAACAGGCGGCGGTGGAGAACTTTCGCTCGGTCGAGCATATGAAACGCTATACCACGCAGGGCATGGCGACGGATCAGGGGAAGAATTCCAACGTGGCGGCGCTGGCCATTCTGGCCGATGCGACGGGGCGCGGGATACCCGAGACGGGGACGACGACCTTCCGGCCACCCTATAGCCCTGTCGCGATTGCGGCGATGGGCGCGGGGGCGCAGGGCCATGGATTTGCGCCCGAGCGGCATACGACATCGCACAAGCGCACCGTTGAAATGGGCGCACCGATGATCGAGGCGGGGCTGTGGTACAGACCCAGCTATTTCCCGAAGGCGGGAGAAACGACCTGGCGCGAGTCCTGTGACCGGGAGGTGGGATATGTCCGCAAGGCGGTTGGTGTCTGCGATGTGTCCACCCTGGGCAAGATCGACATTCAGGGGCCGGACGCGGGCCAGCTGCTGGATTTTGTCTATACCAATATGTTTTCGACCCTGAAGGTGGGGCGCGTGCGCTATGGTCTGATGCTGCGCGAGGACGGGATGGTGATGGACGACGGCACCACCGCGCGGCTGGGCGAGCATCACTTTGTGATGACGACGACCACCGCGGCGGCGGGCAATGTGATGCGGCATCTGGAGTTCGTGACGCAATGTCTGCATCCCGAATGGCAGGTGTCCTTTACTTCCGTGACGGAGCACTGGGCGCAGTTTGCGGTGGCCGGACCGAAGGCGCGGGATCTGCTGAACGGGCTTCTGGATGCGCCGATCGACAATGACAGCTGGCCGTTCATGGCCTGCGGGGAGGTGTCGATTGGCGGTGTTGCGGGGCGGCTGTTCCGCATCTCCTTCTCGGGCGAGCATGCCTATGAGGTGGCGGTGCCGTCACGCTATGGGGCCGCGCTGTTTGACGAATTGGTGAAACGGTCGCAGGCGCTGGGTGGCGGACCCTACGGGATGGAGGCGCTTAATGTGCTGCGCATCGAGAAGGGGTTCATTACCCACGCGGAGATCGAGGGGCGGGCGACGGCCTTCGACATCGGCATGGCGCGGATGGTGTCGGCACAGAAGGATTGCATCGGCAAGACGATGGCGGCCCGGCCCGGTCTGGTGGAGGAGGCGCGCCCGCAACTGGTTGGCCTGAAACCGGTGTCGGCGGACGGCAAGATGACCGCAGGTGCGCATCTGTTCGAGCGGGAGGCGGAAGCGGTGCGGGTCAATTCGAAAGGGCATGTGTCCTCTGTCGGCTATTCGCCGGATCTGGGCAGGATGATCGGGCTGGGGTTCTTTTCGAACGGCCCGGCGCGGCGGGGCGAGGTGATCCGGCTGGTGGATCATCTGCGCGGGGTGGAGACGGAGGTCGAGATCTGCTCTGCGGTCTTCCTTGATCCGGAAGGGGAGCGGGCGCGTGGTTGAACTGAAGGAAACGAGCGCCTGCGCGGGGCTTTTGCCGGTCACCATCGGGTCGGTGACGCTTGAGGAAATGGCGGCGGAGCGCATGACCGCGATAGCGCCGTTCGGCGATGGGTCGGCATTCAGCGGGGTTCTGGAGAAAGCCCATGGGATGGCCTGGCCCGCGCCGAACCGGAGCACCGGCAAGGACGGTGCGCGGTGCATCTGGTTCGGGCGCGGCGAGGCGCTGCTGATCGGGCCGGCGCCGGACGCCGCCCTGCGCAAGACGGCGGCGGTGGTCGATGTGTCGGACGCCTGGGCGGTGGTCAGCCTGCAGGGGGCGGGTGCGGTCGATGTGCTGGCGCGGCTGGTGCCTGTCGATCTGCGGGCGGGCACGTTCAAACGCGGGCATACGGTACGGACACAGGTCATGCATATGTCTGCGTCGATCACGCAGGCCGGACCGGACCGGTTCAGGATCATGGTGTTCCGCTCGATGGCGGGCACTTTGGTCCACGATCTCAAACAGGCTATGGCGGCTGTGGCGTCACGCGGTTAATATGGTCCGAACGATGGGTAGGGAGTACAGGGTATGATGCGATTGAGTGCAATGGCGGTGTTGGGTCTGACCCTCGCGGGGGGGCCGGTTTCGGCGCAGACGACTGCGGAAAAGGCCGAGACCTGCGGCCATCAGGCGGCAGTCGTCGCCGCGATCCAGCAGGCGCGGCTGGACCGGGTCCGCGAACGTCAGGTGCAGGCCTATGTGCTGGAGAAGGCCAATTGGCCCGAGAACTACAACACCGCGATCCCGCTGCTGACCCCCTGGGTCTACGAGATGAAGATGCGCGACGTCCGCAATCAGGATCTGGCCGCCGCCTGGACGGAGCTGTGCTTGCAGCAGTGATGGGGATGGGGGGTTAAAGGGGCGCGGGGAGTGGAAGTTCGCTGCGGGTTGCGCCAAGGGCAGCTATGCGCAGGGAGCCGACCCTGCAAAGTTGCGAACCGTGGTCGCCCATCGAGACACGACGGCCCAAACCGGACACTTAACGGCGCACTACACTTCAGCGACCGCAGTCTCCATAGCGGAAAATGACTCACTCGACGCCCTTACTTTGATCCATACGAACTCATGCTACCTAAGCAGCCATATAGCCCTTAAGATGAACTTTGTTTTCTAGCAAGTCGCTAAACATTCTCATCAATCCGATCGTTCGGTCTGCTAGTTCATCCAAGTCATCTTTAGCAATGAATGTATCTTCGCCATGGGCAATGGCGTTGCGCCTCTTTAGGAGGATCGCATCAATGAAGTTTTCATGCGTTTCAAAGTCGTCGCTTGGTATTTCACAAATTAGGCAAATTTCACGCATAACCTCTGAGTTTAGGTTGGACCTTGTGTTTACGAGATCATCATTCACACGGGAGAACCGCTTATTTGATGCCGATAGAATATCATCTAACAAAGCGCATCTTGACGCAGCGCTAGTTCTACTTGTTGAGAGCGCCGATAGTCTTGGGAGGAAGTAGTTTTTTAAGAACTGCGGGCTTAGCCTTGCATACTCAAACTTGCGCAAAGCAATATGAGTTAGGTATAGCTTTGCAGAAGTTCTAACATGCCCTTCCCAGTGGGCATAGGCCACTGCAACCAATGCTCTTAGAAGTACTTTCTCCAAGGAGTGATCCGCTCGTCGGATCGCCGTCTTTAGATCAGAAATTTCGAGGATGCGCCACGTTCTGTCAGATGTGACCAACTGAGTGAAATCATCGGCAGTGTAGGGCTTGCTCATGGCCTAAACCACGTGTCGCCAAAAGGAACGGTTTTCTGAATTCTAGTGGTGCCGCGCATTCCAGGTGACACAAAACTAGCAACTTCCGCTTGGCTCCAAAATGCTTGGGACTTTTCTTTCACAAACCGAACTGGGTCGTTGTGTTGTTGAATAGCTGTGAGGTTTTTTGCAACTCCGACTGCGATTGCTTCTAAACCGACTAGACCCACACGACCATTGTACGTGCCGCTGTCAAACCGCCGTAGTGCATCTCCCCCAGCGGCTTGATGCAACAGGTCGATTGTCGAGTTGATTGTTGTAGTCGCCTTTGTAACTTCACCAGTTGTGGCCAGCTCTACAATTCCCTCATCAATATATTCGCCGACATCCAACTTTCCATCGTAATCTACAAACGTGTGAACCAAAAATCTGACGGCCATCTCAATATGCCGTTGTTTTTCTGTTTGATTCTCGCCGAGGCCAGTTACGGCTAGAAATTTATCGGCCTCTGCCGCTAATTTTATTGCGCGATAGTAATTGGCGTTTACCATCAAAATAATGCAGTTTCTGATTTCCTGTTCATTAGCCGCGGTTCCACCAGCATTCAGTCTCTGAAACAAGTCGAACTTAGTCATGCTGTCACTTGGGCGCTTAAGAATCTCAACGCCAATCCGTGACCGCTTTATGGCTAATTGTAATCTGCGATCCAATTCAACTTGGTCTGCTTCAATCACTCCTTCGATTGCTGTGCTTTTTTCCCAAACAACATTGTGTAGGGATGGCAAATATTTCGTCAATTCCAAGATTGATGGTGGGCTGACAGCACCCTCTTCGTTCTTGAGTTTGCCCATAAACTCAAGAATAGTCGATAAACGTTGGAGACCATCCACCAACTCCCATTTTCCGTTTTCGAGCTCGTACACGAAGATTGATGGCAATGGGATTCCAAGAAGGAGCGACTCAACCAATTTTGACTTCTGACCAATTTCCCACCGAAAAAGTCTTTGGAATTCAGGCGCAATAATGATGTCTCCCTCATCATAGAGGTTTACCAGTTCACCGATGGACATCTGAAACGCGTCGGTCCGTACGTTGCGTTGGGCGGTATCAATTTCGTCTAATAGCATTCGCTTCGTTTCCAGTGCATGTTTGGATGCAAGCATTTAAAAGCTTAGCATTTTTCGCGATCTTAGAGCGGTTTGGAGCGGAAGCAAATCATCTCTGGCGCTGCCCTTCAAGTTCTCGCGCCAGCAGCGGTGCCCACCAGTTCGTACGAGATTCGGCATCGGGGTTGGGAAAGTACGATGTCTGACGCAACCAACTCTTCCTTATACTCCGTGGTGCCGCTGGGGCATCAAAAGTTTAAGACCTTAATATGGCACCAGCTTCCAATTGAGAACAGGAGAACCAATGTCTGTTTCCTGCATCCTGCGAATAGCTTGTCTCACCTGCAGCGAGTGTCCGGAGTCCACCTTCCCTGTCATATTCTGCAAGCGCGAACGCCGGGGCGACCGTGTCCGCTTCGGGCTGGGAGCGGTCGTTAGACGCGCGTCGCACCGGGGTCCGCTTCGGGCCGCTCGCGTTCATTCATTGTACATCGCCCCACGCCCAACACCCCCCCCTCCGTTCTCCCGGATCGCTCCGCCCGGTCCCGCGCGTCTGCCATCACTGGACTCTCGCCAGCCGCGATCAATATAAGGGACCATGAGCCTGCCACCCGGATTTCTGGACGAATTGCGTACACGCTCGAGCCTGTCACAGGTTGTGGGCCGCAAGGTCATGTGGGATGCGCGCAAGTCCAATCCGGGCAAGGGGGACATGTGGGCGCCGTGCCCCTTCCATCAGGAAAAATCCGCCAGTTTTCACGTCGATGACCGCAAGGGGTTCTATTACTGCTTTGGCTGTCACGCCAAGGGGGATGCGATCTCCTTTGTGCGCGAGACGGAGAACGTGGGCTTCATGGAAGCGGTGGAGATCCTGGCGCGGGAGGCCGGGATGCCGGTGCCCAAACAGGACCCGCGCGCGCAGGAGAAGGCGGACAAACGCACCGAACTGGCCGATGTGATGGAACTGGCGGTGCGCTGGTTCCGGTTGCAGCTCAAGACCGGTGCTGCGGCGGAGGCGCGGGCCTATCTGGGGCGGCGCGGGCTGGATGAGGCCGCGTTGGAGCGCTGGGAGATCGGCTTTGCGCCCGACGCCTGGCAGGGGCTGTGGGATGCGCTGAAGGGCAAGGACATTGCCGACGAGATGATCATCGGCGCGGGGCTGGCCAAACCGTCCACCAAGGGCGGCAAGCCCTACGACACCTTTCGCGGGCGCATCATGTTCCCCATTCGCGATGCACGGGGGCGGGCGATCGCCTTTGGCGGCCGGGCGATGGACCCCAACGACAACGCGAAATACCTCAATTCGCCCGAGACGGAACTTTTCGACAAGGGCCGCAGCCTTTACAACGTGAAGGAGGCGCGCGCGGCGGCGGGCAAGGGGCAGCCCTTGCTGGTGGCCGAAGGCTACATGGACGTGATTGCCTTGCAGCAGGCGGGGTTCGAGGCGGCGGTGGCCCCGCTGGGCACCGCGATCACCGAGCACCAGTTGCAGATGCTGTGGCGGATCGACCCCGAGCCGATCATCACGCTGGATGGCGATACGGCGGGCCAGCGCGCGGCCCTGCGGCTTGTCGATCTGGCGCTGCCGCTGATCGAAGCGGGCAAGTCGCTGCGTTTTGTGATGATGCCCGAAGGCCAGGACCCCGATGATCTGCTGAAAGCCGCCGGAAAGGGCGCGTTTCAGAAGCTGATCGACGGGGCGGTGCCGATGGTGCAGCTTTTGTGGCAACGCGAAACCGAAGGCCGGGTGTTCGACAGCCCCGAACGCAAGGCGGCGCTCGACAAGGCGCTGCGCGACAAGATCATGCTGATTCGCGATCCGTCGATTCGCAGCCATTACGGGCAGGAGATCAAGGATCTGCGCTGGAAGCTGTTTCGCCCGCAGACCGGCGGGCGCAAGGCCGTGGCGCGGGGGCAGGGCACCTGGGGCAAGACCGCGCCCTATATGGCCAGCCCGTCGGCCAAGTCGTCGGTGCTGGGCGCCGCAAGCGACAGCCGGACCACAGAGTATCTGCGCGAGGCGGTGGTGCTGTCGGCCTTTGTCACCTGTCCCGAGATCACCCATGATTTCGAAAGCGGGCTGGAGGCGATGCGCTGTGCCGATCCGACACACCGCACATTGCGTGATCTTTTGCTGCGTCACGCGCATGAGGGACAGGCGGTGTTGCGCGAAAAGATTTCCAGCGCACTGGGACCGGACGCCCTTGAAAACCTGCTGTCCCAGCGCCACGTTGCCATCACACCATGCGTCCGCAATCCAGGCGATATCGAAATGGCCAGCCTGACGGTGGCCGAGGAACTGGCCAAGCTGGAAGCGGCACGCGGGCTGGATGCCGAGATTGCGGAAGCGATGGAAGACCTGAGCGGAGTGGCCGATGAAGGCGTGACATGGCGGCTGAGCGAGGCGGCACGCGCCGCCGATCTGGCCATCCGGTCGGGACAGGAAGACACGGCAGAATACGATCTGGGCGACAACGGCGCCCGCATTTCGAAGGATGAACGCAGCGCCTGGGACACGCTGCTGGAGACCATCAGGTTTGACAAGTCGAAGGGCCGAAGCTGAGGAACCGTGTTCTTTTGGCAGGCACTTTAGGAAAAAGCAGGATATCGGGTTTAAGAATCACCGCGAAAGCCGCATGATTCGGAGATATCGAATCACTCTTACTGATTCGCGCTATGGCGCTGGAGGGACATCATATGGCCGCTAAAGATACCAACGAAGACGCCAAGAGAGACGACAACGACAGCGGTCATTCGCTGGACATGAGCCAGGCCGCCGTCAAGAAGATGATCTCGGAAGCCCGCGAGAAGGGCTATATCACCTATGATCAGCTGAACACCGTCCTGCCGCCGGATCAGGTTTCCTCCGAACAGATCGAGGACGTCATGTCGATGCTGTCCGAGATGGGCATCAACATCATCGAAGACGAGGACGCCGAGGAAGAAGACGCCAAGGGCGGCACCGACCTTGCCACCACCGACAGCAACAAGGAAGTCGCGCTGTCCTCGGGCACGTCCGAAAAGCTGGACCGTACCGACGATCCGGTGCGCATGTACCTGCGCGAGATGGGCAGCGTCGAACTGCTGAGCCGTGAGGGCGAGATCGCCATCGCCAAGCGCATCGAGGCGGGCCGCAACACGATGATCGCAGGGCTTTGCGAAAGCCCGCTGACCTTTCAGGCCATCACCATCTGGCGCGACGAACTTCTGTCCGAGGACATTCTGCTGCGCGATGTGATCGACCTTGAGGCGACATTCGGCGACCAGCTTGGCGAGGACGGGCAGACATCTCCGGTGGTGCCCGCGGCGGGTGCGGCCTCTGACACGAAATCCGAAGACAGCAGGCAGGAACTGGATGCGGATGGCAATCCCATCAGCACGGATGACGATGAGGACGAGGACGAACAGGCCAACATGTCGCTGGCCGCGATGGAAGCCGCGCTGAAGCCGCAGGTGCTCGAGGCGCTGGACATCATCGCCGCCGACTACGCCATGCTGAGCGAGATGCAGGACAGCCGTATTTCCGCGACCCTGAACGAGGACGGATCCTTTACCAAGAAGCAGGAAACCAAGTACCAGAAGCTGCGTTCGGAAATCGTGCTGCTGGTCAATGAACTGCACCTGCACAACAACCGTATCGAAGCGCTGATCGACCAGCTTTACGGCATCAACCGCCGGATCATGCAGATCGACTCTGCGATGGTGAAGCTGGCGGATCAGGCACGGATCAACCGGTCCGAATTCGTCGAGGCCTACCGTGGCTACGAGCTTGATCCCAACTGGATGGAGCGGATGGCCGACAAGTCCGGGCGCGGCTGGCAGATGTTCATCGAGCGCTCTTCCGACAAGGTCGAGGAATTGCGCGCGGACATGGCGCAGGTCGGTCAATACGTCGGTCTGGACATCTCGGAGTTCCGCCGCATCGTGCAGCAGGTCCAGAAGGGCGAGAAAGAAGCCCGTCAGGCCAAGAAGGAAATGGTCGAGGCGAACCTGCGTCTGGTGATCTCGATCGCCAAGAAATACACAAACCGCGGCTTGCAGTTCCTTGATCTCATTCAGGAAGGCAACATCGGCCTGATGAAGGCGGTGGACAAGTTCGAATACCGCCGCGGCTACAAGTTCTCGACCTATGCGACATGGTGGATCCGTCAGGCGATCACGCGCTCCATTGCCGATCAGGCGCGCACGATCCGTATTCCGGTGCACATGATCGAGACCATCAACAAGCTGGTGCGCACGGGCCGCCAGATGCTGCACGAGATTGGCCGCGAACCCACGCCGGAAGAACTGGCCGAGAAGCTGCAGATGCCGCTGGAAAAGGTCCGCAAGGTGATGAAGATCGCCAAGGAGCCGATTTCACTGGAAACACCCATCGGCGACGAGGAAGACAGCCAGCTGGGCGATTTCATCGAGGACAAGAATGCGGTGCTGCCCCTGGACAGCGCGATTCAGGAGAACCTCAAGGAAACCACCACGCGGGTTCTCGCCTCGCTTACCCCGCGCGAAGAACGCGTGCTGCGGATGCGTTTCGGCATCGGGATGAACACCGATCACACGCTGGAAGAAGTGGGCCAGCAGTTCAGCGTGACGCGCGAACGGATCCGCCAGATCGAAGCCAAGGCGCTGCGCAAGCTCAAGCACCCCAGCCGGTCGCGCAAGCTGCGGTCTTTCCTGGATCAGTGATCGCGAGACACAATGACACGACACCGAAAGGCGGGCACGATGCCCGCCTTTTTCGTCATGTGACGCAGCTGTGATTTTGACGTGACACCGGTGCGGCCTATCTCTGAATCAAAGCAATACCGGAGTGCCGATCATGCGTTTTCCTCTTTATCCTGCCCTCGCGGCCCTTGGTCTGGCGCTGCCGCTGGTCCCTGCCGCACAGGCCCAGACCTTTGAGGCCGTGAACAGGCTTCAGGTCGTCCCGATCAGCAACACCGATTTCGAGGTGATCGAGGCCTACGGTGAAGGCGCGCGGGGCATGTGGTGCGCGGCGGCCGATTACGCCATGCACGGGCTGCAAAGACGCAGCGGGCGGATGTACATCAAGTCGCCTCGGGGCGCGTCCGTAACGGGCGGCGGGCGCAGCGGCGCGATCTTTACGTTGGATGAGGCGTCCTTGCCCGGCGAACCGACGCGGTCCTATTCCGTGAATACCACCACACCGGGGCTGAGCCTGCCAATCCAGCACGCCTATCAATTCTGCGCGGACTATCTGATTGATATCGAAGACATCCTGTTCCGTCACGGAAGGTACTGAAAATGATACGCACCGCCCTTGTTCTGACCCTTGCGCTGGCGGCACCCGTCGCAGCACAGGATTTTCGCGCCGACAACCGCGTGAATGTGACCGCCGTGCCGGGCGGTTTTGCCGTGGCTGACGGCGGTGGCTTCGGCGCACGCGGCATGTGGTGTGCGGCGGCGGATTACGCGCGGCGGGTTCTGGGCGCGTCCGGCGTTTCCCGCGTCTACGTCGCCGAAGGACGCGCACCGGGGCTGGGGCAACGCGCACCCGTGAAGTTCACCACGGACCCCACCGGCCTGACACCATCGCCGGTCTTCATCGTGGGGGCCTCCCTGCGCCGCGCGGGCGCATCGCTGTCGGTTGATCACGCCATCCAGTTCTGCGCCGACGCCAGGTTGAGCCGCAGATGAGGTGGCTGGTCCTTGCGATTGCTCTGGCTGTTGGCCCTGTGGTGCTGCTGGCCTCGACGCAGAGCGAGGAAGACCGCATGGTCATCAACAGGCTGAACGCCACGGATTTCGAGGTGGTGCAGGGCACGAATTATGGCCCTGCGGAATACTGGTGTGGTGCCGCCACCTTTATCGAGCGTCGGGCAGGTTTGTCCGAAACCACGCCCGTCTATGTAAAACGTCCGCAATCGGCCAGCCTGACGGTGCCGGGGCGGAACGGCGTGGTTTTTTCCACCAGTAACGCAGGCTTGCCCGCTGCGCAGTCGCGTGTGACGCTGACGGTGGATCAGCCCGGTGCCACGCTCAAATCCGCGCAGGCGCGCCGGTACTGCCGCGATGCGTTCACCCGGTCAACAAAGTAGCGCCGGATTGCAACCGGGATGCGCTTGCGCAAGACTGGCGTGATGCAGACCACCTTTGACATAGCGACACGCGGACCGGGGCTTTACGAGGTCACCCGGCAGGTTGCGCGCTGGGTTCCCGGGGGCGATGGCCTGCTCACGCTGTTTGTCCGCCACACGTCGGCATCGCTTCTTGTTCAGGAAAATGCGGACCCCGAAGTGCAGACAGACCTGCAGGCCTATTTCGCGCGGTTGGTGCCGCCGACCACCGATCCTGAAATGGCCTATCTGACCCACACCTATGAGGGGCCGGACGACATGCCGGGGCATATCAAGGCGGCGATGCTGCCCGTCAGCCTTTCCATTCCCGTCCAGCAGGGCAAGATGCGCCTGGGGACATGGCAGGGGATTTACCTGTTCGAACACAGAAATGCGCCGCACACCCGGCAGGTGGCGGCGCATTTTCGCAGCGATTGATCAATCCTAGCCAACCGGCATCAGATGGATTTCGCGGATCGACGCATGGGCCGGTGCCTCCAGCGCGTGAAGGACGGCCTGGGCCACATCATCGGGCTGCAGCTTGTCGGGCTTGGCCTCGTCGAAAAAGGCGGTGTTCACCATGCCGGGGGATACCACCATGCATCGGCCCCCCCATTCGGCCATCTCATCCGCCAGATTGCCGGCGAAGCCGTGGATGAACCACTTGGTCGAGCCATAGATCGACCCCTTGAGGTGACGACGTCCGGCAAGTGATCCGGTGACGACATATTGTCCGGTGGTCTTGCGCAGATGTGGCAGGGCGGCGTGCGCGGTATAGAGCGCACCCATGATGTTGAGGTCCACCATGCCCTTCCAATCCTGCGGATCACCGTTTTCGGTGCCCGCCTGCGACGTCCCGCGCCCGGCGTTTGCAAACACGGCGTCCAGACCGCCGAATTTTTCGACGAGTTTCGCGATGGCGTCCTTCTGGGCGTCGTAGTTCGTCGCGTCGCCGGTCAGGACCAGCGCCTGATCGCCGATGTCAGCCGCGATCTGGTTCAGTTTGTCTTCGCTCCGGGCGAAAAGCCCGACGTTCCAGCCAGCCGCTGCGGCGGCCTTGGCTGTGGCTTCGCCGATGCCGCTTGAGGCACCGGTGATGAAAAGTGTCTTTGACATGATGGTCTCCTTCGGAAGTGAGTCACCCTCCAACGCCTCAGGTCGGGATCGGTTCACCGGCTTTCGACCCCAGATGTTGCGGCTCATTTCGCCCCTACCCAAAACCCTGCGGACGCCGTATACCTGTTGGGAATTGTGCCAGTTGCCCCACAAGAGGGCACAGACTTTAAGGAAAGGCGAAGCGATGCGCTGCCCGTTTTGCGGAAATATCGACACTCAGGTAAAGGATTCGCGGCCAGCGGAGGATCACGTGTCGATCCGGCGGCGGCGGTTCTGTCCGGCCTGTGGGGGTCGCTTTACCACCTACGAACGGGTGCAGCTGCGCGATCTGGTGGTGATCAAGAGCTCCGGCAAACGCGAGGATTTCGACCGCGACAAGCTGGAACGTTCGATCCGCATCTCCATGCAGAAACGCCCGATCGACCCCGAACGCATCGACCAGATGATCAGCGGGATCGTGCGGCGTCTGGAAAGCATGGGCGAGACCGATATCGGGTCCAAACAGATCGGCGAGATCGTGATGGAGGCGCTGGCGCGGATCGACACCGTGGCCTATGTCCGGTTTGCCAGCGTTTACAAGAATTTTCAGGCGGCGGACGATTTCGATAAATTCGTCCAGGAACTCCGGCCCGAGCAGCCGCCGGAAGAGTGAGCGACACCCGATTTATGGCGCTCGCCCTCAGCTTGGGGCGGCGCGGCATGGGCCGGACCTGGCCCAACCCCGCTGTGGGCTGTGTCATTGTGCGCGACGGGACCATCGTCGGGCGCGGCTGGACCCAGGACGGCGGCAGGCCCCATGCGGAGACGCAGGCGCTGGCACAGGCAGGGGATGCGGCCAAGGGGGCTACGGCCTATGTCACGCTGGAACCCTGCGCCCACCACGGAGAGACCCCGCCCTGCGCGCAAGCCCTGATCGACGCGGAAGTGGCCAAGGTCGTTGTCGCCGTTGCGGACAGCGATCCGCGTGTGGACGGGCGCGGTTTCCGGATGCTGCGCGATGCGGGGGTGGAGGTGGTGATCGGCTTTGGCGCGGAAGCGGCGGCGCGGGACCACGCAGGGTTCACCTCGCGGACGGATAGCGGGCGACCGTTCCTCACGCTGAAACTGGCCAGTTCCTTTGACGGGCGCATCGCCACAGGCACAGGCGAAAGCCAGTGGATCACCGGCCCTGCCGCGCGGCGGATGGTCCACGCCATGCGCAGCCGCCATGATGCGGTGATGGTGGGCGGCGGCACGGCACGCAAGGACGATCCAAGTCTCACTGTGCGCGATCTGGGCATCACCCGGCAACCGGCCCGCGTGGTGGTCTCGCGCAAGCTGGACCTGCCGTTGATGGGCAAACTGGCACATACGGCGGCAGAGGTGCCGCTGATCCTGTGTCATGGCCCCGACGCGGAATCGTCACTGATCAGGACCTGGGTCGATCTGGGGGCGAAGCTGTTGCAATGCCGGGTGCGCGGCAGCCAGCTTGATCCGGCGGATGTCATGCAGCAGCTTGGGGGGCATGGCCTGACGCGGGTTTTCTGCGAAGGGGGCGGGGCGCTGGCGGCCTCGCTGATCGAGGCGGACCTGGTGGACGAGATGGTCGGCTTTACCGCCGGTGTCGTGATTGGCGCCGAAGGGCTGCCGGGGATCGGGGCGATGGGGTTGTCCAGGCTGGATCAGGCACCGCGCTTCGATCTTGTGTCGACGCGCCAGATCGGGAACGACATCTGCCATATCTGGGCGCGGTCCGGTTGATCAGCGCCGCCAGAGGTGGGCTTGCGTGGCGAGGAGCCCCTGAAGTTTCGACAGGATGCGGTTCGCGGGTCCGGGGCGCGGGATATCGCCTGTGGCCAGCCGTTCTACGATAACCTCGACCGGGCAGGGCAGGCCGGTTTTCGGGTCGCGGTAGCGGGGATAGTCGATCAGGGCGGCATGGACCAACCCTTCGAGAGAGGGTTCCGCCCTGCGGCGCGGCGGGACATCGCCCAGATCGGTCGTCAGGGTCCACCCAGCATAGAAGGGCGCGCCGAAGGTCGTGACGGGCAAGCCCCGCAAGAGCGCCTCGAACCCCAGAAGCGAGGTCATGGTCCAGACTTCATCGACCTGGGACAGCAGGGCGATGGGATCGGTGTTGGGCAGCACCAGATCGGCCAGATCGCCCGCGTTCACATCACCGCTGCGCAAGCCTGCTTCGACGTCCGGGTGTGGTTTGTAGAGGATCACGGCGTCGGGCCGCGCGGCGCGGACGGCTTGCAAGAGGCCAAGGTTGGTTGCGACGGTCCCCGCGCCCGTGCGGATGGACGCGTCATCCTCGACCTGTCCCGGCACGAGGATGCGCGGGCCGTCCGGCAAGGCGCTGAGGTCGGGCAGGGGAGCGGTGAGATTGTATTTGCTCAGGCCCGCCCGGGTCAGGGTTTCGATCAGCCTTGCCGCCCGGTCCCGCTGATCGGGGCGCAGGGTGGCGCGGGCCTCGATCCATTTCTCCAGACGGCTGGGTTGAGACGGGTCGTAGTAGATGCCCAGATCGTCACAGACCAGCGACAGCGGCGGGATCAGATCGGCCCCCAGCCCTTTGGAGCGCAGAAAGCCGTCCTCGACGCGGGCGGCATCCGCATGCCCCACCTGTGCCTTGCCGGCCCAGACCATCCACGGGCGGCCCGACCGGCGGGCCTGTTCGGGATCGTCTTCGAAGAGGACCGGTTTGTAGGCACCGAAGAACTGCTGCAACGGTTTGCGCTTCCACATCCGCATGGCGGACGCGGTCCAGCCCGCGTGATCCTCGCGCCATTGGCGCGTCTCGGCGGCGAGGGTTTCGACGGCGTCTTCGAGCGTACACAGGCGGTCGCGGAAGGGGTCGTACCACTTTGGGTAGAGGATCATCGCGGCGGCGAACAGTTGCGGCCGGGTCAGGACGCGCTGGCGGCGCGGGACGGGAAATTCGTCCAGGGTCAGACCCCAGCCTGCATAGAAGGGCTGGCCGAAGACGCGGGGTTTGTGACCCGCAAAGATCGCCTCGAACCCCATTTGGGAGGACACCGTATAGACGCCCACAGCCCCCTCGAACAGCGCCCAGGGGCTGACGGGCGTGTCCAGCAGCGTGATCCGGTCGTTTGTATCGGCTTCGGTGAAATATCCCGGGCGGAACCCTTGGGCGGTTTCGGGATGGGTCTTGATGATCACCGGGCATCCGGGGTGTTCTTCCTGCGCGAAGACCAGCATTTCCATAAAGCGCGCCCGGTCTGCCCCCGATGCCGTCACGGAAGCGTCGCCTCTGGTCTGGTCGATCACCAGCACGTAGCCGGGTGGCGGCGCGGGCGTATTGGGGTCGAAGGCCGTGTATTTGGTCAGATGCGCGTCGGCGATGCGGGCGATGGCACCGCGCGCACGGTTCAGAAGGTCCGTGTTATCAAGCGGATGGGTGGCCAGGAGCTCTTCCAGCTCGCTCGGCGTGGTGGGGTCGAAATGCACACCTTTGGCGTCGATCAGCAGGCCCAGAGGCGGGGAACCGGTACGGCCCGGATGCAGCGAGCGCAGGAAGGCATCCTCCACCCGGACCAGAGGCGCGTCGTACTTCGCAGCCACCGCCAGCCCGCGATGGGCGGTCGGGGAATTGCCCCAGATCGCCACATGATCGCCCTGCCTTGGCAAACCGAGGTGCAGGGAATTGCCCGAAAGCTGCAGGATGCGCCGCACCCGGCGTTGGGTCAGAAAACCGCCGTTGTAGATGAAAAGCCGCCGATCCCTGAGGGGACCGGCGGCGGGGGTATCGTAAATCTCAGGCCCGAGGCCCATGTGCGTCAGCCGCCCGAAAGCGTGGTCAGACCGGCGGCGGAGGAGGCAGTGCCGGTAATCGCCGAGATCACCTTGTTCCACTGGGTGAACGGCGCTTCGGTGACATAGAGCGTGTCACCGTCACGGATCACGAAATCACGGGCCATGAACATGCCGTTGGGTTTGGTGAGATCGAGAACGTAGACCATGCGCTGTGCGCCCTGCAGATCGCCCCGGCCCAGGACCTGTGCGGCCACTTCCGCCGGTTCGTTGCGGAACACGAAGACGCCCGTCGGGTCCGCCGTGGCGGCATTCAGGCCACCGACCTGCGCGATGCCTTCCAGCGCCGAAAGGGTCTGCGATTCGAAGGGCACCTGCGCCTGACCGCCGGTCGCCCCAAGGGCGGTGAAGGAGCGTGTGTCTTCCTCGACCAGAATGCGGTCACCGCCGCGCAGGGCGATGTCGAGTTGCGGGTGATCATAGAGATCCTGCAACCAGATCTTGCCGCGCTGGGAGCCGCGAATGACGGTGATCTGCGCGATTTCAGGCACGATCGTCACGCCGCCCGCCTGCGCCAGCATGGTGCCCAGCGTCCGCGTGGGCCGTTCGATGGCATAGACCCCCTGCGCCCCGACCGATCCGATCAGCGACACGGTCGATCCGTCACCGGCAGCGCGGCGGACCTCGACCTGGGGGTCCGGGGTCTGTTCGCCCAGACGGTTGGTGATGATGCGGCGGATGGCGTCGGGCGTGTTGCCCGCGGCCTTGATCCGGCCCGCGTAGGGAATGAAGATGAAGCCAGCGCCGTCGACCTGCACTTCTTCGAGAACCGTGGCGGGTGCGCCTTCGACACCCAGAAGCGGATCATCGACGTTTTCATAGACGGTGATGCCCAGCACGTCACCGGGCCTAATCGTGTCCGACCCAAGCTGTGACGCGTTCTTGAAGGCATCGGAGAACCCGAGTGCAGGGACCACGGCCGTAGCGCGTGTTACCCGGTCATTGACCGACACGACAAAAGCGTCGCCTTCTTTCTGAACCGAACCCGCGAAAATCTGACGCTTGTTGGGGCCTACCTGAGGCAAGCCACATGACGATACGACGGCCAACGCCGCAACGGTTGCGATGGGACGCGCCCACCGTGAATATACGGATTTCACTGCCCGGTCTCCTCGACCTGTTCAACTCTGCCTCAAGAAATCGCCGGTTTTCCGGCGTTATTTCAGCCAGCCTAGCGCAGGGGATTTCGAAAATCCAGCATCGTGAAGCCCTTAGGTCAGGTGACGATGCGCAACTGTTGCCGTGGGGCCGCGGTGCCGGATTGGAGCGCGTCGTAGGGATCTTCGGCCGAGAGCATCATGTCGACCACCTGGCGCAGCAGTTGGCGGCGACCGCGTGCGGCATAAAAACCACCCGGAATCTGTGATGTTTCAAGCAGATAGCGGCGGTAGTCCTTGTAGGCCTTGTTGTCTGGCCGCGACGCACCGGCAAAAAACTCTGCCAGAGGTTGATCGGACACGAATTCAGGTTTGGCATAGACCGCGCGGCCGAAGACCTTGAGCGGAATACCGCGCCAGAGCACCTGTTGACCAGCAGTCGAATTGACCGTGACGGCGCTGCGCGCATCGTTGAGAAGCTGGGCCAGCTTGCCGCCGCGTACATAGTGGACACGGGCGGAAACGCCGAGTTTGCGGGCCAGACGCCGCAGGTCGCGGCGCACGGGGACGCGGCCATCCTCCAGCGGATGCGCCTTGACCACGAGGTGATGATGTTTCGGTGCCCCTTCGGCAAAGCCCCGGATCACCAGTTCCAGAAAATCCGACATCGTGTCGAAGGGCGAATGCATCTGAAAGGAGCTGTCATGTTCCAGTTGCAAGAGCGCCAGATGATAGGGGAAACCGCCAAGCCGGATGCGCAGGGTGGCGATCAGACGGTCCGCCGACAACAGCGGCATCAGCAGCAGGCGTTTGACGTAAAGCGCGAATTCCTTGGTCACCGGCAGGCTGCGATGGGGCCGGAAGTTGCGGTAGTCGCCGTTTCGGAACATCACGAACCAATGATAGAGCGCGCCATAGAAGATATGCTGGCGCATGTCGCCCCAGTGGCCGGGGGGCAGGGGCGCTTCCATGTCGGATTGCGCGAGGGCCGTCTGCATCTGCGGGATCGTCATGTCCATCAGCCGCGAGTTGCCGTTCGATCCGCCACGCTCGTAGGTGACCCAATAGGGGCGCATGTAGCCTTCCTCGAAGACATGCACGGTGATGCCGCGGCGCTTGGCCTCGGCTACGGCCTGCGCGTGGATGGGACGGGTGTCGCCGTAAAGCACAATGTCGGTGACGTTCTTTTCGGTGATCATCGTCTCGAACGTCTGCGCCCAGTCGGCAGCGGTGCCGCGATAGGGGATGTAGCTGCGTGGATGGAACCAGAACGCCCGGTCGCCCGCGTTGAACCCCACGCGCCAGACTTCGGCCCCCGCCAGCCGCAGCATCTTGCCCAGCCGGTGAAAGAAGGGCCCGTGCGGCCCTTGCAGGAACAGGAAGACCCGCTGTTGTGTGGCTTTCGCGTTCATCATCATCCTTGCTATGCCGATGTTGTGACCAGATAAACACCATAATGCGGGCAAAAATATGGCGTGCCCCCCGCTTGCCTTGGGGTTGCCCTGCCGCTACCTCGGTTGTGACAAAGTGCGAAAAGGGGCTGTTATGTTTACCGGGATCATCACGGATGTGGGCAAGGTCGCCGCCCTGACGCAGGAAGGCGACCTGCGGGCGCGGATCACGACGGGGTATGACACCTCGCGCATCGACATGGGCGCGTCGGTTGCCAGCGACGGTGTCTGTCTGACGGTCGTGGGCCTGGGGCCGGACTGGTACGAGGTACAGATCTCGGCCGAGACGGTGGCCAAGACCAACCTCTCGGACTGGACGGTCGGCAGGCGGGTGAACCTCGAAAGGGCGCTGAAGGTCGGGGACGAGTTGGGCGGGCACATCGTGTCGGGCCATGTGGACGGCGTGGCCGAGGTGATCGCCATGACCGACGAGGGCGACAGCACGCGCGTCACGCTGCGCGCCCCGCGCGACCTGGCACGGTTCATCGCGCCGAAGGGATCGGTTGCGCTGAACGGGACGTCGCTGACCGTGAACGCGGTCGAGGGATGCGATTTCGGGATCAACTTCATTCCGCACACCAAGGAGGTCACCACCTGGGGCGATACGGCGGTGGGCGACCGGATCAATCTGGAGATCGACACCCTGGCCCGCTACGTCGCGCGTCTGGCGGAAATGTCATGAGGGCCGGGATCGGGCACAATCAGGGGCCGACAATGGAAAAGGGCCAGAAATGGCGTACCTTCCAATGGCAAAAGGCGCGGCAGGAGGCGATGCCGAAGGCGATCCCGCTGATGGTCGTCAAGATGCACGTGGCGCGGGCGCACCAGCTGGGGCTGGACTATCCAACCTATGCCGCCGTGCGCAAGGCCACGGGGCGCGACATCATGGGATTGCTGTTTTCGTCCAACGCCTTGCGGGTGGTGCGGGCAGAGGCCCCGTATATCCCGGTGCCGCGACGACGAGGTCGTCAGCGCCGTGACGGGCGCGCGCAAGCTGGCGCTGGTTCATGCGCCGCTGAGCGCGGACATGGTGCATCTGGCCAATCCGGTGCTGGATGGCGCAGGGACCGCCCCGAAATTCACCGACAGCTGGAGCGCGATGCGGGATCATCTGGGCGGCTTCGTGAGCGAGCAGCGGCTGAACCGCGATCAGGTCCTGATCATCGGCGACACCGCGTTGGAGAGGGACTGGACGGCGGCAGCGCAGGCGGCGGGCTATGTCGAGGCGTCACGCTATTTCGCGCGCGCCTGAGGGTGGCCCGGAGCGCCACCTTACGTAAGGTGGTGGCTTTGGCCCACCGCTGGTCAAGACGGCAGGCTTGGGCTATGTCAGGCGCAGCCAGACGCGAGGACAGACGATGAATTTTGAAACCCCCGGACCCGTCGAAGAAGGCCTGTCGCAGGCCATATCTCCGATCGAGGAGATCATCGAGGAAGCGCGGCAGGGGCGCATGTTCATTCTGGTCGATCACGAGGACCGCGAGAACGAGGGTGATCTGGTGATCCCGGCACAGTTCGCCGATGCCGACGCGATCAATTTCATGGCGACCCACGGGCGCGGTCTGATCTGTCTGCCGATGACGGCGGAGCGGATCAAGACGCTGGGCCTGCCGATGATGGCGGTGAACAATTCCTCACGGCACGAGACCGCCTTTACCGTGAGCATCGAGGCCCGCGAAGGCGTCAGCACCGGCATTTCGGCAGCCGACCGTGCCCTGACGGTCGCCGTGGCGATCAATGAACAGGCGGGTGCGGTGGACATCGCGACACCCGGCCATGTCTTTCCGCTGCGCGCGCGCGATGGCGGTGTGCTGGTGCGGGCGGGCCATACGGAGGCGGCGGTCGACATCAGCCGCCTTGCGGGGCTGCACCCGTCGGGGGTGATCTGCGAGATCATGAAGGACGACGGCACAATGGCCCGGCTGCCGGATCTGGTCAGCTTTGGTGCCGCACACGGGTTGAAGATCGGCACGATCAGCGATCTGATCGCCTATCGCCACAAGCACGACAATCTGGTGGTGGAGCGCGACAGCCGCACCGTGACCTCGGCCTATGGGGGCGAGTGGCAGATGAAGGTCTTCAGCGACCAGATGACCGGCACGGATCACGTGGTGCTGACCAAGGGCGACATCACAACGGACGCGCCCGTGCTGGTGCGCACCCATGCGATCAACGCGTTGGAGGATATTCTGGGACTGGGCCCGAGCCCTGCGGACGAATTGCCCCGCGCCATGCAGATCATCGCCGAAGAAGGCCGGGGTGCGGTGGTGCTCTTTCGCGATCCCTATCCGCGGCTGCGTCTGGACGACGAGGACGAAGGTCCGCGCACGGTCAAGAACACCGGGCTGGGCGCGCAGATCCTGTCGACGATGGGTCTGAACCGTTTGATCCTGCTGACCGACAACCCCGAAACGCGGTATCTGGGTCTGGATGCCTATCACATCGAAATTCTGGGCACGCGGCCCATCACGGAAAGGTAGAACATGGCCTCATCCCAAGATCACACGGTCCTGCCACGGCCCGAGTTCGACAAGCCCGTGAAGGTGCTGATCGTCGTGTCGCCCTATTACAGCGCCATCGCGGCGGACCTGCTGGCGGGGGCCAAGGCGGAACTTGAAGCGGCGGGGGCCAGCTATGACGTGGTGGAAATGCCAGGTGCGCTGGAAATCCCCACAGCGATCAGCATCAGCGACCGACGCAACAATTATGACGGCTATGTCGCGCTGGGCTGTGTGATCCGGGGCGAGACGACCCACTACGAGACCGTGTGCAACGACAGCAGCCGCGCGCTGTCGATGCTGGGGCTGCAAGGCCTGTGCATCGGCAACGGTATTCTGACCGTCGAGAACACGAAGCAGGCCGAGGTGCGCGCCGATCCCAAGGATCAGAACAAGGGCGGGGGCGCTGCAGCGGCGGCCTTGCATCTGATTGCCCACGCCCGTAAGGGAGCGGAAACCAGCAAGGGCATCGGCTTCAAGCCACGCGGCGAAGACACGCTGATGGCGGGCGATGCGGACGGAAACTCGGTAGCATGAACACCCCCGCGCCCGGCCTGTCGGGCAACCAGAAACGCAAGATGAAATCCGCAGCGCGGCTCTATGCCGTGCAGGCGTTGTTTCAGATGGAGCATTCGTCCCAGACCGTTGAACGCGTGCGCAACGAGTTCATCGAGCACCGTTTCGGCGCGACGCTGGACGGGGATGAATTCATCGACGGCGACATAGACCACTTTGCCCATGTGCTTGATACGGCGGTCAATTATCAGGCTCCGATTGACCAGATGACCGACCGTGCGCTGGTCGCGAAATGGCCGATCGCGCGGATCGACCCGACCATCCGCGCGCTGTTTCGCGCCGCAGGGGCGGAGTTGCGCGATACGGGCACGCCGCCCAAAGTGGTGATCTCCGAATATGTCGACATTGCGCGGGCGTTCTTTCCCGATGGCAAGGAAGCCAGCTTTACCAACGCGGTGCTGGACCACATGGCCCGGGAGGCGCGGCCCGAGGCGTTCTGAACGGCTTTGCGAAACAGGTTTCATTGCTAAGCTGCGCGGTGAAAGGATTTCCAATGCCGGCTGTCTTTCGTTTCTACATCACGCAGTGTCTGATCGGCTTTGCCGTCGCAGCGGCTTTCGTGGCTGCCTTGCTCTGGCTCAACGTCGGCAACCTTTGGCACCTCATTTCGACCTCGGACATCGGGGGCATGGCGCTGGTCGTGTTCTGGCTGTTGAACGGGATTGTCTTTGCCGGTGTGCAGACCGGCGTGGCGGTCATGCTGTTGGCAGAGGATGAAGATCAAGGTCCGACCTAGGGCCTGTCGCAAAACACTGGACGCGTTCGGGCGAAACAGCGCCGTCGCGGACTGATCTTGCAGGGGGTCAGTGTGACGGGACCACCATTGCCGGTCAGTATGTATTCCCGAGGACCTGTATGTACAGGTGGGCGCCAGGTAACCTAACCAGGGCTAGGACAGAGCCAGCTCCCTCGGATTTGCTTAAGGCCACTGGAATGTAACGTCTCACGAACAGGGCAGAACCCGCCACGCCTCATAGGTAGGCTGATGCGAGGGCTGCGACAAGGGGCGAGCGTCAACTCTCATCCGGATCGGCGATAAATCCGTAGGCGCGCAGTTCTTCGGGCACCAGCACGTAGATTTCATCGGGTGGTGTGACCAGGGCGTGACGCATCACCAGAGGGTCGATGCCCATGTCGTCAAGATATCCCATGACCTCGCCCTGACCGCGCTGGATGTCTTCCACCGCAACGAAGGCGGGCAGCAGGGTGCTTTCGCCAAAGTAATGCTGATGCACGCCCGACCGACGCTGTGTCCGGTATGTCGCGTTCCGTCCCGGCGGCAAGGACGTAGGGACAGGCGGAATAGCAGATGTCGCCGTCCCGCATGGCGGTTTGCAGACCGGCCTCGCGCAGGAAACGGCCCAGTTCGAGCGCATCGCGCACCGACCCGCCCGGAGAGTTGAGGATGATCCGCTCGGGTGAGGTGGGCAGGGCCGCGATGTCCTTGGCCATGCGCGCCCCGTCACCGCCCGCGATGGAGCCTTCCAGAAGGACGCTCGCACCGGCTTCCACCACTGTCAGCACCAGCCGGTCGGGCAGGGGGGTGGAAGGCATCGGGCGGCCGGGTGCGGGGGCGCGGTCCTCACGGTAGCGGCGCGTCTGGTCGCCGGGGCGGATGGGTTCGGTCAGGGCAGGGGCGCGGGGGCCGAAGCTGGGCATCCGCAACCCGTCGCGCAGATCGCCCCAGAACAGAAGCCCTCCCAGGCCAAGCTGGAAGATCAGAATGCCCGTCAGCACCCGACCGATCGGGCTGCGTCCTTTGGCAGGGGCGGCGTCGCTCATGAGGATTTCAGCTTGGTCAGCTGCGCGGCGGGTTCCTTGGGCGCGGGTGCCTCTCTGACGCTGTCGCCGCGCATCGTCAGGTCCACGTCGCGCAGGGCATCCACGGCGGCGCGCAATTCGGCCAGGGTGAGCGTATCGGCCAGGTCTGCATCTTCGCGCCCGGACCGGATCGCGGTCTGCGTGATGGCGAGGATGAAGACCAGCACCGCAGGCAGCAGATCAATGGCGATGGCCCCGGCCCATGAGGGAATGAAATTACCGGCGTAGAGGATCACCGCGTCGGCGCTGGAGATGGGGGTATATGTCGTCTCGGTCGGGGGCGGCATGGCCATCACGGCCTGCGCCGCGCGTTCCAGCGTGGCGGCGCGCTGGGCCAGCACATCAAGGACGGAGGTGATCGTGGCCGTCTGCGCCCCGCGATTCTCTGCCGTGCTTGCGTCAAGTTCCGGCAGCACGACAGAAGCCGCGAGGTCTTGCGCCGCGCGTTCGACGAGGGCCGCGACGGAGAGTTGGCGCAGTTGCGTGATCAGCCCGGCGAGCCGGACGGAGTTTTCGGAAAACTCGACCGAGCGGACCTCGACCGGGCCGGGTTCGACGGTGAGCGCGCGCATCCGGCTGAGGATCTGGTTGCCTTCGACAAAAGCCTGTTCGACCAGCGGGGTCTGGCTGGCGATCTGGGTCTCGAGACTGCTCAGTTCGGCGGATTTCTGGCGCAAGACGCGAAAGACGGCACCACGGCCCGCGAGGCCGGAAAGGTCTCCGGTTGCTTCCTGCTCGCTCAGGTCTTCAAAGCTTTGCCGGACGCGGGCGACATCGCGTTCCAGCCCCTGGGCGGAGATGGCGATTTCGTGGGCGCGTTCCAGCGAGGTTTGGTAGTCCTGGACGGTGCGGGCAAGATGTTGTTCGACGGCAGCGGAACCGGCAAGGGCGGCGGCGTTGAGCCAGCTTGACATGGCGATGATGGCCAGCGACCCAAGACCCATCGCGCCGATAAGTCCGGTGCGCGCCCGTGCGCCGCGTACCGCCGGAAAGAGGCGCAGCATATAGGACCAGAAGACGAAGATGCCGACGGACACCGCCACGGAATAGGCGATGGCGGCAAAGGCGGACATCGCGCCCGTGTTGTCGAGCAGGGAGGACACACCGAGATAGGTATAGATGCCGGAGGCCGTTGCAAGCACGCCCAGAGCCGTTCCGGTGAAGGTGTCGAGCCAGCCGAGGTGGCCTTCAAGCTCCTGTGCGTATCGCACGCCCCGTGCGTTGGTGTTC
Source organism: uncultured Alphaproteobacteria bacterium (assembly GCA_963799505.1). Lineage (GTDB taxonomy): Bacteria > Pseudomonadota > Alphaproteobacteria > Rhodobacterales > Rhodobacteraceae > Sulfitobacter. The sequence continues at coordinate 48,074 of CAWCXM010000012.1, forward strand.
TTGTCAGACATGCGATTTCCCTGCGTCACCCGGTTTGTGACAAGATAGGGGTTCACGCAGGAAATACCATTCCATCGCAAAAAGCTTGCATCTGTTCACGAAATGTTCATCTATTTGGGCATGACATCCATCGCCTTTCAACCGACCTCGCCGCTTCTGCAACCCGGACAACTGCTGGCCCGTGGCGTGGCGCGGCATCTGGTCAGCCACGGCTTTGCCTGCGTGGAGGAACTGGTTCCCGCACGGGGATTGCGCGTCGATGTGATGGCGCTGGGCCCGAAAGGCGAGATCTGGGTGGTGGAATGCAAGTCCTCGCGCGCGGATTACATCTCGGACGCGAAATGGCGGGGATACGTCGAATGGGCGGATCGTTTTTTCTGGGCGGTTGATTCGGATTTCCCGACGGAACTGCTGCCGGACGAGACAGGACTGATCATCGCGGATGCCTATGGCGGAGAGATCATCCGCATGGGGCCGGAAACGAAACTGGCCCCGGCGCGGCGCAAGGTGATGGTGCAGAAATTCGGCGTCACGGCAGCGCGGCGTCTGCATTTGCTGCGCGATCCCGACATGCTGCCGGAGTGGGACTGATCAGCGGTTCTTGCGACCGCCTGCGACACGGTTGGCGGCTGCGGTGATTTCCTCGGCGATCTCGAAGGCTTCCTCGGGCGTGAAATCCATCGGGATTTCGAAACCCTTGCCTTCGACAAAGAGCCGTACCATGCCTGCATCCGTCGGGCCGATCTGCAGGTTCGCCTCAATATCGCGTTCGTCGTTGATACCCATGCCATCCGTCCTTGATTTTGGAGCATAGCGCTATCCCGCCGGGGATTGAAAAGCAAGCGGGCATGGACCTATGCTGCGCCATGAGCAGCACCGAGATACGCAGATTTACAGCAGCGGACCGGGATTGGCTGGTGGCCGAACACCGCGACCACTATGCGGCGGCCGAAGGCTTCGACGCGGGATTTGGCGTGCTTGTGGCCTCCATCATCGACGATTTTCTGGCAGATCATGATCCCGCCCGCGAAGCAGGATTTGTGGCCTGGAAGGAGGGGCAGCGTCTGGGGTCGATCTTTTGCGTGGGTCTGGATCAGGAGACAGCCAAGCTGCGCCTGTTCCTCCTGATCGAAAAGGCGCGTGGGACGGGGCTGGGACGGCGGATGCTGGACACCTGCATGGGGTTCGCGCGCGACAGTGGCTACACGCGGATGAAACTCTGGACCCACGAATCCCACCGTGCCGCCGGGGCGCTTTATGCCAGAACGGGCTGGACATTGACGTCATCCGAACCTGTCACCTCCTTCGGGCAGGCTTTGGTCGAGCAGCATTGGGAAATCACCTTGTAGGTCGGGTAATTCGTCGGGCCTTTGGTCTTGCAATCTGCGGCACCGGCAGCTAAATCGCTTGCGTGTGCCGCCTTAGCTCAGTTGGTTAGAGCACTGGTTTGTGGAACCAGGGGTCCCCCGTTCAAGCCGGGGAGGCGGTACCACTTTTCCACAAGATCGCAGATTGTTGGAAAGTGTCGGGTGAGTGTCCTTTTGCAGAAAAGGTATGGCCCGACCGGATGTGTTCACAGGATACGCCAGACCCTTTTTCACCCGCGCTGGGGCTCTGCCCCGTCGGCAAAGCCGACTCCCCGGAGGTGTATTGGAAAGATGAAGCTGGGTCAGTCGATCTGAATGGTTTGACGCAATGTGCCGGAAAGCCTGTCGTAGACGAGGATCTGGTCGCTGTCCGTCACGACCGCGTACCAATCGACACTTTGCGTGAACGCCTGCGCCTTGACCCCCGCAGGCAGGGCGATCTGATCAGGCAGCAGCAGCGTGTCGCGGTTCAGGCGCGTGACAAGCAGGCCGATCACCACTAGAACCCCGCAAATCATCACGGCGGTCAGCACCGTCACCAACCGCCGCAGGAACCGCAGGTTTGCCGGCTCAATCGGATCATCCATGTCAGTCCACCGCACCGTTACATTTACCTTCGGCGAAGCGCCGCCGCCCCGTCTTGATAAGGCGCTGGCGCGGGATGTGCCAGAGGAGGCGAACCTGTCGCGCACGCGGCTGGGCAAGCTGATCGAACAGGGCGCGGTGCGGATCGCGGGTCAGGTGGTGCGCGACCCCCGGGCGAATGTGAGCGAGGGGCAGGTGGTCGAGGTCGAGATCGAGGAAGCCGAGGAAAGCCATATCAAGCCCGAGAATATCCCGTTGGAGGTGGTGTTCGAGGATGACGATCTGGTGGTGATCAACAAGCCTGCGGGCATGGTGGTGCATCCGGCCCCCGGTACGCCGTCTGGCACGCTGGTCAATGCGCTGATGGCCCATTGCGGGGATAACCTGTCCGGCGTGGGGGGCATGAAGCGGCCCGGCATCGTGCACCGGATCGACAAGGACACCAGTGGGTTGCTGGTTGTCGCCAAGTCCGATGCGGCGCATCACGGGCTGGCCAAACAGTTCGAGAAACACACGGTCGAGCGCTATTACAAGGCGCTGGTCTATGGCGTGCCGGATGCCAACGATCCGCGACTGCGCGGCATCAGGGGTGCATCCTTCGAGCCCGGCAATATCCTGAAGATGACCACGCAACTGGCGCGCCATCGCACCGACAGGCAGCGGCAGGCGGTGCTGTTCACCGGTGGCAGGCACGCTGTGACGCGGGCACGCACGGTGGAAAGCTTCGGCACGCCGCCGGTGCTGGCGCTGATGGAATGTTGGCTGGAAACCGGACGAACCCACCAGATCAGGGTGCACATGGCCCACGCGGGGCATGCGTTGGTGGGGGATCCGACCTATGGCGGCCGGCGAAAACTGCCGAAGGCGGCCTTGCCTGACATCGCGGCGGAGGCGGTCAGGGCCTTTGACAGACAGGCGCTGCACGCGGCCGTTCTTGGGTTCGAACATCCGGTATCGGGCGAAAACGTGCGATTCGAGGCGCAACTGCCCGAAGACATGGTCGAACTTCTTGAAAAAGTGCGGCTTGCTGTGTGAATTAAAGGCAACCCGCCGCGCGATCTGACATCGTTTAACGCGATGTTCACATTTCCTCCACCATGGTGAACAAAACCGACACCCAAAGTCTTGTATATGGAGAGGTCGCTCACCATATGGATGTTAAGCCCGTAAACATCGGGAATTCAGGGAAAGGGAAAATCATGGCCAATTACGCAAATCTGCCGGCACCGACGCCGGAAGGTGGTCTGAACCGCTACATGCAGGAAATCCGGAAGTTCCCGCTTCTGGAGCCTGAGGAAGAATACATGCTCGCCAAAGCCTGGGTCGAGCAGGAAGACACCGAAGCGGCCCACAAGATGGTGACGTCACACCTGCGCCTCGCGGCCAAGATCGCGATGGGATACCGCGGCTATGGATTGCCGCAGGCGGAGGTGATTTCGGAAGCGAATGTCGGTCTCATGCAGGCGGTCAAACGCTTCGATCCGGAAAAAGGGTTCCGGCTGGCGACCTATGCGATGTGGTGGATCAGGGCGTCGATCCAGGAATACATCCTGCGGTCCTGGTCGCTGGTCAAGCTGGGCACGACCTCTGGGCAGAAGAAGCTTTTCTTCAACCTGCGCAAGGCCAAGAACAAGATCGGCGCGCTGGAAGAGGGTGATCTGCGCCCCGAAAACGTGAAGACCATCGCGACGCAACTGGGCGTGACCGAGGCGGAAGTCATCTCGATGAACCGGCGCATGTCGGGCGGGGATGCGTCTTTGAACGCGCAGGTCGGTTCCGAAGGCGAAGGCACGATGCAATGGCAGGACTGGCTTGAGGACGAAGACGCCGATCAGGCCGGTGATTACGCGGAACGCGACGAGCTTGAGACCCGTCGCGAGATGCTGGCCGATGCGATGGACGTGCTGAACGAGCGGGAGCGGGATATCCTGAGCCAGCGTCGGTTGAGCGACGAGACCATCACGCTGGAAGATCTGAGCGCGAAATATGACGTCAGTCGCGAGCGGATCCGCCAGATCGAGGTACGGGCGTTCGAAAAGCTGCAAAAGCGGATGCGCGATCTTGCGAAGGAGAAAGGCATGTTGGCCACGGCCTGACCTGCCCTCCGACTTGACGGAACGCAGACCCTGCCCGCATCATCGGGCAGGGTTTTTTCATGGAAAGGATCACCACATGGCCGGTGGATGGGCAAAGGACGGCGCTGTGTCCGAACAGATCGAAGCGTCGATCAACGATGAACTGGCGCGGCTGAAGTCGCGCAAGTCCCTTGTGGGTGAAAGTCTGACCCATTGCGCCGAATGTGAGGAGCCCATCCCGCAGGCGCGGCGCGACGCGCTTCCGGGCGTCAAACTGTGCATTGATTGTGTGCGCGAGCGCGACAGGAAGGTCGAATTTCGGGGCGGGATCAACCGGCGCGGCTCGAAAGACAGTCAGTTGAAGTAGTTTTGATGCGGCTTTCGTGATAGGCTGATGGTCATTCAATACCTCCCTCAGCCGCCGTGTCGGGTGGCATCCTTGCTTGAGGATCTGTTTTGCGCGACCGTCTGACATTTTTTGCAACCGTGTTTTTGGTGTTCGGCCAGATGGCTGCTGCCGGTCCGGCCTGTGAGGCGCATCCGGGCTTCACCGCCATCGACGCCTCTCATCCGATGACCGAACTCACGCCGAGGGGCGGGGTGCCCGGGCTGACGGCTTTGCGGCAGATGGGTGTCGATACGATCATCCGGTATTACGACAATGTGGCCGAAACGCTGCCTTGCAAGACGCTGGTGCCCGAAGAAACCCGCGCAATTCTGGACGCGGGTTTCAGCGTCCTTGCGGTGTTTCAGCACAACAATGACAATCCCTTGACGTTCGTCACGCCGGGGCGGGCCACCCTGGATGCGCAGCGGGCGATCGAACTGGCGCTGGCGAACGGCCAACCCAGCGGATCGGCAATCTATTTTGGTGTCGATGGGGTGGATGGTGCGCTGGAATCGGCCAATTACGAATATGCCAAAAGCGCCGGCGGCCCGATCAGCCCATCGCGGGAGGCGACGCTGAAGACCAGCATGGGGGCAGGGGCCTACCGCAAGCACAAGGAGTTCTACGATATCTACCTTCAGGACGGGACACGGCATTTCGGCGGCACCTTGGGCAAACATGGGCCGAACGACATCCTGCCCCATATCGAAAGCTATTTCCGGGAGTTGAAAGGCATCTTTGAGAGGTTCGGCGACCAGACCGGCCTGCGTTTCAAGCTGGGTGCCTATGGGGGCGGGCTGGTGTGCGAGCATCTGATGCGGCAGGGCCTGGCCGAATACTGCTGGCTGTCGCAATCAAAGGGGCTGGCGGGGTATGCCGCGTTTGACGCATCGAACCGATGGGTCATGCGGCAAGAACTGACGACGGTCTGCAAAGGCTGGAAGTTTCGCACGGGCGGCGATTTCCAGTTTGATTTCAATACGGTGAACCCGCGTACGCCAGATTTTGGCCAATGGAACACGCAGACCGACTACGCCATCCCGTTCAGCAGGCCGCTGAAACGGGACGGCGTGGGGTGCTATGCCTGGAGCGATTAATCCTCCATCGCTTCCAATTCGTCGATGAAGCCCGAGATCATCGACAATCCCTTGTCCCAGAAGGCCGGGTCCGAGGCATCGAGGCCGAAGGGCGCCAGCAATTCCTTGTGGTGCTTTGATCCGCCAGCCTTGAGCATGTCGAAGTATTTGTCTTCGAACCCCGGCTCACCTTCGGCATAGACCGCATAGAGCGCGTTCACCAATCCGTCGCCAAAGGCATAGGCATAGACATAGAAGGGCGAGTGGACGAAGTGGGGGATGTAGGCCCAGAAGGTTTCGTATCCATCCATGAATTCAAAGGCCGGTCCCAGCGATTCCGCCTGCACCGACATCCAGAGCGCGTTGATGTCATCGGGGGTCAGTTCGCCGCCGCGCCGCGCGGCGTGAAGCTTGCATTCAAAGTCATAAAAGGCGATCTGGCGCACGACCGTGTTGATCATGTCCTCGACCTTGCCGGCCAGCAGCACCTTGCGTTCCGCGTCGGATTTGGCCCCGTCCAGCATCTTGCGGAAGGTCAGCATTTCTCCGAAAACACTTGCCGTTTCCGCCAGCGTCAGCGGCGTCGATGACAGCATCTCGCCCTGGCCAGCGGCCAGCACCTGGTGCACGCCGTGACCAAGTTCGTGCGCCAGGGTCATGACATCGCGGGGTTTTCCCAGATAGTTCAGCATCACGTAAGGATGCACGTCCGTCACGGTGGGATGGGCAAAGGCACCGGGGGCCTTTCCGGGTTTCACGGCGGCATCAATCCAGCCCTTGTTGAAAAACGGCTTGGCCAATTCGCCCATGCGCGGATCGAAGGCGTTGTAGGCGTCCATCACCGTGCGTTCGGCGGTGGGCCAGTCTACCAGCTTGGGGTCTTCCAGCGGCAGCGGCGCGTTGCGGTCCCAGACCTGCATCACATCCAGCCCCAGCCACTTGCGCTTCAACTCGTAATAGCGGTGAGAGAGCTTCGGATAGGCCTTGACCACCGCGTCGCGCAGCGCCTCGACCACCTCGGGCTCCACCTGATTGCTCAGATGGCGGCCCGTCTGTGCGGTCTCCATCCCGCGCCAGCGGTCGATGATTTCCTTTTCCTTGGCCTGGGTGTTGTGGATGCGGGCGAAGGTCTTGATATTGCTGGTGAAGACTTCCGCCAATTCGCGCGCGCCTGCCTCGCGGTTGGACCGGTCCGGGTCGGTCAGCAGGTTCAGCGTGCCTTCGATGCCCAGCGTTTCGCCGTTCACGTCGAATTGCAGGCCCGCGATGGTTTCATCAAACATCCGCTCCCAGGCGTCGCCGACGACGCCCAGATCGTGCATGAACTTCTCAAGCTCGTCGGACAGCTGATAGGGTTTCATCGCGCGGATGCGGTCGAAGATCGGCTTGTAGCGGGCCAGATCGTTGTTCTGATCCAGCAGCTTTGCCAGATGGTCGTCGGGCAGCTTGTTCAATTCGAGGGTGAAGAACACCAAGGGTGTGGTGAAGTTGGTGATCTTTTCCTGCATGTCCGACATGAATTTGGCGCGGCCCGAATCCGTGGTCAGCTGGTAATAGCGCAAACCAGCGAAGGACATGATCCGCCCGGCAATCTGATTGATCCGTTCGTTGCGCAGCACGCAGTCCAGCAACCCGGCGGCGTCCAGACCGGCAAGCTTGCCCTCGTAATCGGCGGCGAAGCTGGCGCAGGCGTCCTCGAGCCAGTCCAGATCGCGCTTGAGTTCCGGCGCGTCCTCACCGGTGTACAGGTCACTCAGATCCCATTCCGGCAGGTCGCCAAGGTTCTTGTTGCCGCCACCGGCATTGGCGTCACGGACGGGGAAGGGAAGCTGGAACATGGGACATCCTTAATTCTGTTTCGCAATATCTATGCGCGCCGGCGGGCAGGGACAACCACCGCCTAGCCATAGATGCGCAGCATGTCGTTCAGATCATCCAGCGTGTTGGCCTCGGCCAGCGGTTTGTCCTTGCGCCAGCGCTTCATGCGGGGAAAGCGCAGGGCGACACCGGACTTATGGCGGCTGGAGGCCTGAATGCCCTCGAAGGCGATTTCGAACACATGATGCGGCGTGACCTGCCGCACGGGGCCAAAGCGTTGCAGGGTGTTCTTCTTGACCCAGGCCGTGATCTCGCGGAATTCCTTGTCGGTCAGACCGGAATAGGCCTTGGTGAAAGGGACCAGATCGTCGCCATTTCGCACGGCAAATGTGAAATCCGTAAACAGGTTGGCCCGGCGTCCCGATCCGGATTGCGCATAGATCATCACGGCGTCGATGGTCAGCGGGTCCAGCTTCCATTTCCACCAATCGCCCTTCTTGCGCCCCGCAAGATAGGGGCTGTCGGCGCGTTTCAGCATGAGCCCTTCGGCGTTTTCGTCGCGGGCGACGGCCCGGAGATCGGCCAGATCGTCCCAGGTCTGGAATGCGTGCTGAGGCGAGAGCTTCACCGGCGCATCCTCCGGCAGCTCGGCGCAGGCAGCCTCGAGCAAGGCGCGGCGTTCCGCGAAAGGTCTCTGGCGGATGTCGTCGCCCTGCCATTCCAGCAGGTCATAGGCATGAAGCACGACGGGTGCCTCGGCCAGCAGCTTTTTCGGGACGGTCTTGCGCCCGATCCGGGCCTGCAGGGCGTTGAAGGAGGCTGGCCCGTCCGCGCGGGGGTGCCAGACCAGCACTTCGCCATCCAGCACCGTGCCGGTGGGCAGGTGATCAATCGCGCGGGCCAGTTCGGGGAAACGGTCGGTCATCAACTCCTCCCCACGGGACCAGACAAAGTAGTTGCCGTCGCGCAGAATGAGTTGGCCGCGGATACCATCCCACTTCCACTCCGCCCTCCAATGCGCTGGATCATCAAGACTTTCCGGCCCATCTTCAAGCGCGTAGGCAAGATAGAAGGGATAGGGGCGCGATGCGTCGGCACTGGCGTCTTCGGCTTCGATCAGCCCGTGCCAAGTGTCCGTATCGGGGTGCCAGTTGCCCATCAGGCGGTGCGCCAGTTCCGGCTCCGGCTTGCCCGTGGCCTGCGCCAGCGCGCGGGTCATCAGCTTTTGGCTGATGCCGACACGGAAACCGCCGGTGATCAGTTTGTTGAACAGGAACCGCTCGGCCCCGCCCAACCGCTGCCATGCATCCAGAACAAAAGCCTTGCGCTCGGGTTCCTCCTGCGCTGCCAATGCCCGCAGATCGGTGATCCACTGCGACAGCGAGCGGTTGTCTGTTGTCGTATTGGGGGGCAGCACCAGCGCGATGGTTTCGGCCAGATCACCAACGATGGCATAGCTGTCTTCGAACAGCCACAGCGGCACCTCCGCCACCTCCGCCGCCCATTCGCGCAGGCGCGTGGTGGTGACGGCGCGTTTGGGTCGGCGGCCCGAAAACAGGGCGACCGTCCAGATCTTGTCGGCCTCGTCCGCATGGGTGAAATAGTCGGCCAAAGCCGCGACCTTGACGGTTGTCTTTGTGCTTTGGTCGATGGTGTTGAAGAGCGCGGCAAAGCGGTTCATGCGTCCTCTCCCTTGTCCAGCGTTTCCCCTTCGAACTGCGTCGGGACCACCTGCGCCTGCCACCCGTTTTCGTTAAGGTATCGCGTGAATATATCCGTGTAACCATGTGTAACGTATATATTTTCCGCCTCTGTTTGTTTGATTGCCCAAAGCAGCCCGGACCAATCTGCATGATCCGATATCACGAAGCCCCGGTCACCCGCGCGACGCCTGCGGATGCCGCGCAGAGCCATCCAGCCAGAGGCAAAGCCGCTTTCCTGCGCACCGAATTTGCGCGCCCAGGCACTGCCCAATGCGGACGGCGGCGCAATCACGATCGCACCGGGATGATCCTTGGGGTTCAGATCACCGTCGGCCAGAACGGTGTCAGGCAGGGCAAACCCCTGTGCGCGCAACACACGATTGGTGTTTTCGACCGCCGTATGGGTCAGGATCGGGCCGATGCCGGGGTCAAGCATCTTGATCAACCGCTGCGCCTTGCCCAAGGCGTAGGCCCCCAGAAACGCGGTTTTCCCCGCCGCCTTGCAGTCCGCCCACCAGCGGTTCAGGTCGGCCGCCACCGAGGTTTGATCCTGCCAGCGAAAGACCGGCAGACCAAAGGTGCTTTCGGTGATGAAATGGTGACAGCGGATCGGCTCGAAGGGTGTGGACAGGCCGTCGTCGATGACCTTGTAGTCACCCGATGCCACCCAGATTTCGCCGTCTACCGCGACGCGGATCTGCGCCGATCCGGGGACGTGGCCCGCCGGATGAAAGGACACCTCCGCATCACCGATGCGGCGAACTTCCCCATACCCGATGCCCTCGGCCGTGATGTCGCCCAGACGGTGGCGCATCACAGGCAGGGCATCATGGGTCGCCAGATAGCGGCCCATGCCCCAGCGGGCATGATCCGCGTGGCCGTGGGTGATCAGCGCACGGTCTACGGGACGCCAGGGATCAATGTAGAAATCCCCCGCAGCGCAGTAGATGCCGTTTTCAGTGAAGGTAAGGACGGGTGCGCGTGTCATGCAGCAGACCTAAGCCGACAGATCCGTTTGCAAAGCCTGAACCGCAAGGATTACGCCGTTGGTGTGCCCAGAAACAGCTTTTGTATCGCATCGAGCACCGGCTTGCGGAGATTGTCCGTCTCCATCAGGATCTCATGCTCGGCACCATCCACCGGGACAAGACGACCGGCCGGCCAACTGTCCATCCGCGTGTGGATCGGCGGCAGCGCCACGATGCGCTCATTGCTGCCCAGAAAGGTGATCGCAGGCAGATTCGGGGCGGAGCGTTGGGCAAGGTGCATGGTTTCGGCCAGGGCCTCGCGCAGCCAGATATAGCTGGGACCGCCCAGGGAGAGATCGGGGTGTGCGTTCAACTGATCGCGCATCATGTCATACATCTGCGCATCAGTGGTCAGCATGTTGTCCTCGAAGGGCGCGGTGAGGACATAGGGCATCTGCGTCGTGCCCGGCGGCAACAGGTGGCCCTTGCCGAAGTGCGGCATCATGCTGGACAGGAACGTCGCGAAGGGGCGCAGATGCGGCTTCATGTAGATGCCCCACATCGGCCCGGTGAAGGCGGCGGCCTGCACCGCCAGTCCTTCCATGATCGCACGCAGACCGATGCATCCGCCCATGGAATGGGCCAGCAGGAAATAGGGCCGCGGCAGGCTCAGCGCCCGCGCGGCCCGCATCATCGCTGCCACGTCCTTTTGATAGTCGCTGAAGGCGTCCACATGGCCGATCAACTCGTCCGTGATCAGCCTGTCGGCCAAACCCTGGCCGCGCCAGTCGATCGCCATTGTCGCCAGACCGCGTTCCGCCAGTTCGGCGGCGGTGGAGCCGTATTTTTCGATGTATTCAGTCCGTCCGGGAAACAGCAGCACCGTCCCCCTGGCTCCCGCAAGGGGCCAATGCCCGACCCTGATCCGCTTGCCGTCCGACGTGACGGCCCAATGCGCAACCCCGCCGTCAGGGCCGGGATGCACATCTGTAAACAGGGGGGCCGGGCTAAGGTCCATCAGGCAAGGACAGCCGCCAGCTTCATCGCCATGCCCATGTCGCCATCAACCTTGAGCTTGCCGGTCATGAAGGCAGAGGTCGGGTTCGTCTCACCGTCCAGGATTTCCTTGAAGGTATCGGCATCCGCACTCAGCGTCACATCCGCCGGTTCGTCCGCCGCGCGCGCGCCGTCACTGTCCATCATCACGCAGCCTTCGCCCTCGATGTCGAACTTCGCCGTGCCGTCAAAGTTCGCCCCGGCCAGTTTTTCGTTCAGTACAACAACCGCTTCGTTCACAATATCGCTCATCTCGTGCCCTTTTTGGCAAAATGGCTCCGGTCACGTCTGGATTTGTGGCGGCAGCCTGTTACATTCAGTCTTGTTATGCGCATCTTACCCGTCAACCTCAAACGTCACCTTGCGGCACTTGTGCTGCCAGTGTTGCTGTGTGGCCCGGTTTCGGCCGAACCTGCACCACCCGAACTCCTTGAAAAGCTGCAGTCGGCGACCGAACAGGAAGCCGCGCGCGTGGTGAAGGAGATCGAACTGGAGTGGTCGAAATCCGGTTCCGCCGCGATGGATCTTCTGCTCCGGCGCGGGCGCGACGCGATGAAAGACGGCGAATTCGCGCTGGCGATCGACCATCTGACAGCACTCACCGATCACGCACCACGCTTTGCCGAAGGCTATCATGCAAGGGCGGAAGCGTATTTCCGGGCTGAGCTCTATGGCCCCGCGCTTGACGATCTGGAAACCACGCTGGCGCTTGACCCGACACATTTCGACGCGATCTTCGGCCTTGCCGTGCTGTTTCAGGAATTCGGCGACCTCAGGAAAGCCGCCGATCTCTACCGCCGTGTGCTGGCGCTTCACCCAACCCATGAAAATGCATCGCAGGCGCTGACCCGGCTGCGGCGCGACGGCATTGGCCGCGAACTCTGATCGGGGACCACAGTGTCGCAACAGCGCAGGGTCGTGGCCGTCTTGGGCCCGACCAATACGGGCAAGACCACCTATGCCATAGACAGGATGCTGGCGCATCGCACCGGTGTCATCGGTCTGCCGCTGCGGCTTTTGGCGCGCGAGGTCTATGACCGGATCGTAGCACTTCGCGGGCCGTCGGTGGTGGCGCTTGTCACGGGCGAGGAACGCATCGTGCCGCCGCGCACGCAATACTGGGTCTGCACGGTCGAGGCGATGCCCGAAGGCATGGGGGCTGATTTCGTCGCGGTCGACGAAATCCAGCTGTGCTGCGATCCAGAGCGCGGTCATGTCTTTACCGACCGGTTGCTGCGCGCGCGGGGCCTGCACGAAACCAATTTTCTGGGCTCGGACACCATGCGCGGCACCATCGCGGCACTGGTGCCGGGGGTGGAGTTCATCCACCGCGAGCGCATGTCCGAATTGATCTATTCAGGTCAGAAAAAGATAAGCAGAATGCGGCCGCGCAGTGCAATAGTCGGGTTTTCGGTTGAGAATGTATATGCCATCGCAGAGCTGATCCGCCGTCAGAAGGGCGGCGCGGCGGTTGTGATGGGTGCGCTTTCGCCCCGCACACGCAATGCGCAGGTGGATATGTACCAGAATGGCGAGGTCGATTTCCTGGTGGCAACGGACGCCATCGGGATGGGCCTGAACCTTGACGTGGACCATGTCGCGTTTTCGGCGCTCAGCAAATTCGACGGGCGGCGGATGCGGCCCTTGGCCCCGAACGAGCTGGCCCAGATTGCGGGCCGCGCGGGGCGCGGGTTCAAGAGCGGGACGTTCGGCACCACGGGCGATGCGCCGGCGCTCGATGACGGTGTGGCACGGGCGATCATGGACCACAGCTTTACCCCGCAGCACAAGGTCAACTGGCGCAACCACGCGCTGCAATTCGGCTCCATCGACCGGCTGATCGCCACGCTGGAAGAGAAACCGGACAACGACAGACTGGTGCGCGCCCGCGAGGCGGATGATCTGCGGGCCCTCAAGGCTCTGGGGCAGGTGGACGAGGTGTTTGCCCGCTGCACGGATGGTCCATCGGTGAAACTGTTATGGGATGTCTGCCGGATCCCCGATTTTCGCGGGATCAGCCACGCCGAGCATGCCAGCCTTTTGGAAAGCATTTTCAATGACCTGCACCAGCGCGGCACGATTCCCGACGACTGGCTTGCGCGACAAATCAAGCGCATTGATCGAACCGATGGCGACATTGATGCGTTGTCGAAGCGATTGGCGTTTATCCGCACCTGGACCTATGTCGCGCAGCGCAAGGGTTGGACGAGGGACGAAAGCCATTGGCGCGGGGCGACCCGTGTCGTAGAAGACAGACTGTCGGACGCATTGCACGAGCGTCTGACCCAAAGATTTGTAGACCGGCGCACATCCGTGCTTTTGCGCCGGCTAGGACAGAAGGAAGCTATGGTGGCCGAAGTTAACGAGACCGGAGAGGTCACAGTCGAAGGCGAGTTTGTGGGAAAGCTGGATGGTTTCCGCTTCCGTGCCGACAAGGGTGCGGGTGGGGCGGAGGAAAAGACCATCAAGTCCGCCGCGATGCAGGCGCTTGCCCCTCAATTTCACCTTCGGGCCGACCGTTTCTATAACGCTCCTGACACCGAGATTGATTTCACGGAGCAGGGGGGCCTCATGTGGGGCGCGTCTGCCGTGGGCAAGCTGGTCGCCGGAACCGACGGGCTGAAGCCTCAGGTGCAGGTTTTCGTTGACGATGTCGCCGGGCCGGAAGTTGCCCAGAAAGTCGAACGCCGGTTGCAGCACTTCATCGACCGCAAGGTCGCCGCCCTGTTCGAGCCGCTGATCGCGCTGTCCAAGGACGAGGCGCTCACGGGTCTGGCCCGGGGGTTTGCGTTCCAGCTGGTCGAGAACTTTGGCATCCTGCCCCGTTCCGCCGTGGCCGAGGACGTCAAGGCGTTGGATCAGGACGCCCGAGGTGCATTGCGCAAGCATGGCATCCGTTTTGGTCAATTCACCATTTTCATGCCGTTGCTTGTTGAAACCAGCACCGACGCGCCTGCGGCTTGTTCTGTGGTCGCTGACCAAGGGATTGTCCGAATTTCCCGAATCGCCGCCCTCCCGGTCTGGTGACGATCCCGGTCGAAGCTGGCGCTCCCGAGGGTGCCGACACCATGGCGGGCTACCGCAACGCGGGCAGTCGCGCGATCCGCATCGACATGCTGGAACGCCTCGCGGACATGCTGCGCGGCGAGGATTCGCGGGCCGGGTTCGAGGCCAAGGCCGATATGCTGTCGATCACGGGCATGACGCTGGATCAATTCGCCGATCTGATGGGCGGGCTGGGCTACAAGGCCGAAAAAGGCGAGCGCGCCAAGGTCAAGGCGGTCGATACGGTCACGCCGAAGGACGGCAGCCACAAGATGATGGGGGCCGAGGCCGATACAACCGTTCCGGAAGAGATCGTCGGTGACATCGCGGCGGACGATGCGCCCGACAAACCCGTAATGGACGTGGCGGCAGAACAGCCAGCCGGTGGCATCATCGAGGGTGCGCAAACGCCACCCCCTGCGGACACGCCCGCAGATGTTGCTGCAATGCCCGCTGATGGCATCGCACCTGTTGCGTCAGAAACGCCGGAAACGCCTGAAGTCTCCGACCACATCCCCGATACCGTGGCCGAGGAAACCGCGATCGGTACGGCCCCCGACGCCGAGATCGCAGGGGCAGAGATGGAGGCGTTCTACACCTTCACCTGGGGCCGCGCCCCGCGCGGCGCTGCAGGACCGCGCCGCGATGCTGGCGAGAAGCCGCGCGGCAAGGGCAAGGGCAAACCGCCCGCGAAGGGCCGCAAGGGACCGCCTCGGGGCGAGGCCGCCGGCAAATCGCAAAACTTCTCGGCCCGTCCACCAAAGAAGGAAAAGGCGATCGACCCGGACAATCCTTTTGCCGCGGCCCTGATGGGTCTGAAGGACAACAAGTAATTGACCGAACCGTCCGAAAAACTGCGCGTGGACAAATGGTTGTGGCACGCGCGGTTCTTCAAGACACGGTCGCTGGCCGCAGCCCGGATCAAGACCGGATCGGTGCGGATCAACGGCACGATTACCCACAAGACATCGAGCGTTGTGCACCCGAGCGACGTGCTGACTTTTGCGCAGGGCGATCATATTCGCGTGATACAGGTCGATGTTCTGGGCGAACGGCGCGGTCCGGCGTCCGAAGCGCAGACGCTTTACACCGATCTGTCCCCGCCACAGCCGAAATCGCAGGACGATCAACCGCATAATCCCGGTTTTGACGGGAAAGGACGCCCCAGCAAGAAGGATCGTCGGACCCTCGATCTTTCTAAGGCCCGGCACCTTGAATGATCCTGCCCCCTGATTTAGGCACATCTCATGCCAACCTGACAGAGACCCTCCATGACCTATATCGTGAACGACAGCTGCATCGCCTGCAAATACACCGACTGCGTCGAGGTCTGCCCTGTCGACTGCTTTTACGAGGGTGAGAACATGCTGGTCATTCACCCCGATGAATGTATCGACTGCGGTGTGTGCGAACCCGAATGTCCGGCGGACGCGATCCGCCCGGATACGGAGCCGGACATGGAAAAATGGGTGGAGTTCAACCGCAAGTATTCAGAGCTTTGGCCGGTCATCATCACCAAGAAAGACCCGCTGCCCGATGCCGAGGAACGCGACGGCGAAGAGGGCAAGCTGGAGAAGTATTTCTCCGAAGCACCGGGCGAGGGCGGCTGATTCGGCCCGACCTGTCGCAGGGCAGCTTCAGACCACGGCAAAAACGCTTGTTTCAAAGGGAAACAGGCAATTTCAGCGCATTCCGCGCCGTTCTTTCGTCGGCCTTGATTTTGTGATATACTGATCTTCATGAAAACGAGATTGGTCTTTCCGAGACGTGTGATCGTACAACCAAGCTGCCACAGGTTGACCTGACACTTTGATCCAAACGCATCCCGAACCGCACTTTACGGTGCTGTAGGCTTGCGTTTCTCTGTGTCCACACGCCAAGACCGGACCCACCTGCGGGGATGCCCGCGCCATAGGAGCCAGTACATGAGTAAGTCTAAAAAGCTTGATTTCCGCCCCAACGAATTCGTCGTCTATCCTGCCCACGGCGTCGGACAGATCGTGTCCGTCGAAGAGCAGGAAGTGGCGGGCATCAAGCTGGAACTCTTCGTGATTTCCTTCGAGAAGGACAAGATGACCCTGCGCGTGCCCACGCACAAGGCGACCGAGATCGGGATGCGGGCGCTGTCCAGCCCCGATGTGATCAGCCACGCGATGAAGACGCTCAAGGGCAAGGCCAAGGTCAAGCGGGCCATGTGGTCGCGCCGGGCGCAGGAGTACGAGCAGAAGATCAACTCCGGCGATCTGATCGCCATCGCGGAGGTCGTGCGTGATCTGCACCGCACCGACGATCAGCGCGAGCAAAGCTATTCCGAGCGTCAGCTCTATGAAGCGGCACTGGAGCGGTTGACCCGCGAAGTGGCTGCTGTTGGCGGGGGCGACGAGGGTGCCGCCTCCAAGCAGATCGGCGATGTCCTGGAAAGCCGCATCGCGGCCTGATTGGCGCAGAAGTGAGGATCCAAGGCGCCGCTTCCGAAAGGAGGCGGCGTTTTCCGTTCAGGCGAGCGTGGCGACGCAGAGGAGCAGAAGTGCGGTTTCGGTGATCTGCTGCGTGGCCCCCAGGACATCGCCGGTCTGACCGCCGATCTTTGCCTTGGCCACCGCCGCACAGCCCGCAGCGGTCAACAGCGCGATCAGCGCAGCGCCCAACACAGGCGCAGGCAAGACGAAGAACAGCGCCATGAGAGAGAGCCCCAGCGCCCCACCAAGCGCTGCCGCTGGCGGCCTCCCGGTCTGGCGCGAGAGACCGCCCGCGCGGACCGCAGGCAGCGCATACATCACCCCAACCATCATACCGCGCGACATCACTGCCACCCCGACAAGTGCCGCGGCCGCCGTATTGGCGTCAAACAGCGCCACCATTGCGATGACGCGCAGCCCCAGCGACAGGATCAGTGCGATGACACCATAGGTGCCGATCTGGCTGTCCTTCATGATCTCGAGCCTGCGCGCGGCGTCCCAGCCGCCCCAGAACCCGTCGGCACAATCGGCCAGCCCGTCCTCGTGCATCGCGCCGGTCACCACCGTTCCGGCCAGAAGTGCGAGCAGGGCCGCCGCAACGGTCGGCAGGGTGAGGGCCACCGCCGCCCAGCCGACACCTGCCATCAGCCCGCCGGTGAAGACACCGACCAGCGGATAGGCCCAGGCGGCGTGGGCCGGAGGACGCGGATCGCCGGGGGAAAACGTCAGGAATGGCAGAGGCAGGCGCGTCAGCAAGGCGAACGCCAGTGCCACGTCGCGCAGCGCGGGGCGGAAAGCGGGCAGAGCGATGTCGTTTCCGTTCATGTTTATGCCTTTCGGCCCCTTCCTGTGCCCGGTTGCAATGGATAGACAGAACCCGAAACACAAGCCAGACCGAGCATGACGATGACCGATGAATTTGCAACCCTGTCCGGGTTTCGCGCCATCCTGGCAGCCCAACCCGGTGCGGACGCGGGCCTGCGGAGCGCTGCGGCAGACCACAACATGCAGCTGACCAAACCGCCCGGTGCCCTGGGCCGGCTGGAAGACCTCGCGCTGTGGTACCGCAGTTGGCGCGGTGGCGAGAATGCCGAGATTTCCGCTCCGCAAGTCATTGTCTTTGCCGGCAATCACGGGGTCGCGGCGCGGGGCGTGTCGGCCTTCCCGGCGGAAGTGACCGCACAGATGGTGATGAATTTCGAACAGGGTGGTGCGGCAATCAACCAGATCGCGCGCGTCACCGGCGCACGTCTTGACGTGGTGGCACTCGACCTTGACCGTCCGACGCAGGATTTCACGCAAGGTCCGGCGATGACGGAAACGGACTGTGTCGCCGCCCTCCTGGCCGGTTGGAACGCGGTGTCCACGGACGCGGATCTGCTGGTCGTGGGCGAGATGGGCATCGCCAACACGACCGCTGCTGCGGCTTTGGCCTGTGCAATTCTAGGCGGAACCGCAGCAGACTGGACCGGGCGCGGCACCGGTGTCGATGATGCGGGTCTGGCGCTGAAAACCAAAGTGGTCGCCGAAGGCGTGGCGCTGCACGGCGGACAGGGAGACGCGCTCGAGATGCTGCGCCGCCTGGGCGGGCGCGAGATTGCCGCGATGGCAGGTGCTATGGCGCGTGCGCGGACACTCCGTGTGCCCGTGATCCTCGATGGGTTCATCTGCTGCGCGGCGGCGCTGACGCTGGCCAGGACCCAATCCGGCGCGCTGGATCACGCGGTTGCGGGCCATCTGAGTGTCGAGGGCGCGCACGGGCGGTTGCTTGAGGCGCTGGAAAAGGAACCGCTCTTGCAACTCGGCCTGCGTCTGGGCGAGGCGTCGGGTGCGGCACTGGCAATC
The DNA here is from genome assembly GCA_963799505.1 of uncultured Alphaproteobacteria bacterium. Classification (GTDB taxonomy): domain Bacteria; phylum Pseudomonadota; class Alphaproteobacteria; order Rhodobacterales; family Rhodobacteraceae; genus Sulfitobacter. The sequence goes on from CAWCXM010000012.1 coordinate 66,459, forward strand.
GGTGTGCTGAAGGCGGCGATGGCCTGTCACGCAAGCATGGCGACCTTTGCGCAGGCGGGGGTCAGCGACGCGTGAACCGGCAGGGGGTGGGCAGGATGCCCACCTTACGTCTTGCCCGCTGAGGTGACACTTTGCCGCTCTGCGCCGGTTCAGGCGCGCTTCTTTTCGTCCTCGTCGCCCCGGTTGAGGAACGCCGTTTCCAGATCTTTCTGCAATTCCTTGGCGCGCGCGACGTATTCCTTGTTGTCCGACGGCAGGACATCCGGGCGCCACAGGGCTGCGAGTTCCCGCACCGACATCCGGTCGTGGGAATAGAACATCCGCTCCGCCTCATGCGCCTCGTATTCGGAAAGCCCCATGTTTTCGAGAACATAGCGGCCCGCCCGCAGGGAGCTGTCGAACATCTCGCGCACAATGTCATCGGCACCGGCCTGATACTGGCGATAGACATCGGTGCGGTCATGGGCGCGGGTCACGATGTGCAGATCGGGGCGCTGTTTGCGGGCATATGTGATCAGCTGCAACGCGGCTTTCGGATCGTCCAACGCCACGACCAGCACCCGCGCGTCCTTCAGACCGGCCTTGCGCAGGATGTCGGGACGTGTCGGATCGCCCAGAAAGGCCTTGAAACCAAAACGCCGCATCACGGCGATGGTTTGGGGGTTGTGATCAAGAACCACGGTCCGAAAGCCGCTGGCCTGCACCAGCCGGTTCACGATCTGGCCAAAGCGTCCGACCCCGGCAATGATCACCGGACCCTCCTCGTCGATCTCGTCCGGCACGAGCGGCCCGCCCGCATCCTCCATCCGCTTGCTGATCTGGTCGTAGAGGATGAACAACAGGGGCGTGATCAGCATCGACAGGGCGATGACCAGCAGAAGGGTTTCGGCAACGCCATTCGGCATGACCCCGGTCGTCACCGAAAAGCTGACCAGAACGAAGCCGAATTCACCCGCCTGCGCCAGACCCAGCGCAAAAAGCCACTGATCGCGGCCGCGCAGCTTGAAGATGCGTCCCAGCGCGAACAGGATCAGTCCTTTGACGAGTATCACCAGCAGCGCCATACCCAGGATGATCACCGTATCGCCAAACAGAAGCTCGAAGTTGATGCCTGCCCCCACGGTGATGAAGAACAGCCCCAGCAGCAGACCCTTGAAAGGCTCGAGGTCGGTCTCAAGTTCGTGCCGGAATTCCGAACTGGCCAGCACCACACCCGCCAGAAAGGCCCCCAGCGCGGGCGACAGACCGACCAGCATCATCAGAAACGAAATGCCGACCACGATCAGCAACGCAAGTGCTGTGTACATTTCGCGCAGGTTTGCCGAATGGATGAAGCGGAACACGGGCCGGGTGAAGAACACACCGACGATGATGATCGACGCGATGGCCCCGATGGTCACAAGTGTGATGCCCCAACCGGGCAACCCTTGAATGAAATCAAAGGCCGCCTCGACCGCCGGTGGTCCGCTGTGCGCACCGCTGCCATGCGCATCGTCCAGTTCTTCGGTATTCAACGTGAGAGAGCCATCCGGCATTGCCCCAACCACTGTGGAAATGGCCAGCAAGGGCAGGAAGGCGAGGATCGGGATGACCGCGATGTCCTGGGTCAGGAGGACCGAAAAGACCGACCGCCCCCCGCTCGTTTGCATCAGGTTCTTTTCGGACAGCGTCTGGAGCACGATCGCGGTCGAGGACAGCGCCAGCGTCAGACCGACGGCGAGCGCCACATTCCACGGCTGACCGTAGGCCATCGCGATGCCCATGAGCGCGGCAGTGGACAGCACGACCTGAAGCCCGCCCAGCCCCAGAAGGCGATGCCGCATGTCCCAGAGCGCGCGCGGTTCCAGTTCCAGCCCGATCAGGAACAGCATCACCACCACGCCGAATTCGGCAAAATGCTGCAAGTCCTTGGTCTCGGAGCCGACAAGGCCCAGAACCGGACCGATGAGGATGCCCGCGGCCAGATATCCCAGCACCGAGCCAAGCCCAAGGCGCGAGGCGATGGGCACCGCAATCACCGCTGCCGCCAGATATATGGTCGCTTGGAACAGGAAACCTTCCATGTCGGTCCTCTCAGGTGCGCTCGAGCGCGGTCAGGTGGGCAGGGGCCCGTCGCGTTTCAACTGGTCCATCACGATCTGGCTGTGAACCCGCGAAACGGCAGGATGCGGCAGCAGAACCTCATGGATCAGCCGGTTGAGGCTGGGCAGGTCTTCACAATAGACGCGTAACAGATAATCTGCATCACCGGTCATTGTCCACGCGCTCACAATTTCGGCACGACTGGCCAGCAGTTGACCGAAACTGCGCGAATACTCCGGTCCGTGGGTGACCAGGTGGACCTGGACAAATCCCTGGACATTCAACCCCAGCTTGAGCGGATCAAGGCGGGCGGTGTAGCTTTCGATATAGCCGTCCGCCTCGAGCCTTTGTCGCCGGCGTCCCGCTTGGGATGCGGAAAGGTTCAACCGCTCGCCCAGTTCCTGCGCGGTCAGATGTGCGTTCTTTTGCAACGCTGCCAGAAGTCGGTAGTCGATAGGGTCAAGCATGATGCGTCATTTCCGCGTGAATGCACCACTATATGCGTCAACCGAGCGGGAATGACCAGTTGCGGCACGCTATGCGCGCGCAGACAGGGGCGCAAATGCCGATTTTCTGGGCAAACGTCCGCCCATGGGGGCGCTGTGGGGGCTCTGGAATTCGAAACGGCGGCTGATCCGGTCTCAGGAATGGACATCGCATCGGACGTCGATGATCCCGCCACTCCGATGATCCGGCAGGATCAGCGCGGCATCTTCAGGACAACATCACGACCGCGCTTGGTATAGCGCAACTCTCCATCGCCGATGGCAGACACCCGCCCACCGTCGATCCGGTCGCCCACCACGACTTTTTGGTAGCGTCCGTTGCCCAGGCGCACCAGGGCCCGGCGGCTGGAAGGTTTGCCGTAGACGCCGATAAGATTGACGTCGCGCAGGTTGATCGCGTTCTTGACCGTCGCCTGCTGCGCCACGGATGTCTTGGAGGGTATCCGGGGGGCGACCACGGCGGGTGCCACGGCACCTGCTGTCGCGACACGGACTTCCTCTTCTTCCTGCTGTTGAGGGGCAGAACGCTGGGCGCGCTTGACGATGCGGGCGAAGTTTCCGGGGCGCAGGTCAGGCCGGACAGAGGCACGCACCGCATATTGCGTGGCACCGGCAGTCGGATCGGGTGCGGCCAGGGCCAGCGCCACCGCCCCGTCGGTCACGATGGGCGCTTCGGGCGCGGGTGGCGGTGCTGCGGCAGCCTCTGCTTGCTGCTGCAAGGATGGCGGACGCAGGGCAGGACGGTAACCTGCCAGTTCGGTGCGGGTCAGCCCGTCGAGCTGGGCGCGTTCGGACTGTTCGACCAGATCGGTCGGGCGCGGTTGTGGGCGTCGTGCGGCCAGGGCCGTCCGAACCGCGGTATCCTCTGGCACCTCTTCAAAGCGGGTTGGCACCGCGGGCGGCACCAGAGGGGGGCGGCCCAGAAAGACCGTGAATCCTTCTGGGCTGAGCGCACCCTGAGCGGTCGGTATCACGAGCCCCTGATCGTTCAGCGCAAATACCGTACCGGCGGCAGCGGGCGACAGGACCGTCGCCAATACCACATCAACGCCGTAACCCGCCGGATCGGGAAGGGCCACAGCGTCGGTGGTGGTGCTGACGGGATCAATGCTGGTCAGGTACAGATCGTCGAGCGTGATCACGGTGGCGGGTTCCGGTGGCACCAAGGGTGCCTGCGGCCAGATGCCCGTCGCGGCATAGCTTGCTTCCAGATCGGCTTCTGTCGGAGGGTCTTCCTGCACGGGTTGGGCGGTATCGCGCAGCGCGTCCAGCACGGCCGTGTCTTCTTCGGTCAGGGCCGGATCGAGGGCGGCGATTTCCACCTGAGGCTCCGGCGCTGCGACCGGTTCGGGGGCAAGAACAGGCTCCGGCAGGGTTGTCGCGGTTTCGGGCACCTCGCGGTCCTTGAAAAGCCGCGACAGGCTGATGCCGTCGTCCAGAAAGACCGACGCCCAGGCGGCGACACCTGCCAGAAAGACCAGAAGCGCCGCCGTCAGGATCAGACCCAGGAACCGGGGTTTGCCGCCGACCTGGGACTTGCGGGCACCAAAGACGGTCATGCGCTCGCGTTCGGCACCTTCGGGGTCCGCTAGGTGGGCGGACGCCGGTATCGGTGTGGCTGCGGTCGGTGCGGCGGTCGTCTTGCGGCGGCTGAGAAATCCGGTCCTCGCAGGTGCCGCTTCCGCTGGCGCAAAAGACGTAGCCGCCGGGGCCGGGATGGGTGTCGATCGCTGCTCCGGCTCCACCTCGATCCGGGGGGCGGCGACTGACGCGGCTGCAGGATCGGGTAGGGGGGCCGTGATGATCGGTGCGGGCTGGTCGCGTTTCACGCCGTCCAGTTGACGTGCGGCGGGTTTGTCCGGCGCACGGCGACTGGCAAAGCCAAGGGTCGGCGTTGCAGCGTCGGAATCGGCGGGCGGCGTGGCGGCGGCGCTGCTGAAGGATGGCAGGACGGGCACCGGTTCCGGTTCGGTCGCATCGGTGTCCGTGGCTGCGACCTCCGCGCTTTCCAAAGGCGCCTTTTCGGCGTCCGGCGAAGGTTCTATCGGCGCAGCCTCAACCGTCGGTTCGGGCAATGGCTTGGGGGGCGGCGCAGTGTCGGTGTCTTCGGATTTGGCGTCGGACGCGACCGGACCAACAGGCGCTACGATATCGCCCACCACCACCACCGCGATGCCGTCCGGCTCGACGCTCTCGTCCGCCTCCAGCAAGGCGGCGGCACCGCTTGCGACGCCAAAGAACGGCTCGCCCAGATAAGGATGTTTCCCGGGGATTGCGGCGAAGCTGACCGGATGCAGCCGGTGCTCGGCGGCGAAGGCTTCTGCTTCTGCCAGCGTTTCGCGGGCCACGGCGGCCACATGGGTTGTATCGCCATCGGCGCTGATGTCGAAGGACAGGTCGGCAACCGCATAGGGCGTCGCCCCATCGAGCGCCGCCGCCGCCGCCGCGCGGCGTGCGTCGTCATCAAGGCCGGGGGTCTCGATGCTGAGGTATTTGATCTGCTCGTTGGGCAATAGCACCTTGGTGCGCACGCCGCCGGGTTCCAGCGCCGTTGCAGTCCTGCGCAAAACCGCCAGTTCGGCGCTCATGTCCTCCGCGTCGAGTGCGACGTCACCGACCACGCGCCACCCACCAGCCGCACGGTGCAGCAGGCGGATGCCGTCGAAAGAAAGGGACAGGGCAAAACTTGGCTTCATCGCTACCACTGTGACACAAGGATCAGGTGCCGCAACCATAGACACCAACTGGTGAAAGAATAACCTGTGCTGCCTCACATGAAAAGGCCTGCGGCAGGTGGATTCCCGCCGCAGGCCAAAGAGACGCGGATCAGCGCCCTACAGGAACATATGCCCGGTTCAGGCTGTGGCTTTCGCCAATGCCTGATCCAGATCGGCGATCAAATCATCGGCATTTTCCGTCCCGATCGAGATACGCACGACGTTCGGCCCCGCCCCGGCAGCTTCCTGCTGTTCCGGCGAAAGCTGGCGATGGGTGGTGGAGGCCGAATGGATGATCAGCGACCGGGTATCGCCCAGATTGGCCACATGGCTGAAGATTTCGAGCCCGTTGACCAGTTTCACGCAGGCCTCGTAGCCGCCCTTGACGCTGATGGTGAAAAGCGCGCCCGCGCCCTTGGGGCAGACCTTGGCCACGCGCTCGTAATAGGGCGAGGATTTCAGACCGGCATAGGTCACTTTCTCGATGCGGTCGTCGTTTTCCAGCCAGGCCGCGATCTTCTCGGCGTTCTGTACATGCCGCTCCATCCGCAGCGACAGGGTTTCGGTGCCCATCAGTGTGTAATGCGCCGCCTGCGGGTTCATCGTCATGCCCAGATCGCGCAGACCAATGGCGATGCCGTGGAAGGTAAAGGCAAGATTGCCGAAGGTCTCGTGGAATTTCAGACCGTGATAGGCAGGCTCGGGCTGGCTGAGCGAGGGGAACTTGTCGGTCGCGGACCAGTCGAACTTGCCCGAATCGACGACGCACCCGCCGGTGACGGTGCCATTGCCTGTCAGGTATTTGGTGGTGGAGTGAACGACCAGCGTGGCCCCGTGTTCGATGGGACGGCAGAGGTAGGGCGTGGCAGTCGTGTTGTCGATGATGAGCGGGATCTGCGCCGCGTCCGCGATGTCGGCAATCGCGCGCACGTCCATGATATAGCCACCGGGGTTGGCGATGGCCTCTCCGAACACCGCGCGCGTGTTGTCGTCAATCGCGGCCTTGACCGCGTCCAGATCGTCGAAGTCCACAAATTTGCAGTCCCAGCCGAAGCGCTTGATCGTGTGGCTGAACTGCGTGACCGTGCCGCCATAAAGGCGCGTCGAGGCGACGATGTTCTTGCCCGGACCCATCAGCGGGAAGAGCGCCATGATCTGCGCCGCATGTCCCGACGAGCAGCAGACGGCGCCGACACCACCTTCGAGTGTGGCGATGCGTTCCTGCAGCACGGCGACGGTCGGGTTGGTCAGGCGCGAATAGATGAAGCCGACTTCTTGCAGATTGAACAATGCCGCCGCGTGGTCCGCATCGCGGAAGACATAGGCCGTGGTCTGGTAGATCGGCGTCTGGCGTGCGCCTGTGGCCGGGTCGGGCCGGGCGCCTGCGTGAATTTGCAGCGTGTCAAAGCCATAGGGGGAATCGGTCATGAAAATCTCCTTGGTGCGCCCGTCTGGCGGGGGTGGCTGAGGGTTTATGCCAAGCGCGCAATCCAGACAAGAGAGCGCTGTTTTTCAGGGACGCGGGGGCGGCGTATTCAAGGAAAGACAAAACGCCCGTTCTGTTGGTCGAAGGCCGGCAGAACGAATGTTCCAGGCGTTGCCGGGCTGTGCAAATCCGCAACAGCTTTGATTCATACATGACAAGTATGTTGACGAATGCGATTTTTGCGCATACACCACGAGTATGTTTTGAGCAGGAGACATCAAAATGGGTAAAATGGAAAAAATCAAATCCCCGAAGGCCGAAGCCGCACCAAAGCGGAATGTGCAAAAAGCACGCCGCATGGAAGCGATGGCAAAGGCCTCTACCGTGACATTCACGCTTGAGCCCGCGGTTCAGCGTTTCATGGACGCACAGGCCAAGGCCGCCGACATGAACATGACGCACTACATGCAGATGCTGGTGGAAAACCACGTCATCGAAAGCGCCGCCAAGACCGACCCGCTGGCCATCCGTCTGGCCGCCAAGCGCTATGTCATCAACCACGCCGTCAAACTGGCGGGCGAGATGGACGCGGCAGGCAAGTTCGACGATCACTTCATCCTGCACGTGGTACAGCAGGCCGCGACCTCGCCCGAGTTTACCGCGCAATATGCGCTGGCTTTGGGCGGCAAGGACGCTGAAGGCACCCGTGCGGCAGAACGCGCGCGCGTCTCGCTGAACCAGCAGATCGGCCGCGTGATCAAGAAGGCCGCCGGTGCGCGCAGCAAGCGCAACGAGGGTGGCAAGATCGCCCGTGCCACCGCGCAGGACGCGATCATCGCGACCTACACCTTGCTGGAAAAGCCCAGCTGATCAGGGATCAGCGGATCCAGAATCCGTTTTTCTTGATCTGATTACGGATCATCTGTTCCTTGCGGGGCAGGTGATCCTGATCAAACAGCGCCCGCACCTTGTGGCCGCGCCCCTGATAGATGGTCCGCTTGATCGCGTTCGACCCCTTCAGCACCTTCTTGAGCTTGTTCGGTGCCGTGACCGTCTCAAGCACCTCGATCGCCCGGTCGCTTTCGCGCGCATAGAGCATCGGCAGGAACCGGTAGTGGCAACTCACGTCACCGTCCAGATACCCGGGTGCCAGCGCATCGCGCCCGCCGCCCAGCGCGTGAATGACCAGGGGCAGGGCGATCTGGTCAAGCCAGGGATCAAAACTTTGCGCACAGAGTTCGACCGGGGGCGTGTCGCGGATCGCCAGCGCGTACTCCAGAAATTTCGCCCCGAACAGACGCGGGCAGCGATAATAGAAAAACCCCGCGTTGAAGTAGAGATAGCGCCGCCAGTATTCATCCGGCTCGCTCAGATCCAGACTGCTTTCGAAGTCCAGACCGAATTTGTCATAGAGCGATTTCCAAAGCGCGGTATAGCCCGGACCATAGAGCTGCGGCTCCGGCCAGGTGCCCTCGCGCCGCAATGACGCGCTGGGGCGGTCGAAGTCGAACGGCACCTCGCTCAGTTCTCCGGTGATCAGCGTATCGGTATCGAAGAACACGAAAGGCTCGCCTTTGGGCAAGACCTTGAGCATCTCGATCTTGTTGCCGTAAGGGTAGGCCTCACCGAAATAGGCACTGGTGAACGGAACGATCTCGGCCCCCAGATCGGTCAGGGCTGCGCGGATTTCGGCGTCCTTGATGCTCGGATCATTCTTCCAAAGCGGCCCGGGCTGCGGTTCGGCAACCAGAAGGCGCCCCTTGAAGCCGGGGCTGCACTGGCGCAGCGAGGCGGCAAAGATCAACGCCTCATAAGCCAGCCTGCCGTTCTGACCCACGATCGCCACGTTGAATGTTTGCGGGACTGCTGCCTTGCGTGCCATAGTTCTGCTGTGCCTGTATTTTTCTGGTAGTATAGTCCGATTACCACCCGCGCAAAAGAATGCATTTGAGTCAGATCGAAAAGGGGAGCCCCCGTGTTAGAGATTTTCTTTGCCCTGATGGCCGCCGGCCTGAACGCGGCACCTGTTTCCCCGCCCACCGGCAGTCAGGGTGTCGCGGCGCTCCCGGCACCTGCGCCCTTGGTCAGCGACAGCACGCAGGCCGACCCGAGTGTACAGATCGCGCCCGGCACCGTGGCGATCGGGCAAGGCGTGGTGATCGGCGGCGCTCCCGCGAGCCCGGAGCCGTCCTTCAACATGGCTGCGGTTCCGGGCGGGCTGGTGGCCGACCCGCAGACACCAGCCGGAAAGTTCACCACTGCCGCCGAGGTCAAACCGATCCTGAACGCCACCAAAGCCAACTGGGTCGCCGTGCGTGAGTTCAACGGGCAGGATCTGGTCTATATCACGCATCTGTGGAGCTGGCGCTGCGGGCTCAAGGCCATCGCGATCTCGGTCAATGACGAGCCCATGCAAAACTGGCCGATGCCGCCCTGTCACGAAGAATTCGCCACGCCCAATGCGGTGCTGGCAGAAGACGGGCTTCCCTATCTGACGATGAAACTGGGCGGCGTGCAGTCGGTCACGGTGCAGATTGTTTACGACGATCTGAGCATGGACATCGCGCGGTTCGACCGGGGAAATGTCCTGATCCCTTGAATGGAGTGCTGGTGTGATGCACAGGAATGGCAAGGCGTTGCGCATCGTTTGGCAAAGCAACGCATTGTTTTGATAGCGCCTGCAGTTGGTGTCCCTGTTCCAATCGTGTGATTTCGCACGTCATCGAACGCTTTTGGGTGCGCTGGCAGATTTGGTTATCCAGGAGCCTCTGGACAAGATATGCCCTCCGAGCCTCGCTCCACGCTCAATCATCAGCCCCGCGTTGACTGGACACGCTGTACCGGCAGGGCTGAATGCCTGAAACGGGAAGCCACCCGAATGGGCAGGCCCGATGATTTGCGTGCATCCTTGTCGTGCATCGACGCTCTGGTTCTTGTGTCCGGCATGGCCCCGCCCGAGGACCGCATCCAGCAACATCGCAACGTGATCGAGGCCGCCAAATCCGCCGGCCCGCCAAAGATCGTCTACACCATCCTAGGCCCGAAGAGGACACCGCGTTTTCGCCGGTTGTCCAAAGCAACCGCCAGACCGGAACCGCCGCCGAAAGCCGCCGCGGCATCCATATCGACCCGGCAGTGGAACATATGGACAGCTACCGTGCCAAAATGAGCCCAGATGGGAAACTTCTTGGGCCATGTCATGAAAGAGATACAAGATGTTGCGATGAACCCAGCAATTCGGAATGAGGAGCTGGTATGCGACATCGCAATTCGAACCGACGGGCAGTCAAGCACCACCGGGCGCTCTTCATCTCAGACCTTCACTTGGGTGCCGCTGGCAGCAAGGCCCAGGATATCCTCGAATTCCTGAAGTGTTGTAGAGCGGAAGAAGTCTATTTGGTGGGTGATATCTTTGACCTTTGGTGTGTCGGGACCGTTCACTGGAGCAGCGTTCACACCGACGTTGTGGCTGAACTCAACCGGTTTTCCAACGAAGGCGCACGGTTGATCTATCTCGAAGGCAACCACGATCGCTCTTCAAAGGAAGCCGTGCAAAAGTACTTGCCGAAGGCGGAGTTCCGTGAAAGCGCCATTCATCTGGCCGCTGACAACAAGACCTATCTGGTCCTGCACGGGGATCAGGCCGATCGAAGGCTCTTTCGCTGGCACTTTATGACAGTGCTGGGCAGCCGTCTGGATGCGCTTCTTCGGGGAATGGATCACAGGATCGCCCAAAACAGGCCGCGTGGTCAGAAAAAGATCTTCGGGCACCTGATCGATTGCTTCACCTACATCGCAGCCATGGGCGAGCGTTTTGAAACCCGACTTGTTCTCGCTGCGGATACTGCCGGCGCGGATGGGGTCATTTGCGGCCATTCTCACAGGCCGGGCGTTCGAACCCATGATGGCATGATCTATGCAAACTGCGGAGATTGGATAAACAGCCTTACTGCGCTGACGGAAGATCATAAGGGCCAGATTGAGTTGCATCGGTGGTGCCCCGAGCCCGCAGGGGCACAAAAACCCGCTGTTGCAAAGCCGTTTCCAACCGCCGTCGGCATTGGGCAACACAAAGGAGCCTTAGATGTTGTGGACGCCACCTGAGCGACAGCAGAGAAGCCTATATGGTATCCTGACAAAGGGCCTCTTCTTGGCTGTCCTTGTCCCGGTGATGCTCATTCACCGGATCGCATTGGCCTTGGACAACATCATTTTCCCACGGGTCAAAGCCATTGAAATAAGCAAACCCCTCTTCATCGTCGGCCTGCCGCGAAGCGGTACCACGACTGTTCATCGCATGATGTCGAGCCACTCTGAACAGTTTACGACCATGCCTTTGTGGGAGCTCGTTTTTGCCCCTGCGCTTTGCCAGAAGTACCTGATTTGGGGTGCCTACAAGGCAGATGCATTCCTCGGCAGTCCCGTTTGGAAACTTCTTGGCTGGATCCAAGATCGTCTTGCGGCCAGCTTCGATGATATCCACCCGACACGGCTTACCGACCCCGAAGAAGACTATTTGGGGTTATGCGCATTTGACGGCTGTTTTCTGCGGTTCCTTCTGTTTCCCTATCGAAAATCCACCTGGGCTCTCGGTGACTTTTCTGCGCTTCCCGCCCAGGAAAGGCAAAGGCTGTTAGGTGCCTACCAGAACCTCGTGAAGCGCCATTTGGCTTTTCGGGGTGCGGATTTGAGATTCCTGTCGAAGAACCCGTGTTTCACGACATGGGTTTCCGATTTGGCTGCCGCGTTCCCGGACGCCGCGTTTATCGGCACCTATCGCAACCTCGCAAAGGTCATTCCCTCCCAGCTGAGCGCGATAGAGGGAGGACTCAAAGCTCTTTGGTCACAGCGCCAAGGATCCTTGGATTGTCGCTCAGTTCTCGCGCCTTCTGTCCGAGTATGAAGATGCGGATCGCCGCCCATCAAAGCGATGACGACAAATCGTTCATCGGTGTCGATTTCGAAGCACTGGTCAATGCGCCCGAGCGTGTCATCGAAGACATCTATCGGCGTCTCCAGCTTCCTCCCAGAAATGAACAAGATGCTGCACAGCTGGAACAGCTCATTCTGGCCGCTCGCGCCTACAAGTCGAAGCACAGATATTCGCCGAAAGAGTTTGGTCTTCAGGATAACGACCTCGGACAAGGAGCGTGCCCACCTTTCCCCCGCTGATGGAGTACAGCCGCTATGAACATCCAGTCGCCACCCCCCGATGCCGGTACAGAACGGAAATCCGCCAATGCCGCCAATGGATCGCAAAGGGCAGGAATGCTGCGAAAGACCATTTCTCGTGACATCGGCGTTTCAAGCCTTCGGATCGCGGTGGTTTCCGATGCGATTTCAGGTCGCAATGGGGTAGGAACTTTCTACCAGGACCTGCTGGCTCAAATCGAACCGATGGTTGACAAGGTTGCGCTGATTTCACCGTCAAAGGAGCCAGACCGGACCCTCGAGAAACTTGCGCTCCCCCTGCCGGGGGACAAGACACAGCGGCTTGCATGGCCCATCGGCAAAGCGATCAAGGCGCGTCTGGATCAGTTGATGCCAAACCTCATCGTTGTTCCTTCGATGGGGCCATTTACGCTTTACGCCGTGTCATATGCCCGCAAACGGCAGATCCCGTTGGTGGTCGTGAACCATACGGATTTTGATCATCTGGTTTCCATGTACTGGCCCAAGCTGATCGGCGCACCGCTTCGGTTTGCGCTTGGGTCGCACTACCGATGGCTTTGCCGGCACGCCTTCAGCGTCGGGGTCATGCATGAAGGCGCAAAGAACGCCGCGGAAGGGATCGGTGCACGTCAGGTCCGCGTCATGGCAACTCCGCTCAGTCAGGAGTTTCTGTCAAAGCCCATCCAACCCTTGCGAGAGGATGCGCATCGTGCAGTCTTTGTCGGGCGTCTGGCCAAGGAAAAGGGGATCACGCAGCTCTTGAAGACGGTGCGCGACCTTCCCAATTCGCGGTTTACCATTGTCGGTGATGGCCCGTTGCGGGAAGAGGTCGAAACGGCCGCAAAGGAGTGCAACAACCTCACATTCAAAGGGTGGTTGCCACGATCCGCAGTGCTGTCTGAATTGGATGCCTCTGACGTATTGCTGCTTCCGTCCGCCTACGAAACCTTTGGCACGGTCGCTCTCGAAGCGCTTGCCCGTGAGCGATATGTCATCGTGAGTTCCGGCTGCGGAATAGCGGACTGGCCATCGCTGGCAGATGGAATATTCATTGCCTCCGAGCAGAATGACCTCACCAGTGTCTTGCGGGACATGCAAAACCTTCCGGCTGTGGATCGGATCGAAATCGCGCGCAAAAGCTGGCGCGCCGTTCGACACTTCAACACTCAAGCCATCGAAGAGTGGTTGAATTTCCTGCGTGATGCCGCGCGCTTACCGGTGCCCTCCTGAGACGGCATTGGCATGAAGGCGCTTGTTTCAATCCACGATGTCATGCCGCACACGATGGGCGAAGTGGCGGAGCTTTTGCAAATCTGCCGTGACGCTGACATTCGGGCTGTGACATTGCTTGTTGTGCCTGGATTGGACTGGTCCGCAGCCCAGTTGGGTCGGATAAGACAATGGCAGGACGATGGTTACGTGCTTGCGGCCCACGGGTGGCACCACAAATGCGATGCAATCTCGACCATGCGGCACCGGATACACAGCAAAGTCCTGTCGCGGGACGTTGCAGAGCATCTTTCCAGGGAGTCAGATCAGATCGCGGAACTGATGAAGAGATCAGGAGGCTGGTTTGATGAGAACGGCTTCGATTTTCCGCAACTTTATGTACCGCCCGCATGGGCACTCGGCGGGATCACAGACCAAGCGCTGGCCGAGACGGGGTTTGTTCTGGTCGAAACGCTGCTTGGGGTCAGACGTCTGCAAGACGGGACGTTTCTGAACCTTCCGCTGGTTGGTTTTGAGGCAGATACGGCGCTTCGAACATTGGCGCTGACATGCCTGAACGGGATCGCGACCAAGATGGCCGTGAACCGCCCTTTGCGGGTTTCACTGCATCCCCATGACCACAAGCTTCGGCTGCGGCACAGAATGGAAACGGCCCTGCGAGACTGCGGCGAAAGCTGTCGGCTATTCCTGTCTTTTGCAGGGGGGCTACCAGCAAATAGGCGCTTGAGAGACTGGCAAACGAGTGACCCCTCCGATGCGATCACTTCGATCGTGTTTCCGCAAAGCACGGGGGCTGGCAGACTATTGGTGTTCACGGTCAACATCGTTGCATCGGTCTTGTCACCCCGTAACGGCAGCGTCCTTGGATCAGCGCCAGAACGGGTTGGACCACGCGCGTTTTCCGGCGGCGTCGATCACCGTCACGCGCAACCAATCGCTGTTCCTGAACCGGTCCAGCGATACCCGCGTGCGCGTCATGGAATGACCGTGCACCGCAACAGCCGCAGACCCCTGGCCCTGCACGATCACTGAGTGTGCGGCAGAGCTTTCCACGGTCACACTTGTGTCTTCCCAGTGCATGCCGCGCAACTCCGGTCCGGTCGTGCTGTAGTGATGTCCGGCCTTCAGGGCTTCCAGCAAGGCCTCTGGTGTATTCTCCTCGGCTTTGACCATGACCCATCCGCCAAAGTGGTCCGGTTCGGAGAAATGCGCATCATCTGTGGCGCAAAGCATCAAATCCCGCCCTTCGGTCAGCAATTGGTCCAACGTGTAAAACCCGTGGGGGCGGTCACATCCCGTGGCGCATCCGTGGTTGTAGACCTCGATCGCATGGGCGGCCTCGATACTGCGGGCATCCGCTGTTGTCAGACCCGACCATTCAGGGTGGGCCACAGCCACAAAGGCACCCGCAGCGCGGGCGCGTGCGGCCAATGCGGGGCCGCTTTCTTGTTCCGACGAGGCGTGAAAGTCAGGCGCGTCGGGGCGTGCGAAATCAGGGGGCAAACCCACGGCCAGGATATGCCACAGCTCTCCATTCTCCATCGCGCCGGAATGTAATTCTGCGCCAAGGAGTGTCGTGAATTCCGCATCCCTGAAGCCGGTCGTATCAGTGATCGGATAATCGTAGAGACCGATGAAATGATCGGTCAGCGCAATAAAATCATAGCCTTCGGCCTTGTAGCGTCGGCAAACCTCGGCAGGGTCCAGCACCCCGTCAGAGCGGGTCGAATGTGTGTGAAGATTGCCACGCCAGAATTTTCCTGGGAGTGAAAAGATGTCAGTCTGCATGACGGGTTCCTCTTGCTTCACCTGCTTGTGACAAAGCTGTGTAAAAGCGCTGTGACGAAAGGACAGCCGGCGACATGAAAGACCTCGATTCTCTGCCAGCCCTTTTGGCCGCCAAAGACTGGCCCGCGGCCGAGCGGCTTTTGCGCCGTCTGGCCAAGGGAAAGACGCCGCCGCCTGCGGTGTTCTACAACCTCGCCAAAGTGCTGGAGGCGGCGGGCAAGCCGGACCAGATGAAACACTGGCTTGAAAGAGCTGTCACGGCGAACCCAAGCTACGGCAATGCCTGGTTCGAACTGGGCCGCATCGCGCTGGATCATGGCGCACTGCAAGATGCGTTGGCGGCCTTTGTGCGGGCATTCGCCCTGATGCCGGATGACGCAGACACGCGGCGCAATCTCGGGCGGGTTGCCTTGCGGCTGGGGGACTGGGACAGGGCGGCGAAGTGTTTTGCAGCGCAAAGTGACCCAGAGGCGCGATTGGCCCGCTACCGGATTGCCGCCGAAACCGGATCACAGACCACAGACCTGCGCGCCGCCCTGCTGGCTGACCGCGGACTGCGGCCCGAGGTTATCAAGACCCTCACCCGCACCGCAAAAGGGTCCGTTCCTCTGAAGATAGAATCCTAGCGGCGAAACACCTTGCGGTATTGGCCCGGCTTGCGGGCCAGATCATCTTGAACGGTACGGTTGGCCGCGATTTGCGCAGGCGACATCACCGCGATATCCAGCGCCGTTTCCTTCTTCACGGGCACGGCCTGTGCGACGGGCGTGCCCTTTGCGATCACGCCTTCAAAACCTGGCGTCAACAACGCCGGAAAATGCACATAGCCGTCTTTGTAGGTGTCGCAATCCACGACCCCGCCCAAGGTGGTAAAGGGCAGGTCAGGATAGCCCAGCGGGTGCATGAACAAGAGCGACCAACCGGGAGGCGTTTCGAGCGTCCAGAAATTGATGAATTTCAAAACCATCTGGCGGCCTGCATAGGGGCTGCCCTCGGCCTGTTCGGGCACATGCACGCCAATGGGCGCGCGGCTGATGTTGGCATCCGTCAGGATCGGCGGTTCCCAATCCCACGATACCTCCCCCGCGCGCACGGTGATATCTGTCGGGCAAAGGATCAGCACCCCAAGGCGCATGGCATCAATGATCGGCGGGCAATGTTTGAGGGTCCGGACCGCTGCACCCCCAAGGGTCGCGGCCTCGACCTCTGCGGGCATCTCGCCCAGCCAACCGGGCAGCGTGTGGGTCGCGGGCACCGGTTTTGGCAAGAGCGGTTCCAGCAGTGGATGACAACGGGCGGTGATTCTCATGGGAGCAGCTTAACGCATCTCCCGGCGCGTTATCACGGCATGAGCAAGAGCGGCGCTTACCGTGATCAGGATGATCACCGTGCCCACCGCATTGATCACGGGCGGATGACCGTTGGGGTTGCGGCTCATGGCGCCGATCTCGGTGGCGAAGGTGCAGGCCCCGCCTTTGGCGAACATCGTGGTGTTGTAATTCTCGATCGAGGACAGCAGCGCGATGACAGCGGCGGAGGCCAAAGCAGGCAATAAGAAGGGCAGCGTGATCCGGCGGAACACGTGGAACGGCGTCGCCCCCAGGTCAAGCGCCGCTTCCTCCAATTCGACCGGCTGACGTTGGAGCCGCGCCATCAGGACCAGCATCGGATAGCCCGCCACAAAGGTCACCTGCGCCATCATGATCGTGAACAGCCCCGCCCCGACCCCAAGCCGCCCCCAGAACACCAGCGCCGACAGACCCAGCACGATCCCCGGGGCCAACATCGGCGACAACAGCACCCACCACAACAGCCCGTTGGCCCTGCTGCGCCAGCGGGTCAACATCACGGCACCCGACAGGCCAAGAAGCAGCGAAAGTGGCACGACCACAGCCGCCACCTGAAGCGAATTGCCAAAGCAGGCGACAAAACGGTCCCGATCCAGTGCGCGCAACACAGGGTCAGCGCGCAATTCCGCATCGGACATCCAGAAGAAAGCATACCATTTGCCAGTCAGCCCCCGCCAATCGGTCACCGATGGCGGAGAGACATCGTTGAAGGAGGTGATGATCATCAGGATCAGCGGAGCGAACATGAAAGCAAGAAAAGCCCACATATAGGCGTTCAAGATGCGCTGCGACGTCATTGCACCCTCGCAAAATCTTTGAGCCTGGCCCGCATGATCCACATGAAAACGCCAACAATCACAAAACAGATCAACGTATAGGCAAAACTGTAGGCGGCACCGACATTATCGTTATTCACCTCGAAGAACTTGTTGTAGATCGTCTGGCTGAACCATTCAGATTGCAGGCCCCGGCTGATGATCCGCGGCACCGAAAACGCCCCGGCCGCCAGCATGAAAGTTGCAATGCAGCCCACGGCAATGCCGGGTTTGGCATGCGGGATGATGATGCGCCAGTGCAGGCGCGGCGTGGAGGCGCCAAGATCGCGTGCCGCATCGATCTGGTTGCGGTCCAGCGTGCTCATCACGTTGTAGATCGGGAAAACCATGAAAAGAACATAGGTATAGACGATCACCACAAAGACCGTCAGCGCCGAGCGTTTGAACTGGATCGGCTCTGTGATCGCGCCCGCCCACATGAGCGCCTCGTTGATCAGCCCGCGATTGTCGATGATCGAGGTCCATGCGTAGATGCGCATCAACTCGACGATCGCATAGGGGATGATCAGGCCCAGCATCAGCCAGACCGCCTTTTCGGGCGGCGTGGCAAGGGCAACCTTGTAGGCAACCGGATAACACACAACCAGGGCAAGCAGCGTCGCGCAGACGGCGAAGAAGAGTGTGCGCACAAGAATTTCCATGCCGATCCGCTGATACGTCTGGCCATCGACCGTATAGCGCAGCCCCAGCAGGGACATCACCTTGCCGTTCAGGCTTGCGTCGGCTTGCGCCTGCGCCGTGTCTGAACGGGGGACCAGAACAGGCCGGCTGATCGCTGTGAAATTGTCAAAACCAAGCCTTGCGGAACTGGCTTCTTCGACAAGCAGTTGCCGGTAAAGCGTCGCCGCGATTTCCTCGATCTGTCCGGCTGTGGCGATCTGGTCGGGGATCGGCGCATCTGCTGCCACGCTGAGCACGGGCAGATCATAGAACTGGTCAAGGTACACTTCTGCGCCGTCATCGCGCACCAGCCGCCTGTGCGTCGTCGCGCGGTCGCATTGCAGGATATAGGGCCGCGCGGCATCCGCGTTCAGCGTGGGCGTAGCCATGCCTGACATCGACGGCACCGCCATGCCGGATGCGGATGGCACGGCCATCCCCGACATCGACGGAACGGCCATGCCGCCATTGTCAGGCGCAGGCGCATCCGGTTCGGCGTATTGACCAAGGATGTTCACGCAATTGGCCGCATCCCGTTCCAGCGACCCGACGATAGAGCTGTCCAACTGCCGCGCGGGCTTGGTCAGCGCCTTTTCCAGCATGGCGATCTGCGGCAGGATAATCAGCACCAGCGCCCAGCCAAGGACAGCCGCAATGAAGATTGCCGTCAGACCTTTGCCAAAACCGCGAACCAGGTCTTTCATTCCGCGGCAATGTCCTGTCCGGTGCGCGCCACCGGCCCGCGTGGCAGGATGGTCGCCGTCGCACTGCTGAACCCGATCGTGACATCTGTGCCCATGTCAGGGGCAGTCTCTGCGGTGTTGGGTACATGCATCGCGACGGATGCCCCGCTTTGTGTCGCCATGAACAGGTTCACAAACGGCCCTTCAAGATCACGGCGCACCAAATGCGCATGCAGCAGGTTTTCCGCCATGGAAAGGCGAATGTTTTCCGGCCTGACAAACAGGATTGCCTCTTGTCCGACGTCAAGTCCGGTCGGATTGCGACCGATGAACTGCCCATGCGGGGTATCAATCTGCGCCATGTCCCCCTTTTGCGCCGCGATGCGGCCTGCGAATTGATTGGCCTCTCCGACAAAGGACGCCGAAAATGCGGATACAGGATTGGAATAGACCTGATCTGCCGTTCCTACCTGTTCGATGCGCCCCGCGTTCATGACGGCAATCCGGTCGGACATCGTCAGCGCTTCACCCTGATCATGGGTGATGTAGATAAAGGTCACGCCGGTCTTTTTCTGGATGCTGCGCAGCTCGGCCCGCATATGTTGCCGCAGCTTCAGGTCCAGTGCCGAGAGCGGCTCGTCAAGCAGCAACACCGACGGGTCCACCGCCAAGGCCCGTGCAATCGCCACGCGCTGGCGCTGACCACCGGACAATTCTCCGGGTGTTTTCTCGGCTTGGTCCGCGAGTGCCACCAGATCAAGCAGCTCATGGGCCTTGTCCCGCCGCACGCGTTTGGCCACGCCGCGCGCCTCAAGTCCGAAGGCCACGTTTTCCCAGACGCGCATGAGAGGAAACAGGGCGAGGTTCTGAAAGATCAGCGCGGTTTCGCGCATGTTCGGCCCTATGCCGCGCTGGTCCGCGCCGCCGATCAGGATGCGCCCCGCAGATGGATCCACGAAACCGGACACCGCTCGCAGTATCGTCGTCTTGCCACAGCCTGACGGGCCAAGAATGGAAAAGAATTCGCCCGCCTCGACCACTAGATCGGTTGGTTGGACCGCCCTGAACCCGTTCGGGTAGGTGACCTCCATCTGGTCAAGCGTCACTGATTTTCCGCGCATTCCAACCCCCGCAGATCACAAGGGCAGCCCCGGATGCACCGGAGCTGCCCAAAGGTTCAAAGCCTGAAATCAGGCGTTGGTGATGATCTCGACGAATTCGTCGCGCACGGGGCCGAAGAACGGCGTATCCGCCTGCCACCACCACATGTTGCCCAGAACATCGGCGGTATAGACTTCGTTGAACTGTTTCTTGAACTCTTCCGAAGCAAAGTCTGCCGCGCCCACAACGGCAGAGTTGTAGCCGGTGTTGTTGGCGAACATGCCGCCGGTTTCGGGCTTGAGCATGAAGTTCATGAAGGCCACGGCCTGTTCCGGATTTTCTGCCTGCTTCAGCATGCCGAAGCTGTCCAGCCAGGTGATGATGCCTTCCGACGGTGCGCGATAGACGAAATCGGCATTGTCGCGGTTCAGCAACAGCCCTGTGGTGTCCCAAGTCTGGCCGATGATCGCACCGGCCTCGGTAAAGGCAGAGCTCGCCTCGGTCGCGTTGTTCCAGAAGGCACCGAAATTGTCCTTGCGCTCGAGCATCCACTGGGTGACGGCACCCCAGACACGGCGCGCATCATCTTCGGATTTGTAAACGTCGAGCATGCGATTGGACGGTACCTCGCCGATTGCATCGAGGTAGAGACCAGTACCCATGATGACGGATTTCTGACGGAACGCGGCCTTGCCCTTGGCTGCATCGGCCCAGAGGTCACCATAGGAGACCTGGCCATCAATTGGCATCTGCGCCTGATTGTAGGTGACACCTTCGGTGCCCCAGTCAAATGGCAGCAGGATCTGCTCGCCCTTGAACACACCACCCAAGGCGGCGCTGTCGCGCAGGAAGGACGGGATGACGTTGTCCACGTTCACACCTGCCGGAACCGGCGCAAAGAAGCTTTCGCCGTTGTCGTCGATATACCCGGCGGAGTTGGTGATAGACGGGAATACGATGTCGAAGCCCTTGCCGCCATTGGCGCGGATCGTGCTTTCGGCTTCGTCATTGGACCCGAATGTGGTCAGTTCAAGCGTGATTCCGGTCTCTGCCTCGAAGGCTTCGGCGATATTGGGCTGGATGTAGTCGCCCCAGGCAAGAACCTTGACGCTGCCCGAAGCGGCAAGCGCGTCGTTTGCCTTCAGGATCATTGGCGCAGCCAGACCGGCGGCAGAAAGTTTCAAAAGTGTACGGCGATTGAATGACATGGTGTCCCCCACTGAATTGGAGCCCAAGAATGAGCTAGAGGGGAGTTGGACTTGTTTTGTAACAGTAAGGAGTCTCCTTCATGAATATTTCGTGACGCCTGGGCGAGCCGTCTTCTGTCCGCCCGACCATCGCTCGGCGACGCGGCGGCAAACGCCATGAATGCCACGGCGTTGATTGCCCTTCTGGCCCGCAAAGAAGCACCTGCACTCAGAAGGTATGTTTCGCCAGCAGATGGATGCTTCATCGTCGGGACCGCCCCTTACATTGCGAAAGTCCTCAAATGGTTTAAGAAGCAATTGAGCAAAGTGAGGTTTCTGTGCATGGCGGATGTTCGAGCATCCCGCAGCATCGGTCTATCCGGGCTCGGTCTCTGCCTTCGCCGCTGCGCCAACGAAGGTCCGGTTTTGGCACTGACTTCGATGCGCCGCTTGTTTGGCCGATGAACAAGAACAGCGAAACGAACGTTGCAAATGAAGACCAGCGATTGACGTGCAGATGGCGAGCCTTCGAGCGTCAGCGTCATTTCCTCGTTGTTCGAATATCAATTGCCGTCTGGCTTCAGCGGTAGAATAGGGGCTTAAGTTCCTGCCCCACCCATTCACCGCCGTTTGCAAGTCTCCGCTCTGGGGGGCTAGACTGCCCCAATTCGTGTGCAGTATGTGAGCAACTTGGCCCTGAAAACCCGATCGCGGTCCATAGGAGAAGTAGTAATGCCCAACACCGCAGCCGCAGCGGCATCGCGC
>CAWCXM010000013.1:0-247183 GCA_963799505.1 uncultured Alphaproteobacteria bacterium
CGGCGCTCCGGTCCGCGCTGTCGAGCGAGACAAACAGTTCGGGCGCGAGGCGTTGGTCGAGAAAACCGACAAAGGTCAGCCGAAAGCTCGATACCATCGTCGAGACGCCGATATTGGCCGAAACCGCAAGCAGGAGCGCCATCAGCGCAAGGCTGAGACCCGGCAATTGCTGGCGCGTGTCCGCCCAGAACCATTGCCACAGCGGTGTGTCTGCGCGGCGTTCAAACAGCGCCAGCGCGCGCTCTGCCACCAGCGGCAGCGCCAATGCCGCGCCGATGAGCAGACCAAGCAGCGCAATACCCTCCAGCGCCATCAACCCACCGCCCAGAAGCGCAGGCCCATCGCCCAGCAGCCTGCTGCCGCCGACAGCGTCTGCGCCGATACCGTCTGCGGCAACCAGCGCCCAGCGCGCGCTGGACAGCGTCAACCTGCACACCCCCGGCCGGATCTGCCACAACCGCCCCGCCAGCGCTGCCGCCGTGCCGACCACAGCGATGAGCAGTCCCGAGAGCCACCATTCGACGCGGATCTGCAACGCACCTGAGATATCCGCGCCATAAAGCCCGCGCAGTGTGGCGGCGACATCGGGCAGCAGGAGGGCTGCGATGAAATACCCCGCGACGATACCCAGCAGAGCGCCAAGTGCCGCCAGCACCAGCATCTCGACCGCGATCATCGCCACCAGCGGGCGCAACGGCACGCCCAGCGCGCGGAGGGTGCGGATCATGCCGCGTCGCTGTTCGAAGGCCAGTCCGATGGTGCTGTGGACGATGAAGAGCCCCACGGCAAAGCTGAGCAATCCGAAGGCCGTCAGGTTCAGGTGAAAGCTGTCGGTCAGCTGTCCGATGTCGGCATTCTGCTGCGCTGGCTGCAGGCGCAATCCGGGTGCCACTGCACTCAATTCCGGACGCCCAAGGGGTTGTTCGGGCAGGATGATCAGGCGGGAGAGATCATCGCGGCCGAGCAGGCCCTGCACATGACCCACGTCACCGATGGCCACCCCCGGTGCGATGGAGGGATCGACCGTCACCTCCGCCGTGCCCACCAGATCTGCCGCCGCCTGATCGTTGCCGACAAGTTGCGCAGAGCCGGTGAAAGTCAGCTCCGGCAGCCCCTCGGCCTGACGCGATCCCAGCCCGTTGGGGAGAGGTGACGAGATCAATCCCGACCAGCCGCGTGTCCCCCAACCGCCCCTCGATGACGGGCGAGACCAGCCATCCCGCCCGCCGCAAATCGACATAGACGTTCTGGGCGATCCGGTCCCCCTTTACGGGCAAAAGCTGATCGAACTGTCCTTCGCCCAGCGTGTCTGCCGCAGCGTCATAGCTGGCGCGGGCCTCGCTGTTGATCGCCTGCACACCGGACCAAAGCGCCGTGGCCAAGGCGAGCCCGGCCAGATAGGCGAACAACTGCACCGGATTGTGCCGCCAGTGCGACAGCAGGGCTGTCAGAACCGTGCGGATCATACAAGAACGCCGCCGCGCAGATGCACCTGCCGGTCCATGCGGGCGGCGACCTGAGGCGAATGTGTGACCACCATCAACGCGGCACCCGTCCGTGCTACAAGGTCCGTCATCTGGGCAAGCACGTCTTCGGCGGTGTTTTCATCCAGATTGCCGGTGGGTTCATCGGCCAGCAGCAGCTTTGGCCGCGCCGCCAGGGCACGCGCGATGGCCACCCGCTGCTGCTGCCCGCCCGAAAGCGTCTCGGGGTATTTGCGCAGATAGCCGTCAAGGCCGAGGGCGATGGTGATCGCGTCGATATGCGCCTGATCGACCCGTCCGGCAAGCCGCGCCTGAAACGCGATGTTTGCGGCCACATTCAGGGACGGGATCAGGTTGAACTGCTGAAACGACCAATGCAATCTCTGAGCGGCGCAGGCGCGCGCGGGCGCTGTCGTCCAACTGTGTGAGGTCTTTGCCGTCCAGCCGCACCGCCCCGCTGTCGGGCTGCTCCAATCCGCTCGCGATATGAAGAAGCGTGCTTTTGCCGCTGCCGGAATCGCCCGTCAACGCCAGCGTCTGCCCGGCTTCGAGCCCGAGGCTCACACCCTGCAGAACCGGCACCGCGCCTTCGCTGTCGGCAAAGGATTTTGTGATCGCGTCGATCTCGAGCAGCATGGCGTTCCCTTCGTTGCCCTGAAGCTATGCCGGTCGCGCAGGATTGACAGTTGTATTCGGGGGGTGCGGCGTTATTTGCCGCGCCGTGGCAGCTCCGTCAGCCCGGTCTGCGCCATTGCAATGCTCAGCTCTTCGCTCAGCACGTCCCAGAGCCGGTGCAACCCTGCCTCGCCCCCCGCCGCGATGGCAAATTGCAGGATGCGGCCAAAGAAGGTGAAGTCGGCCCCGGCATGGAGCGTTTTGAGCACATCCTCGCCAGAGCGCAGCCCGCTGTCGAAAAAGACCGGCATGTCCGGCCCCACCGCCTCGCGGACCATCGGCAGAACGGTGATCGGGCACGGCGCGCTTTCCAGTTGCCGCGCCCCATGGCTGGAAACCTGTATCGCGTCAACGCCCGCTTCTTTCAGAAGGACCGCATCCTCCACGTCCAGCACGCCCTTGACCACCAGCTTGCCGGGCCAGACGTCGCGCATCCGCTTAAGTGTGTCCCAATCCGCCCGGGCCCGGCTTTCGGTGCGGTCGAAGGTGTAGCCGGGCATGTCGAAGTTCGCCATGCCGGGTTTGCCTTTGATCAGGCTTTCCAGCGACCAGCGCGGGTGCAGGGCGAAATCGACGAATTGTGTGGGTCCGATCCTGAAAGGCATCTTGAAGCCGTGGCGCAATTCACGCGGGCGGCGGCCCACTTCGGGGACATCCGCTGTCAGGACCAGCGTCCGATACCCCGCCTCGCGGGCGCGGTCGACCAGCTTGAAGGTGCCGGTGCCGTCACCGCTGAAGTAGATCTGGAACCACGCATGGCCCTGCGCCACCTCGATGATCTTTTCCAGCGGGGTTGAGGCAACGGTAGAGACACCATGCGGCACCGCGTATTGCGCCGCCAGCCGCGCCAGCATCAGATCCGCACCGGGCCCGGACAGGTTGCACATGCCCATCGGCGCGATGCCGAAGGGACGTTCGGCGGATGCACCGAAAAGCGTTGTGGCAAGCGACCGCCGGCTCACATTGCGCAGGATACGGGGGCGTAGGGTTAGGGCATCGAGGGCCGCACGGTTGCGCGCGGCCCCTGTCTCGTTTCCGGCAGCGCCGTCGATATAGTCGAAGATCATCCATGGCAGACGGCGCTTTGCCAGACGGCGGGCGTCCTGTGCGGAATGGATGTCCTTCGCCGCCATCAGGCTTTCACGGCTTCCATGAAGCGGTGACGGATCACCACTGGATCAAGCGTGATGACCGGCAGCTTGATGTTGCCGCTGTCGCATTTGCACACGATGATGGTCATCTCGTCGCTGTCGATGGCATCCTGCAGCACCGGGCCAAGATCCTTGTCCTGCACTTCGATCACGTTGTCGCAGCCGCAAGCCTTGGCCACCGCCGCCAGCGAGGTTTTCTTGCCCGCATAGGTCGGCTGATCGCCGGTGGAGCCATAAGAACCGTTGTCGATGATCAGCAGGGTGTAATTGCCTGTCGCGTTGTTGGCGATGGTCGGCAGCGTACCGAGGTTGGTCAGGACCGATCCGTCGCCGTCAATGGAGATGACCGGCTTGGGTTGCGCCAGCGCAAGACCAAAGCCGATGGAGGACGCGAGACCCATCGTGCCCAGCATGTAGAAGTTGCGCGCGTTGTCGTCGATCATGTGGAGTTCCTGAGACGGAAGTCCGATGTTGCAGACCACAAGATGCGGATTGAGAATGGGTGCGATTTCCTTGAGAATTTCTGAACGGATCATTGGTCGCCATAGCCTCCCCAGAAGTTGGCGTCGGTCAGGATCGCCACGGGTTTGTTGCACATGAAGGTGTATTTGAGGATGTTGTCGAATTCCTCCACATCCTTTTGCCAGTGGAAGTGGTAGGTCGGGATGTTCAGCTGTGCCAGCAGCGCCTTGGTGTGCACCGCCATCTCGACCTGACAGGCCACGGGCTCGCGCAGTTCGCCGCGGTAGGAAATCAGCATGGGCAGCGGCATCCGGTAGAACTGCGTCAGCGTCGCCAGCGTGTTCAGCGTGACGCCAAGGGCGGTGTTCTGCATGATGATCATCGGACGTTTGCCGCCCATGAACGCACCGGCGCACAGGCCCATGCCTTCGTCTTCCTTGTTGGAGGGAATGTGGAAGATCTCTTCGCGGTTCTCCACCTCCTCGATCACACCGGCCAGCTGTTTGCAGGGCACGGTGGTCACAAAGGAGATGTCGTTGGCGACAAGATCATCTACGATCTTCTTGTCGATGTTCATGCGTTTTGCCTTTCTTTCCTGGGCGATTGGGGGGTGTCTGTGTTGCGGTGAACGTGAACGGCGCAGCCTGCATGGCGCACGACGCGGGCGGCGGTTGAGCCGAGGAAATAGTCGCGCAGACCGGGCTTGTGAGAGCCGATCACGATGCAGTCGATGCCGTTGCTGTCAGCGTAGTCGATGATCGTGCGCGAGGAATGGCCGCTGATCAGAACGGGTGTGACATTGTCGAGTTTGGCGGTTTTCTGCTCCAGCATCGCCCTGGCCGCATCGCGGCCCGCTTGCACCGTTTCCTTGTCCAGATAGCTGCTGACGGACCCTTGTGGTTCCTCATGCACGTGCAACGCGATGATCTCATCCGTCGCGCTGCGCAGCGCGTTGGCAATGGCCAGCGTCTGGGGCGATATGTCGTGATCAAGTGCCATCGGCACGAGAATTTTGGCGTACATGACTGCTGTCCTTTCTTGCTGTGCCGGTCAGGACCAGGGGTCCAACACGATCTTGGGGGCGGCGACCCGCCCTGCCCTCAGATCGGCAAAGGCTGTGGCACCATCCGACAGGGGCCGCGTTTCTGTCCAGTCCAGCGCGCCAAGGCGGCCATCGAAAATCGCCTGCGCCGTGTCGCGGAAATCCTGCGCGGTATAGGTGTAGGTGCCGATGAATGTCACTTCCTGCAAGGTCATGCGGCGGATGTCCAGCCCGCCTGTGTCCTCGCCCAGCCCCACGTGGGCGATCACCCCCCCCGGTGCGGCCAGCGAAGACGCGGCTGCCCGTGTCGCGGCATAACCGACGGCGTCGATGACCAAGGGGAATTGCCCGTCGGCAGAGGCCACCACCCGTTCGCCTTTGGCGCCGAGAAAATCGCGGCGTGTCTCGTTCGGCTCGACGATTGTCACGTCTGCCACGGCCATTGCACGCAATGCCAGTGCGGCGGCCAGCCCGATGGCACCGCCCCCGATGACCAGCGCACGCCGGTCCGACGCGGGGTGCAAGGCTTCGGTCGCAAGACGCACGGCGTGCCAGCTGACCGCGAGCGGTTCGGCAAGGGCTGCGGTGCCCAATGGCACATCGGCGGGCACGTCAACCAGATTGCGTTCAGGCATGGAGATATACTGTGCAAACGCCCCCTCACGCGGTTGCATCGAGATGATCTGACGCGTCGGGCACAGGTTCTCGCGGGCAGAGCGGCAGGCAGGACAGGTGCCGCAGGTCACCAGCGGATTGACCGTCACGCGCATCCCGTCCTTCGGTCCGCCCACGATCACCCCGGCGGCCTCGTGACCCAAGATCAGCGGCGCGGGGCGCCGGGCGTCGTGGCCCAGGTAGGCGTGCATGTCCGACCCGCAGATGCCCACGGCGTCCACCTTGATCAGATGTTCACCGTCCTGCGGCACGGGGTCCGGCACATCGCGGAACCCCAGCGTTTCCACGCCATCATACACCAATGCCTTCATTTTGCGGTGAACCCCCCGTCGACCATCAGCACCTGCCCCGTCACATAGGCCGATGCGTCAGAGCACAGAAAAACCAGCGGCCCGTCAATGTCTTCCAACGTGCCGTTCCGGCCCGCGCAGGTTTGCGCGGCGTTCCGGGCGGCGCGATCTGGATCGCTGAAGACCGCTTGCGTCAATTCGGTCGGGAAGAATCCCGGACCGATGGCGTTGGCGGTGATCCCGTCCCTGGACCACGCCTCGGCCATGGCGCGGGTCAGCTGGCCGATGCCGCCCTTCGTGGCACCATAGGCAATGCCGCCCGGAAAGGCGCGGGTGGTCTGAAGGGAAGCGAAATTCACGATCCGGCCCCAGCCCTT
This sequence comes from uncultured Alphaproteobacteria bacterium, assembly GCA_963799505.1. Taxonomy (GTDB): domain Bacteria; phylum Pseudomonadota; class Alphaproteobacteria; order Rhodobacterales; family Rhodobacteraceae; genus Sulfitobacter. The sequence continues at coordinate 6,157 of CAWCXM010000013.1, forward strand.
TGCCTTCATCGCCGGCACCAGGGCCTGGCTGATGAAGAACGGCGCAGACAGGTTCAGCGCAAGGGTCTGGTCCCAGCCTTCAGGCGTCACATCATCCGCCGCCTGCCGCGTGTTGACTCCCGCAGCGTGGACCACGATGTCGGGCGCGCCAAAGGGCGTCGATACCGCGTCGCGCAAGGCTGCGATACCGTTGCGGTCGGCCACATCCGCTGTCACCACGGCGCAGACCTCGCCGAGGTCGTCGCGCAGGCCAGCCAATGCTTCGGCCCGTCGGGCAACACCCACGACCCGTGCGCCCGCAGCCGCAAGGGCCACCGCCGAACGACGGCCAAGGCCGGAGCTCGCGCCGGTGACACAGGCCACCCGGCCGGTCAGGTCGAACAGGGCACCTTTGTCATGCATCGGCGGACAGGTCGAAGTTTTCGCCGGGGAAATATTTGGCCAGACGTACATCCGCCGCGCGGGCGTGGCCTTCCATGCCTTCCAGACGCGAGATACGGGCCGTGGCAATCGCCACATCCCTTGACGCATCGCGGGTGGTGCGCTGCCATGTGACGATCTTCATGTACTTGTGGACGCTGAGGCCGCCCGTATAGCCCGCCGCACCGGACGTGGGCAGGACGTGGTTGGTGCCTGCGGCCTTGTCACCGTAGGACACGGTGGTTTCCTCGCCCAGAAACAGCGAGCCATAGCAGGTCAGCCGGTTCAGCCACCAGTCGAGGTCTTCGGCCTGCACCGTCAGGTGCTCTGGGGCGTAGTCGTCGGAACAGGCGGCCATTTCCTCGCGGTCGGCACAGACGATGACTTCGGCATAATCGCGCCATGCGGCGGCGGCGTTCTGGCTGTTCACCTCGGGCAGATCGTCGATCAGGCCGGGGACCAGATCCATCACCTTTTCGGCCAGCGCCCGGTCGTCCGTGACCAGCCAGACCGGAGAATTGTAGCCATGCTCGGCCTGGCTCACGAGGTCGGTCGCGACCACATGCGGATCGGCGGTCTCGTCCGCCAGCACAAGACTGTCGGTGGGGCCCGCGATCATGTCGATGCCGACACGGCCAAAGAGGATGCGCTTGGCTTCGGCCACGAACTGGTTGCCCGGACCGACGAGGATGTTGGCTTTCGGCAGACCAAAGAGACCGAATGTCATGGCGGCCACGCCCTGCACGCCGCCCATCGCGATGATCTTGTCGGCACCGCAGTAATGCGCGGCATAAACGATTGCAGGGTTCACACCCTCACCGGGGCGCGGCGGGGAACAGGCGGCGATGTGACGACAACCCGCGACCTTTGCGGTCGTCACGGTCATGATCGCCGACGCGATGTGGCTGTAGCGCCCGCCGGGCACATAGCAGCCCGCGGCATCCACCGGGATCGCCTTTTGCCCTGCGATGAAACCGGGGCTGATCTCCATCTCCACATCCGCGACCGTGCTTTTTTGCATTTCGGCAAAGCGTTTGACGTTGTCATGGGCAAAGCGGATATCAGCCTTGAGTTTCTCGGACACCTGCGCGCAGGCGGCGTCGATCTCGTCCTGGCTCAGGATCACGCTGCCCTCGTATTTGTCGAACTTCTGCGCGTATTCCAGCGCCTTGGCGTCGCCACCCGCTTCGATGTCATCAAGGATGTTCTTGACGATGGCGTGGGTTTCCGAGGCGTCGGATTTGGCGGTCAGCGGGGCTTTTTTCAGGTAGTCACGTGTCATGGTCAGTCAATCCTACTGGTAGATTTCGGGCAGCAAGCTTGTCGAGATGGCTGGCACATAGGCGATCAGCAGCACCACGATAAACATGCAGAGTACAAAGGGAACGGCACGCCCGGCGATCTTGAGAATGGACTCGCCGGTGATGCCGGATACGACAAAAAGGTTCAGCCCAAGAGGCGGCGTGATGAACCCCACACCCAGCGCCGTGATCATCATGATACAGAACTGGATCTCGTTCATGCCGATGTTGTCGGCCAGGGGTTTCAGGATGGGGGCGAGGATCACGATATTCGGTGTTGTCTCCATCACGCAGCCGGCAGCGATCAGGATGCCGATCATCAGCAGGATCAGGATCCACGGCTCGTCCGTCAGGCCGGTGACGGACGTCACGAACCCCTGCGGCACGCCCATGATCGCCAGCGCCTCTGCCAGCGGGGCGGAGAAGGCGATGATCGGCAGGATCACCCCGTTCACCTTGGCCGAACTCAGCAGCATCGCGGGGAAATCCGCCAGCTTGAGGGTGCCCATGATGAAGCCCATGATGATTGTCACGACCACTGCGGTGGCCCCTGCTTCGGTGGGGGTCAGGCGGCCCGAGAAGATGCCGTAAAAGATGATGCCCGGCACGATGAAAGCGTACCAGCCGGATACCAGTGCACGTCCCAGTTGACCAAGGTACTCGCTCATCGAGATGTTCCCGCCCCCTTCCCAGCCGTACAGCCGGTTCATGATGATGTTGGTCACGAGGATTGACACCAGAATGGCAATGCCGGGAATGAGAGCCGCCAGGAACAGGGTGGAGGCGGATATGCCCAGCACCAGACCGATGATGATATAGGCGATGGACGGCGGGATCAGGATGCCGGTACAGGCGCCCGCCGCCACCAGCGCGCAGGCGTAGGGCCGCGGATAGCCCGATTCCACCAGTCGCGAGATCGTCATGCGGCCCACCGCCGCCGCCCCCGCCGCGTCAGACCCCGAGATGGCCGCGAACATGCCGCAGACCAGCACCGTTGCCGATCCGAAACCACCCTTGGCGAATTGCGTCAGCGCCTCGGCCACATCCAGAAACTTGCGCGACAGTCCCGTGCGGACCAGCACGTCACCGGTCAGGATAAACAGCGGCACGGCGGTCAGCGCAAAGGCGTCGATCCCGGTGAAAAGGCTTTCGCCGACAGCGCTGAGCGGTAGATCGCCCGACATCACCAGCATGATGATGGCGGCAGAGCCAATCGCTGCCCAGACCGGCACCGCCAGTGCGATAAGAGAGACAAAAAGGATTACGGGAACATAGAAGTCCCAGCCAAGTTCGACCGTCTGGTTGATCTGCTGCCACATGGTCCGGGCCCCTTCAGTCGAACAGCTTGTCGCCTTCGTACACACCTTCGCCCGCCTTCAGGGCGCGGATGTCACGAAGAAACGATTGAAAAAGGCGCAGGATGATGAGCGTGAAACCCACCGGCACAGCCATCAGGAACCAGGCCTGCGATATCCGAAGCCCCGCGGTGACCGAGCCGAAATTCAACGAAACATGAACGGTCTCGATCGACCAGTAGAGCGCGACAAGTGCCACCAGAAACATGACAAGGTCGCCAAAGAGATAGACGGCCGCCTTGGCCCTTGGCCCGAGGTAATGCATGATCACGTCGATGCGGATGTGCGCGCGATCCTTGACCGCCGCCGCAGCGCCGATCCAGGCCAGATAGATAAAGGAATATCGAACGATCTCTTCACCCCAGATCGAGGAATAGGCAAAAACCTCGCGGCGCAGCACTTCGACTGCCATGGTGACGACAAGCATCACATAGAAGACCAGCAAGAGCCATTTTTCGGCATCACGGTTGATTTTTCGCAGGATTTCCATCGCAGCCTCGGGCGTGAGCACACACTCCGGCCCCCCGGCAAGCCGGTGGCAGGCAGCGCGCGTATCTGTCGGGAATGCGGGCGCCGCCGATGGGCGCCCGCGGTTCAGGGATCAGGCGTCGTGGACGTAGTACTGGCCCGTGGTCCCGGCTGCCTCGACCAGCTTGTCGAAGGTCTCCATGGACCCGGCCAGTTCGGTCTTGAAGCTGTCCCACTCCGACCGCTGGTAGCCGACCGTGTCCTGCCATTCGGCAAGCTGGTCTTCTGTCAGCGAATGGAATTCGACACCAGCCTTGCGCATCTCTGCCATGGCGAAGGTCCGCGCCGATGGCACCTTGGCGAGGTTCTGATGGAAGCTCATTTCCGACGCCCATTCCACCGCTTCCTGCACATCACCTGGCAGGCTGTTGAACCATTCCAGATTGCAGGCATAGCACTGGCTGTCCGGCACGGCCTGCGTAAAGGTCACATGGCTCAGAATATCCTTGAAACCAAAGGCATAAAGCGCGCCGACGGATGGATCGAGCGCGTCAGCCACACCCTGCTTGATCGCCGACGGTGTCTCGCCCCAGGCCACGGGCGTCGGGTTTGCGCCGCCCATCCGGTAGAACTGCTGCAACATCTGCGAGCCTGGAACCCGGAACTTCACGCCCTGCAGATCGGCGGGTGTGATGATCGCGTTGCCGCCCTGCCTCACGGCCATGACGCGCGGATCAATGCAGAAATAGAACATCGGCTTGAAGCCCCGCTGTTCGACCATCGCGTTCACTTCGGTCTTCCAGATGTCGGACGTCACAAGGTTCACGAAACGCTGATTTGCACCACAGAAGTAGGGGATGTTGATCAGGTCGACTGCCGGTGCGAAAGGCGCGAAGTTGGACAGAGAGAACTGCCCGGCGTTCACTGTGCCGCCCTGCACCTTCTGGGCCAGTGCCGATCCCGTACCCAGCTGGCCGCCTGGCGCAAGCTTGACGTAGATCTTGCCGTTGGACGCGTTCTGCAGGTTCTCTTTCACGTCGAGCTGCATCATCGGATAGCTGCGTGTCGTGCCGATGACGTATTCAGTGGCCAGGGTCATCACGTGATCCGCAGCGGCTTCGCGGTCCCGCTCTTCGTTGGCGGTCTGGGCTGCGGCCTCGGACGACCACAGGGTGCCCGCAGCACCGGCGACCAATGCTGCTGTAAAAGCGCCCGTTCCGGCCAGTTTCAAGAAATTGCGGCGCTCTGCCGACTTCAGCTCTTGGGTCTCGATGTCCATCCAAATTCCTCCCGTTGGATCGATCAGCTGCCGTTTTTGTTCTTGCGGTCAGCTTCTTTCTTCAAAATCGCGACGACGAACAAGATCGACGCCAGAAACAGGACAAGCATCTCACTGACGTCTCCCAGAAACGCGGCTCCCTGAAAGGCTCCAAGCGCGACATTTGCGAAATAGATCGCAAACACGATCAGTGAGGCTGCAAGAAACATGGCGGCAGGGCTCCGGTTCGGGCGTGTCCTTTCCCCAGTGTAAGCGCTTACATTCGATTCGCGCAAGCCCCAAGGTGTCGCGGTCCGGCGGGTCGGTTGAGCGTTTGCGCAAACCACAACCTATGCTATTCGGGCCGAAAGGAGAGCCAAGCGCAGATGCCGTCAGACCGCCCTACACCTACGCTTGCCGATGTCGCGACAGCCGCAGGCGTATCGACCGCGACGGTATCGCGTTGCCTGAACCAGCCCGCGCAGGTCGCGAAAACAACGCTGGACCGGGTGATGGAAGCCGTGGACACACTGGGCTATACGCCGAATTTCGGTGCCAAGGTCATGGCTGCACGCCGCACCTTCACGATCGGCGCGATCATCCCGACGATGGAGAATGCGATCTTCGCACGCGGCCTGCAGGCCTTTCAGGAAGAACTGCGCCTGCATGGCTACACGCTTCTGGTCTCCAGCAGCGGCTACCGCCCCGAGGTGGAGAAGGACCAGATCCGCGCCCTTGTCGCGCGCGGTGCCGATGGTCTCTTGCTGATCGGCTACGACCGCGACGCGTCGATCCATGCCTATCTGCAAAGCCAGAACCTGCCGGTGCTGGTTGCCTGGGCCTATCGCGCCAATGATCCGCGCCCGGCGATCGGCTTTGACAACGAGCGGTCGATGCACGCCCTTGCCGGTGCAGTCCTCAGCCACGGCCATCGGCGGATCGGTGTCATATCGGGGGTGACGGAAGGGAATGACCGCGCGGCGGAGCGCCTTGCGGGAATCCGGCGGGCGATGGCGGACGCGGGGGCAGACGGCGCATCGCTCAAGGTGATCGAAACCCCCTACGGCATTCGGAACGGGTCGGATGCGCTCGACCTGCTGATGCAGGACGCGCCCGCGCCGAGCGCGATCATGTGCGGCAACGACGTGCTGGCCGTCGGTGCCCTGCGTCGCGCTCAGGAGCTTGGCCTGCGCGTGCCGCAGGACATCTCCATCACCGGTTTCGACGACATCGAACTGGCCCAGATCGTGTCGCCCGGCCTGACCACGGTGCACGTTCCGCACCGCGAAATGGGCCGCAAGGCTGCCATCGCCCTGATCGACATGGTCGAACGCAAAAGTGAGGGGCGGTCGGAAGAACTGGCAAGTCATCTGCAGATCCGGGGCTCCCTTGGCCCTGCGCCGGATCAGGATCCTTGCGGCCGCACATCGAACGGCTGAATTTCAGTATCTCGATGACAGAGCAACGCAGCAAACCTTGCGCGCTGATCAAGGTTGCGCGTCGGCCGGTGCAACCGTCACTTCCCCGGAATTTGGGCTTTCAATGTCTGGGATTGAGATACCGGTCCATGCGCCATGACCCCGCGACGCCATTAAGCGCCCATCATCAATGATTTAGTATCCACAAGGACCATTCTTGGTGCGGGCGGTGGGACTCGAACCCACACGGGCACAAGGCCCAACAGATTTTAAGTCTGGTATGTCTACCATTCCATCACGCCCGCATCGACGCCACCTAAGCGCAAGCGGGGGTGGGTGTAAATGGTCAGAGCTTTTGGCCAGGCGGTCCAAGCGGTGCGCCCTCGGCCAGGAGCGCGCGTTCTGACAGCCAAGGGTTGTTGTCGACCGCGATGAGCATCTGCGCCCGGGCTTCCGCGATGCGGTTCATGTTCATCAGCGTCAGGGCCCGCCCCGCTTGCGCCGCAATGTGATAGGGCTGCAACATCAAAGCGCGGTCCAGATCGACCAGCGCCAGATCGTAATTGCCTTGCAGGAAATTCACGAAGGCCCGCTGGTTGAACCCTTCGGCATAGGTCGGGCAGTATTCCGTCAGCCTGTCAAATTCGACCAACGCGCCGGCATAGTCGGCCACATCCCGGCGGCCCAATCCACGGTCCAGCACCGCCTGGGCCGCTTCGTCGGGTGCGCGCAGCCAGACCTCCCAGAGTTCGCCCGATACCCGCCTGCCGTCGCTGAAATTCTCGGCCGCCTGAGCCTTGGCCAGCAGGTTCAGGATTTCCGTGCGCGTGTCCGCAGGATCAGGACAGTCGGCGCGCGCCAGACCCGCCGTCAGAACGGCGGCAAGACACAGAGGAAAGAGCGCAAATCGCTTCATGCGAGAAATAATGGCGCTTGCCTGTCCTGCGTCAAGTGGGATCGGCAAGCATCGTCTCTTTCACCGCCTCCATCGCCACATAGGTCGAGGTGTTGGAGACATGCGGCAGGGATGATATGGTCTCTCCCAGAAAACGACGGTAGGCCGTCATGTCGCGGGTGCGTACCTTGAGAAGATAATCAAAGTGGCTTGCGATCATATGGGCCTGTTCGATTTCGGGCACCTTCACGACAGCTGCGTTGAAAGCCCGCAGCGCCTTTTCGCGGGTGTCGCTCAAGCGGACCTCGACGAAGGCCACGTGATCCAGACCCAGCCGAATGGGGTCCAGCAAGGCGCGGTAGCCAAGGATCACACCCTGCTCTTCCAGCCGCCGCAGCCGCGCCTGCGTGGGCGATTTCGACAGGCCGATGCGTCTGGCCAGATCGGTGATGCTGATCCGGCCATCCTCGGCCAGAACGGAGAGAATCGCGTGATCGAAACGATCCAGCTCGGATTGCTCATTTTTCATTCGAATCTCCTCCATAACCTGCCATTTGAACTTCATTTTTGGCCAACATAAGGCAGATCGCCTTCCTGCCCTAGAATATACTGAATAAAGTTCCCGAAGGAGACACCCATGGCCTATGACACTCCCCCGACCCTGCGCCACGATATTGATGCGGGCATGTACGCGGACCCCCAGGTGGTGCTGGACCGGCTGGTCGCCGATGCCAGGCTGCCCGGCGACGACCGCGCAGCGATCTGCGCCAATGCCGCCGATCTGGTCCGCGCCATCCGTGGCACCACCCAGCCCGGTCTGATGGAGGTGTTCCTTGCCGAATACGGCCTGTCCACCGACGAAGGTGTCGCGCTGATGTGTCTGGCCGAGGCGCTTTTGCGCGTTCCCGACGCCGACACGATCGACGCGCTGATCGAGGACAAGATCGCGCCGTCGGACTGGGGCCGGCACATGGGTCATTCCACGTCGTCTCTTGTGAATGCCTCCACCTGGGCCCTGATGCTGACGGGCCGTGTTCTGGACGATGACCAACCCGGCCCCGTGCGCCACCTGCGCGCCGCCATCAAACGGCTGGGAGAGCCGGTGATCCGCACCGCCGTGTCCCGCGCCATGAAGGAAATGGGCCGCCAGTTCGTGCTGGGCGAGGATATCGGTGCCGCGATGACCCGCGCCGCCGCGATGGAGAAGAAGGGTTTCACCTACAGCTATGATATGCTGGGCGAAGCCGCACGGACCGAAGCCGACGCCAAACGGTATCACCTGAGCTATTCCCGTGCGATCAGCGCCATCGCAACCGCCTGCACACACAGCGACATCCGCAAGAACCCCGGCATTTCGGTCAAGCTTTCGGCCCTGCATCCGCGCTACGAAGTTTCGCAGGAAGAGGCGGTGATGACCGATCTCGTCCCCCGACTGCGCGCGCTGTGCCTGTTGGCGAAATCCGCGGGCATGGGCCTGAACGTGGACGCCGAAGAAGCCGACCGGCTTGCCCTGTCACTCGACGTGATCGACCGCGTCATGGCAGAGCCCGCGCTCAAGGGCTGGGACGGGTTCGGCATCGTTGTGCAGGCCTTCGGCCCCCGCGCCGCCACCGTGATCGACACGCTGTACGACATGGCCGGACGGCACGACCGCAAGATCATGGTGCGTCTGGTCAAGGGTGCCTATTGGGACACTGAAATCAAACGGGCGCAGGTCGACGGTGTGGACGGCTTTCCGGTGTTCACGCAAAAGGCCGCGACCGACGTCAGCTATATCTCCAACGCCCGCAAGCTGCTGGGGATGACCGACCGCATCTATCCGCAGTTTGCCACCCACAACGCCCATACCGTCGCCGCCGTGCTGCACATGGCGGAGGACAAGGACACATTCGAGTTCCAGCGCCTGCATGGCATGGGCGAGACATTGCACACCATCGTGATGAAGGATCACGGGACGCGCTGCCGCATCTACGCCCCCGTCGGCGCGCACAAGGATCTGCTGGCCTATCTGGTGCGCCGCCTGCTGGAAAACGGCGCGAACTCCAGTTTCGTGAACCAGATCGTCGATGAAACCGTTCCGCCCGAAGTCGTGGCCGCCGATCCGTTCGAACAACTGGGCCAGCCCACAAATCAGGTCATCGTCAAAGGGCCGGAGGTCTTTGCGCCCGTCCGCGCCAATGCGCGCGGCTTCGATCTGACCCATACCCAGACGCTGGACGAGGTGAACACCGCCCGCAACGCCTTCAGGGATCACAAGTGGGAGGCCGCCCCCCTGCTCGCGGGCAAGGCCCGGCCCGAGGCGGCGGTCGAGGTTGTCAATCCGGCCGATCCTGCCGGATCCCCCGGCACCGTGCGCCCTGCATCCAAAGCGGATGTCGCCACCGCGCTGGAGGGCGCGACGCCTTGGACAACCCCTCTGTCCGAGCGCCGTCAGGTGTTGCTCAAGGCCGCCGATCTGATGGAGGAAAACTTCGGCGAGATATTCGCCCTGCTGGCCCGCGAGGCGGGCAAGGGTCTGCCCGATTGCGTGGCCGAACTGCGCGAGGGCGTGGATTTCCTGCGCTACTACGCGGCACAGGCAACGAATGAACCGCCCGCCGGTATCTTCACCTGCATCAGCCCCTGGAACTTCCCGATGGCGATCTTTGTGGGCCAGGTGTCGGCCGCGCTTGCCGCCGGAAACGCCGTGCTTGCCAAACCCGCCGAGCAGACGCCGCTGGTCGCCCATCTTTGCGTTTCGCTGCTGCACAAGGCAGGCGTGCCAAAGTCCGCCCTGCAACTGCTGCCCGGTGGCGGCGACATCGGCGCGGCGCTGACGGGTGACGCGCGCATCAATGGCGTGGCCTTCACCGGGTCCACCGCCACCGCCCAGCGCATCCGCGCCAACATGGCCGAACATTGCGCGCCCGGCACGCCGCTGATCGCGGAAACCGGCGGATTGAACGCGATGATCGTGGACAGTACCGCGCTGCCCGAACAGGCAGTACAGGCCATCGTCGAATCCGCTTTCCAGTCCGCCGGTCAACGGTGTTCCGCCCTGCGGTGCCTCTATGTGCAGGAGGACATCGCCGAAGAGCTGCAAAAGATGCTGATCGGCGCGATGGAAACCCTGCACATCGGCGATCCCTGGGAGTTGCGCACCGATGTCGGGCCGGTGATCGACGCCGCAGCGGCCAAGATCATCACGGATCATGTGGAAACCGCCCGCAAGGAGGGCCGCCTGGTGGCCGAACTGACCGCGCCCACAACGGGCACCTTCGTCGCCCCCGCGATCCTCAAGATCAGCGGCATCGCCGACCTGACCCGCGAGATTTTCGGACCGATCCTGCATGTGGCGACCTTCAAGTCGCAGGATCTGGACAAGGTCATCGACGCGATCAACGCCACAGGCTACGGTCTCACGTTCGGCCTGCACACCCGCATCGACGACCGGGTGCAGCATGTGTCGGAACGCATCGAAGCCGGCAACATCTATGTCAACCGCAACCAGATCGGGGCGATCGTCGGTTCCCAGCCTTTCGGGGGCGAGGGCTGTCGGGCACCGGACCCAAGGCGGGCGGGCCGAACTATCTGCCCCGTTTTGCCGCCCCCGACGTGCAGACCGTGAAGGCCAGCTGGGACAAGACGCAATCCAAACTGCCCGCCCTGCCCAAGCACGACACCTACCGCCCGATCGAAACGCTTTCGATGCCCGGCCCCACGGGCGAATCGAACCGCCTGACCACCCTGCCCCGCGCCGCCCTGCTTTGCATGGGTCCGGGGGCGGAGGCCACGGCGGCACAGGTCCGCGCCGTCGAAGCGCTTGGCGGGACGGCACTGGCCGCAACCGGCCAGATCGACCCGTCGGCACTGGCCACCGGCCCCGACTACGGTGGCGTGATGTGGTGGGGCGATGCCGACACCGGCCGCGCCATCGAAAGGGCATTGGCAACGCGTAAAGGCATGATCATCCCGCTGATCTGCGGCCTGCCCGACCCGGCCCGTGTCCGGGCCGAACGTCACGTCTGCGTGGACACCACCGCATCGGGCGGCAATGCGGCACTTCTGGGCGCGGCCAGTTAGGACAACAGGACGCGGCGGGGGCCTCTTGACCCCGCCCGCCACTTCGCCCAGCGTGGCGGCATATGTTTCCCATCCGCGATCATAACCCGTCGGGACGAGTGCCCTACGTCACCTACATCCTGATGGCGGCAAACATCGGGATTTTCCTCAGCTATGTGCCGATCCTGTCTGACGACCGCGCGCTTTACGACTTCTACAACACCTACGCCCTGATCCCGGCCCGGATCGAAGCGGGACAGGGGTTCGGCGGCCTCGTCACCTCGATGTTCCTGCACGGCGGCTGGATGCATCTGGCCGGCAACATGCTGTTTCTCTACATCTACGGCGACAATATCGAGGACGAGATGGGGCATATCCCCTATTTCCTGTTCTACCTTGCCGCAGGCATCGCGGCGGGTCTGACCCAGGTCGCGTTCGAGCCGTCATCGCGGGTGCCGATGGTCGGCGCGTCCGGGGCCATCGCCGGGGTCATGGGGGCCTATCTGCTGCTGTTCCCCAAGGCCAAGGTCGATGTGCTGATCATCTTCATCGTCTTTTTCCGCATCTTTCCTCTGCCCGCGTGGATCCTGCTGGCGCTTTGGTTCGGCCTGCAGTTCCTGGGCGGCATAGGGTCCGATCCCAACGTCGGCGGCACCGCCTATTGGGCGCATGCGGGCGGCTTTGTCGCCGGTGTGCTGGGCGCGCTGCCGGTCTGGCTGAAACGGGGCGGCTTTGCCTTCTGGCGGCGCACCGATGGCCATCCCCCGCATCCCGAAGCCACCTATCCTGCGCTCAACAACAGCCGCATCCCAAGGATCAAACGCCGGTGAGCACGCCTCTCGACATTACCGCAAGCTGCCATTGCGGGGCGGTCCATCTGACCGCCACCCTGCCCTTCGGCTTCGACGACATCGGGCGCTGCACCTGTTCGTTCTGCGCCCGCAGACAGGCGGCGGCGGTCACGGCCACAACGGCGTCGGTAAAGATCACGCAAGGCGCGGAAAACCTCAGCCTCTATACATGGGGCACCGGCACCGCAAAACACTACTTCTGCCGGACCTGCGGCATCTACACCCACCACCAGCGCAGATCAGACCCCGCACAATGCGGCATCAATCTGGGCTGTATCGCGGGTGCCAGGCCCTGGGAGCATGACCCCATCCGCTGGACCGATGGCATCAACCACAGCGCGGACCGCTCATCGGAGTGACCTTCTACGCCACGGCAAACGCCGACAGGATATGCGGCACGCGCACCCCCCGCTTCATCTTTCCAATACAACTCACGTCCGACAGCCGCAGCAGGCTCACCCGCGAATGATTTTCGCAAATCCCGTGAACAGAGGCTCGTTGGCGCAGATGATCTGCCCGTGGCCCAGAATGTCCCGGCTCTGCTGCAAGGGCTCGACCAGCCCGCCTGCCTCGCGCACGATGACCAGTCCCGCGGCCAGATCCCACGCATTCAACCGTCTTTCCCAAAATCCGTCATAGCGGCCCGCGCCCACATAGGCGAGATCGAGCGCCGCCGACCCCCAGCGCCGCACCCCCGCGCAGACCGGCAACAGCCGCGCCAGTTCCTGCAGCGTTTCGGGCAGATCGGCACGCCCCCCGAAGGGCAGCCCGGTGGCAAAGATGCTCTCGATCATGCGGCTGCGGCCGGAGACCCGCAGACGGCTTTCGTTCATCCAGGCCCCCGCGCCTTTTTCGGCAAAGAACATCTCGTCCTTGGAGGGGTCATAGACCACACCGGCGACCACATCGCCCTTGTGCTCCAGCGCGATCGACACCGACCAATGCGGCAGGCCGTGCAGAAAATTCGTGGTGCCATCCAGCGGATCGACGATCCAGCGGCGCGTGGGGTCCTGCCCCTCTTCGGCACCGCCTTCCTCTGCCAGCCAGCCATAGGTCGGGCGGGCGTTCATCAATTCGCTCTTGATGATCTGCTCGGCTCCGATGTCGGCCTTGCTCACGAAATCGCCGGCCCCTTTGACCGACACCTGCAGGTTCTCGACCTCGCGGAAATCCTTCATCAACGCACGTCCCGCCTTGCGGGCCGCCTTGATCATGATGTTGAGGTTTGCACTGCCAACCATTGCCTTAAATCCCTTCGCCGCGATGAAATGCACCCTTAGGCCCCACGCGCAGGATTGCCAAGGGCAGGCAGTGCCGGATTCGTGCCCTTTCGCGCCATCGCCGCGCAACGTCACATGCATCGCCCCTTGCCATTCCATGCGATGCGGTCAGTTTAGGCGCAACACAAACGCAAGGAGCCACACCATGAGCGACCAGATGAAACAGATCGTCCTGGCCAGCCGCCCCGACGGCGCGCCGACACCCGAGAACTTCCGGCTTGAAACCGCCGATATGCCCACTCCCGGCGAGGGTGAGGTGCTTGTCGAAGTGCATTACATGTCGCTCGACCCCTACATGCGCGGACGCATGGACGACGCGAAATCCTATGCGCAGCCGGTTCCCATCGGCGGCAAGATGGAAGGCGGCAGCGCGGGCAAGGTGATCGCCTCCAACGCGTCCAGTCTCAAGGAAGGCGACATGGTATTCGGTCCCTTCGGCTGGGCCACTCATGCGGTGGCGGACGCAAAGATGTGCCGCAAGCTCGACCCGGATCAGGCTCCGATCACCACGTCACTGGGCGTTCTGGGGATGCCGGGCCTCACCGGCTGGCACGGTTTGATGGAATACGGCCGCCCGCAGGAAGGCGAGACCCTCGTCGTGGCCGCAGCCACCGGACCGGTCGGCTCGATGGTCGGCCAGATCGCGAAATCCAAGGGCCTGCGCGTCGTCGGCATCGCCGGCGGTGCAGAGAAATGCAAACTCGCGGTCGATCACTTCGGCTTTGACGAATGTCTGGATCATCGCGCCTATGGCGACGCCAAGGCCTTGCGCGATGCGCTGAAGGAAGCCTGTCCCAAAGGTATCGACATCTATTTCGAAAACGTCGGCGGGAAGGTGCTGGAAGCCGTCATGCCCCTGATGCGCCCCTTCGGTCGGATCCCGATCTGCGGCATGATCGCCTGGTACAACGAAGGCGGTCTGGGGGAGAACGCCGGTGGCGCAGGCATCACGGCACCCAAACTCTGGCGCACGATCCTGGTGAATTTCCTCAGCGTGAACGGCTTCATCATCTCCAATCACTGGAACCGCTTTCCAGAGTTTCTGGCCGATGTGGCACCCAAGGTGGCCAGCGGCGAGATAGCGGTGCAGGAAGACATCACCGAAGGGCTGGAGAATGCGCCACAGGCGTTCATCGACCTGCTGACCGGCGGCAATACAGGCAAGGCCATCGTCAAGGTCACCTGAGGCAGGGGGCCAGCCCCCGCCGCCGCAAGCGGCGACTCCCCCGGAGTTTTCAGGGAAAGATGAAGCGAGACCCGGACTTCATCTTTCCACTATACCTCCGGGGTCCGGGGCAGAGCCCCGGGACGCGCGGCGATCATGCCGCCTGCAATTTCCGCGCCTCCTGCCCTGCAAGCTTCAACAACTGGTCCATGAACGGCTTGCCCAGATCGTCGGTGCGCACAGCGGCGTAGAGCCTGCGGGTCACGCCATTCCGGGTCAGGGGACGTGTCACGTAATCCGACGAATACTTCACTTCCCGCACCACCCAGTCGGGCAGCACGCTGACCCCCCGGTTCGACGCGACCAGCAGCAGGATCACCGCGGTCAGTTCCACCTGGCGGATCGCCGCAGGCTCCACCTTTGCCGGGATCAGCAGCTGCGAAAACACATCGAGCCGCGACCGCTCCACCGGATAGGTGATCAGCGTCTCACCCCGGAAATCCGCCGCTTCCACAAAGGGTTTCGCAGCCAGCGGATGCGTGCTTGCCGCGACGAACACCGCCTTGTAGTCGAACAATTCCACAAATTCGACGCCGGGCAGTTCTTCCGGGTCGGACGAGACCACCAGATCAACCTCTTCGCGCAAGAGCGCGGGCAGCGCATCGAACGCGAGCCCCGGGCGGATGTCCACATCCACGTCGGGCCAGGACCGGCGGAACTGTTCCAGCACCGGGAACAGCCATTCGAAACAGGCATGGCATTCGATCGCGATATGCATCCGCCCTGTGCTGCCCGCCCGCAATCCGGTGAATTCATCCTGCAGGGCCTGGACCTGCGGCAAGACCTGCTGCGCCAGTTTCAACAGACGCTGACCGGCGGGCGACAGTTTCAGCGGCTTGGAGCGGCGTACAAAAAGCTCGACCCCGGCCTGATCCTCCAGCCCTTTCACCTGATGGCTCAGCGCGGATTGGGTGATGTTCATCTGCTCTGCCGCCCGCGCCAGACCGCCCGCTTCGTGGATCGCCTGAATGGTGCGCAGATGCCGGAACTCGATATGCATGTGAGGCGTTCCTCATGTTCAATGTGAAAGTTATGAGTTTGTCTCACAGCACATTCCGTGAGACAAGTGATGAAAGCAGAAACAGGATTGCCCCCATGACCACGCCGAATGTCTCTTTCGAAGTCTTCCCGCCCCGAAACGTGGATGCCGCGTTCAATCTGTGGGACACCGCGCAGGCGCTGGCCCCGCTGGCACCCCGCTTTTTCTCGGTCACCTATGGTGCCGGCGGCACCACCCGCGACCTGAGCCATGATGCCGCCCACGTGTTGCGCCGCACCTCCGGTCTGCCTGTCGCGGCCCATCTGACCTGTGTCGGGGCCAGCAAGGCCGAAACGCTGGCCGTTGCCGACAGCTTTGCCAAGATCGGCGTGACCGACATCGTCGCCCTGCGCGGCGACCCGCAGGACGGCGCTTCCACCTTCACACCCCATCCCGACGGCTTCGCCGACAGCTGCGAATTGATCGAAGCGCTGGCCGCGAAGGGCAATTTCAACATCCGCGTCGGGGCCTATCCGGACAGCCACCCCGAAGCGGCGGACATGGACGCGAACGTGCAATGGCTCAAGCGCAAGTTCGAGGCCGGCGCGGACGAGGCGATCACACAGTTCTTCTTCGAGCCCGAAAGCTTCCTGCGCTTCCGCGATGCCTGTGCGGCGGCGGGCATCGACAAGCCGATCACGCCCGGCATCCTGCCGATCCTCAACTGGAAATCGGCCCGCAATTTCGCCACGCGCTGCGGCACGCCGATCCCTGCCTGGGTGGATGAAGCCTTTGACGCGGCGATCCGCGATGACCGTCACGACCTGCTTGCGACGGCACTTTGTACGGAACTCTGCGATACGCTGATCAACGAGGGTGTCGAAGACCTGCATTTCTACACGCTCAACAAGGCGGAACTGACGCGCAATGTCTGCCGGGCGCTGGGTGTCACGCCACAGGTCGCCGTGCGGAACGTGGCGTAACGGCTTGGCAAGGCGGGGCATGGCGCACTAGCATCCGGTAACCCGAAACCGAGAGTGCCCATGCCCCGCGCCGCAAAATCCCCCGACGACCTGCTCAGCCAGTCCGAAGTCCTGAAACTGTCGGGGCTGGAGTTCATGCAATCCATGATCGACGGCACCAATCCCGGCCCGCCCATCGCGGCGACGATGGGCTATACCCTGCACTCTGTCGAAGAGGGCAAGGCGGTCTTTCGCGGTGCCCCAGAATTCAACGTGACCAACCCGATGGGCACGGTTCACGGAGGCTGGTACGGCACATTGCTCGATTCTGCGATGGCCTGCGCCGTGATGACGAAAATTCCCCGAGGCTCGGTCTATACGACATTGGAATACAAGATAAACATCCTGCGGGCGATTCCCCTGGGGGTCGAGATTGAATGCATCGGCGTGACCGATCACGTGGGCCGGTCCACCGGCGTCGCTCACGGAGAGATCAGAGGCATCGAGGACGGCAAGCTTTACGCCACAGGCTCCACCACCTGCATCGTGATGAAGATCGCCTGACAGGGCGATGGGAAAGTCAAACTCTTTCAGATCGTCGTTTTGAGGCAAATTCCGGTCGGACGTCACACGCCGGACATCACCTTCAGATCGTCGACCCCCTGCCGCAGCGCGACACTTTCATGCAACCGCTCCGATGGATCTGCGCCGATCCGGCGCCGTTTGCGGGTCATCAGCACCTTGCCATGGCCGCGCCATGTCCCCCGTGCCGGAACCGTCGGATCGCAGGGCAACCGCTCCCGCCAGCCTTCCGGCAAGGGCAGACCGTGTTCCGCCGCCCGGTCCAGCATCCAGACCAGTGGAATGTTCGCCAGCGGACGCGCCGCCTCGAACCCGCCCAACTGACCACCTACATCGCCGTGCGCGCCGGGGAACCACACCTGTTCCACCCGGCCCTCGAACCCATCGTCACTGCTCCACAGGACGGGGGCGAACGCCACCCGCGTTTCATCGTGGGCCAACGCGTGAAACCCTGCCTTCACGACCGGGCTCAGATCATGATTGTGAAAGGCGTGCAGGTGTTCCGACAGGCGCCACAGCACCGGCGCGTTGAGGCCAAGCGATTTGACGGTGTCCCAGACCCCCACCATTTCGATCTCGATCCGGTCGTGGCAATGGGCGGACGCAAAGGCACGGGCGACAGGTGATTCAGGTGCCCCCCTGTAATGGCGATAGGCGTCACGGATGTGCCGCTCGGTCGCACTTTCGCCGCGCAGCAGGCCGACCCTGTCTATCACACCCGCCAGCGACCGCACCGCATAGGCCCCCCGCGAATAGCCGAAGAGAAAAATGCGGTCACCTTCGCGGTAACGCGACGCAAGCCAGCCATAGGCGCGCCGGATCTGCCGGTTGATGCCCTTGCCCATCGCCACCTCGCTCAGCGACTTCCAGTTGCGCCATTGCAGGCCGGGTTCGTAGTACAGCGACACCGCAGCGCCCATTTCGCGCAGCAGCATATAGGCGCGGCCAGCGTTGGTCCGGCAGATGGGATCGAGAGAAGACAATGTTCCGTCGAGAATGATGACATGGACCGCCTGTGGGCGGCCCTTCGGTTTACTCGGCGGCGATCCGGTCCTCGACATGCAGCATCTCCCAGACGCGGTGCGGCGTGAACGGCATATCCGCCTGACGCACCCCCTGCTCCCACAGCGCATCCTGCACCGCATTGGAGATCGCCGCCAGTGCGCCGACGGTCCCCGCTTCGCCACAGCCTTTCATGCCCATGACGTTGGCGGTGGAAGGTACAGGCTCCGAGGTAAAGGATATGTAAGGAAGATCAGCCGCGCGCGGCATGGCATAATCCATGAAGGACGCGGTCAGCAGTTGCCCGTCGATGTCATAGACAACCCTCTCCTGCACCGCCTGGCCGACGCCCTGTGCGACACCGCCATGCACCTGACCTTCGGCCAGCATCGGGTTGATGAGATTGCCGAAATCATCGACCACCGTGTAGCGGTCCGTCACCACGATCCCCGTTTCGGGGTCGATCACCACCTCGGCCACATGTGCCCCGTTGGGGAAACTGCGTGCGGGCAGCGTGGCGCGTTCGTGGTGCGTCAGCAGATCGTCGCGGCCCTTCTCGCGGGCCATCTCCGCGACTTCCAGCATCGTGGGCGTCAGGTTCGACCCTTCGGCGCGAAAGCGTTCGTCGTCAAAGCTGATCTCGGATGCGGGCACACCCATTTCATCGGCCAGAAAGGCGGTGAAGGCTTCGGTCATCTTGCCCACGGTCGCCAGCGTCGCGTTGTTCTGTGTGGTGACAGAGCGCGAGCCGCCGGTGCCGCCGCCCTGCGCAATCAGGTCCGAATCGCCCTGAATCACGGTGATCTTGTCCGCGGGAATCCCCGTCTGGTCGCTCAGAAATTGCGCATAGACCGTCTCGTGACCCTGACCGTTCGACTGCGTGCCGACATAGATGTTGACGGTGCCGTCCGCGTTGAACTCGACCTTCGCGCCTTCGGAGGGATCGCCCAGAATACTCTCGATGTAATAGCACAGCCCCTGCCCGCGCAGCAGCCCGCGCTTGGCATCCTCCGCCTTGCGCGCCTCGAAACCGTCGCGGTCGGCCTGGGTCGCGGCACGGCTCAACACCTTGTCGAAGTCGCCCACGTCATAGGTCTCTCCGGTTGCGGCCTTGTAGGGAAACTGATCCGGCTTGATGAAGTTGATCCGCCGCAATTCCCAGGGGTCCACGCCCAATTCGCGCGCAGCCCGGTCCATGAGACGTTCAAGCACATAGATCGCCTCGGGCCGTCCGGCCCCGCGATAGGCATCGACGGGAACGGTGTTGGTGTAGAACCCGTCCACCTGCAACCATGTGGTCTGCACGTCATACACGCCCATCAGCACACGGCTGAAAAGCTGGGTCTGGATGAACTGCGCGAACTGCGAGTTGTAGGCCCCCAGGTTGCACTTTGACGTCACCCGGTACGCCGTGATCCGGTTGTCCGCATCAAAGGCAAATTCCGCAAGCGAGGTCAGATCACGCCCGCCGTTGTCGGTCAGCATCGCCTCCGTCCGCTCCGACATCCAGCGTACCGGACGCTCCAGCACCCGTGCCGCCTGCGCCACGCAGAAATATTCGTTGTAGGTCATGCCCTTCATGCCGAAGCCGCCGCCCGTGTCCGGGTTGGTCACGCGCACCATTTCCGGCTCCAGCCCGAAGGCCTTGGCCAGATATCCCTTGTGCACCCAGACGCCCTGCCCGTTCTGCGCCACATGCACGCGGCCGTCGGTCCATTCGGCGTAACAGCCGCGCGGCTCCATCGAGTTCACGATGATGCGGTTGTCCTCGACTTCCAGCGCGACCGTCCGCGCCGCTGCCTTGAACGCGGCCTCGGTCGCGGCCTCATCGCCCATGCCCCAGTCGAACGCCTTGTTGTCCGGGGCTTCCTCGTGCAGCGTTTCGCCGCCCGGCGCGA
The DNA here is from genome assembly GCA_963799505.1 of uncultured Alphaproteobacteria bacterium. Classification (GTDB taxonomy): domain Bacteria; phylum Pseudomonadota; class Alphaproteobacteria; order Rhodobacterales; family Rhodobacteraceae; genus Sulfitobacter. The sequence continues at coordinate 26,092 of CAWCXM010000013.1, forward strand.
TGTCGATCTTGGCCGCAAGATCATCTGCGTCGAACATGATCAACTCCGCCGCGTCCCGCGCCTGCGCCAAGGTGTCGGCCACGATCAGCGCGATCGGCTCTCCCACATAGCGCACCTTGCCCTTGGCCAGCATCGGGCGCACGGGTGCCGCGCCTTTGGACCCATCCCGGTTCTCGACGATGGCGCCTGCCATTGCGATGTCCATGCCCGCCGCTTCGAGATCGGCCGCCGTCAGCACCAGATGCACGCCGTCCGCTGCCGCAGCCTCTGACACGTCAAGCTCCGAGATCACGCCATGCCCGATGGGCGAGCGGAAGAAATACCCATGCAGGGAACCCTTTGGCGCGATGTCATCCACATACCGGCCTTCACCCAGCAGGAACCGCACATCTTCCGTGCGTTTGACCGCCTGACTCTTACCGAATTTGTCCATGATGCCTTGCCTCGCGCTGATTGGGTTGATGTCCCATGACATAACGGTCACGCCCCCTTTGTCCAGCCCGCCCTTTCCCTCTGCGCAATCCTCCGTTAGATCGTGCTGCAACACTGTTTTGAGGATCGAAATCATGGCGCTGGACAAGACATTCGACGCAGCCGAGGCCGAAGCGCGCCTCTATGCCGCATGGGAAAAGGCACAGGCGTTCAAGGCAGGCGCGAACGCGTCGCGCGATGAAACCTTCTGCATCATGCTGCCGCCCCCCAATGTCACCGGCACCCTGCACATGGGCCATGCCTTCAACCACACGTTGATGGACATCCTGATCCGCTGGAAGCGGATGCAGGGGTATGACACGCTCTGGCAACCCGGCCTCGATCACGCGGGCATCGCCACGCAGATGGTGGTGGAACGCGAACTGGCGAAGGACAAGACCAACGCCACCCGCCGCGAAATGGGGCGCGAGGCGTTCATCAAAAAGGTCTGGGAGTGGAAAGAGCAATCCGGCGGTCAGATCATCGAGCAGGACAAACGCCTTGGCGCGTCGATGGACTGGTCGCGTGAAGCCTTCACCATGGACGAAAACTTCCATGATGCGGTGATCAAGGTCTTCGTGGACATGTACGACAAGGGGTACATCTACCGCGGCAAGCGGCTGGTGAACTGGGATCCGCATTTCGAGACGGCGATTTCCGATCTCGAAGTGGAATCGACCGAAGTCGACGGCCATATGTGGCACTTCAAATACCCACTCGCCGGTGGCGCCACCTATACCTATGTCGAGAAAGACGAGGACGGCGAACGGTCCTTTTCGAGGAAGAGCGCGACTATATCTCCATCGCCACCACGCGGCCCGAGACCATGCTGGGCGACGGCGCGGTTGCCGTCCATCCCTCCGACGAACGCTATGCCCCCATCGTCGGCAAGTTGTGCGAAATTCCGGTCGGCCCCAAGGAACACCGCCGCCTGATCCCGATCATCACCGACGACTACCCCGACCCGACCTTCGGCTCGGGTGCTGTCAAGATCACCGGGGCGCATGACTTCAACGACTACGACGTCGCCAAGCGCAACAACATCCCGCTTTACGCGCTGATGGACACCCGTGGCGCGATGCGCGCCGACGGTCTGCCCTACGATCAGGCCGCCGCCCGCGCACAGGCCATCGCCGAAGGCCGCGAGGACGCACCTGCGGACGCGACCGAGATCAACCTCGTGCCCGAGGACTACCGTGGTCTGGACCGGTTCGAGGCGCGCAAGAAGGTGATTGAAGACATTACCGCCGAAGGCTTGGCCGTGATGACGCAAGCCCATGACCCGCGTCTGGGCAAGGCCGCCGTCAAACCGCTCGCCCCCGAAGAAGGCGGCGAAGCGCGCGAGGACACGCTTGTCCCGCTGGTCGAGGCCAAGAAGATCATGCAGCCCTTCGGCGACCGCTCCAAGGTGGTGATCGAGCCGATGCTGACCGATCAATGGTTCGTGGACACCGACAAGATCGTCGGTCCCGCGCTGGATGCGGTGCGCAATGGCGACACGCAAATCCTGCCGGAGCAGGACAAGAAGGTCTATTTCCACTGGCTGGAAAACATCGAACCCTGGTGCATCTCGCGCCAGCTTTGGTGGGGGCATCAGATACCGGTTTGGTATGGTGCCGCCGTGACAGAAGACGAAGACGGTAAGATTACATTCGATTGGGACACGCCAATCGCCTTCTGTGCCGCGTCTTTCGAGGAGGCTGCCGAGCAAGCCAACGCGTATTACAGCGACTACAATCAGGCCTACGCTGCCGCCACCGGAAACGTGGTTGTTCCCGGCGTTGGCATCGTGGAAGACCGCGCAGCTGCTCAGAACGCCCACGCGTCCGACGCCGAATTCAATTACCTTTGGCGCGACCCCGACGTCCTCGACACCTGGTTCTCCTCCGGCCTCTGGCCCATCGGCACGCTGGGCTGGCCCGAAGAGACCGAGGCCTACAACAAATACTTCCCGACTTCCGTCCTGATCACCGGCTTCGACATCATCTTTTTCTGGGTCGCCCGGATGATGATGATGCAATACGCCGTGGTCGGTCAGAAGCCCTTTGACACCGTCTATGTCCACGCGCTGGTGCGCGACGAGAAGGGCAAGAAGATGTCGAAATCTCTCGGCAACGTGCTCGACCCGCTGGAACTGATTGACGAATACGGCGCGGATGCCGTGCGTTTCACGCTGACCTCCATGGCGGCGATGGGGCGTGACCTGAAGCTGTCAGCACGGCCCGCATCGACGGCTATCGCAAGTTCGGCAACAAGATCTGGAACGCCACCGCCTTTGCCGAACGCAACGGTGTGCTTGACGTGCCGCATGAGGATTCAGCCCCCGAAACCACGCTGACCGTGAACAAATGGATCAAGGGCGAGATCGCCAAGACCCGCGAGGCCGTCGATACCGCCCTCACCCAATACCGCTTCAACGATGCGGCCAACACGCTTTACGCGTTTGTCTGGGGGACGTTCTGCGACTGGTATCTGGAATTCACCAAGCCGATCTTCGACGGCGACGACGCCGCCGCCATCGCTGAGACCCGTGCGACCTATGGCTGGGCGCTGGATCAATGCCTGATCCTGCTGCACCCGATCATGCCTTTCATTACCGAAGAGCTTTGGGGCCTCAAGGAACGCCCCAAGATGCTGGTTCACGCCGATTGGCCGACCTATACCGAGGCCGAGATGCTGGACGCCGAAGCCGACGGGGAGCTGAACTGGGTGATCGCGCTGATCCAGAACATCCGCTCTGCCCGCGTGGCGATGGGCGTGCCGGGCAGCGCCAAGGTCGACATGGTCTATACCGACATCGACGCCGCCGGTAAACTCGCGTGGGAGCGCAACAAGGATCTGATCGCCCGCCGCGCGGGGGTCGAGAACCTGAGCGAAGTTGCCGCCTTCCCCAAAGGCACCGCATCCATTCCGGCCCGTGCCGCGACCTTGGGTCTGCCGCTTGAAGGGATCATCGACATCGAGGCCGAGAAAGCCCGCCTGCAAAAGTCACTGGACAAACTGGGCAAGGAGATCGGCGGTCTCAAGGGGCGGCTGAACAACCCCAAGTTCGCCGCTTCGGCACCCGAAGACGTCGTTGCGGAGGCGCAGGCCAATCTGGATGCGCGGCAGGAAGAAGCCGACCAGTTGCAGGCGGCCCTCGACCGCTTGTCCGAAATTGGCTGAAGCGACGCGCGCCTTTCTGAGAGGGGCGCGCGCCATCCCTTCAACCCCGTCCCGATACCATTCGTTACCCAAACCCCCGGGATGTCTTATTTGAAGACCGCGGGCCTTTTGCCCATTTCCGCCGCGATGACTTCCATCTGATGCGGCTTGCCGATCAGCTCTGACTGGATCTGCGATTCCGCTTGCAGAATCGCTGTGTCATCTTCGGATTCCGCAATTGCAATCAGACGCTTGGCCGCCCTGATCGCGGAAGGGCTCTTGCCCGCGATCGTCGTCGCCAAGGCCGTTGCCGCCGCCAGCGGATCCTCCGCAATCTCGGTAATGATCCCCCAGGCCGCTGCCTGCTCCGCGTCGATCTGCTCGGCGGTATAGGTCAACCGGCGCAGGACGTCCGACCGCACCAGCTTGGGCAGCAGCGCCATGCCGCCCATGTCGGGCACGATGCCCCATTTCATCTCCATCACCGCAAACCGCGTCCCCGGCGCCGCGATGCGGATGTCCGCCCCCAGCGCGAGCTGGATGCCCGCCCCGAAACAGACCCCGTGGATCGCCGCGATCACCGGCAGATCCATCCGGTGCCAGATCATCGCGACTTCCTGCCATTGATTGGTGGTCCCGTCGCCATGGGTGCGCGGCATCAGCGCGTCGGCGGGGTCTTTCCCCATCATGCCCGACAACCCGGTGATGTCGATGCCAGCACAGAACGCCTTGCCTTCACCCGACAGCACGACCACCCGCGCGTCAGAGGCCGCAACCTCATCGCCCGCCGCAATGAGTGCGTCGATCATCTCCTGATCCACGGCATTCATCTTGTCGCTGCGGGTCAACCGCACAAAGGCGATGTGGTCTTCATAGGTTACGGAAACGCGGGCCATAGGATCCTCCGGGCATGGTTTGGAACATTTGACCGCATCACGCCCGGGCAGGCCAGCGAAACGTGGCGGCAGATCGCTGGTCCGAGATCGCTGTCACAAACGTCAAGACGGACCGCGCCGCCGGATCGCCCTGTGCGGACAGCAACTGTCTTCCAGAAGTCCTTGCAGGCCCTTGCCGAAATCCACCCTCCCGCCTATCACCATGACATGACAGAATATCGCCTTACCCCGCTTGCCAGTTCGCTGCCCGCCAGCGTGCCCTTCGTCGGCCCCGAAACCCAGGAACGCCAGCGTGGCGCTGTTTTCGAGGCGCGTCTCGGGGCGAACGAGAATGTTTTCGGCCCCTCCCCGGCAGCCATCGCCGCGATGGCTGACAGCGCACAGTGGATGTATGGTGATCCCGAAAGCTTCGATCTGCGACAGGCGCTTGCGGCACACCACGACACGACGATGGACCACATCATCGTGGGCGAGGGGATCGACGGGTTGCTGGGTTATCTGGTGCGGCTTTTCGTGGCCGAAGGGGACGCGGTGGTCACCTCTGACGGGGCCTACCCGACGTTCAATTATCATGTCGCGGGCTTTGGCGGTGTGCTGCACAAGGTGCCCTACCGCGACGATCACGAAGACCCGACTGCCTTGTTCGCGAAGGCGGCGGAGGTCGGGGCCAAACTGGTCTATCTGGCAAACCCCGACAATCCGATGGGATCCTGGCACAAGGGCGATGATATCGTGGATGCGATGGCAACGCTGCCCGCAGGGACGCTTTTGATCGTGGACGAGGCCTATGTCGATACCGCCCCCGAAGGCACCGCCTTGCCGTTGCCGCCCGACGATCCGCGCATCATCAGATTGCGCACCTTTTCAAAGGCCTACGGCATGGCCGGTGCCCGTGTCGGGTATGGCATCGCGGCCCCTGATCTGATCACGGCCTTTCACAAGGTCCGCAATCATTTCGGCATGAACAGATCCGCCCAGGCCGGCGCGCTTGCCGCGCTCAAGGACCGCGACTGGCTGGCCTTGGTGCGTGCCGACATCGCCACCGCCCGCGACCGGATCGCGCAGATCGCCCGTGACAACGGGCTTTCGCCGCTGCCTTCGGCGGCGAATTTCGTGGCGATCGACTGCGGCGCCGACGGGGCGTTCGCCAAAGCGGTGCTGGACGGGTTGATCGCGGCAGGCATCTTCGTGCGGATGCCTTTCGCCGCGCCACAGAACCGGTGCATTCGGGTCAGTTGCGGCACTCCGGCACAGCTGGACGCCTTTGCCGCTGCCCTGCCCGGTGCTTTGGCAGGCGCAAAAAAGGGCTGACGGCCCCGATTTCTGCGCTATGTTTCTCTCATCATTCAATGAGAGCTCCGATGCGCGACCCACATGACCGCCCCGCTGCCCCGAATTTCACGCAGGCCTGCGTGGTGATGTTCGGCGTGAACATCACCTGGATATTCATGGTCATCTGGGCTGTCTGGGGGCTTCTGGCCGTCGCGGTGATCGGCTGGGTGTTGAACCAGCTGATCACCCGGATCGCCATCGCCAGAGAGTAGGCGGCGGCCTTAGGCCTGTCCGCCGATCACATCCGCCGCCGCATCCAGCGCGCCTGTGCCATGCGGGATGCCAAGGCCGCGCATGCCCGCCTCGATCCCGCCCAGCATCCCCATGATCATGTGACCGTTCACATGCCCCATGTGTCCCAACCGGAAAAACCCGTGCCAGGTTGGGTCTCCGGGGGGTGCCATGCCCAGCCCGATGCCGAGTGTCAGACCCAATTGGCCTTCCACGAAATCACGCAGCGCAGTTGCCCCGGGTGATGTGAGCCGCAGCGAGGTGACCGCGTTGCTGCGATGGGCGCGGTCCGCGATGTTCATCGCAAAGTCGCCCTCGGCGCTCCAGGCTTCGCAGGCGGCCCAGACGGCGCGCGCCAGTGTCGCATGCCGGGCCCAGACCTGTTCGACCCCTTCGGCGTGGATCATGTCGAGCGCCTTGCGCAGACCGTAGAGGTGATGCGTCGGTGCCGTGCCCGCGTGATATTGAAAGAACTCCTGCGGGTGGGCGCGCGGCGTCCAGTCCCAGTACCAGCTGACCCGCGGCAGCCTGGCCCGCGCCGCTTCCGCCTTGTCGTTGAAAAAGACGAAGGACATGCCGGGTGGCACCATCAGGCCCTTCTGGCATCCGGTGACCATGACATCGACACCCCATGCGTCCATCTCGAAAGTGTCACATCCCAGCGATGCGATGCAATCGGCCATCAGAAGCGCGGGGTGACCCGCCGCGTCCAATACCCTGCGCAGACCCGCGATATCGTTGCGGACGGACGTGGAGGTATCCACATGCACCGCAAGCACCGCCTTGATCTCATGCGCCTTGTCCGCTTCCAGAACCTCCGCGATCCGGGCCATGTCCATCGGGGATTGTTTGCCGAAATCCAGCACTTCGACCTCGGCCCCCTGCAGCCGCGCCGTCTCGCCCCAGCCAAAGCCGAAGCGGCCCGTGGCGGGGACCAGCACCTTGTCGCCCGGCTGGATCACATTGGCGAGCGAGGCTTCCCATGCCGCATGGCCGTTGCCGGTGTACATCGCCACATGGTGCGCCGTGCGCGCCACACGTTTGAGATCCGCCGTCAGCCCCGGCATCATCTCGATCAATTCGCCCGCATAGATGTTGGGGGCTGCGCGGTGCATGGCCTGCAACACCGCATCGGGAATGACGGAAGGACCGGGGATCGCCAGATAGGAGCGGCCCTGTGCGAGGTTCGGAGTCTTGGTCATGGGTTTGCCTTTCGATCCAGCGACGTGCCGACACTAGGCGCGGCGTTGCCAAGGTCAACCGATGATCGCCCGCCTTGCCCCCCTGCCCGCGGATGCGTAGAGGTGAGGGCGATCTTGCCCCAACATTGGCCCAAGCCGAATGCCGGACGAAAAGAACACCCAGACCTACACCTCGCAGGATCTGCTGCGCTGGCTCTGGCGCGACTACCTGCGCAAGCATCTGGGGCTGATGGCGCTGGCTGTGCTGTTCATGGTGATCGAAGGCAGCACCCTGGGGGCCCTGGCCCGGCTGATGGAGCCGATGTTCGACCGCGTCTTTGTCGCCGGTCAGGAGGACGCGCTGATTTGGGTGGGGCTGACGCTGATCGGCATCTTCGTGCTGCGCGCCATTGCAGGCGTCAGCCAGAAGGTGCTGCTGACCCGCGTGGCTCAGGCGACTGCCGCGGACCTGCGCATTGACCTGCTGGAAAGAATGATGAAGCAGGACGGCGCCTTTCACCAGACCCACCCGCCGGGTTTCCTGATCCAGCGGGTGCAGTCGGATGTGAACGCCGTGGGCGATGTCTGGCGGGCGGTGATCACCGGTGCGGGGCGCGATTTCATCGGGCTTCTGGTGCTGCTTGGCGTGGCGATCTCGATTGATCCGATCTGGGCCTTGCTGGCCTGTGTGGGCATCCCCGTCATGGTCCTGCCCGCCGCCGTGGCCCAGCGGTTCGTCCGCCGCCGTGCGCGCGAAGCCCGCGATCTGGGGGCCGATCTTGCCACGCGGCTGGACGAAGTGTTTCACGGCATCGTGCAGGTCAAGCTGAACGCGCTGGAAGCCTACCAGACCCGCCAGTACCGCGACCTGACGGGCCGCTTCATCGACACCGAAGTGCGCGCGGCCTTCGGCAATTCCGCGATTCCGGGCATGGTCGACATTCTGTCGGGCATCGGGTTCATGGCCGTGATCCTCTATGGCGGGTCCGAGATCATCTCGGGCGACAAGACCATCGGCCAGTTCATGACCTTCTTCACCGCCATGGGTTTCGCGTTCAGCCCGCTGCGCCGTCTGGGTGGCATGAGCGGTCTTTGGCAGATCGCGGCCGCCGCGCTGGAACGGATACGCGAGTTGCTTGACGCGCCGTTGCGCCTGCGGGATCCGGCCACCCCGGTCGCGCCGCCCACAGGCACACCCGATATCGTGCTGAAGGACGTGCGCCTTTCCTACGGGGACACACCCGTGCTGCAAGGGTTGAGCCTGACCGCGAAAGCCGGAGAGACAACGGCGTTGGTGGGTGCATCGGGTGCCGGAAAATCGACGGTGTTCAATGTGTTGACACGCCTTATCGACCCGCAGGAGGGACAGGTGACTTTGGGCGGCGTTGCCGCAAAGGACATGCGGATGTCCGACCTGCGCCAGTTGTTTTCGGTGGTCACGCAGGAGGCGCTTCTTTTCGATGCGACCCTGCGCGAAAACATCGTGCTGGATCAGCAAAACGTCAGCGATGCACGGTTGAAGGAGGTCTTGCAGGCGGCGCATGTGGCAGACTTCCTGCCGAACCTCGAAAACGGCCTTGAAACGATGGTCGGCCCGCGCGGCTCTGCCTTGTCGGGCGGACAACGTCAGCGCGTGGTGATCGCCCGTGCCTTGTTGCGGGACACGCCGATCCTGCTGCTTGACGAGGCGACCAGTGCGCTCGATGCGCAATCCGAGCAGATCGTGCAGACCGCGCTTGACCGTCTGTCGGCCGGCCGGACAACCATCGTCATTGCCCACCGGCTTGCCACGATCCGGTCCGCCGACCGGATCATCGTGCTGGATCACGGACGGGTGGCCGATGAAGGAACCCACACACAGATGCTCGAACGCGGCGGGATCTATGCGGATCTGTACAGGATGCAATTCAAGGACGGCACCGAAGACCGTGCCGAGCCTGCGCGCCCCCCTTTGTGGCGCAGGGTCTTTGGCTAGCGCCGGTAGGCCGCGGCCAGTGCAGCAGGGTCGCGTCCCGCGAAATACCGCAGAAGCGTCCAGAGATTGCGCCCTCCCCGCCTGATCCAGCCCTGGCGGGCGTATTTGTCCGCCGACGTGCGGGCGGTCGCGTCGAGCCCTGTCAGCTTGCCCCTGAGCGCGCGTGCCAGCGCCACGTCTTCCATCAGCGGCATGTCCTGATAGCCGCCCACGCGGGCGTAAAGCGCCGCCGAGATCAGCAATCCCTGATCGCCGTAGGGCAGACCGAACAGACTGCGCAGGTTCGCCCAGCCCGCAACAAAGCGCGCGGCCATGCCGCCCCGGTCGAACGCCAGCCGGAACCAGGCCGCTTTGTCGGGATGGCGCAGATGCGCCTCTGCGTGTTGGGCCCAGCCAGCTTGCAGCACCGTGTCCGCGTGGATGATCAGATACCATTCGGCCTGCGCTTCGGCACAGCCCCGCCGCAACTGCCCCCCGCGAGACGGCGGCCCATGCAGCACTTCCGCTCCCCAGGCCTGGGCCATGGCCCCTGTCGCGTCCGTCGATCCACCGTCCGAGACGATCAACTCGCGGATCAACCCGGCCTCGAGCCCTTCCATCAGCGCCCCAAGACAGCCCGGCAGGCTTGCCTCGGCGTCGAGCGTCGGAATGATGACAGAGATCGGCGCGCGCATGGTTGCCCCTTTTGACATGACGTGACACCACTATAGCCCAAGAGCACCCTGAAGGGACAGAACCCATGACCATTCGCCGCATTCTGCGCCTTGGCGGACCAGACACCCGCGACTTTCTGCAGGGTCTGGTGACCAATGACATACGCAAACTCGACACAGGCGCGGTATATGCCGCGATGCTGACGCCGCAGGGCAAGTATCTGGCAGACTTCTTTCTGATACCTGACGGCGATGCGGTGCTGCTGGACGTGGCCGACAGCCTTGGCGACATGCTGACGCAACGGTTGACCATGTACAAACTGCGCGCGGCGGTCACCATCGACGCTGTGCCGCTGCATCTTCACCGGGGTCTGGGACCGGTGCCGGCGGACGGCTTTGCCGATCCGCGCCACGAGGCACTGGGCTGGCGCGCCTATCGCGACAGCCCGCAGCAAGAAGATGATGTCGATTGGGACGCTCTGCGCGTGGCCCACTGGTGCCGGAGGCGGGGATCGAGTTGACGCCGGATACCTTCATCCTCGAAGTGGGGTTCGAGCGGCTGAATGGTGTCGATTTCCGCAAGGGCTGTTACGTCGGTCAGGAAGTCACGGCCCGGATGAAGCACAAGACCGAGTTGCGCAAGGGACTGGCGAAAGTGCGTGTGGACGGGGCGGCGGCACCCGGCACGGATCTGACAGCAGAGGGCAAACCCGCCGGTACGCTTTTCACCCGATCAGGCGATGAAGCCATCGCCTATCTCAGGTTCGACCGCGCAAAAGGGACGCTGAACGCCGGAGATGCGGTGGTGAAATGGCTCGATTCGCCGGAAACTACGTAAAATTGTCCGGATAAGCCGTCGATTCGTGCCCGCCACGGGGGCGATCTGAAGGCTTAACAGAAGATTACCAAACGTCAGGTTAGCGGGCCGGTTCAGGCCCGCTCGACGTATTCCATGGTTTCCGTATTCACGACGATGTCCTCATCCTGACCGACAAATGGCGGCACCGAGACTTTGACACCATTGTCCAGAAGAGCCGGTTTGAATGAGTTCGCGGCGGTCTGACCTTTGACCACCGGTTCGGTTTCCACGATCTTGCAGACCACCTTCTGCGGCAGCGAAGCGTTCAGCGGTTCCTCGCCATTGTACTCCACAACCACCATCATGCCGTCCTGCAAGAACGGTCTGCGGTCCCCCAAAAGGTCGGCAGGAAGCTGCACCTGCTCGTAGGTATCGGTGTCCATCAAAACCAGCATCCCACTGTCTTCATACAGGAATTGCTGGTCCTTCTGCTCAAGCCGCACCTTCTCGACCTTGTCGGCGGAGCGGAAGCGTTCGTTCAGTTTGGACCCATTGCGCAGATTGCGCAATTCTACCTGCGCAAAAGCACCGCCCTTGCCGGGCTTGACATGGTCCACCTTGACCGCAGCCCAGAGGCCGCCGTTGTGATCCAGGACGTTACCGGGTCTGATCTCGTTTCCGTTAATTTTGGGCATGTGGCAAAACCGTGGCAAAAGGTTGATGAAAGTATAACGCACCCTATATCTCGCGTATCGGTGCCCTGCAAGCCGACGAAATATCGTGCTGCATGTGCCGCATGATATGCAGCTGGATGCATGGGTGTTATGCGAAATAGTGGTATCCGAATCGTGGGATATCCGTCATAAGGGGCGATACGCCGAAAATGACAAGAGCAAGAATAATGGAAAGGACGACGAGTTGAGAGATTTCGTTGATGGAACTGCCTTTAACAATGAGCAAGGCAACCGGGCCCGCAAACTTTTCGCAGCCGTGGTACTGGCCGCGTTGGATGACGCCATCGCTGATGACAAGAAATATGGAAACGGCCCCGAGCAGATTGCGCGCTGGGCGCGGTCACGCGACGGTCGTGAAGTTCTGAGCTGCGCCGGGATCGACCCGAACGAGCGTGTTGTCTCCGGTCTGATGGATTTCGTTGGTAAAGGCGTGCGTACATCCGTGGCATTGTCGCGTGAAGAATCCGAGCGTCGTCAAGCCGCTCAGCAGGCAGAAGCCGCCTGATCACGCTGTGACATTGCATTCAAAAGCACGGCCCTCGGGTCGTGCTTTTGTGTTTGTGGAAGGATTGGTTTCCGGGAATGCGGTAAAACCATCCTTCCGATCAAGCCAAATGCAGATGATTGCCAACAATGATTGCTCCTTCCGGGGCGGCACGCTCTTTCACCCCGCCCCGCTTTGCGCCAGTTTGACCTGACAAGCGCAAGAGCAAGAGCATCACATGACCAAAGCCATCATGATTCAGGGGACCGGCAGCAATGTCGGGAAATCCATGATCGTCGCCGGGATCATTCGCGCCTGCGTGCCAGCGCGGCATGGTTGTGCGCCCTTTCAAACCGCAGAACATGTCGAACAATGCGGCCGTCACGGAAGACGGGGGGGAGATCGGCCGCGCGCAGGCCTTGCAGGCCCGTGCCGCAGGCGTGCCGCCGCATACGGATATGAACCCCATTCTCCTCAAACCCCAATCCAGCACGGGCGCGCAGGTGATCGTGCAGGGACAGATCGCCGGACATCAGGAAGCTGCGGCCTTCGGCCAGAACAAGGCCGCGCTCATGCCTGCGGTCATGCAATCCTTTCAACGACTTGCCGGACAATGCGATCTGATCGTGGTCGAAGGGGCGGGCAGTCCGGCAGAGACCAATCTGCGCCGTGGCGACATCGCCAACATGGGTTTTGCCCGGCAGGCGGGTGTGCCGGTGATCCTGATGGGGGACATCGACAGGGGTGGCGTGATCGCGCAGATCGTCGGCACGCAGGCGGTGATGGAAGCTGGCGACAACGCGATGGTGCGTGGCTTTGCGGTCAACAAGTTTCGGGGTGACCGCAGCCTCTTTGACGCAGGTCGCGACGACATCGCGCGGCGCACGGGCTGGCCCAGCCTGGGGGTGATCCCCTGGTTCGATCAAGCCCACCGCCTGCCCGCCGAAGACGTGATGGACCTGCCTGCACGAAGCAAGTCACGCGGCGAAGGCTGTGTGATCGCCGTGCCGCGCCTGCCCCGCATCTCGAACTTCGACGATCTTGATCCGCTGGCGGCAGAACCCGGTGTCGAATTGCGGCTGATCCTGCCCGGCAGCCCTTTGCCCGCAGATGCCGATCTGGTGCTGCTGGTCGGCAGCAAGGCGACGATCGCGGATTTGGCGGCGCTCAGGGCCGAAGGCTGGGATATCGACCTGGCCGCTCACATCCGGCGCGGCGGACGCGTCCTGGGATTGTGTGGCGGCTACCAGATGCTTGGTCAACGCATCGACGATCCGCACGGGATCGAAGGGCCGCCGGGATCGGCGGCAGGGTTGGGGCACCTGAATGTCGAAACCACGATGGCACCGATCAAACATCTGTCGCTGAAGGAAGGTCTGCACCCGGCCAGCGGCACGGCACTGTCAGGGTACGAGATCCACATCGGCGAGACGACCGGCCCGGATACGGACCGCGCGTGGTTGTCGATCGACGGCAAGCCCGAAGGTGCGGCCAGTTCGGATGGACGGGTGCAGGGATGCTATATGCACGGGCTGTTCAGCGCGGACAGTTTTCGCGCGGCCTATCTGGCTGACATGGGCGTGGACAGCAGCGTGCAGTTCGATGCGGGCGTCGACGCGACGCTCGACGCCTTGGCGCAACACGTGGAGGCGTATTTCGACATTGATCTCATGCTGACGCTGGCGGGCGAGGTCTGAGCCTTATTCCAGCTCTTGCGCTGTGAGCGCACGGTGAATTTCCCGGCGCACCAGTTTGCGGACGTTGCGGGTGATGCGTTCACCCAACGCACCCTGCAGTTCGGCCCGCACGATATCCGCAACCAGATCGCGAAGCGCGTCCTCGTCGATCAGTTGCTCGTCATCGGCATAGTCGAAACCCGCTCTTTCTTTCGGCTCTGGTTTCGGCTCCGTCTGCTCCGATTGCTGGTGGTGTTCCGACGCAGGTTCCTGCACAGGCGCTGCTTTCGCGTCTGGCCGTTCCTCGGTCTCCGGTTCGATCCTTTCAGCGGACGCGGGCTTGCTCATCCGCGCAATCGCCGCCGGATCTGGCAGATCGTCTTCCCACTCCATCGCCTCGGGTTCGGTCCCGGCGAATTCGCTATCGCCCGCCTCCTCCGGCTCCCAGGTGTCCGATATGCGCCCGATGGCACTTTCCAGCGCGGCAAGTTTGGCGGTCATCGCGATGGTCTTGGTGTGATCCTCGGCCTTGTCCTGATTTTCTTCTGCCTCCGGTGATGGTGTTTCCATGTCACCGTCAGCCGCATCATCGGAGGATGTTTCCGGCGCCTGCTCTTTCGGCAAATCCTCCCGTTGCGTCAGGATTGAAGTCTGCGACAGGTCGCGAAGGGGCTCAGCCCTTGCAGAGTCCGCAGCGTCGTCAGGCGCGCGCCGCACGTCGGCGGTGAAGCGGTTCAGGTGGCCGTCGTCGCCCTCTCCGTCGTCATCCGTCTCATCATCGAAATTATAGGGATCGTTTGAATAGTCATGCGCGGGATCATCGAAAAGATGATCGTCGTCATAGGCGTCCGCGTCGATATCCTCGACATCAGGAATGTCGTCGTCCTGTGGCAGAAGCGCAGATGTTTCCCGCCCAGCCGATTGTTTGTCGCCGTAGACGTCCAGCGGTTCATCATCGGTAACCAGACTGCTGAGGAACAGATCGTCGGTCTTGTCCGCTTTTTCGTCCATGTCCGATTTGGTCGCCGACGAATCTTCTTTCGTCTCGTCGGCCTCGTCTGTCACCCGCAAGGCGGGTGTCAGGACCAGACGGTCCGTCTTGGGCGGGCTGGGCGCTTGAATAGGCCGCTTATCCTCTGACACCAGACGGCGTATGGAGGATAAAACGTCCTCCACCTCAGCATTCGTAACCGGGTCGGACATTGTTTTTACCACTCGTTTCTCGCCGTCAGACTAGCGCCAAAGAAAGATTCCATCAATGGGGCCGCGAAAATTGTCAGTCTTTTTGCAATGCGCGCAAGACACGGTCCAGTTGCTTTGCCCTGTTTCGATTTCTTCGCAGGGCTGTCCTTGACCAGATTGTAATAGGCTGCGGGATCGTAGATCTGCACCGGCAGTTGCAGATCCTTCGCCGTCAAACGCCCAGTCGATGACAGAATACGATAGGCCGCCACATAAAGTGCGGCACGGGCTGAAACCTGCAGGGAGCGCGCATCGAGCAGAGATTGTTCGGCATTGAGCACGTCCAGCGTCGTCCGAGCACCGAGGGCCGCTTCTTCGCGGATCCCGTCAAAGGCGATCTGGGCTGCGCGGATCTGACGTTCTGATGCGGAAAGCTGGGCACGCACAGTGTTCAGAGTGGCATAGGCGTTGCCAACGTCTTGCTGCACGTTCAGGCGCACGACATGCAGATTGCCCCGCTGTGCATCGGCGCGGGCCTTGCGCCTGTCGCGCAAGCGCCGAAAGCGCACCGCCCTGATAGATCGTCTGCCCCGCTTCGATGCCGATGCTGCCGTTCGGTTGAATTTGCATTGCACTCAGGCTTTCGGACAGACCAATGCGGCCTGTCAGGCTGACGCTGGGCTTCATGTCGGCTTTGTCGCCCGCACCAGCAGGTCAGCAGCAGCCACCTGTCGCTGTGCGCCAAGGATTGAGGGATGCCTACGCACCGCAATCGCCTTTGCCGCCTCGACGCTGCATTGTGTTTCGGTAGGCTGCGCAGGGTGATCAGTCGTCCGGGCTTGCGGCCAACGATGTTGCGGTATTCTTCGATCGCTGCGACCAGATCACCCTCGCGGCGGACAGACCGCTGCGGGCCTGTGCCAGTTGCGCCTGCGCCAGCGCCACATCGGTGCGGGTTACTTCGCCGACTTCGAAGCGGTCCGTCGCCGCGCGTTGTTCCTGGGTCAGACAGACGCACGTTGTTCTGACGCAGAGCAACGAATTCCGACGCTTCGATCACTCCCATGTAGGCGCAACCGCACGCAGCAGGATTTGCTGTTCGAGTCCAGCAGCGCCTCGCGCGTGGCAAGCACCGTCTCTTTCGCGGCTTCGATGCGTAGCTGTCGGGCACCAAAATCATAGAGCACCAGATCAGCGGCAAGGTTGATCGCAGCGGTCAGATCATCATTGTTGATCGAGTTGACCGAGATCGAACTGCGCACCTTGCCATAATTTTGCGTCAGCGACGCCGACCAGCGCAACACCGGCTTGAGGGTGGAGACAGCCGTTGCCACATCCTCATCTGCAGCGCGCAGCAAGGCGCGGTTCTGGATCAGCAGACCAGAATTTGTATAGGCACCAACCAAGGCATCTGCCAATGTCTCTGCACTGGCCGTTTTGATGGTGACAAGGCTCAGCGCGATCGCACCGGCGCTGAGGACGAGCCGCATACCGAAAGGCTTTGAGTTGATCCGCATGTGTCTGTGACCTCTTTCCTGTTGCACCGCTCCGGCCCCTCGCGGCACCGCAAAACTCTTTTCGTTAAAGCTGAAACGCGACCTCGCGCCGGAACCCGTCCAGAACGGGTGCGGCGGCATTGAACGCCATCCGCCAGCTGACCGCGTCGCCGCGCTTGTAGCCGATGCGCACTTCGCCCAGCGCGCCGTCCATGAAAAGCGCCGCAATGCGGCCCCCGTCCTTGAGCTGATCCAGCAACACCTCGGGAACCTGGCTGACACCGCCTTCGACGACGATCACATCATAGGGCCCGTGTGCCGCTGCACCTTCGGCCAATGGTCCGACATGAACCACCGCATTGTCCGCACCGGCCGCGACCAGCGCCTCCTGCGCCTCTGCCGCCATCGCCTCGTCTTCTTCCAGGGCGACGACCGCTTCGGCCATATGTGCGATCACGGCGGCGGAATAGCCCATGGCGCAGCCCACATCGAGCACCAGTTCAGCACGCGATATGGCCAGGGCGTCCAGCATCTTGGCCAAGGTGCGCGGCTCCAGCAGGACACGGCCCTGACCCAGATCGAGGTTTTCGCCCATATAGGCCGCCTCCCGCTGGGCGGCGGGCACGAAGTCCTCGCGCGGCACACTCAGCATGGCGTCGATGATGGTGAATTTCGTCACATCCGACGGACGCACCTGTGTATCGACCATCATCGTGCGGCGGGCGGTGTAATCGCTCATGTGCTAAACTCATCCGTTCAGATTCTATGCCAGAAGATGTGCCACAACCAGCCCCGCTCAGCAACGGTCTGCGGCACACTTTCGCGCATCATGCATCTTGCAGCCGCACATCCGATCAGATAGCACACAAAAACCACCGGTCGGCGAGTTGGCGGAGTGGTTACGCAGCGGATTGCAAATCCGTGTACAGGAGTTCGATTCTCCTACTCGCCTCCAAATCTTTTCAATGACTTAGCAACGCGCTCGCTGTTGCATTCCGAATAGTCTAAACAATCGTCTAAACATTCCGTTTTTGTTCCGTTCTTTTTTGCTGCGCTTCGATGGCACGCATTTTCTGGCGGACCTTCTTTGTGTAGTGCAAAACCATCGCCGGACTTTGCCCTGTCACTGCCGCGATGAGATCATCGCTGCAGCCCGCTTCAAGCAGTTCGCATGCTGCGTTGTAACGCCAACTGTGGATATCGTAGTCCACCGCCCCGATCTGCTCCCTGACATTCCTTACAGCCTGCGATGCACCACGATAGGACCAGCGGTTTGTTCCGCTTTGATTAGTGAGAATGAAGACCGAATGGCGGCTTGCCGCGCTGAGCGCGTCGCGTAGTTCTGGCAGAATAGGAACCCAAAGTTCTTTGCTGGTCTTGTTCTGGCGAATGACGAATGCGCCATCTTGGATGTCTGACCATCGCATTTCCAACACGTCGCCAATCCGCTGCCCTGTGCCGACGCAAAGCTCCATAACGAGGCGCTCTCGGCTCCCCATTGAGCATACGCTACGGTAAGCCTCCAGCATTTCGTGCGGCCAAGGCTCACGAGCAATCTTCTCCGTTTTTATCTCTGGCACGCCTTTGGCAGGGTTCGCCTCACGCCATCCGAGATAGACGCAGTGTTCCATCAAAACTCTGAGAACCCGAAGCGAATAATTCGCAAAGTACGGCTTCTCGGCGTTGGCATCACGAAGTCTGATCACGTCTTTCCGCTTCATATTCGCGGGATTGGCGTCGCCCATGATTGAAACAAAGAAGTCCAAGTACTTGTCGTAGTCGAGGCCGGTCCTTGGCTTAAGCCGCGTATAGCGAGGTGAACTACGATAATCCTTGATGAGCACCGTAAAGCTGCGCGCAGTCACTCGCTTAGGCGGGGCATCGCCGTTGAGGATATCCGCATACTCTTGCCAAAATTCGGCAGTTTGAAAAATTTCGTGACGCCTCTGCAGCGGAAGTACGTTTCGCTGTCGATACACATGTTTTGGAATGCTCGTTTTGTCAACGCATATTGACCCTCTGAACTATCACCGTTAGGCTAACAGTTGAAACAAGTTCTACCACCACTGGATGCTATACGAGTTGTATTTGCATCCATACAAGCGCCGCATCTCTACCGTCTTCACCATCTTCGGGCCAACACGTGCCGCCCTGCGATTTCGGGGCGTCATTGCAACCACTAGAAATGACATCGCTGTCTCTGTGAAGGGCCGCACCAACTTGTCGGGCTGTGTCACAAGATGTCAGCGAAGTTTGGTAAGCCAAATGTCGGGACAAACTCACCTCTCGTCGGTGAAATCACGAAGTTCCCAAATAGTGCAAAGAAAAAGCGCTTTAACAATTTCTCGAAATGGTCGCTATCCGACGTGTCTACAACCACATCAGCGAGAGGAAAAACATCAATGACCCGATGGCCAGTAGGAATTGTCGTTAGTCGACAGTCTGTGGCTACAAGTTCATGGCGGCAGCCTGCGCACTTCGAATGACGACCTTGGACTATACGAGATTGGCCAACAGCAACTACCTGTGCCAGTGTTACTTGAGATAATCATCATGCGGAGTGACAGGACACCAAAATGAATCGCTGGCCATAGAAGCACGAAGAGAGTCAAGGCGGACGACTTCTTCCACGCGCGCGGGATGATCCATCGCGATCATCAAGGGGCAATTCTGATTGACGAAAACGGTGTCGCGCGTGTGACTTTGGCCTAGTCACGGACGAGCTGCTGCAGGCTACGGGCCGGGATTCTGATCATTGGCGTTCGAGTGGGAGCACGGGGTAACGACGCGAAGTCGTCGGCGACATCTTCGGGTGCTGCATGACATGGTCACTGATCATAGGCAAGGCAGCTGATAGCTGATGGCCGGTTCCGCGATCACTTATCCCGCATATCCCGCAGCGTTGGCGTCGTTCATTCGGGCGATGCTTCAGACGATACCGATCACCGCTGCCAGAAGTGGGCAGGTGCAGGCGGCATTCGCTGGCTTGCCCGTCGAACCTGATTGGCAATGATTTGATGGTTGATGGACAGCAGATCCGTTGGCGCCGGCAGCAAGGCGGGCGCATCATACAGGTCGAATGGAACCGAAACTCTGCTCGTCGCCACGATTGGCGTGCGTGGAGCGAACCCGTTGGCGCTGGCCGACCGCGCACGTTTGGTGGCTCGAACGGTCAAGTTGGGCCGCAGGTTGCGATCAGACAACTAGAGGCTTTCCTGCGACCCTAAACTGCGCGGCGCTTCGGCGGCAAAACGTAAGGCCCCAAATCAGGAGTCCTGACTCGCGGTTTCGCACCAAGGGCTTTGATAGCGAGTTCGCGTCGGTCGCCGCTACAGGCGCTGCAAAAGCTCTTGGAGGCGACGACACCCTCTTTTGGATGCCACACACGTCCGCAGAACCTGCACTTGGGTAAGCGCAAAGCCTTCATGATGGCACCCGTTGGATCGTTGGTTCTCCCTTATGAGAAAGAACATACACAGAACAGTTGCAGGTTGCAAATTATTAAAGGGTAGCGGATCAGAATAATCCAGAAGTGAATCTGGTTTACGACATCCAAGAAGCCACAGTTGATCGACTGGTGGATAACGGCCGTTCTATCTTTCCAAGCGGCCTCTCTCGAAAGATGGCGCTAAGGTCTGCTTCGGGCCGTAAGCAGATATTTCTTCATGAACATCCCCAAAGGAACTCTGGAAACGTTCAATGAAATAGCAACCAAATCATCGCGGATTCCGGGTATCAAGTAGGTCTAAACAATCACTGTTTGTTCTAACAAAAAGGTTGCCGGCTCTAAACAAAAATTCTTTTAGATTCATAGACAATCAAAGTCTTGCAAATCCGTGTACAGGAGTTCGATTCTCCTACTCGCCTCCATGATCTTCCCATCACCCGACATATCGACATTGTGATCGCGCTGTCGCGGCGACACTCGGGTGCCGCGTCCGGTCAGGTCTGATGCTGCGCCTTGACGTAGGCCATCACATCCGCGCGCACGGACATTTCGCCACGCTCGCGTGCCGCGTTGATCACCGAACGGACCTCGTTCAGATCACAGCGGCGCAGCAGGCTTTTCACCGGGCCGATAGACGCCGGACGCATGGATAACGTATGCAGACCAATGGCGGCAAAGCAGAGCGCTTCAACCGGGCGGCCCGCGTCTTCGCCGCAGAACGATAATGGCGTCCCTGTCTCGGCACAGCGTTTGACGATCCCTTCCAGAAAGGTCAGGAAGCTGACGTTCAGGGTGTCATACCGGCGACGGACACGTTCGTTTTCGCGGTCGGCGGCAAAGAAGAACTGCTTGAGGTCATTGCCGCCGATGGACAGAAACTCGACCTCCTCGAAGAACTTGCGCGGGGCGAAGGCAAGGCTGGGGGTTTCCAGCATCGCGCCCACCTCGACCGAAGCGGGCAGCACGTGGCCGAGGCGTTTCTCGCGCGCGAGCGTCTTGTCCATCTCCAGTCGCGCCGCGCGAAATTCCTCGAATTGCGCGACAAAGGGGAACATCACCGTCAGGGGCCTGCCGTTCGCCGCACGGATCAGCGCCTGAAGCTGCATCCGCATGATCCCGGGCTTGTCCAATCCCACACGGATCGCCCGCCAACCCAGCGCGGGGTTCGGTTCGTCGTTGGGCTTCATGTAGGGCAGCACCTTGTCCGACCCGATGTCGAGGGTGCGAAACACGACGCGTTTGCCACCCGCCGAATCCAGAACACGCGCATAAAGCGCCGACAGCTCCGAGCGTTTGGGCATCTGGTTGCGTACGAGAAACTGCAACTCTGTCCGGAAC
This sequence comes from uncultured Alphaproteobacteria bacterium, assembly GCA_963799505.1. Lineage (GTDB taxonomy): Bacteria > Pseudomonadota > Alphaproteobacteria > Rhodobacterales > Rhodobacteraceae > Sulfitobacter. The sequence goes on from CAWCXM010000013.1 coordinate 47,132, forward strand.
AGGCCGACGCCCTCCGCGCCGGAACTGACAAGCGACGGCAGATCGGCCATCAGACCGGCGTTCATGTGCAAGGCGATTGTGGTGCCGCAGGTTGCCTGCGCGGGCTGGTCGATGATCGACGCATACCGCGCCTGGGCGGCCGCCTGCATCGCGATCTTGTCGCGAAAGGCAGAGGCCACACTTTCATCCGGTCGCAGGTGCACGATTCCCTGTTCGCCGTCCACCATGATGTGATCGCCGTTCAACGCCTCGTTCGTGATGCGCCCGGCGTGGACCACCAGCGGGATCGCCAGGGCACGGGCCACGATGGCGGCGTGGCTGCCGACAGAGCCTTGTTCCAGCACGATCCCCTTGAGCTTGCGGCCATAATCCAGGAGTTCGGCAGGACCGATGTTGCGGGCCACCAGAATGGGATCCGGCGGCATTTCGGCCCCGGTGTTGCTGCCCTGCCCGGTCAGAATGCGCAGCAGCCGGTTGGACAGGTCATCAAGATCGCTGAGCCTTTCGCGCAAATAGGAATCGGTCGATTGGCTCATCCGCGCGCGGGCGAGCGATTGCTCCTTTTCCACTGCGGCTTCGGCAGACAGACCACTCTGGATGTCTTCGGTCATGCGCCGCATCCAGCCTTTGGAATTTGCGAACATCCGGTAGGTCTCCAGAACCTGCTTCTGTTCCTTGTCGGCAGAGGCCATCGTCATCATCTGATCGACACTGACCCGCAATTCGTCCACGGCCCCGGTCAGGCGCTCCGTTTCGCGGACCGGATCATCGGCGATGGGATTCGACACCACCACCCGCGCCTCGTGCAGCCAGACATGCCCCTCGGCCACGCCTTCCTGCCCGACGGTGCCGCGCATCAGCACCGGTTGCGAATGCCGCGCCGACATCGCCGCACCCTCGCCGACAAAGGCACCGAGTTCCGTCATCTCTGCCAGCACCATGGCGACGACTTCCAGCGCATAGACCTCGTCGGCGGAAAACTCCCGTGCGATCTTGGACTGAACGACAAGCACGCCCAGCGCCTCACCAAGCCGCTGCACCGGGACACCCAGAAAGCTCGAATAAATCTCCTCACCCGTCTCCGCCATGAAGCGGAAGCCGGGGTACTGCGGCGCGTTGGGCGTGTTGATCACGACGCGGCGCCGGGCGACCCGGCCAACCAGACCCTCGCCCATTTTCATCCGCGTCTCGTGAACGGCTTCGGCTTTCAGCCCCTCGGTGGCGCAAAGTTCCAGCGTATCGGCATCGCGGAACAGATAGATCGAACAGACCTCGCATCCCATCGACGTGGCGATGAGATGGGTGATCTTGTTCAGCCGCTCCTGGCCCGCGTCCTCGCCCGCCATCGCATCGCGCAACCGGCCGAGGAGCTTGCGGCTCTCTGTCTCTGTACGCTCGGCCATTCTGGCACATCCTAGATTAAGACAATGCCAGCTTAGACCACAGGCTGCGGAAAAGCGAAATGTCTGATTGCCCGAAGGTATGCAATTTCTGGTTGAGGGCCGGCTCCCGGCTCAGGCCGCCTTGTCCAGTTCGAACGCATCGTGCAGCGCCTGCACGGCCAATTCCATGTACTTGCGGTCGATCAGCACGGAGATCTTGATCTCGGAGGTGGTGATGACCTGAATGTTGATGCCTTCGTTCGACAGCACCTTGAACATCTTGGCCGCAACGCCCGTGTGGCTGCGCATTCCGATGCCGACCACGGACACCTTGGCCACATCGGTATCCGCCAGCAGTCCCGTGAACTTGATCACATCGCTCGCCTTCGCGTCCGCCATCGCCTTTTCGGCGCGTTTGACCTGATCGACCGGGCAGGACCATGTCATGTCTGTGCGGCCCTCTTCGGATATGTTCTGCACGATCATGTCCACGTTCACGCCTGCATCCGACAGGGCGGTGAAGATCGCAGCGGCGATACCGGGGCGGTCAGCGACCGACACCAGCGTCATCTTGGCCTCATCGCGGCTGAAGGCCACACCGGCAACCACATTGCTTTCCATGATTTCCTCCTCATCGCAGACGAGCGTTCCGGCATCGTCCGATTGTTCCTCGAAACTCGACAGCACGCGCAGCTTGACCTTGTAGCGCATCGCCAATTCGACCGACCGGGTCTGCAGCACCTTGGCCCCGAGCGACGCCAGTTCAAGCATTTCCTCAAAGGCGATCTTGTCGAGCTTGCGCGCCTTGGATTCGACCCGTGGATCGGTCGTATAGACGCCATCCACATCGGTATAGATATCACACCGCTCGGCATCGAAGGCGGCGGCGAAGGCAACCGCCGTCGTATCCGACCCGCCGCGCCCCAGCGTGGTGATGCGGCCTTCGGGGCTGACGCCCTGAAATCCCGCGACCACGGCAACCTTCATGCCTTCGGCGAATTTGGCCATGATCCTGTCAGACGGGATATCCTCGATCCGTGCTGCGGAATGGGCCGAGGTGGTCATGACCGGCACCTGCCAGCCCTGCCAGGACCGCGCCGGCACGTCCATTTCCTGCAGGGTCAGCGCCATCAGACCTGCGGTGACGTTTTCGCCACTCGATACCACGGCATCGTATTCGCGCGCGTCATACATGGGCGATGTCTCGTTGACCCAACCGACCAGCTCATTCGTCTTGCCGGACATGGCAGAGACGATGACGATCACGTCGTATCCCTTGGCCACCTCGACACCGACGCGTTTGGCAGCGCGGCGGATCCGGTCAAGGGTGGCCACCGAAGTGCCCCCGAATTTCATTACAAGAACTGGCATGGTCACGCGCCTCTTTCAATCACGCGCCCTTTACGCGCAACACCTGCCAAGGGCAAGACTGCTCCTCTTTTTGGCCCTATATACCGCGGGGTCCGGGGCAGCGCCCCGGTGAATTTGATCTTTTCAAATTCAAACAGGGGACTCCTGCACCCTCAGTAGGGATGCGCGCGCCCGTCCCAGGTCTCGAAACATCCCGTCGTCTCGAGGCTGAGACCGGCGAAGCGCGCCATCAACCCGTCTGCGGACTCGTCCGTGGTGATCTGCGCCGTGCGCCCGCCCATGTCGGTCTGCACCCAGCCGGGGTGGTAAATGCCAACCGCGATGCCTTCGGGCTTCAAATCGCTCGCGAGGTTTCGGCCCAGGTTCAGCGCAGCAGCCTTGGACGCCCGGTAGATGTAGCTGCCCCCCGGCGCATTGGTGTGCGACGCCATCTGCGAGGAGATGATGGCAATCTTCGACGCGCCCGCCTGTCGCAGGTTGGGCAGCAGCGCCTGAATGCTCAGGAAAACCCCGGTCACGTTGGTCGCAAAGGTCTGCGCCCACAAATCCGCGCCATAGCCGCTGTCCAGATCGTGGCCCTTGTCCAGATAAACGCCCGCATTGCAGATCAGAAGGTCGACCGGCCGACCCGCCAGCCGCTCGGCCATTTCCGTGTGGCTGGCCGGGCGCGTCACGTCCAGTTGCAGTTGCGCGCCGACGGAACGGCCCGTGCCGATCACATCCTCGCCCGCGGCGGCATATTTCTCGGCCAGTGCGGCACCGATGCCCCGGCTCGCGCCGGTGATCACAATTGTCATTGGGTCATTCCTTTGTTCAGGTCAGCTTCTGTTTGGGCCGGAACGGGAGGGGCAGCAAGGGCACTCCCTCTTCGATCAAGGCCCTGGCCTGATCCAGCCGCGCCTCGCCGTAGATGGCGCGTTCGGGCGTGTCGCCCAGATGCATCGCCCGCGCCTCGGCCACAAACCGATCACCGACGTAATCCGAATTTTCCTCGACCTTCCTGCGCAGTGCCGCGAGCGCCCTTTCCACATCACCTTGCGGCGTGCTGAGCACCGGCAAGGTCTCGCCCGTCAGAGCCGCGTCCCGACGCATTGCGGCAGTCTTGCCCTTCACGACAGAGGGCGCCATCAGCGCCTTGGACACGTCGCCGCTGCCGCAGACCGGACATGACAGATGCCCACCCCGCGCCAATGCGTCAAAGGCGGCCGCCGACTGGAACCAGCTGTCGCTGCGGTGGTCCTTGTCGCATCTGAGCGTGTACTGAATCATGCCTGCGTCATCGGGTAACTGTATCCTTCGGATCACAGATGTGCCCAAGACCCCCGCAGGTCAAGAACCCATCGGGCGCGGGCGCGGATCAAAGGACATGATCAGCCGCGCCAGATCGGGTTCCTGCACCAGCTTGGCAGCTTTCTTGCGCGACACCCAACGCCTGCGCCGTTGGCCGCATTCGGGGTAGTTCTTGGCCAGTGCCGTCACCTCTATCGGATAGAGCATCGCGACGCAGGGCATTTCATCGTCCAGCCCGATGTCCTTGTTGTAGGTATAGACCCCAAGACAGCTTTCGGCGGATTTGCCCATCACGCCCGCCTCTTCCCATGCTTCGCGCGCCGCCGACGCGGCCGGCGTCTTGCCGTCCATCGGCCAACCCTTGGGCAGGATCCAACGCTGCGCCCCCCGCGAGGTGATCAGGAGGATCTGCACCTTGCCACGCCGCAGCCGGTAGCAAAGCGCCGCGAATTGCGTGCGGACCTCACCCTTGCGGGCGCCGTTCAATTCGAGAGGCGGTTGCTTGAACATGGGTCACTTTGCATGGCGGATTCGGAATGAACATGGCCCGCAGCGCTTCCACACGCAAGGCCAGCCCGGTCGCAATCCGCTTGAAGGGCGGCAGGCCATGGCCAATAGTGCGCCAATGACACGTCTTGCCGCCTTTCTTATCCTGTTGGCCACTGCCCTTCTGCCCCTCAGGGCGCAGGCGCAGATCACGGTCTTTGCCGCTGCGAGCCTGCGCGGTGTGCTGGAGGATCTTGCGGCAGAGACCAAGAGCGATCTGCGCCTGTCCTTTGGCGGCTCCGGCACGATGGCCCGTCAGGCCGCCGCCGGTGCGCCCGCCGATCTGGTGGTGCTTGCCAATGAACAGTGGATGGACTGGCTGGTGGATCAGCGCAACCTGTCCGAAGGGGCGGCAAAGGTCATCGCCCGCAATCGTCTGGTGGTTATCGGCCCCGCCGGGACACCGCCGCTGGCCTCGCCCGACGCGCTGCCAGCCCTGCTGGCGGGGTCACGTCTGGCGATGGGCCAGCGGGAGGCGGTGCCGGCGGGTGTCTACGCTCGCGAATGGCTGGAAGTCACCGGGCTTTGGGCCACCTTGGAAGACCAACTTGCAGAAACCGACAATGTCCGCGCGGCCCTTTTGCTCGTCGCCCGCGGACAGGCCTTCGCAGGCATCGTCTATGCCACCGATGCTGCCGCCGAACCCGCCGTCGACGTGATCTGGCATGTGCCCGAGACCGATCACGCGCCGATCCTCTACCGCGCCGTCGCGCTGACACCCGCAGGGCAAGCCGCGCTCGATCTGCTGGTCAGCCCTGCGGCGACCCGCGTTTTCGCCGATCACGGTTTCCTGCCGGTGACGCAATGACGGCAGATGCCGCCGCCTGGGAGGCGCTGCGCCTGTCGCTCTGGGTCTCGGTATGGGCCACGCTGCTGGCTATTCCTCTGGCGCTTTGGGTGGCGTGGCTGCTGGCGCGCGGCGGCTTTCGGGGAAAAAGCCTGCTGAGCGCGCTGGTGCATCTGCCCCTCGTGCTGCCGCCCGTGGTGACCGGATATCTGTTGCTCATCGCCTTTGGCCGCACCGCCCCGCTCGGCAGGGCGCTTGAGAGCATCGGGATCACGCTCGCCTTTCACTGGACCGGCGCGGTTCTGGCCGCCTTGATCATGGGATTTCCCCTGATGGTCCGCGCCATGCGTCTGGCGATCGAAGCCGTCGATCCCAAGCTGGAAGAGGCCGCCGCCACGCTGGGTGCCCCCCGCTGGGCAGTCTTTGGCCGCGTCACCCTTCCCCTGATCGCACCGGGCATTCTGGCCGGGGTCGTGATGGGCTTTGCCAAGGCAATGGGCGAATTCGGGGCCACGATCACCTTCGTCGCCAACATCCCCGGTCAGACCCAGACCTTGCCCAGCGCGATCTGGACCGCGCTGCAAATTCCGGGGGGTGAAGGACAGGCTGTGGTCATGGTGCTGATGGCCTGCATCGTCGCCATCGGCGCGGTGCTGCTCTCCGAAGTGCTGGCCCGCCGGGTCGCCGCGCGGATCGCAGGCGCGTGACGCTTCACGTCGACATCCGCCACCGCTTCGACGGCTTCGATCTCGACGTAGCCTTCGACGCGGGTTCGGGGATCACCGCGCTTTTTGGTCGTTCGGGTGCGGGCAAGACCACCGTGATCAACGCGGTCGCGGGCCTGCTGCGGCCCGATGCGGGCCGGATCACCTTGAGCGGGCAGACGTTCTTTGACAGCGACATCCGCCGCTTCGTCCCCCCTGCGCGGCGCAGGCTCGGCTATGTCTTTCAGGATGCGCGGCTCTTTCCGCATCTCAGCGTGACAGAAAACCTGTCGTTCGGTGCCCGCTACGCGCCCCGCGATGCGCCCGGACCAGCACAGGGCGACGTGGTGCGCCTGCTGGGCCTCGAACAGTTGCTGGAGCGCGCGCCTCTCACGCTCTCGGGCGGCGAAAAACAGCGTGTGGCGCTGGGTCGGGCGCTGCTGAGCAAGCCGCAGATGCTGTTGATGGATGAACCGCTGGCCAGTCTCGACGCTCCGCGCAAGCTCGAGATCCTGCCCTACCTCGAACGCCTGCGCGACGGGCCGCTGGGTCTGCCGATCCTTTATGTCAGCCACGCGGTGGACGAGATTGCCCGTCTGGCAGACCGCATCGTCCTGCTGCGCCAAGGGCGTGTGCAGCAGGCCGGATCGCTTTTCGACGTGATGTCGGACCCGTCAGCCCTGCCGCATCTGGGGGTGCGCGAGGCGGGTGCCGTGCTGGAAGCACGGGTGATCGACCATGCGCCGGATGGACTTTCCCTGCTGCGCATTTCGGGCGGGGATCTGCATTTGCCCGGCGTTCAGGCCCCGGTGGGCAGCACGATCCGCCTGCGCGTGCTGGCGCAGGATGTGATGCTGTCGCTGACCCGTCCCGAAGGTCTGTCCGCGCTCAATGTCCTGCCGGTGACCGTGCAAAGCGTGCATCCGGGCGGTGGTCCGGGGGCTGCGATCGCGCTTCAGTCCGGCACCGACCGGATCATCGCGCGGATCACGGCACGGGCCGCGTCCGAATTGGGTCTGGTCGAGGGGATGACCTGCTTTGCGATCCTCAAGGCGACCAGCGTGGCCCCCGAAAGCATCGGGCGTTAGGCGTCAACGCCTGACCGCCTTCTTGCCCATCCGCTGCGCAAGGCGCTGCAGCAATTCATCGTGTGGCACATCACCGTCGATCGCCAGCCTGCGCAGCCCGAAATGGACATGGGCGATATCCTCATAATAGCTGGTGTAGGCATAGTTGGTCGCGGCCCCCGCCACGGCACCCAGCACCGGCACCGCCTGTGCCGCCAGCTTCTGACCCAGCACAACGGCCAGCTTGGGCGCGACCCGGTGGATCACGGCCTGCATCGCTTTTCCGGACAGTGCGATGCGCGCGGACAGGAAACCCAGATCGGCACCGTCGTCACCGGACAAGGGGCCAGCGGCAGCAAACACCTGAACGCAGTCGAACTGCACGTTCTCCGCCTCCGGATCGAATCCATGTTCGACCGCGACACCCTGGATGACGCGCAGCAACAGCGTTGTCGTCACCGGAAGCTCGGCCAGCGCCGTCGGCAATCCGCCTGCCCCGCCTGCGGCACCCATCGCCGTTGTCACAACCTGATTGAGCCAGCTTTTCTGATCCGGCACATAGGACCGGCTTGAATGCGCCGCCCGCATCGCCTGATTGAGCGCGCCGACCGTCGCCGCCTCGAGGTTGCGGCGGATCGCGTTTGGCAGCCGGTCCAGCAGACCGTCGGCAGAGCCGCCGATCACGTTCAGGACGCTGATGCCAAGTCCGCCTGCCGCCTTGTAACGCTTTGCCAGGGCGTCCAGCTGCGCATCGACGTCAATGACCGTGGGTAGGGAGCTTTCTATCTGCATCTGCGATCCTTCTCTGAACCCAATGTGGGGCGCGCAGTGCGTGAAATCAATCCGTCCAGCGCCGGACATCACCGCTTACACCGTCCCAGGCACCGGGCGTGAGGGCACGGCCCAGAACACGGGCCGGATTGGTCGGTGGCGGCATGACAACGGCGTCCAGCAGGCTGAACCCGAAGCGGCTGTAATAGGGCGCATCGCCCACCAGCATCACACGGTCCCAGGCGGGTGGTGCGGCGCGGGCCAGGCTTTCTTCGATCAATGCGCGGCCCAACCCCTCACCCTGCCGCGTGGGGTGAACGGCAACAGGCCCCAACAGCAGCGATTCGTAGGCCCCGATGCGCACGGGCCAATAGCGGATCGCCCCGCTGAGAATGCCGTCCCCGTCCCGCGCCACATGGCTCAGCCCCGCGACGGAAGGGATGCCATCGCGCAACCGGTAGGACGACAGCGCCTCGCGCCCCGGTGCAAAGCAGGTGTCGTAAAGCGCCTCCACCTCCCAATAATCCGAGGCGGTCTCCGGGGTAAGTTGGTACAAGGGGGACACTTTCTGGTTTGCGGTGGCATCCGGCCTATCATGGGGGTAGCCATAGGTGCAAACCAACAAAGGATGCCATGCATGTTTTACAGACCCGAAGAAGGCCACGGCCTGCCGCACAATCCCTTCAACGCCATCGTGACACCCCGGCCCATCGGCTGGATCTCGACACGCGACAAGGCGGGGCATGACAATCTGGCACCCTATTCCTTCTTCAACGGCGTCGCTTACGTCCCGCCGCAGGTCATGTTCGCATCAACCGGCGTCAAGGACGACGTGGACGGCACCAAGGATTCGGTCGCCAACGTCCGTGAGACGGGCGTGTTCTGCGTCAATATCGTGGAATACGCCGCCCGCGACGCAATGAACGCGTCCTCCGCCACCCTGCCCCATGATGTGGACGAGTTTGCCCACGCCGGCGTGGAAAAGGTCAGCTGCGATGTGATCGACTGCGCCCGCGTGGCAGGCGCACCCGCGTCGCTCGAATGCCGGGTCACGCAGGTGGTCCAGATCGAGGGAGAGGCGAACTTCGCGGTTTTCGGCGAAGTGGTGGGCGTGCATCTGCGCGACGATTGCGTGGTGGACGGCCGTTTTGATGTGACGAAATACAATCCGCTCTCTCGGCTGGGTTACCGCGACTACACCGTCGTGCGCGAAGTGTTCGAGATCATCCGACCCGACGATTGAGACAATATCGTTTGCGCGGTGCCGGACCTCTTTAACCCCTGCTCCCGCGCCAGCGGACGCTCACCCGTCACTTAGAGATTTCCCTAAGCATCTTGATTGCGCTGCGGAACCGGGTTACTTAGGGATATGTCTAAGTATGAGTCGCACCTCGATCTTTGCTTTTCTGCGCTGGGTGACCCGACCCGGCGCAGGATCCTTCAGCGTCTTGCCCGCGGTGACGCGTCCGTCAGTGAATTGGCAGCGCCGCACGACATGGCGCTGCCGTCCTTCATGGAACACCTCAAGAAGCTCGAGGCGGCCAACCTCATCACATCGAAAAAGCAAGGTCGAACGCGCATCTGCGCCTTGTCGCCCGCTGCGTTCGAGCCAGCCAGGGACTGGCTGGGCGCGCAGAGCGCTGTCTGGGAAGGACGGCTCGACCGCTTTGACGATTACATCAACCGCCTCATGCAGGAGCCTCGCGAATGAAACTCGATCCGAAAACCGACCTGACCTTTACCCGCACACTCGCGGCGCCGCGTTCGGTGCTTTGGGAATGCTGGACAACCCCAAAGCACATCCGGCACTTCTTTGTGCCAAGACCCCATGGGATCGACGCATGCGAAATCGACCTGAGGGTCGGAGGCAGGTTCAATACGACGATGAATGTCGATGGCACCATCATGAAGAACGAGGGCGTCTTTCTTGAAATTGTCGAGGGGGAGCGGCTTGTCTTCACCGACAGCTACAGCGAAGGCTGGAAGCCTGCGGCTGATCCGTTCATGACGGCGATCATCGAATTTGCAGACGACGGAGAGGGTGGCACGACCTACACGGCGACCGCCCGCCACCGCTCGCCCGAAGCGCGCCAAACCCATGAAGACATGGGGTTCCATGGGGGCTGGGGTACGGTCGCCACACAGCTGGAGGAATACGCCCAGTCTCTCGAGTGAGCGGTGGCGAAAGGCGGCCCGCTTCGATGCAGGGCCGCCCTCCGGTCCAGCCTTCTCAGTGCCCGCCCAGAATCCCGGTCCGTACCTGATAGTTCACTGCCAGCGCGTAATCCGGGTCATCGTCGCTGTCGACCATCAGATGCCCCGCCCTTTTCAGCAGTCGATGACAATCGCGGCTCAGATGGCGCAGTTCGATCCGCTTTCCCGCGCCCTCGTATTTGCCCGCAATCGCCTCGATCGCCTGCAGGGCGGATTGATCCACCACACGGCTGTCGGCGAAATCGACCACCACAAGCGATGGATCGTTTTGCACGTCGAAGAGTTCCGCAAACCCCTCGGCAGAGCCGAAGAACAACGGGCCCCTGGATCTGGTAGACCTTCGCACCCTCAGGTGTCAGATATGTCTTGGAATGGATGCGGCGGGCGTTGTTCCAGGCGTAGGCCAGCGCCGACACGATGACACCTACCACCACCGCCACGGCGAGGTCTTCGTAGACGGTGACAACCGTCACCAGCAGGATCACGAAGGCGTCCGTCAATGGCACTTTTCTGAGGATCGTGAGCGAGTTCCAGGCAAAGGTGCCGATCACCACCATGAACATCACACCCACGAGGGCCGCGAGCGGGATCTGTTCGATCAACGGCGATCCGACAAGGATGAAGAGCAACAGAAACACCGCCGCCGCGATCCCCGCGACCCGCGTGCGGCCCCCGGATTTCACGTTGATCATCGACTGGCCGATCATCGCGCAGCCGCCCATGCCACCGAAGAAGCCGGTCACGGTGTTCGCCACACCCTGCGCCACGCACTCCTGTGACGCGCCGCCACGGGTGTTGGTCATGTCGCTGACAAGGTTCAGCGTCAGCAGCGATTCGATCAGGCCGATGGCGGCAAGGATCACCGCGTAGGGCAGGATGATGTACAGCGTTTCAAGCGTCAGCGGTGCAAGCGCCGTACCGTAAAGGCCAAGCCCCTCGCCGAAGGGAATATGCGGCATCGGCAGCCCGCCCTCGATCGAGGCCAGATCGCCCACGCGGGGCACGTCGATGCCAAAGGCAATCACCACCGCCGCCACGATACCGATTCCAGCAAGCGGCGCCGGGATCAGCTTGGTGATGCGCGGCATGACCCAGATGATCGCCATTGTCGCCGCCACCAGCGCCAGCATCAGATAAAGCGGCGTACCAGACAACCATTCACCGCCGCCCATGCCGTGGCCGGTATCGACCATCGTGCCGGGGACTTTGAATTGGCTCATCTGTGCCAGAAAAATCACGATGGCCAGACCGTTGACAAAGCCCAGCATCACCGGATGGGGCACCAACCGGATGAACTTGCCCCATTGCATGACGCCCGCAAAGACCTGCAGGAGCCCCATCAGGATGACGGTGGCAAAAAGATACTCGACCCCATGCTGCGCAACCAACGACACCATGACCACGGCGAGGGCCCCGGTAGCCCCAGAAATCATGCCGGGGCGACCGCCGATCAGCGCGGTGATCAGGCCGACAAGAAAGGCGGCGTAAAGCCCCACCAGCGGATGCACCCCTGCGACAAAGGCAAACGCCACCGCTTCGGGCACCAACGCCAGCGCGACCGTCAGGGCCGCCAGCAGTTCGATCCGCAGCCGCCCGACGGAAAAGCCGTCTTCGGCCATCCAGCGCAGGTCGGTGACTTCGAGGTTCTTGGTGAAGCTATGAAAAAGCGAACGCGCCATCGGGCATCCTTTGCAGGGATTTGGGGGAATTGCTGTGTTGCGCGCTCGCTATAGCACTTGACCCCGAAAGCCAAGGACGGGGACCGTTTCGCTCAGGCTGGCTTCTGTGGTGCCAAAAGACTCGCCCATCCGGCGTGCCAATCCCCTGACCCGGAAGGCCGTGCCGCAGGAACCTGTTCGCGGCCCCAACGAGGAACGCGCCTTTCCCCCGGAGCGTGAGAGTGGATCGCCGAAAGGCACCGTCGCAGAGACCTTTTTGGTCTTGCCCGTCAAGCAAGGCCCTTTCGTGCGCCCTGACCACGGGACATTCGATCTCCGGCGGTTGCGCGGACAGAATGTTGCTGACGGTCAGGTCAGCGTGCAGAAACGCGCCCGCGTCGAAGCGGGCGTTCTCAAGGATCCCTTCGGACAGAGGTCGCACCGAAGTCAGCCCAAGCGCCGATTTGAGGGGTTGAAATTGCCAATCCGCTCTGACTTGCTGCGCAAAAAGCACGACCGGGTCGTGCGACATCAAAAGGGAACACCATGTCACAGACCAAAATCGCCGTGATCGGCGGATCGGGCATCTACGACATCGACGGGCTGCACGGCGCGGCATGGACCACGGTCGAGACCCCCTGGGGCAAACCGTCAGATGCGATCCTCACCGGAACGCTCGACGGGGTCGAGATGGCGTTTCTGCCGCGTCACGGGCGCGGGCATGTGCACAGCCCGACGACGGTGCCCTACCGCGCCAATATCGACGCGCTCAAACGCCTGGGATGTACCGATGTGATCTCCGTGTCGGCCTGCGGATCGTTCCGCGAGGCGATGGCACCGGGCGATTTCGTGATCGTGGATCAATTCATCGACCGCACCTTCGCGCGGGAGAAGTCTTTCTTCGGCACCGGCTGCGTGGCGCATGTGAGCGTGGCGCACCCGACCTGTCCGCGATTGAGCGATGCCTGCGAAACGGCGGCAAGGGCCGCAGGCATCAACGTGCATCGGGGCGGCACCTATCTGGCGATGGAAGGACCGCAATTCTCGACGCTGGCGGAATCCAGGATGTACCGCGAAAGCTGGGGCGCGGATGTGATCGGGATGACCAACATGCCCGAGGCCAAACTCGCCCGCGAGGCCGAACTTTGTTACGCATCGGTCGCGATGATCACCGATTACGACAGCTGGCACCCCGATCACGGTGAGGTCGATGTGACCGCGATCATCGCCACGCTGACCGGCAATGCCGACAAGGCGCGCAGTCTCGTCGCTGGCTTGCCATCGCTTCTTGGAGCTGACCGCGCGCCCTGCCCGCACGGCTGCGACCGCGCCCTGGAATTTGCCATCATGACCCAACCGGATGCGCGTGATCCTGCCGTGATGGCCAAGCTGGATGCCGTGGCCGGGCGCGTCATCTGAGAAAGCCCACCCGAAGCGTTTCCGAGCAAGGGCATTTCCGGGAACGGGGTTTGCCCTTGATATGTGCCGGGTGCCATGTCTTTGCTGGCGTGACCAGAATGGAGGTAATTGATGTCCTTTGAGCTTTGGCTGACCTTCGTGGCCGCCTCTACCGCGCTTCTGCTGATCCCCGGCCCGACCGTCTTGCTGGTGCTGAGCTATGCCATGAGCAAAGGCCGGTCGGTCGCCATTGCCTCGGCGGCCGGTGTGGCACTTGGCGATCTCCTGGCGATGAGCGCCTCTCTGGCGGGGCTGGGCGCATTGGTGCTCACGTCCGCGACGCTCTTTACCCTGCTGAAATGGGTGGGCGCAGTCTATCTGGTGTGGTTGGGGATCAAGCTGATCCGCTCGGCCCCGTCCGGCGGGCTGGAACTGCCGCAGGGGGCGGAGGTAACCGGGGCCCATGTGTTTCGCCATGCAGCAGCGGTGACAGCCCTCAACCCCAAGTCGATTGCCTTCTTCATCGCCTTCGTGCCGCAATTCCTTACCCCGACCCAGCCGCTATTGCCGCAGTTCGCCATTCTGATCGCCACTTTCGTCAGCCTTGGCGCGCTGAATGCGCTGGCCTACGCGCTGCTGGCGGACCGGCTGCGCCGGGGGATCGCGCGACCGTCGATCATCACTGTGGATCACCCGCACCGGCGGTGGAGCACTGATCGGCATGGGGATCCTGACGGCCACCTTGCGACGGAGCGCACCATGAAACAGGTCAAGGACTACATTCGCACCATCGTCGATTTCCCGCACGAGGGGATCATGTTTCGCGATGTCACAACGCTTTTTGCCGACCCACGGGGGTTTCGCATGGCCATCGACCAGATGCTGCATCCCTACGCGGGGATCGACATCGACAAGGTCGTGGGGTTGGAGGCGCGCGGCTTTATCCTTGGCGGGGCGATTGCCCATCAGCTGTCGGTCGGCTTCGTCCCGATCCGCAAGAAGGGCAAGCTGCCGGGCAAGGTGATTTCGCAGGACTACACGCTGGAATATGGCGAAGCGATCGTGGAAATTCACGATGACGCGATTCAGCCCGGCGAACGCATTCTGGTGGTCGATGATCTGTTGGCAACGGGTGGCACGGCAGAAGCGGGCATCAAGCTGATCGAGCGATTGGGCGGCGAGATCATCTCGACCGCCTTCATCATCGACCTGCCGGAACTGGGCGGCCGCAAGCGGCTGGAGGCGATGGGTATGGAGGTTCATGCGCTTTGCGCATTTGACGGATTGTAACACGCGCTAGGTCTTCCTGAGACACGAAAAAGGAAGTCCCATGTCTGATCAAAGCACACCCATTCTCGACCGCGCGCTCGACCGGCTCGATCTGTCCGATGATGCCCGCAAGATGCTGCGGCACGCCCATAAACGCATCGAAATGTCCGTTCCGATCCGCCGCGACGACGGCACGCTCGAGGTGTTTTCGGCCTGGCGCGTCCAGTACAACACGGTGCTGGGACCGGCCAAGGGCGGCGTGCGCTTTCATCCCGGCGTGAACCTTGACGAGGTCACGGAACTGGCGCGCTGGATGACGATCAAATGCGCGCTGATGGACCTGCCCTTTGGCGGTGGCAAGGGCGGCGTTCAGGTCGATCCCAAAAGCCTGTCACGACAGGAGCTTGAACGGCTTTCGCGGTCCTTCGTACGCGAATTGCATGATCTGATGGGACCGGACACCGACGTTCCCGCCCCGGATGTGAACACCAACCCGCGCATCATGGGCTGGATGGCCGATGAATACGACCAGATCGCCCGCGCCCGCACCCCGGCCGCCATCACCGGCAAGCCGCTGCCCTTGGGCGGGTCCGAAGGCCGCGTGGCGGCGACCGGACAGGCGGCGCTTTATGTGCTGCAGGAATGGGCAAGGCGGGCCGAGAAAGACCCAAAGGACGTCACCGTCGCGGTACAGGGGTTCGGCAACGCGGGTGCACATTTCGCGATGCTGGCGCATGAGGCCGGGTTCAGGATTGTCGCGGTGTCGGATTCGGGCGGTGCCATCCATGCCAAGGACGGGCTCGACCCCGAACCGATCCACCGCGAAAAGGAAAAGGGCAAGGCCTTGGACAAGGTCTATTCCGACACCTCCGTCAGCGACGGTGAAAATCACGAATCCCTCGATCCCGAAAAGCTGTTGGCACTGGAGGTCGATGTGCTGGCGCTTGCCGCCCTTCAGAACGCGGTGACGATGGAAAATGTGAAGGATATCAAGGCACAGGTCATTCTGGAGATCGCAAACGGTCCCGTCAGTCCCGATGCCGACGATACCCTGCATGATCGCGGTGTGACGGTTCTGCCCGATGTTCTGGTCAACGCGGGCGGTGTGACGGTCAGCTACTACGAATGGGTGCAGGGACGTACCGGCGACCGCTGGAGCGCAGAAAAGGTGCACGACCGGCTCAAGGCGCGGTTCGACCGGATTGCGCCGCAATGCTTCGACCGCGCAGAGGAAGACGGCACGTCGATGCGCGATGCGGCATACGCCATCGCCGTCGAGCGGATTTCCGGTGCGCTCGAGAGCCGGGGAGATTCGTGCTACTTCAAAAGCTGATCAGGCGTTGCGCAGCACGGCCCCGGGATTCATGATGCCCCTGGGGTCGAGCGCTGCCTTGATCGCCCGCATCGCGGAAAGCTTCGCGGGGTCGCCGTACCGCTCCAGATCGGCGACCTTCATCCGGCCGATGCCATGTTCGGCAGAGATCGAACCGCCCATGTCGTCCACCAGATCATGCACCGCGCGTTTGATCGCAGCGCGTTGGTTTTCGTGATCGGCGCGGGTTTTTCCGGGCATCGGGAAGACGTTGTAGTGCAGGTTGCCGTCGCCCACATGACCAAAGCAGTTGATGCGGAACTCCCCGATCTGCGCCAGCGTTTCGCCACCCTTGATGATGAATTCGGGGATCGCACTGAGCGGCACGGAGATGTCGTGGCTTGAAACAGAACCGATGCGGCGGTTGGCTTCGGGAATCATCTCGCGCACCTTCCAGAAGTCGTTGGCCTGTCCGGCATTCTGCGCGATGAGACCATCGGGGACCAACCCCGCCTCGTTCGCTGCCACAAAGAGCGTCTCAAGCGCGGTCGCAGGGTCCAGATCGCCGCTCATCCCGAGTTCGATCAGCACGCACCATTCAGGCGGCGTATCGAATGGCTGCGGCGCGTCAGGCAACACCTCCGCCAGAAAGTCAAAGCCCTGACGGTGAATGAGTTCGAATGCGCTGACCATCTCGCCGACCTGTCCCTTCGCCAGCGTCAGCAGTGCGAGTGCGGCGGCAGGGCTTTGCACAACCATCATGGCCGTGCCCGTCCTGGCAGGCTTCGGGAACAGTTTCAGCGCCGCGGCGGTGATCACACCCAGCGTCCCCTCCGCCCCGATCAAAAGATGGCGCAGGTCGTAGCCGGTGTTGTTCTTGCGCAACCGCGTCAAGCCATTCCAGATCTGACCATCGGGCAACACCGCTTCCAACCCCAGACACAGATCCCGCGTGTTGCCATAGCGCAGCACGCCGGTCCCGCCGGCGTTGGTGGCCAGATTGCCACCGATCCGCGCCGTTCCTTCCGATGCCAAGGACAGCGGGAACAGCCGGTCGGCCGCATCGGCGGCGGCCTGCACATCGGCCAGCACCACGCCAGCCTCGGCGATCAGGACGTTTTCCTGCGCAAAGACCTCGCGCACCCTGTTCATCCGCTCGAGTGAAAGGATCAGTGGCGCAGGCCCGTCCGACGCCACCTGCCCACCGACCAATCCGGTGCCACCGCCATAAGGAATAACGCCGACACCCGCCGCGTTTGCGTGGCGGATCAGCAGCGCCACTTCCTGCAGGTTGCGGGGTTGGGCCAGCAAGGCGCTTTGCCCCGCATAGCGGCCGCGCGGTTCCTCAAGATAACGCTCCTCTACGGGGCGAAAAACCTCATCCGGCAAGTCGGCGGCAAGGCGGGTGCGAAAGGCGGTATCGGCGGGGTTCAATGTCATGGCGTATTGATCCGGCACCGGCGACCGGGATGCAAGATGCTATCGTGACACATTCAGGTAGGAAGGCCGCAGAACCATGATCGTCGGCTGCGATGGCAGCCGGTCCAGCGAAACCACAAGGGACGGCCCCCCGGTTTCCACAATCTGAAACTCATCGCGCATTCCGACCAGAAAATCATCAAGCGCGAAGTCAGAGAACCAGTGCATCGGGATCACGATGGACGACTTGAGCCGTTTCAGCACCGAAATCATCGTTGGCTGGTCCAGCGTATAGCCTCCGTCGACCGGGGCCATCACCACATCAAGCCGTCCAAGGGCCGCGTATTGGGCGGGATCAGGCGCATGGTGCAAATGCCCCAGATGGCCGATGCACAGGCCCGCCATCTCGAACACGAAAATCGAATTGCCCTCCGGCTCCACCCCCGAAAACTGCGAGCGGATATCGGTGGAGACATTGCGCACCAGAACCTCGCCCAGATCGACAGAGTGATCAATGCCTTCGCCAAATTCGCCCCAGCCCTTCAGCGCGTGGGGGATCGCCGGGTCGGGAAAGGCCGTCCAATGGCTGTCGTGGGCGTGATTCATCGTCACAACATCGGGCACAAAAGGCAGGGTGCCCGTGAACCCGGTGTAATCGGTGACCATGTTCAGGCCTGCGTGGCTGCGGATCAGGAAGGACGCATGGGCAATGTAGTGCAGCAGCACGGTTTCCTCGGCCACATCCGGCAGACTGGCGCGCGTGACATAGGCCATGCCGGGCGTCGTCTCGGCAAGTGCGATGCAATGGCTCGGGGTGCGCTCCTGCTGGGCAATGGCCGGGCTGGCGAGGACAAGAAGCGAGATCAGAAAGCTGCGAAACATCGTCGGTCTCCTTTGTCCCAAGACTAGCACGGCGTGCCGCTACGTCACCAAAAGACTGCGGCCCTGCGACATTCCGACTTGGCATTTGTCCGGAATCCG
This sequence comes from uncultured Alphaproteobacteria bacterium, assembly GCA_963799505.1. Taxonomy (GTDB): domain Bacteria; phylum Pseudomonadota; class Alphaproteobacteria; order Rhodobacterales; family Rhodobacteraceae; genus Sulfitobacter. The sequence continues at coordinate 65,301 of CAWCXM010000013.1, forward strand.
GCGCTACTGCGCCCGTAAATGATGCAGGAGACAGGCGATGCTTCAATCACGTTCATGGGTGCCCGCAAGCAGCGAAGCGCTGGTGCAATCGCTCGCCAAACGCACCGCAGGGCAGGACAGCGCAACCATCGCCGCACGGTTGCAGACCCTCGCGCAGGAGAACCGCGACATCCACGAAAAAGAGTGTTTCAACCTCAACCCCGCGACCAATGTGATGTCACCCCGTGCCGAGGCGATGCTGGCCTCCGGCATCGGCACACGTCCCTCACTGGGCTATCCGGGCGACAAATACGAAATGGGGCTGGAAGCGATCGAAGAGATCGAAGTGATCACAGCAGAACTTTGCGCACAGGTCTTCGATGCGAGGTTCGCTGAAATCCGTGTTCCTTCGGGTGCGATGGCAAACCTCTACGGCTTCATGGCCACCTGCAAACCCGGCGATACGATCATCGCGCCGCCTGCATCGGTGGGGGGGCATGTGACCCATCACACTGCGGGCTGCGCGGGGCTGTATGGGCTGAAAACAGTGCCTGCCCCGGTGAATCCGGACGGCTATACCATCGACATCGACGGGTTGCGCAAGCTGGCGCAGGAGGTCAGACCGAAGCTGATCACCGTGGGATCGTCGCTGAACCTGTTCGAGCATCCCGTCGCGGCGGTGCGGGGGATCGCAGACGAGGTGGACGCAAAAGTCCTGTTCGACGCCGCGCACCAATGCGGCATCATCGCGGGCCGGGCATGGCGCAATCCGCTGGCGGAAGGTGCGCATCTGATGACGATGAGCACCTACAAAAGCCTCGGTGGACCGGCGGGCGGACTGATTGTCAGCAACGATGCGGGGTTGGCCGAACGGCTCGATGCCATCGCCTTTCCGGGTATGACGGCAAATTTCGACGCGGCCAAATCCGCAGCCCTTGCGCTGACGATGCTGGACTGGATCGACTTCGGCGCGGGTTATGCGGCCCGGATGATCGAGGTGTCACAGGCACTGGCCGACGCCTTGGCAGCGCGCGGTCTGCCGGTGTTTCGAACCGCACAGGGCATCACAAATTCCCATCAGTTCGCGGTCGAGGCGGCAGCCTTTGGTGGTGGGCAGACTGCGTCGAAGACACTGCGCAAGGCGGGTTTTCTGGCCTGCGGCATCGGCCTGCCGATTGCGGAGGTGCAGGGGGATATGAATGGTCTGCGCATCGGCACGCCGGAACTGGTGCGCTGGGGGGTGGGCGTGGATCACGTGGACCGGCTTGCCGATCTTGTCACGCAGGCCCTGCGCGGCAATGATCCGTCGGCCCTCGCCGACCAGACCCGCGCCTTCCGGTCGGAATTTCAGACCCTGCACTTTGTCGGTGGTTGACGTCTAGCCTGCGTCCGTCTTGCCGCGCCGGTCGCTGCGCAGGGAGGCATAAAGCACATGCGTGCGCCAGCGGCCGTCGATCTGCAGATAACTTTGCGCGACACCTTCGTATTTGAACCCGGTCTTTTCGAGGAGCCGGCGCGACGCAGTGTTTTCGGGCAGGCACGCGGCCTCGATCCGGCTGAGATCAAGACGCGTGAAGGCATGATGCACCAGCGCGTGAATGGCCTCGCGCATGTATCCTTGCCGCGCGAAATCCTCTCCGGTCCAGTAGCCCAGCGTGCCCGATTGCGCGGGCCCGCGCCGGATGTTGTCGAGCGTGATCGCCCCCATCAGTTCGTCATCCTCGCGACGCACCAGAAACAGCGGCACGGCTGACCCGGAAGCAATCGACCGCTGAGACCAGTAGACGCGGTTTGTGAAGGCCTTGCGGCTCAGATGGTCCTCGGCCCAGATCGGCTCCCACTTCGTCAGAAACTCACGGCTTTTCATCCGCAGCGCGGTCCAGCTTCGATAGTCTGCATGGTGCGGCGGGCGCAGCGTCAGCCGCTCCGTTTCGATCCGCAGTTTCCGTTTGAGCGACAGCATCAGGCGGCGCGGCGCTCCTGCAGGGCCTGAAGGCCGGGGGCAGTTTCGACAGGACCGTAGAGCGCCAGCGCGGCAGGTGCGGTCGCGGCCATCCGTTCGGCCAGATCACGCACATCGCCCGTGGTCACCGCGTCGATCTTCTCGATCGTCTCGGACAGGGGCGGAATACGGTCCCATATCTGAATGAGGCGGGCCAGACGTTCGGCGCGGTTCGACGGGCTTTCAAGTCCCATCAACAATCCCGCCTTCATCTGCGCCCGCGCCCGTGCGACTTCGGCGGGGGACATATCGGATGCCGCCCGTTTCATCTCGTCTATGGTGATTTCGGCCAGTTCAGGCAGTTGTTCGGCGGATGTGCCTGCGTAGATCGTGGTCATGCCCGTATCCGCATAGGCACCGGCCTGGGCAAAGATCGTGTAGCACAGACCCCGGTTCTCGCGGATTTCCTGAAACAGGCGCGAGGACATGCCGCCACCAAGGGCCGAGGCGTAGATCTGCGCCACATAGATGTCATCGGCGCTGTAGCCCGGGGATTCGAACCCAAGGGCGAAATGTGCCTGTTCCAGCGTTTTCACCTGTCGGAACTCGCCGCCCTTGAAGCTGGCGCTGTCCATCTGGAACAGCGGCTTGGCGGGCATGTCGCCGAACAATTCTTCGGCAAGTTTGACGATGGCGTCGTGATCCACGGCACCGGCGGCGGCAAGGACCATCTGTTCGGGGCCGTAGTGATCGGCGATAAAACCCTGCAGGTCGGCACGGTTGAACGTGGACACACGTTCGGTCGGGCCCAGTATCGTGCGGCCCAATGCCTGACCGGGATAGGCCTGTTCCTGCAACCAGTCAAAGATCACATCGTCCGGAGTATCGAGCGCCTGACCGATTTCCTGCAGGATCACCCCGCGCTCCACCTCGATCTCGTTCGGGTCAAGCACCGGATTGCGCAGAATGTCGGCGATCACGTCAAGGCCAAGGGCCACGTCGTTTTCCAGAACGCGCACGTAGTACGCCGTGACTTCGCGGCTGGTATAGGCGTTGATATAGCCGCCCACATCTTCGATGGCTTCGGCGATTTGCAGGGATGTGCGCCTCTCGGTGCCCTTGAACGCCATATGTTCAAGGAAATGGGCAATGCCGTTCTGCTTGGGTGTCTCGTGCCGCCCCCCTGCATTGACCCAGACGCCGATGGAAGCCGAGGCCAGCCCCGGCATGTGTTCGGTGACGATGCGAAAGCCGTTGGACAGGCGGTGTTCGTTCAGGCTCATAGGCCAAGCGCCCCTTTGATATGTGATTTCAGTGCGTCCATGTCGTTGGGGACGCGGGTCAGGCGCTCTTCACGCTCGAAAAGATCCGCCATGCGGGCGGGCAGCGGCGGGCGGATGCCGGTGGCTTTCTCGACCGCGTCGGGGAATTTGGCGGGATGGGCGGTGGCGAGGGTGATCATCGGGGTGGCTTCTTCACGCTTTTCGTCGGCCACTTTGACACCCACGGCGGAGTGGGGGCACAGCAGCTCTCCGGTGGTTTCGAGGCTGCGGGTGATCGTGGCCGTTGTTTCCGCCTCGGACGCGCGGCCCGACGTATAGTGATCCTGAAGCGCCTGCATCGCGCCTTGGCTCACGTCAAACCCGCCCTGCCCCAATTCGCCCATCAGCTGCGCCACGGCATTGCCATCACGGTCATAGGCATCAAACAATGCGCGTTCGAAATTGGAGCTGACCTGAATGTCCATCGAGGGGCTGATCGAGGGATGCACGGTGCCCTTGTGATACCCCTGTCCCTTGAGGCAGCGGTCCAGAATGTCATTCTGGTTGGTCGCCACCACCAGATCCCTGATCGGCAGCCCCATCCGCTTGGCAATATAGCCCGCGAAAATATCCCCGAAGTTACCCGTGGGTACCGTAAAGCTGACCTCGCGTCCCGGCGCGCCCAGCGACACCGCGGAGGTGAAATAGTAGACGACCTGCGCCAACACCCGACCCCAGTTGATCGAGTTCACACCGGCAAGCTTCACGCCATCGCGAAACTCGAAATCGTTGAACATATCCTTGAGCCGCGCCTGACAATCATCGAAATCCCCATCGACGGCGAGCGCATGGACATTGCTTTCCGTGGGCGTGGTCATCTGACGCCGCTGGACATCCGACACGCGGCCATGGGGATAGAGGATGAAGACATCCACGTTGTCGAGCCCGCGAAACGCTTCGATCGCCGCCGACCCGGTATCGCCTGATGTCGCACCGACAATCGTTACCCTGTCGCCCTTGCGACCCAGTGCCAGCTGGAACATCTGGCCGATCAACTGCATGGCAAAATCCTTGAACGCCAGCGTCGGGCCATGGAACAGTTCGAGCAGGAAATGGTTCGGGGCCAGTTGCACGAGCGGCGCGCGGGCGGCATGGCCGAAACCGGCATAGGCCTTGGCGATCAGGTCGCGAAATTCAGCGTCCGTGAAGGTATCGCCGATGAAAGGCCGCATGACCGTAAAGGCCACGTCTTCATAGCTTTGGCCCGCCATCGCGGCAATCTGCGCGGTGGTCAGCGTCGGGATGGTTTCAGGCACATAGAGACCGCCGTCGCGGGCGAGACCGGTCAGCATCGCCTCTTCGAAACTCAGAGCGGGCGCTGTGCCGCGGGTGGAGATATAGCGCATATCAGTCAGCTTTCGGATGACGCGCCACGGCGGCGGCGCAGGAAGAGGATGGACATGGCGAGCCAGATCGCCGCCAGGGAGAACCAGGTGATCGCGTATTGCAGGTGGTCGTTCGGGATCCGGCTGGTGTCTACCGGGAAGGGCGTAACTGCCGTCTGGGCCGGTGCCACCTCGCGGGCGACAATCAGCACCGGACGGGTATCCAGAGCGGCGGACATGGCCGCGACGTCGCGGGCAAACCAGATGTTTTCCTCGGTATCCGGCGCGGGCGTGAATCTGTCGGTTTCCTGCGGCCATTGCAGGTTGCCGGTCACGGTTATCACCTCGGCAATGGAATCGGGCTGCGCCGCATCGACGGGGATAAAGCCCCGGTCCAGCAAGACACGGCCGGCTTCGTTCTCCAGCGCGGTGATCAGACGGTAGCCTGCGCCCAAGTCCTTCTGCGAGACCAGAACGCGCAGGGTGTCTCCTGTCAGCCTGCCGGTCACTTCGACGGGCAGATAGGCGTCTGCCGCTGGATCGGGCGCGTCGGGCAATGCCACAGGTGCTGCCAGAATACGCGTGTCGATGTCGGCGATCACGCCCTCTTTCCAGGCCAGCCTTTGCATCTGCCAAATGCCGAGCGCAATCAGAATAGCTGCGCCGCCAAGGCCGATCACGATCAGGAAAAGGGCGCGGTTCATAGACCCACTCAAAGAGACGAAAAAGCGCGCGAAGCAATCCGTTCGCGCGCTTGGCTTTTCAGATATCGGGGCCGCAGATGCAACCCCGTGCGGCATTTAGCTTGCAGGGACGCCCCAGACGTAGACCGCAAAGAACAGGAACAGCCAGACCACATCCACGAAGTGCCAGTACCAGGCCGCAGCTTCGAAACCGACGTGCTGCTCTGGCGTGAAATCACCGCGCATGGCACGGATCAGGCAAACCGCCAGAAAGATCGTGCCGATGATCACGTGAAAGCCGTGGAAGCCTGTCGCCATGAAGAACGCCGAGAAGAAGGCGTCTTCGCCGAAACGCCCAGTCATGGTGCAGGATCAGCTCTGCGTATTCGTAGGCCTGCAGGGCCGTGAACGCGACACCCAGCACAATGGAAAGCGCCAGACCCGTGATCAGATCCTTGCGGTTGTTTTCATGGACAAGCGCGTGGTGCGCCCATGTCACCGCGCAGCCGGACAGCAGAAGGATCAGCGTGTTGATCAGTGGCAGGTGAAAGGCGTTGACCGGATCGAAGACAGGAGGGACATAATCCGACCCGAGGTATTCGTTCATCGGGTACAGGGCTTGCTTGAAGAAGGTCCAGAACCACGCGACGAAGAACATCACTTCGGACATGATGAACAGGATGAAGCCATAGCGCAGACCGATCCGGACCACGCCGGTATGATCGCCCACATGGCTTTCCAGCACAACTTCGCGCCACCATCCGAACATCACGTAAAGCACCGCGACGAAGCCGCCGAGGAAGAGGAACGGCGTCACATCGTGCATCCACAAGACAGCCCCGAACAGCATGACAAAGCCAGCCAAGGCACCCAACAGGGGCCAGGTGGACGGCGCGAGGATGTGGTAATCGTGATTCTTTGAGTGGGCCATGACTGGCGGTCCCTTCTTGTCAGTTCAGGTCTGTTGCGGTGTCTGCGTCAAGGGCGGCGTACCCTTCAGGCAGATCAATTTCGTAGAATGTATAGGAAAGCGTGATGGTGTGTACATACTGTCCATCCCGGTCCTTGACGATTTCGGGGTCGACAAAGAAGCTGACCGGCATCTGTACGCGCTCACCGGGGGCCAGAACCTGTTCGGTGAAGCAGAAGCAGTCGATCTTGTCGAAAAACGCGCCCGCGGTGTAGGGCGTCACATTGTAGCTGGCCTGTCCCGCAATCGGGCGGCTGGTGGGATTGTAGGCCTCGTAGAACGCCAGAGCCGTCTCGCCGATGCGGACTTCCATCTCGCGCACGACGGGCTTGAATTCCCAAGCCATGTTGTTGTTCAGGGTGCCGTCAAACCGGATCTTGATGGTCTGGTCCAGAACCTCGTCCGAGGCGACCTCAACCTGTCCGGGGACGCCGCCAAAGCCGGTGACGCGACAGAACCAGTCATAAAACGGGACGGAGGCCCAGGCCAGTCCGCCCATGAGGACCACGAGGGACACGGTTTGGGCAACGGTTTTTGCGGGTCCGGAAAGTGCCATCAGTTGTTTGCCTCCGATCCGGTTGCAGGGTTCGCGGTGCCCGGCGCGCGGGCAAAGTCGGTCTGGGTGATCTTGACGAATGTGAGCAGCATGACGAGCACGACGAAACCGCCCAGCATCAGGCCGACACCCACGTTGCGCCCTTTGCGGCGTCCGTGCAGCTCATGTTCGGTGCGCAGGGCCATTACCAGCCTCCCAATCCGTAGGGCCGCAGGGTGGCTTCGATCAGGATCGCGCCGAAATGCAGGAACAGATAGTACAGCGAGAGGCGGAAGAACTTGCGTTCGACCGCATAGTTGTCGTGTTCGGCCATCACCTCGTCCCGCTGCCAGATGCGGTAGGCACCCAGAAGAAACAGCGCATTCAGCACCAGCGCCGTGGCGAGATAGATGTAGCCGCCGATTGCGGTGAAACCTGTCCCGACGGCGAGAATGACCAGCAGCACGGTATAGGCCAGAATGTGACGGCGCGTCGCCGGGCGACCGTGCGTCACGGTCAGCATCGGCACGTTGGCATCGTCGTAATCGGACCGCATGAACAGCGCCAGCGCCCAGAAATGAGGGGGTGTCCACATGAAGATCAGCGCGAACATCAGCCAGGCCTCGACCGAGAAGCTGCCCGTGGCGATGACCCAGCCGATGACAGGCGGAAAGGCACCGGCGGCACCGCCGATCACGATGTTCTGCGGCGTCGCCCGTTTCAGCCACATGGAATAGACGACGGCATAGAACAGAATGGTAAAGAGCAACATCCCCGCAGCCAGCAGATTGGCGCTGAGGCCCAGCATCATCACCGACAGGAACGACAGGCCGACACCCAGACCAAGCGCCTCGCCGGGTTGCACCTTGCCTGCGGGGATGGGCCGTTTGGCGGTGCGGCGCATCACGGCGTCGATGTCCGCATCCCACCACATGTTCAGCGCACCGGAGGCCCCTGCCCCGATGGCGACAAAGAGGATGGACGCAAAGCCGATGACAGGATGCACCGACACCGGTGCGGCCAACATGCCGACAACGGCCGTAAAGACAACAAGCTGCATGACACGCGGCTTCAGAAGGGCGAAGTAATCGCCCAGTTGTGCCTCGTATTCAGCGGCTGGTGTGTTGGTGATATCCGTCATCCGGCACCTTCATTCTACGCAAGGGGTGGGCAGGATGCCCACCTTACGGGGTCCGCGTCAAAGCGGAGCCGGGGGCCGCGAACAGCCCCCGGTGCAATGGGTCACCTGGACGCGACTGTCAGAGGCTGCGGAATACCTGCGTATTCTTCCTTCGCCTTGCCCAGCCAGTCCTGATAGGCTTCTTCCGAGACGACCTTCACCGTGATCGGCATATAGGCATGTGCCTGTCCGCAAAGCTCTGAACACTGGCCGAAATAGACCCCTTCGCGGTCAGCCGAGAACCACAGTTCCGCAAGGCGACCCGGCACCGCATCCTGCTTCACGCCGAATGCCGGGATCGTCCAGGAATGGATCACGTCCGACCCGGTCACCTGCATCACGATGGTCTTGCCCACGGGCACCACAACTGCGGTATCTGTCGCCAGCAGCCATTCGTTGCGCGAATACCCCGCCTCTTCCAGCTTGGCGATCATCACGTCATCCAGACGGTTCGCGATGGCACCCGCCGCCTCTTCCTCGGCGGTCAGGGTCGCCGGAGCACCGATCATGTAGCTGTCGAACCCGAAATCTTCATCGACATATTCGTAGGACCAGTACCACTGGTTGCCGATCGCCTTGATCGTGATGTCCGCGGCCGGAATCTCCTGCTGGCGGAACAGGATCGGCAGCGAATAGGCACCGATCAGCACCAGAATGAGGATGGGGCCGACGGTCCAGGCGACTTCGACAGGTGTGTGGTGGGTAAAGGACGCAGGCTCCGGGTTGCGCTTGGCGTTGTAGCGGATGCAGACCCAGACGATCAAAGCCGTCACGAAGACGGTAATCGCGGTGATGATCACCAGAATCAGCCAATCCAGATCATGAATGTCCTGCGCAAGGCGGGTGACGGCGGGCTGAAAGCCCATTTCGCCGTCAACCGGGACACCGATCACGTCAAGACCGTCGATCCGCAATGCATCCTGCGCCATTGCAGGCAGGGCGGAAAGGCTGGCCATAAGCGCACTGAGGGAGAGAAGATTTTTCATGTGTCGTCCTGATCTTTTGACCGAATGTGGCTACGGATGTGAGACAGCGGGCCATGTCGGCCCTGCCGCCGTTGTATTCTTGGTGCTTACAATCATATTCTAACTGCAAGATAAAGTCTTTCGATTGCGTCAAACGGACGCGAAGCGGCAGATTTTCCGTAAAACAGGAGACGCTCTCATGACTGAAACGCCATTTTCGCCGTTTGACACCGATCTGGACCGCGACACGGCATTGACCGTGCTGCGCGACGCGACGTCGGGGGCGGACGATGGCGAGTTGTTCTTCGAACGCCGCCGTTCCGAAGCGCTGATGTTCGATGACGGACGTCTCAAGACCGCCAGCTACGATGCGTCGGAAGGATTCGGGCTGCGTGCCGTGCGGGGCGAGGTGGCGGGCTATGCCCATTCCACCGAGATTTCCGAGGCCGCGTTGCGCCGCGCCGCCGAAACCGCGCGGCTGGCCGTGGGCGCAGGCGGCGGCACCTGGGCGGATGCGCCCGAGGGCACGAACGTCAAGCTTTATACGGACGCCGATCCGATCGCGGGCGCAGCCTTTCCGGTCAAGATCGACACCCTGCGGGAGATGGACGATTTCGCCCGCAGTCTGGATGAACGTGTGGTGCAGGTAAGTGCCAGCATTGCGGCAAGTCTGCAGGAGGTCGAGATCCTGCGCCCCGAAGGCACCTCGGTGCGCGACATCCGTCCGATGACGCGGGTCAATATTTCGGTCATCGTGGAACAGGCCGGTCGGCGCGAAAGCGGCAGCGCAGGCGGCGGCGGGCGCGTGGGGCTGGACGGGTTGCTGGACCCCGCCGACTGGCAGGCCAAGACCCGCGAGGCCTTGCGCATCGCCCTGGTGAACCTCGATGCCGTGCCCGCCCCCGCTGGCGTGATGGACGTGGTGCTTGGCCCCGGCTGGCCCGGCATCCTGCTGCACGAGGCCATCGGTCATGGCCTTGAGGGCGATTTCAACCGCAAGGGCAGTTCCGCCTTTGCCGGGCTGATGGGGCAGCAGATCGCAGCACCGGGTGTCACCGTGCTGGACGACGGCACGATCCCCGACCGGCGCGGGTCGATCAGCGTGGACGACGAAGGCACGCCAAGCGCCAGGAACGTGCTGATCGAGGATGGCAAACTGGTGGGCTACATGCAGGACCGCCAGAATGCGCGGCTGATGGGCGTGAAGAGCACCGGCAACGGGCGGCGGCAATCCTATGCCCATATCCCGATGCCGCGCATGACCAATACCTACATGCTGGGCGGCGACGCGGCCCCCGGCGATATCGTGGCGGACCTGAAGGACGGCATCTATGCCGTGGGGTTCGGTGGCGGGCAGGTGGACATCACCAACGGCAAGTTCGTGTTCTCCTGCACCGAAGCCTACCGGGTGAAAGACGGTGTGGTCGGTGCGCCGGTCAAGGGGGCCACGCTGATCGGGGACGGTGCGACAGCGCTCAAGCAGATCCGCGCCATCGGCAATGATCCGGCACTTGATCCCGGCATGGGCAATTGCGGCAAGCAGGGCCAGTGGGTGCCTGTGGGCGTGGGCCAACCGACGCTGATGATCGGCGGGCTGACCGTCGGCGGATCAGCAGCCTGAGCGCGTTTCGCACAGTAACGGGCGCGCACCGTAGCCTGCGGCCTGGCGACTGGATATTCGTCGGGATCGGAACGGTATTCGTGCCACCGGTGATGGGATACGTGATCGGCGGCATTCTTGATCCTCTTGCGCCTATGCTGCCGCGTCCGGTGATGCAGATAATGGCCTATCTCGCTTTTCAGATGGCGGCACCGATGATCAGTCTGCTGGCGGTTTTTCCTGCAATGCTCCTCGGGTCTCTTGCCTTGCGGATCGGTTGGGCGGGTTGGATCATGTCGATTGCCCTGCCCGCCATGATTGCAGGTATCGTGGGCATCTGCCTCGGTCTGGTCGGTGACGGCCAGTCCGCCGCAAAAAGCCACGACTTCACGGCTTTGCTGGTGACAAGCGGCGCGGTGCACGGCATCACCGCATGGCTGTTGCTGAGGTGGCGCAGACCGGCAGCACTTGCCCCCCGCAGGATTTAAACTTCAATCAGCGGATTCGATTCATCCCCTGTTAACCAGGTCGGCCTATACCTGATTCTAGCAACAGACGGAGCATCGGGATGACTGACAAGGACTACAATCCTTCTTCCACTCACCCCCCACTCCCACCCACCCCGGAAGATGAACGGTTCGCCCGGCTTCGTCTGTTGCGCTCGCGCCGGGTCGGCATAGCGACGTATAAACGACTGCTGATTGAACACGGCACTGCGCAGAATGCGCTGGCCGCGCTGCCTGAGGTGGCGCGCGCCGCGGGCGTTTCGGATTACCGCATCTGTCCCGAGGGGGTGGTTCACGCAGAGATCAAGTGCGCCCGCGCCATCGGCGCACAATTGATCGCGCATGACGATGCAGACTATCCCGCTGCCTTGGCCGACATCGAAGATGCACCGCCCTTCCTGTGGGTCCTGGGGGATCGCGCGCTGCTGAACCGCCCGATGGTCTCGCTTGTCGGGGCGCGAAACGCGTCCTCTTTGGGCACGCGCATGGCAAAATCCCTGGCACGCGATCTGGGGGCTGCCGGGTTCGTCATTGTGTCCGGGCTTGCGCGGGGGGTTGACGCCGCCGCCCATCTGGCCGCCCTCGACACCGGGACTTTGGCTGTACAGGCCGGCGGTGTGGATGTCATGTATCCTGCCGAAAACACGGAACTTGCCCTTTCCATCGCCGCCTCCGGGCTGCGCCTGTCGGAACAGCCCATGGGCCTGCAACCGATGGCGCGGCATTTTCCAAGCCGGAACAGGATCATTGCGGGGCTGTCCCGCGCCACGATCGTGGTCGAGGCTGCCGCGAAATCCGGCAGCCTGATCACGGCACGGGACGCGCTGGATCAGGGGCGCGATGTGCTGGCCGTGCCGGGCCATCCCTTCGACGCCCGCGCGGCGGGCTGCAACATGCTGTTGCGCGACGGGGCCACGCTGGTCCGCTCGGCGGCGGACGTCCTCGAAGTGCTGGGGGCCGCGCAACAGTCCGATAAGCCGGTGCAGGCCCCCGCAGCGATCCCCGCGCCGCGCAGCCTGCGCGACACCGCCGCCCTTCATGCCCGGATCCTGTCACGGCTTGGCCCCTCTCCTCTGGCAGAGGATCAGCTTATCCGCGATCTGGCGGCACCGGCCGCCGAAGTCGCCCCTGCGCTGGTCGATCTGGAACTCGACGGACAGATCGCGCGCCGCCCCGGCGGGTTGCTGGCACGGGTCGTCTGACGGCTGCTGCGGGGCGGTCCTTTCCACCCCGAAAGGCGCGAACCGGCAGGTCAAATCCCAAGAACAGGCAACCGCCGCTGGCCCTGCCGCCGCAGCAGGTGCATTGACAATACCCCCTTCGATCCCACATGTGACACGGCGAACGTCGCCCCATTGTTCCATGTAAGGTGCCTATTTTCATGCCCGTAGTTGTTGTCGAATCCCCGGCCAAGGCCAAAACGATCAACAAATATCTGGGAGACAACTACACCGTCCTCGCCTCTTACGGCCATGTCCGTGACCTGCCGCCCAAGGATGGATCGGTCGATACCGAGAACGAATTCGACATGAAATGGGAGGTCGCCTCTGACAGCAAGAAACACGTCAAGGCGATTGCCGACGCGCTGGCCAACGACAACAACCTTATTCTGGCAACCGACCCCGACCGCGAAGGCGAGGCGATCAGCTGGCATCTGCAAGAAGCGCTGACCAAGCGCAAGTCCATCAGGAAGGACACGCCCGTCAGCCGCGTGGTGTTCAACCAGATCACCAAGAAGGCCGTCACCGAGGCGATGCAGAACCCCCGTCAGGTGGATATGCCACTGGTCGAGGCCTATCTCGCCCGCCGTGCGCTGGATTATCTGGTGGGGTTCAATCTGTCACCGGTTCTGTGGCGCAAGCTGCCGGGTGCAAAATCCGCCGGTCGAGTGCAGTCGGTCACCCTGCGCATCATCGTCGAGCGCGAGATGGAGATCGAAGCCTTCCGCAACCGCGAATACTGGACCGTGAAGGCCCTGCTGGCCACGCCCCGCGGTCAGGAGTTCGAGGCGCGTCTGGTCACGCTGGCGGGCAAGAAGCTCGACAAATTCGATCTGGCCGATGGCACGCAGGCCGAAATGGCCGTCGCCGCGATCACGTCACGCGATCTGAGCGTCACCAGCGTCGAGGCGAAACCGGCCACACGGAACCCCTCTGCCCCCTTCATGACATCCACGTTGCAGCAGGAAGCGAGCCGCAAGTTCGGCATGGGGGCCAAGGCCGCGATGTCGACCGCCCAGCGTCTTTATGAGGCCGGACATATCACCTACATGCGGACCGATGGCATCGACATGGCCCCCGAAGCGGTGACCATGGCCCGCGACGCGATCAAGGACCGTTACGGCGCCGACTACGTCCCGAAAGAGCCGCGCATCTACAAGAACAAGGCCAAGAACGCGCAGGAAGCGCATGAGTGTATCCGCCCCACGGAGATGTCCGCCGATGCGGCATCGCTCAAACTCGAGTCCGATCAGGCGAAACTCTATGATCTGATCTGGAAGCGCACGCTGGCCTGCCAGATGGAAAGTGCGCGGTTGGAGCGCACCACGGTCGAAGTGGGCAGCAAGGACGGACAGGTCGGCCTGCGGGCCACCGGGCAGGTCGTGTTGTTCGACGGGTTCCTGCGCGTCTACGAGGAAGGCCGCGACGATGTGGTGGACGAAGACGACAACCGCCTGCCGCAGATCACGGATGGCGACAAGATGGACAAGCGCGCCATCACGCCGGAACAGCATTTCACCCAGCCGCCGCCCCGCTATACCGAAGCGACACTGGTCAAGCGGATGGAGGAGTTGGGCATCGGGCGTCCGTCGACCTATGCCAGCATCGTCACGACGATTCAGGACCGTGGATATGTGCGCCGCGAGGGTCAGCGCCTGATCCCCGAGGACAAGGGGCGGCTGGTGACAGCCTTCCTCGAGAATTATTTCCGCAAGTACATCGGGTATGATTTCACCGCCGATCTCGAGGACCAGCTGGACCAGGTCTCGGCGGCGGACGCCGATTACAAGCAGGTGCTGCACCGGTTCTGGAAAGACTTCTCGGCCGCGATTGCGGAGACAGCCGATCTGCGCATCACCGAAGTGCTGGAAAAGATCAACGAGGTGCTGGAACCGCATCTTTTTCCGCCGACCGAAGATGGCAGCGACCCGCGCCTGTGCCCCAATTGCGGTGCAGGCCGTCTGTCGATGCGGACGGCACGTTCGGGTGGCGCGTTCATCGGCTGCTCCAACTATCCTGAATGCCGTTATACCCGTCCGTTCGGGCCACCGAACCCGGAGGCCGAGGCGTCTGCGATCCCGCCGGAAGGCAAATTGCTGGGCACCGACAACGGCGACGAAATCCGCGTGTTCAAGGGCCGGTTCGGGCCTTACGTGCAACGCGGGGAAGTCACCGAAGAAAACAAGAAACCCCCACGCCAATCCGTGCCCAAGGATTGGGAACCCGAAGAGCTGGAGCTGGACCGCGCCCTGATGCTGTTGAGCCTCCCGCGCGAGATCGGGCCGCATCCCGAGGACGGGATCATGGTCTGGGCCAACATCGGGCGGTATGGTCCCTATCTGAAACACGCGCCCAGCACATCGGACCGGGGCGGCACCAATGCAAACCTTGCAGACATCGACGAGGTCTTTACCGTCGGGATGAACCGCGCCGTGCAACTGTTGGCCGAGAAGGTTGCCAGCCGGGGCGGGCGCGGGGTCGCGGCCAAGCCGCTGCGCGAGTTGGGCGAACACCCCGAAGCGGGTGGTCCGGTCAACGTGATGAAAGGCAAATACGGGCCTTATGTGAAGTGGGAAAAGATCAACGCGACGATCCCCGACACGATAGACCCCGAGGAACTGACCATGGCGCAGGCCGTGCATCTGATCGACGAACGCGCCGAGAAGGCAGGCAAGAAGAAGCCCGCCGCTGCGAAGAAAGCCGCGCCAAAAAAGAAACCGGCGGCCAAGAAAAAGCCCGCTGCCAAGAAAGCCGCGCCGAAGAAAGCCGGCTGACAGTGCTTCATATCATTGTGATTTGAACACCAGTGACCCGCCTGCCAAACCTGCCCCTAACAAAAGATGAAAAAAGGCAGAGCAATGGCAGATAATTCCTTCACACGGCGCGGCATTCTTGCAGGGGGAGCAGCATTGCTGATGACCCCCTCCCTTCTGCGGGCGCAGACCGCCGGCGTGGACGGCGTGCGGCGCAATGTGACCAGCTTCATGGCGCAGGACTGGCGCGATCATTTCGACAACCTTGGCAAGTCCGCCATCGTCGCCGACACCACGTCCCGGGCCCTGCACTACTGGAACGCGGATGGCAGCGATTACCGCGTCTATCCCACGTCCGTTCCGGCCACCGAAGAACTGACCAAGCGCGGCTATACCGAGGTCGTGCGCAAGAAGGTCGGACCGGACTGGACCCCGACGCAGTCGATGATGGAGCGGTTTCCCGAGTATCAATACATGCCGCCCGGTCCCGGCAACCCCCTGGGCACGCACGCGATGTATCTGGGCTGGCCCGCCTATATCATCCACGGCACCCACGACACGCGCAAGATCGGGCGGCGGTCATCGGACGGGTGCATCGGGCTTTACAACGAGAAGATCGAAGAGCTGTTTGCGCTTTGCCCCGTCGGTACGCAGGTGCGCATCATCTGATCCCGAACCGGCCCTTTCCCCTTTCGAAGCGTTTGACACCGCCCCGTCGCGGCGTCACAAACAACCAAGTTATTTTGGCCGTCGAAAGGGGAAACACCCATGAAAAAAGTATACGGATCAGCCGCCGAGGCGCTGGATGGGGTGCTGTCAGACGGCATGTTGATCGCCGCGGGCGGCTTTGGTCTGTGCGGCATTCCGGAACTGCTGCTGCAGGCGATCAAGGAGAACGGTGCCAAGAACCTGACCTTTGCGTCCAACAATGCGGGCGTGGACGATTTCGGTATCGGCATCCTGTTGCACACGCGGCAGGTCAAGAAGATGATCAGCTCTTACGTCGGTGAAAACGCGGAATTCATGCGCCAGTATCTGTCGGGCGAGTTGGAGCTTGAGTTCAATCCACAAGGCACGCTG
This sequence comes from uncultured Alphaproteobacteria bacterium, assembly GCA_963799505.1. Classification (GTDB taxonomy): domain Bacteria; phylum Pseudomonadota; class Alphaproteobacteria; order Rhodobacterales; family Rhodobacteraceae; genus Sulfitobacter. The sequence continues at coordinate 81,361 of CAWCXM010000013.1, forward strand.
GCCGAGCGGATGCGCGCGGCGGGATGTGGCATTCCGGGCTTTTACACCAAGACCGGCGTCGGCACGGTCATTGCCGAAGGCAAGGAGGTCAAGGTCTTCAACGGAGAGGAATACATCCTCGAACAGGGGCTTTTCGCCGATCTGAGCATCGTGAAAGCCTGGAAGGCGGACGAGACCGGCAACCTGATTTTCCGCAAGACTGCGCGCAACTTCAATCCACCGGCAGCAATGTGTGGCAAGGTCTGCATTGTGGAGGTCGAGGAAATCGTGCCGACAGGCTCGCTCGATCCCGATCACATTCATCTGCCCGGTATCTACGTCCACCGGATCATTCAGGGCGAACACGAAAAACGCATCGAACAGCGCACGACCCGCAAGGCGGAGGCGTGATCTGAGCCATGGCCGACCGCCCCGCCGCAGAGGAACACGCGATCAGTCCCTATCAGGGGCTGGAGGATCGTGCGTTCTGGCGGGCGGGAGTGGTCGATGCGGGTGCCTATCCGCCGCCTGACATCTATCGCCCCAAGTTCGCGATCGGAAAGGATCTGCCGATCTTTACGGCGGGCAGTTGTTTTGCACAGCATGTGGGCCGGACGCTGGCGCAATCGGGCTACAACGTGATCGACACTGAACCGATGCCCGCTTTCGTGCCCGCCGAGGTGGCGCAAAAGCACGGCTATCAGCTTTATTCCGCACGCTACGGCAACATCTATACCATGCGCCAGTTTCTGCAGCTGTTGCAGGAAGCGTTCGGGCATTTTCAGCCCGCCGATCCGGTCTGGGAAAACAACGGGCGCTACTACGACGCGCTGCGCCCCGGTGTGACACCCGGAGGGCTGGCTTCTGCGGATCTGGTGACGGAATCGCGGGCGTATCACTTGAGGGCGGTGCAGGACGCGGTGACACAGACCGGCATGGTCGTCTTTACCCTTGGCCTGACGGAGACCTGGGCGCATACCCCCAGCGGCACGATCTACCCAACCGCCCCCGGCACCATCGCGGGGCGGATCAATCCCGAAGTCCACAGCTTCGTCAATTTCCGCGCCGCAGAGATCCGCAAGGATTTTCTCAAGGTGCGCAAGATTTTCCGTGCGGCGAACCCGGATGTGAGGTTCCTGCTGACCGTCAGTCCGGTGCCTTTGACCGCGACGGCTGCGGGCGGGCATGTGTTGCCCGCGACGGTCTATTCCAAGTCGGTCCTGCGCACGGTCGCGGGCGAATTGTGCGAAGACCTCGCCGATGTCGACTATTTCCCGAGTTACGAAATCGTCTCTTCCCACCCCTCCGCCGGTGCATTTTTCGAGCCGAACATGCGCAGCGTCAAACCGCGCGGCGTGCGGCAGGTGATGCGGGTGTTCCTGGGTGCGCATGATCAGGCGGCACCGCCAGCGGATCCCAGGGAAGAGCGCCGCAAACGGCGGGCTGCGCGGCAGGAACGATTGGCGGCAAAGACCGAACAGGGTGCGGACGATCTGATCTGTGAAGAAGAGCTGCTGGATGCATTCCGGAAATGAGCCGGGTTCTGATCATAGGATCCAGCCATGTGGGCGCTTACAAGAACGCCTTCAACGCCTTTCAAACCGCACGGCCCGATGTGGCGCTTGATTTCTTCGCCCTGCGCGGTCCGCTTTTTCTGACCGGGCAAATGGACGCGCAGGGAATCTTTACGCCCCCCCTGCGCGACGACAAGGACCGCGCCCTGGTCATTGCCACCAACGGGTCCGAAACGGTGGACGCCAGTGGATACGATCAGCTTCTTCTGGTCGGTCACCGCTTTGCCTTCAACAACGTCGCGACCCTTCTCGAAGACCGCGATCTTCTTGAAGGGGTGCGCAGCGGCAGAAAGCATCTGATTTCCGAGGCGATGTTGACCGACACCATCATCGCCATGACCGAAGCAGCTGTGGCCGAGGCGACGGCCCCCTTCAGTCACTGGGAAAAACCCGCGACATTTGCGATGGCCCCCTACCCGGCCACGTCGATCACCGAACGCGGCACCGGATATGCGCTGGCGCGGGTGATGGGACAATTCTGGGAACGTCCCGACGCCGCCTGGGTCTTCGAAACCTGGCTTGACACGCTGCGCGCAGCCCTTGCCACGCGAGGCTACGGATTGCTGGAACAACCTGCCGCGACGGTGGATGGCCCGTTTGCCACCGTCCCCGCCTATGCGCAGAAGGCCGCAGGCGTGGCGGGAGATACGCTTGCCACGACCGATCACCGTCACATGAATGCAGACTTCGGTCTTGCCATGCTGCTTGAATATGCCGACAACCACCTTGCGGGCGCAGAAACAACAACTGCGCCCCGACAGAAAACCGAAAGGATCGCCTGATGACCACCGAGATTAAGGGCTGGGACAGAAATCAGATGGCCGCCCGCGCGGCGCTTGAGCTGGAAGACGGCATGTACGTCAACCTTGGTATCGGCATCCCGACGCTGGTCGCCAACTACGTCGGTGACAAGGACATCACCCTGCAATCCGAAAATGGGATGCTGGGCATGGGGCCGTTTCCGATCGAGGGCGAAGAAGACCCCGATCTGATCAACGCCGGCAAGCAGACCATCACCGAATTGCGCCGCACCGCCTATTTCGACAGCGCCACCTCCTTTGGCATGATCCGGGGCGGCAAGATCGCTGCGGCGATTCTGGGTGCGATGGAAGTCGGCGAAAACGGTGATCTGGCAAACTGGATGATTCCCGGCAAGCTGGTCAAGGGCATGGGCGGTGCGATGGATCTGGTGGCTGGCGTAGGCCGCGTGATCGTCGTGATGGACCACACCAACAAGCATGGTGACAGCAAGGTGCTGAAGGAATGTACCCTGCCCCTGACCGGCAAGGGCGTTGTGGACCGCATCATCACCAACCTTGGTGTGCTGGACGTGGTGGACGGCGGTCTGCGGATCGTCGAATGCGCCGATGGCGTATCCGAAGACGAATTGCGGGCGGCAACCGAGGCCACAATTGTCTGAACCCGATCCGCGGATCACGCGACAGGTCGATGGCAGCAAGGGGCAATATACCCTGACTGTCGGGGATGTGTCGGCGGTTCTTACCTATTCACGCCTTGGCGACACCCAGGTGATCGCGGATCATACCGAGGTGCCTGAGGCGCTTTCCGGCACGGGGGCCGGTCTGGCCCTGGTCAGGCGGCTGGTTGACGATGCGCGCAGCGAAGGTTTCACGATCGTGCCGCTTTGCCCTTTTGTGAATGCGATGCGGCGCAAACATCCTGAATGGGCGGATGCCTTCAACGTCTAACTGAAAGTACCAAGCCATGCGCCGGAATTGCCGTTCACAGCGCCGGACCTTCAGTTCATTGCCGCAAAGACGCATCCGTCGGTGATCAATTCGGGCGGGGTCTTGCACAGACCTTTGGCCACCTGAAAGGCCGCCAGCACCTTGGGAACATAATCGCGGGTTTCCGCGAAGGGCGGAACGCCCGCATGTTTGCGGATCGACCCTTCCCCGGCATTGTATCCCGCCAGCACGAGGATCGGATCGCGGTCGAATTCCTCCATCAGCCAGTTGAGGTATTTGACACCGCCCATGATGTTCTGTTGCGGCTGCAGACTGTCGATCACGCCGAACCGCGTGGCGGTATCGGGCATCAATTGCATCAGACCCTGGGCCCCTGCCCCGCTGACCGCGTCCGCCTTGCCGGAGGATTCCACCGTGATCACCGCAAGCACCAGCGCGGGCGACACCTGCGTCCCGATGGTGGAGCGCAGAATATCCACACCGTTCACGCGGGCGATGTCCTGCATGTGCTGCAAGCGTGGCGCGGGTACCTTGCTGGTCGCCGCTGCAAGCGTGGTCATCGCGCCTTGCAGGCGTCCGGGTCCGGTTTGCGCCGCCTCGGGTGACACCTTTTCCCAGAACCAGTTGTATTGCCCCGGTGTCTGCCGCCTGACGCTGCCCGAAGGTTCCAGCGATACCGCAGCTGCGCGTTCCTCTGACGGGCGCGTCGGGGCTGCGGGGTCGATCTGGATATTGATGCGGTTGCTGCTGCCGGACTTTGGCGGTTTTACACGCTTGGCGCTGAACTCGGGAAAGGGCCTTGGCCCTTCTGCCGCGACAAAAGACGCGCCAAGCACCGCCGTGACCAGCGCCAATGTAAATATTCGGATCATGCCTGCCTGCTTTTATTTTGCTTTTTTGGCTCGATAGGCCGGAATATCCCACAAAGTCCGTGTTCAAACCAGTGAATCGTGGCTCAGATCATGGCGATTTTGCCTTAATTGACCAACGATCTGGGGCTTTTCATCCGTATCCGTAGAAATTTACAGTTTTTTATTATTGAAAAACAGTGTCTTGCGAAAAATCGTGCTGTGTTTGGCCGTGTAAACCAAAAAGTCACATTTGCCGCCAAATTCACGCCCCAATCGGATGTGTATATAGCGTCATACCAAGTCGGACAGGCAGCCAACTGAGAGAACGGTTGCCAGAACGGACGGCGGGGTTGGAACTTAAAACTTACATGATCCTTGGAGGGACATACCATGATGAACTTTATCAAAAACTTCCGCAAAGACGAAGACGGTGCCGTGACTGTTGACTGGGTTGTGCTGACAGCTGCTGTTGTTGGTCTGGCCGTTGCTGCTTACTCGTCCATCGAGTCCGGCGCGTCGACACTGACATCCAACACCGGTGACTTCCTCGACCTGCGTGACCCTAACCTGTAATAAGGTCGGGACCACAAGCTTGAGTTAAAGCTTTAGGGGGGTCGCGTTCTGCCTAAGGAACGCGGCCCCCTTTCTGTTCAAAGCAGAACCATTTCTCCCCTATGTCGAGGGACGACCATGTTGAACAAATTCAGAAAATTCGCCCGCTCGGAAGACGGTGCCGTCACTGTCGATTGGGTCGTACTGACCGCTGCGGTGGTCGGACTTGCCGTTACCGTGATCTTTGCGATCCAGGGACCGACAGACGATGTCGGCGATGGTGTCGGCAATTACCTGACCGGTTATCAGCCGGGAGAGTAACCGCAAGTGATCAAGGATGCCGGCCTCAGGGCCGGCTTCTTGTGTTCACCACTCCAGGTGACGCACAGGGGCGTGCCGCAGCCTGACCATCCCAGCGGCAAAGATTAGCCACAATCGACATGTAATTGTCGGAATGGACAAGAGGCGCCGGGACCGATCCCGGAGCAACGAGTAGCAAGAGGAATGTGACATGCGGATGATATTTGGACTGGTCCTGTTGGTGGGCATCGCGCTCGCAGGCGGGGCTGTATATCTGGCCAAGGATCGGATCGCGCAATATCAGGCTGCAAACGCCCGTGCGCAGGCAGCCCTTGCGCAAGTGGTGCCGACGAAACCGGTTTTCGTGGCCCAGGGGCCGTTGAAATACGGGCAGAAGCTGACGAAAGAGGATGTGCGGACGGTCAACTGGCCGGAAAACGCGATCCCCGAAGGCTCCTTTACCGAGATGGAGCAGCTGTTCCCGGAGAATACCGATGAGCTGCGCGTGGTGTTGCGCGCCATCGAAAAAGACGAAGCGATCATGGCGCTCAAGGTCACCGAACCCGGTGAGGATACCGGTCTGACATCGCGTCTGGAACGCGGGCAGCGCGCCTTTACGATCAAGGTCGACGTGTCCAGCGGTGTGTCTGGCTTCCTGCGCCCCGGCGACAGGGTCGATGTCTACTGGACCGGTCGCGTGAACATTGGCCGTGACGGTGCCGAAAACGGCGACGTGACCAAGCTGATCGAAGCCGGTGTCAAGCTGATCGCGATCGACCAGAGCGCCGGTGGCAACCTGGACGAGGCAACCATCGCCCGTACCGTGACCGTGTCGGTCAGCCCCCAGCAGGTCGCCGGTCTGGCGCAGGCGCAATCCACGGGCAGCCTGTCCCTGTCGCTTGTCGGGGCGGAGGATGACACGATCGCATCGGCCATCGAGGTCGATCAGCGCGCGCTGTTGGGAATTGCGACGCAGGAGGTCAAAGCCGAAGTGGCGCAGGACAAGGTCTGCACCATCCGGACCCGCCGCGGTGCCGAGGTGGTCGAACTGCCCATTCCCTGCACGAACTAAGGCGCATCCCGCAGATGCAAAGCACCCCGGAACGACGTCGCACACCTGCGGCGTCGTTCTGCATTTGGGATTATGTTGCCATTTGTCCACATAAGCTGTTGCAGAGAACACGTTGATTCTTGCAATAAAATCGAAACTGACGCAGAGTGATCCAAACGACGGGCAAAAAGACCCATCTTTGAGGCGTGATCAAAAAGGCAGGTCACATGAAAATTGACAGATTTCTGAAAGCAGCCCTTCTGGGGTTGTCCCTGACTGCCATGCCAATGGTGACGTCCTTCCCGAGCATCGCTCAGGCGGATACGCTGCGGGTGGTGAAGAAGGGCACGAACGCGACCCTGAACGTCCCGATGAACCGGGCTGTCGTTGTTGAAAGCGACATTCCTTTCGCGGAACTCAGTATCGCGAACCCCGGCATTGCGGATATCTCGTCCCTGTCCGACCGCACGATCTATGTGTTGGGCAAATCTCCGGGTCTGACGACACTCACGCTGCTGGATGCCAGCGGCCAGCTGATCACCAACGTCGATGTGCGGGTGGCCGCAGATGTGTCCGAATTCAAGGAACGTCTGCGTCAGATCCTGCCGGGCGAGAAGATTGAGGTACGCACCGCCAACGACGGGATCGTCCTGTCGGGCGTCGTCTCGTCGACCCAGCGACTTCAGCGCGCCCTCGACCTTGCGGAACGCTATGCCCCCGAACGCGTCTCGAACCTGATGAGCGTCGGCGGCGTCCAGCAAGTGATGATGAAGGTGCGTTTTGCGGAAATGCAGCGCAACGTCTCCAAATCGCTCAGTTCTTCGCTGTCGCTGAACGGCGCCATCGGCGGCACCGGGATCAACGGCGGTACGGGTGTCACGAACAATTCCACCGGCATTACCACCTCACTCGGCGGCAATGTCCCGCCAACAAACCAGAACGCAGGCGCAGTCCTGTTCGGCTTCAACGCCGGATCGACCCAGGTCGGTATCCTTTTGGAAGCGCTGGAGCAAAAAGGCGTGGTTCGTTTCCTGGCCGAGCCCAACCTCGTCGCTCTATCCGGGCAGGAAGCCCGTTTTCTGGCCGGTGGCGAATATCCGGTGCCGGTATCGCAGGACGGTGGCCGGATTTCGGTACAGTACAAGCCTTTCGGGGTCGAGCTGAACTTCATCCCCCGTGTCGTGGACAAGGATCTGATCAATCTGGAGCTGAAAGCATCGGTTTCGGCCATCGACCCGACCAATTCCATCTCTCTGGGCAACGGGATCGAGATTTCCGCCTTCACCCGCCGCGAAACATCCTCGACCGTGGAAATGCGCGACGGCGAAAGCTTTGCCATCGCCGGTCTGCTGACGGATGATTTCACCGACAACTCCAGCCAGCTGCCGTGGATCGGCGACGTGCCGGTGTTGGGTGCCCTCTTCCGCTCTGCGGATTATCAGCGCAGCCAGACCGAACTCGTCATCATCGTCACGGCACATCTGGTGACGCCATCGCGCGGCGAGGCCCTGGCCCTGCCGACGGACCGCATCAAACCGCCGACCGAAAAAGACCTCTTCCTCTTTGGCCGCACCTCTGAAGGCACACGCACGCCCCAGCAGGGCGGCGCGGGAGAGGTTGCCAAGCAGGACTTTGGCGGGTCATATGGGTATGTACTGGACTGAACCGATGAAAACCCAAATGCGCAAGAAACTGAAAATAGCGGGCATGACCGCCGTGCTGGTCACCGTGCTGGGCTGTGCGCCCAGTTCCGACCCCGTATATACACAGTTTTACCGCGAAGCGGGTTCGCTGACAGACACAGGCTACTTCGGCAACGCGACCCTGAACAACACGCTCGTGATGACGGGGCAGCGCCAGTACACCTTTGATCTTGCAAACAGATTTGCCACCGAAGTCGATTCGACCGTGACATTCGCGTTCAACTCAGCCCAGCTTGACGGGACCGCGCAAGCCGTGCTGCGCCAGCAGGCAAGCTGGATTTCGCAGTTCCCCGAGGTTCGCTTTCGCGTCTATGGACACACCGATGCGGTGGGGTCGAACAGCTACAACCGTGCCTTGGGCAAACGCCGCGCGGACGCGGTCGTGCGCTATCTGACATCAATGGGAATCAGCCGCAGCCGTTTGGAAGCCGTCGTTTCCTTTGGCGAAACACAGCCGCTGATCGTCACGCAGGGACAGGAACGCCGCAATCGGCGCACGGTGACCGAGGTGAACGGTTTTGTCGAGCGTCATCCAACCGTGTTGGACGGCAAATACGCGCAGATCATCTATCGCGACTATGTCGCCAGCGGCGTAGCACCCACAGGGCTGTCGGATTCGCAACTGGGCCAGGTGCAGTAAGCGCCGACCGCCCTGCCCGGTTCAAGGACGGAAACCTCGGGGCGCGCACACAAGCGCGCCTGATCAATCACGCCCTGACGCGCTGATCGTTTCAACAAACCCTACAATCGAAACCTTTTGGCCCCAATCTCGCCCAAGTTGGCTGCGAATACTCGCTGCAGAGAACAATTGTGTCTGCGCAAAATGCCGGGCACGGGCGACAGCGAAGGGTGAAAATCTGCGCATCAGATGCAGCATGCACCTTTGCCGAGCCCTTCGTGAGCAAAGGATAAGGCCATGAGTAGCAGTATGCCACAACCCCAAGCAGCGCCTATCGTGGCCTGCACCGTCAGCCGCGACGTTCAGAACTTCGATCTGTTGATCGAGGACATGGAAGACGTGCTGGGTGAAAGCTGGGGTGATCTGGGCTTTGCCGAGGCTCTGGCCTTCTTCGGTCAGCCCGAAGCCGAGGCGATGGAATTCATCGCCCTTGCGATGGATGAAACGGACGAGGAAAACCTTGTCCTGATGTCCGAGATCATCACGCAGGCCAAGGCCCGCAACATCAAGGTGATCCTGATCGCCGAGGATGTGACACCCGCCGCACTTCATTCGCTTCTGCGCAAGGGGGCCGATGAATTTGTACCCTATCCGCTTCCCGAACGCGAGTTGGCACAGGCCATCGCCCGCGTCCGCAAACAGGACGAGGCCCCCGTGGCCGCCCCTGCCGCGCCGCAGCTCAAGGCCGGTGCGCAAAAGGATGGTGCGTTGATTGTCGTGCACGGTCTGGCAGGCGGTACCGGTGCGACAACAATGGCGGTGAACCTGGCGTGGGAACTGGCCAATGTCGGGAAAGACAATGCGCCTTCGGTCTGTCTGCTTGACCTCGATCTGCAATACGGATCGGTCGCGACGTTCCTTGATCTGCCACGCCGTGAAGTCGTCTATGAAATGTTGTCCGAGACGGAGAATATGGACGAGGAAATCTTCGGGCAGGCGTTGCTGACCTACGACGACCGCCTGCAGGTGCTGACGGCCCCGGCCGATATGTTGCCGCTCGATCTGATCACGTCGGAAGACGTGAACCGCATTCTCGACATGGCGCGCAATCAGTTCGATTACGTTGTGGTCGACATGCCTTCGACCCTCGTGCAGTGGTCCGAAGCGGTGCTGAGCAAGGCGCATATCTACTTTGCCATGCTGGAGCTGGACATGCGCTGTGCCCAGAACACGCTGCGCTTCAAGCGCGCTTTGCAGTCCGAAGAACTGCCGGTGGAGAAGCTGCGGTATGTGCTGAACCGCGCGCCGAAGTTTACCGATCTGAGCGCCAAAAGCCGGGTCAAGCGGATGGCGGAATCGCTGTCGATCTCGATCGACCTGCAACTGCCCGATGGCGGCAAACCCGTCACACAGGCCAACGATCACGGCCAGCCGCTGGCCAACTCCGCCCCGAAAAGTCCGCTGCGCAAGGAGCTGATGAAGCTTGCCGCGTCGATCCATGACCTCAAAGGCGATCAGGCCCAGGCGGCCTGACCCTGACAGAAAGAGACGCAAATGTTTTCGAAGTATAAAAAGACATCTCCGGCTGGTGCCACGAAGGCACCCGTGCAGGTCATCGACAATGTGACCCCGATCGAAGAGAAAAAGACAACACCGTCGATGCGCAAGGCGCTCGCCCCGGCCGCCGCCGTGCCCGTGGACAAAGAGGTCAAGCGCAAGCAGCGGATGTCGGACATCAAGCTGGAATTGCACCGTGCGCTGTTGGACAACCTGAACCTGGCCGCGCTCGAACACGCGACCGAAGCGGAGTTGCGGCAGGAAATCAACGAAATCGCGGCCGAGATCCTTGCCGAAAAGGCCATCGTTCTCAATCGCGAAGATCGCATGATCCTGAACTCGGAGCTTTATGACGAGGTGACGGGCCTTGGCCCGCTCGAGACATTGCTCAAGGACGACACGGTCAACGATATTCTGGTCAACGGCCCGCAGCAGATCTTCGTCGAACGCGACGGCAAGCTGCAATTGACGGACATCACCTTCAAGGACGAACGCCACCTTCTGCGGATCATCGACAAGATCGTGTCAGCCGTGGGCCGGCGCGTCGACGAAAGCAACCCTTACGTCGATGCCCGTTTGCAGGACGGCTCGCGTTTCAACGCGATGGTGCCGCCTGTGGCGGTGGACGGCAGCCTTGTCTCCATTCGTAAGTTCAAGAAGGACAAGCTGGGCATCGACGATCTGGTCAACTTCGGTGCGTTCACCGAAGAAATGGCCGCATACCTGCAAGCCGCCGTTGCCACACGGCTGAACATCATCGTGTCGGGCGGTACGGGTTCGGGTAAGACGACCACGCTCAACGCCCTGTCGTCTTTCATCGACAACGCCGAACGCATCCTGACGATCGAGGATACGGCGGAACTTCAGCTGCAACAGACCCACGTGGGCCGGATGGAAAGCCGCCCCGCCAACGTCGAAGGCAAGGGCGAGGTGTCCCCGCGTGACTGTCTGAAGAACGCGCTGCGGATGCGTCCTGACCGGATCATCGTGGGTGAAACGCGTGGCGAGGAAGTGATCGACATGCTTCAGGCCATGAACACCGGCCACGACGGATCCATGACCACGATCCACGCGAACTCTGCGCGCGATGGTGTGTCGCGTCTGGAAAACATGATCGCGATGGCCGGGATCGAAATGCCGCTCAAGGCGGTGCGCTCGCAGATCTCCTCGGCGGTGAACCTTATCGTGCAGGCCTCGCGCCTGCAGGACGGCTCGCGCCGCATGACGTCGATCACCGAAATCACCGGGATGGAAGGCGACGTGATCTCGATGCAGGAAATCTTCCGCTATCAGCGCGTGGGCCTGACGCCCGACAACAAGATCATCGGCCATTTCACGGCAACCGGCGTGCGCAGCCACTATGCGGAGCGGTTCCGCATGTGGGGATACGATCTGCCGTCTTCCATCTATGAACCCATCGCCGCGCAATAAGGACCAATTGAATGTCAACTGAACCTATCATCTACGGTCTGATCTTTGTCGGTGTTCTGGTGCTGGTCGAAGGTCTGTACCTTGTGGCCTTCGGCAAATCCATCAGCCTGAACAGCCGCGTCAACCGGCGGCTTGAAATGCTCGAAAAAGGGACGCGCCGCGAGGAAGTGCTGGAGAAGCTGCGCAAGGAAATGCGCCAGCATATGGATAGCAAATCCATCCCGCTTTATTCGCTCTTGTCGGAAAAGGCGCAGAAAGCTGCAATCGCCTTTACGCCCCAGCAGCTTATCATGCTGATGGGCGGTTTGGCCGTCGTGGCCTTTCTGGGGCTTACCATCGGCACGGAAACGGATGTCGCCGTGCGCGCTCTCATGTCCGTCGGCATCGGTGTGGGTGCGATATATTTCTGGGTATCGGCCAAGGCGAACAAGCGCATGGGCATGATCGAGGAACAGCTGCCCGATGCGGTCGAACTGATGGTCCGGTCCTTGCGCGTGGGCCATCCTTTCACCAACGCGATCTCGATCGTGTCGAAAGAGGTGCAGGATCCGCTGGCCTCCGAATTCGGTGTGATCGCGGATGAAGCGGCCTATGGCCGTGACATCGGTGAGGCGCTCAAGGATATGGCCGAACGGCTCGACATGCAGGATCTGCGCTTTCTGGCCGTGGCCGTGACGATCCAGCAGCAATCGGGTGGTAACCTGGCCGAGATCCTCGCCGGTCTGGCCAAGGTGATCCGCGCCCGCTTCCGCTTGTTCCGCCGTGTGAAAGCGATCACCGCCGAAGCGCAGTGGTCCGGCAAGTTTCTGTCCGCCTTCCCCATCGTGGCACTGATCGTGATCAACGTGAGCGATCCGCACTACTATGACGAAGTCATGGACCACCCGTACTTCATCCCTGCCTGTTTTCTGGTCGGCATTTTCCTCGCGGTGAACCTCTATGTCATGCGCGTTCTCACAGACATCAAAGTGTAAGGGTCGAACATGGGATTTTTAACGAGCATAAACGATCAGGTCTCGGCCGTCCTGGGCCCGATGGGTTTGATCATCATCGTCGGCGTGCTTGGGATCACATTGGTCGTGCTGACCGTGGTGATGATGGTGCGCCAGCCCGAAGATCCGCTGGACAAGCTCAAGCGGTCGGTATCGCGCGGCCCGGCTGCCGACGGAAAAACGTCGTTGCGCCAAGCCAGCGGGAACCAGCAACTTCAGAAATTCGCCAAGTTTCTGGAACCTGAAGATGTGAACGCCCTGTCCGCCAAGCAACTTGAACTGCGCCAGGCCGGTTATCAGGGCCGCGATGCGGTGCGCATGTTTTACTTTGCGCAGATGACGCTGGGCCTTCTGGGTCTGCTGGGCGGTGTGATCTACATCAACTTTCTGGGCGGCGGCGAAGGCCTGAGCACTCAGAAGACGATGATGTATACCATCGGTCCGGGCGGCATCGGATACTACCTGCCGAAATACTGGATCACCAAACGCGTCGATGCCCGCAAGGAGGAGATCACCCGTGGCTTCCCCGATGCGCTCGACATGATGCTGGTCTGCGTCGAAGCGGGTCAGTCGCTGGACCAATGTATCGTGCGGGTGGCGAATGAACTGCGAGCCTCCTACAAGGCGTTGGCCGAGGAATTCGAGGTCGTCGCCTACGAGATGAAGGCCGGCAAGGACAAGATCACCGTTCTGAATGACATGGGCGAACGCTGCGGCGTGCAGGACGTTTCTTCCTTCGTGACCGTTCTGGTGCAATCCGCTGCCTTCGGTACGTCGATTTCCGATGCGCTTCGGGTCTATGCCGCCGAGATGCGTGACAAGCGCGTGATGCGTGCGGAAGAGGCCGCAAACAAGTTGCCAACAAAGATGACACTCGCCACTATGATGCTCACGGTGCCACCGCTTCTGATCATTCTGGTCGGACCTTCGGTTCACGGCATCACCGAATTGGGCAACATGGGAGCAGCGGGCAACTGATGATACCCGACGACAGGCGCCGCATCGCGGGCGCTCTGGCTCTGACAGCAACACTTGGATTGGCCGCCTGTTCAACGGGCGGCTTTTCTGCGGCAGGTGATCAGGTCTATGCCCCCGGCGTGAACCAACGGGCCCCGGCCGAAGACGGGATCGAAGTTGGCCATCGTCTGATCGCGGCGGGTCAATACGAGCTTGCCATCAAATCCTTCAACCGCGCGGCCCTGGCCGGTGGCATCGACGTGGATGTGCTGTCCGGTCTGGGCAGCGCCAATCTGGGCCTGGGCCGTCTTGGGCAGGCCGAAACCCTGCTGCGCCGTGCCGTGAAGGAAGACGCTGCACAGCCTGAAGTGTGGAACAACCTTGGTGTCGTGCTGATGGAACGGGGCAAAACGCTGGAAGCCGAACAGGTCTTCAAACGCGCCTACGCCCTCGACAATGGCGAAAGTGACGCAATCCGGGACAATCTGCGCTTAGCACTCGCAAAATCGCAAAATTCTGATACCTTAGCGCTTGACGATGATAACTATAAATTGGTGCGGCGCGGCGCAGGTGATTACCTGATAAGCGACCCACTTTGATCGAAAAGATCGAGGCAGAGCAGTAAAAAGGACGCAAAAATGCGCCACCCTATCCTTCTGGCCGTCTGCATTGCAGGCGCAAGCGTAGTTGCAGGCTGCGCTGAAAAAGATGCAAACGCCACCGTTGAACGGGCCTTCGAGGACGTCAATGCGTTGGACGGCAACGATCTTTCCGATGTGATGCTTACCGTGGCCGACCCGAACGAGGCGGTGATCTATTTCCAGCGCGTCACCACAGAAAAACCTGACAATATCGCCCACCAGCGTGGCCTTGCCGCATCTTTGGTGCGTGCGAAACGTGCGACCGAAGGCGTGGCCGCCTGGAAAAAGACCACCGAAATGCCCGGTGCGACCGCTGATGACAGCGTTGAATACGCCGATGCCCTGATCCGGTCGGGCGATTGGGCCACGGCGGAAAAGGTTCTCGACAAGGTGCCGCCGACCCATGAGACCTTCAAACGCTACCGGCTCGAAGCGCTTGTCGCCGACAGCAACAAGGAATGGCAGAAGTCCGACAGCTTCTACCAGACCGCCGTTGGGCTGACGACGACTCCGGGTTCGGTGATGAACAACTGGGGATATTCAAAGCTGACACGCGGTGATTACCCCGGTGCCGAACAGCTTTTCTCGGATGCGATCCGGCAGGATGCCTCGCTTTTCACGGCAAAGAACAACCTCGTGCTGGCCCGCGCCGCACAGCGCGACTACACGCTGCCGGTGATCCCGATGGATCAGACAGAACGCGCACAGCTTTTGCACACGATGGCCCTGTCCGCGATCAAACAGGGCGATGTGGAAACCGGCAAGGGTTTGCTGCGCGAGGCGATCGACACCCATCCGCAGCACTTCGAAGCCGCCGTGCGCAGCCTGCGTGCGCTTGAAAACGGCTGACCGATGGCGATCCTGGCCACACATGCGATGTGGTTTCTGCCCTTTGTCCTGCCGATCTGCCTCTATGTCGCCTTCACCGATATGGCGCAGATGAAGATCACCAATCAGGCCGTTGTGCTTTTGGCACTGGTCTTTGTGGTGATCGGGTTTTTCCTGTTTCCGTTTTCCGAATATCTCTGGCGCCTTGCGGCACTGGTGATCGTGCTTGTGGTCGGGATCATCCTGAATTTTGCCGGGGCTTTGGGCGCTGGCGACGCCAAGTTCTGCGCCGCCGCCGCCCCTTTCATCGCCCTGGGCGATCTGATGCCGGTGTTGGTGCTTTTCATGGCGACGCTGCTGGCGGCGGTCGTGGCTCACAAGACGGCCAAACACACGGCGCTGCGCAGGTTGGCACCCGATTGGGTCAGCTGGGAGAACGGAAAGAAGTTTCCGATGGGTCTCGCTCTTGGTCCGGCTCTGGCCATCTATCTCATTTTCGGCGCGTTCTATGGTGCCTGATAAACGCCATATTCAACCGCTATCCTGCATATCTCGCGCAGACCTGTCCGAAGGAGTCGCACAATGAACATGCAAACCAGCACCGTCATGGCCCCGCCCCCGCCGAAGCGGCTGGAAGAGATGAAACTGCCCATCGTGATGATGCGCGACATCATTCTCAAGACGATCTTCCGCAAGAACGTGGAACTGGTCAGCGAACTGGCCGCGGCGGTCTGCCTGCCGATCCCCGTCACCCAGGAATTGGTCGACATGGCCCGCACCCAGCGCCTGCTTGAAGCGACGGGAACGATGAGCGCCGGCAGCGGCAACGAGATGGGGTATCAGCTGACCGATGCGGGCAAGGCGCGCGCGCTCGACGCGCTGGCGCAGTCGGAGTATTTCGGTCCGATGCCGGTCCCGCTCGACGTGTACAAGGAGCAGGTCAAGCGCCAGTCGGTGCGCAACATTCAGGTCACGCGGTCGCAATTGCTGGGCGCGATGGGACATCTCGTACTGCCCGACAGCCTGCTCGACCATCTCGGCCCCGCCGTGTCCGCCGGTCGGTCGATCCTGATGTACGGCCCTCCCGGCAACGGTAAATCCTCGATCTCGAACGGCATCCGCGACGCGCTGGGCGACAAGGTCTATGTCCCCTTCGCGATCGAATATGCCTCGCAGGTGATCACGGTCTTCGACCCGATCGTTCACAGCAAGGCCGAAGACAACGTACAGGACCCCAACGCCCTGCGGCGGGTCACGCGGTTCGACACGCGGTATGTGTGCTGCGAACGTCCGACCGTGATCACCGGCGGTGAACTGACGGTCGATATGCTTGACCTGAACTACAACCCGACCGCGCGGACCTATCAGGCACCGCTGCAGATGAAATCCTCGGGCGGCATATTCATCGTCGACGACCTGGGCCGTCAGAAGGAATCGCCTCAGTCCATCGTCAACCGCTGGATCGTCCCGCTTGAGGAAAGCAAGGATATCCTCGCCCTGCAATCGGGCGAGAAATTCGAGGTGCCCTTCGACACGCTTGTCATCTTCTCGACCAACTTCCACCCGAATGAAATCTTCGACCAGGCGGCCTTGCGCCGGATCTTCTTCAAGATCAAGATCGACGGGCCGAACCAGCAGAACTTCCTCAAGATTTTCGCAATGGTCGCCAAGAAGCGCGGGATGCCGCTGGACGAGGCGACATTGGTGCATTTGCTGAAGTCGAAATATCCGACAATCGACAATATCTACGCCAACTATCAGCCGATCTTTCTGATCGACCAGATGATTGCGATCTGCGAATTCGAAGGCATCCCCTATCAGATGTCGCCCGAGTTGATAGACCGTGCCTGGGCGAACATGTTCGTGAAGGATGAACACATCGTCAAATAGGGTTGCGGCAACTCGTTATTGATTTGTTAGGCTGTGATGCGTATGTTTTCGGCATAGCGGTACGTCCCAACGGACATACAAACTCCAAGTGACGGCGCGGGTATTCTGAGTACCCGCGCCGTCTTTGGTTCAGGCCATCATGATCGTGACGACGATGGTCACGATCATCAGGCCCAGCACCAAGAAGCGGTACGTCTGATCCGACATACATCCTCCTTGCGCACCATCCCGCCGAAGCCTGGTGCCCCGGCTTCGTGTGCGTGGGCCAAGTAGACGGGCAGCGTGGTTAACAAAGTCTGAGTTGAGACGCATTTTCGAATAATTGCGTCCAAACCGCGGTCGGGCTGGCTTCGGCCAGAACTGATGCTATCTACGCCACATGCGCAGCCTCCCCCCCAAGTTTCGCGACTGGTTCGCCACCAAAGGCTGGTCGATCCATCCGCATCAACAGCAGATGCTGGACCGGGCCGATGCGCCTGCTTTGTTGCTGATCGCACCCACTGGCGGGGGCAAGACGCTTTCAGGGTTTCTGCCCACTCTGATCGACCTTGCTGACGGCGGTCACGAGGGAATGCACACGCTCTATATCTCGCCACTCAAAGCGCTCGCCGCCGACATCCAGCGCAACCTGACCACACCGGTCGAGGAAATGCGCCTGCCCATCACCATCGACGCGCGTACCGGGGACACCACACAAACCCGGCGCAAGAGACAGCGGGCCGATCCGCCGCATATCTTTCTGACCACACCCGAAAGCCTTGCCCTGCTGGTCAGCTACGAGGACGCGCCGCGCATGTTTCGGGGCCTGAAGCGCGTGGTGATCGACGAAATCCATGCGCTGGCCGAAAGCAAACGCGGTGACCAGATGATGCTGGCGCTGGCGCGTCTGAACGCCATCTGTCCTGATCTGAAACGGGTCGGCCTGTCGGCCACGGTCGAAGACCCCGCCGCCATTGCGCATTTCATGGCCCGCCATCCGGACCCCTGCGAGATCCTGCTGGCCGATCCTGGCCCGCCACCCGACATCCAGATGTTGCGCACCAACGAGGCACCGCCCTGGTCCGGTGGCGGTGCGGCCTATGCCATCCCGGCGGTGCTGGAGCAGGTCAAACAGCACAAGACCACGCTCATTTTCCACAATACCCGCGCCCAGGCCGAGATCTTCTTTCACAACCTCTGGCTCGCGAACGAGGACGGCCTGCCCATCGGCATCCACCACGGATCCCTCGACCGCGAACAGCGCACGCGGGTCGAGGCCGCCATGGTCCGGGGCGATCTGCGGGCGATCGTCTGCACCGGTTCGCTTGACCTGGGGATCGACTGGGGCGATGTGGATCTGGTGATCCAGATCGGTGCGCCCAAGAACGTCAAGCGACTGGTGCAGCGGATCGGGCGTGCCAACCACCGCTACAATGCGCCGTCCAAGGCGCTGCTGGTCCCTGCCAATCGGTTCGAGGTGGTGGAATGTGTCGCGGCACTCGATGCGGTGCTCGCGGGCGAGCTGGACGGTGACCCGCGCGGGTCCGGCCCCCGCGATGTCTTGTGCCAGCACATCCTGATCACCGCCTGCGCCGGTCCCTTCGACGCGGATGATCTTTATCGGGAGTTCACCTCCGCCGGGGCCTACAGCGCCCTGTCCCGCGCCGATTTCGACGCCTGCCTCGATTTTTGCGCCACGGGAGGCTACGCGCTTCAGGCCTACGACAAATGGAAGCGTCTGGTCCAGCGGCCCGACGGCTTGTGGCAATTGCGCGATCCGCGTGCGGCGCGCAACATCCGCATGAACATCGGCACGATACAGGACACCGATACGCTCAAGGTCCGGATGCGCCGCAACCGGGGCGGCAAGCCATTGGGCGAGATCGAGGAAGGTTTCGCCGCCACGCTGACCCCCGGCGATACCTTCCTGATCGGCGGGCAGATCGTGAAATACGAAGGCCTGCGCGAAATGACGGTGGAGGTCAGCCGTGACGCTGCCAAAAAGCCCAAGATCGCCACCTTTGCAGGGACGAAGTTCGCGACATCGACACAACTCAGCGCCCGCGTTCAACAGATGTTCACCCAGGACAGCTGGCCCGACCTGCCCGACCACACGGCAGAATGGCTGCATCTGCAAACCGAGGTCAGCCAGCTGCCGCAACCCGGTCGCCTGCTGATCGAAAGTTTTCCGCATGATGGCCGCGAACAGACCGTGGTCTACGGGTTTGCCGGGCGCAACGGGATGCAGACGCTGGGCCTTTTGCTGACCAAGCGGATGGAAGAACTGGGGCTGCATCCGCTGGGGTTTGTCGCCACCGACTACGCGACACTGATCTGGGGTCTCGATGCGGTGCAAGACCCTGCCCCGCTCTTTGACCTTGCGGCCTTGCAGGACGGGCTGGAAACCTGGCTCGCGGGGAATGCCGTGATGAAACGGACCTTCCGTGCCTCCGCCAACATCGCCGGGCTGATCGAACGCAACACGCCGTCCGCCCGCAAATCCGGCCGGCAAGCGACATTCTCGAGCGATATCCTCTATGACACGCTTCACCGCTATGACCCGGATCATCTGATGCTGCAGATCACCCGCGAAGAGGCGCTGCGCGGTCTGGTCGACTTTGGCCGGATCGAGGACATGATCGCGCGGGTGGAAAACCGCTTTGATCATCTGCGGTTAACGCGCGTCACCCCGCTTGCCGCACCGCTTTTTCTCGAGATGGGGCGCGTACCGGTCAAAGGCGAGGCCGAAGAACGTCTGCTGGCAGAGGAAGCCGCCCGCCTGATGGAAACCTCCGGTCTGGCGCAGATCACGCCGCCGCCGTCAGACAAGCCACGCTGGCGGATGGGATACTGAACATCCCGAATGATGTGGAAGTGTGGCGGCACCTCTTGCGCTCATCCCGGATTTCAAACATGAACAAAGGATGAACGCATGCGATGTCCCTCTTGCCGGTGCGGCGCTGAAGGCGCTGGGGTCCGGGGCCCTCTGGTGGCCGGATCAGGCGCTGCTTTGCGTCAGTGACCTGCACCTGGGCAAATCCGAGCGTATCGCGCGGCGCGGCGGCGCGGCGCTGCCCCCCTATGAAACCCGCGATACCCTGACGCGCCTTGCCGCCGATCTGATCTCGACGCAGGCGCGCACGGTCGTCTGTCTGGGCGACAGCTTTGATGATCTGGGCGCGGCGCAGGCCTTGCCCGAGGAGGACAAGCTGTGGATCGCGCGGTTGCAGGCGGGACGGCGCTGGATCTGGGTCGAAGGCAACCACGATCCCGGTCCGATCGACATGGGCGGCAGTCATCTGTCGGAATTCTCGCACGCCCCGCTGCGGTTTCGCCACATTGCGGTGGCCGGTGGCAGCGCCGAGGTGTCGGGCCATTACCACCCCAAGGTGCGGCTCGCGCTCAGGGGCCGGGTGATCAGCCGCCCCGCGTTTCTCTATGACCGTGACCGTCTGATCATGCCCGCATACGGCACCTATACCGGCGGGCTCGACTGCCGGTCAGAGGTGTTTCATCCCTTGATGCGGCCCGATGCCTGTGCTGTGCTGACCGGCAAGACCGCGATGGCGGTCCCGATGCCAAGGTAGGAGCCTGCCCCGATGGACGATGCCGCCCGCGCCCGTATTCACGCCAGCTTTGCCGGGCAAAGCATGATGGCAACGCTCGGTGCGGAACTGATCGAGGTTGCAGAGGGGCTTATCCGCATCGCGGCCCCCATCCTACCCGGCAGCCGCCAGCAGCAGGGGTTCGGCCACGCCGGTCTGACCTTTTCCATCGGAGACTCCGCCGCAGGCTACGCCGCTCTCACGCTGCTGCCCCTCGACAGCGAAGTCGTGACCGCCGAGATCAAGATCAACCTGCTGGCGCCCGCGCGTGGCGATCGGCTGGTCGCAACCGGTCGCGTGGTCAAACCCGGCAAGCGGCTTTGCGTCGTAACGTCCGAAGTTCACGCAGAGCAGGACGGCGTCTCGACCTTGATCGCGATCCTGCAGGGCACGATGGTGCCCGTTCCCGTCTGAGCCATCTCAGAACAACCCGGCGTCCTGCGCCGCCGCCCGGTTGCCGCGACTGACGGGCACCTCCGCGCCGTCGACCATCAGCAAAAGATCGCGGCCGTTTTCGCGTCTGTGGCCCCGCACCGCCTTGCGGGCGACCCAATGGGAGCGGTGAACCTGTACACCAAGGTTTTCGCCCAAGGCATCCACCGCCTCGCTCAGACGCATCAGGATCAGCGGGGCACCGCGCTCCGTCACGACCTTGAGGTAATGATCCTGCGCTTCGATGCGGACCAACGGCCCCCGGTTCGCAACCGGCAGGCGGCGCAAGAAGCGGGACTCGGCGTCCGGCACTGGCGCTGCGCGTTCGGGGCGGACAAAATCAATCAGCGCAAAAACGGCCTGAACCGCAAACACCACCAGGCCGACATCAACCGTCAATCGCCCCAGCAAGGCAAGCCTGGTCCAGCCCTCGAACAGCTGACCATTGAGCCCCCAGATCACCAAAGAGAGCACAGGCACAAAACAGAGCCAGAGCAACAAGCGGATCCCTGTGGACCGTCCACGCGCCGCCCGCGACACCAGCACGCTTCCCAGAACGGACAGGCCCACGACAGCAGCCCAATAGATCAGGCGGCCCCCAAGCCCCAGCGCTTCATGTGTTCCGAACGGACCGGCGATCGTGCAGACCACGGTCGCGAGTCCCCAGATCGCGAGCGGTACGAACAGACCGTGCATTCCACGAAGCGTCAGTTGCACGCGATGGATAAGAGGGGTCATTCACGCAGTCTCCGCGCTTTTCACGTAACGGCACTGGCAGCTTACCATCCCGCCATGCGAGGCCCAAGTGACATCTGAAAACGGAGCTTCGCCATGACCCTTGATCCTCTTCTGTCCGCCTCCCCCGTGATCCAGTTGCATGCGGGCCTGGCCTTTCTGAGCGTCGCGCTGACGATTGCACTCTTCTCGATCCGTCGCGGCAGTCCGGCGCACCGGGTGCTGGGCTGGACATGGGTCATCGCGATGGGCGGGGTGGCGCTCAGCAGTTTCTGGATTTTCGAAATGCGCCTGATCGGCCGCTACAGCCCGATCCACATTGTGTCGGTCTTCGTCCTGGTGCAGCTTGTGTTCGCCGTGCGCGCCGCCCGCGCCGGCAGGGTTCGGCAGCACCGCCGCATGATGCGTGGCATGGTCTTTGGCGCGCTGATCGTGGCCGGAGCGTTCACGTTCCTCCCCGGCCGTACGATGTTTCAGGTGATCTCAGGCGGTTAGGCCTTCGGGCTCTTCCAGACCATGCGCGCGGCAACATGCGGTGACGGTGTTGGCGAGCAGGCAGGCGATGGTCATCGGCCCCACCCCACCCGGCACCGGCGTGATGGCACCGGCGCGTGCGGCGCAGGAGTCGTACTGGACGTCGCCCACCAGCTTGGTCTTGCCGTCGCCCTTCTCGGGCGCGTCCAGACGGTTGATGCCGACGTCGATCACCGTGGCCCCTTCCTTGATCCAGTCGCCGGGCACCATTTCGGGCCGGCCGACGGCAGCCACGACGATATCGGCGCGGCGCACCACGTCGGCCAGATCTTTCGTCCGTGAATGGGCGATGGTGACGGTACAGCTGTCGTTGAGCAAAAGCTGCGCCATCGGTTTGCCGACGATGTTCGACCGCCCGATCACCACCGCATTCATCCCCGAGATGGAGCCATGATGGTCACGCAGCATCATCAGGCAGCCCAAAGGGGTGCATGGGACCATGCTTTTCTGCCCGGTGCCCAGCAGACCGACATTGGAGATATGAAACCCGTCCACATCCTTGGCCGGATCAATGGCGTTGATGATCAGGTCTTCGTTCAAATGCCTGGGCAACGGCAGCTGGCACAGGATCCCGTGGATGTCGGGATCCTTGTTCAACTGGTCGATCACCGCCAGAAGATCGGCTTCGGAAGTATCTGCATCCAGCCGATGCTCGACCGATTTCATCCCGACCTCGACGGTCATCTTGCCCTTCGATCTGACATAGACCTCAGAGGCGGGATCCTCGCCCACCAGCACCACCGCCAGACCCGGGGTGATGCCATGCGCGTCCTTCAGGCGGCTGACATGGCCCGCCACCTTGTCACGCACCTTCGCCGCAAAGGCCTTGCCGTCAATTATCGTGGCGCTCATGCCAAGCTTCCCTTCATCTTTCCACTACAACTCGCGCCGCAGGCTGCGCGGACGTGGGGCCTTGCGCCCCGCGTCCGTGCATTCTCAGAACAAGCCTTCGACGTCCCCGTCCGCGTTCAGCTTGATGTTCTCCGCCGACGGTACGCGGGGCAGGCCCGGCATCGTCATGATCTCGCCGCAGATGGCGACAACGAACCCGGCCCCCGCGGACAGCCGCACTTCGCGTACCGGAATATCGAAGCCTGTCGGCGCGCCGCGCCGTTCGGGATCGGTGGTAAAGCTGTACTGCGTCTTGGCCATGCACACCGGCAGATGGCCGTAACCCTGCGCTTCCCAATCCTTGAGCTGGCTCAGGATCTTGCCATCCATCAACGCCGCATCCGCGCGGTAGATCTTGGTTGCGATCGTATTGATCTTGTCGGCCAGCGACATCTCGTCAGGATAGATCGGCGCGAAGTTCGCTTCGTTCTTCTCGATGGTCTCGACCACTTTGGTCGCCAGATCGGCAGAGCCTTCCGATCCCAATTCCCAGTGGCGCGACAGCACCGCTTCGGACCCCTGCGTGGCGACGTAGTCCTTCACCGCCTGTACTTCGGCATCGGTGTCGGTGACGAAATGGTTGATCGCCACGACGACCGGCACGCCAAAGGATTTGACGTTCTCGATATGACGGCCAAGGTTCGCACAGCCCGACTTCACCGCATCCACATTCTCGGTCCCCAGATCGGCCTTTGCCACGCCGCCGTTCATCTTCATCGCACGGACGGTGGCCACGACGACCACGGCTGACGGTGCCAGACCAGCCTTGCGGCACTTGATGTTGAGGAATTTTTCCGCACCAAGGTCCGCGCCGAAGCCCGCTTCGGTGACCACGTAATCGGCCAGTTTCAGCGCTGTCGTCGTCGCGATGACAGAATTGCAGCCGTGCGCGATGTTGGCGAAAGGTCCGCCGTGGACGAAGGCCGGGTTGTTTTCCAGCGTCTGCACAAGATTGGGCTGCATCGCGTCCTTCAGGAGCACGGTCATCGCACCGTCGGCCTTGATGTCGCGGGCGAAGACCGGGGTGCGGTCACGGCGGTAGGCCACGATCATGTCGCCCAGACGTTTCTGCAGATCCGTCAGGTTCTTCGACAGACACAGGATCGCCATGACTTCGGAGGCCACCGTGATGTCGAAACCGGTTTCGCGGGGGAAGCCGTTGGCCACGCCGCCCAGGGACGCAGTGATCTGGCGCAGCGCGCGGTCATTCATGTCGACAACCCGGCGCCAGACGACGCGGCGGGTGTCGATGTCCAACTCGTTGCCCCAGTAGATGTGGTTGTCGATCATCGCGCTCAACAGCGAGTGGGCCGAGGTGATGGCATGGAAGTCACCTGTAAAATGCAGGTTCATCTCTTCCATCGGCACGATCTGCGCGTATCCACCACCGGCAGCGCCGCCCTTCATGCCAAAGTTCGGCCCCAGCGATGCTTCGCGGATGCAGACGGCAGCCTTCTTGCCGATCCGGTTCAACCCGTCGCCCAGACCCACGGTCGTTGTCGTCTTGCCTTCGCCCGCAGGCGTCGGGTTGATCGCGGTGACGAGGATCAGCTTGCCATCGGGGCGGTCCTGAACGGAATCGATGAACTTCTGGCTGACCTTCGCCTTGTCGTGGCCGTAGGGGAGCAGATCATCGCTGCCGATGCCCAGCTTCTCGCCGATCTCCTGAATGGGGCGCTTTTGCGCTTCGCGTGCGATTTGGATGTCGGTTTTATAGGCCATGCAGAATCCCCTTGCAGATCGGCGTCTATGTTGCCCCCTCTTATCCCCCTGCCGCCACGATCACAGGTCGCGTTTCCGACATTTCCACCGCTTGATGCGGCGAGGTGTCGCGCAGGCGTTTCTTTTCGGAAACGATCCTGGCTACCTAAGGTGCCCAGGCGCGCTGCGCGGGGATGTGCAGGCGCAGGGTGTCGCCGACCTTCAACATGCCCTGTCGTTCGACCCAACCGCATACACCGCGCCGTCCCTTCGCTGCGGCCTTGAAATCCTTGCCGTGACCGGGCGCGTCCTTTTCGATCTCGCGGGCCGGCAGATTGCAGGGGCCGTTTTCCACATCGACGACAATGGTGGTGCCGTTCTGTGATTGCAGACGCGCATTCGGCGGGACATGGGTGAAGTCGGGGATGCCTTCGATGACGATGGAAGCACCCAGCAGGATCGGATCGAGATGATCCATACCGATATCGGCGGCGATCGCCGCCAGTTCTTCGGCGGACAGGATCGAGAATTGCCGGACGTTCCGGATCTCCGTGCCCCGGGGATGCTGCGCCTTCACACGTACACAGGAGGGGCGCGTCAGGCCCGCGTGAAAATCACCCTCGAACCCGGCGTAGGATGCGAAGGCTTCCGTGATGGACTGCGAGCGGATGTCGGGGCGGTCCTGCGGAACCTTGCCCATCCAGACGATTTTTCCGTAATACTCTGTCGGTGCAAGTTCTGGCATGTGGCGTCCTCTCTCTCTCGGTGCACAGAACATGCCGGGACGGCTGCGGAAAGAAAAGCGCGGACTGGCCGTTTGACTATGACATTTCGTGGGAGTGATCCCACCGACGCTGATCGACCGTCTGCCTGTCCAGCGGCAATCGGACAACGGCCATCAGCAGGCAAAGTGCTGCGGCCAGTTCGGCGACCTCCTCACAGAACAGCGCGATCTGCGCAGATACCGCAGGGACGGCCAGGTTGAAATCGGCGAGTTTCCTTTCCAAGCCGTCAAGGCTTTTGCCAACGACCAGCAAGCCAACCGCGAACGCGATGAGGAGCGCCCACACCCGCCCTGCGCGCAAGTGTGCAAGCAACGGTGGAAAGCCCCGCAAGGCAAGAACCGCAAGTGCAAGAAGCAACCCCGTCAGGATCAAGGCTCCCAGGCCCTTCTCCCAAAGGCTCGCGGTGCCGGAGTAATGCTTGATGCTGAGGATGCCGTCGCTGAACAGCATTTTGTCCAGATCAAGTTCGCGGGCGCAGAGGAACGCCAGAATGACCGTCCCGTACCAATACCGGCGGATGCTGTCCAAACCCGTTGCAAGACAGAAGAGGACGACTGCGGCGAAAAGCGCCAGGGAAGACATCACTTCCACCAGACCCGCTTCGCTTTCAACACTGCGCATCCCTGTGAAGGAAGCGCCAACCACAACACAAGCTATGATCATTCCACATAGCAGACGGGCAAACTCAGTCAGTAAATCGGTACTCACACACACTCCAGACACGAAAAAACCGCCCCCAAGGGGGCGGTTCATGATATTTCATGTGCTGCTTCGACCTCGCTATCAACTATGACGTAGGTCTGCCTCTTTGTTGGCCGAAAGGATCAGACCGAGGGTTCAGGCTCCAGCCCGCCATCGGTTGGCGGTGTTTTCTTCCCCTTGGCCTTGGCCTTCGGAATCGCCGTCAGGCTGGGTGTGTCGCCCTTGTCGCCATCGTCGTCATCATTCTCGGCCACCGGTGGGAGGCCGTCCATGACGCGCTGGATCTCGCCGCCGGTCAGCGTCTCGTATTCCAGCAGGCCCTGCGCCAGACGCTCGAACTTTTCTTCGTTCTCCTGAATCAGCTTGAGCGCCCATTCATAGCCGTCCTGAATGAAGCTTTGCACTTCCTTCTCGACCAGTTCCTTGGTGTTGGCCGAGACAGAGAAGCCGCCAGTGCTGCCCTGATAGCCCTGGGCCGCTTCGGAGTAGTCGATGTTGCCGACCTTGTCGGACATGCCCCACTGAAGCACCATCGCGCGCGCCAATGCAGAGGCCTGCATGATGTCGCCTGCCGGTCCGTTGGACACCGAATCTTCACCGTATTTGTGAATCTCCGCGGCCTTGCCCGCCATGGTCATCGCCAGACGCTGTTTGCACTCGTCCTTGAACATGTTCAGACGATCCATTTCGGGCAGGCTCATCACCATGCCCAGCGCACCGCCGCGCGGGATGATCGTCGCCTTGTAGACCGGATCGCATTTTGGCAGCAGCATCCCGACCAGCGCGTGACCGGCCTCGTGGTAGGCGGTCATTTCCTTCTGCGCGGCTGTCATCACCATGGACCGGCGTTCGGCACCCATCATGATCTTGTCCTTGGCGGATTCGAAGTCGATCATGGTGACAAAGCGGCGGCCCAGACGGGCGGCGCCCAATGCGGCTTCGTTCACGAGGTTCGCCAGATCGGCACCAGAGAAGCCGGGCGTGCCACGCGCGATGATGCGCAGGTCCACGTCGGGGCCAAGCGGTGTCTTGCGGGCATGAACGCCAAGGATCTTCTCGCGGCCCTTGATGTCGGGGTTGCCAACGGTGACCTGACGGTCAAACCGACCGGGGCGCAGCAGCGCGGGGTCCAGCACGTCCTTGCGGTTTGTGGCGGCGATGATGATCACACCCTCGTTCGCCTCGAACCCGTCCATTTCGACGAGCAACTGGTTGAGTGTCTGTTCGCGTTCGTCGTTACCGCCGCCATACCCGGCACCACGGTGGCGACCGACAGCGTCGATTTCGTCGATGAACACGATGCAAGGCGCGTTCTTCTTGGCCTGCTCGAACATATCGCGCACACGGGATGCACCCACACCCACGAACATCTCGACAAAGTCGGAACCGGAGATGGTGAAGAACGGCACACCCGCCTCGCCCGCGATGGCGCGCGCCAGCAGCGTCTTACCGGTACCGGGAGGGCCCTCAAGCAGCGCACCCTTGGGGATCTTGCCACCGAGGCGCGAAAATTTCTGCGGGTTGCGCAGGAACTCAACGATCTCTTCAAGCTCTTCCTTGGCCTCGTCGATGCCTGCCACGTCATCAAAGGTCACGCGGCCATGTTTTTCGGTCAGCATCTTTGCCTTGGATTTACCAAAGCCCATCGCGCCACCTTTGCCGCCACCCTGCATCCGGTTCATGAAATAGATCCATACACCGATCAGCAGAACGATCGGCAGCAGAGAGACAAGGAAAGTCTGGAACCCTGACTGCTGCTGGGGCCGCGCCTGCATCGGCACGTTGTTGTCGATCAGCAGGTTGGTGACTTCGGCGTCTTCGGGCCGGATCGCCACATAGTCGGCACCGTCCGTCTTGCGGAAGCGCACTTGCTCCCCGTCCAGCGTCACGTTTCGAACTTCGCCACGCTCGACGGAGTTCACGAATTCGGAATAGGTGATTTCGTTGCTTTGCAGGTTCCCGTTCGAGCCGCTGAACAAATTGAACAGCGCCAGAACAAGCAGCATCAAAACGACCCAAAAGGCGAGGTTACGCACATTTCCCAACGGAATACTCCTAAATGCTTCAGGTCCGTCTATACCGACAGACCCACCGGCACACCATCTTTGTGCCTCTTCCGCCTAAAGATAGACAGGATGGCCGCAGGTTCAATGCGATAATAGTGCGGCAAAAAAGGTATCGGGCCCAAATCGCAATTCTGCGCCCCAATATTCGGCGAAACCGGCCAGTGGTGCGGCGACCAGTTCGGCCCCGGCCCAGACCGCCGGGGTTGACTGCAGCACGACGTAAGGATGCCCCGTCGCGCGCCAGTCGGGGCATTGATCAAGACCCTTCGGGCCCAATGCACGCAGCCGCAGATGCCGCTTGTGTTTCTCACCCTGGTTGTGCCGGAAAATCCACCGCCCGTCCCAAGGCGCGTCGATGTCTGCCGTGACCTGCCGCACCGCGTTATGTTCGCGGAAAACCCAGATGGACGCGCCGATGCGCCGGATATGGCAGCCGTCCAGCGTTCCAGCCTGGCCCGCGCGCAGCGCCGCCATCACGGTGGCCAAGGCACCCCGGCGCGGGGGATAGGATGACCCGCTCACCCAATTGATCGCCCGGACAAAAAGACGCCGCTGGATTTCATCTGGCTGCAAGTTCAGCAGGGCCTCGTCCAGCACGACGGCCCCGGCCTTGATCGTGATGATCTTCTTTGCGACCAGAAAGGTCTGCCAATCCAGCGCCCGACGGGATTTGTTCATATGATCCGCGACTTCGCAAAGGACATCGGTGTCGATCCCAAGGGGCGTCAGGACTTCCAGCGCCTGTCTGGCCTTGATGCGGTCGAACCGGGTGTCTTCGTTGCCGGGATCGTCGATCCAGGAGACATTACGTTGCCGCAGATAACGGCGCAGCCGCTCGCGTCGCGTGTGCAGCAAAGGCCGAAGCCAGTTTATCCCGTCGCGCAAGGTGCTGGTCTGCATCGCGGCCAGCCCGTCGACACCGGACCGCCGGGCAAGCCGCATCAGCACCGTCTCTGCCTGATCATCCGCCGTGTGACCGATGCAGACCGTGTCAATGCCGTGCCGTCCGGCCCAGTCGGTCAGTTTGGCGTAGCGGCCCGTTCGTGCCGCGCTTTGCAGATTGCCCTCCCCGTTCCAGTCCGACCAGACAAGCGTGTCGTGGGGCACGCCGATCGACGCACAGATCGCCGCGACCTGTGCCGCTTCGGCAGGCGCTTCGGCGCGCAGCCCGTGGTCCACCGTCGCCGCTCTCAGATCAATGTCGTGTTTTCGGGACAAATCCCGCAGCAGATGCAGAAGGGCAAGCGAATCACTGCCGCCGGAAACAGCCACGCCCAGAAGCTTTGGCGGGTCCGGCAGAAGCGCCGTCGCCACGTCTTCCAGCAGGCGCGCGGTCATGGGTCAGCTGCACCCGATGTTGCGCCGCTGGTCCTCTGCCTGCGTCACATAAGGGCTGGCGGGGAATCGCAGGCCGACTTCACCCAGCGTCACGCAGGCTTCCTGCGTCTGGCCCAATGTGCCCAGCGCCCGGCCCAGCTCGAACAGCGCCTGCGGGGCCACGGTGCCTTGCGGATCGGTGCTGAAGCTGGCGAGATAGGCGCGCGCGGCCTCGCGTGTGTCGCCCGCCTTGTCCAGCGCCTCGCCCCGGCGCAGATCGGCCTCTGCGGCTAGCGGACCGCCCGGGTAGGTCTGATTGAAGGTCTCAAAGAGCTGCGCGGCGCCTCGAAAGTCACCGGAGGCGAGCGCCTCCTGCGCCCGCTCGAAGTCTGCCGCTTCACCCACCGCCAGCGATGCCTGATCGGTTGGTGTGGCAGGGGCGGTCAGCGGTGCCGCCGTCGCGGTCTGGTCTGCCCCCCCCAATGTCGTCGTTTCGCCAAGGGTCGAGATATCGCCGCCCTCAAGCTCCACCAGCCGGAACTCCAGATCGCCGATCCGGGCCGTCCCGTCGGCCACGATGCGGTTGATCCGGTTCTCAAGCTCTTCGCTTTTTGCGGTCAGGCGCTGGAGCTCGCTTTCCATCGTGCCGACACGTTCCAGTACGGATGTGCCGGCCACGTTGACGCCCGCGCCGCCAGTGGTGGACAGCTCACGCTTGAGTTTTTGCACTTCGGTAAACAGGATCGTCAGTTCCTGCCGCACATCCGCGAGGGTCTGGTCATTCTGCGCGAAAGCCGCGAGAGGGCTGATCATCAGCCCGCCCGCCAGTGCCACGATATATCGCATTTTCATCAACATGGGTTTCCTAGCTTGTCAGCCCGCCGGCAAGCACCGTGACCGCGCGGCGGTTCTTGGCATAGCAGGCCTCGTTCGAACAAATCTCGATCGGGCGTTCCTTGCCATAGCTCACGACCCGCAGACGTGACGGAGAGACACCCTGCGTGATCAGGTATTCCTGCGCGGCATTGGCGCGGCGCGCGCCCAGCGCGAGGTTGTATTCGCGGGTGCCCTGCTCGTCTGCGTGCCCTTCGATGATGGCCTGATAGTCGGAATTGGTCATCAGCCACTGTGCCTGCCCGTCGAGCGTGGCGCGGCCAATGTCGGTCAGCGTTGCCTGATCGACCTCGAACAGCACCCGGTCACCAACGGATTGCTGGAAGTACGCGGTCGAGGTCGGGTCATTGGCACTGCCCGGCAGGATGCCGCCGTTGATGCCCGCACCCGAGTTCAGCGCAGCACCGCTGCCATCCGCCCCAAAGCGATCCGGGTTGGTACAGGCCGACACGGCCAAAGCCGCGATGAGCAGGCCGCTTGTCATAAGTCGTTTCATCTCAATCTGCCTTTTTTGTGTTGTGCCGTGTCTATCACAGGACGTTGGGGTTTGGAATTGGCCAGCCTTGGTTCCGGATCACTTCTGCAAGGGCGACCATGACGGATCGGACCCGCCCGATGGCGTGCTCACCGGGCGCAGGTTGCGTCCCGAGATATCAACCGAATAGAGCGTCGAGGAGCCTTCAGCACCTTGGGTTTCGCGCGCGAACATGATCACGCGGCCATTGGGTGCCCAGGTCGGGCCCTCGTCCAGAAACGATGCTGTGAGCAGCCGTTCCTGTGATCCGTCCAGCCGCATCACCCCGATGTGAAAACGGCCCTTGTTCTGCTTGGTAAAGGCCACCAGATCGCCGCGCGGGGACCAGACGGGCGTACCGTAACGGCCTTCCCCGAAGGAAATGCGCTGCGCTTCGCCGCCTGTGGATGGCATGATATAGAGCTGCTGGCTGCCGGAACGGTCGCTTTCGAACACGATGCGGCTGCCGTCGGGCGAATAACTGGGCGCGGTTTCGATGGATGGCGTGTTGGTCAGGCGCACCGACTGTCCCGAGTTGATGTCCATCTGGTAGATGTCGGTATTGCCGCCTTGCGTCAGCGAGTAAACCACCGTCTGACCGGAGGGAGAGAAGCGCGGCGCGAAGCTCATCGTGCCTTCGGCGCTTTCAAGAACCCTGCGCGACACGGAGCCGATGTCGAGCACGTAGATGCGCGGAAATCCGCTTTCATAACTGGTATAAAGCACTCTGTCCCCGGACGGAGAGAATCGCGGAGCGAGCACGATCGCGCCCGAATCCGTCAGGTACTGCACATTGGCACCATCGTAATCCATGATCGCCAACCGCTTCTTGCGGTCGTCCTTGGGGCCTGTTTCGGAGACATAGACGACGCGGCTGTCAAAATAGGGGCCCTCCCCGGTGATCCGCGCATAGACCGCATCGGCCACCTTGTGCGCCATGCGCCGCCACCCGTCGACGGTGCCGGAAAACTGCAAACCGCTGCCCAGTTCGGCGCCGGAGAACACGTCGTACAGCCGGAACTTGACGTTCAGGTTGTTGCCCTGCACGTCCACGGCACCGGTCACCAGCGCCTGTGCGTTGATCGCCTTCCAGTCGGCATATTGTACCGGCGCATTGAAATCGCTGACCGTCGAGATGTAGGCCGATGACGGGATCTCCCGGAACAGGCCCGTCCCGGTCAGGTCCGCCGCGACCACGCGGGCCAGATCGCTGGCCATTTGACCGGCGGCAGCACTTTCAGGCTGAAATGCCGGGGCTGCGAACGGCAGCGGTTCGATGATCGCCTCGTCGATGATGATCCGCAGCGGCTCTTGGGCCTGCACCGGCGCGGACACCAGCATGGCGAACCCTGCGCAAAGGCTCAGCAGAAAATGTTTCATGGGGCGTGCATCCTTTCGGGACTGTACCTGTATGTCTTGTCGCGGACTCGCCGCGCCAGTTTCAGGGGAAAATGGCAAGGGGCCAACCCCCAAGGCAGGAAAGTGTTCAAACGTTCACAAATTTGGGATCGGAAAAGAGACATCAGAAACCCATCTTTCTGGGATCGAAGGTCATTTCGATGTTCTGCCACTGGCTGAATTTCTCTTCCGGCAGGCTGTAGCCCTTCGATCCGCACAGAATGATTGCGCGCCGGGCACTGTCGAAAACCCTGCGCGCGGCAGCATCCGATCCGCCGGAGGCCGAGATCATGCGAATGGTGTCGATCACCGGCGTGCCGTCGCGGTTCATCTGGACACCGATCACCACCGTGGTCTCTATCGCTTCGGACGACAACGCACCGATGTTCCAGCATTGCGAGACCGCAACGCGCAGCGCGTCCTTTTCACCCGCGGACAAGGGCGGTCCACTGGGCGCAGGTGCCGCAACGGCCTCCTGTGCTGCGGCCAATGCCGCCAACACGTCGTCGTTGTTGACCGAAGGTGTCGGCTCACTTGGTGCCGGTACGGTTGCTTCAGCCGGTTGGGACGGCGTGTCCTGCGTCTGGGTCGGCGCTTCGGCCACGCGCGGTGCCGGTGCGGCAGGTCGTCTGCCCGGCGGGCGCGGCGATGCGGCAGGCGCGGCTGTCGCCTCGGTCACGATCTCGCTCACCGCCTCCTCGGGCGCAGTCGCTTCCTGGGTTTCCTGTTCGACTGTCTCGCCCGGTGCATCAGGGGCCACGGCCTCCTGCTCGACCGGGTCGGGCGTGACCTCCGGATCGGGCTGCGCCACCGGCTCCGGTGCCACCCGCTCGATCGGACGGGGTGCCGCTTCGGGGGCCACATTCGGCACCAGCACGGCCACATCTCCCACCGGATCGCTCAGATCGGCGGGCGGTTCCTGCGCCGGTGTCTGCGGTGGGCTGGTGTCCTCCACCACCTCGGGCGGCGCATCATCAGGCGGCGTGTCGGTTTGCAGCGGTGCGGGTTGTTCGATGGGCGTATCAGGCGCCGAGGTCACGTCAGGCGTTGCGGGCAATTCTTCCGGCACCGACGGCTGCGCCACTTCCGTGGCGCTTTGCGGCGGTTGCTGCGCGGCGATCATCGCGTCGAAATCCGCCCCCGAAATGACCGAGACCTCGGTCATCTCGAACGGTTCCGGTTCCGACGTGAACAGCCCGCCCAGAAGCAGCCAGGCAATCAACCCGACGTGCCCGGCGCCTGAGATATACTGCCCGGTGTCCAAGGATCAGTTCCCCGATGTCGCGCTGCCGTCCAGCGCAGGGCCACCGATGTCCGTCACCAGCCCGATGTTGGAAAATCCGCCTGCGTTCAGGGCACCCATCACCTCCATGACGGCGGCATAGGACACCGCCCCGTCGGCCCGCAGAAACACGCGGTCACTGGCGCGTTCGGTCGCGATGCCGCGCAGACGCGTCACCAGCTCATCCCGCGCGATCGGCGTGGTCTGGATCTGTATTTCACCGTCGGCGGTGATGGTCACGGTCAGGGGCTCTTCGGTTTCGGTCGGCAAGGCACCGGCGGCGGATTTCGGCAGTTCGACCGGTACGCCGACAGTCAGCAGCGGCGCGGCGACCATGAAGATGATCAGCAGCACCAGCATCACGTCCACAAAGGGCGTGACGTTGATCTCGGACATCGGCTGACTGCGCCCTCTGCGCCGTCCGCGCCCGCCGCCGCCCTTTTTCTTGATTGTGCCTGCGGCCATGGCTCAACTGTCCAACTGACGGCTGAGGATGGTGGCGAATTCATCCGCAAAGGCTTCGTGTGTGCCGATGATCCGATCACTGTCCGCGTTCAGCTTGTTGTAGAAGATCACGGCCGGGATCGCGGCCAGCAGGCCAAGGCCCGTCGCCAGCAACGCCTCCGCGATACCGGGTGCCACGACCGCAAGGTTGGTGTTCTGCTGCTCGGCAATCTCGATGAAGGCGTTCATGATACCGATCACCGTGCCGAACAACCCGATGAACGGTGCGGACGACCCGATGGTCGCCAGCACGGTCAGTCCCTTCTGCAGGCGGTCGGTTTCCTTGGCGATGGCCACATCCATGCTGCGGTCGATGCGCGCGGTGGCACCGGGGATCAGCCCGCCGTCCTCGCGGTGTGACCTGCGCCATTCGGTCATTCCGGCGGCAAAGACCTTCTCGGCCGGTCCGTCCGGGTCCGCGCCGACCTGGTCGAACAGCCCATCCAGCGGCTCGCCGGACCAGAAGGCCCGGTCGAAACTCTGCGCGTCCGCTTTTGCGGCACGGTACTGGATCGTCTTCTGAATGATGATCGACCATGACCAGAACGAGGCGAGGATCAGCATGATCATCACCAGCTTCACCGTGAACGTCGCCCGCGCGAACAGCCCCCAGATGGAGAAATCGATCTCCGTGGCCAATGCCAGCGTCTCTGCTTCCATAATCCCGCTCTTTATAGTGCCGCTTGATGCGGCTTCTGCCTCTCGGCCTCTGTTCTCGAGGCTCATTTGGCTGGAATCTAGCGGGTTACAAGGACGAAAGCCAGAGCATTGGCACTATTGCGCCGAGGGCGGGAGTTGTGAGCGGAGTTTTGCTGGCAGACGGGTGGGTTTTCCTGCGGTGGTCATGCAGACTGCGGTCACCTTGGCGCGAAAGATCACGCGCCCATCCAGCATCACATCCTGGTCAAAGACCCAGCGCACGGCACCCTGCGCATGATGGGTGGTCCGCACCTCCAGCCGGTCGCCAAAGCGGGCGGCACCAAGATAATCCGCCTCGACCCGCGTGATGACAAAAACGGTATCCGCATCGCGCATGGCCCGCTGATCGACGCCCAGTTGCTCCACGATATCGGACCGGGCGCGTTCGATGTACTTCAGATAGTTGGCATAATAGACGATGCCCGCCATGTCTGTGTCTTCATAGAAGATGCGGACGGCAAAGGAATGGGTCATTGCATCACCTGAATGCGGGCGGCCAGCCGCAAGGCGTGGGCGCTGTCCTGTGCCGCAGGAGGCAGTACCGGATCGTAGGCCGCCCGCAGCAGTGCCGCGATATCGGGCCGCAACACGGTGGTGTCGCCCGCGACCGCCAGGGGCGAGCGGTCCTGGAACGCGGTATCCGACCACAGCACCATGGATTGCACGATCTGGCTCAGGGCCAGCGTATGCGCCGGCACCTCGCTCAAATGTCGATCCATCCGCAAAAAGACAAAACAGGCCTTGATCGCACCCTGCGCGTCAAACCGGAAAAACCGATACTGGTTGGCCTCCACCTCCGTCAGCCGCGCGACCAGTGGATCAAGATCCGGCACCAGCCGGTCCATCCCCGGCACCGCAGGCAATTCAGCCCAATCCTGAAAGAAGAACATCATCAGGTTCGAGCCAAGCTCGGCGTCCATGTCGCCCATCTCATGACCGGCCAGCGTACAGGTCGCCTCGATCGCCCCCTTGACCACCCCCAGCGTCGCATCGTCCACGCCAAAGACCACAGGACAGACAGGCCGCCCCCAGCGCGCAAAGACAAACTGGCCGTCGCCCCGCGTGAACAGCGCCTCGATCTCTTCCGGCTTCAAACCGCCGCTCCCCAAAGCAACCGTTGCATCATCTCGCGTCCCACCCGCTTCATCTTTCCTTTACAACTCAATTCCGCCGCCTCAGCCAAACAGATCGGTCTGCGACCTGGGCGGCTCCATGCCCAGATGCGTCCAGGCCTTCTGCGCCAGCATCCGCCCGCGCGGCGTGCGCTGGATCAAGCCTTGCTGCAACAGGAACGGCTCGATCACCTCTTCCAGGGCATCGCGGCTTTCCGACAGCGCCGCCGACATCGTTTCGATCCCCACCGGACCGCCCTGATAGTTTTCCGCGATCAGCCGCAGATACCGCCGGTCCGCCCCGTCGAGCCCCAGATGATCGACCCCCAGCCGCGTCAGCGCCATATCGGCCAACTCCCGCGTGACGGTGCCATCACCTTCGACAACTGCAAAATCCACAACGCGGCGCAGCAAACGGCCTGCGATGCGCGGGGTGCCACGGGCACGTCTGGCAATCTCGCGCGCCCCGCCTTCGTCCGCAGGGGCACCCAGCTTGCGGGCATTGCGGTCCACGATGATGAACAATTCGTCTTCGGTGTAGAACTGCAACCGCGTCGGAATGCCGAAGCGGTCACGCAGCGGCGTGGTCAACAGGCCCAGCCGCGTCGTGGCCCCCACCAGCGTGAAGGGCTGCAGTTCGATCCGCACGGTGCGCGCTGCCGGTCCCTCGCCGATCACCAGATCCAGTTCGAAATCCTCGAGCGCCGGATAGAGCACTTCCTCGACCGCAGGGTTCAGGCGGTGAATTTCATCAATGAACAACACGTCCCGCGCTTCGAGGTTGGTCAGGATCGCGGCCAGATCACCTGCCTTGGCCAACACCGGACCGGATGTCATGCGAAACCCGACCCCCAGTTCGCGGGACATGATCTGGGCCAAGGTGGTTTTGCCCAGACCGGGCGGACCATGAAACAGCGTGTGATCCATCGCCTCGCCGCGCTGTCTTGCAGACTGGATGAAGACGGCAAGGTTCGACCGTGCCTCGGCCTGACCCACGAATTCCGACAGCATCTGCGGCCGCAGCGCGCGGTCGATGTCCTCGGCCATCGGTTCGGGCCGCACGGTGGGGTCTATCTCGGTCACGGGCGTCCTTTATGCGAAGAAAGCCCCTCCGGGCTTGGTAAGCGCAGTCTAGCCTTTCGGTGCCAGAAGTTTCAACGCCGCGCGGATAAGATCGGGTGTGCTTGCGCCTTCCATCTCTCCCGCCGCCTGGGCCACGGCGCCCGCAGCATCGCCGGGGCTGTAGCCAAGGTTGCCCAGCGCCGACAAGGCCTCGGATTGCGCCGAGGTATTGGGCGCCGCACGACGCGGCCTCCGCGCCACGGGTTCCAGAACTTCTGCCTCCACCTCGCCCTGCGCTTCGGCCAGCGTGCCGGACATGGCCATGACGGACGGTGCCTTGTCCTTCAGGTCCAGCACCACCCGCTGCGCGATCTTGGGGCCGACACCCTTCGCCGCCTTGACGGCGTTCCAGTCCCCCAGCGCGATGGCGCGGCTCACCCCGTCCGGACCAAGCGCGCCCAGAATGGCAAGAGAGGCCTTGGCCCCCACGCCCTGCACCGACGTCAAAAGCCGGTGCCATTCCTTTTCCACCAGCGTCTGAAAGCCGAAGAGCTGCATCAGGTCTTCGCGGACAACCAGATCCGTGAACAGCGCCGTTACCTCCCCCACACCGGGCAGGGCCGCCATTGTCCGGTCGGAACAATAGACCAGATATCCCACGCCGCGCACGTCGATCAGCACATGATCGGTTGCGCGGTAGTCGATCCTGCCGGTGATCTTGCCAATCATGCGCCAGCCTTCGCGATGGCCAGCGCCAGGGCACCGGCACCGCCGTGATGGGCGTGGCAAATGGCGATGGCCAACGCGTCGGCGGCGTCCGCGCCTGCAATCTCGACCCCCGGCAGCTGGACCTTGACCATGTGCATCACCTGCGCCTTGTCCGCATGACCCACCCCGACCACGGTCTTCTTCACCGTGTTTGGCGCGTATTCGCCCACCGGCAACCCCGCCTGCGCGGGCACGAGCATCGCGATCCCGCGCGCCTGGCCCAGTTTCAGCGTACCTGCCCCATCCTTGTTCACGAACGTCTGCTCCACCGCGGCGGTATCGGGCAGATAGGTCGCGATCACACGGGTCAGTTGGCCGTGAAGCGACAGCAACCGCAGGGCCAGATTGTCCCCTTCGGACCGGCAGACGCCATTCGCCACATGCCGCAACCGGCTGCCGGAGACGTCGATCACGCCCCAGCCCAGGTTGCGCAACCCCGGATCAATCCCAATTACCCGCATTCGACCCGACCTGCCCTGAGTTCTGTAAAATTGTTGCTTTTTTGGTGCACTAGCACGAAACGCGAACATCCGCCAAGCATTTCGACGCCGAAGTCCAATTACGACACCGCCTGTGTCGGTCCTGCGCCGCAGGGCACCATTTTGGACATTCCGGCCACCGAAAACGACATGCTGTCCGCCCCAATTTTGCCATATTTTACGGACTGTTAAGCACCATCCAGACCTATGCAAAAACCGCAGACCACACATGCATTCACAGGCGTTGCGTTGCGATTTCATTCTGCCTATCTGCCGCGCATACCGCCAAGGAAATTGGCATAACCCCGAACCCAAGGACGGCCCAAATGGCAGCTTTTGAAACTTCCCGCCCCGCACACGGCTCCATGACAGCCGTGTCCTCTCTCATCGCACGCACCTTCGGCGCGCTTTCCGCCTGGAACGACTCGCGCATCACGCGCAAATCGCTGTCCTCGCTGACGGATCGCGAGCTGGAAGACATCGGTCTGGTCCGTGGCGACATCGACGCCGTTGCGCAAAGCAGCTTCTTCCGCTGATCCCGCACAAGGGTCGGCCAATGTCTGCACCGGAAACGTAAAAAGCCGCGCTCTGACCCACAGAAGCGCGGCTTTTTCGTGCCTTGGAGAGGAAGCAAGTGACGTCTGCCGCCGCGACAGCCTTCTGCACGGCGGCTCATTCCTTAACGGATTGCGGGTGCAACCCCTTCGACCAGCGCCGAGGTGACCGGATCAATCGCCAGCGCCTTTGCGCCGACCTGTTCGATCACGGAGCCACCCTCCAGTTCTGCCAGGCGCTCGTTGTAGGTTACAGGGCCGACCGTGGCGAGTGTGAAGGCCTTGAAGCCGAAAAACCCGACGGCGACCAGCAGCAGCAGCTTGAGGCCACCCCCGCCACGTACCCGGCGGGCACGGGGTTTGACGACGATCAGGCCGTCCTTGGTGACTTTGGTCGTGTAACCATAGGTCATCTTGTTGTGCTTGCGGCCCAAAGAGTTCAGGCGCTTCACGAAATCATTGTGGGTCTCAACCATAGCAGCGGTCTCTCATTAACAATCGGCCCCCACCGTTGTTAAGAAACTATTAGCCAAGGATTGTGGCAAAATCTGGGCAGTTGCCCCCGTTTCACCTTAAAAGCCCTTCAATCTAGGTCTTTTTTTGAAGCGTTAACGTCGTCCAGTCACCAATGCTTTCCCTGTGGACCGGATTGATGCCGGATCGTGCATAAACCTCCTGCACCTCATCGGCCTGTTCGTTCAGGATGCCCGAGAGAATCGCATAGCCCTCCGGCTGCAGCGCGTCGGCCATGTCCGGTGCCAGCGCGACAAGCGGACCTTTCAGAATATTGGCGAAAACCAGATCGAAGGGGGCTGCCGCCGCAAGCGCCGGATGATCGAAACCCGCCGCCTCGACACAGGTCACGCGGTCCGTCAGACCGTTGGCCGCCACATTTGCCCGCGCCACATCTACCGCGACCTCGTCGATGTCACTGGCCAGCACCGGATCTGTCCAGATCCGCGCCGCCGCCATCGCCAGCACCGCCGTGCCGCAGCCGATGTCCGCGACCCGCGTGCCGGCAAATCCGCCATCCGCCAGCCGGTCCAGCGCCCGCAGGCAGCCCAGCGTCGTGCCATGGTGCCCGGTGCCAAAGGCCATCGCGGCCTCGATCAGCAGCGGTTCGCAGTCTTCGGGCACCTTGTCCGCGTCGTGCGAGCCGTAGACAAAAAACCGCCCCGCCGCGACCGGCGACAGTTCGCGGCGCACATGGGCGACCCAGTCGGTCTCGGGCAGTTCCGAGACGACAAAGGGTTTTGCCCCCATCGCCACGGCCAGCACCGTCAAAGCCGTGTCATCCGGTGGTGCCTCGAAATAACCGCCGACCTCCCAAAGACCCGATCCGTCCTCCATCTCGAAGACGCCGACGCCTGTCGGTTCCGGCTCCAGCCGCTCCATCGCCTCGCCCAGCGCATAGGCGGCATCGCGCCCCTTGAGTGTCGTCAGTGCGGTGAATGTGGTCATCATCGTCTCCGGTATCTGTCGGGGTTCGGGTAGGGGCGCGGATGCGCGGGGTCAAGGGTCACCTCGTCCGGCCCGCGCAGACCCTTGACGTAGAACCAGCCCCAGGTGGCCGCGATCACGCCCATCACCGCCCCCGCCACGGCCTGACCGTAGATCACACCCGACGCGCCGAACCCCCCGGCAAGCCAGATCGCAGCCGGATAGCTCAGCACGCCGTCCTTGGACCAGTTGACCAATGTGGAATAGGCAGGCCGCCCCAGATTGTTGAAGGCCGCATTGGAGACGAAAAGCGCGCCGATGAACACGAACCCCCCGACGCCCACGCGGGTGAAGGACTGCAAGACCTCCACGCCGATGCCCGTCAACCCGAAAGCCGCCACGACAGAGGGTGTGGCAAGCACCATCAGCCCCCAGGCCACCAGCGTGTAGATGAAGCAGAACAGCAGCGCATCGCGGTAGGTGCTGCGCACCCGCTCCATCTGGCCCGCGCCGAAGTTCTGGCCGAAGATGCCCCCGATCGCCCCGGACAATGCGAACACCCCGCCGAAGACGACCACCGTCAGCCGCCCCACCACCGCCCAGGCGGCCATCGCCTCGTCCCCGTAGCGGGACATGACGATGGTCAGCAGGTAATTGCCCGCCGGCGTGGACATCTGCGTGGCGATGGCCGGTCCGGCCACCACCATGAACGGTCCCGCGATGGTGCGCAGGGTGCGCCGCGTCGGACGCGCCACCAGCTTCATCTGGATCACGGCGAAATAGAGCGCGACAGCCAGCAGCGTGAACCGGAACAGGACCAGCCC
This sequence comes from uncultured Alphaproteobacteria bacterium, assembly GCA_963799505.1. GTDB lineage: Bacteria > Pseudomonadota > Alphaproteobacteria > Rhodobacterales > Rhodobacteraceae > Sulfitobacter. Next base: position 122,272 of record CAWCXM010000013.1, read on the forward strand.
GATCGCCGCTCCGTCCAGTCCCCAGCCCATCCAGAAGATCAGCACCGGATCAATCAGCATCAACAGCACGCCGCCTGTCAGGGTGACATACATCGCCTTCGCGCCGTAGCCGTCTGCGCGCAGCGTGCCCGACAAGACAAGCGCTGCCGACATCGGAATAAGCGACGGGATCGTGATGCCCAGATAGCGCGCGGCCAAGCGCGCGGTTTCCCCCTCCGCTCCGGTAAAGTCCACCAGCGCATGGCGGAAACCGACGATCAGCAGCACCACGCAGGTCAGGATCGTGGCCGAGATCACCACAGCGGCGCCCGCCTGACGCCGGGCCTGTTCACGCGCGCCCGTGCCGATGCTGCGCGACACGACCGCCGTCGCCGCAATCATCAGTCCGACGGCCACGGAGACGGAAAAGAACTGGACCGCATAGGCAAAGCCGATGGCAGCGACCAGCTGCGGCTCTCCCAACTGGCTGACCCAGAAGAGGTTCGCGGCATCCACGAGGAAAACAAAGGTGATGCCCATCGCCCCGGTCGCGGTCATCCGCACCACATGGCCCATGGTGCCGCCGGTCAGGAAACGACCCTGCTCCACGTTATTCTGCGGCCTGAGGCAGGCCCACGCTGAATATGGTCTCGTTTCCGGGTGCCGGATGGCGCGGGATCAGCATCGCAAGCGCAAAGGAGACACCCGCCATGGCCGCCGCCAGAAAGAACACCGCCGCAGGAGACACGAGCCACAACAGCCCCAACCCCACCGGCAGGAACACCGCCGCGATGTGGTTGATGGTAAAGGCCACCGCCGCCGTGGGCGCAATATCGGCCGGATCGGCGATCTTCTGGAAATAGGTTTTCATCGCCAGCGCCAGCCCGAAGAACAGGTGGTCCAGCACATAGAGCACCGCCGCCACCATGACGCCCCAGCCCAGATAATAGACGCCACCGTAGCTCAGGAACACCAGCACCAGACCGATATATTCGAACCCCAGCGTGCGCCGCTCGCCGAAGTATCCGACGGCACGCCCCATCAGCGGGGCAAAGACGATGTTCGCCACGAGATTGACCAGATACAGCATGGTGATTTCATGCACGTCATAGCCGAAGCGCTCGACCATCATGAAGCCCGCGAAAACCACGAAGATCTGCCGCCGCGCGCCGCCCATGAACTGAAGCGCGTAGTAGAGCCAATAGCGGCGGCGCAGCACCATCGACTTGTTCTGCGGCGTCGGTGCCTCGAACTGCGGATAGGCGATCATCGCGATGAGGGCGATCACCACCGTCACCCCGCCCCCGGCCAGATAGACGGTGTTGTAGGACAGATCGAGCGTTTCCCACAGCGCCATGATCAGCAGATAGGCGATCAACGTGGCAAAGGAGCCCGCCGCCAGAAGCCATCCCAGCATCCGCGGCGCGTCCTCGATCCTCAGCCATTGCAACTGCAACGACTGGTTCACCGTCTCATAGTAATGAAACCCGATGGAACTGAGCATGGTGATGGTCAGAATCCCGCCCATGGTGGGAAACCAGGCTGTCACCGCCGTTGCGGCCCCCAAAAGCACCAGCGACACCAGTCCAAGCACCTGCTCGCGCACGAAAATGATGATGGCGATCACACCAACTGCCAGAAAGCCCGGTATCTCGCGCACCGTATGCAACAGCCCGATATCGGCGCCGTCGAAATCCGCCACTTCGATCACGAAGTTGTTCAGCAGTGCCGACCAGGTGTTGAAAGCGATCGGCATCCCCAACGCCATCAGAAACAACAGCGCCACAGGCCTGCGCCAGAACGGCAGACCTTTGGCTTTCTCGAGGGTGATATACTGCGCCATCCCCCACCCTTACGCCCGTGCCGCGAAAAAGACGATATGCAATAATGCAGACCACCTTTCTCTTTTTGGCCTTATATACCGTCCGCATTCTCAACGGGTGGTGCCGGTGGCAGGTGGAAAGCGTTTGGCGCTCTCATGAGTGGCACCCGACCGCGCTTTTTCTGCGAAAAAACTCTCATCCCGCGCGGCAGAACAGCGCGTGTTCGCCGTCAGTAGAAACTTTGCGGATCAATATCGACGGCCAGGCGCAGATCGCCCTTCAACCGCACCTGCGCCACCCAAACCGCCAGGGCTTCCTGCAACGGCGCCGATTTTTCCGCCTTCACCAGCAACCGGACCCGGTGCCGCCCCCTGACCCGTGCAATCGGTGCCGGGGCAGGTCCGAAGACCTGCGCACCGATGCGTCTGAGCGGTCCGTCCTGCCGCGCGAGAAGGTTGCCCGCGTCAAAGACCTGCGCCACATCCGGCCCGCTCAGAATGATCCCGGCCATCCGGCCATAGGGCGGGACGCCCGCCTGTTTGCGCTCCGCCGCCTCCGCCGCCCAGAATTTTTCCTCGTCACCGGCCAGAATGGCACGGATGACCGGATGATCCGGCTGATAGGTCTGCAGCAACGCGGCCCCCGGTGCCTCCGCCCGTCCGGCCCGCCCTGCAACCTGCCGCATCAGCTGAAATGTCCGCTCTGCTGCCCGCAGGTCGGACCCCTGCAATCCAAGATCCGCGTCGATGACACCAACGAGGGTCAGGTTCGGAAAGTTGTGTCCCTTGGCCACCAGCTGCGTGCCGATCACGATATCCGCCGCCCCTGCTGCGATCCCGGCAATCTCGGCCTTGAGCGCGCGGGCGGAGCCGTACATGTCGGACGACAGCGTCGCGATCCGCGCCTCTGGCCAGATCGCCGCCGCTTCCTCGCCCAGCCGCTCCACCCCCGGCCCCACGGGCGCCAGCTTGCCCACCGCGTCGCAGGACGGGCAGGCTTCCGGCATCGGCTTGCTCTCGCCGCATTGATGGCAGATCAGGCGCTTCAGGAACCGATGCTCCACCATCCGCGCGTCGCAGTCGTCACAGCCGATCTGATGGCCGCAGGCACGGCACAGCGTGATGGGCGCATAGCCGCGCCGGTTGATGAACAGCATCGCCTGTTCGCCGCGTTCCAGCCGCTTGTTCACCTCCGACTGCAGGGTCGGTGACACCCAGCGATCCGAAGGCAACCCCTCGGACCGCATGTCGATCGCGCCCATTTCCGGCATCACCGCTGGCCCGAACCGCGATGTCAGCTCCAGCCGCTTGTACTTGCCCGCCTCCACATTTGCCCATGTTTCCAGCGATGGCGTGGCCGAGGCCAGCACCACCTGCGCGCCACAGATCGCGGCCCGCAGCACGGCCATATCGCGGGCATTGTAAAGGACACCTTCTTCCTGCTTGTAGGACGTATCGTGTTCCTCATCGACGACGATCAGACCGAGGTTCTGATAGGGCAGGAACAGGGCAGACCGTGCGCCGATCACCAACTGGCACTGGCCCTGCCCCACCATGCGCCAGATCCTGCGCCGTTCCGTCATGGTGGCACCCGAATGCCATTCGGCGGGCTTGGCCCCGAAGCGTTCCTGCACGCGGGTCAGAAACTGCTCCGTCAGCGCGATCTCGGGCAACAGCACCAGCGCCTGCCGGCCCGCCCGCAGCGCCGCCGCCACGGCTTCCAGATAGACTTCGGTCTTGCCCGATCCCGTCACCCCGCGCAGCAGCGTCGTGCCATAGGTCTCTGACCTGACACCCTCCGCCAAGGCCGCGGCACCCGCCGCCTGATCCTCGGTCAACTCCTTGCGGGGCAACTCCGGGTCCATCCGCATGAAGGGGACATCCCGCGGGCTGTCCTCTTCGCGGACCGCATCCTGTGCCACCAATCCCTTGACAACGGACGGCGTCACCCCGGCCATGTCGGCCAGTTCCTTGAGAGTGAAGGACAGATCGCCGTAGTCCTCAAGCGTGGCAAGCACGCGCCGCCGCGCATCGGTCATCTTGGAGGGTTCCGCCTCTCCGCGCCGGTAGACCTTGCGCATCGAGGGCGGATCGCCCAGGCCCGGTGCGCGGGTCGCCAGCCGCAGCATTGCGGGCATCGGTGTCAGCGTATAGGCTGCGGCGCGTTCCAGAAACGCGCGCATCTCGGCCCGCATGGGGGCCGCGTCCAGCACCCGGATGACGTGGCGGATCTTGCTCAGGTCATAGTCCCCTTTGCCCGGTCCCCAGACCACGCCCAGCACCTTGCGCGGTCCCAGCGGCACCTCGACAAATGCACCCAGATGGCATCCGCCTTCGGGGGCGCGGTAATCCAGCGGACGGCCCAGCGGCTGCGTGCTGAGCACCGCCACAAGATCGCCGTGGTCAAAGAAGTCCGCGCTGTCCACGAGGGGGTCCACATCGGTAAAAGAGGGTTTCAGGCCGCCAGATCATAGGCTAGACCCAAGATCAACGCATCGCACCCCAACCGCAAGGACCGCCCATGAAATTCTTCGTAGATACCGCCGAAATCGACGCAATCGCCGAACTCAATGATCTTGGCATGGTGGACGGGGTCACGACGAACCCCTCGCTGATCCTGAAATCGGGCCGCGACATCATGGAAGTGACCAAGGAAATCTGCGGCATCGTCTCCGGCCCCGTCTCTGCCGAGGTGGTCGCGCTGGAAGCGGATGCCATGATCGCGGAAGGCCGCAAGCTGGCCGAGATCGCGGACAACATCGCGATCAAACTGCCGCTGACCTGGGACGGGCTGAAAGCCTGCAAGATTCTGTCGGGCGACGGCCACATGGTGAACGTGACCTTGTGCTTTTCGGCCAATCAGGCGCTTCTGGCGGCCAAGGCGGGGGCTACCTTCATCTCTCCCTTCATCGGGCGTCTCGATGACATCAACATCGACGGGATGGATCTCATTCAGGACATCCGCACGATCTATGACAACTACGGGTTCGAGACGAACATCCTTGCCGCTTCGATCCGTTCCGTCGCCCATGTGCAGGAATGTGCGCTGATCGGTGCGGACGTGATGACCGCGCCGCCGGAGGTGATCCGCAAACTGGCGAGCCACCCGCTGACCAACGCAGGGCTGGAGCAGTTCATGGCGGATTGGGCCAAGACGGGCCAGAACATCCTTTGAGGGCACTGGCGCCGCGCCGGGGTTCACCCGGTGCGGTGCCTGTCGCCGCTCACCTGCGCAATTCCTCCAGCAATGACCGCAATTGGGCGGGGCTGAGTGGAAAGAGCGGTGTTGGTCTGGCCTTTGTCATGTTCATGTCCGGCCTTTCCGGTCAGCGTGAGGAGTGAAACTGCTCAGCCCTTGAACCTCGAAAACATGCGGCAGGCAGGGAATATTCAAGGCATTTTGGCCGCAATCGCGCGTTTGGCACGGCCCTTGTCCCACGATCTGGCGCATCGACGCAGGTGCTGACGCCTATTCGCCACAGCTTACCATTCGCACAAACAGGGGGCAGATTTCACCGCCACCCTATGCTAAGCAGACCCAGATCAAGAAGAGACGACCATGAGCAGCAACCCCAAGATAGATGACGCCCTGCGCGAGGCGATCATTTCCCAACCCGATGTGATTCTGGATGACGGCGATGTCATGCAGGCCCTGATCGCGGCCAACGAACGTGCGATGGGCGGCAATATCGTCGATCTGCGCGGCATCGCGATGGAACGGCTGGAGGCGCGGCTGGACCGGCTGGAAGACACCCACCGCAGCGTGATCGCGGCGGCCTACGAGAACCTTGCCGGCACCAACCAGATTCACCGTGCGATCCTGCGGATGCTGGACCCGGTGGAGTTCGAACCTTTCCTGCGCGATCTGGGTGGCGAAGTGGCCGATATCCTGCGGGTCGACGTGGTCAAGCTGGTGCTGGAATCGGTGCAGAACGACACGGATCCGGCGGTGCAACGGCTGGGCGATGTGTTGAGCGTCGCGGAACCGGGGTTTATCGACGATTACCTCACGCAGGGCCGTGGCGGTATCCCGCGTCAGGTGACCCTGCGCGGTGTGCAGGACGGAAGCGAACAGATTTATGCGGAAAAGGCTGACTGGATCCGCTCTGAGGCCTGCCTCAAACTCGACTTCGGGGCGGGCCGCCTGCCCGGTCTGCTGGTGCTGGGCGCGGAAGACCCGCATATGTTCGGGCCCCAGCAAGGCACCGATTTGCTGACCTTCTTCACCGGCGTGTTCGAACGCGCCATGCGCCGCTGGCTGTCTTGAGCCGGGCGGACACAGCGGCCGACACCGGGCTGATCAGCCCCGCCGCGCGTGATGCCTTGCAGACGTGGCTGGATCATCAGCGCAGCCTGAAAGGGGCCGCCGAAAATACCATCATCGCCTATCAGGGCGATGTGGCGGATTTTCTGGCCTTTATCACCGTCCACAAATCGCAGACCCAAGGGCTGGGCGCATTGGCACAGATCACCATCACCGACATGCGGTCGTGGATGGCGCGGACACGCGGGCCGAATGTGGGACCGCGCTCGATGGCGCGCAAGCTGTCGGCAGTCAAGGCATTCTACCGCTGGCTGGCAGAACGCGAGGGGTTCGAGCCGACAGCCGTCTTGTCCGCCCGCGCGCCGAAGTTCCCCAAGAAGCTCCCCCGCCCCCTTGCGGTGGACGCCGCCAAGGCGATGATCGACTGTGTCGAGATGCAATCGGACCGCCCTTGGGTTGCCGCACGGGATGTGGCCGTGCTGACCCTGCTCTGGGGGTGCGGTTTGCGCATATCCGAGGCGCTTGGCCTGAAAGGCCGCGATGCACCATTGGGGAGCAGCCTGCGGATCTTCGGCAAAGGCGGCAAGGAACGGCTGATCCCGGTGCTGCCCGCCGCCCGTGACGCCGTGGACGCTTATCTGCGTCATTGCCCCTACCGTCAGGATCCCGATGCACCGCTGTTCCGGGCGATCCGTGGCGGCGCGCTGTCCGCGCGGACCATCGCCAAGGTCATGGCGGATGCACGGATGCAACTGGGCCTGCCGGCCACAGCCACGCCCCACGCCATGCGCCACAGCTTTGCAACGCATCTGCTGGATGCGGGCGGCGATCTGCGCGCCATTCAGGAGCTTCTGGGCCACGCGTCGCTGTCGACCACTCAGGCCTATACGGCAGTCGATACCGCACGCCTGATGGAAGTCTACAACCGCGCCCATCCAAAGGCCGGTTGATCGGGACCGCAGCGGTCCGATTGCCTGCACGCAGTCTAAGCGGATCGTCTGAAAATCCAGGGCGCTCTGACGCTACTGTCCCAGTTGATCCACAAACTGTTGCGCCGCAACGGACGGGTCCACACCTCCGGCGGCCACCGCGTCACTCAATGCCGCAAGACGGGACCGCGCTTCAGGCCCCTGAAGCTGCGCCAGCAACCGCTGTTTCACGTCTTCGGTAAACCAGTAGCGGGCCTGCGCGGCACGGGTCCGTTCCCAGAACCCCTCATCCCGACGCCACGCCACCAGGCGTTCGATCCGCTCCCATGCGGTCTCCAGACCGTGATCCTCAAGGGCGGAGACGGTCATCGCACAAGGATAGCCTTCGGGGTCTTGAGGGCGTTTGCGCAACAGACGCAGCGCACCGGCATAATCGGCGCAGGTGCGGGTGGCCGCGGATTTCAGATCGCCGTCGGCCTTGTTGACCAGAATGATATCCGCCATTTCCATGATCCCGCGCTTGACCCCCTGCAATTCGTCGCCGCCCGCAGGGGCCAGCAGCAGCAGGAACAGATCGGCCATCTCGGCCACCACCGTTTCTGACTGACCCACGCCCACGGTTTCGATCAGCACCACGTCAAAGCCTGCGGCCTCGCACAGACGGACCGCTTCGCGGGTGCGGCGGGCCACGCCGCCCAGATGGGTTTGGCTGGGCGATGGGCGGATGAAGGCGGCACTCTCGCGGCTCAGCAGATCCATGCGGGTCTTGTCCCCCAGAATGGAGCCGCCCGACCGGGACGAGGACGGATCGACAGCCAGCACTGCCACGCGCAACCCGCGCCCGATCAGCATCATGCCAAGGCTTTCGATAAAGGTGGATTTGCCCACACCCGGCGTGCCCGACAACCCGATGCGCAGGGCCTGACGGTCCTGCGGCAAGGCGGCCAGCAGCTCGGCGGCCTGCGCGCGGTGATCGTCCCGACCGGATTCGACCAGCGTGATGGCGCGGGCCAATGCGCGGCGTTCTCCGGCGCTGACGCGCGTGGCAAGATCGGTGATGTCCATGCGGCATCTTTTGCCAGTCAGGCGGAAAATGTCCATCCCCGCCCTTGGCGTGCCCGGTGCTTTGGCGGATAAGCCATTCATGTCAGACGCCTTGCCCATTGATGCTGTCCTGCCGCAGGTCATCGCCGCCCTGCGCGAGACCGGCCGCGTCGTGCTGCAAGCGCCGCCGGGGGCAGGCAAGACAACGCGCGTGCCGCTCGCGATGCTGGAGGCCGGGTTGACGGAGGGCCGGATCCTGATGCTGGAACCCCGCCGCCTCGCCGCCCGCGCCGCTGCGGAACGCATGGCGCAGACGCTGGGGGAAAAGGCCGGTGAAACGGTCGGCTACCGCGTCCGGGGCGCGTCGGCGGTCAGCGCCCAAACGCGGATCGAGGTCGTCACCGAAGGCATTCTGACGCGCATGATACAGGACACCCCCGATCTGCCCGGCGTGGGCGCGGTGATCTTCGACGAATTTCATGAACGCTCGCTCAACGCCGATCTGGGTCTGGCGCTCTGTCTGGAAGTCGCGGGCGCCTTGCGCGACGATCTGCTGCTGGTCGCCATGTCCGCCACGCTGGACGCGGCCCCGGTGGCCGAGATCATGCAGGCCCCGATCGTGACGTCGGAGGGCCGCAGTTATGCAGTCACGCCGCAGTGGCTGGCCAAACCCATCGGCACGCAAAGGATCGAGCAGGCCACCGCCGATCTGGTGCTGCACGCCTTGTCCGAAGCCCCCGGCTCCGCCCTGGTGTTCCTGCCGGGAGAAGGCGAGATCAGGCGCGTCGAGGGCTTGCTGAAACCTCATCTTCCCGCCGATTGCACGGTCGCACCCCTTTTCGGCGCGATGGATTTCGCCGCCCAGCGCCGGGCGATTCAGCCTGCATCCGAGGGACGCAAGGTGGTTCTCGCCACCTCGATAGCCGAAACGTCCCTGACCATCGAAGGCATCCGCATCGTGGTCGACGCGGGCCGCGCGCGGCGGGCGCGGTTCGATCCTTCCTCGGGCATGTCCCGGCTGGTCACCGAGCGGGTGACGCGGGCCGAGGCGACCCAGCGGGCGGGCCGTGCGGGCCGCATGTCCGAAGGGGTGGCCTACAAGCTGTGGACCAAGGGCGAGGAAGGTGCGCTGGCGGCCTTCCCGCCTGCCGAAATCGAGGCGGGAGACCTCTGCGGCTTTGCGCTGGAACTGGCGGTCTGGGGCGCGGAGGCGTCGGACTTGTCCTTCGTCACGCCACCGCACGAGGGGCGTTTGGCAGAGGCGCGCGCGGTGTTGCAGATGCTGGGTGCCTTGGGCAGGGACGGGCGCATCACCGATCATGGGCGCGCACTGTCCCGCCTGCCCTTGCATCCCCGGCTTGCCCATATGGTCGACAGGGGCGGCGCGCGGGCCGCGACATTGGCCGCCCTGCTGGCGGACCGCGATCCGATGCGCGGGGCGGGGGTGGACCTGTCTGTCCGAATGGATGCCATCGAGGGTAAACGCACGGCAGCACAGGCGCACGAGGTCACGCTGGCCCGCATCCGGCAGGAGGCCAGACGGCTGGCGCGCGGGCAACATCGGGACGGACCGGACGGCATCGGGCCCTTGGCGGCGCTGGCCTATCCGGACCGCATCGGGCTGCGCCGCAAGGGGGATGCGCCGCGCTTCGTGCTGTCGGGGGGCAAGGGCGCGATCCTGCCCGAAGGCGATGCACTGGCCAATGAACGGCTGATCGTGGCGACCGATCTGGACGGTGATCCGCGCGAGGCCAAAGTGCGGCAGGCGGCGCGGCTGAGCGAGGCGGAGTTGCGGGAGTTGTTCGACGATCAGATCGTCTGGCGCGATGTCTGCGCGTGGTCGCGGCGCGAGGGCCGCGTGCTGGCCCGCCGGCAGGAATGGTTCGGCGCGCTGGTGCTGGAGGACCGCACCTGGCCCGACGCGCCGGAGGAGGAGGTGGCCCGTGCCATGCTGGACGGCGTGCGGCAGTTGGGTCTGTTGCCAGGCAAGGCTGCGACGCTCTTTCTGGCGCGGGCGCGGCTGATGGGTGCGGATTTCCCGGATTTCTCCCAGGACCATCTGATGGCAACCCTGGAGGATTGGCTGCTGCCGCATCTGGGCGGCCTGCGCAGCGCGGCGGACTGGAAGGGTTTCGATCTGCTTCCCGCGCTGAAGGCACGGCTTGACTGGGACCAGCAGCAGGCGCTGGACAGGGCGGCGCCCGCGCATTTCGAAACCCCGCTGGGCCGCCGGATTGCCATCGACTACGCCGGCGAGGTGCCCGAGATCGCCCTGCGCCTGCAGGAGTTGTTCGGCGTCACCCGTCACCCTCAGGTGGCGGGACAGCCCCTGAAGATCACGCTCTTGTCGCCCGGTCAGAAGCCGGTGCAGGTGACGATGGATCTGCCGGGCTTCTGGGCCAGTTCCTATGCCGATGTGCGCAAGGACATGCGGGGCCGTTACCCGCGCCACCCCTGGCCCGAAGACCCGACACAGGCGGACCCAACCCTGAGGGCCAAGCGGCGGGGAACCTAATCGTTGTCAGTCGGCCCACCGCCTGCGCCTTTTTCCCGGGACGTGGCGGAATCCGGCACAAGGGTCTTTGCGGCAAGTGATTGCATGAAGACCACCAGTTCATCGGGGATTTCGACGCGGGGCATCGGACGCGGCTGGGCGGGTTGGTGCAGGAACATCGTCAGATGGATGTCCTTGTCGACGGTGCGGCCCTTGGCGGCGAAGGGCTGGGCGTAGCAATAGCTGAGTTCGAGTGCCGCGAAGGGTCCGGGCGGGATGACGTGTTCCGCCGTGTCTGCCGTGTTCTGTTCAAGAAGCCTTGCGAGCCTGAGCGGCAGATCGAGGATCGGACCACCGGGCAAGGCCTCAAGTGCTGCGGCGATGTCACCCGGCGCGCAGCCTGCGCCCAGATGGCTGAGCGCGGCCTTGCCGAAGGTTGCCGCCTGCGCCGGGGGCGCACCGGCGCCGCGGGCGGCCTTGGCGGCGAGGGTCGCCACTTCGTTGGCAGAGCACATCATGGCGCAAACACCGGCAGCCACCAGTCGTCCGCGTTATCCGCCAGTTCGTCCGCAAGGGGTGCCCCCTGGCAGAGCGTGATGCGGGTCCAGCGGTCGGACTTGGGGTCGAATTTCGAGGCACCGAAGAACGACAGTTTGCAGCGCAGCATGTCGATGGGCAGGCAGGATGTCGCGATCAGATTGTCGCGAATCTCGGCGTAGGGATGCCAGGGGGCCAGTTGCACCCGCGAGGTGGCAAGCGCGTGATCGGGGTATCTTGCCAGAAAATCGGAGGTCGCCCCGGTCATGCCGTCAAGGTCGGTGTAAAGCGCCTTGATGCGGCGGCCGATGTCGAGCGGGCTTTCCAGCTCGGCACCGTCTTCGGCGTGCCGCAGCCCGAGGCGCGGTTCCTGTTTGGCTTCCGACACGTACCAGAACTGGCCGCAGGCGTCGGGGCTGTCGTAGTCGGGGACCAGCGCCCATGCGACGTGCTGTTCGATCAGCTGGCGCAGCTGCGCGACCGTGGTTACGGGAGGGGTGAAAGACGCTGCGGGTTCGGCCATGCACTCACAAAGGCCATCCACCAGATCGCCGAACGGTTCGATCAAAAGCGCAGCGGTGAGTTCCTGCACGTCGCATGAGGCGTTTTGCACGCTGTGCATCGCATGGTCGATGGGGTTTTGGGCGGCAAAGTCGAAACCCGCGCAGGCGACGCCCCAATCCGTGCGCAACTGGTCGATCCGCGCCTGATGCACCGGGTCCGGGACGCGCCATTCCCCGAGATGCTGCGCCGCACGGCTGGCCAACGCATGCAGGCGGTTCTGGTCCTCCGCCGTCAGCTGCGCAATCGCGCGCACGCGCGCGAGCGCGGTTTCGCGGGCAAGGAACCAGTTGTTCAGCAGCACGGGATGGTTCACCAGAAATGGTGCCATGCCCAGCCCGGTGGCATTGCCGATCCCGAGGAAGCGCTTCAGCCCCCGGTCCAGCGTGCCGCGCCCGGTGTGTTCCACCAGATCATGGGTGAAATGCCGGATCAGCCAGACAGTGAGCATCTCAGCTGCGAAGGGGCCCTCGAGACCGGGTCGGTCCTCGATCAGATGTCGGTCGGCAATGCCGAACTTGCCGTTGCCATAGACGGCGGTGGTCCGCATCAGGTAACCCACATCGCGGATCATCCCGGCATCGGGCTGGCGACCGGCGCGCAGCGCCGCCACCACATGATCGAAAAGGCGCACGGATTTGTTGGCACGGCTCAGGATCAGGTCATGTTGGGTGAAACGGGCGGCTTCCTGCTGCGGCGCGCTTGCCACAATGCGGGCGATCTCTGTTGGCGTCGGGACACCGTCATAGAGGACATAGGCGCTGTCCCAGGCCGTTGCGATCACCCGGTCGGTGCGCTCTTCGGCCGGCAGGTCGGTCGAAACGGCAACGAGAGAATATGTATGCCCGCCGAGGCTGAGCGAATAGACCGCATGGCCGAAGCCGTCCTCGGACATCTGCCAGACGGGCCGCGTGACCGTGACACGTTCAGCAGCCAACCGGCGCATCAGACTGCGCAGGAAGGACAGTCGCGTGGGAAACATCGCGCCCATGCGTTTCAGCCGCATCACCTCGTCGGGGGTGCGCAGGGCGGTCTGGGGAAGGATGGCCTCGTCTCTCATGCCGGTCCAAAGCTTTCTGCGTAAAAGCGCAACCAGTTGCCGCCCATGATACCATCAATTTCGGTTTCATCCAAACCCGTGGCCGTCAGGCCGCTGCGGATGTTGCCGAAGTCGCGGTTGTCGTTGAACCAGATCGGCATGGGCGGGAAGCCTGCATTGCCTGCCGATCCTTCGCCATAGTCGATGCCCTTGGTCCAGCGGCCCACCCGCATCCATTCGACCACGCTGTCGGGTTGGTCCTGACAGAGATCCGTACCGATCCCGAGGTTTTGGGCGCCATAGCGCGCGGCGGCCTCTCCGATCATGCCGCAGAAGCTTTGAAGCGTGCAGTTTGACCCGTCGGCAAGGTGATGCGGATAGACTGAAAATCCAAGCATCCCCCCTGCCCCGGTCAGCGCCTTCAACACCCTGTCCGACTTGTTGCGCAGCGCCGGGTGCCACCAGTGCGGGTTGGCATGGGTGATGGCGATGGGGCGCGTGGACTGGTCGATGGCTTCCAATGTGGACCGCTCGCCCGAATGGCTCATGTCGATCACCATGCCGACGCGGTTCATCTCCGCGACCACGGCGCGGCCCATGCGTGTGAGACCCGTGTCGTCGTCCTCGTAACAGCCGGTCGCAAGCAAGGATTGATTGTTGTATGTCAGCTGCATGAAGCGGATGCCAAGCTGGTGGCAGATTTCCACCAGTCCGATGTCATCCTCGATGGGGCTTGGGTTCTGGAAGCCGAAAAAGATCGCGGTGCGCCCGGTCTCCTGTGCACGTGTCACGTCGGCGGCGGTGGTGCCCTTGAATATCAGGTCGGGATGATCCTCGAACCAGCGGTTCCAGCGTTCGAGGTTCAGCACCATCTCGCGGAAACTCTCGTGGTAGGCGATGGTGACATGCACTGCATCCACGCCACCCTTGCGCATCTGTTCAAAAATGCGCGGCGAGAAATTGGCGTATTGCAGGTTGTCGATCAGCGGGGCTTTCATCCTGACATCATGGCGCGTTCACACAAACCGCTCAATGGCAGAACACGACCTTCAGGGGCGCAAAAGCGCGGTGATCGCTTTGGATCAAAGCGCGTTGATCGCGCCTGCCGCCCGGATTGCACCTGTGGGCGCGCCTGCGGGTGCGCCGCCCGGCGGCTCATCCGAGACTGCAAGTGTCATCGTGCCGATCTGGTCCAGCAAGGCCTGCGGCAGACGTACACGGGTCGTCTCGTCCGGTGGCAGCACGCCCAGAGAAATCGGAGCGCTGTCAGGCAGGACGGCCCAAAGCTGGAGCACACGGCCAGCGGGGGCCTCGCCCGAGACGCGGCGCAGGGCAATGTCGCCGGTGGTGTCGACGACGGCGATCAACTCCAGATCGTCGACGTCGCCCGCCATATAGGTGGCATAGACGTCACGCGGCACGGTATCCGGTGCGGGCTGCAACAGCGGCGTGGCAAGATAGGCGGCCAGAACAACGGCGGCCAGGGCGATACCCTGCCAGACCCAGAGCCGCTGCATCAGCGGCACGCGTACCTTTGGAAAGACTGCGGCGAGAATGGCGCGTTTCAGCCGTTTCGGCGGAGACACCGGATCAATGCCCATCGCGAGAACGACAAAGCGTTCCTGCCATCCCGCGACCCGCTGCGCAAAAGCCGCATCGAACCGGGCGCGGGTGCGCGCGGCGTCCAATGCATCGTCCTCTGCCACCCCAAGCGCATATTCGGCGGCTTGCAGGTCATCTTCGTCGCGGGGGGTGAATGTGTCGTCGCTCATGCGCTCATACACTCCCTCAACGCGATCAGGCCGCGCCTGAGCCATGTGCGCATGGTATTGAGCGGCACGTTGAATTTCTGGGCCAGATCGGCATAGGACATGCCATCCAGATAGGCACCGCGAATGGCAGCACCCCGGTCGGCTTCCAGTTCGTCAAGGCATCCGGTAAGCTTTGACGCCTCCGATGCGGCGACCGCCGCGTCTTCGGGTGAGGGACCGGGCGCAATCAGCTCGAAGCCCGGTTTGTCGATGTCCTGATGCCCTTTCTTGCGCGCCCGAAGCCGGTCGATTGCAGTGTTGCGGGCAATGGTGATGAGCCAGGTCATCGGCGACAGACCGTTGGCGGTATACCGGTCCGCATTGTTCCAGATTTTGACAAATGTGTCCTGCATCGCATCCTCAGCCGCGGCCCGTTTCCCCAAGACACGCAGACTTACGCCGAATAGTTTCGCCGACACGCGATCATAAAGCTCTTCGAACGCCGTGCGGTCTTTCAACGCGACGCGGGCAATGAGGGCTTCGATCTCCTCTCTGTCGGTCATCGGCGGCAATCCTCTGGCACTTTGGTGGCGATGGCATAGTGTTAGCAAAGAATATCGTGATGTTGAATGCCGATATGTCAATGTCGGCACCGACGCCATCCCTCATTCAACCTTCAAGGGATGAAGCGACGACCAGTTGGGAGAGATCATGTCAGACAGCAAGACAATCGAATACTTCTATTCGGCCCATTCGGCCTATGCCTATCTGGGTGCCTGGGAGTTGGACAGGATCGCCCGTGAGGCGGCTGCGCAGGTGATCCACCGCCCCTTCGATTTCGCGCCGGTGATCGCGGCGGCGGGTGGGCTGGGTTTTCGGGACCGGACGCCCGCACATCTGCAATATTTCTTTGGCCGCGAAATGGTCCGCTGGGCCGAAGTGCGCGGCCTGCCGATGATCCGTCACCGTCCCGTCCACCATGACAATCCGCTGGCTTTGGCAAATGGCGCGATCATCGCGGCAGGCACCGGGGCGGATGTGCTGAGCCGGGCCATCCTGCAGGCCCATTGGCGCGACGATGCGGACCTTGCCGATGCGCCGACGCTGCGCCGTCTGGCCGAAGAGGTCGGGCTGGACGCCGATGCCCTGCTCGACCGCGCGCTCAGCGCCGAGGTTCAGGCCGTCCACAAGGCCAATACCGATGAGGCGATTGCAAGGTCCGTCTTCGGCTCTCCCACGTACTTTGTGGACGGCGATATGTTTTACGGGCAGGATCGCCTTTTCATGGTGGAGCGGGCACTGGCCTCTCCTTTCGGCGCGTGAGGGACAAAGGTGGCTATGGCACAGCACAAGACCTATGACGTCATCATCGTCGGCGGTGCGATCTACGGCTCTGCCGTGGCGTGGTGGCTGACCCGGATGTCCGGATTTCAGGGGCGCGTGTTGGTGGTGGAGCGGGACCCGACCTATGCCTTCGCTTCGACCAGCCACACCAATTCCTGCATCCGGCAGCAATTTTCCAATCCGATCAACATTCGCATCTCGCAGTTCGGCGCAACCTTCATCAAAGGCTTTCGCGACTTCATGGGCGGTGATCCGGAGGTGCCGCATCTGGCGCTGCAAAGTTTCGGCTACCTCTACCTCGCCGACACGCCCGAATTTGCGCAAAGCCTGCGGCGCAGCCAGGCGGTTCAGGCGGCCGAAGGCGCGCAGACCCGTCACATGACGGCCCAAGAGATCCACGCGGAGTATCCATTCTACCAGTTGGATGACATCATCGCGGGCAATCACAACACGGTCGACGAAGGCTATTTCGACGGCGGCACCATGTTCGACTGGTTCAAGCGAATGGCCCGTCGCAACGGGGTCGAATACATCCACGACGAAGTGACTGCGATGACCCTCGATGCATCCGGCACGCAGGTGCAGAGCGTGACGCTGAAGTCAGGCGAGACGATTGGCTGTGGCACGGTGGTCAATGCCTCCGGCCCCCGCGCGTTTCAGACCGCCCGCATGGCGGGGCTGGACCTGCCCGTGCGCCCGCGCAAGCGCTACAGCTTTGTCTTTGATGCGGCGCAACCGCTGTCCCGCGATCTGCCGCTGACAATTGATCCGTCGGGCGTCCATGTGCGGTCCGAAGGCAGATATTATCTGGCTGGATGTCCGCCCGATGTGGACAACGATGTGGCGGTGGACGACTTCACCTTTGACCACGACATCTGGGAAGCCAAGGTCTGGCCCGCGATCGCGGCACGCATACCCGCGTTCGAACAGGTCAAGGTGATCAACCAATGGGTCGGGCATTACGCCTACAACACCTTCGATCAGAATGCGGTGGTGGGGCCGCACAGCAAGCTGCGCAACTTCATCTTCCTGAACGGGTTCTCGGGCCACGGATTGCAGCAATCCCCGGCGCTGGGGCGCGGTGTCGCGGAGTGGATCACCTACGGTGCCTACCGAACGCTGGATCTCGGTGCCTTCGGCTACGAAAGGGTGGAAACGAACGAAGCCTTTGCGGAGCATGCGGTGATCTGAGGCGGAGCGCGCTTTTACATCCCGTTCAGCGGCACTTTCAGCATCGGCCTGCCGTCCTGGTCGGTCGGCACGGTCCCCGCGCGCATGTTGATCTGCAGGGCGGGGATGATCAGTTTCGGCATCGCCAGCTGGGCATCCCGTTCGGTGCGGAACGTGATGAAATCCTCGCGGGTCTTGCCGCCGCCGACATGAATGTTGTCGGCCTTCTGCGCGGCCACCGTCGTCTCCCACTGGATCGCACGGCCACCGGGGCCATAATCGTGACACATGAACAGGCGCATCTCGTCTGGCAAGGACAGCACCTTCATGATGCTGTCGTACAACTGCCCTGCGTCGCCGCCGGGAAAATCGGCGCGGGCCGATCCCCCGTCGGGCATGAAAAGCGTATCGCCAGCGAAAGCCGCATTGCCCATCACATGCACCATGCAGGCGGGCGTATGTCCGGGGGTGTCCATGGCAAAGGCCTGCATTCCGCCGATCATATAGGTATCGCCGTCGCGGAAAAGTGCATCGAACTGTGATCCGTCGCGCTGGAATTCGGTGCCTTCGTTGAAGATCTTGCCGAAGGTTTCCTGTACCACCATGATCTTTTCGCCCACCCCGATCCTGCCGCCCAGCTTTTGCTGCAGATAGGGCGCGGCACTCAGGTGATCGGCATGGACATGGGTCTCGATGATCCAGTCGAGGATCAGACCCCGCGCCGCGATCTCGGCGATCAGGGCATCGGCGTGGTCATAGGTGATGCGGCCGGCGGCATAGTCGATGTCCATCACGCTGTCGATGATGGCGCAATGGTCCGACCCGGGGTCTTTGACGATATAGGTGATCGTATTCGTCGCCGCGTCGAAATGGCCCGACACGTCGGGGGTCACGTCCATGTTCACCGGATAGGTCATCTGTTCTGTTCCCTCGTCCTTCATGCGGATGCGCGGGCGCGCTGCGCCAGCACCGCCTGCGCCAGCTTTGCGGCAAATATCCCGACAATCAATGCGACAACGAAGATCGCCACTTCGCTGCGGCCCGTCCCAAGGGCAGGCAGCGCGCCGCCGGGGCAGAACCCCGCGATCCCCCAGCCCACGCCGAACAGCGCCGATCCCCCGATGAGGCGCAGGTCCAGATCGCGGCGGGTGGGCAGGTGGAACCGGCTGGCCAGCACCGGGGCCTCTCTGCGCAGCACGAACCGGTAGCCGATGAAGGTCACCGCCAGCGCGCCGCCCATCACGAAAGCGAGGCTGGGATCCCAGCTGCCCGCCACATCGAAAAAGTTGATGACCTTGGCCGGATTGGCCATGCCGGAGATGGAAATCCCGACGCCGAAGACAAGACCGATCAGATAACAGACGATGAGACGCATGGTTCAGGCCCCCATCACGTGACGGATCACGAAGACGGTGATGCCGGTGGTCAGCATGAAGCAAAGCGTGGCGAC
This sequence comes from uncultured Alphaproteobacteria bacterium, assembly GCA_963799505.1. Lineage (GTDB taxonomy): Bacteria > Pseudomonadota > Alphaproteobacteria > Rhodobacterales > Rhodobacteraceae > Sulfitobacter. The sequence goes on from CAWCXM010000013.1 coordinate 140,656, forward strand.
GATGGACCGCGGCGACAGCCGCGCCATGCCGCAGACCCCGTGACCCGAGGTGCAGCCGCCACCGAATGTCACGCCAACCCCGACGATGAACCCGCCCACGATCAGCATCGGCAGGGACACGGGCACCTGAATTTCAGGAAAGTTGCCGGTGAGCGCCATGACGGCCAGCGGCCCGCTGATCATGCCCAAAAGTACCGCCGCCCGCCACGACCAGTCGCTGCGTCCGGCAGGCTGCAAAAAGCCTGCAAGAACGCCGGTCGCGCCCATGATGCGCCCGACGCTGGCCATCAAAAGCACAGCCGAAAGGCCAATCAGCGCGCCACCGGCCAAAGATTGCAGCGGCGTAAATGTGGTTTCCATCGTCCCGGTCCTTTCCCGTTACGGCCTCTCAAGTCTCGTCGACCATCTCTTGCACCATCCTATATCTCCGGTATCCCCAGTTACAGTCTTTCCCGTGGCGCCGATGCAATGACATCGTGCCCTGCGCCTGCACCCTGCTGGCCGCCACTGCTACTGGCGACGCGGTGCAGCGCCATGTCGCACCTGCGCCGTTTGGGCCGAGCAAAGTCTGAATATTTATTCAATTCCAATGTGTTAGCGGACTACACAGTTTCCGAAACCCTGCTCATCTCGCGGAATCGAAAGAGGTTTCCGTGGCATTCATGCGGTCGCGCTGTATGTTGCTGCGCAAGAAGCATGCGCGCGACAAATATTCCCGCGCTGACGGAGCACGTTATGATCGACAGCTTTACGGCAGAAACCCTTGCGCGGGTGCAGTTCGCCTTCACGGTGTCCTTCCACATCATCTTTCCCGCGTTCTCCATCGGTCTGGCAAGCTATCTGGCGGTCCTCAATGCGCTCTGGCTGCGCACACGGGACGAAACATATCTGACGCTCTTCAATTACTGGAAGAAGGTGTTTGCCGTGGCCTTTGGCATGGGCGTCGTGTCCGGCATCGTGATGTCCTACCAGTTCGGGACAAACTGGGCCGTGTTCTCGGACAAGACCGGCCCGGTTCTGGGGCCGCTCATGGCCTATGAAATCCTGTCGGCATTCTTTCTCGAGGCGGGCTTTCTTGGCATCATGCTGTTCGGTCGGCACCGCGTCGGGGACGGGCTGCACATGGCTGCGACCGCCATCGTCGCCTTTGGTACGCTGATGTCCGCCACATGGATCCTGTCCGTGAATTCCTGGATGCACACGCCTGCGGGTTACGGGATCAATGATGTCGGTCAGTTCGTGCCCGAGGATTGGTGGCAGATCATTTTCAACCCGTCCTTCCCCTACCGTCTGGTGCATATGGTGCTTGCGGCCTATCTGACGACCGCCCTTGTGGTCGGCGGCGCGGGTGCGCTGCATCTGCTGCGGGACAAGACGGATGTCCATGCGCGGCGGATGTTTTCCATGGCAATGTGGATGCTGATCCTTGTCGCGCCCCTGCAGATTTTTGCAGGTGACGCGCATGGTTTGAACACGCTCGAACATCAGCCGGCCAAGGTCATGGCGATGGAAGGCCATTACGACAGCCATCCCGACGGCGCACCGCTGATCCTGTTTGGTATCCCGAACCCGGCGGAAAAGCGCATTGATTACGCGATCGAGATTCCAAAGCTGTCGAGCCTGATCCTCAAGCATGACCTGAACGCGCCGCTTGCCGGTCTCGACACGATCCCGGAGGACGAGCAGCCGCCGGTCGCCATCGTCTTCTGGAGCTTCCGTGTCATGATCACGCTTGGTTTCGCGATGCTGGGTCTGGGTCTGTGGAGCGCGTGGCGGCGTTATCGCGGCAAGCTGTACGAGGACAGGTGGCTGCACCGCGCGGCTCTTGCCATGGGGCCTGCCGGGTTCGTTGCCGTGCTCGCAGGATGGATCACCACCGAGGTCGGCCGACAGCCCTTTACCGTCTACGGACTTCTGCGCACGTCCGACAGCCTGTCGCCCGTGGCCGCACCGGCGGTCGCCGCGTCACTGACCGTATTCGTGATCGTCTATTTCTTCGTCTTCGGCGCGGGCACCTATTACCTGCTGCGGATGATGAACAAATCGCCCGGCACCATGCATCTTGGGCTGCGCGACGGACCGATCCGCACCGCAGGCACGACGCCCGTCATGCAGGACGGGCGCGACGAAGCTCTTGGCCAATAAGGAAGAACCGCGATGTTCGAGCTTTCATTCATCTGGGCAGGCATCATCGCCTTTGCCGTACTGACCTACGTGATCCTCGATGGTTTCGATCTGGGTGTCGGGATCCTGTTTCCCTTTGCCGAAGGGGAGCGCGAGAAATCCCTCATCATGAATTCCATCGCCCCCATCTGGGACGGGAACGAGACCTGGCTGATCCTGGGCGGCGGCGGGCTGTTTGCAGTGTTTCCGCTCGCCTATGCAGTGGTGCTGCCCGCGCTTTACATGCCCATCATGCTGATGCTGCTGGCCCTGATCTTTCGCGGCGTCGCTTTTGAATACCGCTGGCGCACGGAACGGTGGAAACCGGTCTGGGACATGGGATTTTTCGGAGGTTCGGTGGTGGCCGCGATGATGCAGGGCATCGCCCTTGGTGCCCTTGTGCAGGGCATCGAGGTCGAGGGGCGCGCCTATGCGGGCGGATGGTGGGACTGGCTGAGCGTCTTTACGATACTGACGGGCTGTGCCGTCGTGGCCGGCTACGCGCTTTTGGGTGCCACATGGATCATCCTGAAAACCGAAGGCGGTCTGCAGGCCGTCATGCAACGCTATGCCAAGATCCTGGCCGTCGTGACCCTGGCCTTCATCGGTGTGGTCAGCCTGATGACCCCGTTTCAGGACATCGAGTATTTCAACCGCTGGTTCGCAGCACCCGGAGTGTTCTTCAGCGTCGTGATGCCGGCAGCCATGCTGGTGACTGCCTGGCTCCTGTTCACCGGTCTGCGCGACGGCAAGGATGCGCAGCCCTTTCTGGCGTCCCTCATGCTTTTTACCCTGTGTTTCATCGGGATCGGGATCAGCTTTTATCCGCACATCGTCCCGCCCTCGCTGACCATCGTCGAAGCGGCCGCCCCGGATGAAAGCCTGCGCTTTGCACTGGTGGGCACGGCAGTGCTGATCCCGATGATCCTGCTTTATACCGGATACGCCTATTGGGTGTTTCGTGGCAAGATGGACCCCGACGAGGGCTATCACTGATGCAGAGCCGCTGGCGGCAGATCGGCTGGTTCATCGCGCTTTGGCTGGCGGGTGTCGGACTTCTGGGGGCCGTGGCCTATGTGATCCGGCTCGTGATCTATGCCTGAGCTAGGCGCTTAGCCGGTCCACGATGCTTTGCGCCGTGACCGTGCCCAGCACGTCTTCCCCTTCCATCACACGCAAGCAGGCGTCGCTGCCGCTCAACCGTTTGATAAGCTCCGCGACGGGGGTTTCCGCCGCGACGGTCGGTCCGGTGATGTCCGTGGCGCTTTGCATGACGTCGCGGGCCGTCAGAACGCCCAAGGGGTTCATGTTGGCCACAAATTCCGCGACATAGTCGGACGCGGGATTGGAGAAAATCTCGCGCGGGGTGCCGATCTGAACGATGCGCCCGCCTTCCATGATGGCGATGCGCCCGCCCAGTTTGAACGCCTCGTCCAGATCGTGGCTGACAAAGATGATGGTGCGTTTCAAATCCCGTTGCAGGTCAAGCAGTTCGTCCTGCAACCGGCTGCGGATCAGCGGGTCGAGCGCCGAGAACGGCTCGTCCATCAACAGGATCGGCGCTTCGGTGACGAAGGCCCGTGCAAGGCCCACGCGCTGCTGCATGCCGCCCGAGAGTTCCGCCACCTTGCGATCGGCCCAATCGGACAGACCCACAAGGGCCAGTTGCTTGTCCGCCCGCGCCAGACGGTCGGCCTTGGGCACGTCCGCCAGTTCAAGCGCAAGGGCGACGTTCTCGCGCACGGACCGCCAGGGCAGCAGTCCGAATTGCTGAAACACCATCGACACACATTCGCGGCGCACCTTCCGCAGATCGGCTGGAGAGGCTTCCTGCACGTTGGCCTTCCAGTCGCCGTCCCTGACGACGACATGCCCGCGCACCACCGGGTTCAACCCGTTGACCGCGCGCAGCAGGGTCGATTTGCCGGAACCTGACAGCCCCATCAGCACGAGTATCTCGCCTTCTGCAACGTCCAGGGTGCAATCATGCACGCCAAGGATCTGGCCGGTCGCTTCCTCGATCTCGGGCCGGGACTGGCCCGCGTCCATCAGCGGCAACGCCTCGCGCGGTCTGTCCCCGAACACGATGGAGACGTTGTTGAAGGAAACCGCTGTCGTCATTTGCTGCCCACCCGCAGCATCCGGTCCAGCATGATGGCGACCACGACGATGATCAGACCGGATTCGAACCCAAGCCCGGTGTTCACCGAATTGAGCGCCCGAACCACCGGCACACCCAGACCGTCCGCCCCGACAAGTGCGGCGATCACCACCATCGACAGGGACAGCATGATCGTCTGGTTCAGTCCCGTCATGATCTGGGGCAGCGCATAGGGCAGTTCGATCTTCCACAGCGTCTGGCTGGGCTTCGCGCCGAATGCCTGCGCCGCCTCGAGCAGGGCCTTGGGGGTCGAAGAGATACCAAGCTGCGTCAGACGGATGGGTGCGGGCAGCACGAAGATCACCGTGGCGATCAGGCCCGGCACCATCCCGATGCCGAAAAAGACGATGGCAGGGATCAGATAGACGAAGGTCGGCAAGGTCTGCATCAGGTCCAGCACGGGGGCCATGAAGCGGTACAGCCGTGGCCGGTGCGCGGCGGCAATCCCGATGGGCACCCCCACGCCCATGCAGACAACACAGGCCGACAACACCAGCGTCAGGCTTTCGGTGGTTTCTTCCCAATAGTCCTGATTGAGAATGAACAGAAACCCGACGACCACCAGCGCCACGGTCTTCCAGTTCCGCTGGATCGCCCACGTCAGCCCCGCAAATGCGGCGATGATGATCAGCGGATGCGGGCTTTGCAGCACCCACAGGATCACGTCGATCAGCCATTCCATCGCCGCCGCCAGACCGTCAAAGAACCACGCACCATTGACCTGCAACCAGTCAAAGCCCGCCTCGGCCATGTCGTCGACGGGAATCTTGTTGTCCGTGAGCCAGTTCATCCGCATCTCCTTTGCGAGCAAGATGGCGAAGAACCGGCCGGATGGAAAGGTCTGGTGCGCGGAACGGCTGCTACTTCGACTTGGCTTTCCCGGCTTTCTTGCCAGAGGACTTGTCCTTCTTGGCCTTGTCTTTCGCCTTCGCCTTCGCGGCGGCCTTTTTTGCCTTGGCCTTTTCTGCCGCCTTCCTGGCCTTGGCTTTTTCCGCTTCCTTCAACTTGGCCTTCTTTTCGGCGGCCTTCGCCTTCTTCTCTGCGGCCTTGCGCTTGGCTTTCAACTTGGCCGTCTTGGCCTTGATCTTGGCATTCTGCTTCTCCAGCGCCTTGCTGGCGGATTTGATCTTCTTCGCCGCCTTCGTCTTGAGGCTCTTGACCAGCGCCACGGGAACCTCGACCGCGTCGGCGATCATTTCCGCTGTCTCGGACCTTTCCGCAGGCTCGGCTGCGGCTGTGTCCTGTGTGTCCGGTGTGGACTTCACGGCAGTTTCCGCCGCGCTCAACAGCCGCACAGCGCGCAGCGCGCCGATGCCCGGAACCTCTTCGAGGCTTTCCTGCGGCAGTTTCGCAAGTGTCTCTGCATCCTCGATCCCGCGCGCGCGCAGGGTGGCGGCAAGGCTCGGACCGACGCCGGTCACGTTCTCAAGTGGTGTCATTCGCGTTAAATTCCCTTTGCTGTGGGGCGAAGGCCTGAACAGCCCTCGCCCGGGGCCCGTTCAGGCCGCCTTCTTGAGCGCCTTCTGCGCCGACTTCAGTTTCGTCTTCTGACGCGCGACCTTCGCCTTGCGCGTCTTCACTTCTTTCTTCAGTTCCTTGATCTTGGCTTTATTGGCCATGGTATCGTCCTTTCGGTTTCAATTGGCGTCACACGCCGGAGGTTTCGTTTGCCGCAAGAAAATCGCGAATGAAGCGCCGCACCTCGCGTGCGGCACTCGTATCGAGCGCTTCGCACAGGGCGACAAAGCGGTCGCGGTCGTCCTTGCTGATCCTCACGATCAACTGGCCATCCTTGACCACCTTCTTCTTGGCTTTTTTCTTTTCTGACACGAAGAACCTCCGGGAGACACCCATCTGTTACTCCATATGATATACTTTGTATATACATTCTTACGCCGGTCCCGTTGCGCCCCTGCCGCGGACACGAAAATGCCCCCGCAATCAGCTTGCGGAGGCACTTTTTCATCGGTCACGGAGCGGCAGGATGTACCGCCTGCCGATTATTTGATCGCAGCGGTCACCGCTTCCTTGGCGTCGCCGCCGTCAAGCGTCGTGACGCCTGCCAGCCAGCTGTCCAGCACATTCGCGTTCTGTGACACCCACGCGGTCGCGGCTTCCTTGGGGTCCTGACCGTCATCCAGGATCGCGCCCATGATCTCGTTTTCCATCGCGAGCGTGAATTCCATGTTGTTCAGCAGTTTGCCCACATTCGGGCATTCCGCGACATAGCCTGCGCGCGTGTTGGTATAGACCGTCGCACCGCCCAGATCGGGGCCGAAGAATTCATCGCCGCCTTCCAGATAGGTCAGATCGAAGTTGGCGTTCATCGGGTGCGGTTCCCAACCGAGGAAAACAATCGGCTCGTTCCGGTCGCTCAGGCGTTTGACCTGCGCCAGCATCCCCTGTTCGGAGGATTCCTTGACCTCGAACTCCGCCAGATCGAAAGCGTTGTCGTCGATCATCGACTGGATCAGGCGGTTCCCGTCGTTGCCCGGCTCGATGCCATAGATCGTTTGATCCAACGCTTCCGCATTGGCGGCGATGTCGGTGAAGGACGTGATGCCCAGATCGGCGGCGGCCTTGTTCACGGCCAGCGTATATTTCGCGCCCTGAAGGTTCGCGCGGACGGTATCGACGGTGCCTGCCTCGCGGTAGGGGGCGATGTCGGCCTCCATCGTCGGCATCCAGTTGCCCAGAAAGACGTCGATGTCGCCTGCGGCCATCGAGGTATAGGTGACCGGCACAGAAAGGATTTTCGTTTCCGTCTCATATCCCAGCGCCTCGAGCACGACCGAGGCTGCGGCGGTGGTGGCGGTGATGTCGGTCCAGCCGACATCGGAGAAAGTGACCTTGTTGCAATCGGCAGCGGCGGCGGTGCCAAGGCTCAGCACGATCGCGGTGGTGGTCAGCAGAGGTTTCATGGATGGTCTCCCTTGAATGGTTATCGGCTTTTTGTTGGTGATCCTGCGGCAATAGACAGCAGATCGAACGGGCATTGCAACCGGTTTCCTGTGGCGCGTCTCTGCCCTAGCCCCGTCTCAGCAGTTCCCTCGCGATCATCATGTGCACGCCTTTCTCGCGGTTGACCGTCTGCGTGATACGCAGATCGGCGGCAAGCGAACAGAGCATGTAGGCTTCGGCGCGCGTGATCCCGACATTGGCCGCGACCAGCGTGATCATCCGGCGCAGGGCGATCTCCACCGCCTGATCCAGATCGACGTGCATCCCCATCGTGATCAGATGTGTCGCGGTTTCCGCCTGTGGATAGGTGATGTCCAGATCACGCCGGACAGTCAGGCGAAACCGGCCCCGAAGCGCGGTTTCGATCGCCGTCACGCAGACTTCGCCGTCGCCCTGCGCGCCATGACCGTCACCACAGGAGAATAACGCGCCGTCGGTCTGGACGGGCAAATAGAGCGTCGTGCCCGCCACCAGTTCCTTGTTGTCCAGGTTGCCCCCGTGAACGCGCGGCTCGATCGTGGAGATGCGCCCCCATCCGGGCGGCGGGGCCACGCCCATCACGCCGAAGAAGGGCGCAAGAGGCAGTTCCAGACCCCAGGGCATCGTGGCGATGCCGCGCTTTGCATCCAGCGGCAGGATGGTCAGATGGGTCTGGTCGAAATCCAGCGGCAAGGTGCCGGACAATGGCCGGATGACATTGTAGCCCCAGTCCTGTCTCAGCTGCACATCCAGTATATCGACCTGCAAGACGTCGCCCGGCACCGCACCTTTCACGGCGACCGGCCCGGTCAGGATATGTCCCGGCAACGGCGGCGGCCCTGCGGCGTGAATCTCCAGCAGTTCGGGCGGCACATGAAAGCCCTCTCCCGGCAGCACCTGCGGCGCGCCCGAGACGGTTTCGATCGTCACCTCGGCCCCGCTTTCGATTTCCGCGATGGCTGGCAGGGTGGCATCGAAGAAACCCCAGTGGCAGGTGGCAGGAGAGGCGTGGATCAGGGTCATTGAGAAGCCTTTGGCTGAGGTGTCCGCAGGCTATCACGGCTGATGCGGGGTGCAATGGGGATGGAACCCGGCCTTGCAGACGGCGGACCTGCGTCGCAAGGTGGCCCTGACAATCCTTCATCGAAAGCCGTCTTCCATGCACCTGCGCAGCACTCACCCCTACCCTTCGCGCCGCTCTGCGGTGCTGGCCGACAATATGGTCGTGACCTCGCAGCCGCTTGCGGCACAGGCGGGGCTGTCGATGCTGGCGCAGGGCGGCAATGCGGTCGATGCGGCCCTGGCCACGGCAATCGCGCTGACGGTGGTGGAGCCCACGGGCAACGGGATCGGATCAGATGCGTTCGCGATCCTCTGGGACGGGGACGCCCTGCACGGGTTGAATGCGTCGGGGCGTGCGCCCGCGGGGTGGGATGCGGCGCGGTTCGAGGGATTGAAGGCCGTGCCCTATCGCGGCTGGGAGTCGGTCACCGTGCCGGGTGCCGTGTCCGCCTGGGTCGCGCTGTCCGACCGGTTCGGCAAGCTGCCGTTCGACGCGCTGTTCGCCCCCGCCATCCATCTTGCGGAAAACGGGTTTCCGGTCTCTCCCGTCATCGCCGCCCTCTGGGCGCGCGCGGCAGTCGAATTGCGCGATCAACCCGGTTTCGCCGCCACCTTCCTGCCCGGTGGCACTGCACCCAAGGCGGGCGAGTATTTCTCCAGCCCCGGTCACGCCCACAGCCTGCGCCGGATTGCGCAGACCAAGGGCAAAGCCTTCTACGAAGGCGATCTGGCGGAACGGATCGCCGCCTTTGCCGCCGAACACGGCGCGGCGCTGAATGCTGCCGATCTGGCCGCGCATCGACCCGACTGGTGCGGAACCATCTCACGGCAGTTTGACGACGTGAGCCTGCACGAGATTCCGCCGAACGGTCAGGGGATCGCCGCCCTGATGGGTCTCGGCATCCTGAGCCAGACGCACATCCGCGACCTTGACGCCGACGACCCCGCCGCGCTGCATCTGCAGATCGAGGCGATGAAACTGGCGCTGCGCGATGCAGAGAGCTTTGTCGCGGATGCGGATCACATGAAAGACGTCAGCGTGGATCATCTGTTGGATGATGCCTACCTCGCCCGGCGCGCGCGTCTGATCGACCCTGACCGCGCGACGGATTTCGGTGCGGGTGCGCCGAAGGACGGCGGTACGGTCTATCTGACGACGGCGGATGCGTCGGGAATGATGGTGTCGTTCATTCAGTCGAACTACGCCGGGTTCGGATCCGGCATCGTGGTGCCCGAAACGGGCATCGCGTTGCAGAACCGGGGGGCCGGATTTTCGCTCGATCCCGCGCATCAGAATCACGTCGGGCCGGGCAAGCGTCCCTTCCATACGATCATTCCGGGCTTCCTGATGGGGCCGGACGGACCGCTGATGAGTTTCGGCGTCATGGGCGGCCCGATGCAGGCACAGGGTCATGTGCAGATGGTCCTGCGCACACAGCTTTGGGGGCAGGACGTGCAGATGGCGGCGGACGCACCGCGCTGGCGGGTGACCGAAGGGCTCGGCGTCGCCTGCGAGACGACACTGCCGGACGCCACCATCGCCGCGTTGCGCGACATGGGGCACGACATCACGCTCGAAGCGCCCGACAACGCCTTTGGCTTCGGCGGGGCGCAGTTGATCCACCGACTTGGCCCGCGCGGCTATGCCGGCGGGTCCGATCCCCGCAAGGACGGTGGTGCGGTCGGGTATTGATGGGCCAGACCCCGTGGTCAGGCCGGTTCTGGTGCGGTGCCTTCCCAATGCTCGCCCATCGCGACAATGCAGGACGTGCCGTTGGTGTAGTTCTGGACGATCATCCATTCGCCGCTTTTCCGCGCCACCCAGACCTCCAGAAGGGTTTCGGGATCCCGAAGCCCCATTCCCTGTCGTTCGGCACCCAGAACATGCGTCAAGCGGTGGACCATGCGTGTGCTGTCGTCGCAACTGACATCCGCAACCTGCCCAAATGCGCCTGTGGGCAGGGCAAGAAAGACGGACAACACCAATGCGTTACGACTGTTCATAAGGTGAGTCTAAAGGCAGTTCGCGCAAAACGTAACAGTTTTATGACGGGCTGTGGATAACTGTGCTTATTGCGCACTGCCGGATTTTTCCCCGCAAGGCTGACGGGACTTCCGGGGCGCTCTGACTGTCACGTTATCTTCATAAATCTGTAAAAAATCTGACTCAAAAGCGTCACGCATCTGTAGTCTTCGGCTTCTATTCGCCCAGTGGACATGGGGGCGATATGCTGAAGATTGAAAAACTGACCAAGCGGTTCGGCGACAAGACGGCGGTGGATGCCGCAGATATCACTGTCGATCAGCCGACCATGATCGGGATCATCGGGCGTTCGGGTGCGGGTAAATCCACGCTGCTGCGAATGCTCAACCGGCTGAACGACGCGACCGAAGGTTCCATCACCTTCGAGGGTGAGGACATCACAGCCCTGCGCGGCGCGGCCAAGCGCAACTGGCAATCGCGCTGCGCGATGATCTTTCAGCAGTTCAATCTCGTGCCCCGCATGGACGTTGTATCGAACGTATTGCACGGCACGTTGAACCGCCGCTCCACCTTTACGACGATGTTCAATCTTTATCCGCAGTCGGACATTCACAAGGCCATCGAAATCCTCGACCGGCTTGGGATTGCGGAACAGGCCCCGAAACGGGCCGAGGCGCTGTCGGGCGGCCAGCAGCAGCGCGTGGCCATCGCCCGCGCCCTGATGCAGGACCCCAAGATCATTCTGGCGGATGAACCCATCGCATCGCTTGATCCGATGAACGCGCAGGTGGTCATGCAATCGCTGCGCACCATCCACGAGGAAGACGGACGCATGGTGATCGCGAACCTGCACACGCTGGACACCGCGCGGCGCTATTGCGACCGCGTGATCGGGATGCGCGACGGGCGGATCGTCTTTGACGGCACGCCGGAGCAACTGACCACCGGAGCGGCACGCGACATCTATGGCGCCGGTGCGGATTTCTCCGAAGCCGCCACATCCACCGAAATCGAAACACTGGACAGACCGGAGATCCGCGAAGCGGAAGCCTACGTCTGACCCAGCTGCCCGCCCTGCAATCCTGCGGGGCCAATCACCGACCCGCCCACAACGGCCGCACTGCGGCAGGGCAATCCAAAATGGAGAGACTGATGAAAAAGACCCTCGCACTGGCGCTCGCCGCCACCACAGCCCTGAGCTCGGCCGCATTTGCAGACGGCCACGCGATCACCGAATTCCGCATCGGCATCCTTGGCGGCGAAAACGCCCAGGACCGCATGAACTCCAACCAGTGCCTCGCCGACTACACCTCCGAGGCGCTGGGTGTTGAAACAAAAATGTTTGCTCCCGCCGACTATAACGGCGTGATCCAGGGCCTTCTGGGCGGCACCATCGACATGGCGTGGCTTGGTGCGTCGGCCTATGCCGCGACCTTCCTCGAAGACCCCGAAGCGGTCGAGCCGGTTCTGGTCAAGGTGAACCTCGACGGTTCCATCGGTTATCACTCGATCGGTTTCGCCCGCAAGGACGCCGGCATCACGTCGCTGGACGACATGGAAGGCAAGACCTTCGGCTTCGGCGATCCAAACTCCACCTCTGGCTACCTGATCCCCTCGGTCGAGATTCCGCAGTACAAGGACGGCATCACCATGGAATCCGGGGAATACTTCGGTGAAGTCAAGTTCACCGGCGGTCATGAGCAGACCATCGTCGCCGTCGCCAACGGCGATATCGACGCTGGCGTGACCTGGGCCGACGGCCAGGGCAACTGGGAAGACGGCTACAACTCCGGCGCGTTGCGCAAGGCGGTTGATGCGGGTCTGGTCGACATGAACGACATCGTGGAAATCTGGAAATCCGACGTGATCCCGGAAGGCCCGATCGTTCTGCGCAAGGCGCTGCCTGCCGACGTCAAGGAAAAGATGATCGCGCTGGTCGACGGCCTGCACGAGCGTGACGCCGATTGCGCCTATGGCGTGGCTGCGGGCGATACGCTGGGTTTCCAGCCGGTGACGCACGACACATACAACAGCATCATCGCGGCCCGTAAGGCTGTGATCGGCAACTAAGCCTTTTTCACGACACATCCGGTAGCCCCAAGGGGCTGCCGGTTTTTATTTGTCCGGGGGTCGGAATGGCAGACATAGCACTCAGCGGCGGCGCACAAAGCGTGCAGGGCATTCAGGCCAGCTACATGGCGCAGGTGCAACGCCGCAGGCTGTATGGTGGCATGACGATTCTGATCTTCGTCATCCTGATGGTCGCCGGGTTCAATGTCGCGGACGACCGGAACGCCGGTGGCTTCTGGGAAGGGCTGCACCAGATCGGCGACTACCCCGCTGGCGTTTTCTCCGAGGCATGGGAAAAGCGCGCCGATCTGCCCGGCCTGATCGCGAAATACTTTCCCGCCCTTGTCGAAACCATCAATATCGCCGCCGTGTCGACCATGCTGGGGGCCATTGGTGGTCTGTTCCTGTCCCTGCTCGGGACGCGTGGTCTGGCCAAATGGCCGCGCCTGATCCCCCTCTTCCGCCGCATCTCGGATATCATGCGCGCGGTGCCTGAAATCGTGATCGCGCTTGTGCTGATTTTCGTGCTGGGCGGGGGTCCGGTGCCCGCGATGATCGCCATCGCCATTCACACCGCCGGCGCCTTGGGCAAGCTGTTTTCCGAAGTGTCCGAAAATGCAGACATCAAACCGGTCGAGGGTCTGGCCTCCACGGGCGCGACATGGTCGCAGCGCATGATGCTGGGCATCCTGCCGCAGGTTGCACCAAACTACGTCAGCTATGCGCTCTTGCGGTTCGAGATCAACATCCGCGCTTCGGCCATCCTGGGCTTTGTCGGCGCGGGGGGCCTGGGATACGAGCTGCGCAATTCGATGGCCTGGGGACAGGGGCGGTTCGACGAGGCCGCAGCGATCTTCATCCTGCTGTTCGGCACCATCGTGTTCTTCGATCAGGTGTCCAGCTACTTCCGCAACCGTCTGACCGAAGGACAGGGCCAATGACCGCGATCGATCTGGGTGCCACCAAGCACGACGCCGACCGGCTGTTTCAGCGCAAGCGACTGATGGCGTTCGGCATTCCGACGGTGATCCTCCTCTATTTCACTTATATCTTCTTTGCCTTCGACCTGCCGGGCCTTGCGCAGCGCGCGAGCCTCGAGAACGCGGTCACGCTGGCATCGGACAGCTGGTCGCACAAGGTCCATGTGACGCGCGACAACCGCTCGGGCGAGGTCACCTATGCCGTCGAGGGAGAGCGCAAGGGCACCTATCCCGAGGGCATGCGCCCCGACTGGGTCAGCGGAGAAGAGATCATAACGATCAACCTCGGGCGCGATCATGTCGTGCGCTATCTGCCCGACAACCGGACCGAGATCGAGGTGCCGGGTTTCCCGCTGATCGAAGTGCAGGCCGAAGGGCGCAGCCTGACCAGTAACCTGCCCGAGGACGTACCGGACTGGATTTCAGCCAGCAACCGACGCATCGGCATCACCACACCCGAAGGGCGCATCACGCTCACAGGCGCGCGCACCGAAGTGTTCAACTACTTCCCGGGTTGGGAGCTGTTCTGGTTCACTCTCGACAGCCCCTATTACGGCCAGGGGCTTGGCACCATCCTGTTCGGCGACCGGATAGACCCGGAGCGCGGCAACATTGGCGGCGCGGTTTCGGACTTCTGGAACAATGCCATGTGGCGGCACAAGGACGTCGCCTGGGCCATTGGAGAGACGATCCTGATGGCGTTCCTCGGCACGATGGGGGCGGCGATCATCGCGTTGCCGCTGGGCTTTCTCGCGGCCAGGCGGTTCTCGCCGCTCATGCTGGTGCGGGCGGTGACCCGTCGCCTCTTTGACTTCCTGCGCGGTGTGGATGCATTGATCTGGACCGTGGTGCTGGCCCGCGCCTTTGGACCCGGCCCGCTGACAGGTGCCCTGGCGATCCTGATCACCGACACCGGCACTTTCGGCAAAATCTTCTCGGAAGCGCTTGAGAACGTCGATCAAAAGCAGATCGAAGGGGTCGCCTCAACCGGGGCCAAGCCGCTGCAACGCTACCGCTTTGGCGTGATCCCGCAGGTGGTACCGGTGCTCTTGGCGCAGATCCTCTATTTTCTGGAATCCAACACCCGCTCCGCGACCATCATCGGCGCCATCACGGGCGGCGGGATCGGTCTCATGCTGACGCAGGCCATCCAGACCCAGAAGGACTGGGAAGAGGTTGCGTATTACATCGTTCTGATCGTGTTGATGGTGATGTTCATGGACTGGGCGTCGGGCTGGCTGCGCGGCAAGCTGATCGGGCGCAAGGACTGATGCCGCGTCTTTCCGCCGAGACCCCCTTCATCCACCCCGACTGCGAGATCAGCGACAGCACCTTCGGTGCCTATGTCGAGATCGGCAAGGGGAGCCGGGTGGCGCATACGCAGGTCGGTGACTATTCCTATTGTGACCGCTACGCCGATATCGCGAATGCGCGGATCGGCAAATTCGCCAACATCGCCGCCTTCAGCCGCATCGGCGCGACAGACCACCCGCTGCACACGGCGGCCTGTCATCATTTTCTCTATCGGTCGGACGACTACTGGGACGACGCGGCGCGCGATCCCGATTTCTTTGCCCTGCGCAGATCGCGGATCGCGACCATCGGCCATGACACATGGATCGGCGCAGGAGCGATGATCAAGCCTGAAGTCACGTTGGGCGATGGCGCGGTCGTGGCGGCAGGGGCGGTGGTCACCAAAGACGTCGATCCCTACACCATCGTTGCCGGCACGCCCGCAAAACCCCTGCGCCTGCGCCAGCCCCGCGACATCGCGGACCGGCTGATCGCGCTGGCATGGTGGAATTGGCCGCACGAACGCCTTCGCAGCGCGTTGGAAGACTTCCGCAGGCTGTCCGCAGAGGCATTTCTCGAGAAGTACGAAAGCTAGATTTCAAGCGTCAGCGTGATCCTGTCCCCGGCGAACCAGGTCCGGCCGTACTCCACAGGATTGCCTTGGTCGTCGATGTTCAACCCGGTGGATTTGAGCAGCGGATCGCCTTCCCGGACCTGAAGATGCAGCGCCTGCGTTGCGGTTGCCCGGACGGCGGTAAGACGGGTCGATGCGCGGGTGTAATCGGACACGCCGACCGCACCAAGAGCCTCGGTCACGCTTCCGGTGGTCTCCAGCGCGGCGCTCATCCCCGGCAGGCGGGTCAGCGGAAAGAGGCTCTCAAAGACCGCAACGGGCTGTCCGTCGGCCAGCGACAGGCCATGGTAGGCACAGACAGGGGCCGATTGCGCGATCAGAAGCACCTTCGCCTCGCCTTGCGTTGCTGCGCGTTCCTCGACCTGCAGGATACGCTTTTCCGGTCTGCGGCCCGCCGCAAGCAGATTTTCATGAAACCGTACCCGTTTGCCGATGGGATAATCCGTCGGTGTCGCGGCGACGAAGGCCCCTGCCCCGCGCCGTGTGCGGATCAGCCCTTCATCCACCAGCGCGGCGATACCGTGGCGAACCGTGTGCCGGTTCACGCCAAACCGGTCCGCCAGCGCCGCCTCGGTCGGCAACCTGTCGCCGGGAGCATAGCGCCCTTCAGCCAGATCGCCGCGCAGGGCTTCGGCGATGGCTTTCCAGACGGGTGTCTTGCCGGAAGTGTCACGCAAGTTTCACAAATCTCCTCTGTCCACCGGACCACTTTATGATAAGATATGTATAGTTGTATAGTAATTGGATAAGTTGTCGAGATGAAAGACACCTTCGACGAAAACTCTGAGCGCAAAGGCTGGATGGGCCTTCTGGCCAAGGCCCCCGCAGGCCGCGCGGCCGCTTTGTTGGACGCGACAATGCCGCGCCCGGAGTTTACGTGGTTGCGGGCACCCGAGATCGGCAGCGCCATGGTTCGGGGCCGCGCCGGCGGCACCGGTGCGCCCTTCAATCTGGGTGAGGTCACGGTCACACGTTGCGCCCTGACCCTTGCGAGCGGTGAAGTCGGCCATGCCTATATCCAAGGCAGACGCAAATCGGACGCAGAGGTCGCGGCGCTGGTCGATGCGATGATGCAGACCGCGGTCGCGGACCGGTTGCGTGCGGATGTGCTTGCGCCGCTGAGCGCGGAAATGGCGGCAGCCAGATCGCAGCGTGCGGACAAGGCGGCGGCGACGAAGGTGGATTTCTTTACCATGGTCAGAGGAGAGGATTGATGCAGGCAGAAACCCTTGCAGGCGGTTTTGCGGATCCGGCCCTTCAATCGGCCCATGCGTTCCGCAGCGTGATGGAAGCGATGGCCCGTCCCGGCACCCTTCAAGACGTCACTGGTGCACAACCGCCAGCGCCCTTGTCCGCCGCAGCGGGAGCCGTTCTGCTGACGCTCTGCGACACCGAAACGCCTGTCCATCTGGCGGGTGCGGCAGATTGCGACGCGGTGCGCAGGTGGCTCGCCTTTCACACGGGCGCGCCGATTGTCGGACCTTCCCATGCGATGTTTGCAGTCGGGGCGTGGGGGGCGCTGTTGCCGCTCTCGGACTATCCCGTCGGCACGTCCGAATATCCAGACCGCGCCGCGACGTTGATCGTGGAACTGCCGGAACTGACCACCACCGGCGCGCATCTGACTGGCCCCGGCATCCGGCACAGCGCCGGTCTGTCCCTGCCGGAAATCGACGCTTTCCGGGCCAACCACGCGCTTTTCCCGCTGGGACTGGATTTTATCTTCACCTGCGGTGATCGCCTTGCCGCGCTGCCCCGGTCAACGGAAGTATCCCAAGCCCCCGGCACGACCGCAGCCCGCGAAGGAGTGTCCTGATGTATGTCGCCGTCAAAGGCGGTGAGCGGGCGATCGAGAACGCCCATGCATGGCTTGCCGAAGAACGCAGGGGCGACAGGGATGTCGCGGAACTGAGCGTTGCGCAGATCCGCGAGCAGCTTGGCCTCGCGGTCAACCGCGTGATGGCCGAAGGTTCGCTTTATGACCCCGATCTTGCCGCGCTGGCGATCAAACAGGCGCGTGGTGATCTGATCGAGGCGATCTTTCTCATCCGCGCCTACCGCACAACCCTGCCCCGCTTCGGGGCGTCCCTGCCGGTCGATACCGCCGCGATGGCCTGCGACAGACGCATCTCGGCCACGTTCAAGGATCTGCCCGGCGGTCAGGTTCTGGGACCGACGTTCGATTACACCCACCGTCTGCTGGACTTCAAGCTGATGGCGGAGGGTGAGGTGCCCGACGCGCCTTCGCGCCCTGCGGACGCCGGTGAGGTACCCCATGTCACGGAATTTCTGAACCGGGAGGGGCTGATCGAGGAAGCGCCGCACGATGATACGCCGCCCCCCGATCTGACACGCGAACCTCTGGAAATGCCGGCGGACCGCGCCCTGCGGCTTCAGGCGCTGACCCGCGCGGACGAAGGATTTACCCTTGGCCTCGCCTATTCAACCCAGCGCGGCTACGCCCGCAACCACGCTTTCGTGGGCGAGTTGCGGATCGGCAGTGTGCCGATTGAAATGGAGATCCCCGAACTGGGCTTTGCCGTCGAGATCGGCGAGGTGACCCTGACGGAATGTGAAACGGTCAACCAGTTCAAAGGCTCGAAGACAGAGCCGCCGCAATTCACCCGGGGCTATGGTCTGGTTTTTGGCCAGACCGAACGCAAGGCGATTTCGATGGCATTGGTGGACCGCGCCCTGCGCTGGGAAGAACTGGGCGAGGACAACGTCGGTGCCCCCGCGCAGGACGCGGAATTCGTGCTCTATCACGCGGACAACATTCAGGCGACGGGCTTTCTGGAACACATCAAGCTGCCGCATTACGTCGATTTCCAGTCCGAACTGGAACTGGTGCGCAAACTGCGTCGCGAGGCTGGTGCAGAAGACATGAAAGAGGCGGCGGAATGACCCTGAATAGTGTCGTCTTCGATATCGGCGGGGTATTGGTCGACTGGCAACCACATCTGGCGTGGTCCGATGATCTGGGTGTCGACGGTGCAAAGGCATTCTTGGCGCGCATCGGGTTTGACAAGATCAACTTCGCCTGCGACGCGGGTGTGCGTTTCGAAGACGCCGCGCGCTGTGTTGCTAACCCTGACGATGCCGCGCGCCTGTCAGACTACGTCGCGCGCTACACCAGGACGGTGCAGAACAAGATCGCCGGAACGTGGGATATACTGTACAAGCTCAAGAACAACGGCGTGGCCGTGCACGCGATCACCAACTGGTCTGCTGAAACATGGCCCGAGGGCCTGAAGGCGCATCCAGAGTTGGGCGAGGTTTTTGGCACAACGGTAGTGTCTGGCAGGGTCGGCGTCGTGAAACCCAGTGTCGAAATCTACCGGCTGCTGTGCACCCGGGCAGACGTGAGCCCCGACACCTGCGTCTTCATCGACGACGGTTTGCACAATTGCTTAGGCGCCAAAGCTGCCGGGATGGACGCGATACATTTCACGAGCCCGGAAAAGCTGCTGGTCGATCTTCAAGACCGGAGGCTTTTGTGAGGTTGCGCCGACGCAGAGCGTCAGAACCGACGCCTGCGATCAAACACGCCCGTCTGGTCAAGCGTGTCCAGGAACCATCCGTCCGGACCGGCCAGATCGTTCGGCAGGAACGGTGCGCAAAACCAGATGGCCCAGGTGATCAACCGGTCCAGCACAAAAGCCCCGGCAAGCGTCACACCCGTCATGACGACCAAAGAAATCAAGAAATCCATACTGCCCCCAAGCGCGTACTTTATGTCTTGCTGGGCAATAAGCAGATAAGTGAGACAGTCTTATGACAAATCTTGCGGAATACAACTTCGCCTATCTTGACGAACAGACCAAGCGGATGATCCGGCGGGCGATCCTCAAGGGGCTGGCCATTCCCGGCTATCAGGTGCCTTTTGCCAGCCGCGAAATGCCGATGCCTTACGGTTGGGGCACCGGCGGCGTGCAGGTGTCCGCAGCCGTGATGACGCCGGACGACACGTTCAAGGTGATTGATCAGGGTGCCGACGACACCACAAACGCCGTGTCGATCCGCACCTTCTTCGAGCGCACCGCAGGGGTCGCAACCACCACCGCGACCGCCGACGCCACGGTGATCCAGACCCGCCACCGGATCCCCGAAGAGCCGCTGCGCGAAGGGCAGATCCTGGTCTATCAGGTGCCGATCCCGGAACCCCTGCGGTTTCTGGAGCCGCGCGAGAGTGAAACGCGCAAGATGCACAGCCTCGAGGAATACGGCCTGATGCATGTCAAGCTCTACGAGGACATCAGCCGCCACGGGCATATTGCGACTTCCTATGCCTATCCCGTCAAGGTCGAGGGACGCTATGTGATGGATCCCTCCCCGATCCCGAAATTCGACAACCCCAAGCTGGGCGATTGTCCCGCGATCCAGCTGTTCGGCGCGGGGCGCGAACAGCGCATTTACGCGCTGCCGCCCTATACGCAGGTTGTCAGCCTTGATTTCGAGGACCATCCCTTCGAGCCGAGCAAGGCCGATCACCCCTGCGGCATGTGCGGTGCGACCGACAGCTATCTTGACGAATTGATCGTCGACGACTCGGGCGGGCGGATGTTCGTCTGCTCGGATACCGACTATTGCGAAGGGCGTCAGGCAACGGGCCATCGCGGAAAGGACGCGGCATGAGTGCACTGCGCGTATCGGTCAAGGCCCAAGATTGCCCAATCCTCACACCAACAGGCATCGCGACACCTTACGAAGCGGTGACCGGACTGTCCGTCGAAGGGGGGCGTATCACCGAGGTTCTGGCCGAGAATGATCTGGGACTTTCGGCCGCTGTGATCGCACCTGAGGCGGACACCGTCACGCTGCACTACGCGTTGGAGGTCCGCGCCCGGACCGGGGCTTATCCCGAGGCGGCTTTTGCGCCGCGCGACACCCCGCACACGCGCGCCGCACATGATCTGGCCGCAGCCAGCCGCAAGATCGCGGCACAGGCCGGGGGCGGCCTTGACGGGATTTTCGCATTGGTCGCCGAGGCCGAGGCGCGCTTTGAGTATGCGCATCCAAAGGTGCGCTTCACCGATGGGACAGAGGCTGTGCCTTACCTATCCTGCGGGCTGACACCGGGCTCTTGCGTGGACATCAACACTTACCTCGTGGCGAGCCTCCGGGCCGCCGGATATGAGGCCGCCTATCTCTATGGCTACTTCTTTCCTCAAGAACGCGGCGGGATGACGGATGATGGCCATTGCTGGGTTGCCACGCGCCATAATGGCGAGGTTTTGGAATGGGACATTGCCCATCACATCAAGGCCGGTCTTGGTCCCACCCGTCCCGGGTTGAACCCGCGTCCCGGCACACGGGTCGCAGTCACCCATTCCATGGGGCACCGCTATACCGGATCAATGGGCGAGATCGGCCTGAAGATACTGGGCGAACCCATGCATCTTCCTGCCGATGGACCACCGAAATACACAAGCCTGGAAGCGCGCCTCGGCATGTCCGATGCGTCGAGACACAAGGCGGAGGGTCAAGAATGACACAACCACTCGAACGGGATCTGGACGTGACACCACTGCTTTCCGTGCGCGGTATCAGCAAACGCTACGGTGCGCATATCGGCTGCGCGGATGTCTCCTTCGACCTCTATCCCGGCGAAGTCATGGGCATCGTCGGTGAAAGCGGGTCGGGCAAATCAACGCTGTTGAACTGCATGGCGGGGCATCTGGTGCCGGACGCGGGCAAGGTGGTCTTTGACACCCGCGCCGATGGGCCGAAGGACACCCTCGTCATGTCCGAGCCCGAACGCCGGATGCTTGGCCGCACCGACTGGGCCTTTGTCCACCAGCACGCCCGCGACGGGCTGCGCATGGGCGTCAGCGCGGGTGGCAATGTGGGCGAGCGGCTGATGGCGGTCGGTGCCCGCAACTACGCCGACATCCGCGCACAGGCGACGGATTGGCTGGGCCGGGTGGAAATCGACGCGGCCCGTGTCGATGATCGCCCCACAACCTTTTCAGGCGGGATGCAGCAACGGCTTCAGATCGCGCGCAATCTGGTCACCGGACCCCGTCTTGTGTTCATGGACGAACCCACCGGCGGGCTGGATGTATCGGTGCAGGCGCGATTGCTCGATCTCTTGCGCGGTCTGGTGCGCGACATGGGGCTGTCGGCGATCATCGTGACCCATGACCTTGCGGTCGTCCGTCTGTTGGCGGACCGTCTGATGGTGATGAAATCGGGGCGGGTGGTCGAGGCAGGGCTGACCGATCAGGTGCTGGACGATCCGCAGCATGCCTACAGCCAGCTTCTTGTCAGTTCCGTTTTGCAGGTGTGAGAGATGATTGAACTCAACAACGTGTCCAAGACCTTTACCCTGCACAATCAGGGCAGCGCGGTGATCGAGGTGCTCAGCGATGTGTCGCTGAGTGTCGCGCCGGGGGAATGTGTCGCGCTGACCGGTTCGTCAGGTGCGGGCAAATCGACCCTGATGCGCATGATCTACGGCAACTACCTGACGCAGCGGGGTGCAATCCGCATCGGTGGCGTCGATCTGGTGCAGGCCGAACCCCGCGAGGTGATCGCGTTGCGGCGCGAGGTGCTGGGGTATGTCAGCCAGTTTCTGCGCGTGGTGCCGCGTGTGCCGACGCTTGATGTGGTGGCCGAACCTTTGCGTGCGGTCGGTGTCCCTGCCGCGCAGGCGCAGGACCGCGCCAAGGCGCTTTTGGGTCAACTCAACATACCGCAGCGGCTGTGGTCATTGTCGCCCACGACCTTTTCGGGCGGTGAGCAGCAGCGCGTCAACATCGCGCGCGGCTTTGCACATCCCTATCCCGCGATGCTGCTGGACGAACCCACGGCGAGCCTTGATGCGGCCAACCGCGAGGTCGTTCTGTCCCTCATCGAAGAGGCAAAGACACGCGGGGCGGCGATCATCGGGATATTCCATGACGAGGCCGCCCGCGCCCGCGTCTGTGACCGCGAAATCGACGTCAGCCGTTTCACACCGGGACTTGCGGCATGATACAGGGCCGCCTCATCGCAGTCGTCGGGGCTTCCGGCGTCGGCAAGGACAGCGTCATGGCCGGCATTCACGCCGCCTTGCCACGCCTCCATCTGGTGCGCCGCGTCATCACCCGCGCACCCGAGCTTGGCGGCGAGGATCACGATGCGGTCACCGCGCCACAGTTCGAGGACATGGTTCAAAACGGTGCCTTCGCCGTGCACTGGGACGCACATGGTTTGCGCTACGGCATTCCCGTTACGGTGAAGTATCAGTTGAACAAGGGGACGGATTGTCTGGCGAACTTCTCGCGCGAGGTGCTGAGCGAAGCGAACGCGATCTTTCCCCGCCTCACCGTGCTGAACATCACAGCGCGGCCGGAAATCAGGGCCCGCCGATTGGCCGGGCGCGGGCGCGAGACCCAGACCGAGATTGCCCAACGGCTGGCGCGGACCGCCAAACCTTTGCCGCAAGAGCTGCACGTCATCGAGATGCCCAATGACGGCCCGCTGGCCGAAACGGTGTCCCGTGCCGTCGCCGCGCTGCAGCCGGCGCGGGTGTCGTGATGCAGAGTTCGATCATGCCCGATGGCGGCAGCCGATCCCGTGCTAAAGGCTGTCCCCTTGCGCCCATCGGGCCAGACCGTTCTTTCTATCCCATCACCCATTGTCCTGTCGATCATCGCCCATGCGCGATTTCGTACCCAGGGACGATACACATTCGACCGCAGATCGCGAGGACGCCATGAATTCCCATTTTCCCACTTCCGTTTTGACAAGCGCAAGCGACACCACGGCATCGGGTGATCTTTGCCTCGCCAATGCGCGTCTGGTACTACCCGACAGGGTGATCACTGGCAGTCTGACGATCACAGACGGTGTGATCACCGGGATCGACACCGTCGCTGACATTCCTGAGGGAGCGGTCGATTGCGCAAACGATCTGGTGATCCCCGGTCTGGTCGAATTGCATACAGACAATCTGGAAAGGCATATCGAGCCACGACCGGAGGTCGATTGGCCGCATCTGCCTGCCCTGATCGCCCATGATGCCGAACTGGCATCGACCGGCATCACGACCGTGTTCGATGCCATGCGCGCGGGTTCCTTCCACAGCGGCAAGGCGGGATACGGCGATTACGCCCGCAAACTGGCCGACGAACTGCTGGCGGCGCGCGCTGCCGGGCTGTTCAAGATCAGCCATTTCCTGCACCTTCGGGCCGAGATCTGCTCCGAAACCCTGCTCGAGGAACTGGCGGCCTTTGGCCCGGAGGACCGGATCGGGATCGTCAGTCTGATGGATCACACCCCCGGACAGCGCCAGTTTCGGGATATGAGCTCCCTGAAGGCCTACGTTGCCAAGAAGCGCGGCATGAACGACGCGGAATTTCAGGAGCATGTCGAAAACCTGATCGGTCTTCAGAAACGGTTCGGTGCGGCCCATGAAGAAGGTGCCGTGACCGAAGCAAACAGGCTGGGTGCGGTGCTGGCCAGCCATGATGATACCACCGCCGACCATGTGGCGACATCTGCCCGGAACGGGGTGGGCTTTGCGGAATTTCCGACCACGGCAGAGGCCGCCGAAGCCTGCCGCGCCCACGGGATCGCCGTCATGATGGGCGCGCCCAACCTGATCCGGGGCGGGTCACACTCCGGCAACGTCGCCGCCGAGGAACTGGCCCGTGCCGATCTGTTGGACATCGTGTCGTCGGATTACGTACCCGCCGCACTGCTGCTGTCCGCCTTTCGGTTGGCCGAGATCTGGGACGACCTGCCGCGTGCCATCTCGACCGTCACGCACAATCCGGCCAAAGCCGCCCGCCTGTCGGATCGCGGGGCGCTCGCGGTCGGTCAACGCGGCGACGTACTGCGGGTGCGCAAGGTCGGCCAGACCCCGTTGCTGCGCGGCGTCTGGAGCCGGGGCCTGCGCGTCAGCTGACCGCTGTCGAGATCCCGCCGGTCAACTGAGCGCGGTCAACTGATAGCCCGGTGCAGCGACGGCGTGAACGGATGTGATCGGGTCCAGCCCGATCCATGTGGTGCGTTCGATCACCAAAAGCGCGTCGCCCTCACCGGTAGACAGATGCTGCGCGCTTTCTCCTGCGGCGTTCACCGCGAAAAACCGAACGTCGACGCGGCTGTAGGGTTTGTTGTGGACCAGCCATTCGTTCGCGCTGTCACGTTCCAGATCCACGTCCAGAATACCGGGTGTCGATCTGGTGTCGATCCAGCGGTCCTCGAATATATAGGGGCGGTTGTCGGCCAGATGCAGCGCCTTGACCCGCAACATCGGTGTGGGCTGCTGGATGCCGAAACGCGCCATGACGGGCGGCGGCGTGTCCTCGATCGCGCGGGTGATAAGCTGGTAGCCGTATTTGCTGCCGCGCTGTTCAACCTCCCGCCGGGTGATCGGAATATCGAACGTGGCGCGGGTCACCGGATCGGCGCGCACATGGGTGCCGCCCTTGCGCTTGCGCTCCACCAGGCCGATCCGGGACAGATCCTGCATCGCGCGGTGGACCGTGCTGCGCGCGCAGCCCAGTTCCAGCGCGATGTCCTCGTCACGCGGCAGCCTGTCACCGGGGGCGAAGGTTCTGCTCAGGATGCGGGCGCGAATTTCATCGCGCACGTCGGTCCAGGAAAGGCGCGTCGGCCCGATCAAATGCTGGTCTCCAGTTGCTGCATCGTCTTCTTGTAGGCGGCGACGACCGCGTCGCGGTTCACGTGACGTCCGTCCCTGACAACATGGCGGCCCGCGCTCCAGACGTCACGCACGCAGTTCTGGCCGCCACCCCCGAAGATCAGGCTGTCGAGCAGGGCGTCGCCGCGCCGGTTGCAAAGCCATTGGTTGTCGTTGTCCAGCCCGACCAGATCGGCCCACAGGCCTGTTTCGATCCGACCGCTTTCGCGCCCACCTGCCTGCGCTCCGCCCTTGGCTGCGGCGTCGAACAGCACCCGGCCGGTGGACCGGTCCTGCGTCGCCAGCGCCGCGCGGGACAGATCGCGCAGCCGCTGGGAATATTCCAGTGTCTTCAGCTCTTCGAAGAGCGTGATGTGAACGTTGGAATCCGATCCGAAACCGACGGTGCCACCCTGCCCCAGATAATCGGTGCCGTTGAAGATCCCGTCGCCCAGGTTCGATTCCGTCAAGGGGCAAAGCCCGGCTACGGCACCTGTCGCCGCCAGGGCGGTCGGTCTCGGCTTGGGTCATCTGCGTGCAGTGGATCAGGCACCAGCGTTCGTCGACCTTGTGATGGGCCAGAAGCCATTCGGTGGGGCGGGCGTTCATGTGCGCGAGGACTTCATCGACCTCTGCCACCTGTTCGGCGAGGTGCATGTGAATGGGGCCGGAGCGTGCCTGTTTCAGGACGGTGGCCAGCCCCGCAGGATCAACGGCGCGCAGGGAATGCGGCGCGACGCCCGTGATGAAATCCGGCTGCGGCACCGTTCGCGACGCGTGCGCGCATCTGCGTGAAGCCGCAGGAAACGTTCGGGATCGTTGCCGAAACGCTGCTGGCCACCGCTGAGCGGGCGCAGATCGCAGCCGCCGAACTGATAATAGACAGGCAGCAGCGTCAGGCCGATGCCCGTCGCCACAGCCGCTGCGACGATGCGGTCGGACATTTCCGACAGCGTTCCGTAAGGCGTGCCGCCCACGTCGTGATGCAGATAGTGGAACTCCGCGACCGCGCCGTACCCGGCTTCGAGCATTTCCATGAAGACCAGCGCCGCGATCGCCTCGGCATGGTCGGGCGAGAGTTGGTCGAGAAATTTGTACATCAGCCGCCGCCAGCTCCAGAAGCTGTCGCGAGGGTCCGGGCCCCGCGCTTCGGTCAGGCCCGCCATCGCCCGCTGAAACGCGTGACTGTGCAGGTTCAACGGGGCAGGCAACAGAAGCGGCACCCGGTGCGTCGGGGTCTGGCGTTGCGGGCCCACCCCAACGATTCGACCCGCAGCGTCGATTGAAACCTCAAGATCGCTTTGCCAGCCTTTCTGGGTAAGCGCCTGATCGGCATGAATAATCTGCAAGATCACAACTCCGTTGACATTATTAAGTATGTACATATTAATAATAAGTGCGCTTAATACAAGGACTGTCGATGCCCTCTCCTCACATCCTGACCGGAATGACCGCCGCGACGATGGTTGAAGCCGATGACGTCTATGGCATGGTGCCGGATGCAGCGATTGTTGTGGCAGATGGCAGGATCCATTGGGTCGGTGCGGCATCGGATCTGCCACCGGAATACGATGGCCTGATGCGCAAGGATCTGGAGGGACGGCTTGTCACACCGGCCCTGATCGACTGCCACACCCATCTGGTGCACGGCGGGAACCGGGCGCGGGAATTCGAGATGCGCCTGAACGGGGCAAGCTACGAAGAAGTCGCGCGCGCCGGTGGCGGTATCGTTTCGACCGTGGGGGCGACACGCGACGCCAGTGAAGATGATCTGCTCGCGAGCGCCCTGCCCCGCATCGACGCGCTGATCGCCCAGGGCGTGAGCGTCGTCGAGGTGAAATCCGGCTACGGTCTGGACCACGAGACCGAACTCAAGATGCTGCGCGTGGCCCGTTCGTTGGGACAGCAGCGCCCGATCCGGGTGGTAACGACGTTTCTGGGAGCACATGCGGTGCCGCAGGGGATGGATGCGGACAGCTATATCGACACCGTCTGCCTGCCGACGCTCGAGGCCGCCCATGCACAGGGGTTGGTCGATGCGGTGGATGGGTTCTGCGAAGGGATCGCCTTTGACACCGCGCAGATTTCGCGTGTGTTTGACAAGGCCCGCAATCTTGGGTTGCCGGTAAAGCTTCATGCGGAGCAACTGAGCCATATCGGCGGCACGGCGTTGGCCGCAGACTATGGCGCACTGTCGGCGGACCATGTGGAATATGCGACGGACGCCGATGCCGCCGCACTGGCAAAAGCCGGCACCGTCGCGGTGGTGCTGCCCGGTGCCTTCTACACCATACATGAAACCCAGGTGCCGCCGGTGCAGGCCTTCCGGGATCACGGCGTACCGATGGCCGTCGCGACCGACTGGAACCCCGGATCCTCGCCCTTGGGGTCGGTCCTGCTGGCGATGAACATGGCCTGTACGCTCTTTCGCCTGACACCCGCCGAAGCACTGGCCGGCACAACCCGAAACGCCGCCCGCGCCCTGGGGCTGAAGGACTGCGGCGTCATCGCAGCGGGGATGCGGGCCGATCTGGCGATCTGGAACCTGCGCGAACCGGCGGAACTGTCCTACGGCATCGGGATCAACCCGCTGCACCAACGCGTCTTTGGAGGCTCGACATGACCCAGACCCTGCAGCCCGGTGCCACCACCCTTGCCGATCTGGAGACCATCTGGCGCACCGATGGTCCCGTGTGTCTTGATCCTTCCGCAAAGGCTGCGGTCGATGCATCCGCCGCCGTGGTCGCAAGGGCGGCGCATGGCGACACGCCGGTTTACGGGATCAACACGGGCTTTGGCAAACTCGCTTCCGTCCGGATCGCGCCGGACGATACAGAGACCCTGCAGCGCAACCTGATCCTGTCCCATTGCTGTGGCGTGGGCGAACCGCTGGAACCCGCGACCACCCGTCTGATGATGGCGTTGAAACTGCTGTCGCTGGGGCGCGGTGCTTCCGGCGTGCGCTGGGACATCTGTGAATTGATCGAGCGGATGCTCTCAAGCGGTGTGCTTCCGGTGATCCCGGTGCAGGGGTCCGTGGGCGCGTCGGGCGATCTGGCTCCGCTGGCGCATCTGGCCGCCGTGATGATCGGGTCCGGCGAGGCGACCTTTGAAGGTCAGCCCATGCCGGGAGGTGATGCGCTTGAAAAAGCCGGGCTGAAGCCTGTCGTGCTTGGCCCGAAGGAAGGTCTGGCGCTGATCAACGGCACGCAATTTTCGACCGCCTGTGCGCTTGCGGGATTGTTCGAGGGCTGGCGCAACGCACGGGCCGCCGTTGTCACGTCCGCCCTGTCGACCGACGCCATCATGGGATCGACCGCGCCGCTGAACCCCGCGATCCACAACCTGCGCGGCCATCGCGGCCAGATCGACGTCGCCTTTGCCATGTCGCGCCTGCTGAACGGCAGCGAGATCCGCGAGAGCCACCGTGACGGGGACACCCGCGTTCAGGACCCCTACTGCATCCGCTGTCAGCCACAGGTGACGGGGGCCGCGATTGATCTTTTGCGGTTCGCCGGCAAGACGCTTGAGGTCGAGGCCAATGCCGTCACCGACAACCCCCTGGTGATTGCCGAAACGGGCGAGATCCTGTCAGGCGGCAACTTTCACGCGGAACCCGTGGCCTTTGCCGCCGATCAGATCGCGCTGGCGCTGGCGGAAATCGGGGCCATCGCGCAGCGGCGCGTGGCGCTGATGGTGGACCCGACGCTGTCCTTTGACCTGCCGCCGTTCCTGACACCCGCACCGGGCCTGAACTCCGGCCTGATGATTGCCGAAGTCACCACGGCGGCGTTGATGAGCGAGAACAAGCATCTGGCGAACCCCTGTTCCACCGACAGCACACCGACTTCGGCCAATCAGGAGGATCACGTGAGCATGGCCGCCCACGGGGCGCGCCGTTTGCGCCGGATGACCGCGAACCTGTCCGTCATCCTGGGGATCGAGGCGATCTGCGCCGCGCAAGGTGTTGAACAACGTGCACCGCTGGTCACGTCCGGCCCGCTGCAATCCGCCATGACTTGCCTGCGCGCCGTGGTCCCGACGTTGCAGCAGGACCGCTATCTTGCCCCCGACATCAACGCCGCCGCCCTGTGCGTGACCGACGACAGCCTTGCCACTGCGGCGGGGCTGGAGATGACACTGTGAGCCTGATCGAGATCACCCGCGGCGACAGCCCGCTGGTGCTGGGGCTGCCCCATACCGGGACCGACATCCCCGATGACTGTCTGATGCGCCTGAACGATACGGGCCGTGCGATTGCCGACACCGACTGGCACATCGAAAGGCTGTATGCGGGGCTGGTCGAGAATGTCACGGCGGTGCGCACGACGGTCCATCGCTATGTGATCGACGTGAACCGCGACCCTTCCGGCGCAAGCCTTTATCCCGGTCAGAACACCACCGGCCTGTGTCCGCTGACCGACTTCGACGGGATGCACATCTATCTGCCCGGTCAGGAGCCCGATGCGGCAGAGGTGGAGCGCCGCCGCGCCACCTACCACGCGCCCTACCACGCGGCACTGGAGGCGGAACTGGACCGGGTAAAGGCGATCCACGGTTTTGCCATCCTGTACGATTGCCATTCGATCCGGTCGCATATTCCGTTTCTCTTTGACGGCACACTGCCCGACTTCAATATCGGCACCAACGAGGGCACAACCTGCGCGCCCGAGATTGCCGAGGCCACGCGCGCCATCTGCGAAAGTGCGGACGGCTACAGTGCGGTGATGAACGGGCGGTTCAAAGGCGGCTGGACCACACGGCACTATGGTCGCCCTTCGCAAGGGGTGCACGCCATCCAGATGGAACTGGCGCAATCCACCTACATGATCGAGCGGGCACCCTGGACCTATGTCACCGAGATTGCCGACCAGACCCGCACCTATCTGAAAACCATCCTCGAAACACTGTCCGACTGGAGGCCTCAATGACCGACCCTCGCAAGAACACCCGCGACATCTATCCGCCCACCGGGCCGGAATTGACCGCCAAAAGCTGGCAGACCGAGGCACCGCTGCGGATGCTGATGAACAACCTGCACCCCGATGTGGCCGAGAATCCGCATGAGCTGGTGGTCTATGGCGGGATCGGACGGGCGGCGCGGACGTGGGAGGATTTCGACTGCATCGTCGCCAGCCTCAAGGATCTGGAAGCAGGACGAGACGTTGGTGGTGCAATCGGGCAAGCCCATTGCCATCGTGAAAACCCACAGCGACGCCCCCCGCGTGCTGATCGCCAACTCCAATCTGGTGCCGCATTGGGCGACCTGGGATCACTTCAACGAACTCGATAAGAAGGGTCTGGCGATGTACGGCCAGATGACCGCCGGGTCGTGGATCTATATCGGGTCGCAGGGTATCGTGCAGGGCACCTATGAGACTTTCGTCGAGGCGGGCCGCCAGCATTACGACGGCGACCTGACCGGCAAGTGGATCCTGACCGGTGGTCTGGGCGGTATGGGCGGGGCACAACCTTTGGCGGCGGTCATGGCCGGTGCCTGCTGTCTGGCGGTCGAATGCAATCCCGACAGCATAGATTTCCGCCTGCGCACAAAATACGTCGACGAACGCGCCGACACGCTGGACGAAGCGTTGGAGATGATCGACCGCTGGACGAAGGCGGGCGAGGCGAAATCCGTGGGCCTTCTGGGCAATGCGGCGGATGTCTTTCCCGAACTGGTGCGGCGCGGCGTGCGCCCCGACATGGTGACGGACCAGACCAGCGCCCATGACCCGCTGCACGGCTACCTGCCGCAGAACTGGACCATGGCCGAATGGAAAGCCAAACAGGAAAGCGATCCGAAAGCGGTGGAAAAAGCCGCCCGCGCGAGCATGAAAACCCACGTCGCGGCGATGGTGGATTTCTGGAATGCAGGCGTGCCGACGCTGGATTATGGCAACAACATCCGGCAGGTGGCTTTGGAGGAAGGTCTGGAAAACGCCTTTGCCTTCCCCGGGTTCGTGCCTGCCTATATCCGTCCGCTGTTCTGTCGCGGCATCGGGCCTTTCCGCTGGGCGGCGCTGTCGGGCGATCCGGAAGACATCTACAAGACCGACGCCAAGATGAAAGAGCTGTTCCCCGAGAACACCCATCTGCACAACTGGCTCGACATGGCCCGCGAGCGTATCTCGTTTCAGGGGCTGCCCGCCCGGATCTGCTGGATCGGGCTGGGCGACCGGCACCGCGCCGGATTGGCATTCAACGAAATGGTGGCAAGCGGCGAGCTGAAAGCGCCGGTGGTGATCGGCCGCGATCATCTGGACTCGGGCTCCGTTGCCTCGCCCAACCGCGAGACGGAGGCGATGAGGGACGGCTCTGACGCCGTATCGGATTGGCCGCTCTTGAACGCTTTGGTCAACACAGCCTCGGGTGCAACATGGGTCAGTATCCACCACGGCGGCGGTGTCGGCATGGGGTTCAGCCAGCATTCCGGTGTGGTGATCTGCGCCGACGGCACGCCCGAAGCCGCCAAGCGGATCGAGCGCGTGCTTTGGAACGATCCGGCCAGCGGGGTCTGGCGCCATGCGGATGCGGGATACGAGGATGCCATCGCCTGTGCGCGGGAAAACGGGCTGCGCCTGCCGCGCATTCTGGGAAACTGAACGATGCACTATGATCCAAACGCCGAAGCCTGCCCGCTGCCGTTTTCACCCTTCAAAAGCTGTACGGTGCCGCGCCCGATCGGCTGGTTGTCGACGATCAGCAGCGATGGGGTGCACAACCTTGCGCCCTACAGCCAATGGCAGAACCTGACCTTTGATCCGCCGCTGGTGATGTTCGCCGCCAATCAGTTGGCGGATGGGCGGCGCAAGGACACCGTGATCAACGCAGAGCAGACCGGCTGGTTCGTATGGAACATGGCGACCTATGATCTGCGCGAGGCCGTCAACATCTCTGCCATGGAACTGCCCGCAGGCGAGGACGAATTCGAGCGGGCGGGCGTCAGCAAGGCCGCCTGCATCGACGCGCCGGGTGCGCGGGTGGCCGAAAGCCCCTGCCATTTCGAATGCAAGTATATCTCGACCCACCGCCTGCCCGGCAACAGCCCCGTCGGCACCGTCGATGTGGTCTATGGACAGGTGATGCGCATACATGTGGCGGATGAGGTGATCCTGCCTTCCGGCAAGATCGACATCCCCAGGATTCAGCCCATCGCCCGCATGGGATATTATGACTACGCCCGCATCTCCGAGACTTTCGAGATGCGCATCCCGAGTGCCTCCGGCGCCGCAGAAGACGGACTGGAAGGCAAACCCACCCTAGCAAAAACCAACAAGGAGTAAGACATGGACAGACGTAAATTCCTCGCCACCGCCGGTATCGGCGCGGCGGCCACGACGCTTGCGGCCCCCGCCATCGCGCAGGACGTGCGCGAATGGAAACTGGTGTCGGCATGGCCCAAGAACCTGCCCGGACCGGGCGTCGCCGCGCAAACGCTGGCCGACCGCATCACCACTCTGTCGGGCGGGCGGATCAACGTGACGCTGTATGCAGCCGGTGAAATCGTGCCCGGCAACGGGGTGTTCGACGCCGTTTCAGAAGGCACGGCAGAGCTTTATCACGCCGTCCCCGCCTATTGGGGCAGCAAATCCAAGGGCATCCTTTTGTTCGGCTCGCAGCCTTTCGGCCTGCGCGCGGATGAACAATTCGGCTGGATGTATCATGGTGGCGGTCAGGCGCTTTATGACGAGATGTATGGCCGGTTCGGCATCAAGCCGTTCCTCTGTGGCAACTCCGGTCCGCAGTGGGCGGGTTGGTTCAAGAACGAGATCAACTCGGTCGAAGACCTCAAGGGTCTGAAATTCCGCACCACCGGCATCGCGTCGCAGATGGCGGCGAAACTGGGCATGGCGGCAGAAGCCATGTCAGGCCCTGCGATGTTCCAGGCGTTGCAGACAGGTGCCTTGGACGCAGGTGAGTTCATCGGGCCCTGGACGGATTCCGCCCTCGGTTACTATCAGGTCGCGCCCTATTATTACTGGCCCGGCGTGGGGGAGCCTTCATCGGCGGAGGAATGCGGCGTGAACGCCGGTGTCTTTGCCGAACTGCCGGATGACCTGAAGGAGGTCGTCACGCAGGCCTGTCAGGGGCTCTATAACCCCGTCTGGACCGAATACATGACCAAACATGCGCAATCCCTGCAGACCCTGGTCAGCGAACACAACGTGCAGGTGCGCAAGATGCCCGACGACGTGATCGCCGCCATGGGCGTTGCCGCGCAGGAAATCATGCAGGAGTATCTGGCCGACGAGGACGAATTGGTCGTGCGGATCACCGAAAGCTTCATCGCCTACCGCGATCTGGTCGGCGGCTACATGACCTATGCCGACAACGGGCAGATGAACGCCCGCGCGGGCGTGTTCGACTACTGACACATCAGCGGTGCGCGGCTGATGTCGCGCACCGCATTCCTTTCGATCGGGGTGCCGGAATGCTTGGATTTGCAAATGCGATCGACCAGATGAACCGCGCTGTCGCCAGCGTGATCCGCTGGCTGGCGCTGATCATGGTGCTGGTTCAGTTCTGCATCGTCATCGGGCGCTACGTGTTCGGCTTCAACTCCATCGCCGCACAGGAAAGCGTGCTTTACATGCACGGCACGCTTTTCATGCTGGGCGCGGGCTTCACGCTGCTGGTGGACAAACACGTCCGGGTCGATGTGTTCTACGCAAAGCTCAGCGCCGGGGCCCGCCGCCGCATCGACATCTTCGGGCATCTCTTTCTGCTGATCCCGTCGATGACCGCGCTGCTTTACTGGTCCTGGCCTTCTGTGCGCAACTCCTGGAAAATCCTCGAAGGCCCCATATCCGTCGGCGGGATCGAAGCCGTGTTCCTGCTCAAGTCCCTGATCCCCGCCTTTTGCGTGTTGATCCTGCTGCAATCGCTGTCGCTGCTGATCCGGCTGTTGCGTGACGGGACACGTCCATGACCGCCTATCTCGATCTGATCATGTTCGCGGCTCTGATGGTCGCGGTGCTTTCGGGCTTTCCGGTGTCGTTCAGCATTGCAGGTGTTGCCATCGCCTTTGCCTATCTGGGCTGGATGTTGGGGGTGATGGACGTATCGCTGCTGGGCGCTCTGGGCCAGCGCGCCTTTGGTTTGCTCACCAATACGGTGCTGATCGCCATTCCGGTCTTCGTGCTGATGGGGGCCATTCTGGAGAAAAGCAAGATCGCAGAAGATCTGCTTGATACGATGGGCCGCAGCTTTGGCCAGTTGCGCGGCGGGCTTGGCATTTCGGTCGTGCTGGTCGGTGCCCTGCTGGCGGCCTCGACCGGGATCGTCGGTGCCACGGTTGTGGCGATGGGCATGATCGCCCTGCCGACGATGCTGCGGGCGGGATATAACCCGGCGCTCTCTGCGGGCATCGTCGCGACCGCAGGCACGCTGGGTCAGATCATTCCACCCTCGACCCTGCTGATCATTCTGGCCGACGTGATGTCGAACGCCTACCAGCAGGCGCAATACGAACAGGGTAAATTCTCGGTCGAGGCCTTGTCCGTCGGACAGTTCTTTGCCGCCGCGATGATCCCCGGACTGCTGCTCGTCCTGCTTTACCTCGGCTATATTCTGGTCCGGGGTGCCTTGCGACCGCAGGACATGCCGCCCGCCGACCTGGGCGTTGCAAAGCCTGACAGACGCGAGATTCTCGCGGCCATCGTGCCGCCCGTTCTGCTGATCTTTGCCGTGCTCGGCGCGATCCTTGGCGGCGTCGCCACACCAACCGAAGCCGCGTCTGTCGGGGCCATCGGGGCTTTGTTGATGGCGGGCCGGAAAATCGGGATCAATCCACGGCTGATCCTGCTGGGCGCTGCGGCGCTGGTGCTGCTGGGGCTTCTTGCGGGGCTGTTTCCCGTGCGGTTGCAGCGCAGCGACAACGGTGCTTTCGAATGGGTGCTGGGTGCCTTCTACGGGTTGCTGGCACTCGTCGGGCTGGGCGCGGTCCTGCTGGCCCTGCGCGCTGCGGTGCGGGAGAAAATCATCCACGACGCGCTTAACTCGACGCTCACCATGACGGCGATGATCTTTGCCACCATTCTGGCGGCGGGGTTCTTTTCGCTGGTGTTCATCGGTCTGGGCGGAGAGGAGCGTGTGGCGCATCTGTTGGAAAACCTGCCGGGCGGGCCAAGTGGCGCGCTTCTTTTCGTGATGCTCTTTGTCTTCGTGTTGGGGTTCTTCCTCGACTTCGTCGAAATCTCGGTGATCGTCCTGCCGTTGGTCGCGCCGTCGCTGATCGTGATGGGGCATGATCCGATCTGGCTGGGCGTCTTGCTGGCGATCAACCTGCAGACAAGCTTTCTGACACCGCCTTTCGGCTTTTCGCTGTTCTATCTGCGCGCCGCAGCGCCGCCCGAGATCACCACCGGGCATATCTACCGGGGTGTGGTGCCTTTCATCGGGTTGCAGGCTGTCGGCATCCTGTGCGTCTGGGCCCTGCCGTTTCTGGCAACCTGGTTGCCGGGCGTCCTGTTCTAGGGGCCGCAACCACTGGCCGTCGGCACCAGACCCTCTATGATTGCCGGAACCACACCGGAATAAGGACCGCAGATGAGCAGTTTTGACGAAGACCTCTTTCTCAAGGGGCTGGAACAGCGCAAGGCAACGCTGGGTGCTGACTATGTCGAGAAGAACCTCGCAGCCGCTGATGATTTCACCCGCCCCTTTCAGGAAGCGATGACCGCCTGGTGCTGGGGTTTCGGCTGGGGCGACGATGTGATCGACGCCAAGACCCGCTCGATGATGAACCTGTCCATGATCGGGGCCTTGGGCAAGATGGCCGAATGGGAGACCCACTGTCGGGGAGCGTTGAACAACGGCGTCAGCAAGGACGAGATCCGCGCGATCATTCATGTCGTCGGCATCTACTGCGGCGTGCCACAGGCGTTGGAATGTTTTCGCGTCGCCCGAAAGGTGCTGGAGGAACGCGGCGAGATTTGATGGCACGGCGAGTCCTTGGTTGCGGGAGGGTTAGTTCCCGAACAGACAAGATGGCTGTGGATACGAAAGCCGCCATTTCAACTTCAGAACCAAGGTTACTGTTATCGTCGGCAGCATCGCACAAGCGTTGACCCTTTCTGGAACCATCCCTGATCGACCGCAAAGTTGGTCAAGTCGACTGGAACACGCAATGATGTGGACGCGACGGTCAGCAAGATGTCACCTTGTCATCCGGCAACCGGCCGGGACTTTTGAACCACGCAGGGCGAGCTATATTCCGCACGCCGAACCCTCTTTCACCGCAAAGGGATTGCGCATAGACAGGCAAGGCAAACACGCCTGCCGACCCTTGCAACGCAGGCTCTTTCACCACCACTGATCAAAGGCTGACATCATGGAAAACGCGCGCAACTTCTACATCGACGGCAAATGGGTCGCCCCGCGCGACGGGCACGACTTTGCGGTCATCGACCCCTCGACCGAGGAAACTGCGGCGACGATTTCGCTGGGCGGACAGGCCGATACGGATGCAGCCGTCGCCGCAGCCAAGGCCGCTTTCCCCAAATGGTGTCTGTCGTCCAAGAACGAACGTCTGGATCTGATGCAATCCATCCTCGACGTCTACATGCGCCGTTCGGACGAAATGGGTGCCCTCATCAGCACCGAGATGGGTGCGCCCATCGAGATGTCCAAGACTCAGCAATCGGGCAGCGGCTCCTACCACATCGAAGCCTTCATCAAGGCGCTCAAGGAGTTCGAATTCGAATCCGCCCTGCGCCCCGGTGACGAGGACACGCGGATCATCAAGGAACCCATCGGCGTCTGTGCGCTGATCACGCCCTGGAACTGGCCGATGAACCAGATCACCCTGAAAGTGCTTCCGGCGTTGGCGACGGGCTGCACCATGGTTCTGAAACCGTCGGAGCAATCCCCGCTGTCCGCCCTGCTGTTCACCGAAATCATGCACGAAGCGGGCGTGCCGGCGGGCGTCTACAACATGCTGAACGGCGACGGACCGGGTGTGGGAAGCCAATTGTCGGCGCACAAGGACGTCGACATGGTCAGCTTTACCGGATCGACCCGCGCGGGCCGTGCCATCACCATCGCGGCGGCAGAAACCATCAAGCGCGTCAGCCTCGAGCTGGGCGGCAAGGGCGCCAATCTGGTCTTTGCCGATGCCGATCCCAAAGCGGTCAAACAGGGCATCATCCGCTGCTTCAACAACACCGGCCAATCGTGCAACGCGCCGACCCGGATGCTGGTGGAACGCTCGCGCTATGACGAGGCCGTTGAACAGGCCCGCGAAGCGGCCGAGGCAACGACCGTGAATGCCGCAGCGCAGGAAGGGCGTCACATCGGCCCGCTGGTTTCCGAGATCCAGTTCAACAAGGTGCAGGATCTGATCCAGAAGGGCATCGACGAAGGCGCGCGGCTGGTGGCGGGCGGCACCGGTCGGCCCGAGGGCTTGAACCGGGGGTACTTTGTGCGCCCGACGGTCTTTGCCGATTGCACCAACGACATGACGGTGATGCGCGAGGAAATCTTTGGTCCTGTGCTGTCGATGATGCCTTTCGACAGTGAAGAAGAAGCCATCGCGATTGCGAACGACACCGATTACGGTCTTACCAACTACATCCAGACCAGCGACGACGACCGCGCCCGCCGTGTGGCACGGGCGCTCCGCTCGGGCATGGTGGACATCAACGGCAAGGGCCGTGGCGCCGGCGCACCTTTTGGCGGGATGAAGCAATCCGGCAATGGCCGCGAAGGCGGTGAATGGGGGCTGGACGAGTTTGTCGAGGTCAAGGCAGTCGGCGGCTGGCCCGCTGAATAAGGCGCAGTGACGTAGTCACCGCCTGCATTTCGCAGTCCTGGGGGCCGCCGCTGTAGACAGACAGCGGCGGCTTTTCCGTGTCCCGACAGATGCCCCCCCGCGCTGGCCTGCAAAATTCCGCTGTGTATTCCGGCACAAGCGGATTAGAAATGCGGGACGTACCAGAAGGAACAGCCTATGCCCGATCTTGCACCGCTCGACGATACCATCACGCTGGCCGACCTGAACCTCGATCCTTACCCGATCTATCGCAGGCTCCGCCGCGAGACCCCGGTTGTGCGCGTCAAGCAGACCGGTCGGACCATGCTGACCAAGGCCGAGGACACCCGCTACGTCAAGGACAACCCGCAGCTTTTCAGCGCGGATGACCCCAACACGCCGATGAAAAAGGCCTTCTGGGCGCAGACCCTGATGCGCAAGGACGGCGAGGCGCACAAGCGCGAACGGATGGCGATGGCCCCGGCCTTTGCGCCCAAAGTGATCCAGAACGACTGGATGCCGCATTACACCAGAATTGCCGAGGAATACGTGTCCCGCCTGCCACGAGGCGAGGTTGTCGATCTGTTTCCCGCGCTCTCCGGTCCCTATGCTGCCAGAGGATTGGCGGTGCTTCTGGGGATGGAGGAAGCAAGCGACGAAGAGATGCAGCGTTGGTCGCAAGCGTTG
This sequence comes from uncultured Alphaproteobacteria bacterium, assembly GCA_963799505.1. Classification (GTDB taxonomy): domain Bacteria; phylum Pseudomonadota; class Alphaproteobacteria; order Rhodobacterales; family Rhodobacteraceae; genus Sulfitobacter. Next base: position 179,015 of record CAWCXM010000013.1, read on the forward strand.
ATCGACGGGGCCGGCAACTTTGGTTGGCTGGACGAGCCTTTTGCCCGTTCGGATCAGGCGAATACGGAAATCCACGCACTGCTGGACAGCCTGCAGGACCGGCACCGCGCCGTGCCCAACAATTCCGCCTTTTCGGTGATGTTGAACGCGGAAGAGCCGATCGAGGAGACGCAGATCTATGCCAACATCAAGATCGCCATCGGCGGCGGCATCAACGAGCCGCGCGATGCGCTGAACACGATCGTCTATGGTTTGCTGACGAACCCGGATCAGCTGGAAGACGTGAAGGCCACCGAGAACTGGGATGCCGCGTTCGAGGAGGGCATCCGCTGGGTTGCCCCCATTCAGGCGTCAAGCAGGTTGGTCAAGGAGGATACCGAAATCCGCGGCTGTGCGATCCGCAAGGGCGATACGGTAATGACCATTCAGGCCAGCGCAAACCGCGATGAAGACCTGTATGAAGACGGCGAGAATTACAACGTCCACCGTCCCAAGGCCCCGCATCAGGCCTTTGGCAACGGACCGCATTTCTGTCAGGGCACCCATGTCGCACGGCGCGCCTTGGGCAAGATCATGCTGCCGCTTCTGTTTGACCGGTTTCCCGACATGTCGCTGCCCGACCCCGAGCAGGTGATCTGGCGTGGCTTCGGGTTTCGGGGGCCGATCCAGATACCGGTTCTGCTGAACTAGCAAGCAGCTCAGTCGGTTGCGGCGTGGCGTTGAACACGAACAGCGTTTCGCCGTTGATCCGGTAGCCATTGATCAGATCGGCGGCAGTCTGGCTGGTCAGCCACGCCTCAAGTTTCAGCGCCGCATCATGGTTCACCTTGGGATGCTTTTGGGGGTTCACCGGCAGATAGGCGTATTGATTGAAAAGCGCCGGATCGCCCGCATAAAGCAGGGCAAGGCCGCCCTTGTTCCCGAAGTTGAGCCAGCTTGCCCGGTCCGACAACACATATGCGCCAAGTCCTGCGGCAGTGTTCAGTGCCGCGCCCATCCCCGCGCCGACCGAATTGTACCAGGCGCCCAGACCCTGCACATCCAACCCGGCGGTGGTCCAGATCCGCTGCTCCGCCTTGTGCGTGCCGCTGTCATCGCCGCGACTGACGAAGGCTGATTTCGCGGTCGCGATGCGCTGCATCGCATCGCTCACACTTGCTGCCTGCGCAATGCCGGCAGGATCATCCGACGGTCCGATCAGCACAAAATCGTTGTACATGATTTCGCGCCGGTGGGTGCCGAAACCGGCGGCGACAAAGGCTTCCTCGGCGGCGCGGGAATGCACGAGGATCGCATCCACATCTCCCGCCTCACCCAGACGCAATGCCTGTCCTGTGCCGACCACCAGAAGCTGCACTTCAAGATCCAGATCGGCGTTGATCGCCGGCAACAGCACATCTGCCAGCCCTGAGTTTTCAAAGGACGTCGTCACCGCCATTCGCATCGTATCTGCCGCGGCGGACAAGGCGAAAAACGCGGCGAACAGGCAAGCAAGTATCAGTCTCACAGCACAATATCTCCATTCAGGAAGGCGGTTAGCTCGGGCGTGACCGGGTCGGACAGAAGGTCTTGGGCAGGCCCCACTTCATGTACCTGGCCAGAAACCATGAAAATCACGTTCTTTGCAAGCCGCCTTGCCTGACCCATGTCGTGAGTGGCCATGATGATGCAGGTGCCGGTGGCTGCGGTGGTCTGCAGCAACGCCTCGATCTCGCGGGTGGTGTGTCCATCCAGATTGGCGCAGGGTTCATCCAGAAACAGCACCGCAGGCTGCCGGATCAACGCACGGGCGATGGCCAGCTTTTGCCGTTCCCCCCCCGACAGCCGATTGGCGGGCGCATCCCGGTGCGATGCCAGCCCGATCCGGTCGAGCCATAGCGCGCAGGCGGCCTCGATCTCGGCCTTCGGGGTGCCGATCAATTTCAGCGGATAGCGCAGGTTTTCCACCGCAGAGCGGCGCAAGACGATGGGGGCCTGAAACACGTAAGCCTGCCGGGCGCGGTCCTCGCTGGCCCAGGTCACGCTGCCCGAACTGATCCGCTCGATCCCGTGCATGACCCGCAAGAGCGAGGTCTTGCCAGACCCGTTCGGCCCGATGATCATCGTCGGCCCATCTGCGCTCAGTGACAGGTTGACCGGACCCAGCACGGTCCTGCCGCGCCGCCGGACGGTGCAATCGGTCAGGATCAGCGGGAACATGTCGCTCACCAACGCCCCTCCCGTTCGGTGCGCGACAGCCAGTGGATCGCGATGTTCACAGCCAGCGCCAACCCGATCAGAACAAATCCCAGTCCCAGGGCCAGTGCGAAATCGCCCTTGCCGGTTTCCAGCGCAATCGCCGTGGTCAGCACCCGTGTCGCGTGGTCGATGTTGCCGCCCACGATCATGATCGCGCCGACCTCTCCGATGGCGCGGCCAAAACCCGCGAGGGCGGCGGTCAACAGGGTACGCCGACCGTCCCAGATCAGCGTTCTGATGCGCTGGGTCTTGGTCGTGTTCAGCGAAATGAGCAGGTCGTGGTATTCAGCCCAGAGGTCACGCATGGCCTGATGCGCGATCGAGGCGATAAGCGGCGTGATGATGATGACCTGTGCGACGATCATCGCGGTCGGGGTGAAAAGCAGCCCCAGAACACCAAGAGGTCCGGAACGCGACAGCAGGATATAGACGATCAGCCCGACGACGACCGGCGGCAGCCCCATGAGCGCGTTGACCGTGGAAATGACCAGCCGCCGGTGGCGAAACCGCTGCACCGCCAGCAGCGTCCCGAAGGGGATGGCAAGTGCGGAGGCGATGACCACCGCCGTCATCGAGACATAAAGCGAGCGCAGGCTGATCTCCCAGAGTTCCGCGTCGAAGCTGACGATCAGCCAGAACGCGGCCAGCAAGCCCTGAAGAATATCGTTCATGTCGCCGTGTTGCGCCTGTTGTTCCCCTGTGCCGCAGGTCGCAGCCCATTCGGCGCGTATTCACCACGTTTGGCGGGCAAAGGACAAGAGCCGCCACAAAATGCCCGCCGCGCCCTTGTCAAAAAAATCGTTGGCACCGCATTCGCCCCCTTCCGGGACGCTTCGGCAAGCCTTAAGAAGGTATAAAGCATAACCATTTCTCCTGTCCCGTACCACGCACCTGACAGGCGAAGACCAAGGACGCCGACATGAGCCACGCCATCACCACCCAAGTCTGCATCATCGGGGCCGGACCAAGCGGGTTGTTGCTGTCCCAGTTGCTGGCCAATGCGGGCATCGACACGGTGGTGATCGACCGCAAGGACCGCGCCTATATCGAAGGGCGCATCCGTGCCGGTGTGCTTGAGCAAGGCACCGTCACCGCGCTGGAGGAAGCAGGCGTCGCGGACCGGCTGCACCGCGAAGGGTTGCCCCACACCGGTTTCGAACTGGCCTTCGACGGAGACCGTCACCGCATCGACCTCGAGGCGCTGACCGGCAAGACCGTGACCGTCTATGGCCAGACCGAAGTGACCAAGGATCTGTTCGACCGGCGACACGCCGAAGGGCAGGTTTTCTATTTCAACGCGGACAGTGTAACGCCGCAGGATCTGACCTCGGACACCCCTTCCGTCACCTTCACCCACGATGGCGCCGAGGTGACCGTGACCTGCGACTACATCGCCGGCTGCGACGGGTTTCACGGCGTGTCGCGCAAGGCTATTCCTGCAGATGTCCTCAAGACGTTCGAGCGGGTGTACCCGTTCGGCTGGCTTGGCATCATGGTGGAAAAGCCGCCTGTCAGTCACGAGCTGATCTACGCCAACCACGCGCGGGGGTTTGCCCTCGCCTCGATGCGGTCCGAAACGCGAAGCCGCTATTACCTGCAGTGCGATCTGGACGATACTACTGACAACTGGTCCGATGAGCGGTTCTGGGATGAACTGGCGCTGCGCCTTGGCACGGATGCGGCAGCCAACCTTCAGACCGGGCCGTCGTTCGAAAAATCCATCGCGCCGCTGCGGTCGTTCGTGGCCGAGCCGATGCGCCATGGCAACCTGTTTCTGGCGGGGGATTCCGCGCATATCGTGCCGCCCACCGGGGCAAAGGGTCTGAACCTTGCCGCCGCCGACGTGCGCATCCTGTCACGGGGGTTGATTGAACACTACAAGAACGGGAACGATCACCACATCGACAGCTATTCGGAAACCGTGCTGAAACGCGTCTGGAAGGTCGAGCGGTTCTCCTGGCAATTGTCTACCCTCATGCACCAGTTTCCCGAAAACTCCCCTTTCGAAAAACGGATGCAGCGGGCTGAATTCGACTACCTGACGAGTTCCGAAGCCGCGGCACGTTCCATTGCGGAAAACTACGTCGGGCTGCCTTTGGAATGATCCAGCAGCACGATGATACCACAGGAGGCCACCCATGGCTGAACATCTGATCGCCCCTCGCGACCTTGACTGGCATCCCAAGCCACTGGCACCGGATTATCGCTCCTCGATCCTGCGCTCGCCACAACAGGCGCGGCTGCACTATGATCCCACCATAACAGAGATGACCGGCCCGACCTTTGGTCACGGCACGCTGGGTGCAACGGACGACGATCTGATCGTAAACTATGCGCAGGCGGGCGAAGCGGCCATCGGGCCGCGGATCATCGTACACGGCAAACTGCTGGACGAAGACGCACGCCCCGTGCCGGGCAAGCTGATCGAGGTCTGGCAGGCCAATGCGGGCGGACGGTATCGGCACAAGAAAGACGGCTATGCCGCCCCGCTCGACCCCAATTTCGGCGGGTGCGGGCGTTGTATCACCAAAGAGGACGGCAGCTATTCCTTCCGCACCATCCAACCCGGCCCCTACCCCTGGCCCAACGGCGGCAATGACTGGCGACCGGCGCATATCCACTTTTCGGTCTTCGGCGACGGCTTTGCCCAGCGGCTGATCACCCAGATGTATTTCGAGGGGGATCCGCACATTGCGCTGTGCCCCATCGTGCAGTGCATCCCGAGCGACACCGCCATCGACCGGCTGGTCGCGCGTCTGGATATGGACAACACCGTTCCGATGGACATCCGGGCCTATCGCTTCGACATCGTGCTGCGCGGCCGCGCCGCGACCGTATTCGAAAACCAGATGGAGGGCCGGTGATGGCTGCGCTCAAGGAATCCCCGTCCCAGACTGCCGGACCCTACGTTCACATCGGTTGCGTGCCGACCTTTGCAGGATTGCAGGGGATGTACGGTGGCGAGGATCTGGGGGCAAAGATGATCACCGGCGCGCCACAAGGCACCCGGATCACGCTGACCTGTCATGTGATCGACGGGGGCGGGGAGCCGCTGAAGGATGCGATGGTGGAAATCTGGCAGGCCGGTCCCGACGGCCGCTTTGGCCCGACCGAAGGGTTCAGCCACTGGGGCCGCCAGCCCACGGACGCAGAGACAGGCAAGCTGGTTTTCGAGACGCTGAAACCCGGAGCGGTGGCAGGACAGGCACCGCATCTGCTCGTGTGGATCACGGCACGGGGGATCAACCTTGGCCTGACCACGCGCATCTATTTTCCGGACGAGGACAACAGCGACGATCCTGTGCTGTCTCTTGCGGGGGATCGGCGGGCCACGCTGATCGCCGGAGGCGGAAACGGCACCTATCACCACGACATTCACTTGCAGGGCGCGCGCGAAACGGTTTTCTTCGACGTGTGATGCCTGAGACGGGGCGCCCCGCTGGGATAGCCTCGGGACAGGTGTTCGGCGTGTCATCGTCCGGTCACGAACCCTTGGCAAACACAGACCCGCGCAGGAGGGACGATGTTCAAAAGATATGCGATCTTCTACACGCCGAGCGGCCCGCTTGCGGACTTCGGCGCGGCCTGGCTGGGCTGGGACAGTGCCTCCGGCACCGTTGTGCCACACCCCGATGTGCCCGGTATCGACGTTGACGGACTGACCCGGACGCCGCGGAAATACGGGTTTCACGCGACACTCAAGGCACCGTTCCGCCTGGCGGAAGGGGCAACTGAAACGGCGCTCCGGCATGCGGCAGAAGCGTTTGCGGACGCGCATGGTCCCGCTCCGATCGGCAGACTGGAAGTGCGGAGCGACCATGGCTTTCTGGCGCTGCGACCGGTGACCCAAACCGACGCCCTGCGTGATCTCGCCGCCGCGACGGTGCGCGACTTCGACAGCCTGCGCGCCCCGCTCAGCGATGCCGAAATCGCCCGCCGCCGTCAGTCGCCTCTTTCGACGCGGCTGGATCAGCAGATGTTGGCATGGGGCTATCCCTATGTCTTCGACGACTTCCATTTTCATATGACGCTGACCGGCAAACTGCCCAGGGACCGACCCACAGATCTGACAACAGCGCTCGCGCCGCTTCTCGATCCGTTTGCTGGCGGATCCCATCATGCTCGACGCGGTCACGTTGATGGGCGAGGACACCGCCGGGATGTTTCACCAACTCCACCGCTATCCTCTCGTCGGGTAATCGCACGGCCCGCCCTGACCGGAACAGTCTGTGAAGGGGAGGAATCCGGCGAACGGACATGATCCTGCCGCATTGAACAGGCAAAGCGGATGCCGTGAAGCGACAGGACGGCCCGGATGGAATGTGCAGTGGAATGCGGCAGTGACTGGCTTTGGACAGGTCTGGTTCTGGCCGTTCTCATCACCGCCATCGCCGTCAACATCTGGATCGAAACCCAACTGCCCGCGCAGCATTGGCTGAACGCATTGCTGGGCAACGGGCATAGATCCCGCAAGGATACCGAAGGATCGCCGTGGTACGACAGTGACGATGGTGGCTGCGCCGGTGATTGAACGTTCACAGCAGAGTTGAGCGGCACCCGCAGATCAACGTCCGGGCGCAGACACCCCGATGTCCCAGAACAGCCCGGCCATGACCCGCAGCGCATCGCGGCAAACCGGGATCATCACATGCTCGTCGGGGGCGTGCTGGTTACACCCCAGATAGCTGTGCGGCACCCAGATCGTCGGCAGGCCCAGCACGTCGGCAAAGCAGTCGTTTGGCAAGGAACCCGCAAGGTTGGGCAATACATGCGGTGGTTTTCCCGTTGTCTGTGCAAGCGATCCTTCGACATAACGCACCCAAGGATGATCGGGGTTCAGACGGGTCGCGGCAAAGATGCCTTTTTCGACGGGCCGCACCTCGATCCGCTCAAAGCCGTGAGCGTCCAGATGGCGGCGCAGGCCGGGCAGGATCTCTGCCATGTCCGTGCCCACGACGAACCGCAACTGGCACCGCGCTTCGGCCTTGCCCGAGATCGCGTTTACCGGTGCCGCAGGCACACCCGACGTCATCGCCAGCACCGCAAAGCTGTTCCACCCATAGGCGCGCTCGACGGGCGTCAGGCTTTCCTCGCCCCACTCCGCATCCACAGTGACCGTGTCGCCTGCAATGGGCGGCAGCTTGGCAAGTGCGGCGCGCACATCCGGGGTCAGGCTGTCAGGACGCCATTCGGGCACCTGTATCTGCCCACGACTGTCAGTGATGGAAGCGAGCGCATGGGCCAGCAAAATCGCCGGATCGGCCAGCAAACCGCCCCAGTTGCCCGAATGGTGCGCGCCAGCACGCAGATCGCACACCAGATCGAAACTGACGCCGCCGCGTGATCCCATGAACATCGTCGGGACTTCTGGGTTCAACCTCGGACCGTCGGAGGCGATCAGGACATCGGCGGCAAGCGTACCGCGATGGCGGTCCATCATTTCGGCCAGACCGGGAGAGCCGATTTCCTCGCTCATCTCCAGAACGATCTTGACGTTGAAGCCCAAAGCGCCGCGCAACTTCAACACCGTCTCCAATGCGCAGATGTTGATCAGATGCTGGACCTTGTTGTCCGCCGCCCCACGGCCATAGAGCCTGTCGCCCTCCTGTGTCAGCGTGAAAGGCGACAGCCCTTCGCGCCAGCGGTCTGCCTGTCCCCAGATCACATCGCCATGTCCGTAGGTAAGGATGGTGGGCAGGGACGGGTCTTCGATCCGGGTTCCGATCAGAAACGGACCGCCCGTCGCCGGTTCAACCGGGTTGTCGTAAAGGCTACAGTCAAAGCCTATGCTCTCCAGTCGGGGTTGGATCGCGTCGCGGAGATAGCGCCAGAGTTCCGCATGTCCGTCCGGATTCTGGCTTTCGCTGGGAAAGCTGACCCAGTCAGCCAGCATCTGTTGCAGGGTTCCCTTGTCCACAAGGGTCTGCGGCGGCTTCGATGGCTTGTGCGCGTGTCATGGGCGATGTGTCCCTTTGCTGCGTTGCTTTCGAAACCTTAGGCGCGCGGGACGGGAACTGCCAGACGGTCAGCCGCCGTCGGCGGTGAAACCCGACTTCTCGATCGCTGCAATGGCGCAGGCTTCGTCCTGATCCGAGGTGTCGCCGGTGATGCCAAGGGCCCCCAGGATCACACCATCCTGTTTGATCAATACGCCTCCGGCCACGGGCACAAGCGATCCGTCCGCCAGTCCGTTCATGGCCTGGATGAAGAACGGCTCTTTCTTGGCGCGCTCGAAAAGCGCGCGCGAGCCCAGACCCATGGCAACCGCTCCTGCTGCCTTTCCCTGTGCGATCTGGGGGCGCAGGTTGCTGGTGCCGTCTTCGCGCGCCAGCGCAATGAGATGACCACCACTGTCCAGCACGGCGATTGTCAGAGGCTTCAAGCCGTTGGCGCGGCGCCAATCAAGGCAATCGGCAATCAGTTTCTGCGCCTTTTCCAAGGTAAGCGTCATGGGAAGGTTCCTGTCTGTTGAAGGGATGGCTGGATGCTAAACCGCGTCGGCGGCCACGACCGCACCGCTGCTGACCCACGCCTCGATCTGGTTCTTTTCGTAACCGTACTCAGCCAGCACTTCGCGGCTGTGCTGGCCCAGTCTTGGGGCAGCCTGGGTGACCTGTGCTGGCGTTCTGCTGAATTTCACGGGATGACCGATTGTCTTGACCGGGCCTGCGGTCTCATGCGTCACCTCCACGATCATTTCGCGGTGCTGCGCCTGCGGGTCGGCGTGCATTTGCAGAATGTCGTTCACCGGCCCCGCTGGCAATTGCGCCGCTTCCATGCGCGCAAGCCAATTGGCGGTGCTGTCCTGCCGGATGTAGCTGTTGAGAATTTCCACAAGCGCGGGGAGATTCTGAATACGGGCGGCATTCGATCCAAAGCGCGGATCGGCGTCCAGCTCCGGCGCTTCGATCACGTCGAGAAACCGCAGCCAGTTGCTTTGGTTCGCAGCCCCGATGTTGATCCAGCCATCGCTGGTCTGGAACGACTGATAGGGCGCATTCAGCGGATGCGCGGAGCCAAGGGGTTCGGGCTTTTGTCCGGTCGCAAAAGCGATGGCCGACTGCCAGTAGGTCTGGGTGATGGCCGCCTCGAACAGCGAGGTATCGACCTTCTGGCCCAATCCCGTCTGCAGCATGTTGGCATAGGCCGCAGAAATGCCCATCGCCGCAAGGATACCGGCGTTGATGTCGGATATGGGGGCGGCGACCTTGACCGGCGGACGCCCCGCCCCTTCGCCGGTGATCGACATCAGGCCGGACATGCCTTGCGCTATCAGATCAAAGCCGCCGCGATCGGCATATGGCCCGGTGCGGCCAAAGCCGGAGATTTCGCAATAGATCAGACGGGGGTTCGCCTTGGCCAACACATCGTAGCCCAGCCCCAGCTTTTCCATCGTGCCCTTGCGGTAGTTTTCGATCACCACGTCCGCGTCGGCCAGCATCCTGCGCAGGATATCGACGGCATCGGGGTCCTTGAGGTTCAGGGCGATGCCGCGTTTGTTGCGGTTCATCATCATGTAGGCGGCGGCCTCTCCGCCGATCTCGGGCGGGGTAAAGCGGCGGCTGTCATCACCGCTGGGCTTTTCGACCTTGATCACATCGGCGCCCATATCGGCCAGCATCAGTCCACAGACGGGGCCGGCCATGATGTGAGCGATCTCGATCACCCGCATCCCGGCAAGAGGTCCGGACGCCGCACTCATTTGCCTGTCCATACCGGTTTTCTCTTGGCCAGAAAGGCTTCCATTCCATTGCGGAAATCGTCGCTCATGTAGCAGGAAATGATCAGGTCATCGTCCTCGACCTTTGCAGCGGCGCGGTTGCGGCGCATGGCTTCTTTCGTGGCGCGCAGGGTCAAGGGCGCCATGGCGCCGACATGCTGGGCCAGTTCCGCCGCCCGTGCCATCAGCGCGGCCTCGTCGGCAAGAACCTCGGTCACCAGACCGATCCGCAGCGCCTCCTCCGCCTCGATCAGACGCGCCGTGAAAATCAATTCCCTGACCCGCCCGGCACCGACGAGTTCTGTCAGACGGGCCAGATTTCCGGCAGCCAGACAGTTTCCCAGTGTGCGCCCGATGGGGAAACCGAATTTGAGGCTGCTGGATGCAATCCGAATGTCGCAGGCCGCCGCGATGGAGCCACCGCCACCCGTGCAGGCACCGTTCACGGCCGCGATGGTCGGCACCGGACAGCGTTCGACCGCTTCCAGCACCGCGTCGATCTGGGCCTCGTAATCCAGCGCGTCCTGCGGTTTGTCGAATGCCCGGAACTGGGTCATGTCGGTGCCAGCCGCGAACGCCTTGCCACCTGCCCCGCTGATCACGACCGCCCGGACCGATCCATCCGTCGGCATGTCGCGGCACAGTTGCGCCAGCCGGTCGTACATGGCGAAGGTCAGCGCATTGCGCGCCTGCGGCCGCTCAAAGGTGATCCACATGATCCCCTCGCGGACCTCATCGGTGACTTCGGGCGCATCGGTCATCGGTAGAAATACTCCACTAGGAACATCGGTACGGCGGGCACATAGGTGCAGAGCATCAGCACCGCCAGCAACACGCCGACGAACCAGATGTTGACCTTGGACACCTCCCAGATATTGGCGCGGGCCACGGAACAGGCGGTAATCAGCACCGAGGCGACGGGCGGCGTCTGCTGCCCGATGGCGAGGTTCAGGGTGACGACCAGACCGAAATGCACGGGGTCGATCCCTGCCGCCGTGATCAGCGGGATCACGATGGGAATGACCAGAATGATCGCCGCTGCCGAGTGCAGAAAGAAGCCCACGATCAGAAAGAAGACGTTCAGGATCATCAGGATTGCCCATTGCTGGGTGGTGATCGACAGGATGCTTTCAGCGAGTTGTTGGGGAATCTGCGCGCGGGTCAGGAAGCCGCCCATCAGGACCGATGCGGCGACCAGCAGCATCACGACCGCCGTCTGGATGCCGCCATCCAGCATGGCGCGGCGCAGGTGGCCGATGTCGAGGTTGCCGTACCAGGCGGAGACGACCAGCGACGCCAGAACCGCCAGACCCGCCGCTTCGGTCGCCGTGACGTAGCCACCGAAGATGCCGCCCAGAATGATCACCGGGAGGGTGAAGGCGGGCAGCGCGTCAATGAAGGTTTCGCGCAGGCGGGCCAGCTGAAACGCCGCTTCGGTCGGGAAGTTGTAGCGTTTGGCGAACAGGTACGCGACCAGCATCAGACCGGCCGCCCCCAGCAAGCCCGGAACGATGCCCGCAACGAAAAGCTGTTCGACCGATGTGTTGGCCGATGCGGCGTACAGGATCATCGGGATCGACGGCGGGATGATGATGGCAAGCGACGCCGAAGAGGACGTGACGGCGGCGGAGAATTCCTTGGAATAGCCGCGCTTTTTCATCTGCGGGATCAGGATGGAGCCCATCGCGGCCACATCGGCCACCGCAGAGCCGGAGATTTCAGCAAAAAACAGTGACACACCGATGTTCACCATCGCAAGACCACCTCGAATGAAGCCGATGATGGCGGTCACGAAGTTGATCAGGCGGTCGGTGATGCCGCCCGCATTCATGATGGCACCGGCCAGCACGAACATCGGAATGGCGATCAAGGAAAAGCTGGTGGCACCGTTGTACATATCCAGTGCGATGGTCACGAGGCTGTCGGCACCTTCGGTAAACAGCAAACCCAACACCCCGCACATGGCCAGCGCCACGGCGATGGGGATATTGATGCAGATCATGATCAGCATCGCGATAAAGATCGAAGCCATCAACATCAGACGCGGTCCTTGTTCTTTTCAAGTTCGATTTCGACTTCTTCTTCGATCTCTGCGTGTTCCAGCGATATGCCCGCCGCGGTCAGCTTGAGGTAGGCAGGCAGGCTCAGCACCTGACAGATCATGAAGAGGATGGCACCGATGGGGATCACCGATTGCGTGATCTGGACAGGCATCCAGGTGAGGGATACCAGCGTATCTCCCGCAAGCACCTCAAGCACCTGAAGTCCGGCGCGTGCCATGAGGAAGAAGAACGTCAGCACGATCACTTCACCCACCAGCAAAGCCGCGACGCGCAGGGATTGCGGCAGGGCAAGCAGGACGGTGTCGAAACCGATGTGGCGCCTGTGCAGCGCCGCGAGCGCGGACCCGTAGTAGGTGATCCAGGCCAGCATGATTGCGGCAATCTCGTCATACCACGAAAAACTCTGACCCATCAGGCGTGCGATCACGGCCAGCGTCACGACCAAGGTCAGCAGGATCATCAGGCTGATCGTGATCCATTCAAGGACTGTGCTGAACGCGCGGTTGATGCGGGACAGCGTTGGGTAGGCTTCGTTTTCCATGATGGGCTGACCTGTTGGGTGTCGGGCGCACCGTTCGCAATGCGGAAGGTGTCTGCGGTGCAAGGGAGGGGCGGCAGGTTACCCCGCCGCCCCGGTCTGCGCTCAGCCGGCGTTGCCGAGGCCGAGAACCTTGTCGATCATGTCCTGACCGCCTTCGACTTCGTCCGCGAATTCCTTGTAGACCGGCTTGGAGGCTTCGATGAACGCGGCCTTGTCGGCGGTGTTCACTTCGACACCCGCATCCTCGATCTCTTTCAGCAGGGTCGCTTCAAGCTCTGCGGCCTTTTCGTAGGTGAAATCCTGCGTCTTGTTGGCGCAGTCGGTCAGACCCGCCTGAACGTCCTCTGGCAGACCGTCGAACGCCTTTTTCGATGTCAGGATATACGCAGGCGTATAGACATGGCCGGTGATCGAGAGATACTTCTGCACCTCCTGAAACTTGGCCGATGCGATCTGGGCGTAAGGGTTTTCCTGCCCGTCGATGACGCCTGTCTGAAGTGCCGTGAACACGTCGGAGAATGCCATCGGCGTGGGGTTCGCGCCGTATTCCTGGAACATCTTCAGACGCCATACACCATTCGGGGTCCGCAGCTTGATGCCTTCCAGGTCGGCCGGCAGGTTGATCGGCCGCACGTTGTTGGTGATATGGCGGAACCCGTTTTCGGCCAGACCAACGATGTGGTAACCGTTCTCTTGCGCGGCGTTCTGGAAGACATCCATCATCTCGCCCTGTACGCGGCGCATGTGGTCGCGGTCCTGGATGATATAGGGCATCTCGAAGATGCCAAAGGAATCGTCAACCGACGACATGACGGAAGAGGGCAGCGCGAAATCGACCTGACCCAGCTTCAGTTTCTGCAGCAGTTCCTTGTCACCGCCCAGCTGCGATGAACCAAAGGTCTGCACCTCGACCTTGTCCGGCATTGCGCCGTTCACGCATTCGGCAAAGTTGTTGACGGACGCCTCAAACAGCGATCCGGGCGCGCCGACGTGGCCGAACTTCATCGTCATTTCAGCCGCATAGGCACCGGTTGCCATGCCGAGTGCGGTGGTGGCAGCGAGCAGTTTTGGTAGCATTTTCATGGTGGTCTCCTCCCAGAGATTGATGTTGTGTGATGCCCTTTCGAAGGGTCTTGGTCTTTAGCTGAGCATGGCCATCGCGGCTTGAACCCCACCTTCCGAATGGGGGACATTTGCCTGTTTCAAGCCCATCTCGACACCGGCCAGTGTAGCGACCAGCATCAGATCGTTGAAGTCCCCAAGGTGGCCGATGCGGAACACCTTGTCCGCGACTTTGGACAGCCCGTTGCCCAGTGAAATGTCATAGTGTTTCAGCGTCGTGGCGCGGAACGCGTCGGCGCTGTGACCGTCGGGCATCTTGACCGCCGTCAGCACGCCGCTTTCCTGGCCTTGTGTCGCGCAGAGCACCTCAAGACCCCAGGTCCGGACTGCCGCGCGGGCGGCGGCACCATGACGGGCGTGGCGGGCAAACACGTTGTCCAGACCCTCTTCGTGAAGCATGTCCACCGCCTCGTTCAACCCGTAAAGCAGGTTTGTCGCGGGGGTATAGGGGAAATAGCCTGTCTTGTTCGGGCCTGCCATTTCGGCCCAGTCCCAATAAGAGCGTTGCAGCGTTGCATCCTTGTTCGCCGCCATCGCCTTGGCACTGGCCGCGTTGAAGGACAGGCCGGGCGGCAGCATCAGCCCCTTTTGCGAGCCGGAGACGGTGACGTCCACGCCCCATTCGTCGTGGCGGTAGTCAAGCGAGGCCAGTCCCGAGATCGTATCGACCATGAAGAGCGCCGGATGCCCTGCGCGGTCGATTGCCTTGCGTACTTCGGCAATGGGGGACACGGAACCGGTCGAGGTCTCGTTATGGACCACGCAGACCGCCTTGATCTTGTGCTCCTTGTCCTCGGCCAGATAGGCCTCGATCCGCTCGGGGTCGGCCCCGCCGCGCCAGTCACCTTCGATGAATTCGGCTTGCAGGCCCAGCTTTTCCGCGAGTTTCTTCCACAGCGTCGCAAAGTGACCCGTTTCAAACATCAGCACACGGTCGCCGGGCGACAGGGTGTTGACCAGCGCCGCTTCCCACGCACCGGTGCCGGAGGCAGGATAGATGAAAACGTGCTGTTCCGTCTTGAAAATCGTCTTGAGCCCATCCAGCGCCTTCATGCCGACCTTGGCGAAATCAGGGCCCCGGTGGTCGATGGTCTGCTGACCAATCGCGCTCAGGATTCGGTCCGGTACGGCGCTTGGCCCCGGGATTTGAAGAAAGTGACGTCCGGCTTTTCTCATGATAAATGGCCCCAGAACCCTGTATTTCATGACATTTCCGGCGGCAGCACCGGATGGCAATGTCCTTTTTGGTTGTGGCAACGTAATTTTGAATTCATAATTAAGTCAACCGGAATATTCGCTGCATTCCCCCTTTACCGACTGGACCTTGCATGTCTCAGCTTGCCGATCTTCTTGAAAAGCGCGTCACGGGCGATCTGCTGTTCGACAGCTTTTCGCGCGGACGCTATGCCACCGATGCGTCGCTCTATCAGATGATGCCGCAAGGCGTTTTGTCGCCGAAGTCCGAGAATGACATTCTTGCGGCACTGGAGGTTGCGGCTGCGCAAGGCGTGCCGGTGCTGGCGCGTGGCGGCGGGACATCACAGTGTGGTCAGACGGTGAACAACGCGCTGGTGCTGGACAACACGCAGTACTTCAACGACATCCTCGAACTCGATATCGAGAACATGCGCTGCGTGGTGCGCCCCGGTATCGTGCTGGACGAACTGAACCGGGCGTTGAAGCCCCACGGGGTCTGGTTTCCCGTCGATGTCTCGACCGCATCGCGGGCAACGATTGGCGGCATGGCGGGCAACAACTCCTGCGGTGGCAAATCCCTGCGCTACGGCACAATGCGCGATAATGTGCTGTCCATCGACGCATTTCTGGCCGACGGCAGTCATCATCATTTTGGCCCCGTGGGCGCGGATCAACCCCCTGCCCTTGCCGCGCTGACGGAGGATATGCTGGCCCTGGGCAGACGCGAAGCGGAAGAGATCGACGCCCGCTTTCCCAAGGTCATGCGCCGCGTCGGCGGCTACAACATCGACGCGCTGGTGCCCAAGAACACGCCCAACAATCTGGCGCATCTTCTGGTCGGTTCAGAAGGGACGCTGGCCTATTCGACGGCCATCGAGTTGAAACTCTGGCCGATCATTTCGCAGAAGGTCGTGGGTGTGTGCCATTTTCCGACGTTCCACCTCGCGATGGATGCCGCACAGCATCTGGTAAAGCTGAAACCGCAGGGGGTCGAACTGGTCGATGCCACGATGATCGCGCTGGCCCGCGACATCCCCATGTTCCGCCAGACCATCGAGGAATTCGTGACCGGTGATCCAGAGGCGCTGCTGCTGGTCGAATTCGCCGAAGAAGACCCCAGCCGACATGCCGCCAAGCTGAAAGAGCTGGACGAGATGATGGGCGATCTGGGCTTTTCATGGACAGGCACCGGCAAGTCCTGGGGCGGTGTCACGCCGGTGACCGATCCCGCATTGCAGGGCCGCATCGCGGATCTGCGCAGCTCCGGCCTCAACATCATGATGTCGATGAAAGACGACGGCAAACCAGTCTCCTTTGTCGAGGATTGCGCCGTCGAACTGCCCGATCTGGCGGCCTATACCGATGGGCTGACCTCGATCTTCGAAAAGCATGGGACCAAGGGAACATGGTACGCCCATGCCTCTGTCGGATGTTTGCATGTGCGGCCGGTGCTGAACATGAAGCTCGACAAGGACGTGAAAACCATGCGGGCCATCGCGGAGGAATGTTTCGATCTGGTCAAACGCTACAAAGGTTCCCATTCGGGCGAACACGGCGACGGGATCGTGCGGTCCGAATTTCACGAACGGATGTTCGGGCCGCGCATGGTCGCGAGTTTCGAGGAGGTCAAGAAACGGTTCGATCCCAAGGGCCTGTTCAATCCCGGCAAGATCGTCAATCCGCCGAAGATGGATGACCGGACGCTGTTTCGCTACGGACCCGATTACGCCGCTCCTGCCTTCGACACAAAGCTGGACTGGTCCGAGTGGACCGGCAGCGGCGGCGGATTTCAGGGCGCTGTCGAGATGTGCAACAACAACGGGGCCTGTCGCAAGCTGAAGGGCGGCGTGATGTGTCCGTCCTTCCGCGTCACCCGGAAGGAGAAGGATCTGACACGCGGCCGCGCCAATTCGCTGCGGCTGGCGATCACCGGGCAGTTGGGGCCCGATGCGCTGACCTCGGACGCGATGGCGGAGACGATGAAGCTGTGTGTCTCCTGCAAGGGATGCAAACGCGAATGTCCAACGGGCGTCGACATGGCCAAGATGAAGATCGAGGTGCAGGCGGCGCGGGCCAGTAAACACGGGGTTTCACTGCATGATCGTCTGGTCGGCTACCTGCCCCGATACGCGCCCCTGGCCTCGCGGTTCGCGTTTCTGGCAAACCTGCGCAACCGGGTGCCGGGACTGGCCAAGCTGACCGAACGGCTGACGGGGTTCACCGCCAGCCGCGACTTGCCCACATGGAGCGGCAGACCCTTCAAGAACGGCGAGCACCGCGCAGCGGATGCACCGCGCGCGGTGGTTTTCGCCGATTGCTTCAACCGCTATTTCGAGCCGGAGAACCTGCGCGCCACGCTCAAGGTGATGGAGGCCGCCGACGTCCCGGTCCACATCGCCGCCGCCCCCAAGGGCGAACGGCCTCTGTGCTGCGGGCGCACGTTTCTGTCCGCCGGTCTGGTGGATGAGGCCAAGGTGGAGGCACAGCGGCTTGTTGCGGCGCTGCTGCCCTATGCCAGGCAAGGGTTGCCGATTGTCGGGCTGGAGCCGAGTTGCCTGCTGACCCTGCGCGATGAGATACCTTCGCTGCTGCCCGGCGAAGATACCACCCTGCTGGCGCAACAGGCGCGGATGCTGGAGGAATATATCGCCGATCAGGACGAAAACCCCGACTTCCGCTTGCCGCTCACATCCCCTGCGCCAAAGGTCTTGCTGCACGGGCATTGCCACCAGAAGGCGATGGGCGTGATGTCGAGCATCGAAAAAACGCTCGCCCTTTTGCCCGACACGCAGGTAGAGGTGGTGGAAACAAGCTGCTGCGGCATGGCGGGCTCTTTCGGCTACGGGACCGAAACGCATGAGGTGTCGGTCAAGATGGCAGAGCTTGATCTGGCCCCCGCGGTGCGCAAGGCGGACGCGGAAACGCTGATCGTGGCGGACGGCACGTCCTGCCGGCATCAGGTCAACGATACCACCGGCAGACGGCCGATCCACGTCGCCCGATTGCTTGAAATGGCTTTGGACACGAAAGGGAAGGCAGGATGATGCCCGAGACCAACCCCCTGCCGATAGAACGCAAATCCTTGCATCTTGAACTGGTCGACCGGCTGCAACCCCTGATCATCGGGGGCGAATTGGTGCCGGGCAGCAAGGTGCCGGAAAAGCTGCTGTGCGCGCGCTTTGGTGTCTCCCGCACGCCGCTGCGCGAGGCACTCAAGGTGCTGGCCTCGGACGGGTTGATCCGGCTGGAACCAAACCGTGGCGCATGGGTCACGACAGTGACCATCAGCGAGGTGGAGGAAGTCTTTCCGGTGCTTGGTGCCCTCGAGGCGCTGTCGGGCGAATTGGCCTGCAAGAGCATCAGCGATACAGAGATCGAAGCGGTGCGCGCATTGCACGACGACATGATCGCCAGCTATGAAAGGCGTGATCTGGACGCGTATTTCAGCATCAACCAGAAGATCCACCGTGCCATCCTGCTGGCGGCGCGGAACGAGACGCTGAGCGCCTCCTGTCAGGCGCTGTCGCTGCGGATGCAGCGGGCGCGTTATCTGGCGAACATGACCGAGGGGCGCTGGTATGACGCGGTGCAGGAGCACGAGAAGATACTGAAGTATCTGATGGCGCGGGATGGCCGCAATCTGGCGCAAACCCTGCTGGACCACATGGATGCCAAGCGGCTGTCGGTCGTGCGGTGGCTTCAGGCGCAAGAGCAGGACAACGCGGAGTAATCCGCCGGGATTTCGCCGCGCTAGAAACTCAGGGTCGCCGCGACCGCCTTCTTCCAGCGGGTGTATTTTTCTTCCCGCAGGGGTTCGTTCATCGCAGGTTCGAAACGGCTTTCCTGCGCCCAGCCAGCCGCAAAGCCTGCCTGATCGGGATAGACACCAGCGTACATCCCCGCCAACCATGCGACGCCCAGCGCGGTGGTTTCGTGAACCTTCGGCCGGTCAACGGGCGCACCGATGATGTCGGACAGAAACTGCATGGCCCAGTCATTGCCGACCATGCCGCCATCCACGCGCAGGGTCGGTTTGACGCCCTCGGTCTGCCAGTCCGCCGCCATCGCCTCGAGCAGATCGCGGGTCTGAAAGCCGACGCTTTCCAGCGCCGCACGGGCCATTTCCGCAGGCCCGGTGCTGCGGGTCAGACCAAAGGCAGCGCCGCGGCAATCGGGATTCCAATAGGGCGCGCCAAGGCCCACGAATGCGGGCACAAGTACCACGTTCTGATGCGGGTCGGCGGCGCGGGCAAGCTCCTGGGTCTGGGCGGCGTCACCGATGATCTTCAATCCATCACGCAGCCATTGCACAACGGCACCTGCGACGAAAATGGAGCCTTCGAGCGCGTAGGTGGGTGCGCCGTTCAACTGATAGGCGATTGTGGTCAACAGCCGATTTTGTGACGCCACCGGCACGGTCCCGGTGTTCAGCAGTGCGAAACATCCCGTGCCATAGGTCGATTTCAACATCCCCGGCTCGAAACAGGCCTGCCCGACCGTCGCGGCCTGCTGATCCCCCGCGACGCCGTGAATGGCGATGGGCCCGCCAAAAAGTTCGGGCTGCGTGGTGCCGAAGTCATCGGCGCAATCCTTGACCTGCGGCAGCATCGGCATGGGAATGTCCAGCAGATCGCAGATCGTTCTGCTCCACCGGCCCTTGTGGATGTCATAAAGCATGGTGCGGGCGGCATTGGTGGCATCGGTGGCGTGGACCGCCCCGCCGGTCAGCTTCCAGATCAGGAAGGTGTCCACCGTTCCGCAAAGCAGATCACCGTTCGCGGCACGGTCCCGCGCGCCATCGACGTGGTCCAGTATCCATTTCAGCTTCGTTGCCGAAAAGTAGGGGTCAAGCAGCAGCCCGGTGCGCGCCGTGATCATCGCCTCCTGCCCTGCATCGCGCAGGGTGGCGCAGGTGTCGGCGGTCCGGCGGTCCTGCCAGACGATGGCATTGTGGATGGGATCACCTGTCTGGCGGTCCCAGACCACAACAGTTTCGCGCTGATTGGTGATGCCGATGGCGGCAATTTTCGCAGCGGAAGTTCCGGCCCGCCGGATTGCCGCGCGGCAGGTGCGCAGGGTCGTGTCCCACAGGTCGCCCGGCGCATGTTCCACCCAGCCAGACTGCGGGAAATGCTGTGTGAATTCTTCCTGCGCGCTGGCGACGGGGGTCATGGAAGCGTCAAAGACGATGGCGCGGGTCGATGTGGTGCCTTGGTCGATGGCAAGGACATGGGTCATGGCTGGTCCTCTGTTCCTGGGTCGTGCTGCGTGGTCGATGCGTTTCTCATCCAATTGTTCAGAATGGCTATCTGATCGCTGGTCATCCTCAACCCCAGTTTTGAGCGCCGCCAGACGATATCCTCCGCGCTTCGGGCAAACTCGCGTGTCATCAGCCAATGCACCTCCCGCTCTGTCAGTTCTGCCCCGAAATCACGGCCCAGATCGCCGCTCGCCTTGGCATCGCCCAGCACGTCAAATGCTTCCGTTCCGTAGGCGCGGACAAGTCGCATGGCCCAACGCTCTGTCAGGAAGGGATAGCGTTCCATCAGCCGCTGACGCAGCGCCGCGACCCCGTCCACGGCGAAATCTCCCCCCGGCAAGGCGACACCGGCTGTCCAGGGGGCGGCCGCATCTGCATCAAAGAAGGGAGCGATCTTGGCCAGTGCTGCCTCGGCCAGTTTGCGGTAGGTTGTGATCTTGCCACCGAACACATTCAGCAAGGGCGCACCGGCAGTGGTATCGACACGCAGCACGTATTCCCGGGTCGCCGCCGTGGCCGAGCTTGCGCCATCGTTGTAAAGCGGTCTGACACCCGAATAGGTCCAGACCACATCGTCTTTGGTAACGGGCGTCTTGAGGTAGCTCGACGCGAAATCGAGAAGATAGTCGCGTTCCTCGGGCGTGCATTCAGGCTTTTGGTTCACATCCAGATGATCCGCATCGGTTGTTCCGATCAAGGTGAAATCACCTTCATAGGGGATGGTGAAAATGATCCGACCATCCGCACCCTGAAAGAAGTAACATTTATCGTGATCATAAAGCCTGCGGGTCACGATATGGCTGCCGCGCACCAGCCGGACGCCCTCGCTTGCATTGATCCGCAGGGTGTTGCGGATCACGTTCTCGACCCAAGGGCCGCCTGCATTGACCAGCATCCGCGCCTGCACAGTGCGGCGCGAGCCGGTGTCCCTGTCCTCAAGTTCGACCTGCCATAACCCATCGGATACCTGCGCCGACACGACCCGGGTGCGGACATTGATCTCTGCCCCCCGCGCCTGCGCATCGCGGGCATTGAGAACGACCAGACGGCTGTCCTCGATCCAGCAATCGGAATACTCATAGGCCCGCTCGAACCGCTCATGAAGCGGTGCCCCTTCTGCCGTGCCGCGCAGGCGAAGCGACGTGGTGCCTTTCAGTATCTGCCGCCCGCCCAGATTGTCGTAAAGAAACAGGCCCAGACGGATCAGCCATGCAGGGCGCTTTCCCTTCATCCATGGCATGACGACCGACAGCAGCTTTGACGTGGGTGTGTCCCCTTCGAACCGCATGTCCGGGTGATAGGGCAACACAAAGCGCATCGGCCAGGAGATATGCGGCATGGCTTTCAGCAAGGTTTCACGCTCGACCAGCGCCTCGCGCACCAGACGGATCTCCCAGTATTCCAGATACCGCAGGCCGCCGTGGAAAAGCTTGGTCGAAGCGGAGGAGGTCGCAGACGCCAGATCGTTCATCTCGGCCAGTGCCACGCGCAGGCCCCTGCCCGCCGCATCGCGTGCAATGCCGCAGCCGTTGATCCCGCCGCCGATGACGAAGAGATCGACGGTGTTCCGGTCATCACGCTTGTCCAAGGTCGTTCCCCGCAGGTCTGACTGGGCCAAAGCCGTCGGCCCCGTTGCCACGACACTACGCGACATCGGCGGGGATTATCGAGAGCGAAGTCCGACTGACCTTGCGTGAAAGCGCAAACGAGGGTTCAGCCCTTGGCGGCAAACATATCGCCGTACTGGTCGCGCAGAATGTTCTTTTGCACCTTGCCCATCGTGTTGCGCGGCAGGGCGTCGAGGATCACCAGCTTGCGGGGATGTTTGAAGCGTGCCAATGCATCCTTGACGGCCGCCATGATCGCATCGGTATCGGGCGTCTGCCCCGGTGCAGGCACGAGTATGCCAAGCACCGTTTCGCCGAAATCGGGATGCGGCACGCCGATCACGGCACTTTCCAGCACGCCGGGCTGTTCGTCCAGCACCAGTTCGATTTCCTTGGGGTAGATGTTGTACCCACCGGAAATGATCAGATCCTTGTTGCGTCCGACGATGTGCACATATCCGTCCGCGTCGATTTTCCCCAGATCGCCGGTGATGAAAAACCCGTCCTCGCGCAACTCGGCGGCGGTCTTCTCCGGCATCTGCCAGTAGCCCTTGAAAACGTTGTCGCCGCGCACTTCGATCTGGCCCACCTGACCATCCGGCAATGTCTGACCATTTTCGGGATTGGTGATCTTCAGCTCTACCCCCGGAAGCGGAAAACCGACGGTCCCTGCCCGACGCTCTCCGTCATAGGGGTTGGAGGTGTTCATGTTGGTTTCGGTCATGCCGTAGCGTTCGAGGATGCGGTGGCCGGTGCGTTCTTCGAACTGAACGTGGGTTTCAGCCAGCAAAGGTGCGGAGCCCGAGATGAAAAGCCGCATGTGCGAGGTCAGATCGCGGGTAAAGCGCGGATCGTCCAGAAGCCTTGTGTAGAAGGTGGGCACGCCCATCATGCTGGTCGCCTTCGGCAGCCAGCTGATCACCTCATCCGTATCGAACTTCGGCAGAAAGATCATGCTGCCCCCTGCCGCAAGCACCGTATTCGTCGCGACGAACAGCCCATGGGTATGAAAGATGGGCAGCGCGTGCAGCAACACGTCATCCGCATCAAAGCGCCATTCCTCGACCAATGTCTGCGCATTCGACAGCAGGTTCGTCTGCGTCAGCATCGCCCCTTTGGAACGCCCCGTTGTGCCCGAGGTATAGAGAAACGCCGCCAGGTCATCGGCACTGCGCGCCACGGTGTCGAAGCTGTCAGCGGCATCTGCGGCCTTGTCGGCCAGACTGCCCTGCCCGTCCGCCCCCAGCGTTTCGATCCGGGCGCTCAGACGGTTGGCGATCGGCGACAAGCCTTCGCGGCTTGACGGGTCGCAGACCACAAGTGCCGCACCGCTGTTGTCGATGAAATAGGTCAGCTCGTCCACGGTATAGCCGGTGTTGAGCGGCAGGAACACCAGCCCGGCCTGCGCACAGGCGGCGTAGAGCGCCAGCGCCTGCGGCGATTTCTCGACCTGTGCGGCAACACGGTCGCCGGGCTTCAGCCCCAGATCGGTCACCGCATTGGCGATCCTGGCAGTCGCTTGCAGAAAATCCTGATGGGTCCAGATGCTGCCATCCGGCAGATGCAGAAATGGCGTCGTCGCACCGGCGTGGGCACCAAAGAGGGTGTCATAAAGCGGGTTTGCCATGGGATGCCTTTCTATGTCTCTGCCTGCGGCACATGTGCTGCGACCGATACCACCTCGGCCGAGGCCGCGACCTGTTGAGTCGTTACGAAGTTTTCGTGGTTCTGCGACACTGCGTTCAGATCGTAAAGGTAATTAACCATCGTGCCACCCGATTGACTGCGCCCTTTTTCCGAGGTGTCGGCATCCGCATGCACCTTGTGAACCACCGCGCCATTGCCAAGGTGAAAACGTGCGACCGGGTCATAAGGCGCACCGGCAGCGGTCTTTGCCTCCAGCAGATAATGCGCGGCAAGGGCGCGCATTTGCTCCGGATCGGCGGCGTCCCAAGTGCGACCCGTCTCTTGCAGCCAGCTTGTCAGGCGCGGGATCGGTGACAGCGTCACGAAGGTGCGCAGCCCCGGCAATTCGCCCGACAAATCCGTCGCCACCTGCTTGATCAGCGAATTGCCGAAGGAAATGCTGGCCAGCCCGGCCTGACAATTCGAGATGGAATAGAAGACCGCCGTGTCCGCCTGATCCACCGGGATCGACCTGTGGTCCTCGGCCAGCAGTGCCTGAATGGAGCCGGGGATGCCCTGCACCAGCGCCACCTCGACAAAGATCAGAGGCTCGTCCGGCATGGAGGGATGAAAAAAGGCAAAGCAACGTCTGTCCTTGGGCTGCAACCGGCGGCGCAGGTCGTCCCAGCTGTCAATTGCATGGACCGCCTCATAGGCGATGATCTTGTCCAGAATATGCGCGGGGCTTTCCCAACTGATGGGCCGCAGCACCAGAAAGCCCCGGTTGAACCACGATGCAAAGAGGTGGCGGAAATCCAGATCGAGCGCCTCGAGTTCAGGCGCGCCGCGCCCCAGACGCAACAGATCGGCCCGCATCCGCACCAGCGCGCCGGTGGCACCGGGAACGCTGTTCAAGCGGCGGATCAACTCCTGCCTGCGCGGTTCGGCGGCTGCCATGAAGGCGCGGTAGGTCGCCTTGGACGGTGCCATCTCGTAAGCGTCGAGCGTCGTGCGCACCGCTTCGGGGTCGATGTTCAAACCGGTCGAGATGTCGCGGAAAAACGCCAGTTTGGCCTCATCGTCCATCGCGGCAAAGCCTGCCAGGATGTTGCTGGCAAGGGCGAGACCGGATGTTTCGCTGGTCGCACCGACCAGCGCCTGCGCAAGCTCCGCCGCCGGGCGGTCGTCCTGCAGTCCCTTGGCGGGTTGTCGGTAGCGCCGCTCGAAGACGGTGGACAGCAAGTCGGCAAGAAGCGTCATAGGGAAGGCCCCATCACAGCGTCGGGCAGCCACGTTGCAAGACCCGGAAACAGGCACAACAGAACGATGGCCAGCAACATGCAGGCCACGAACGGCAGCGAGCCGTACAGGATTGTCTTGAGCGAGATGTCAGGCGCGATCCCGTTGATCACATAGAGATTCAGGCCGACAGGCGGAGAGATCAGACCGATTTCCATGTTGATGGTCAACACAACGGCGAACCAGATCGGATCAAACCCGGCGGTCAGGATGATGGGCAGCAGGATCGGGGCCGCCATCAGGATCACGGCGACGGGCGGCAGGAAAAATCCCGCGATGATCAGAAAGACGTTGACCGCCCCCATCAGCACCCACCGGTTTACATCCAGCGTGCCGATCCATTCCGCGATGGACTGCGTGATGTAGAGGGACGACAGCATGTAGGAAAACACGCCCGCCGCCGCGATGATGAAGAGGATCATCACGCTTTCGCGGGTGCTGTCGCGCAGAACGACCCAAAGGTCGCGGGGATTCCACAGCTTGTAGATCACCATGGCAATGATCAGGCACAAAAGCGCCCCCACGGCCGCAGTTTCGGAAGGCGTCGCGATGCCGCCGTACATGGCGTAAAGGACACCGACGATGATGGCGAGAAACGGCAGGACACGCGGCAGGATCTCGAACCGTTCGGCCCAGCTGTAGCTGCCAGAGGCCAGCAAGGCGGTATCGCCGGAGCGCCATGTGGCATACATCGACCACAGCATGAACAACGCGACCAGCATCAGGCCGGGAATGACACCCGCCAGAAACAGCCGCCCGATAGAGGTTTCGGTCGCGATGCCGTAGACGATCATCGTGACGGACGGCGGGATCAGGATGCCCAGCGTGCCGCCCGCCGCGATGGAGCCTGCGGCGACACCGTCGGGATAGCCGCGTTTGCGCATCTCGGGGATGCCCATCTTGCCGATGGCGGCACAGGTGGCCGGGCTGGAGCCCGACATGGCGGCGAAAAGCGCGCAGGCCCCGAGGTTGGAAATGACCAAGCCCCCCGGCACGCGGGTCAACCAGCGTTCCAGCGCTTCATAGAGATCTGCGCCTGCACGGGTAGAGGCGATGGAAGAGCCCATGATGATGAACATCGGGATCGACAGCAGCGCGAAATTATCAAGCTTGCCGAACAGGATTTCCGGCATCAGTTCAAGCGAGCGCAAGCCGTCGAAAACCAGCAGGAATCCTGCCGAAACGATAAGAAGCCCCATCGCCACCGAGACGCCCGAGAAAAGAACGACGATGGTGATGATGCCGACAAGGCCGCCCAGTACGAGAGGATCCATCGTTCAGTCCTCCAATCCGAAAGGTTTGTCGACACCGATCAACACCGCCACCAGATCAGCAATCAACTGAAGCAGCAGCAGGCCGAATCCGACGGGCAAGGAAAGATAGGGGATCCAGAGCCGCACACCCCAGATCGTGTCGGACCGCCAGCCACGGTCCCAGGCAAAGTGCCAATATTCGAACGCATACCAGAGCATCAAGGCGATGATCCCGATGGACATCAAAGAGGTCAGGAGAAACATGTAGAACCGTGCGCGCTTGCCCAGCGCCAGCGGAATCAGATCGACATTCACATGGCCGCGCAACCGTTGCACGTAAGGCAGGCCGATCAATGTGGCCGCAATCACCAGATAGACGACCGCTTCGGTCTGCCAGACGGTCGAGCCGTTGATGACGAAGCGGATAAAGATCATCTGGCAGGTGATCGCCACCGCCGCCACGATCATCGCCGCCGAACACCAGCCTGCAAGGGTGGAAATCGCCGCGACGCCTCTCAGGAATGGATTATCGCCGGTCTGCGCAACCGCATCCGTGCTCAGCTGACCTGACATGCACAGCTCCTTTTTAACTTAAGGTCGGGAAAAGCGGGGCGGCGCATCACCGCCCCGGATTGGATCACTCGACGGCAAGTGCCATGTCCAGCAACTCCTGCCCGTCAGGCACTTCCTCAACGAAGGCGGCATAGGAGGTTTCCTGCGCCAATGTGCGCCAGGCGTCGAAGTCCTCCTGTGTCATCTCGGCAATCTCGACACCTGCATCCTTGAAGACCTGCGCAGACGCCGCATCTTCCTTCTTGGCCTCCTCGAGATAGTAGGCCTGCGCCTTATCGGATGCCGCGCGCAGCGCTTCCTGCTGTTCCGCGCTCAATCCGTCGAAGGTCGATTTGTTCATCAACAGCGGCTGATACATGAACCACAGCGCCACATCGCCCGCCGGTGTGTAGCAGCTGACCTGTTCGTAAATGCGGTAGGACACGAAAGACGACGAGGATGTGTTCACCGCCGTCAGGACACCTGTCTGCATGGCGTTATAGATTTCGGACGATGCCATCGACGCGATGGAGGCTCCGGCTCCGACCAGCATCTGCTCGAAGGATTTGCCCGCCGCACGGATCTGCGCGCCTTCCACATCCTCGGGCTTGGTGATGCACTTGTCCTTCCCGGCGAATCCACCCGCCAGATAGCCGTGGACCAGCACCATCACATCGTCTTCGGCCATTTTCGCTTCGATCGCTTCCATGAACGGCGACTCGTTCAGGCGGGCGGCATGATCGTGGTTCTTGACCAGACCCGGCATCAGCGTGAGGTTGAAGGCGGGCTGCTGTCCCCCTGCATAGCTGAGCGGCAGGACGGTCATGTCCAGCTGTCCCCGGCTCAGCGGTTTGTATTGCTCGCGTGCCTTGAACAGCGATTGCGAGCCGAAAATCTTGATGTCGAGGTCGACACCGGCGGCGGCCACGTCATCGGCGACCATCTGGGCGACCTTGTGACGGATGTCATTGTTGGACCACTGGTGCGACAGACGCAGTTCGGTCGCATGGGCCAGCGTGCCGGCCGAGACAAGCGCCAACGCCGCGACGGCGGATTTAAGAATGGACTTCATCGTTTCCTCCCAAAGAATACGCTCCCGTTCAGATCGGGAATGGGGGCAAACTTGCGACCTCCTGTCCCATAGGTCAAGCATTTTGTATACAAGAACGACTCCCTTGAATTTCACGGCGGTCTTGATACCTTGCCGCGCATGGAACAGCGTCGCGCGGAAAACATCTCGGCTCAGATTGAAGAGCTGATCTTTGACGGCAGCTTTGCCGATGGTGACCGGCTGGACGAAGTGCGCCTTGCCGCCCATTTCGGTGTGTCCCGTACGCCGCTGCGCGAGGCGTTGCAGCGTCTGGCGCTGACCGGGCTGGTCGAGCTGATCCCCCGGCGCGGTGCATTCGTCCGCCAGCCCGGCCCGGTCGAGTTGCTTGAGATGTTCGAGGTGATGGCAGAACTCGAAGCCGCCTGCGGCAGGCTGGCCGCCGTGAGGATTTCGGACGCGGCACTTGCCGATCTGCGGGCAGCGAATGCAAAGTGTCTGGCGGCCGTCGAAGCGCGGGATGTCGATGTCTACTATACTGAAAACGAAGCCTTTCACCGGATCATCTACCGCCAGTCCGGCAACGCCTTTCTGGAGCAGGAGACGGCAAAACTCCACAACCGTCTGAAACCTTTCCGGCGTCAGCAGTTGCGTCTGCGTGGACGCATGGCGCAATCAATGGCAGAGCATGAAGCGATCGTGACGGCGCTGGCGCAGGGCGACCGGGAGGGCGTGGCACAGGCGCTCCGCGATCATGTGGCCGTGCAGGGCGGGAAGTTTCAGAACCTGATGGCGGCCCTTCGGAACGCGGCAGAGTAGCGCCGGGTCACGTCAGGTTCATCAGCAAACCAGCCATCAGCCGACCCCGCTGGGACAGGCTGTCCACCTGAATGTGTTCGGTCAACGTGTGCAGCCCCTGCCCCCGCACGCCCAGCGAATCGAGGGTCGGGATGCCCATGGCACCGGTGAAATTGCCGTCCGATCCGCCTCCTTGACTGCGGCCCTGCATCTCGAATCCGATCTCCTTCGCCAGCCCCTTGGCGATCTCGAACATCTTCATCGTGCCGGGTTGATCCGGCTGCCAGACCGGGCGCGTCACACCGCGGGTTACCTCGAACGCGACGCCGCCGACCTCGCCTTGCAACGCCAGCATTCGGGCGATGCCATCGTCGAGGTCTTCCTGTTTTTTCGCCATGCTCAGCGCTTCCGCATCGCAGAAGGACGAGACGCAATTCACCCACTGACCGGCGTGGATCACGCCGACGCTGAAGGTGCAGTCCGGCCCGGTCATATCCTCGATCTCGATGATCTTGCGGGCCATCGCGGCGATGGCGGATTTGCCGTCGGACAGCCGCGCGCCCGCATGGCTGGGCTGGCCCACCGTGCGCAGGTTGAACCGCGCGATGGCGTAGCGCCCGATGGTGACGCCGCCGTCCTCGTGACCGGGTTCCGGCACCAGAACATAGGCGTTCCTGGCCGCTTCCGCTTCGATCAATTCGCGGGTGGAGGGGGTGCCCACCTCTTCATCCGGGGTGAACAGCACCGTCACCGGAAGCGGCGTTTGCAGCCCAGCGCGGATAAGCTGGCGTATCGCTTCCACGCTCAGATAGTTGCCGCCCTTCATGTCCATGATGCCGGGACCATAGCAGATGGCACCGTCACGTTTGAACGGCAGCACGTCCAACGTGCCGACAGGATGAACCGTGTCCATATGGCCCGCGATCAGGATGCCGGGGACGCGGCCATGATCGGGATGCGGGATCTTGACGCGGACACATCCGCCAAAGCCCATGCGCCCGGGTATCCGCTCCACCATACCGATCTGCGCCAGATCATAGGCGGCTAGGTCCATCATCCTGTTGACCGCCGCCGCATCATGGGTCGGGCTTTCACATTCGATCCAGGGCCGCAGCCCGGCCAGCATTTCATCATCGTCAAACGGCAGGTGCAGCGGGTTCATGGTCAAGGTTCCTTTCAGGCGGCCAGACGGCGTTCGACAATCCGCGCCATGATCGACGCCCCCACCGGCAGCACCTCGGGATCAAGAAAGAAGCTGGGGTTGTGCAGGCCCGTGGTGCCGGAATGACCGATGCGGCAATAGGCACCAGGGATGACCTTGAGCATATCGGCGAAGTCCTCGGACCCGGTTGCCGGTTCATCCGTGCCCGAGATGTTTTCCTTGCCCACGATATCCGCCGCCGCTTCCATGTAGGCGTCCGACAGATCCGCGTCGTTCATCAGCACGTCGAACACATTGCGCACGTCGATGGTGATCTGCACGCCGTAAGCCGTGGCAAAACCGGCGCAGAGTTCTTTCATCCGCGTCTCGGCCATCTGGCAGACCTCGTCCTTGAAATAGCGGATCGTCCCTGCAAGCGTCGCGGTGTCGGGCACCACATTATAGGCCGATCCCGCGTGCAACTGGGTCACAGACAGCACGCATGTATCAAGCGGCGGCACATTGCGCGACAGGATGGTCTGCAAACTGCCGACAAGCGCAGAGGCGATCACCAGCGGATCCCTGGATTGATGCGGCATGGCGGCGTGGCTGCCCTTGCCCTGCACGGTGATGTCGAAGAAGGACGCGCCCGCCATCGCCGCACCCTTGCAGATGCCCACGGTGCCGGGTTCGCCGTTGGGCGAATTGTGCATCCCGTAGATTTCGTCACAGGGAAAGCGGTCGAACAGCCCATCCTTCAGCATGTCGCGCGCGCCGCCCAGACCTTCCTCGGCGGGCTGAAAGATCATCACCGCCGTGCCGGCGAAATCGCGGGTGGACGCAAGGTGTTTTGCCGCCCCCAGCAGCATCGTCGTGTGGCTGTCGTGCCCGCAGGCGTGCATCACGCCGGGATTGGTCGAGGCATAGGCGAGGTTGGTTTCCTCGTTGATCGGCAGCGCGTCCATATCGGCGCGCACGCCCACGGTGCGGCTGCCCTCGCGGTTGCCCTTGATGATGCCGATCACGCCGGTCTGGCCAATCCCGGTATGCACCTCGTCCACCCCGTATTCGCGCAGCTTGTCGGCCACGATTTTCGCGGTCCGCCTTTCCTGAAATCCAATCTCGGGATGCGCGTGCAGATCCTTGAAGATCGCTGTCAGTTCCTCGGTGCTTTGATCAATGATCGGTAGAATGCCCATGTCCGGGTCTCCTTTGAATGATGTGTCAGGGGGCCTCGGCGAAGGGGCGGAAATTGGCAAAGTCCCAATGCCTTCCCGGCGCCGCAGAAATCAGCGCCTTGGTGTATTCCTGCTTGGGCGCGCCCAGCACCTGGCCCGCCGGTCCGTACTCGACGACGCGGCCATGCTGCATCACCAGCACCTCGTCACATATTTGCGCGGCGACACCAAGGTCGTGGGTGATGAAAAGGATACCAAGACCCAGCCGCTCTTGCAGTTCGGCCAGCAAATCCAGCACCTGCGCCTGCACGGACACATCAAGCGCCGACACGGCCTCGTCCGCGACCAGCACGTCAGGGTCCATCGCAAGCGCCCGCGCAATCGCGATACGCTGGCGCTGGCCACCGGAAAACTGGTGTGGAAAACGGTCCACGGCGCTGGCAGGCAGGCCAACGAGTTCCAGGAGTTCACGCGCCCGGTCCATCGCCTTGGCCCGCGGCACCCCGAAATTCAGCGGTCCTTCGATGATGGATTGCCCCACCTCGATACGCGGGTTGAGCGAGCGCATGGGATCCTGAAACACGATCTGGATGTTCTTGCGCTGAGGTTTCAGTTCCTTCTGGCTCATCGTGGCGATGTCCTTGCCACCTACCATGATCGCACCCGACGTCGGGTCGATCAGCCGCATGATGCAGCGGGCGACGGTCGATTTTCCCGACCCGCTTTCGCCGACGATGCCCAGCGTGCGGCCCTTCATCAGCTTGATGCTGACATCCTGTGCCGCCTTGACCTCGCGCGACCGGCTGAAGAACCCGCCGCCACCGTAGGTCTTGCACAGATCATCCGTCGCCAGAACAATGTCGGTCGAAACCTCGTCGCGGGCCATGCGCGGCACCTGGCTTGGCACTGCCTGCAAAAGATCGCGGGTGTATTCGGTCCGGGGATTGCGGAGCAGCGTCTCGACCGGTTGCGTCTCCATCACTTCGCCCAGTTTCAGCACCGTGACCTCGTCCGCGATCTCTGACACGACGCCCATGTCGTGCGTGATGAACAGCACCGCCGCGCCCTGCTCTTCGCGCAACTCGCGGATCAGGGAAAGGATCTGCGCCTGCGTGGTCACGTCAAGCGCCGTTGTCGGTTCATCCGCGATCAGCAGTTGCGGACGCATCACCAGCGCCATCGCGATCATGATCCGCTGGCGCTGACCGCCCGAAAGCTGGTGCGGAAAGGAACTGTACATCTTTTCCACGTCAGGCAGATGCACCTGCTCCATCATCTCGATCACGCGCTTGCGCCGCGCACTGGCCGACAGGTCCGTGTGAAACTCCAGCACTTCCTCGATCTGTTGTCCGACACGCGCCACCGGGTTCAGCGCCGTCATGGGTTCCTGAAAGATCATCGACATCGAGGTCGCGCGCAGTTCGCGCAGGCGCGCGGGGCTGGCCGCCAGCAATTCCTCGCCCTTGAGCTTGATCGAAGAGCCGGAAAGCGTCGACAGCACGGGCGGCAGCAGACCCATCGTGGCCAGCGCGCTCAGCGATTTTCCCGATCCGCTTTCGCCCACCAGACACATGGTCTGGCCCGGTTCGATCGACAGGTTCAGCCCTTTGACTACCTGTTTGTCCTCATCGCCGTTCAGCGCAATACGCAGGTTGCGGATGTCCAGAAGGGTCTCGCTCATCTTTCGATCCCCCGCTTGGCCATACGTGGATCAAGCGCGTCGCGCACCGCGTCCCCCAACAGGTTGATCGAAAGGATCGCGACCGAGACCACAAGACCGGGCCACAGAACGATTCCGGGGTTGATCTGGAAGTAAATCCGCCCTTCGGCCATGATGTTCCCCCAACTCGGTGTCTCGGGATTGATGCCCGCGCCGAGGAACGACAGGATCGCTTCGGTCAGGATGGCAGAGGCGCAGATGTAGGTGCCCTGAATGATCAGCGGCGCGATGGTGTTCGGCACCAGATGCCTGCGCATGATCAGGAAGGTGGACGAGCCAGCCGCGATTGCGGCTTCGACATAGGGTTCCTCGCGGGCCGACAGCACGAGAGAGCGGACCAGACGGACAACCCGCGGCACTTCGGGAATGGTGATGGCAACCAGAACGGTCCAGAGGCTTGCGCCCCACAGGGACACGATGGCAATGGCCAGCAGAATGCTGGGGATCGCCATCAACCCGTCAACCATGCGCATCAGGACCGCGTCGATCCAGCGGATGTAACCCGCGAGCAGACCAAGGATCAGACCGAAGATCACCGCAAAGATCGCGGCGGCCACACCAACCACAAGCGAAATACGCCCGCCGTAGATGATGCGCGAGAAAAGATCACGCCCGAAGGCGTCCGTGCCCAGCCAATATTCATCGCTTGGCGGCTTCAACCGCACCGATGGCGTCAGGCGCACGGGGTCATGCGGCACGACCAAAGGTGCCAGCAAGGCCGACAGAACGATGATCACGAGGATGATCGCGGCGATGAACACCAAGGGGCTGGACGTCACGATCTCGCGCATTTTCGTGAAGGCCGAAATCCGGTCCGGCGGCGCAACAGAGGTCATCTGGTCGGTCATGAGTAACGGATCCTTGGATCAAGAAGCACATAGGCGATGTCGATCAGCAGGTTGATCACCACGTAGATCAGTGAGGCCAGCAGGATAACCGCCTGAATCACGGGATAATCCCTGCTGAGCACGGCATCGACCGTCAGGCGGCCCAGACCCGGCAGGTTGAACACCAATTCCGTCACCACCACCCCGGATATGATCAGCGCAAAGCCGATGCCGATGACGGTGATGATCGGCACCGAGCAATTGCGCAGCGCGTGGCGCATCAGCACCCGGCTTTCGGGCAGCCCCTTGGCCCGTGCTGTGCGCACATAGTCATCCCCGAGAATTTCCAGCATCGAGGTCCGGGTGATCCGTGCGATGAGCGCGATGTAGAGCAACGTCAGGGTAAAGGTCGGCAGCGCGATGCGGTGAAAGAACTGGCCCACGCCGTCGCCAATGGGTCTGAACCCCTGCACGGGAAACAGGTTCAACTGCATCGAGAAGAGCGAGATCATCAGATAGCCGATCACGAAGACGGGCACGGAAAAGCCCAGCACCGACAGCAGCATGACAAAGCGGTCGATCAGCGTGCCTTGCTTCCAGGCGGCGATCACGCCCAGCGGCACGGCGATGATGACCGACAGGATGATCGTGGTCAGCGCCAGCGAAATCGTCGGCTCCATCCGATCAGCGATCAGTTCGAGCACCGGCTTGCCCGACAGGATCGAGGTGCCGAAATCGCCGCGCAAAAGGTCGGTGATCCAACTGAAAAACTGCACCATCAATGGCTGGTTCAGCCCCAGGGATTCGCGGATCGACTCAAGCTGTTCCGGCGTGGCCGTGTCACCGGCAAGGATCGCAGCCGGATCGCCGGGCGTCAGCCTGAGCAGCAGAAAGACGAACAGGGCGACAAACCCCATGACCGGGATCGCGGCCAGAACGCGCTTGATGATATAGCCATACATGCGGCGGACCTCTTTGAAATGTCGCAGCGGTCAGGCGGCGAAGGAAACCGGAAAATCGGCCCCGCGCCGAAGCGCGGGACCAAGGACACACTCAGTTCTTGGAGATGTTCCAGAACAGCGGCGCGGGCGCGTCCAGCACGCCTTCGAGCGCATTGGACCAGGCGGTCGGCACGAAGTACTGACCGATGGGCGCATAGACACCTTCCTCATAGGCGATCTTCTGGATTTCGGCAGCGTATTCCTTCTGCTTTTCCAGATCGGTCTCCTTGGCGTAGGCCGTGCGCAGTTCTTCGAGCTTTGGCACTTCCGGCCAGCCGAACCAGCCGCCTTCGGGGCCCTTGCCGTTGACCATGTTGTTGACCAGCGGGTTGAACACATCTGCCCCCACCCAGTTGGTCATGAACATGTGCCAGCCACCGTCCGCGATGGAGGCCTGGCTCGCGCGTTTGCCCACAAGGGTCTGCCAGTCCATCGCCTGCAGATCGACGACAAAGCCCGCGTCCCGCATGGCCTGTGCCACGACAACCGGCTGTGTGCGCAGTGTGCCCACATCGGTCGGGTGCATGATCACGATGGGCGTACCGTCATAACCTGCCTCTTCCAGCAGCGCCTTGGCCTTTTCCATGCCGTTGCCCTGCGTCAGCGTCTCCGAGCCGACTTCGGTCGCCAGCGGCGTGTTGCAGACGAACATGGCACCGCAAAGCGCGTACAGATCGGGGTTGCCGACCAGCGCATCCAGCACGTTTTTCTGGTTCACCGACGCAATCGCCGCATTGCGGATACGGACATCGTCCATCGGTGCGTTCAACGCGTTGGGGCGCATGATGGTCTGGAAACCCAGCGCGTTCAGGTTCTTGACCGTCACATCGGGGTTGGCCTCGAGGATGGGCAGCAGATCGGAAGGCGGGCTTTCCCAGTAGTCGATTTCGCCTGCCTGAAGCGCGTTCAGCGCCGTCTGGTCATCCGGCATCACCACCCATTCGACGCGGTCCACGTTCACGACCTTGCCACCGGAGGCCCAGCTTGCCGGTTCGGAACGCGGCACGTAATCCTCGAACTTGGCGTAGACGGCTTTCACACCGGGCTGGAACTCTTCCGCGACCCAGGTGAACGGTCCAGAGCCGATCTGCTCGGGGATCGGCTCTGTCGAGGGGGTCTCGGCCAGTCGCGCGGGCATGATGAACGGCACGTTCGACGATGGTTTTGCCAGGCTGTCGATCACAAGGCCGTAAGGTTCCTTGAGGTTGATCACGAACTCGTTCGGCGCGGCACCCTGCTCCATGCTTTCCACAAAGGACATCAGAACCTGTCCCATACCGTCACGCTCGCCCCAGCGGGCGATGGAGGCGGCGACATCCGCGCCCGTCACATCGGCACCATCGTGGAACTTCAGACCGTCGCGCAGGGTGAAGGTATAGACCAGCCCGTCGTCGGACACCGTGTGCGTGTCGACCATCTGTGGCTGCGGCACCAGATCGCTGTCGAGTGCATAGAGCGTGTCAAAAATCATGTAGCCGTGGTTCCGGCTCATGTAGGCGGTCGTCATGATCGGATCGAGCACCCGGAGCGCGGAGTGTTTTACCGCCGTCAGCGTCTGCGCGAACGTCGGACCCGCCATCAGGGCAAGCCCCGCGACCGTGGCGCCCAGCAGGGTGGAACGGAGCATGTGACCCATCCCCCGCTTGGCCGTCTTTTCGAAGTTGAAATGTTTCATGGTAACTCCCTTGGTTGGTTGTCGTTGCGCCGGGTTTCATCACCCTTTTCAGGCGCGGTCTTGTTATCCGGTTGGCCCTTTGCCCTGCGTCGGCATCAGGCGAAATTCTTCTCCTCTGCCTCCTGCGGGTCGAACACGCGGCCCATCGGTTCCATGCGCATCCCCTTTGCCAGATTGCGAAACGGCAGGCTCGCGGGGCTGACGGGCATCGGGCCGGGTGCGGTACAGGTCAGGATCACTTCGGCAATTGGATCAAAGTCCGCACGAAAATGCACGGAACTTTTGTTCACCAGTATCTTCTGCGCGGTCGGTTCGATGCCGACAAAACGGTACATCTCCTGATCGGCCATCTGAGCCTTGTGGCTGGTCACGACCACCCGCACGTCGCCGATCCGCAGGCAGGCGGATGGTCCAAGATCAAGGGCAGCACCGCCATAGAACGGCCCCTTCGCCACCAGCTTGCCATCGCTCAGCGTCTCGACGGTGAACCGTCCTTCGAACGGACTGTCGCCGGGGATGTTCGAAAAGCCGCCCAGCGCAATCTCGATCTCGGCCCCCAGCCCTGCGGCATGGGCGGCTTGGGCCGCTTTCGGGTCCACCATGTTGCCAAGGGCGGCGGACTGCGCCTTGTTGCGCACCAGAGCGCGTAACATCCCGGTCGTGTTCGAATCGCCGCCCGCGCCGGGGTTGTCCTGTGTATCGGCAATGACGACCGGGCGGGTCGCACTTTCAGCGATGCGCATGGCCTCGATCACGCCTGCGTCGGGATCATAAGTCTTGCCCACGAAATCGGGTTCCGCCGCTGAAACCGCCGCTTCAATCCGGTCGGCGGCAGCATCCGCGTCTGCCTGGGTTTCGCCGTAGCAGATGACCGTCGGGCCACAGCCGGGGAAATCCGCTGCCGGGAACCCGAAGAAAAAGGAGGTGGAACTGACCGCGCCAGCCTCACATTCCGCCACAAGATCATAAAGACCGCTGGCCGGAAACTCCCGTGTGCTTTGCCAGGCGATCGGCACCAGAAACGGCAAGCGCCGAAACGCCTTTGCAAAGGGCTTGCCCCGCGCCATCAGCCGGTCCAGCTGTGCCGCCGCGCGCCGTCCGGTTTCGGCCATATCCACATGCGGATAGGTTCGAAAGCCGACCAGAACGTCGGCGGCATCCACCATCGTCTGCGTGATGTTGCCATGCAGATCGAGGGCCGACGCAATGGGAACACCCGGCCCGACCACATCGCGCACGCGCGCCAGAAGAGCGCCCTCGCCGTCGTCCTCGTGTTCGGCCACCATCGCCCCGTGCAGATCGAGAAAGACACCGTCCAGTGGTAGTGCCGCTTCAATGCCCGCGACAATCTCGTCGGTGATGCTTTCATATGCACTTTGCGAAACATGCGCGGATGGAATGGCACCCGCCCACAGCACCGGCACGATCTCCCAACCCGACGATTCGCCATGTTCGACCGCCCCACCGATGCCAAGGTTGATCCCCTTGCCGCGCGACAACACATCGGCCCCCCGCACCATGGGCATGTAGCCGCCGCCTTGCACGAAGTCGGCCATCAGCGCCTTTGTGGGCGCAAAAGTGTTTGTTTCGTGCAGAAAACCGGCAACAGCGACACGGTTCGGCATTCACTTCCCCCGAAGTTCAAGCGCATCGGACACAGGCGATCGCGGTCCGCGCGCTTCAGATGAGACAGACAGGTGTATTGCCAGGCAATACTCTTGCATCGTAGATTGATCGTAGAAGGCAGCCGGACCGCAAGTCAATGGGTCAGCCTTGGGGGGCAGTGCCATGTCCAGAAACAGAACCCGCGCCGAGTCCGGTTTGCGCGAACTCAGCGATGCGGAACGCGCCGACCCGTTGTTCGTCCAATCGGTCGAACGGGCGATGAACGTGCTTGCGACCTTTCATCAGGCCGACGGTCCGATGACCCTGGCCGAAGTGGCCCGCCATGCAGGCATAGACCGCAGCGCCGCCCAACGCATGGTGCACACCTTGCGCACCCTCGGCTATATCCAGCGCGACGCGGGCGGGCACGGGTTCCTGCCGGGCATCCGTGTGCTGGATCATACGCTCGACACCCTCCGGCTCGACCCGCTGGTGCGCCGCGCGACGCCGGTGTTGCAGGAGCTGCGCAGATCCGTCCGCGAGCGTGTCGATCTGTCACTTCATGATGATCTGCGCATGGTCTATGCGGTTCGCCTGCAAACCAAGCGGCAGACATTCTATACCACGCTGGTCGGCCATGCGGTTCCTGTCTTCTGCAGTTCCGGCGGCTGGGCGATTCTGTCCAAGCTGGACGACACGCAGGTGCGCGACATTCTCGACCGGTCGAACCGGCTGCCCTTTACCCCCGACACGCTGACCGACTGCGACGCGATCATCAAAGAGGTAGAGCAGACCCGCACACGCGGTTATGCCATCGCCTGCAACCAGATCATGTCCGGCGAAATCGCCGCGGCCTTTCCCGTGCTCGACACAAAGGGCGTGCCGGTGGCCGCACTTCATATTGCAGGCTCGCTCGCGGAATGGTCGCGGGACGAGTACATCCAACAGGTCGTGCCGCTGGGCCAGGAAGCCGCCCGCGCGATCAGCCTCTACTGAAAGGAAACCACATGTCCGACATCGCCCTCGACGGCCTTACCGCGCCCGCCAGCATCGCCATCGACCGATGGGGGATGGCCCATATCCGGGCACAGAACGATCACGATGCCTTCTTTCTGCAAGGCTTCAACGCGGCACGGGATCGGCTGTGGCAGATGGATTTGTGGCGCAAGCGGGGTCTGGGCCTGCTGGCGGCGGACTTCGGCCCCGGATATCTGATGCAGGACCGCGCCGCGCGGTTGTTCCTCTATCGCGGCGACATGGCTGCGGAATGGGCGGCCTATGGCGCGGACGCCGAAATGATCTGCACCGCTTTCGCCGCCGGGATCAACGCCGCAATCGACCAGGTGAACGCCGGGCAGATGCCGTTGCCGCCCGAATTCGAGGAATTGAAGACCCGACCCGCGAAATGGCTGGCCGAGGATGTGGTCCGCATCCGGACCCATTGTTTGTCGCGCAACGCGGCCTCCGAACTCGCCCGCGCGACGGTGCAGCGCCTGGCCGACGCGGATGTGGATCTGCTGCGCGTGCCCCTGTCGCCGCGCGTTCCGGCAGAGGAATGGGAAACGGCACATCCTGCGGTACTTCCGGAAAACGCGTTGGCGGTCTACGAGCTGGCGACGGCACCGGTCACGTTCTCGCCCGAGCGGCTGGCGTCACCGCTGGAAGACGCGCCGCTCTGGTCCGTGGTCGATGCCGCCAAGACGGTTCACCGTGCCGCTGCTGCGATGGAAGGATCGAACAACTGGGCGATTGCGCCCGCGCAAACGACCACGGGCCGCGCCATCATGGCCAGCGATCCGCACCGCGCGCACGCCGCACCTTCGCTGCGCTACATGGTGCACCTGAGCGCCCCGGGCATGGACCTGATCGGCGCGGGCGAGCCCACTTCGCCGGGGATCATGGCGGGCCACAACGGTACCGCAGCCTTCAGTCTTACGATCTTCTGCGCCGATCAGGAGGATGTGATGGTCTACGACACCGACGCGGAGGATGCCCTGCAATACCGCTATGGCGAAGGGACGGAAGCAATGACGGTGATTGACGAGCGTTTCGCCGTCCGGGGAGAAGCCGATCAGACATTGCCGCTGCACTTTACCCGACACGGGCCGGTCGTCTATCAGGACCCGGCTCGCAACATCGCTGTTGGCATTCGCACTGTGTTTACCGATCCGGGCAGCGCACCCTACATGGCGTCGCTCAAGGCCATGCGGACCGGGACAATGCCGGACTTCCGGGCCGCAGTGACCACATGGGGAGCCCCTTCGGTCAATCTGGTTTATGCGGACACCGCTGGCGATATCTGCTGGCAATCGGCGGCCTATGTGCCGCGCCGTACAGGATGGCGCGGGCTGATGCCGGTCAGTGGCGACGGGCGGTTCGAATGGGACGGCTACATGACCGCCGCCGATCTGCCCGCCATCGAGAACCCGGACCATGGTTTTGTGCATTCAGCCAACGAGATGAACATCCCGGACGGCTGGGACCACGCCGCGGCCCCTGTCGGGTTCGAATGGTTCGAGGACGGTCGGGCGGACCGGATCGCCGATGTGATCGCGGGCGGGGGGGCTGTTGACGTCGCGGGCAATTGCGCCTTGCAGACCGACAGCGCATCGCCGTTCGCGCGGCGGCTTCTGGCGTTGCTGCCGGACAATGCCCCGCAGGCAGCACAAGACATCTTTGCCGGGTGGAACGGCAAGGCCGAAGCGACCTCTGGTGCCGCGCTGCTTTTCGAGATCTGGCTCTCGTCGCATCTGCGACCCGCGCTTTTGGCACGCATTGCGCCAGACATGGCGCTGCGCAAGCATCTGATGCCGGGGAACATCCCGACCGTCGTGCGCCTGCTCGAAGGCAAGCACCCCGCATTGGCAAAACGCGCAGGTCTGGAAAC
The DNA here is from genome assembly GCA_963799505.1 of uncultured Alphaproteobacteria bacterium. Classification (GTDB taxonomy): domain Bacteria; phylum Pseudomonadota; class Alphaproteobacteria; order Rhodobacterales; family Rhodobacteraceae; genus Sulfitobacter. Next base: position 219,373 of record CAWCXM010000013.1, read on the forward strand.
GACAGCTGCCATTCAGGGTTTCCTGACCGACACGCTGAACGAGGCCTGGGCCGATGCCTGCGCCCGGTTCGGTGACGACCCTGCACCCTGGGCATGGGGCGATCTGCACAAAGGCTGGTTCAGCCATGCGGTGACGTCGGTCAAGGCGGGGTTCGATGTCGGACCATTCGACAAGGGGGGCAGCAGCACCTCCGTGATGCTCGCGCATTACGACGCCAGCACCTACCGCGTCATCGTGGGGGCATCCGTCCGAATGGTGGTGGACGTGGGCGAGTGGGACAATTCCGTCTGGATCAACGCCCCCGGTCAGTCCGGCCTGCCCGACGATGCACATCATTCCGACCTCGCCCCACTCTGGGCGCAGGGCGAATATGTGCAGATGGCCTATTCCAAAGCCGCTGTCGATGCGGTGACCGAACGGGTGATCACCCTCAGGCCCGTTTAGGGTTCAATCCGCACCAGCCTGCGATGAACAGCGCCAGCACCTTGGTCAACTGGCGTACCGAATCGAGTTCGACGCGTTCGTCGAACCCGTGAATGTTCTGCGCGCGCGGCCCGATACAGAACGATGGAATGCCGTAATAAAGCCCGTAGAACCGCGTGTCGGTCAGCGCCGTCATCTTGCTTTCGCGCAGTTCTTCTTCCGCGCCGAAGACCGCCTTGTAGGCGCCCCGCATGACCTCGAGCGCCGGGTCGGCGTCTTCGCCCAGAACATAACCTTCGGCCTGAAATCCGTTCCAGATCACCTCGGGTGGGTTATTGGAGAGGAATGGATGGTCGCGCGAGGCATCGGCGACGCAGGCGGCAATCTCGGCTTTGGCGGCTTCCAGGTCCTGGCCCGGCAGCACGCCCATGCGGCAATCCACGTCGCACCACGCAGGCACACTGGAGGCCCAGTCGCCGCCCTTGATCTTGCCTGCGTTGAAGTTCAGCGGATGCGGCACGTCGGCATAGTCCGGATGTTCTGCCGCGCGTTCGTTCCAGCGCTTTTCCAGTCCTTGCAGTGATTTGATCACCTCCATGCTGGCCATGATCGCATTCGCCCCGTCGCCCGCGACCGAAACATGCACAGGCCGTCCCCGCACACGCAGGCGGAACCACAACACCCCGATCTGCGCGCGGTTGATGTGAAAATCCGAAGGTTCCGGCAGGACGGCGACGTCGGCCCGGTAACCGCGTTGCAGTGTCGAGAGCGCCCCGAGGCCCGTGCTTTCCTCTTCGATGACCGATTGGAAATGCACGCGCGCGGCAGGTTCGAAGCCCGCGGCGGCCAAAGCATCCAGCGCAAAGAGCGCCGCCACCGTGCCCGCCTTCATGTCCCCTGCCCCCCGTCCATGCATCCAGCCGTCGCGGATGACAGGGTCGAAGGGATGGGTTTCCCACATTTCCACCGGCCCTGCGGGCACGACATCCAGATGGCCTTGCAGGATCAGCGAGCGGCCCTTGACCTCGCCCGGTTGATGCGTGCCCACGACCGACCGCGCCCGCGAGAAATCACCCATGATCGGGCCAAAGCCCTTGAGAGGTTCGAGATCCTTGAGATGAATTGTCCAGTCATCCACGCTGTAGCCCCGTGCGCGCAGCGCGTCGGCGATGAAGTCCTGCGCCGGACCTTCCTCGAACCGCAGGCTGGGGATGCGCACGAAATCCGCGAGGAACTGAACCTGCGCATCGAAATGCGCGTCGATGGCATCGCTGATCGCCTCGGCGGCGCCTTGCGGCAATGCGACTGGCGTGGTTGCTGCGGTGTCGGATGCGCTGGTCATGATCTGTGCCTTTCAGTGATTGGGCGGATACTGCGCCCGGCACGCAGGCACGTCAATCAAGTCACCTTACCCCGTGCTTTCGGCAGTGTCCCGACCCCTTCTGGAAGGTGTCGAAATTTTCGATGAACCAAACTTCTGTTCACGAGTTAGTGTGATGGCGGAACCAATCCGTAGACCAAAAGGGGATCCCGTGGAGCAGAACTTGTCGGTGCAACGATCCCTTCGGGTTCTCGTGATCATAGCGCTATTTGCAACCGCCTATTTCACGCGGGATTTGATCCTGCCTATCATGCTGGGTTTTCTGCTGGCGCTGACGCTCAGTCCGCTGTCGCGTGGGCTTTACCGCATGGGCATACCGCATGGCGTTTCCGCCGTAGCACTTGTGAGCGCAGCCGGGTTGATCATCTTGATGATCGTTCTGGGGTCTGCAGGGACAATCGCGGTGTGGAGCGATGAGTTGCCCAAGATGGGGGCCGAAATAAGACTGAAGCTCAGCACCATGTCCGAAGCGGTTGAGGAAATGCGTTCTGCGACCGAGGAAGTCGAAAACATCAGTGGCGGATCCGATCAGGTGCAGGAGGTTGTCGTGAAGCAGCCGGGACTGCTGGATTCAGCCTTCGATACGGCAACCACCATTGGCGCCACCTTGATCGTCACGCTTATTCTGGCGCTTTTTCTGCTGTCGTCGGGCGAGCTGTTCTACAAGAAGATCGTCCAGTCCTTCCCGACGCTGACGGGCAAGAAAAAGGCGCTTTCCACGGTTTACAGCATCGAGCGGCAGGTCTCGCGGTATCTGCTGACGATAACCCTGATCAATTGCACGCTGGGCTTCTTTTTGTTTCTTTACCTGACCGCGCTGGGGATGCCCAACGCCTACGTCTGGGGCATCGCTGCGGCGATGTTGAATTTCCTGCCCTATCTGGGCGGTTTCATCGGCACATTGCTGGTCGGTGCATTTGCCATCGTGAACTTCGACTACCTGGGGTACGCCATGCTTGCACCGCTTGGATATCAGGTGCTGACCGGGATCGAAGGTCAGTTCCTGACGCCTTGGCTGATCGGCAAACGGCTGTCGATGAATACAGTCGCCGTGTTTCTGACGGTGGTCTTCTGGGGGTGGCTCTGGGGCATTCCGGGTGCCTTGGTCGCGGTGCCGTTTCTGGTCGTCTTCAAGGTCATCTGCGAGAATTTCGAGCCGCTGTATACGGTCGGCAACTTCCTGTCCGGTGAAGACAGTCCCGTGACCGAACCCACCGAACCCGAAGCGACCTGAACCGCATGGTCACCCGGCGAGGGAAGGCAGCCAAAGCACGATACTCGGGAACGCCACCAAAAGCGCAATGGTGACAGCATCCGCGAGGAAGAATGGCGTCACCCCCTTGAAGACATCCTGCACGGTCAGATCATCGCGCACCCCGGCAACGACAAAACAGTTCAGGCCGATGGGCGGCGTGATCAGACAGAACTCCGCCATCTTGACCACCAGAATACCGAACCAGATCGCGCACATCGGACCGGACATGCCAAAGGCACTGTCGGCAGCCGAAACAAGTTCGCCCCCGTTCAGCGCCATGACCGCCGGATAGACGACGGGGAGCGTCAAGAGCAGCATCCCGATGGCATCCATGAACATGCCCAGCACGGCGTAGGCCAGAAGGATGCAGATCAGGATAACGATTGGTGCCATGGTAAGGGACGTGATCCAGTCGGCAAATGCGGATGGAAGTTCGGCAAAGCCAAGGAAACGCACGTAGATCAGCACACCCCAGATGATGGTGAAGATCATCACCGTCAGCTTGGCCGTGTCCAGCAGCGCCTCTTTCAACTGGTCCCAGCGCATGCCCTTGTAGAGCGCCATCAGGAAGACGATGAACGCGCCCACGGCACCGCCTTCTGTCGGCGTACCCCAGGCATCGCCGAAGGGGTTGTAGACAAAGAAGATGATGATCACCACCACAGCCACAATCGGCAAGGCGGGGGGCAGCGAAACAAAGCGCTCGCGCCAGGTAAATCCCGTGACCGGCGGGCCGACGTTCTTGAAGAAAACCGCGATGCCGATGATCAGCGCCGCGTAGACGACGGCGGAAAACGCACCGGGAATGAAGCCTGCAAGCAGCAGCTTGCCCACGTCCTGTTCGGTGATGATCGCATAGATCACAAGGATCGCCGAAGGCGGGATCAAGGAAGCAAGCGTGCCGCCTGCGGCCACGACGCCAGCAGCGAATTGCTTGTTATAGCCGACCTTGAGCATTTCGGGGATGGCGATGCGGGCGAATACCGCCGCCGTCGCCACGGATGCCCCGGACACGGCCGCGAAACCGGCCGTGGCAAAGACGGTGGAGACGGCCAGACCGCCCGGCACCCAGGCAAACCAGCGTTTGCAGGCCTCGAAGAGTGCGGTGGTCAGCTTGGCGTAATAGGCCAGATAGCCGATCATGATGAACACGGGGATCAGCGACAGCACCTGTGCGGACACCTTGGAATGGGGCGTCAGGCCTGCGATCTTGACGCTGATTTCCACCGCTTTCCAGAACCGCGCCGGGTCATAGTCAAACCCGTTCCAACGCAGCCAGAACAGGCCCAGAAAGCCCGCCAGACCAGCCGCAAAAGCCACCCGCATACCTAGAACAACAAGCACCAGCATGCCTCCGGAAACCCAGAGGCCAATCTCGATAGGTTCCATCAGTCAGCCCCTTCCAGCGCTTTCGCTTCGATCATCGCCTGTTCGGCGACGGTCAGGTTCAGCGGCACAGCCACAGGGCTTTCCAAATTCAAAACGAAGGCACGGGCATATCCCCATGCTTGCAGCATGAGCCTCAGCACCAGCACCGCAAAGGCGATGGGCACCACCAGCTTGCTGGGCCAGATGGGCAGGTTCACGTCAATGGAACTGTCGCGGCTGCACAGGGGACGGGCACAATCGAACGAGCGGTCGAAATGCGCCCATGCGCCATAGGTCAGCGCCACGATCAGCAACAGGATCAACAGGATGGAGACCAGCTCGAAGAACCACAGCGTGCGGCCCTTGAGCTTGGACACCAGCATATCCATCCGGATGTGCGTGCCGTCCCGCTGCACATAGGACACGCCCATGATCGCGATGATCGGCATGGCCGCTTCGATGTAATCGACGTATCCCATCATCGGCGAGCCGAAAAACTTGCGTGCGGTGACCGAATAGGCCGCCAGAAACATCAATGAGAAGATCGCCAGCCCCGACAGCAGCGCACAAAAACGCTCCAGCGGAAGCAACATCCGATCCAGTTTGCTGAGTAGACTGGAATCCTCCAGTACCGCCGCTGATCCGGCCATAGTCTGCTCCCCCGTTGAGCTTCGGCATTTTCGCCGTTTTGGGAAAGCGGCCCTGACATCACGGGCCCCTTGCCGAAAACGAAATGGACCGCCCCCGCAGGGGGCGGTCCGGCATCACTCAGCTGCCGCCGGCTTTGGCGTCCTCAAGTGTTTTTACAACCAGATCATAGAGCTCCTGACCAGGCAGGCCCTGTGCTTCCATTTCCGCGATCCATGCATCACGCGCTGGTGCGGCGGCCGCGGCGCGGAAGGATTCAAGCACTTCAGGCTCGTACATCACCTTCTCGACATTCTTTTCGGCCAGAACTTCGTCCCAACGCTGGAGCAGTTTGCCGTAGTTTTCGATGTAGTAATCAAGCGCCTCATCAACAGAGGAATCCAGCGCCTCGCGCTCCGCATCCGACAGCGCCTCGTACGCGTCGATGTTCACCACCACCGGGCAGTTCACGGTGCCGGGGTTGAGGTTGGCCGTCCACCAGTCCGCCTGATTGATCGTGCCAAAGCTCAGGTGCGCATGCTGCGCGAAGGCGACCGTATCGACAACGCCGGATTCCATCGCCTGGAAGGCTTCCGCAGAGGTCACGGATGTGGGTACACCGCCAACGGCCTCGAAGGCTTTGCCCAGACCACCCGTCGCACGCACGCGCATCCCCTTGAAGGATTCGAGTGTGGTGCGCGGATCGCCGGTGCCCACCAGATTGTACTGAGGCATGGGTGACGTCATCAGCAGCTTGGCGTTCCACTGCGCCATTTCCTCGGCGGCGGCAGGATGGGCGTAGACGGCCTTGGATACGGCACGCTCCTGCTCAAGGTTCTCGACCCCGAGGAACGGCAGTTCAAGCACAGTGATCACCCGGTTCTTGTCGGCGTGATAGCCAGCACAGAACTGCGCCATCTCGAACGCACCGATAGAGATGCCGTCAAGGTTTTCGGTGTTCTTGGACAGACCGCCATAGCTGACGTTCATGGTAAACTCGCCACCGGTCTTTTCCGAAACCAGTTCCGCGATCTTTTCAATATGCTCGGTGAAGGCGCGGCGCTTGCCCCAGACGGACACGTTCCATTCGGTCGCCGCAGCTTCGGTTACAAATGCAAAAGAGATGGCGCAGACGGCTGCGCCGCTCAAAAACTTGGTCATTGATGTTTCTCCCGTTGATGCGTGCCCTCCTCGGCACGCTTGGCGGGCAAACTAACCCGCCGGCAAGGCGCTTGCCAACACCCAAGTGCTATTTCAACTCGATCTCTACAAATGACATCGGGATGCTGCCGTTATTGACCACATTATGCTCGACCCCCTTGTCCCGCCGATAGGTCGTGCCCGCCGCGATGAAAACCTCGCGCGCCGTCCCGCCCGGTTCCTCCAGCAGCATGGTGCAATCGGTCAGGGTCGTGATGACGTAATCCATCCCATGCGTGTGCCACCCGGTCTCTGCCCCCGGTGCGAAATCAAACCGGGTGACGCGCACGCGTGCATCGTCGATCTGTTGGGTGGCCGTGGCCTGCGGTCGTGTCATGCGATGTCTCCGGTCGGAATAGATGCCTTGTCTCATTGGCAACCGTCACCCGGAATGTCGAGAGCATCGCCCGGGCGTGTCTTCTTTACAAATGCGTCCTTCGCTGCGGTCAAGGGTAAAATCGCGTCAAGGCGCGCTTGACCCATGTGGGTCTGAGTGGCTCAAGGCGTCCATCCATCTGTCTTTTTTGCCCTCAATCCTGCTTTCAAGTCCCGCACCGGAAGGCCGGTCACGAGGAGAGAGGTGGCATCCCTGCGCCCGTCCACCGCGTCAGAGCATCCGCAGAGTATGCCAAAAATTTACAAACTCTGCGAAATTTCGGAAAAACCTTTACAGGCAAACCGAGCCTCGCCAGTTGCGTATTTCCTTCCGTTCTCAGGCCGCTATGATCGGCCGCAACATAAAGACTCCGCGACAATCAAGCCGGAGCTTGTTCAGTGAATTGCTTCAAGGGGGGAACCACAGATGTCCGACAAATCCGAAAAAACGTATCCGCCGACCGATGAAATGGCCGCAAATGCGCATGTGAATGCAGCGGCTTACGAAAAGATGTACGCGGCATCCATCGCCGATCCCGAAGGGTTCTGGCGCGAACAGGCGGGCCGGATCGACTGGATGAAACCTTTCACGCAGGTCAAGGACGTCGATTTCACGTTGGGGAACGTGCACATCAACTGGTACGCGGACGGGGAGCTGAACGTATCCGCCAATTGCATCGACCGGCATCTCAAGACGCGCGGCGATCAGACCGCGATCATCTGGGAACCGGACAGCCCCGACGAGGAGGCGCTGCACATCACCTACAGCGAGTTGCACGCCAATACCTGCAAGATGGCCAACATCCTGCGCGACATGGGCGTGACAAAGGGTGACCGCGTCATCATCTACATGCCGATGATCCCCGAGGCGGCCTATGCCATGCTTGCCTGTGCGCGGATCGGTGCGATCCATTCCATCGTCTTTGCGGGCTTCTCCCCCGATGCGCTCGCCGCTCGCGTGAACGGTTCGGAAGCCAAGGTCGTGATCACCGCCGATGAAGCCCCGCGCGGCGGACGCAACACACCGCTGAAGACCAACGCGGACAAGGCGCTGGCCGCCTGTGATGCATCCGTGAAATGCCTGATGGTGCGCCGCACCGGCGGCGACGTCCCGATGGTCGAAGGCCGCGATCACGATTACACCGCGCTGGCCGCCGATGCCGCAGACACCTGCGAACCGGAGGCGATGGGGGCCGAAGATCCCTTGTTCATTCTCTACACCTCCGGCTCTACCGGGATGCCCAAGGGCGTGGTGCACACCACCGGCGGCTATCTGGTCTATGCGGCGATGACCCACGAGATCACATTCGATTACCACGACGGCGACATCTACTGGTGTACGGCGGATGTGGGCTGGGTGACGGGCCACAGCTATATCGTCTACGGCCCGCTGGCGAATGGGGCCACGACACTGATGTTCGAGGGTGTGCCGACGTATCCAGATGCCAGCCGCTTCTGGCAGGTTTGCGAAAAGCACAAGGTCAACCAGTTCTACACTGCCCCCACAGCACTGCGTGCGTTGATGGGCAAGGGCAACGATTTCGTCACGAAATGCGACCTGTCGAGCCTGAAACTGCTGGGCACGGTGGGCGAACCGATCAACCCCGAAGCATGGAACTGGTACAACGAGGTTGTGGGCGGCGGGCGTTGCCCGATCGTCGACACCTGGTGGCAGACCGAAACCGGTGGACACCTGATGACGCCCCTGCCCGGCGCACATGCGATGAAACCCGGCTCAGCGATGAAGCCTTTCTTCGGGGTGAAACCGGTTGTGCTGGAGCCGACCACCGCCGAAGAGTTGCAGGGCAATCCGGTCGAGGGTGTGCTTTGCATTTCCGACAGCTGGCCGGGTCAGATGCGCACGGTCTGGGGCGATCACGAACGGTTCGAAAAGACGTATTTCGCGGATTATCCGGGCTATTACTTCACCGGCGACGGTTGCAAACGCGATGCGGACGGCGACTACTGGATCACGGGCCGCGTCGATGATGTGATCAACGTGTCTGGTCACCGTATGGGCACGGCGGAAGTCGAAAGCGCCCTTGTCGCACACAAGAAAGTCGCCGAAGCAGCGGTGGTCGGCTATCCCCACAGCATCAAGGGTCAGGGCATCTATTGCTATGTCACGCTGATGGGCGGCGAAGAACCGACCGAGGAATTGCGCAAGGAATTGCGGGACTGGGTCCGGAGTGAGATCGGCCCGATCGCCTCGCCCGATCTGATCCAATGGGCGCCCGGTCTGCCCAAGACCCGCTCGGGCAAGATCATGCGCCGCATTCTGCGCAAGATCGCAGAGGACGATTTCGGTGCCTTGGGTGACACTTCAACGCTGGCTGAACCGGCGGTTGTGGACGATCTGATCGAAAACCGGATGAACCGATCCTGATCGCCTGGTTTCCGGGGTTGCATGGGAAAAGGCGCATCCCTCACGGGATGCGCCTTTGTCATTTTCAACCAGACAGGTTTCAGCTGCCGACGCGCTGAAGGCTCATTGCCCCCACACCGACGGCAAGGTTGACGCCTTGCGACGTGGTCACGCTGATCGGTTGCAGCGCAAGGGTGTTTTCCGATCCACCGGTCATGACGTTGGCACCCAGACCGACGCCCAGTGTCGCCTCGGCAGACAGACCACCGTAGGTGCCGTTCAGGCCGCCCTCACTGAATTCCTGCTCTGTCGGGGCCAGAACCAGCCAGGACATCTGACCGTTCGTCGTGGCACCCACATCGAGACCGTAGCGGTTGATCTTGCCGACATAGACTTCGTCCTCAAGGCCTTCCTGCGTCGGGTTGAACGTGCAGGACAACTCGCGGCTGGACCCGATGATGAACCCGGTGCCGTCACCGATATCGCAGCTCAGCGATCCGACTTCCACATGATCAACGGTTTCGTTGTCGGCGGCATAGGCGCCGGTTGCGGTCAGGCCCGCCAGCAGGGCTGCGGCAACGGTGGGTTTGAACGTATTCTTGAGCGTCATTTTTCTTCTTCTTTCCGGCGCGTCGGGATGCGCCAATTTGGTCTTGTGGGTGGCATTCGGGTGCCTGTCAGGCCGCAGGTTTCAGGATGAAACAAGGGCCGCTTCGGACAGCCAGCGCGCCGGATCACCGGCGCGATGCCTCTCTCGGTGGGTCAACCCGGACCAGAACCCATCGGTTCCTTGCGCTGTTCCTGATCGGCGCGATGTCACCAAATTGCTACGATCCGGACCTGTTGCTGACGGGATCGCGCCCTAGGTTGCGGTTGGGAAATGAACCGCACTGCCACTCCGCGCCGCACTGGCCGGACATGCGTGCGCCAGATGGAAAGACCGCGACATGGGGCTCTATGGACAAATCAATCCGGGCGTGGCAACGCAGGCGGCGATGGACAATGACCTGAGCTTTTTTGCACCCGGCGACGCCACGGCCCTTCGGTCCGCCTTTGGGCGGTTCGGCACCGGTGTGACCGTGATCACCACCCAGTCCGACGAGGGCCCGATGGGCATGACGGCGAATTCATTCTCCTCCGTTTCGCTCGACCCGCCGCTGGTGCTCTGGTCTGCGGCACTTCGATCAAAGCGACACGATGTCTTTGCCCGGGCCGCGACCTATTGCATCCACGTCCTGAGCACGGATCAGGAGGCGATGGCCCTGCATTTCGCGGGCCAGGGCCATGATTTCAGCAAGTTCGACTGGAGTGTCGGTCCCGGCGGCGCACCTCAGCTTGCCGGCTGTCTGGCCGCGTTCCATTGCAGATTAAGCGCCGTGCACCCTGCCGGTGACCATTCCATCATTCTGGGCGAAGTCAGCCATGCCGCTGAACGGTCCGGCGACGGTGCGGGACTGCTCTTCGATCAAGGACGCTTTGGGGTGTTCACGCCGAAAGCCTGACGCGCGTCAGTAATCCTTTTCGAAGAAAATACCGATGCCGCTGTTTCCGTCAGAGCCAAGCGTTGCCTTGCCCTTGAGGTTCGGCGTGATGTCGATGTTGAGCGATATTTCCGCCTCACCGTCAGATGCGGCGGTCACGTCGCTGTAGACGTTTTCCGAAATGTATTTGCCCGCGCGCACCGCGGTTGCCCCGCTGTCGGTTGTGGTGACGTCCAGATCGTCCAACCCGAAGTTTTCGCGCAGGTTCGAGATGACACCGGTCCCGCCGCGCCCGGCGAGTGTGGCCACCGCATTGGCGAGTTGCAGGGCCTGGATGGCCGAAATCTCGGACAGGTTGCGCCCGAAAAGAAGTTGCGCCAGCACTTCATCCTGCGGCGCACTTGGCGTGGATTCAAAGGTCACCTCGGGCGAATCCGCGCGGCCCTCGACCACGACGCGGACCTCGCCATTGCTGGTGGACGTGGCCGAAACGAAGCGGATGTAGGGCACCAGATCCCCCAGAAACTGGATCGACCCTTCGCGCAGATCAAAGCGTTTGCCAAGGATGTCGAGCCGCCCGCGAATGAGGTCGAACCGGCCTGACGAGATGACGTTGTTCGTCGTCCCGGTCAGCTGCAGCGCACCGCCCAGTTCGGTGTCCAGACCACGACCACGCACGAAGATGCGGTTGGGCGCGTTCACCGCCACGTTCAGCCCGAAGCCACCCGAACCGCTGTCCGCAGGGTCAGTACCCGCATTGGCGCTGTCGATGCCGGCCTTGCGACGGGTTGCGATCACGGGCCGTGTCGCGCCGATGTGGTTGATCGGCGGAATGTCCCCGATGCTGGTCAACCCCGTGGAGGGAACAGTGACATTGGTTTCGCCCACGTCGATCTGACCCGAGATGGTGGCGCCGCCCGTCAGCGGACCGGCAAGACGAAGCGCCCCGCTGACCGACGTTCGGTAAAGGTTCGGGTCGATCAGCACGAGATTGTCGAGCCCGATGGACAGGTCGGCAGGCAACCCGCCGCCCAATCCGATCGACCCGCCGACGCGCAACTGGCCTCCGTTGGTGGCACGGCCTGTCACGTCAAGCTGGGCGCGACTGTTGGCCAGACGGATGTCCGCGTTGATGCCTTCCAGCGTTATCCGCAGGTTCGGCGCACTGAAACTCGCGTTCGAGGTGCGGATGGTGCCGGTGACCGAAGACAGCGCCGCCGGACCGTTCACGGCCAGATCGAACTGCGCCTGCCCCTGCAGATCGCGGTCGCCAAGGAACGGCCGGGACAGCCCCAGGGGGGCGGAACCGGTGACATCGAGGTTCACCTGTCCGCCGGGATTCACCGTACCGGAAACCTGCGCGCGCGTACCGGACGGCCCGTCGATGTCGGTGTTCACCGCAAAACCGTCACTCTGCCTGCGGGCGGACCCTTGCAGGCTGAGAGGACCGTTGATGTTGTCGACCAGCGCACCGATGTTCGGCATGTCCGCCGAAAACGTCACATTGGCCTGCGGTCCGGTCACCAGTCCGTTCACCGCCAAGCGGGCGCTGTAGGGGCCGCTCGCCGTGGTGTCGACCATGATGCCATCGGGTGTTTGCCGCACGACGCCATTGGCCGAAAGGGGGCCGGAAATGCCGGGCGCAAGGGGGCTGACGTTGGGGACCGATACGTCGAAGGTCAGTCGCATGTCGGGGCCGGTCGCCAGCCCCGCCACCGCCGCCTGCGCGCCGTAGGGGCCGCTGGCCGTCGTGTTCACGACGATGCCGTCGGGTGTCTGGCGCACATCGCCTGTGGCCGATACCGCGCCATTGATGCCCGGCGCCAGTGGGCTGACATCGGGCAGTGTCACGTCGAAGGTCAGGTTCATGTCCGGTCCGGTCGCCAGCCCTTGCACCGCAGCGCGAAGGCCGTAGGGGCCGGTTGCATTTGTGTCGACTTCAAAGCCCTGTTCGGTCTGGCGCAGCTGCCCGCTGGCCTGCACCGGGCCGCTGACCTGCGGCACCAATGGCTGCACATCGGGGACCGACAGATCGAATGTCACGTCGATTGCCGGGAGCGACGATACCTTCGATCGCTGCCTGCACGCCGTAGGGACCGGAGGCGTCGGTATCCACACGCCAGCCTTCTGCGGTGTTTCTGATCGTGCCGCTGGCCTTGCACCGGGCCTTCGATCTGCTCGGCAAAGGGTTTCACGTCAGGCACGTCGGCAGTGAATTGGAGCGACGCGTTGGGTCCGGTGGCCAGCCCCTGCGCTGTCAGCGCTGCGCCATAGGGGCCATCGGTTCTGGCATCCACGGTCCAGCCGCGCGTGTCCTGCGTTGCGGTGGCGCTGACGGTCACGGGACCGCTGTATTGCGGTACCACCAGCCCGATGTCGTTCAGTCTGAAATCCGCCTGAGCGCGGCTGTCGTCCGTGCGCAATTCGGCGCCACCGGTCAGGCTGAGCGCATCGTTTTCGAGAACGAGGTCGCGCAGGAACGTACCTGTTTCGTCACGCCGTGCCGCAAGGCTCAGCTCCGTGCGTCCGGCCAGGACCGCATCGGCCTGCGGAATGCCCAGTGCCAGATCCTGCGTGTTGCCGTTCAGTGTCAGGTCGAATTGCCCGCCCAGCAGGGTTATGCTGCCCGCGAGCGCCATTTCGGTCTGACCGTCCAGTTCACGCCCCGCCAGAGCGGAGAAGCGGCTGATGTCGGTGGCCCGCAGTTGCGCGTCCAGTTGTGTCTGAAGGCCCGTTTCGATCCCTTCGATCACGGCGTTTCCGGTCAGGCCGAAGTCGGTGCCGCTGAGGTCGAGGTTGCTGATCCGAACAGGCTGATCTTCGGCATAGGCGACGGTCGCACGCCCGTTGATCTGCTGCCCCGCCGCTTCGGCCAATGCCGCGTCGCGCAGATCCAGTCCGGTGAGGTCGAAGGTCACGTCACCACCAAACTGGCCGGGTGTGTCTTCGCCACCCTCCAGCGTTCCGTTGAGAGCCAGCTGCGTTCGCCCGATCTCGCCCGCGCTCAGCGTGAGGCCCGCGATGTCAAAGAGGGCCTCGATCGCGTTGCCGTTCGCGGAATCGTAATCCACCCGCAGATCGACGCTTTCAACCTGGGTGCCGTCGCCCCCGACGGGCAGCAGGATCGTCGTGCCGTCGGGATTGGCGATCTTGCCCGTGATGTCGATCAGGGTCGGCCATTTCGACGCATTCAACGCCACGCGCCCCTCGATGTTGGCGGCCTGCGCGTTCAACGCAAATGAATTGACCCCGACCGCGCCCGAGCTTTCGAGCAGGGCATCCACAGTCAGCTGCACGTTTTCGCCGAAAAATTCGCGATAGCGCGGAGCCAGCAGCGCGGTGATGTCGCCCCCGATATCCGCCTGAACGCGCCGGTCCGGGGTCGTGCCCCCACTGCGCGACGCTTCGGTGCCCAGCGTCACCTGCCCCGCCAGACGCTCCTGCCCGTCCGTGTTCAGATTGATGTCGGCCGCGAAAGCATCCAGCGGCCCGCTGCCTTCGACAGACAGATCGACAGAGGGCTGGCCGGGAATGTTCAGCAGACGGGCGGCCAGCCCCTCTTCGCCTTCGGTCAACCGCAGAACCAGATCGAGCAGGCTGTCACTGCGCTCGAAATTCGCGTTGAGGATGAATTCGCCCTGTTTCCCGTCGGTGCGGCTGGCGGTCAGTTCGACATCGCCCTCGTCCCCGTTCAGCAGGGCCGAGGCTGCCACAGTCAGTTCCGCCGCCTCTCCCAGCAAGGGAGCGCCAAGGCTGATGCGCTCGATCCCCAATTGGGTGATCTCGATGGACACAGGCAGGTCGGGCAGGCTGAATGGCGCTGCCTCCGCATCGGGCAGCACCTCTTCCTCGGACACCGGCAATCTGGGAATATCAAGGCTTTGCGCGGTCAGGTTTTCCACTTCGAGGCGCCCGCGCAGCAGGGCGGAGCGGTTCCAGTCCAACACCACGTTTTCCAGCGTCAGCCAGACGCCTTCCCCGTCCGCGATGGTCATGCGGTCGAACCGTGCCTCGGAACTCAGCGCGCCGGTGAACCCGTCAATGCTGACGGTCCGCCCCGCCCCGCTGAGCGCGTCCTGAATGGTACGGGTCAGGAACCCCTTGTCTTCGTCCGCAGTATCCTGCGCAAACGCGCCGAAACAGAAGAGGCAAAACATGACGCAGGCCAACGCGGCCGATCTGAACATACCCATCAGAATGACTGTCCTATGCCGATATAGACCTGAAAGTTCTCGTCCGTTTCAGGGCCGGATGTCGGCACTGCAAGATCGACCCGGATCGGTCCGATGCCGGTATTGTAACGCACGCCAAGACCCGCGCCCGAATGCCAGACCCCCGACCCGTCATAAAACTCCTCGGCCCCGACATATCCGCCATCGACAAAACCGACGATGCCGATGCTGTCCGTGACCTGCACCCGCGCTTCGGCGGACACCGCCAGAAAGCTGCGCCCGCCAACGGTCTGGTCGTTGCCAAGATCGACACCAAGGGTCTGGTAGGGCTGTCCGCGCACGGTCCCGCCGCCGCCGGAGTAGAACAGGTAATCCGCCGGGGCGACATTCAGGTCCGGCCCGTAGACCGATCCAAGCTGTCCACGCAGCGCGAATGTGACGGGCCGCGTCACGCCAAAGGTCCGGTAGGCCCGCGCATCGACATAGCTGCGCAGCCCGTTGTCGGACCCGCTGACCGCCACGAAAGGCGTCAGACTTGCGTTGACATAGTAGCCGTCCTTGGCATCCAGCCGGTTATCGCGGTAATCGAACTGCGCACCCAGTGGCAGGGTCAGCAGCGTGTAGCGGTTCTCGCCAAAGGCATCCCGCGTCTCGGCGGTACGCAGACCCAGACCAAGCGTATAGGTGCGGTTCTCGCTGGCGATCCGCTTGATGCCCGCTTCAAGATCCAGCTGCCGGGAGAAGAAGTTCACCTCGTCCAGTTGTTCGATCTGCGCCAGCGCGTAGAAATCCGTGTCCTCATTGAAGGTCGCGGGCCGCTCGAACCGGGCTGACAGGCGATAGTCCTCTCCGCCGGAATTGCCGCCGATGCCCTTGACCTCGCCTTCCAGTCGCAGCCGCTCTGCGCCACCAAGGAGATTTCGGTGCAGCCAGAAGGTGCTGAGCGTCAGCCCTTCCAACGACCCGAGTTCCGCACCGAAACCGAACCGTCGCGGCGGGGCTTCGGTCAGCTGTGCCGTGATACCGAGCGTATCGTTCGGGCCGATCCTGTCCGCCTCCAGCAGAGCGACGGAACTGAATGCACCCGTGCGGCGCAGACGGTCGGCCGCAAGGCGCAACTCTGCGGGATCAAAGACTTCACCCGAAGGCAGGCCTGCAATGTCGAGAATGCGGTCGGTCCGCACGTCACGGTTGCCGGTGACCTGCAAAGGCCCGAACCGCAGGCGTGGTCCCGGTGCCAGTCGCAGTTCCGCGTTGATCGTCCGTTCGGGGTGCCGCGCGGTCAGGTCCTGGCTGGCCAGTTCCGCCTTTGCATGACCCTGCCCGCGCCAGCCGTCGATGCCGCTTGACACCGTATCCTTGAGCACGCTCAGGCTGGCGGTCTGACCGGTCGCAAATTCCTCCGGCAGTTCCGTGTCTGGTGCAACGGGTGCAATTTCAGCCCTGCCGAACCGGAACAGGGGTCCGGTGTCTACGGTGATCACGGCGGTGTTGATCGCGCGCGGCGGCTGCACCGGCGGGATCTCCGCCGCATCGGTACCGTCCAGCGTGATGCGGATGACCGGTCCGAAGTATCCCTGATCGTAAAGCACCGCCAGCAGTCGCCCGTAATCGGCCTGTGCCGCCGCGACGATTTCCTGGGTCGATGGTGGTGTTTCCTGCTGGCTCTGCTCGATCAGCAGCGACCCACCTGTGAGCGTCTGATAAAGATCACTGTCTTCGGAAACCCCCGTCAGCCGCACGTCCGCAGCACTGAGCCCACTCGCCCAAACCAGCGCCGCCCCACACACCGCAGCTGAAACACGCCGCAAAAGCCATTGCTCTGCCATCACTCGCACACCGCTACCCTTCCGTTGCGACAAGATGCCGGGGTTGTCCGCGATCTGTCCTGCCGATTGGGTCTGATTAACTCAGTTAGTCCGGTGTAGCGCAAAGTCACCACGAAGCGCAAACACAGCTTTCCGATAAGCGATAAAGTGATTGTCGGGGGTGGTATCAGGCGGAGGAGGTTTTGCGGAGGGATGAATGGCAAATGGAGCTTGGTCGCTTGGTTGGCAGGAGGAATGCGAGGTTCAAGATCGGATGATCGGTTCGCCTGCTTCCCGGAGAGGGGCTTTCAAGGGTAGCGCTTCGCGTAACAGAACAACTCTTTGTCAGGAGTGAGGCAGTCAGCCAGTCATGGAAAATCGCATTTTGATGATATGCCGTGATACCAGATACGACCGCTCGTCAATGAAATGAATGGCGGAGACGATGTCCGCCCACTCACATTCCAACCAATTCCAAGTAGTTATAATATTTAGACACTTATGGGCATCAAATGTCTTGAATGTTCCAGAGCCGTCCCCCATATTCCTAACAAAATTGGGGGACGTTATGGCGGATGGAAATCATACGGTCGAACGCAAGGCACCAAGCAAGCGGCCTGAAAAAGCCTTGTCCGCCGCATTTGTCCGCACGGTGACCAAACCCGGCAAATATACGGACGGTCACGGCCTGTTTCTCAAGGTGGAACACTCAGGCGCAAAGCGTTGGGTGCAGCGCCTAGTCATTCGTGGCAAGCGGACTGAGATTGGCATGGGCAGCGCGTCGCTTGTCACCTTGGCAGAGGCGCGGGAGACCGCCCTACAGAACCGCAAGCTGGCCCGGTCGGGGGGTGACCCGCTCCAAGCCAAGCGTACCGCTCAGGCGCTTCTGACGTTCGAGGAAGCAGCCCGCAAGGTTCACAAGATCCACGAACCGACGTGGCGCAACAAGAAGCACGCTGCTCAATTCATCTCTACCTTAGAAACCTACACCTTCCCGCGCATCGGCAAGCTCAAAGTTTCCGAGGTGACAACGGCTGATGTGTTGGCAGTCCTGCAACCCATCTGGCTGGAGAAGCCAGAAACCGCACGGCGCGTTCGCCAACGCATTGGCACAGTGATGAAGTGGGCGGTCGCAAACGGCTGGCGGACGGACAATCCGGCAGAGGCGATTTCCCAAGCCTTGCCGAAACAGATCGACACCCAACAACACCGCAAGGCCCTGCCGTATGACAAGGTGCCGGAGTTCCTTGAGGCTTTGAACGCATCGGACGCGGGCGACATGACCAAGTTGGCGTTAGAAATGGTTATTTGACCGCATCGCGCTCCAGTGAAGTCCGGAAGGCAGACTGGTCCGAGTTCGACCTTGTACAAGGCATCTGGACGCGCCCCGCGAACGCATGAAATCGAAGAAAGAGCATCGCGTTCCGTTATCGCCTCGCGCACTGGACATACTGAAAGAAGCCCGCGAGCTTAGCACGGGTGACGGTCTGGTCTTTCCGGGGACTAAAATCGGAAAACCGTTGTCTGACATGACCTTACTCAAACTGACCAAAGCGCTGGGCTATGATGTGGACGTCCACGGGTTCCGAACCTCTTTCAAAACATGGGCGCAAGAACGAACCAACACGCCGCGCGATGTATCAGAGGCCGCGCTGGCGCATGTTGTGAAGGACAAGGCCGAGGCGGCATATGCGCGGTCTGACTTTTTTGAAAAGCGGCGCAAGCTAATGGAGAAATGGTCAAATTTCTGTAGCAGTCAGTCATCTGCTCGAGACCGAGTAGTTCAACTGGGTTAGAAATGCTGATGGACCACACTGCGCAGAATCGAATGGAAAAGGTGACGGCTGTAAGCACACGAAGGCTGCTTCGCGGTGACCCATTGTCCGACGGTTATTTCGAAAATTTTGGACGTAACTGTACGGAACTCTGGATGACTATGCTCAGGACGAAGTCTGGCTCACTGCCAGAACAGACGAGTATTTTTCTTCACGAAACCAAAGAAGCTGCGGAAGCCGAGATGGAAGCGCATCCGGTCGGGAGCTTTTTTGATCCTGAGCCAAACGAGAATGATCCATTTTCAACTGGCGGTCGAATTTGGGGCGAAAAAATGTTTGATGACCCACAAATCGGTGCGGTCTTTCTGTCAGCTCCGAATGACGACAATTATCTTGCGTGGCGGACACTTGAGGAAGCAGGCTTAAGTGACGGATACAGAATTACCCCGAAAGTTGCCTCTTTTCTTGGGGTAGATCGGATTGAAAAGCTTAGAGCGCTCTATCACGACAATTGGCAAGCAGTGGCCGAGATGGAGTACTGCTGGTACAATTTTGATAGTTCTTCAAGCGCATACGTCGCAGCGCAAAAGCAATACAACTACTTTGTGTCTCAAAATGACTTCGCGGCTGGCTACCTGCAAAGAGACTTAGAAATTCTGGTTGAGGGCGTTGAAGAAGCAGTTGAAAGAGCGAACGACTTTTTCGAGAAGCAATCAAAGCGGTCAGCGCGAGGTGGCGCAGCGAATGCTGAGAAAGCAAAGCTGCGCCGAACCCGTTTCTACTCACTGGCACTTGAGAGTGCGACGCGGTGGGTTTGGAAGTCTGAAAACGAGCAAAAGCGTTTTCTCAAAGGGCTAGCTTTGAAAAACGACGTGGAGACTGGGGACGCTCTTTTCAAGTGAACAACAAGCCTCTTTCTGACCAATGGTTTGACCAAGCGATAACAGACCTGCGTCTTTCGGGCGAACTTGAACGAGCAATGACCAAGAACAAGCCCTAGGGCTTGTCTGCAAAAACACACAAGACTTGGGCTAGCAATAAAATCCCAAGACATCCCTAAGCTAGATTCAGAGCAAGGCCCAAATATTCCTCTATGGTTCAAAACATCACAGAGGAAACCAAAATGCCCGAACACCACCTACGCCGCCCAGCCGTCGAAATTGCAACAGGTCTCAGCCGAAGCAGCATTTATGCAATGATGGACGCAGGCGATTTTCCCCGTCCTGTTCGCATTGGCAAGCGCGCGGTCGCATGGCCGCAAAGTACTGTTGAGGCTTGGCTAGCAAACCGCCCGACATCAAACGGCGGGAAATAGACAACGCCCACGCAGTCGCAAAACTGGCGCGGGCGCTGTATAGCTTGAACACCTTCCAGATACCGCGCTGAACTCCCAAAGTACAGGATTCAGTAGAATGAAAATCCAAGTAACGCTTTTGAGCGAACCATCCCGCACGTTTGAACTTGATGGCCGTCTGGGCTGGGCAATGGCCCAACTTTCGATGGCTGGAGCCAAAGGCGTCGCCACCATCGACCGCCCCGCGCCGCGCTGGTCGGCCTACGTCCACCGATTGCGCGAACGCGGCATCCAAATCAACACAGAGATGGAACCACACCACGGCACTTACCCCGGCCAACACGCGCGTTACAGGCTCGCCTGTGACGTCCAGATCAAGGCGTTGGGCGCAGAGGTGCCACAATGACACCATTGCGCCCTACAACCCGCTACGACGCGCCCAGCGCCTTTGAACGTCACTTGATGCACAAACACAATTTGCCCGACCACTGGGCGCGCACCTTCGGTGAACTGTTCGGAGGCAAACGCTAGTGGCGCGCAAATCCTACAAGCATCACAAGAAGGGAGTTGGGCGTTTCGTCCAACTTCCTGAGTGGCTTCAAAAGACCGAGGCATGGGCAACCCTGGCCCCCGGTCCGAGGGCACTCTACATCGAATTGAAACGCCGCTACAGCGGATCGAACAACGGGCGCATCATCCTTAGCCACCGGGACGCAGCCAAGGCGCTGAACGTGCACCGCAACACGGTTGGACCATGGTTCAAGGAGCTGGAGGCGCGGGGGTTCATCGTGATGACGCAAGCTCCGCATCTTGGACCATCTGGCGTTGGTCAGACGTCGCATTGGATGCTGACAGAATTGCCAACCGATGACATGAAAACCTCGTCCAAAGCGTTCGCGTCGTGGCGGCAAATTCAGAAGCCCCGCACACATAACGGGACAGGGTGTCACAAGGTTTGTGACAGTGACGCTTTGAGGGTCGCGAAACGAAAGGGAACCGTCCTGAAAATTGTGACGTGAAAGCGAGGTTCGGTACTTCAGGCGTCACAAGAAAGCGGACATTTATACATCTTGCCATAGGCAACGGCTGGAGCATTGCGAGGTTTCACGCGCTGCCAATCGCATTAGTGCTCTTGTCGCTGTACCAACTACCCGGCAATCTAGCACTAGGTCGAGGTTCTGGGGATTAAAATCAACATGGCGGTAGCACTTCCTGAATTTGTAACTGGGAACTGCCCTCTCTGTGGAGCAAAACAAGCTCTTGTGGTAGTCGAGCACGAAGAGGTCATTGACCACCCCGACATCAGTGGCTCAACAAAATACAGTGTTCTCCGATGTGGAGGTTGCGGCCAGCATTACTTTAAGTCGAGCGGCAGCAATTCCGAAGATGTCGAATATCGCTGGAACGAATCGGTTCGAGACCATTTGCCCCACTATGTGGAAACCGTTGAATTTTGGCCGCGCGCAAGCGACCGACGTCCTCCTGACTGGCTATGGGAGCTTCAAGTCAAAGACCGGAGGCTCTGGCGTCTGTTCAAAGATGTTTTTGTAGCAATGAGCAACGACCTTAGGACTCTTGCAGCCATTGCAATGAGGACAACTTTCGACCGTGCCGCAGAGTTGCTAGATGTCGACCCAAGCCTAGGATTCGATCAAAAACTAGAGGAACTAAAAGCATCTGGCCTTATCGTTGAAAGAGAACAAAAAATTCTGGCTGTTCTTATTGATGCAGGTAGCGCGGCAGCTCATCGAGGATGGGAGCCGACACATAAGCAATTGGAAGGCATGGTTACTCTCTTGGAGAGCTTTCTGCATCGCTCATTTCTATTAGAAGAAATCTCGGATGACCTTAAGGCTAAAGTACCCCCCAAGCCAAAGAAGAAAAAGCCAAAAACGCGTACTTAAATCTGAAGGAAGGGGGGAGTCTCATTCTTTGTGACTGTTTTGAAGAAACCCGACCAACGAGGACAGACACACATCCCCAATTCAGAAAAAATGACTGCCACCACCTGTGATCGAGGGTACTGATATGACGACCAAGGTAGACCTCAAAAAAACAGAAGTGGTTTACTTTCACAGACACGCAATATCCGGCGCGGTTTTCCACATTGGCGCTGGGAAGATTGACCGTGCATTTTCGGCACAGCGCAGCGTTGAATGGCTCAACTTCACTTCGGAGTTGGAAGTTTATGAAGTTGAGATTGTGGAATACCACCAATGTCCTGCCCGCGCCCGACTGAGAGAGGCAGAGCTGATTTTCGAGCTGCAACCAGCAACGAACATGCACCATCGGAAAGGTCCACACCGCCAAGTCCTGCGCGGTTTTACCAAGGGTGGTCAGCGTTGCATGTGCAAAGCACCTGACTGCTATGGTGTCGAAGCAGAGAGGCGTTATCCCTAGCAGTTGAAAAACTCGAATTTTCATAATTATTTTGGGAAAAATTTGCACTCTACTCGACAGGCAGTAAGCCCACAAATGACGGGAAAGACTATGAAGATTGAAGCACTGATTATCGCCATTGTGTCTGGGTTTCTAGGCTTCGCGATTGGGTCTGTAAAAGGGGAAGACTGGGAGCAGGAAGAAGTTGACACGGTACTTAGGGAGATCAGCCCGACCTGCAAAAGTGAGTTTGTTAACGAATACGAACTATGGTTTTCCTTCTGAGTGCGCGTTAGTCATTTTAGTCTTGGTTTCGCGGTGGACCCACCCACACTGGGTAACGCATCCCGCCGCATTCATGAGAAAATTTTAACGCGGAAAGCACCGCAAAAGGTTAGGGTTCCCTTATGATTTCGGAAAAAAATCTGGAGGCTCGACAATGGGTGGATACGGCTCAGGACGACCCGGCTACAGGCAAAAAGCAGAAGATTGCCGCTCGCTGAACGTGAACCGACTGCACCGGGAAGGGTGTCTTGAACCTGGCAGTATGGGCAATTGGGTCTGGTCCTGTGATGGAAGGGAAATCGCCCGCATTGGTTACCGTGTCGAGGAAGGGTGCTTTGTCCTGAACTACCGCGTCCGCGTCTATGGCGGTGACTGGGAAAGCATCGAACAGCCAACCAGCCTGACCTACACGCCCTGCAACTACGGGAATAAACGGCCCTATTTTATTTGCCCCGGTGTCGTGAACGGTCACGCCTGTGGACGCCGCGTTGGCAAGCTCTTCTCGGGCGGGCGATACTTCCTGTGCCGTCATTGCTACAACGTCGCCTACACAAGTCAGTCAGAGCCCCGATACGACCGCATGTTGCGCCGCGCTAACAAACTGCGCATGGTGCTGGGCGGCGAACCGGGAACCGCCCACTGGATCGCGCCAAAACCCAAGGGCATGTGGCAACGAACGTATCAGCGCAAACGCTGGGAAATTCAGTGGTGCGAAGACCAAGCAAACCGGCTTTTCATAAGCAAATTTCGCCACCTTCTCAGCGAAGACGAACTCAGGATGTATTTCGACACCTGACCGCCCAACCATCCACTCACCCTACAGTTGACGCCAGTACAAACCCTGCGTCTAGTAGGCGGACGCGGAACCGCTAGGACCCTCCATGACGCCCCAAGACTTCATCACCAAATGGCGTAACACAGAACTCAAGGAACGGTCCGCATCGCAGTCGCATTTCATCGACCTGTGCCGATTGCTGGAACTGGACGACCCGACGACAGCAGACGGCAAGGGCGAATGGTTCACATTCGAGAAAGGCGCGTCCAAGACCAGTGGTGGCGAAGGCTGGGCGGACGTCTGGCGCAAGGATTGCTTTGCATGGGAATACAAGGGCAAGCGCGCCAATCTGAACAAGGCGTTTGACCAGCTCTTGCAATACGCCATCGCGCTGGAAAACCCGCCCCTTCTGATTGTGTCGGATATGGATGTGATACGCATCCATACCAACTGGACCAACACGGTTCAGCAGGTTCACACCC
This sequence comes from uncultured Alphaproteobacteria bacterium, assembly GCA_963799505.1. Lineage (GTDB taxonomy): Bacteria > Pseudomonadota > Alphaproteobacteria > Rhodobacterales > Rhodobacteraceae > Sulfitobacter. The sequence goes on from CAWCXM010000013.1 coordinate 242,819, forward strand.
TGACACTGGAAGACCTCAAGGACGCCGCCAACCGCGACAAGCTACGCAACGCGTTTCTCAACCCCGAAACCTTCAAACCGACCAAAACCCGGCAACTGGTCACCGAACAAGCTGCGCAGAACTTTGCCAATCTTGCCCAGCGCCTGCGGGAACGCGGCCACGATCCGCAACAGGTAGCGCATTTCGTCAACCGTTTGGTGTTCTGCATGTTTGCCGAGGATGTGGAGCTTCTGCCGAACAAGATGTTCGAACGGATGATCAAGGCGGCACGCCCCAAGCCCGAAACCTTTGCCATGCACGCCAAGGCGCTGTTCGGTGCGATGAAAGATGGCGGCATGGTGGGCTTTGAAGCAGTAGACTGGTTCAACGGTGGCCTGTTCGACAATGACGACGTTCTGCCGCTGGAATGGGAGGACTTGGACGACCTCATTCGCGCAGCACATCTGGATTGGTCCGACATCGACCCGTCAATCCTTGGCACCCTGTTCGAACGCGGGCTGGACCCGGCCAAGCGCAGCCAGTTGGGCGCGCATTACACCGACCGCGACAAGATCATGCAGATCGTGAATCCGGTGATTGTGGACCCGCTCTTGGCCGAATGGGCCGAGGTGAAAGCCCAGATCGAAGACCTGATCGACAAAGCCCCCAAGGCGACGAAAGATAAACTGTTGTCCTCCAAGGAAAAGGCCGCTGTGACCCGCGCGCACGACAAGGCCGAGGCTCTGCACCAAGCGTTTCTGGACCGGCTCAAGGCGTTCCGGGTGCTGGACCCGGCCTGTGGGTCTGGCAACTTCCTCTATATTGCGCTTCTGGAACTCAAGAATATAGAACACCGTGTGAACCTTGAGGCCGAGGCGCTGGGGCTGCCCCGAGGGTTCCCGCAGATTGGACCCGAGGTGGTGCTTGGGATTGAGTTAAGCGCCTATGCAGCTGAACTGGCCCGCGTGTCGGTATGGATTGGGGAAATCCAGTGGATGCGCCGCAACGGGTTCGAGGCTGCGAAGAACCCCATCTTGCGGTCTCTCAAGACGATTGAAAACCGGGACGCGGTGTTGAATCCAGACGGGACGCGGGCGGAATGGCCGAAAGCGGATGTGGTTGTGGGGAACCCGCCGTTTTTGGGTGACCGAAAGATGAAACCTGAACTTGGTGCAGAATATGTAACTCGGTTGCGTTCAGCCTACAAAGGAGAAGTTCGAGGTGGAGCCGATCTTGTTTGCTTTTGGTTTGCTCAAGCTTGGTCACAAATGCAGGCTGGTGCGTTATTGCGAGGAGGACTTGTATCAACCAATTCAGTACGAGGCGGGGCAAATCGAGAAGTTCTCAAACCAGTCGTTATTAGCGGGTCAATCTTCTATGCGTGGGACGATGAAGAATGGACCGTCGATGGCGCGGCGGTTAGGGTTTCATTGGTCTGCTTTCAAAAAGGCAAAACTCAGGGGGCTGTCCTAAATGGTCTGCAAGTGGATGAAATATTCTCAGACTTGACCGCTTCCTTGTCGGCAACAGACATAACTCGGTCGCAAAAATTGACGCAAAACGGGTCAGTCGCATTCCAAGGAACGATTAGCTATGGTCCGTTTGAAATCGACGGAAAAAAGGCCCGAAACTTCCTGACCGCCCCTTCAAACCCAGATGGATCGAGAAACCAAGATGTGGTTCGTCCTTGGACCAACGGTCAAGATATTACGCGTCGAAGTGGAGACCGTTGGATAGTGTTCTTTGCTCCAAACTCATCCGAAATGGAAGCTGCTCTATACGAACAACCCTTTGAATATGTTGAAGAAACAGTTAGACCATACCGGGCAACCAAAGACAACGACGCATTGAACCAACACTGGTGGAGATTATGGCGTAGTCGAGGCGAACTATTTAAAGCCCTTGCCGGAAAATCAAGACAGATTGTAACTCCAAGAGTATCTAAGCATAGGCTATTTGTTTGGCGCGAAAATGGGGTTGTGGCAGATTCCGCCACAGTAGCGGTTGCGCGCGACGATGACACGACCTTTGGCATCTTACATTCCAGCTTCCATGAACTCTGGTCCCTGCGAATGGGCACCTTTCTGGGCAAGGGAAACGACCCCCGCTACACCCCATCCTCCACCTTCGAAACCTTCCCCTTCCCCGAAGGTCTCACCCCCAACATCCCCGCCGCCGATTACGCCGACGACCCCCGCGCCATCAAAATCGCTGCCGCCGCCCAGCGCCTGAACGAATTGCGAGAAAACTGGCTCAACCCCGCCGATCTGGTGGACCGCGTGCCAGAGGTCGTTTCCGGCTACCCCGACCGCATCCTCCCCAAGGACGACGCCGCTGCCAAGGAACTCAAGAAACGCACCCTGACCAACCTCTACAACGCCCGCCCCGCATGGCTCGACCACGCCCACAAGGCGTTGGACGAAGCGGTAGCCGAAGCCTACGGCTGGGGCGACGACTGGCGCGCGGGTGTGCTGACCGAAGACGAAATCCTCGCCCGCCTGTTCAAAATCAATCAAGAGCGGGCAAAGAAGCAGACGACGTGAAATGCAGGGAACATAGCAATGTCATTTCTAGCCAGCACCAAAAGAAACCTAGATGCCCTCATGCCTGGCTATGCCACGCTTCGACCCGTTGAAAAGAAACGGATCAACGAGTTCTCCTTGGTGTGGCAGCTATTTGAAGGGCGGCTTTTTCCCGACGGCGCGAACGGCCAGACAATTCAACAAGTCAACTGGCTTAGGAACAGAGCGGACGACGTAGCTGCAACCACATCGCAAGAAATCAGCTACTTTCGAAATCGGTATCTTTTGGCAAACGATGCGGCAGCCCGATTTACGGAACTCCTGACCGTTAGAGGCAACAACGTTCGGCAATGCATAAATGCTGGCCTTGCCCAAGGCGCAAACACACAAGCACAAGTTCTTGGCTGCACTGCTGTTTGCTTCCGACTTCGCAACAACCTCTTTCATGGAACGAAGGCACTCTATGGTTATGCCGGACAAGCCGAAAATTTTACGCACGGGGTCCGTTTCTTGAACGCTTGCGTTCGTGTGTTGGGATAGGGCTTGGAAGAGGAGGCCTTCATGTCAAATCATACCGTTTGGGGCGTCCACATGGGCGCGCATGTCGGAGACCGCCCCATCGAAAGCGGCTATGTCGCTATCGGCTGGCCCGCGATTGGCGACCTGACCAAGATTGCCCCTGACCGCGAAGCGTTCAAAGCGGCATTGATTGCAGCCTGTCCCGACAAGAAAGCGGGTGCCGTTCCAGTTGAAGCTGGGTCCATGTTCAAATTCCTGCATGAAATCAAAGCGGGTGACATTGTGGTTTATCCATCGAAAGCAGACCGCATGGTGAATATCGGGAGGTTCACTGGCGAAGCCGTTTATGTCGAAGGCGACCCTGACGAATACCCGACACGGCAAAAGGTCGAATGGCTCAAGCACATTCCACGCGACGCATTCAGCCAAGCCGCGCTGAATGAAATCGGGTCGTTCCTGACCATGTTCCGCGTTCGCCGCTACGCGAACGAGTTTTTGGAGAAGATCAATCTGGCCGCCCCGGTCAGCATCACGACACCTTCAGAGGCCTTTGCTGACCAGCAAGACGAAGTTTCCGATGACGACACGGCGACGGTCTCGGCCGCAATCCAAGCCGAAGCCAGCACCAGCGATTTCATCATCAAACGCCTGATGACCGAACTCACGGGACACCAGTTCGAGGAATTCATTGCACATCTCTTGGAGTGCATGGGCTACACCGCCCGCGTCACCCCGAAGTCAGGCGACGGTGGTGTGGATGTCATCGCCCACATGGACCCGCTGGGCTTTCAACCGCCCATCGTAAAAGTCCAATGCAAACGGACGACAAGCCAGACTCCCCGGCCCGATGTGGACCAGCTTTTGGGAACTCTTGGCGATGGTGAATACGGGCTGTTCGTCAACCTAGGCTCATTCGCCAGAGGTGCCGTAGAACTGGAACGCAACCGCGCGAAGCTACGCCTGATCAATGGCGAACAGTTTGTGGAACTGGTTTTTGAGCACTACGCAAAGTTGTCGCCCCGCTATCGTGCTTTGATTCCGTTGAAACAGATTTTCGTCCCTGATCTGCAACAAGACTAAGTCAACATGACACCTCTGGTTCTGCGCGCCCACATCAAACCGTTGCGCGAGTACATCCCCCAAACCAAAGCGCTCGAAAGCGCGCTGCGTGAAGGCGTTGGTTTTAACCGCGCATGGTATCGGTCGCAGAAAGAGCATTGGTTGGGCTGGCTTGCCGAATACGATGGTCCCGGCGCGTATGGGCGCTCTGACACCAAACGGGATGCGCAGTTTGTCTACAATCACATTCAATGCGCGCCGATGCTGTTTTGGCTGTCCGAAACCC
>CAWCXM010000014.1:0-140360 GCA_963799505.1 uncultured Alphaproteobacteria bacterium
TCACAGACGCTGTGCTGGACGAGGTCCGCGAATGGCAATCACGTGCGCTGGAGCGGATGTATCCCATCGTCATTTTCGACGCTCTACGGGTTAGGATCCCGCGATGCCCCCTCTCGTGCTATGTAAACATGCACTGCCGGGCAGCGGCAGCCGCATGGTCAAGAACAAGGCCGTCTACGTCGCTCTCGGCGTCAACAGGGATGGCATGCGCGAGGTGCTGGGCCTGTGGATCGCCGACAACGAGGGCGCCAAATTCTGGCTTTCAGTGATGACGGAACTGAAGAACCGCGGGGTGCAAGACATCCTGATCGCGGTCGTGGACGGTCTCGAAGGCTTCCCGGACGCCATCACCGCGGCCTTCCCGGATACGGCCGTCACACCTGCATTGTTCACCTCGTGCGTCACTCGCTGAACTTCTGCGCCTGGAAGGATCGCAAGGAGGTGGCCGCTGACCTGCGGCGGATTTCAGCGCCCAGACCGCCGATCAGGCCAACGTGGAGTTGGATGCCTTCGAGGAAAAGTGGGCCGACACATATGCCTCCATCGCACCGGCCTGGCGCAGGGCCTGGCAGGAGGTGATCCCGTTCTTCGCCTTCGATCCGGCCATCCGCAAAATCATCTACACCCGAAGCTATCCCTGAAAGCCTGAACCGTGTGATCCGCAAATCGATCAAGACCCGCGGATCATTCCCGACCGAGGACGACCGCCACGAAACTGATCTATCTGGCGATCCGCAACTTCGAAAAAGGTGGGCGGAATGTTTGGGAATGGTTTGCCGCACGCAACCATTTCGCCATAATGTTCGAGGATCGCTTCAATGCGTGACCATATCTGAAACCCGCATGGGCCAGACCAGATACACAGAGTTCATGACACTCCCCCGTCTGGCGGGTTCTGCGTCGCCTCGATTGACGCATAAAAAAGACCTGCAGGCGCTTGAGCAGAAGCGCAAGAATGTTGCTGACCTGCGCCGCATCTGGATCACGAAACGTCAGCCCTTCATCGCCAACCATCTGGAAAGGCTGGCCTTCATCCCTCTCGTGACATTGCTTCGCAATGCACTGCCGGGCAGCGGACGAAACCTCAGTCAAGACCAACATGGCTAAAACGACAGCTTGGGCACCGCGCGGGCAGCGTTTGGTTGACCATGCGCCGTTCGGGCACTGGCGCACCCAAACGTTTATCGGTGCTCTCCGTCATGACCGGCTGGATGCACCCTGGGTGATCGACGGGGCCCCTCTCGTGCATGTAAACATGCACTGCCGGGCAGTGGATGAACGGGGCAATGTTTGATCGCTATGTCGAGACACAACTGGCCCGACATTGCGTGCAGGCGATGTCGTTATCCTCGACAACCTGTCCAGCCACAAAATCCCCAGTGCGGCCCGAACCCTGCGCGAAATCGGCGCATGGTTCCTGTTTCTGCCGCCCTACAGTCCTGATCTGAACCCAATTGAAATGGCGTTCTCGAAACTCAAGGCGCTCATCGGAAAAGCTGCGGCCCGAACATACGAAGACCTCTGGCAAGCGGTCGGCCGGGTTTGCGGCCTGTTCTAGACGAGGAAAGCTAAAACTTCTTCAGAGCAGCAGGCTATGAGGTCAATTAACTGCAACCCGCTCTAGCAAACGCAACTTGGTCGCCAGCATGAGCCGTCCCGGGAAGTCGTCATGACTTCTGAATGTGGTATTGCAGCTTGATGGCCTGACCCATGCTATGATTGACTTCGTGTCATTGCGTTGACGTGTCGACCATCAGGTTGCCCCGGCAACCGGGCGAGATGTGACTTCATAGGAGCCTGACGGTCGAGCGTACCATCACAGTCCTGTCCTCTTCGATCGGTGCTTGGGCCATTCCAGCGAAAGGGCCTTCCATGGATCAAGTTATTATTGGCGTCGACACGCACAAATCCAAGCACATTGCCGTCGCCATCGACGCGCATGGCGCGCGTCTGGGCAGTACGAGCATTCCCACGACGCGAAAAGGGTATCATGATCTCCAAGTCTGGGCCTCCCGGTTCGGTCATGTCAAAGCCTTTGGCATTGAAGGAACCGGCTCTTTTGGGGCGGGCCTGTCCAGAGATCTGCTGGCCAAAGGCCACAAGGTCCTCGACGTCATGCGCCCCCTCCGCCAACTACGTTATCTTCATGGTAAATCAGACAGCCTCGATGCCGAAAGCGCGGCCAGGTCGGTCCTGAACGGGCAAGCCACGGCCTTTGCCAAGACGCAGACCGGGCCATCGGAGATGATCCGCCACTTGAAGGTTGCGCGAGACAGCGCGGTAAAAGCCAAGTCTCAGGCGATGATCACGCTGAAAACGTTGATCGTAAATGCGCCAGCAGATCTTCGTGAAACGCTCGATGGGATCAGAGGAAGGATCACCTTGGTGCGCCATGTTGCAGCCTTGAGGCCAGGCGAGATCACTTCCCCGATCGCATCTGCCAAAATGGCCATGCGCGCGATCGCGCGGCGCTGGCTTGCTCTGCATGAAGAAATCCAGTCACACGACCTCGAGCTTGACCGACTGGTGCGGAAGAAAGCACCCGAGCTGATGAAATCGCATGGCATCTCCACAATGACTGTGGCCGAAATGCTGATCCTCGTGGGAGACAACCCCGAGCGCATTCATTCCGAAGCCGCCCTGGCCAAGCTCTGCGGTGTCTGCCCGATCCCGGCCTCAAGTGGCAGGACCACCTCTATGCGATTGAACCGAGGTGGAAACCGACAAGCCAATGCCGCAATCTACCGCGTGGCCATTGTGCGACTACGCGACGATGAGAGAACCAAAGCCTATGCTGCTCGAAGAACTTCGGAAGGCAAAACAAGGCGGGAAATCGTGCGCTGCATAAAGCGTTACATCGTCCGCGAAATCTACCCCGCTCTCTGTGCCTCACCGGACCAGGTTCCTGCCGCTTGACAAATATAGGAGCATCAACGCTGTGACCACGTCGAAGTCATCATGGTTCGCACAGCCGCAGAAACGCGGGGGCATGCAAAGGTTGCTATCCTTCTACGGTCCGAACGACGCTCACTGTTCCGATAATTGAGCGGATGGTTTTGTTCCACTGCACTGATGGCGCCTCGGTCACGTAAACCGTTGTCACCGTCACGGATAAGAAAGTCCTGCGCGAGAGGGAGACCGTTTTGCTTTGTTAGGTCGAGGACGTAAATGACGCTTGTCGAGCTCTGAAGGTCAGGTCGGCGAAGCACTTTACTAGCAGTTGCCGGGCCCTCTTTGCGAATGATGAAAACACCGGTAGGGTCTGCAACCGTGCCGTCCAATCCGCTGACCTCACCAAGCGCCTCAAGAACGTTCATTTTTCTCATTGTGAAAGCCACGTTTGACTGAGCACCAGTGGCCCCGAGAACCGTGAATACCCGTGGATCTCGCTCTACAAGCACCCTGTCGCCTGCGTGCATAGCGATGTCGTACTGCGGGTTGTCGTATACATCCTCGAACCAGATTTCACCTTTTACATGCTTTCTTAGCACGGTGATCCGGGCAACTTCCGGCGCAGTCGTGATCCCGCCTGCAGTAGCAATCACTTCCATCAGCCGACGGCTCGATCGCTGAATGGGAAAGACCCCTTGCTGCGCTATGCCATCGCCGAGAATGGAAACAGTCGCGCCATCACCAGTCGCGCGCTGAACAAGGACCTGTGGTTCCGGCGTCAGGGACCCTAACTTGTTTGTAATGACGCGGCGCAGGGCCTCAGGAGTATTGCCTGCGGCACGAATACGGCCCGCATAGGGTATGAAAATGAAACCGCTATCATCGACCTGAATATCGCCTCAAGGCGGGATGTCCCGGCATTACCGCGACTTAGCACACCATCGTCGATGTTTTCATAAATGGTAAAGGAGAGTGTGTCACCGGCGCGGATAATATCGGGTGCAGATTGACCCGCGTCGACCAGCGAGCTGGGAAAGCCGGAGTGGGGCTGATGGTTTGCCGTCTTGGTAACGTATTCATCGACCACGACAATTTCCGTGGTGCTGTTTTCGTCAGCGCCGGGTTTGAAGATTTCGCTTTTGCTGGGGCCAGGGCGCGGCAATGTGCAGGCAGCAATCGTGGACACCAGAACGGCAATGGCCAAAAACCTCGTCAATCGATTTGATTGGATATTCATAATTTCGTTTCCGTCCCTAGCTTCGCGGGCTGGTGATTTTATTGCCGAAATAATCCGCTACAGCCATAGTAGCAAAAAACAGAAACCGTAAAACAAAGCAATCACTAGGTTCACAGAATTCTTATGTGTTGCAGGCGAGGTCCACGTCCAGAGGCGGCGTGTTTACCACTGGAGCGCCACCGTCGACACATGACTGGAAAATCCCCTTTTGCCACAATCCCTTACAGACGACTTGGCCTTAGCTGGGATGCGGAAGGGCCGACCAACCAAGTATTGTGGGAAAAGCCCAGTTGCCGTGTCAAAAGGGACCTTCATTCGCTCGAACGATCTACCTCACGCCATCGGCCGCACGTGGTTCTGCACTTCTGCCAGTGCATGCCCAAGGCCATACTATATCAAACAGAATGACCTCAATTCTCCTCCTTAACACTCGATGCCAAGTTTTGCGCCAAAACCCGCGCGTTCTCGATCTGGGTCCGGGTATCGGCTGGGCCTGCGATCGAGATCACCTTGCGAAACTGCTCAAGTGCATCTTGAGGTCGATCCAAAGCGACGAGTACCTGGCCGAGGTGGTATTGGACAATGGGATCGTCTGGCATACCTTCAGCTGCATCTTCAAGATACGGCAGCGCCTCAGCGCTGTTCCCACGTCTGTGCTGAATCCAGCCATACGTATCCTTAACAGCGGGGTTTTCATTTTCCCGAAGCCGCCGCGCGATGATCCAGGCTCGCTCAAGGCTTTCGGTGTCGTCACGATAGGTCGCCAGATGGCTGGCAAGATTATTGGCTATGATAAACGAGCTTGAATTCTGTTCATATAGTTTCTGATAAATCTCGATCGCGAAATCAACATCACCATCCTCCTCCAAGTAGGATGCCCTTGCCCATAGCAATTCAGGGTTGTCCGGAACACTTTTCAGCCCTTCGTCGACTACGGCCTTGCCGGCATCGCGATCGCCCTGCCTCATTTCCAATCGAGAGAGTTCAAGCCAAATCCTAGGGCGACGGGGCTGATCGGCCAGAAGGCCACGGTAAAGTTCTTTGGCCCCGTCAATGTTGTTATTTGCAGCCTGCGCAACGGCCAGAACGACAGTCAGCCCTTCGTTGTCAGGGTCTTCGTCTTTAAGTTCCTGCGCAAGGACAAGCGCATCCCCAATTTCGCCAATTCTGAGTTTTGCACGGACCAGGTCGATCTTTGAGGACAGCGTCGCATCGGCGTTACCGGCCAGCTCTTGAAGAAAGGCCATAGCTCTTCCAGCACCCTCTTGTCGATTAAGCCGCACGACCTCAATCTGATTGGCGGCATGAGTTGCAACATCAGTGCCAATTCGGTTCAGCGTGCTAACTACGCGTCGAACGCGTTCGAAATCATCCATTCTGAGGTAAAGATCCCCCAAAGTGGCGAGAATATCTGTGTTTGAGGGGGCAAGTCGCAATGCAGAGAGCAAAATGTCCTCTGCAGGGCGATAGCTCTCCTCTTCGACCAGCAGCCGTGCATAGCGAAGCGTCTCGGCGGGTGCGTTACCCGATGCAGCCACAGATTGTGCCAAAAAGTCCTTGGCCAACTCGGATTGACCTGTGCGCGCGTAGGCGCTTGCGATCAACGTCATGGCCTCGGCATCCTGCGGGTTCTGGTCGAGCGCCGTTCGTAGCCCACCGATTGCAGCTTCTGTATCGTCCGATTCAATTTGCCAAGCGGCTTGCAGTTTGAGCGCACCGGGATGGGTTGGTTCTTCGGTCAGCATCTCTTCTACGTGTGTTCGCGCCCCGACCGCATTGCCAGTGACAAGAAGCATCTTTGCCAGCATGACTTTGGTGTTGCGGGTTTCTTCAGACGGTTCAGATTGTGCCAAAACGTCCTGAAGCGTCGAAATCGCCTTTGATCTGTCACCTTGTGCGAAGTCGAAAGTGGCCTCCAAAATCCGGAAGGGGATCGGATCCGCGCGTTCGGATATGGCCTTCTGAATCTCAGCCTCGACTGCTTCGGGCCCTCGAGCGGCATCGAGGAATGAGATAAGGTTGACGATAGGGGCGGGGTCTTCGGGGTCGGCATCCGCTGCCAGCTCACGCAGTGCGTCCTCGGCGGAATCCAGGTTGCCCCGTGACATGAAATAACGGACAAGCGTCTCTACATGCGCCGGATTGTCGGGAAATAGCGTAATCATTTCACGCAATTGTTTCTCGATAGCATCGGTATCGCCGAGCTGAGCCAATGCCCGAAGTCGTTCTTGATAGTAGCGCGGGTCAGTTGGATCGTTGGCGATCATCCAGTCGATTTCCTCAAGCGCCCTCTCGAAATTCTGCTCCCGAAGGGCATTGTCCATCAGCGTGGCGTGCAGCAAGAGGTTTTCAGGCAATGCGGCCAGCTTTTGATCCGCCAAGCCGCCGAGCTTGCGCCGTTCTGGCGCGTCTTCCCCAATGACTGCGGTACGGTATTCGCGCACAAGTGCAATGACTTTCACACGTGGGTTTTCCGGGGCCAATTCCTCGACCCGGGCACCATGGCGATCCAACTCTTCCCAGGCTCCCGTGACGAAAGCCAGTTCCGAGAGCATGATGCGGCTGTCGACATCATCAGGATAGGTTTCGGCCAGGCGTAGGTACTGACGATACGCGCCTTGAATATTGCCCCGGTCCAATTGTATTTCCGCCATCGTTTGACGCGCGCCGACGTGACTGTTGTCAAGGTTGTAAGCGTTGCGCAGTTCAACAACCGCGCGATCAACGTCACCATCCGAAATCAATGAAAGTGCGCTTTGAAAGTGCTTTTCGGCACGCTCCTCAGCAGAGTCGCACGCCGCAAGTAGCAATGTACTGCTCAGCAGGAGAATCGCGAGTATCGGATGGTTAAAAACGCGCACAGTAATATCCCTCGGAAAAATGAAAGTTTGTCACGGATGATGGGAAAGTTATCAGATCTTTGCTGCTGGAACCAATTTTCGGAGCAAGACACTTGATAATCGAGGCAACAGTTGTGTGGAGACTTGGCTGCCGCTGATGGGTGATTTTGGTTGTCCGAATATTGTCCACTATGTGCACGCAACGCTGAAGCGGAACTAGTAAGTTTTCAGTAGGTGGCCCTACCCAAGACGCCCCGAAAAAATCAATCATGCGATCCTCTGGGCGCGTTTGTCATGCCGATAGCCGTTCAATACCACCCCAAGCAGATTTGTGTGCTCTGCGACTTCCCGCTTGCAAGTTTCAAATTGACCATAGCTGGTCATGTCTGCCCGTACGATGATCAGGGCGCAATCTGCGTTTTTTAGAAACGCGCGTGTGTCATCGTTCACCAACACGGAAGGAAGATCGAAAACCATCAGGTCGGGCTCGTAGGCTGCTTGAATCGTATTCAACTTTTCGACAGTTTCTTCAGCCATCAGGATTCGTGTCGGATCAGGCTCTGCGCGCATTGCCATAGACACAGCGACATTGTCGCCATAGCGGAGGGCCTGTTCCTCAAAAGAAACAGCACCCGTCAACATTTCGCTTATCCCATGGGGTGGGTCCAATTCGAAAAACTCGCGCAGAGAAGGCTCACGCAGATCCAAATCAAACAGGATCGATCGAAGATCGCGTTGGCGGCCAAGCCCGAGGGCCAGGTTGCAGGCCATTGTGGTTTTGCCAGACCGTGGCATCGGTGACGTAATAGCCAACCGTTTCCAGCCGTTTTGACGCATGTGTAAAAGCGTCTTGGTGCGAAGGATATCAAACGGTGTTGCGGCTTTGCTGGCAGATCTGGTCACGATCCGATGCTTTGTGAGGTCCTTGTCTTGCAATTCGAAAGGCGTCAATGCGCTCCACCGTGCACTCAGACCTTCATATGTGGTTGGCTGTGTTTTCGGCACAGCTGATGCGGGCGAACGACCGGTGGCACCCTCTTTGCGGGATGACCGGGCTTTGTCGAGAGCGGCTTGCAGTTTCTCCATCTGGGTTTGGTGCTCTCTGTTACTTAGCCAAGCCCGAGTTTCGCCAAGCTTTTTTGGACGATAACTTCAAGCGGAAGATAGTTATTGTCTACATACCAAAGTGCTGCCGGCACACAAACCAGAACAGCAACGGTCGCAGACAATCGTGCACTACGCCGCAGCAATCTCCTTGATCGACTTTCCATGTAGGGAATCGTTGCGATGGGCATTATCTCAAATCGATCAGAAAGTTCCTCCGGCCTGCGGATCGACCTATTGAGGGCTTCAAGCAGAATGAAATACCCCACCGCCAGACCAAGGCCGACCAGAATCCCTATTGTAGCGATGAGGATGCGGTTGGGCCCGCTGGGGACTCGGGGCACACTTGCATTCTCGATAACATCGATTCGCTGGCCTTGCGCTGTGGCTTCCAATCGTTCGCCCATGCGCGCAGAATTTAGATTGGAGACCGCCGAACCGTACCTCGCCTGTAAGATGCCGAAATCACGTTCCAACTCCTCAAGTTTCAGTGCATTCGTTGGGCTTGCAGCGATGTTCCGTTCAAGCTCTTCAATCTCGGCTGTTGTGGAGTTGATCTGCGCCTGGATTAACATTATCCCGCTGTCGGCTTCCGTCTGTGCGGCTTCCAAACGCGCAAGCCTCTGCGCGCTGTCATCCACCACCACATCCGTAGCGTTCACGGAATTCTCTGCAGCAATGTAAGCCTCCAAGCTTTCCAGCCGGTCCTTCAGCCGAATAACCCTTGGATTGTTTTCTCCATAGTTATCCGTCAGCCTTTCAAGCTCGGCTCGACCCGCCAGAAGTTGATCATCTTCGACGCTGCGTGTGGCCACCAAAGACACGTCGGGAGCCTCAAACTGCTTTTCAAGGTCAACCCGTTGCTGCTCTGCGACGCGAAGCTCCCTCGAAAGTTGTTCCAACCGGTCTTGCAGAAGTCCCCGACGTTCAAGCCTGTAAGTTTGATCCTGCGGCAAAGCGTCGACGTTTTCTGACTTGAACCGTACAATCTCTATGTTCTGTTGGCTGAGTTCTTCATTCAAGCGTTCGACTTCTTGCACGAAGAACTCCAGTGTATTCTCCGCCCGAGCGACCCGGAACCTTGAATTTTCCTGCAACACCAATGTTACGTATTCGTTCACAACGCTAGCAACGATAGCTGGCGAACGCCCTTCGAAATTGATAATCATCATCGTCGCGTTGGCACTGCTCCGTCCACCACCTCTGCGACGTATGGTTGTGGCAGTTTGCATTGCAGCGTATACGTTGTCCGGCTCCATTTGCTGCATGTTTTCGAACACTTTATATTGGTTGGCTATGTCGATCAGATTGGCCCGTGTCATCAACTTTTGCTCGATAACGTCGAGCTGTTCCGACCCGCCAGTCTCCACGGTCGAGCGCACCATGTTGTCGGGAATCTGCGGCGCCTCGAACAAGAGCCGCGCAGAGGTCGAGTAGGTCTCGGGTAATTTTAGCGCAGCCACGACACCTAAGCCCGAGAACAGCAAAACAAACATCGTCATCACCGGTAGACGGCGTACCAAAAGCGTCCAATAAAAGCCGAAATCAAAGTTCATTCTGCAGCCCTCCCGACAGGTGTCACCGGATCGGTGAGATAAAGTCGACTGCGGAACGGCTTCATGATCAAGCCATCGCCGATCAGTTCCTTAAGTGTGCTGACATCCACCTTCTTTTCACCCGCGCTGGATGCGTAGACAAGCGCAAGATCGCACAGCTTGTTTATCACGCGGGGGATACCTTCTGATTCGTCATAAATATGGCGCATCGCTTCGATGGTGAACTCGTCGCCGGTGCCACCGACATGCTGCAACCGGTGCGTGATGTATTTCGACGTCGTGTCCAAATCCATCGGCATGAGATGGTATGCCGCCGTGACCCGCTGGGCAAATTGCCGCATTTCCGGTTGACGGATCAGGTCGCGCAGTTCGGGTTGCCCGACAAGGATGATCTGCAGCAACTCGTCCTTGCCCGAATTGATATTCGTCAGCATGCGGAGTTCTTCCAGCGTATCCGCGCCAAGGTTTTGCGCCTCATCCACGATGAGCGCGACATGTCGCCCTGCGGCGTATTCCGCCAATACGAAATCCTGAAAGCACTGAAACAGAGCCACATAGTCAAGACCATCCGACGTATCCGCGTCAAAGGCGCTCAACACCCAGCGCAGTAAATCCCCACGGTCGCCCCGTGCGTTGGAAATGAGCCCAATGGTCACGGAATCCTCGACTGATCGCAGCAACTCATGGATCAACGTGGTCTTGCCTGTCCCAACCTCCCCAGAAATAACGGTAAGGGGTGCACGGGTTACGATACCGTACTCCAACACTGACAAAGCGCGTCTGTGCGCCTTGGACCAAAACAGAAATTCTGGATCAGGCGACAACGAAAACGGGCGTTCGGTGAAACCGAAGTGGTCGTTATAAAGTGCAGCACTCATGCTATGTTCGCATCTCTTCAACTCTGCCTTTGACGCAATCGCTCAGTATATTCATTGTTCGCAATCCTATAGGTATGTGACTGTTTTTGAAAGTAAGCATTGATCAGGCGATGAAAAACCGCGGTTTTTGGCAAACCGGTGTGCTGATAGCGAACAATGGCCCCACACGAAAGAATTGTTTCGAAAAATGCAGCCTTTGGTCGACGGAATCAGGTGCGTGCTACCGACGAGGGGTACCACATTGAACCGCACCGGGTTTGCCGGAGACCATTTGCTTAACTTTATGCGACCATATCGAGCGCGGCACGCTGCGCATAGTAGTTGGATACAGCCTCTGCAGGCGGGATGTTCCCGATGGGTTCAAGCAGTCGGCGGTTGTTAAACCAGTCTACCCATTCGAGCGTCGCCATCGGTCACGGCCTCCAAGTTTTTCCAAGGGCCGCGACGGCGATTGACCTCGGTCTTGTGGAGGCTATTGATCGTCTCAACGGCGGCATTGATGCTCCTATATTTGTCAAGCGGCAGGAACCTGGTCCGGTGAGGCACAGAGAGCGGGGTAGATTTCGCGGACGATGTAACGCTTTATGCAGCGCACGATTTCCCGCCTTGTTTTGCCTTCCGAAGTTCTTCGAGCAGCATAGGCTTTGGTTCTCTCATCGTCGCGTAGTCGCACAATGGCCACGCGGTAGATTGCGGCATTGGCTTGTCGGTTTCCACCTCGGTTCAATCGCATAGAGGTGGTCCTGCCACTTGAGGCCGGGATCGGGCAGACACCGCAGAGCTTGGCCAGGGCGGCTTCGGAATGAATGCGCTCGGGGTTGTCTCCCACGAGGATCAGCATTTCGGCCACAGTCATTGTGGAGATGCCATGCGATTTCATCAGCTCGGGTGCTTTCTTCCGCACCAGTCGGTCAAGCTCGAGGTCGTGTGACTGGATTTCTTCATGCAGAGCAAGCCAGCGCCGCGCGATCGCGCGCATGGCCATTTTGGCAGATGCGATCGGGGAAGTGATCTCGCCTGGCCTCAAGGCTGCAACATGGCGCACCAAGGTGATCCTTCCTCTGATCCCATCGAGCGTTTCACGAAGATCTGCTGGCGCATTTACGATCAACGTTTTCAGCGTGATCATCGCCTGAGACTTGGCTTTTACCGCGCTGTCTCGCGCAACCTTCAAGTGGCGGATCATCTCCGATGGCCCGGTCTGCGTCTTGGCAAAGGCCGTGGCTTGCCCGTTCAGGACCGACCTGGCCGCGCTTTCGGCATCGAGGCTGTCTGATTTACCATGAAGATAACGTAGTTGGCGGAGGGGGCGCATGACGTCGAGGACCTTGTGGCCTTTGGCCAGCAGATCTCTGGACAGGCCCGCCCCAAAAGAGCCGGTTCCTTCAATGCCAAAGGCTTTGACATGACCGAACCGGGAGGCCCAGACTTGGAGATCATGATACCCTTTTCGCGTCGTGGGAATGCTCGTACTGCCCAGACGCGCGCCATGCGCGTCGATGGCGACGGCAATGTGCTTGGATTTGTGCGTGTCGACGCCAATAATAACTTGATCCATGGAAGGCCCTTTCGCTGGAATGGCCCAAGCACCGATCGAAGAGGACAGGACTGTGATGGTACGCTGACCGTCAGGCTCCTATGAAGTCACATCTCGCCCGTTGCCGGGGCAACCTGATGGTCGACACGTCAACGCAATGACACGAAGTCAATCATAGCATGGGTCAGGCCATCAAGCTGCAATACCACATTCACAATCAGAGATGGTCGCGGAATTTCGGACCAGTCGTTAAGGTGGATCGCATGACGAGAGAAGTGATCCAGAATGAAGAAACGAAAGAACCATTCGCCGGAGTTTAAGGCCAAGGTTGCGCTTGAGGCGATCCGCGAGGAGATGACGCTAGCTGAGCTGTCGAAGAAGTACGGGGTGCATCCCACGCAAATCGGGACCTGGAAGCGGGCAGCGATAGAGAACATGGCGACGGCATTTACACGCCGTGGTGCGGCCCCAGAACAGGTTAGCGCTGCCGATGTCGACAAGCTGCACTCGAAGATCGGCCAGTTGGTGGTGGAACGGGATTTTTTAGCCGAAGCCTCGCATCAACTGCTCGGGACGCGCCCCTCTCGTGACATTGGCTTTGCCAATGCACTGCCGGTCAGCGGGACAAAAAATGGTGAGCCGGGATCATAGGTTAAGCCTTCGTAAACAGTGCGCACTGTTGCAGCTGTCGCGGTCGCGTCTTTACTATCAGCCGGTCGGCGAAAGCGCTGAGAACCTGCGCTTCATGGGGATGATCGACAAGCAGTTTCTGGAAACGCCGTGGTATGGATCGCGCCAGATGGCCCGGTACATGAAGCGGAATGGGCATCGATGTGGTCGGCACCGTGTACGACGGTTGATGCGAACTCATGCGGCTGGTGCCGATTTACCAAGAGCCAAACACCAGCAAGAAGCATCCACAGCACAAGATCTGGCCATACCTGCTGCGCAACATGGTGATTGACCGCCCGAACCAGGTCTGGTGCGCGGATATCACCTACATCCCAATGCGGCGCGGGTTCTTGTACCTTGTTGCCATCATGGATTGGCACAGCCGCAAAGTGCTGAGCTGGCGGCTGTCGAACAGCATGGACGCAGGTTTTTGCGTTGAAGCTCTGAAAGAAGCCATTGCCAAGCACGGTGCGCCGGAAATCTTCAACAGCGACCAAGGTAGCCAGTTCACCAGTGGCGCGTGGATTGACGTGCTGGCCGACGCAAAGATCAAAATCAGCATGGACGGGAAAGGTGCTTGGCGCGACAACCGCATGATCGAACGGTTGTGGAGATCGCTGAAATATGAATGCGTGTATCTGAATGCCTTTGAGACGGGATCAGAAATGCGTGCCGGGATCGGCAAGTGGCTGGCCTACTACAACGCAGAGCGGCCCCACTCGACACACGGTATATTGACGCCGGTTGAGGCTTATGAAAGCAAAACTGAACCAATGAGATTAGCAGCCTAACCCAAACCCTGATCCACCTTAACACGGCTGCAAAATGGTCTAAAAACCAGGACCACCTCTATCAGAGGAATCCCCGACGCTGCCGACCGAGGTGCAATCTTCGCCTCTGCCAGTCGTTCGGTGTATTTGATCGACAGATATTGCGATCCACGATCTGAGTGATGCACAAGTTGATCTTGTGCTGGCCTGCGTTGATGAATGGCCTGTTCCAAAGCATCAAGAACGAAGCCTGCATGGGCTGTGCGGCTTGCGCGCCAGCCAACAATGCGCCGCGCAAAGACATCAATGACGAAGGCCACATAGACAAACCCTTGCCATGTCGCGACAGACGTAAAGTCACTGACCCACAGCACGTTTGGCGCGGGCGCATGGAATTGGCGGTTCACCCGGTCCAGCGGACAAGGCAATGCTTTGTCAGGGATCGTCGTTATTGGCTTTTTGCCACGACTGACGCCCTCAAGGCCCAAATCCTTCATCAATCGTGCGACAGTGCAGCGTGCAATGTCAAAGCCCTCTCGGCGCATTTGATGCCAAACCTTGCGCACACCATAGACGTTGAGGTTCTCCTCAAAGACCCGTTCGATCTCGGGCTTGAGTTGCTCATCACGCTTAGCACGATCCGAAAGGCGGGACGGATCGGCCTGCTTGGTCATGTTATCATAGAATGTCGCTGGGGCAATCGGCAGAACCCTGCAAATCGGCTCGACCCCATGATCATCGCGGTGATCTTCAATGAACTGGATCATTTCTTGAACGGGCAGTCGAGCTCCGCCCCTGCGAAATATGCGGACGCTTTGCGCAAGATCTCGTTGGCCTGCTTCAACTCGCGGTTCTCACGTTCCAGCGCCTTCATCTTCTCCGCCATCTCCGTCGTGACACCGCCGAGCTGGCCAGTGTCGACCTCGACCTTCTTCACCCATTCGTTCAGCGTTTGCGGCGCACAACCGATCTTCGCGGAAATCGAAAGGATCGCAGACCAGCGGCTCTCATGCTGCCCAGGATTGTCCAAAACCATGCGAACGGCTCGTTGACGCACTTCGGGGGAATATTTGTTCGTTGTCTTGTTCATGATGCTCCATCCTACTCAAGAGTTGGAGCCTCCGGCAAACCCGGCGCGGTTCACCACAAGACCGGGATTATACCCTGATCAAGAACCTCGCCAAAGCGCATCACTGGTATCAGCAGATCAAGGTCGGCAAGACGCTGTCGGAGATCACGAAGGATTCCAACACCTCGAACCACCGTGTACAGCAAATGATTGAGCTCGCCTTTCTGGCACCAAACATAGTGAATGATGTGCTGGACGTAAAACAGCCGACAGGATTTACGTCGAACTGGTTCCGGCGCCATGGACTGCCCATTGATTGGCAAGATCAGCGCGATCTACTCGCGACTCTCTGACATCGCTTTCCCGGACACTTGCACCGCCGAAATGGCGACCTCAGACGTTCGCCGATGTTCGCCAGCTATGTCGCTCGGCTGCGAGTCTGCCGAACGCCGCTATCCTCGTAACCCACGGAAAACGCGACACCTTACTGGAAGACATCCGCACCGTCTGCATTTGTGGAAGTACGTGGCTGGGGTGGTAGGATTCGAACCTACGATCTCCTGTACCAAAAACAGTTGCCCTACCGCTAGGCCACACCCCAAGACTGCGGGCTAAATAGTCCGAGACAAAAGGGCGCGCAAGACCTCAATTGGGAAAATCCGTCATTCTTCCGAAGCATGTCGGCTCAGCAAATCCTTGCGCGACAACTCGGCGCGTTCCTGATTGACGATTTTCGTCAGTTCCTTGTCTTCCGTCGCATCCACGTCCTGAACCGGGGCGGGTTCGGGAACGTCTTTTTCCAGCTGGGCACCGCTGCTTGAAGACGCGGCGGGTTTATCAGACATGGTTTCGATGCGGTAGGTCGGCAACGGCGCGCTTACCCCGGCTGCATCGAATGCAGCCTGCGTCAGACGGATCGCCTCGGACCGCGCCAGCACGATATTGGTGTCGTTCTGGTTGATCCAGGCGGCCATCGACAAAGTTACCCAGAAGTCGTCGATCGATTCCACCCAGACCGAGGCTTCCGGTGCGTCCAGAACGAAGGGCAGATCGTTGAGCACATCCAGCGCCAGATGCCGGGCCGCGTCCAGATCGGTGTCCGAAGCGACGCCGAGAGCAAAGGTGAAGCGTCGTTCCGCATTGCGCGAAAAGTTGACGATCCGGCTTTTGAACACGGTCGCGTTGGGGATGCGGATGTGGTTGCCGTCAAAGCTGAGCAGGATGGTGGCGCGGCTGGTCAGGCGGATCACCTTGCCCGTGTCGCCTTCGATTTCGACGGTGTCGTTCGGGCGGAACGGCTGACGGATCGACAGCATGATGGAGGCGATGAAATTCTCGACCGTGTCGCGTACCGCAAAACCGATGGCGAGGCCGACGATCCCCGCAGCCCCCAGAATGCCCGACAGCAAGGCGGTGGCGTTCACGATATCGAGGGCCACGACCAGACCGCCGATGATGAACACCAGCCGCGTGATCTGGCGGTAGATATCGGCGATGAAGGCGTTGGGCGACAGCCTTTCCCAGGGCTGTTTGCGCCGCGCCAGCCAGAAGCCGAACAGCACGATCAGCGCAAAGACCGAGAGCGCCACCAGCGCCAGAGGCAAAAAGGCGATGATCTGGGTGGCACGGGCGCGAAAGCGTGCGACGGCGGGGTTCAGGCGTTCGACCACATCGGTCGATTCCGCCACCTTGTTTTCAATCGCGACAACGCCTTCAACCCGGCCCGCGATGGCGTTCAGGCGCTGGGCCGTTTCCGCGTCCAGCGTGGTGCCGCGCAGGGTGACGATACCGGATGAGACCGTGACTGAGATATCGCCGAAACCTTCAAGCTCTCCCAGAATGTCGCGGATGCGGTTGGCGATGGCAGCATCGGATTGCGCGTCGTCGCTCAGATTGATGGTGCCGGTCGGCTGATCCGTGCTTTGGGCAAAAGCGGTGATCGGAAAAAGAAGGCAGAGCAGAAGGGCAAGCGTGCGCATGGTCAATTCCGTGATGGTCCTGCCTGCAGGTTAGGGCTGCCCGTCGGCCGATGCAATCGCGCAAGGGCGCAAGAGTGTCAGCCCGAAGTGCAGTCGATCAGGATTGCGCCGCTGCGTCCGCCTGCCTCGACCGCCTCGTGCGCGGCGGCGGTTTCGGACAGGGGGAAGATCCGTTCGACCGGGCAGGTCAACGCACCGGCGTCCAGCGCGGTGTGCAACTGGTGGATCCGCGTCTCCCGAAGCGGTTTTTGCAGCAGGTAGATCAGGATGATGTCGATGGTGACGGCCTTGAACAGCAACGGGAGGAACGGCAGTTTCGGTTCCATCTCCTTGGCGGAACCATAGACGGCGAGCCGACCGTTGGGCGCGATGATCTCCGTGTCCAAAGCAACGTTCACGCCGAATTCGACCTCCACCACCGTGGGATAGGGCGCACCATTGTTCGCTGCCAAAGCGAGGGCGGCCAGATCGGGGGCAGCGTAATCGAGCACGGCATCGGCCCCTGCGGCTTTGACGCGATCCGCATCGCGCGGGCTGCAGGTCGCTACAACATGCGCCCCGGCCCATTTGGCAAGCTGCACGGCCAGCAGACCCACGGTGCCGGCACCGCCCTGGATAAAGATGCTTTGGCCTTTGATGTCGCCACCGCCCAGCACCGCCTCGGCAGCGGTGAGGCCGGGTATGCCAAGAATGGCGCCGGTCTCGAAACTGACGGCATCGGGCAGATGGACGGCCATCTCGGCGGGCAGCGTGATATGGGTGGCCGCGGTGCCGAAGGGGCGCTGCCATTGGCCGTTCCAGATCCAGACGCGCTGGCCCAGATCTGGCGGCGTCGACACCTTCGCCGACCGCGTCGATCACGCCAGCGCCGTCACTGTGGGGAATGATCTTGTCAAACGCAGGACGCTCCTGACCGGGGCGGCCCCGGCGGGATTTTACATCCGACGGATTTACACCTGAAAAGCGCAGCGCGACGCGCACTTCGCCAGCGGCGGGCGGCGTATCGGGGAGGGTTTCGGCCTGAAGGACATCGCGAGCGGCACCGAGACTGGAATAGGTGATTGCATGCATGGCGGTGTCCTTCTGGCAAGATGCGTCTCATTGCACCCTGACGCAAAGACAAAGGTCGCGCAATCGGCCCGGAGGAGTGTAGCTCGTGCTCTGAACGGGATTGGTTGCGATAGAGGCGGCCTAATCGAGGATTTCGGAGGCCCCGACGCCCCAGAGGCGGGATTTGGGTGCCCAGCCCTTGTACCCGCCCGAGCGCAATTCACACCATTCCAGATCACATTCGCCCAACCGGGCGACAACACCCAGTTCGAGCGCGGCCGAGACGGGTGCGTTGGGATCGGGCCGGGTGTGCAGCGCCAGCATGTCGCGTTCGACCAGCACGGTCCGGGTGCCGGACAGAAGCGAATAGTGAACCCAGCCGCCCATGCCGTCCCGGTCTTCGACCCGGCGCCAGTGACCGTGTTCGGCGGTGATGCGCAATGGCATGTCGCGGCGCTGGAACACCCAGTCGATGCGATGCGACAGCGAAGGTCCACGGCGCACATTGCCTTCGGAGGCCTTCATGGACACGAAACGGGGCAGGGGCAGATTGGTCACCGGACCGACCTCTCCGGCTGCGGCAGGCGCGGAAAGGCTCTGGACCAGAATCATCAGCGCCCCAAGAGCGCTTGCAAGGGTATATCGAAACATGGGTGCTGCCTGCACTGTGATTTGTTTGCTCTTTTGCGGTGCGGGTTCTTGTGCCTCGCGCTCGCATGGGACACCATGCGCTCAAGGCATGAACAGGCCAAGTCCCGGGAGGAAGAGAATGTCAAAGAAACGGTTGAGTGTTGTAGTGACGCGACGGTTGCCCGACGCGGTTGAAACGCGCCTGTCGGAACTCTTTGACGCCAAGCTTCGGCTGGACGATGTGCCGATGACCCGTACGGAGCTGAGCCAGGCGATGAAGGGTGCCGATGTGCTGGTGCCGACGGTGACGGACGAGATCGACGCGGCGATGATCGGTCAGGCGGGCGACCGGTTGAAGCTGATCGCGAATTACGGTGCCGGGGTGGATCATATCGACGTGGCAACCGCCCGTCAGCGCGGGATCCTGGTCAGCAACACACCGGGCGTGCTGACCGATGATACCGCCGACATGACGATGGCCCTGATCCTGAGCGTGACGCGCCGGATGGCCGAGGGCATGGCGATGATGCAGAAGGGCAACTGGTCCGGCTGGGCACCGACAGCGCTTTTGGGTGGGCGCGTCAGCGGGCGGCGGCTGGGTATTCTGGGTATGGGCCGGATCGGTCAGGCCGTGGCGAAGCGCGCGGCGGCCTTCGGGATGCAGATACATTATCACAACCGGCGCAAGCTGCACGCCGACATCGAAGAGGCGCTGGAGGCGACCTATTGGGAGAGCCTTGACCAGATGGTCGCGCGGATGGACGTGATCAGCGTCAACTGCCCGCATACACCGTCGACGTTCCATCTGATGAACGCGCGGCGCCTGAAGTTGATGAAGCCCGAAGCGGTGATCGTGAACACGTCCCGCGGAGAGGTGATCGACGAGAACGCGCTGACGCGGATGTTGCGGGCAGGAGAGATCAAGGGCGCGGGTCTCGATGTCTATGAACACGGCACGCAGATCAATCCGCGCCTGCGCGAGTTGGATAACGTGGTGCTCTTGCCGCATATGGGTTCGGCCACACTGGAGGGCCGGTTGGAAATGGGTGAGAAGGTCATCATCAACATCAAGACTTTCGACGACGGACACCGGCCTCCGGATCAGGTCGTTCCCTCCATGCTGTGAGCCGTGCCGAAGGGTTGGAAAAAGGAGCGGGCAAGCCCGCGTTCGATTTGTTTTTTGGGGCTCTGCCCCAAACCCCGCGGTATTTCGGGCCAAAAAGAGAAAGAAGGAGACGCGTGATGTGGAAGACCTTGAGTATCTTGTTCGTGGTTCTGGGTGGCGCGGTGGCGGCCCAACAGGCCGCCGATGCGGTCGCCCCGGAAGCGGGGGGCGTTGGTGGCTTTGAAGGTCTGCCACCGGAATTTGCAGCGGCGCTGGAGCGCAAGGCGGCGGGCGCGCCGGTGGTCGCGCAGGACTGGATGATCGCTGCGGCCAATCCATTGGCCGTCAAGGCGGGCGCGGACGTGCTGGCCGCCGGTGGGACGGCAGCGGATGCGCTGGTGGCGGTGCAGGTGGTTCTGGGACTGGTGGAGCCGCAAAGTTCGGGTCTTGGGGGCGGTGCCTTCCTTGTCTGGTATGACGCGGCAAGCGGTGACATCACCACGCTCGACGGACGCGAAACAGCGCCGTTGGCGGTGACGCCGCGCCTGTTTCAGGACGCGGACGGCGAGCCGCTGAAATTCTTTGATGCCGTTGTTGGCGGGCGGTCCGTCGGCACGCCCGGCACACCAGCCCTGCTGGCCGAGGTGCATTCCCGTTGGGGCAACCGGGACTGGGCCTCGCTGTTGCAGCCGGGCATCGAACTTGCGGAAGACGGGTTCACCGTGTCGCCGCGACTGGCCGGTCTTGTTGCGGAAGATCAGGAACGGCTTGCGTCTTCGGGTGTCACGGCGGCCTATTTCATGCCGGAGGGTGTGCCGGTGGCCGCAGGTGCGACGTTGAAGAACCCTTCTTATGCCGAAACCTTGCGGGCCTTTGCGGCCGACGGGGCGAGCGTGTTTTATGGCGGGCCCATCGGCAAGGAGATCGTGGCGACGGTTCAGGGTGCGACAGGCAATCCGGGTGTCCTGGCAGAGGTCGATCTGGCGATCTATACGGTCAAGGAACGGCCCGCAGTCTGCGCGCCTTACCGCAGTTTCGAGGTCTGCGGCATGGGGCCGCCGTCATCGGGTGCCGTGGCCATCGGGCAAATTCTGGGCACGCTGGAGGGATATGACCTGAGCGCGGGACCGCAGGACGCGACGGTGCGGCGGTTGATGGGCGATGCCGCGCGGCTGGCATTTGCGGACAGGGGGCGGTATCTGGCCGACACGGACTATGTGCCGGTGCCGGTCCGTGGTCTGCTTGATCCGGCCTATCTGGAGGAGCGGGCCGCCTTGCTGGAGAGCGATGCGGCACTGGCCGAAGTGACCGCAGGCAATCCCGATTGGGATCACACCCTGCTTTGGGCGGATGACGAGAGCATCGAACTGCCCTCGACCTCACATATCTCCATCGTCGATGCGGCGGGCAATGTGGCCAGCATGACGACGACAATCGAGAACGGATTTGGCAGCCGGTTGATGGTCGGTGGTTTCCTGTTGAACAACGAACTGACGGATTTTTCCTTTCGCAGTCACGCCGAGGGTGTGCCCATCGCCAACCGGATCGAGCCGGGCAAGCGGCCCCGGTCTTCGATGGCACCGACCATCGTTCTCGAGGACGGCAAGCCGGTTCTGGCCGTGGGAAGCCCCGGTGGCAGCCGTATCATCGGCTATGTGACGCAGGCCATCGTGGGCGTGATCGACTGGGGGCTGGACGTGCAACAGGCCGTCATGGTGCCACATGCGGTCAACCGCTTTGGCGCGTATGATCTGGAGGAAGGCACGGCGGCGGTGGAGTTGACCGAACCGCTGACGGAAATGGGGTTCGAGGTCGGCGCACGGGCGCTGACATCGGGCCTGCACATCATCGCGATCGGGGACGACCTGCGCGGCGGGGCTGATCCGCGCCGCGAGGGGATTGCTTTCGGCAAATGAGGAGAGGACGACATGGCTGACGGTGGAACGCATGACGGGGCGCTGAGGCGCAACGAAGAAGGCATTCAGGGTGCGTTGGGCGTGCTGAAGCAGCAGTTCGGAGATCGGTTTCACACCGGGCAGTCGATCCGCGAACAGCATGGTCATACCACCACATGGATCGCGAACCAGTTGCCGGATGGGGTGGTGTTTGCGCAATCCACGGCTGAGGTCAGCGAAATCGTCAAGGTCTGCGCCTCCTACAAGGTGCCGGTCATCGCCTTTGGCACCGGCACGTCCCTGGAAGGGCATGTCAACGCCCCGGCGGGAGGAATATCCATCGACCTCAGCCAGATGGACAAGGTGATAGAGGTCAACGTCGGTGATCTGGATTGCCGGGTGCAGCCGGGGGTGACGCGAGAGGCGCTGAACACCCATCTGCGCGATCAGGGTCTGTTCTTTCCCATTGATCCCGGTGCAAACGCATCGCTTGGCGGCATGACGGCCACGCGCGCCTCTGGCACGAATGCGGTGCGCTACGGGACGATGAAGGACAATGTGCTGAACGTGGAGGCGGTGATGGCTGACGGTTCGGTCATCCGCACCGCGAGCCGGGCGCGCAAATCCTCCGCCGGGTATGACCTGACCCGGCTGATGGTGGGCTCGGAAGGAACACTGGGGATCATCACGGAGATTACCCTGCGGCTGCAAGGCATCCCGGAAGCGATATCCGCTGCACGCTGTTCCTTTCCAACGGTGGAGGCGGCATCGAAAACCGTCATGGCGGTCATCCAGTACGGATTGCCGGTTGCGCGGATCGAACTTCTGGACGCGATGGTCGTTCGGGGGGTGAATGCCTATTCCAGGCTGGACCTGCCCGAAGGCCCGCTGCTGCTGCTGGAATTTCATGGATCGGAGGCATCCGTGCTCGAACAGGCCGAAACCTTCGGGATGCTGGCCGCAGAGGAAGGCGCATCGGGCTATCAGACGACCTCGACGACCGAAGAACGCAACAAGCTGTGGCAGGCGCGGCACGACGCCTATTGGGCGATGCTGGCGATGCGGCCGGGGCGCAAGGCGGTGACGACGGATGTCTGCGTGCCCATTTCGCGGTTGGCGGAGGCTGTGACCACGGCGCAAGCCAAGGCCGAGGAACTCGATCTCTTCGCGCCCATTGTCGGTCACGCGGGCGACGGAAACTTTCATTCCTCGCTGCTGATCGACATGGAAGATGCGGCCGAGCGGGAACGGGCCAGGGCATTCGTCAGCTGGTTGAATGACATGGCGATTTCGATGGATGGCACATGCACCGGCGAACATGGGGTCGGGCAGGGCAAACGCCCCTATCTCATAAAGGAACTGGGTGCCGAAACGGTCAGTGTCATGGGCGCGATCAAGCGGGCACTGGACCCCGATAACATCATGAATCCGGGGAAGATCCTGCCTGAATGACGCGGTGATCGTGATGCTGGCCTTCGCGGCTGTCCATTCGGGTGACCCGCTTTGCGGACAACACCCCTCCGAGCACTGAGAATCAGATGATGTGGTACCCGGTGCCTGGTTGCGGCCAAGGGGCAATGACCGTGTCAGGTCTTTGAGATCAAAGGTCGTTTGCGGCGCCGGCACCCGTCCATTTCGCAAGCGGCAAGTCGGTTTTGCACTCCCTTGCGTCGGCGGATGCGCACGTTGATTCCACAGGCTGACTAAAAGAGCATCAGGTCAAGCCCGAGGGAGTTTGTCAGATGAAAACGAACGTCAAAGCATTGGTTGTGGGCGGCGGTGCCGTGGGCACGTCGATTGCCTATCATCTGGCCAAGGCAGGGTGGGACGACGTGATGCTGCTGGAGCGGGACGAGCTGACCTCCGGCTCCACCTGGCATGCGGCGGGCCTGCTGCCTTATTTCAACATGTCCTATGCCACGACGCATATCCACGACTATTCCATCCGCTTCTACAAGACGCTGGAGGAGGAGACCGGCCTGAACGCGGGTTTCGCTGTTGTGGGCAACCTGCGCATGGCGCAGACGGACGCGCGCATGGATGAATACATGCTTTACGCCTCCACGGCGGAGACCTGTGGCGTGCCCTATACTTTCATGACGCCGGACGAGATCAAGGCGAAGTGGCCGCTGATCCGCACCGAAGACCTCAAGGGGGCGCTCTATCACCAGACGGATGGCTACATTAACCCCGCCGATGTCACGATGGCGATGGCCAAGGGCGCACGCCAGCGCGGTGTGATGATCGAACGCAAGTGGCAGGCAGATGCGTTCCATTGGAACGGCACCCATTGGGAAGTCACGGCGACCAAGATGGTCGAAAAGGGCGGCAATCTGGTGCCTTCGGACGAACAGATCGTCATCACTGCCGAACATGTGGTGACCGCATCCGGCAACCACGCGCAGCGCACCGCGAAGATGCTGGGCATCAAGATGCCCGCGATCCCGGTCGAGCATCAGTTCATCGTGATGGATCAGGACCCCGAACTGGTGAAGTTCCGCAAGGAAGCGGGCAATCCCGAACATCCCGTCATCCGCGACGCCGATGCGCAATCCTATGTCCGCGAGGAGCGCGGCGGCTGGATCCTTGGCGTTTATGAAAAGGATGCGCCCGCGCGCTTCGAATACGGCGTACCCGACAGCTTCCGTGCGGATCTTTTCCAGCTTGATCTGGAACGGATCGAGGACCAGTACGCGGCGATGATCCACCGCATCCCGTCGTGCGAGGACTGCGGTCTGAAGGACGATTTCAACGGTCCGATCTGCTATACCCCTGACGGCAACCCGCTGGTCGGTCCCGCACCGGGTCTGCGCAACATGTGGCTGGCCGAAGGCTTTTCCTTCGGCATCACCGCCGCTGGTGGCACGGGATATTACCTTGCCCAGCTGATGGTGAAGGGCGAGGCCGAGATCGACATGGCGTCGCTCGACCCCAAGCGTTACGGCAACTGGATGACGACCGAATACGCCGCCCGCAAGAACGAGGAAGCCTACGAGCACGTCTACATCCTGCACCACCCCGACGAAGAACGCCCCGCCTGCCGCCCGCTGCGCACCTCGCCCGCCTATGACCGGCAGGCCGCACGCGGCGCGCAGTTCGGGCAGGTCAACGGCTGGGAGCGGCCGAACTATTACGCACCCGCAGGCTTCAACGACCACGACGCGCGGTCCTTCCGGCGCGGCGGCTGGTGGCAGTATGCCGTGGAAGAGGCCAAGGCCATCCGCGAGGGCGTGGGCCTGATCGACGCCACCGCCTTTACCAAGCATCTGGTCAAGGGGCCGGGGGCCACGGCGTTCCTTGACTGGTTCACCTGCAACAAACTGCCGTCGGTGGGCCGCATCAACCTGACCTATGCGCTGACAGGTGCCGGCACCACGCGCACGGAATACACCATCGTCCGGCTGGCCGAGCATGAATATTATCTGGTCAGCGCGGGCGCATGGACCGCTTATGACAGCGATTACCTGCGCAAGGCGATCGAGGACAAGGCACCCGAGTTCGGCTATATCGAATGCCATGACGTGACCACGCAATGGGGCGTCTTCGCCATCGCCGGGCCGAAATCGCGCGATGTGCTGAACGCCATCGTCAAGGACGCCGATCCCGCCACGGTGCTGTCGAACAAGCGGTTCCCCTGGCTGACCATGCGCAACATCGAACTGGGCATGTGCCCGGTCCGCGCGATCCGCGTGGCCTATACCGGCGAGCTGGGTTGGGAGCTGCACCACCCGATCGAGATGCAGAACTATCTCTTCGATCAGCTTGAAAAAGCGGGCGAACCGCACGGAATGAAACTGGTCGGTGCCCGCGCACAGAACTGGCTGCGGCAGGAAAAATCCTACCGCGCCTTCGGCACCGAACTGGGCCGCGATGCCACCCCGCTTGAGGCCGATCTGCCGCGCTTTCGTCGACATGAACAAGGACTTCCACGGCAAACAGGCGATGGCTGACCACGGCATCCGCGCCAAATGCGTGACCGTCTTGATCGACGGGCCAAAAGACGCCGATCCCTGGGGCCGCGAGGTGCTTTATGCGGGCGATACGCGCACCGGGCGTCTGACCTCTGGTGGCTATTCCGTCGCATTCGGCAAATCCATCGGCATGGGCTATGTGAAGCCCGAACATGCCGTGGTAGGGACGAAGCTGAAGGTCAAGATGTTCGACCAGCTTTGGGATGCCGAAATAGTCGAGGACAGCCCCTATGATCCGAAAAACGAACGGATCCGCATCGACGGCTAGCGTAACCCGGCGCGGCATCGCCTTGATCGGTGCCGCGCTTTGTCTTGCTCTGGCGGTCTGGGTGGCGCGCGCGGCGGAGGATCCGCTGACCCGTACCGCGCAGTCCTATGCCGCCGACATCGCGACCAGGGCGGCGGCGACCTACGTGGTGCTGCGCACGCTCAACGCGGTGCTGTCCACCGCGCAGGAGGTCGAGGTGGGCGTGTCCTTCATCGCCTCGGGCAGCGCGCAACCCCTCAAGGTGCTGGAACCGCTGGATGACACCATCGAACGGATCGCGGGCCTTGTCTTTGGCGTCACCGTGGTCACCGGCGTGCTTGCCGTGGCGCTGGGTCCGGTCAGTGCGGTGGGGCTAAGCCTTCTGGCGCTGGCCTTGTTTATCGCCACCCTCAGCCCGGGACGCGGCATGGCGCGGCGACTTGGTTGGTACGGCGCGTTTCTGGGCCTTGCGCTGCCGCTGGGTCTGACGCTTTCCGCCCCCATCGCGGGTGCGTTGACCGAAGCGGCGCTGGTGCGCAATCAGGCCCTCGTGTCGGAAATCACCCAAAGCGTGGGCGAGACGAACCTTGAAGCCCCCGATGAGGTCGCCGACCTGGGCCTGAACGATTATCGCCGCATCACCGCGAATGTCTGGAGCAGGGCGGATGAACTGATCGGCGGTCTGGTCGCCATTTTCGGGGTCTACCTCTTTCGCATCTTCATCCTGCCCGCGATGCTGATCGTCGGGCTGTTCTTTGCCGCGCGGTCGCTCGCGCGCGGCGGGACGGACATCTGACCGATCAATTCGCGCGCCGCTTGACCCATGCCAGCCAATCGGCACGGCTGCCGTTGAAGGCGTTCAGGTCCACCTTGCCCTCCATCCCCGGCACCAGTCCCGTGGCGCTGTATTGCCAGAAGGTCCAGCGCTGACCGGGATAGGCTTCGCGCGGGGTCTTGGCCGTGGTGCGCAGCCAGTACTCATATCCGGCGAAATCACGCAGGTTGTTCTCTTCGTAGAAGCGCGGCGTGGTATAGATGATGGGGCGCTGGCCATAATGTTGCTCAACGATCTGCAGCCAGACGCGCATCTGGCGCTGTACCTCTGCGGCGGGCGGGCGCACGGTGGCGCAGGTCGGGGAAAACGGGTTCCATTCCATGTCGAGCACCGGCGGCAGGGCACCGGGCGTGCGCGGCACGTTGCGGATGAACCACTGCGCCTGCACTTCCGGCGGCGTGCAGAAATAGTAGAAGTGATAGGCCCCGCGCCACAACCCGGCACTGCCTGCGTTCCGCCAGTGTTCGTTGAACATCGGATCGAGCAGGTCCCCCCCTTCGGTCGCTTTCAGAAACGCAAAGTTCGCACCATTGGCCCGTGCTATGCCGAAATGCACGTTCTGTTGAAACCGGGCGGCGTCGATCCCGTGAACGGGAAAGCGCGCGGGCGCCGGATTGTTGAAATCCACAGGGTCCGCATCGCGGAAATTGGGCGCGAAAAGCACACCGGGAGCGGCGGGCGGCTTACCGGTATCTCCACCTCCGCCGCAGGCTGAAAGTAGGGCGAGGACAAGTGTCGCGAAGAGGAAGCGCAGGGTCATCAGGCGGGCTTTCTGGCCAGGAAAATCAGGTTGTTTGCAGGCATTTCGGTCACCGGTTCGGCGGCAAGGCCCGCCTTTTCCAGCCAGAGATGCATGTCGCGGATGTCCTTGTACCCGATCGTCGGGTCTGCCGCACGCAGCTCTGCATCGAACCGGGCATCGCCTTCGCTGGTCAGCTGACCGTCGCGTGCGAAGGGACCATAGATGACCAAGGTGCCGCCTGCCTTCAATGCCCGCGCCGCCTCGTCGATCAGACAGATCACGCGCTCGGTGGGGATGAGGTGCAGAAGGTTCACCACCAGAACAAGATCCTGGGCGGCTACCGTGGCGGCCCAGCCGGGCTGCGTTGCATCGAGGATGACCGCTGAAGCGACGTTCGTCGCGCCAGCCTCTGCCACATGGGCGTCGATGCTGCGCAGACGGGCAGGCTCGATATCGGTGGGCTGCCACGCGAGCCCCGGCAGCGCGGCGGCGAAATGCGGGATGTGTTGCCCGGTGCCGCTGGCGATCTCCAGCGCTTTGCCGGTTTGGGGTGCGTGGTCCCGCAGGTAGTTTGCAATGGCTGTGGCGTTGCGGGCCGCCGCCGGTGCGAACAGCTTTCCGCCCTCGCGCGGTTCGGCCACGCTGGCGCTGGGCGGTAGTTTGGCGGTCATGCCCTGAACCTGTCGGGCGTCAATGCGGCAACCGTGGATGCCGCCAGCGCGGGTGTGCGGCCCATGACCAGATCGGCGACAAGCTGGGATGCGGCAGGCGCCGTCTGAAACCCGTATCCGCCCTGTCCCGCGCTCCAGATGAAATTCTCGTCCAACGGGTCCGGCCCAAGGACCAGGGCCCTGTCGGGCGCAAAGCTGCGCAGCCCTGCCCAGGAACTCACCAATCTGGTGACGGGTTTCGTCACCATCGCCTCGTAGCGGGCCAGTCCTTCGGCCAGCACCATATCGTCGGCATAGGCGTCGTGCGGCTCGACCGGGTCTTCGTCTGCGGGCGAGACCAGCAAAAGGCCCGCGTCGGGTTTCGCATACCAGGTTTCGCCGACACCGAAGAACATCGGCCAGCCGGACACATCGTAGCCGCCCGGTGCGGGGATCCGCGCCATCGAGCGGCGGTGCGGGACAATGCCCAAGGGCGATATGCCCGCCATCAGCGCGATGCTGTCCGCCCAGGCACCGGCAGCATTCACAAGTTTGGTGCAGGTATACTGGGCATTGTCGGTGTAGACCGTCCAGTCGCGCGGGTTTCGGGTGATCGCGGTCACCGTCGATCTGGGGATCACCTCCCCCCTGTTGCGGCGGATCTCGCGGATGAAATCCTGCATCATGCGGTCGGTGTCGATGTCATAGGCCGCCTCATGGTATCCGGCGAAGGCCACCGCGTTCGGGTCAAGCAGAGGCACCATTTCACAGGCCTGCGCGACCGGGATCACATCGACACCCATCGTCCCGGCGTCCGCCGCGAACCCGGCTTCCTCCTCCGCACGACCCAGGATCATCAGGCCACGCGGGCTGAGATAGCCGCCGTTGGCCTCGGAATGATATTCCTTGCTGGCGGTATTCAGCGCGATGGTGCTGGGCAACCCGTATTGTTCTTCGAACAACGCAGCGGAGCGGCCTGACGCGTGATAGCCGGTGGCGCTTTCCTGTTCCAGCACGGTGACGCGGGCGTCCGCTGACAGCCGTGCCGCCGCCGACAGTCCCGCAATCCCGCCACCGATGACAAGAATGTCGCTCATACCTGTTCCTCGAGCCGGTCCGTGGCAGGCGGTGGCGTGGGCGACAGGGCGGCAATCCGGTCATAAAGCTCTGCCGACATCTCGAATGTCATTGCCTCCAGCGACGGCTGTAGCTGCTCGACCGATCTGGCCGAGATGATCGGGCTTGGCCCGGTCGGATGCGCCGCCGCCCAGGCCACCGCCAGGGTCGCGGCAGCCACGCCTTCATCCGCCGCGATGTCCGTCAGACCCTTGGCGGCGCGGTGCATCACGTCCATGCCGTAGCGCGCGGCATAGCGGTCGTCTTCGGTCAGCCGACCTGCACCGCCGTTGCCGTATTTCCCTGTCAGAAGACCGCCCCCCAATGGCGAATAGGGGGCCACGAGGATGTTCATGTCATCCGCCATGGGCAGAATCTCCACCTCAGCCTGTCGTTTGACAAGATTGTACATCGGCTGGATCACCGCCACCGAAAGATCGAAACGGGCCGCGATGTGGACCGCATTGACCACCTGCCAGGCGGCAAAGTTCGAAAGCCCGATGTGACGGACATGGCCTTTCGCCTTCAGGTCGGCGAAGGCCTGAAAACTTTCCTCCAGCGGCGTGTCGGGATCGAAGCGGTGCAGGTAAAGCACGTCCAGCGTGTCGATCTTCATGCGCTGGCGCGAGGTTTCCGCCGAGGTCAGGATGGTGTCGCGCCCCGCACCGCCTGAATAGGCGGCCTTGGTCGCGATGATCAGGTGATCGCGCCGGTCCTGTATGAAGCCACCCAGAAGCGTCTCGGACGCGCCGTCGGTATAGACATGGGCGGTGTCGAAATGGGTGATCCCGGCGTCGATGCAGGCGTCGAACATCGCCCGCGAGGCATCGGCATCGGCACGTCCGCCGAACTGCATGGTGCCGAAGGCAAAGCGGCTTGCGGGCGTGCCGTCGGGGCTGGTCAGGGTCTGCTTCATGGATCAGTTGTTGCCTTTTTCGATGGCACGCCGATAAGCGGGTCGCGCCTTGATCTGCTTGAGGTAACGGGCGAGTTCGGGAAACTCATCGGCGCGCCCCATCCGTTCCACCGCAATTTCCGCCGGAAAGCTCAGCATGATGTCAGCAGCACTCAGATCGTCCAGCACGAAGTGTCCCGAGGCCCGGACGAGATCGTTCATATAGCTGAAATGACTGGTCAATTCGGCGTGGATGCGCGGATGCAGCGGCGCACCGGCTTCGCCCAGACGCCCGACATAGAGGTTCAGCAGAATGGGGATCATCGCCGATCCTTCGGCGAAATGCATCAACTCCAGATGGCGGCAGTAGTCGTCCGTATCCTTCTGCGGGATCATCTGCGGTGCAAAGGTTTCGCATAGCACTTCGGTGATCGCGCCGCTTTCGGTGATCAACCGGCCGCGCATTTCGACCATGGGCGATTTGCCCAGAGGATGAACCTTCAACAATGCGGGCGGGGCCAGATTGGTCTTGGCGTCGCGTTCATAGGATATGACTTCGTAGTCCTCGCCGATTTCCTCCAGCAGCCAGAAAATGCGATGCGAGCGCGAACGGTTGAGATGGTGCAGTTTGATCATCGGTGTGGCTTTCCTGAAAGGCTTTGTGGCAGTCTATGGGTTGAGCGCCGAAAGGAAAGAGCATGATCATCAGCGACAAGGCGAAATTACGCGGATCGGCCCGGGACGCGGCGGGGCCGGGATGGACGTCACTGCGCTTGCTCGTGCGGTCGGACGGCATGGGGT
This sequence comes from uncultured Alphaproteobacteria bacterium, assembly GCA_963799505.1. Lineage (GTDB taxonomy): Bacteria > Pseudomonadota > Alphaproteobacteria > Rhodobacterales > Rhodobacteraceae > Sulfitobacter. Next base: position 30,472 of record CAWCXM010000014.1, read on the forward strand.
TTTCGATGACCGAGACGGAGGTGCTGCCCGGTGCGGTGCTGCGACTGGAATACAAACATCACGTCGAGGCGTGCTATTGCATCGGGGGTGCAGGCGTCGTGACCGAAGTGGCGACAGGCACGCGGCACCAGATCACACCGGGCGTGCTTTACGCGCCCAACGCCCATGACGCGCACGAGGTGCATGTACCCGACGGCGACACCCCGCTGCGCCTGATCTGTGTATTCTCGCCTGCGCTGGAAGGCACGGAAGTGCACGGTCCGGACGGTAGCTATGCCGCACCGGACTGACGGTATTTTCCAGACCACCCCTTGAAGCGAAACAGGTCTACCGATTGCTGCTTTCGATGCTCTTCAGGCGCTTCTGGATCGTCACAAGCTCGTCATGGATGCGCTGGTTCACGCGGTTCTGGTCCTGGACATTGCCGGTCTCGCGTTTTTCCATCGTCATCACGCGTTTGTCCAGTTTGCCGATTTCGTCGTGGATGCGCTGGTTGACGCGGTTCTGATCCTGCACATTGCCAGTCTCGCGCCCTTCGATTGTCTTGAGCCGCTTGTCGAGCTTGGCGATTTCGTCATGAATCCGCTGGTTCACGCGGTTTTGGTCCTTCAGGTTGGTATCAAACCGTCTCGTCAGTTCCTTCAGGGCCTTTTCTACATCGACGCCCATGGAGTCCTCCTTTGGTTATCCAAAAAGAACAGCACCGCCCCCAAGGGCGATGCAGCACTCTATCACAATGGGGGACTATTTTCGATGAAATCCATGTTGGCCCTCGGGCTGGACATGCGCGGCCGCAAGTGCGGGGTCGCTGGCCGTCGTCTTCGGCTGACGTCGCTTCCCGCAGGTTGAATTGTCTTTACAGGCAATTTTCACCCGTCCAGAGTTGCAAAAGGATGCGAAGATACGCGTCCGTCCGGGGAGGGACACCATGACAAAACTGACCAGAAGCGTCGCGATCGGGGCGCTTTTTTGCGCAGGCATTTCCGGCGCACAGGCCGATGAATTGCGATTCGACCAATTGTTCGTGATCGGCGACAGCCTGAGCGACGCGGGCACCTATTCGCAGGCCATACAGGCAGGCGGAGGCGGCCTGTTGCCACAGATCAACTACCAGTTTCTGACCAACGCACCTGACGGCTCATCGCTTACCTACGCTGGTATTCTCGGGCAGAACCTGGGGATTACGGTCCAACCCAATGTGCTCAGTGCGGTGCCTGCGGCGGGGTTGCCGCAGGTGGATGTGGGGGGCACCAACTATGCGGAAGGGGGTGCACGGGTGACCGACCCGAACGGGACCGGGTTCAGCCCCGCCACCGGCATCACCACGCTGCCGCTGGCAACGCAGGTTGACCGGATGTTGGCGGCATCGCCCACGCTGGGTGCGACCGATCTGGTCGTGCTCTGGGGCGGGGCGAACGATGTCTTTGCACAGGCGGGTGCCGTGGGTGCGGGGGTGATCACCCCTCAAGCTGCGGCTGCCAACATGGCGCAGGCGGCAGTGGAACTGATCGCGCAGGTCGACAGGATCAAGGCCGCAGGCGGTGAATCCGTGATCGTCGTGACCGTGCCGGACATCGGTCAGACGCCTTTCGGCCTGTCCGTCGGCCCGGCGGGGGCAGGGTTGCAGACGGCATTGGCCGATGCCTTCAACGCGCAATTGGCCGCCTCGATTGACGGCAAGGCGGTGATCGTGGATTCGGGCAAGCTGCTGAACGCAGTACAGGCCGACCCGGTCGCCTACGGCTTCACCGCGCCCAACGCGGCGACGGTGCCTGCCTGCCCGGACAGCGCGTTGCAGTGCATTCAGGGGTTGAACGCCAGCGCCGACAGCGAAGAGCGCATCTTTGCGGACGGCGTTCATCCGACCACAGCCGCGCACGCGCTTTTTGGTGAAGCGGCATTCGCCGGGTTGCAGGCCGCAACGCAGAGCGGGGCGATTTCGGTCGCAACGATGAATGCGCTGCGTCAGGGGAGCCTCTCGATAGAGAACCGGTTGAACCCGACTGTCCTGGTCTATGCCGACGAAAATGGCGATCAAAAGCGTCGCGAGGTCGGTCAGTTCGACTTTTTCGCCAGTGTCGAAGCCGGCACCTATGACAGCGACGCACAACAGGTCACACCGGGGCTCAGCGGATCGACCCAGGTCGCCAAGCTGGGCTTTGACGTGCCGGTTCTGCCAAATGCGACCATTGGTGCAGGGCTCAGCTTTGACCGGGGCGAGGTCACCTTCGACGGCGGGCGCGGCGGATTCGAATCCGACCTGATCGTCGGCGCGGTCTTTGGTCAGGTCGCCCTGTCCAAGGCATTCTACCTCAATGCGGCGGTCGGCGGCGGCACCATCGACGTCACCGACATCACCCGGTCCTTCACGCTGGGGACCGCGCGCGAAACCTACCGGGCGCAGACTGACGGCAGCTATCGTTTTGCCCGCATCGGGGCCGGTGGTTTCATGCCTCTGTCCGAAACCGTGCTGCTGAACCCATTCGCACATTACACGCACGAGAAAGTCTCGATCGACGGGTTCACCGAAACGGACGGTCCGGCAAGCCTGTCCTTCGGAGACAGCAACTACGAATCCGACCGCATCACGCTGGGTGTGTCGGCCATCATCTCGCCCAAGACCCTGCCTGAGTGGAAGTTCAACCTGCGCGGCTCTGTCGAACACGATCTGAGCGATGATCCGCTTTCGATCGCGCTGGGGCCCAATGCAGCCACCCTTGGCAGCGTATCGGCACCGCGCCCTGACCGCACCTGGGGCTATCTGTCTGGTTCTGTCCTGCGTGAACTGGGGCCGGGGTCTTTCCTCAGCCTGACGGGAACAGCAGCGGTCAGCCAGAGCGGAACCACCGGCTATACTGCGAGCGTCAGCTACAAGATGACTTTCTGATCCATAAGTCGGCGGACCAGAAACAGGAAAGGCCCCACCGAATGGCGGGGCCTTTTTTTTCATCAGGTGCGTATTGAACAGCGACTGATTACTGCGGAATGTCGCCTTCGATCCCTTCGACATAGAAGTTCATGCCCGCAAGGGTTCCGTCATCCGCGGTCTCGCCCTCGGCCAGGAAATCACTGCCATCCTGCTTCTTCAGCGGGCCGGTGAACGCGTGGTATGACCCGTCCGCCAGGGACGCCTTGAGCGCCAGCGCTTCCTCCTTCACGTCCGCAGGCACCGCGTCGGAGATTTCGCCGATGCCGACCATGCCGGCACCGATGCCATCCCATGTGTCCGTGCTCTCCCACGTTCCATCCATGACCGCCTTGGTGCGGGCGATGTAGTAGGGTGCCCAATCGTCGATGATCGAGGACACGCGCGGCATCGGCGCGTACTGCGCCATGTCGGACGCCTGACCAAAGGTGATCACGTTGCCCGCTTCCTGTGCCGCTGCCTGCGGCGCGGTGGAATCGGTGTGCTGCAACACGACGTCCGCACCCTGTTCGATCAGCACCTTGGCCGCGTCCGCTTCTTTCGCAGGGTCGAACCAGGTGTAGGCCCAGACGATCTTGAACTGCACGTCAGGGTTTGCCTTGCGCGCGTGGATGAAGGCGGAGTTGATGCCCCGGATCACTTCGGGGATCGGATAGGAGCCGATGTAGCCGATGATGTTCGACTTGGTCATCTTGCCCGCGATATGGCCCTGAATGGCGCGGCCTTCGTAGAAACGTGCGGAATAGGTCGACACGTTGTCGGCCCGCTTGTAGCCCGTCGCGTGCTCGAACTTCACATCCGGGAATTTCTTGGCGACGTTGATCGTCGGGTCCATATAACCGAATGACGTGGTGAAGATCAGATCGGCACCATCCAGCGCCATCTGCGTCATCACACGTTCCGAATCCGGGCCCTCGGCCACGGATTCGACAAATACGGTTTCGACGGCATCGCCGAATTCTTCCTCGACGGCCAGACGGCCCTTGTTGTGCTCGTAGGTCCAGCCGCCGTCACCGACGGGACCGACAAAGACAAAGCCGACCTTGGTTTTCTCGTGAGCATCCGCAAAGGCAGCGGTGGCCAGACCCAGTGCGACAGCCGCAGTGGTCAGGAGTTTGGTGAGTGTCATGTATATCCCCAGTTGTTTCACCCTTGTCGGGCGTTTGCAGATTGGCCTCTAGGACGAGGCATGGAACGTCCGCCCAAGACAGGCCGGAGCGGCAGACTTGTCACGGCTCAGGATCACCAGAACGATGATCGTGATCAGATAGGGCGACATTGCCAGATATTCGACGGGAATGGCAACGCCCGCGCCCTGCAGATTAAGCTGCAATTGCGTGATGCCGCCAAAAAGATAGGCGCCCAGCAGCAGCCGCCAGGGTTTCCAGCTGGCAAAGACCACCAGTGCCAGCGCAATCCAGCCCACACCGGCCGTCATGCCTTCGGTCCATTGCGGCACCCGGATCAGGCTGATGTAGGCACCCCCCAGTCCCGCACAGGCCCCGCCGAACATGATGGCCAGCGTGCGGATGCGCACCACCTTGTAGCCAAGCGCATGGGCGGCATCATGGCTTTCGCCCACCGCCCGCAGGATCAGCCCCGCACGGGTGAATTTCAGTACGGCCCAAACTGCGGCCACCAGCGCGATGCCCAGATAAAGGATGATATCATGGGTAAAGAGGATCGGCCCGATGACGGGGATGTCCGCCAGTGGGCCAAAGTCGATATCCGGCAGTCGCGGCGGTTTGATGCCGACATAGGATTGACCCAACAGCGCCGACAGACCCAACCCGAAAAGCGTCAGCGCAAGACCGGAGGCCACCTGATTGGCCAGCGTGATCTGGGTGAGAAAGGCAAAAAGCAGGCTGAGCAGCGCACCGCCAATCGCCGCCGCCAGCGAAGCCTAGCATCGGCGACCCGGTCTCGACCGCCGTGGCAAAGCCGCAGATCGCGCCGGTGATCATCATGCCCTCGACACCAAGGTTGAGGGTGCCGGATTTCTCGACCACCAGTTCACCAATGGCGGCGAAGATCAACGGCGTCGCGGCGACGAGGAAGCCCGCGACGAAGAGGATGGGGTTGATCGCGGAAAGGTCCATCAAGCCACCTCCTTTCGTCCGAATTGCAGCCGGTAATTCGTGAACATGTCCAGCGCCAGCAGAAAGAACAGCAGCATCCCCTGAAACACCTGAATGGCGGCGGCAGGCAGACCCAGCTGGCTTTGCGCGATGTCTCCACCGATATAGGTGAGCGCCATCAAAAGCCCCGCCAGCAGGATGCCAATGGGGTGCAGCCGCCCCAGAAACGCCACGATGATCGCGGTAAAGCCATAGCCCACGTTGAAATCAATCGTCACCTGACCCGCAGGCCCCGACACCTCGAACATGCCCGCCAGTCCCGCCAGCAAGCCCGATGTGCCCAGACAGAACAGCACCAGCCGCGTCGGGTTCACCCCCGAAAACTTCGCCGCACGCGGGGCCTCCCCCGTCACGCGGATGGCAAAGCCAAGCCGGTGTTTGGTCAGCAACACATAGGCGAAGATCACCGCGATCATCGCCGCGACGACGCCCCAGTGCATGCCCGATCCTTCGATCAGGTCGGCGTTGAAGGCACTCTCGTACTGTTGCAGGTTGCGCGAGCCGGGAAAGCCGAAGCCTTCCGGGTTTTTCAGCAGTCCCAGGGACATGGACGCAAGAAACTGCTCGGCCACATAGACCAGCATCAAGGACACCAGAATTTCGTTGGTGCCGAACTTCACCTTCAAGAGCGCCGGGATCATCGCCCAGATCCAGCCGCCAAAGGCCCCGGCCAGCACCATCAGCGGAAAGATATGGATCCCCTCCGCAGGATAGAACGCCAACCCCATCCCCGCACCGAAAAGCGCGCCCATGATGTATTGCCCTTCCGCGCCGATGTTCCAGATGCCAGCCTTGAACCCAAGGCTCAACCCGATGGCGATCAGGACCAGCGGCGCACCCTTGATCAGCAATTGCGGGCGGTAGAAGAACGCGAACTCGCCAAACAGCGGATCCCAGAAAATCGTCTTGATCGCGATCAGGGGATCCTTGCCAAGAGCGGCAAAAAGCAGCCCCCCGAACACCATCGTCGCCAGCACCGCAAGCACAGGTGTGGCCAGTGAAAATCCCCGGCTGGGCTGCGGACGTTTCTCAAGCCGGATCACGGGCGTGTCCCCTGCTTCATCTTTCCAATACAACTCAAATCCGCGGTCTCAGACATGGGCGACCTCCATACCGTGCGCGCCGCCCATCATCAGACCGATCTCGTCCACCGTCAGACCCTGCGCGGGTCGTGGGTCTGACAGGCGGCCTTCGTTCAGCGCGGCGAAGCGATCAGAGATCTCCATGAGTTCATCGAGATCTTGGGAAATGATGACAAGGGCCGTGCCTCCCTCGGCCAGATCCAGCAGCGCCTGCCGGATCGCGGCGGCGGCAGAGGCATCGACCCCCCAGGTGGGTTGGTTCACGACCAGAAGATCGGGGCGTTGCAAGACCTCCCGCCCGATCACGAACTTCTGCAGGTTACCCCCCGAAAGCGACCGTGCCGCGTTGCCGGGGCCGGGCGTGCGCACATCGAAACGCTCGATGATCTTTTCCGCAAAGGACCGCGCGCGGCCCCAGTTCAGCAACCCGCCCCGTTCAAGGTTTTCGCGCGCCATGGCGGTAAGCATGGCATTTTCGGTCAGCGACATGTCGGGGGCGGCGGCATGGCCCAGGCGTTCTTCCGGTGCGCTGAGGATCCCCATCGCGCGTCGTGGGGTCGGACCAAGCACGCTGACATCCTTGCCGTGAAAATGCACCATGCCCGGGGCGGTCAACATCTCGCCCGACAGGGCCGCCAGCAATTCGTCCTGCCCGTTGCCCGCCACGCCCCCGATGCCGAGGATTTCACCTTGCCGCACCTCGACACTGATATCGCGAAGCGGCATCCCGAAGGCGCTGGGCGATCTGGCCGACAGGTTGTGCAGTGACAGGACCACGTCGCCCGGCGTCTTGCCTGCCCGCGTGGGTGTCTGCAGCAGCTTGCCCACCATCATCTCGGCCATGTCGCGGGCCGAGGTGTCGCGGGGGATGCAATGGCCCACCACCTTTCCCAGCCGCAGGATCGTGGCGCTGTCACAGAGCGACCGGATTTCCTCCAGCTTGTGCGAGATATAGAGGATCGCGGTGCCCTCCGCGCTCAGTTTGCGCAGGGTTTTGAACAGGATTTCAACCTCTTGCGGGGTCAGCACCGATGTCGGCTCGTCCATGATCAGCAATTTCGGGTCTTGCAGCAGACAGCGGATGATTTCCACCCGCTGGCGCTCTCCGGCTGAAAGATCACCGACGGTACGATCCGGTGACAACGGCAATCCGTAGGTGTCCGAGACCTCTCGGATGCGCTGGCTCAAGAGATGGAGTTTCGGTGCGTTTTCCATCCCCAGTGCGATGTTTTCCGCCACGGTCAGCGCCTCGAACAGCGAAAAATGCTGAAACACCATGCCGACACCCGCCGCCCGCGCGGCGCGGGGCTCGGAGGGTGCGAAGGTCTTGCCGAACATGCGCATCTGACCTGCGTCCGGCTTGACCAGCCCATAGATCATCTTGACCAGTGTCGACTTTCCCGCGCCGTTTTCGCCCAGCAGCGCGTGGACTTCACCTTCCGCGATGGTGAGCGAGACATCGTCGTTGGCGACCACGCCGGGGTAGGCTTTGGTAAGACCCTTGAGGTCGAGCAGCGGTGTGTCGGTCATGCGTCCGCCTTGGGTTTGGTGCGGGCCAAAAGCGCCGCGATGGTGCCTCTGGCGATTTGGGCGGGCATCTTGCCCAAAGACTTGTCGCCAATGGGGCAGGTGATCGGCGCAGGGTCAAGCCCCATGTCGGTCAGGCGCTTTCGGAACCGCGCCCATTTCGTCCGTGATCCGATCAGCCCGATGCTGGCCCCGCCGTGCCGCAGAAGCGCGGCACACAGCTTCAGGTCGATGTCGTGGGAATAGGTGAAGATCAGATGGTGTGCGTCCGCTGGTGCATGGGGGGCAAGGCGCGGCATGTCAGCGGTGGGGATCGACGTGACGTGACCGGCCACCTTTGGCGGAAATCGGTCGCGGCCGGTATCGACCCAGGTGATGGCGAAGTGTTTCGGCGGGGCGGCCCCGATCACGGCCCGCCCGACGTGGCCCGCACCCCAGACCCACAGAGGCACCGGAACGTCAGGGGCGGTGGTCCCGCGCCAGACCGTTGCCGCAATCCCGTCGGTCTGAAGCGGTGTATCGGTATAGCGCAACGTCACGCTGCCGCCACAGCATTGGCCGAGGTTGGGACCAAGCGGGAGGGTTTCGCTGTGCGAGGTCCGGCCCGACGCCAACATGGCGCGGGCCGTGGCGATGGCGACATATTCCAGCCGCCCGCCGCCGATGGTGCCGCGTGTGCCGGTGGCGGTCACCTTCATCGCCGTGCCGCTGTCGCGGGGGGCGGACCCACGGGTCGAGACCACCTCGATCCAGAGCGCGGTCATGCGCGGCTCCGTTCCACGGCGGCCAGCACCGCTTCGGGTGTCGCGGGCGCTTGCAGGTCGCCGTAGGCGGGACCGCAAGCGGCGACAGCGTCGGACAGGGCGGCAAAAGCCGAAATGCCCAGCATGAAGGGCGGCTCACCCACGGCTTTGGACCGGTAGATGGTCTGCGCCGGGTTCGGCTGATCCCAGAGGGTCACATTGAAGATGTCGGGCCGGTCAGAACAGGCGGGGATCTTGTAGGTCGAGGGCGCATGGGTCTTCAGCACGCCCTTGTCGTCCCAGACCAGTTCTTCGGTCGTGAGCCAGCCCGCGCCCTGCACGAAGCCACCTTCGATCTGTCCGATGTCGATGGCTGGATTGAGCGAGGCCCCTGCGTCATGCAGGATATCCGTCCGCAGGATGCGGTTTTCGCCGGTCAGCGTGTCGATCACGACCTCGGTGCAAGCGGCCCCGTAGGCAAAATAGAAAAACGGACGGCCCCGCCCGGCGATGCGATCCCATTCGATCTCGGGGGTCTTGTAAAAGCCGGTGGCGGACAGCGAGATGCGCGCCTCGTAGGCCGCAGCGGCAGCCTGGGCAAAGGTGATGTCTTCCTTGCCGATCCGTACCATGCCGTCCGTGAAACTGATGTCGCGGGTCTGGTAGCGTTCCGCCAGATGGTCCGTGATCCGTTGCCGGATTTCATCGCAGGCATGGCGGACGGCCATGCCGTTGAGGTCGGTGCCGGAAGAGGCGGCGGTGGCGGAGGTGTTCGGCACCTTGGCCGTATCCGTCGCGGTGATCTTGACCGCGTCGAGCGGCACACCAAAGCGGTCGGCAGCGACCTGCGCGACCTTTTGAAAAAGGCCCTGCCCCATTTCCGTGCCGCCGTGGTTCAGGTGGATGGAGCCGTCCTGATAGACATGCACCAGCGCCCCCGCCTGATTGAGATGGGTCAGCGTGAAGGAGATGCCGAATTTCACCGGCGTCAGCGCGATCCCGCGTTTCAGGACCGGATTGGCGGCATTCCACGCAGCGGCGGCGGCCCGCCTGCGGTCGTATTCCGCGTCCTTCGAGAGCCTGTCGGTCAGCGCATTGATGATGCAGTCGGTGACGGGTTGGTGGTACGGGGTGGTCTGACTGTCCGGCTCCTGTGCGGGCAGGTCGACATCTTGTGCATCCTGTGCCCCCCGGGTTGCGCTGTCTGTCGATACGTTGGGCAGGGGGCGGGTGCTTTCGGGTATGGCAGGCGCATCGCTGATCCGGTCGGCGTAGTAGTTCGCGCGCCGCACCGCCAGTGGATCGAGCCCGAGATGCACGGCGATATGATCCATGATCCGCTCGATCCCCATCATCCCCTGTGGCCCGCCGAAACCGCGAAAGGCGGTGGCCGATTGCATGTTGGTTTTCAGCCTGTGCGAGGTGATGCGGACATCATGGAGGTGGTAGGCGTTGTCCGCATGCAGCATGGCGCGGTCGGCGACGGGCAGCGACAGATCCTGCGCCCAGCCGCAGCGGGTGTAATGTGTGACTTCCAGCGCCGTTACCCGCCCCGTGGTGTCAAAGCCTACGGTATAGTCGATGCGGAAATCGTGCCGCTTGCCGGTAATGATCATGTCGTCGTCGCGGTCATAGCGCATCTTGCAGGGCTTGCCGGTCATCTGCGCCGCCACGGCGCAGGCCACGGCCAGCGCGTTGCCCTGGCTTTCCTTGCCGCCGAAACCGCCGCCCATGCGCCGTGTCTCGACGCGGACCGCGTGCATGGGCTTGCCGATGGCATGGGCGACCTTGTGCTGGATCTCCGTTGGGTGCTGGGTCGAGGATTGCACCAGCATGTCGCCGTTGTCCTGGGGCAGGACGAGGGCGGCCTGCCCTTCAAGATAGAAATGTTCCTGTCCGCCCATGGTGATCCGACCCGACAGGGTGTTCTGAGAGACCGTCAGGGCTTTGGCCGCATCGCCTTTCTGGTAGATGCGCGGGCCGTCCTCGAACCGGCTGTTGGCGGCCAGCGCCGCATCAATGGTCAGGATCGGGGTGCTCTCCTCGATCTCGGTCTTGCCTTGGGTTGCCGCAAACCGGGCGGCAAGATGAGAGGTGGCAATGACCAGGAACAACGGCTGACCTGCATAGTGAACGGTGCCGTCGGCCAGAAGCGGTTCGTCGTGGGCCGACGGGGACACATCGCAGTCCTGCGCGAGATCTTCGGCGGTCAGAACGGCAATCACGCCCGGCGCGCTTTTCACGGTCTCGAGGTCCATCGCCTTGAGGATACCCGCGGCGACCGGGCTGGTCCCGAAGGCCAGATGCAACGTGCCTGTCGGGGTCGGGATATCATCCGTATAGCGGGCGGCCCCGGTCACATGCAGGCGGGCGGCGTCATGGGGGAGGGGCTTTGCCACGCTCATGCTGTCACCGCGTGGAGGTCGGTGGCGGTGCCTTTCGCCTCAAACAGATAGCGCAGCAGCATGTTTTGCGCGGTTTGAAGGCGGTAGGCTGCGGAAGCGCGGGCGTCTGACATCGGTTCGAAATCATCGCGCATCGCCTGCATGGCACGGCGGATGATCGGTTCGGCAAAGGGTTGACCGATCAGGGCCGCCTCTGCCGCCGTCGCACGCTTCGGGGTTCCGGCCATGCCGCCATAAGCAAGACGGGCTGTCGAAACGGTGCCGTCAACAACAACAATCGAGAGGCACCCGCAGACGGCGGAAATGTCCTGATCAAAGCGTTTCGAGAGCTTGTAGCAGCGCAGGGTGTCGGCTTGTTTCGGGATCGTGATGGCTTCGACAAATTCACCGGGGGCGCGGTCTTGCTTGCCGTAGGCGATGAAGAACTCCTCCAGCGGCAGCGCGCGGCGCTTGTCGCCCTGCCGCAGGTGCAGCTTTGCCCCCAGGGCGATCAGCGCAGGCGGGCTGTCTCCGATGGGGGAACCGTTGGCGATGTTGCCCCCCAGGGTCGCGGCATTCCTCACCTGCACGGAGCCGTAGCGGCGCAGCATCGTGCCGAGACTGGGGAAATGCGGCGCAAGCGCGGCCTCGACCTCGGTGAGGGTGGTCATGGCCCCGATGCGGAATTCTTCATCGGTCTCGGTGATGCCGCGCAGGTCGGCGCACCGGTTCAGAAAGGCCACCGGCCCGAGATCGCGGTGTTGTTTGGTGACCCATAGCCCGACGTCCGTGGCCCCGGCGATCAGCGTCGCGGTTGGATTGGCGGCATACCACGCCGCGAGGGCCTCTGCCGTGGCGGGCTGAACAGCGCCCGACCTGAGATCTTGTGCCTGTGGCGGCTGTGGCGCAGCGGTATTTTTGGCCAAAAAGAGAAAGTGGTCCGGTACTGCTGTGCTGGCCGTCTGCTCCGCCGCGCGGATGATCGGGGCGTAGCCGGTGCAGCGGCACAGGTTGCCCGCGAGTTGCACATCATGGTCGGTTGCACCGTTCAAATGCGCGGTGGCCATCGAGACGACAAACCCGGGTGTGCAAAAGCCGCATTGGCTGCCGTGTTGGTCGATCATCGCCTGTTGTGCCGGATGCAGGCTGCCGTCAGGGGCACCGAGACCCTCGACGGTCGTGACCCGTTTCCCGTTGACCTGCGGCAGGAACAGGATGCAGCCGTTCAACGCGCGGCTGCCGTTTTCGTCCGAAATCATGACCGTACAGGCCCCGCAATCGCCTTCGTTGCAGCCTTCCTTTGTACCGGTCAGGCCGCGGTCTTCGCGCAGCCAGTCCAAGAGGGTCGTGGTGGGTGAAATATCATGAAGGGTGACGGGGGATCCGTTCAACGCAAAGGAGACGTCCATGGCAGTGGGCCAGTCGCGGTACTATTGCCCGAAGAAGGCGGTTGCGTTCGATGCGACGTAGAACGCGGATGCCTGGGCGGTGCAGCAAGGCTATGCGCAGCGTCGAGGCGATTGCAAGAAAAAATCCCGGCGGGCGGATTGCACGCTGGTGGCCCGGCGGCGGGCTGTCTAAAGTTTGGGCATGAAACATGCTCCCCAATTCATCCACCTGCGGACCCATTCCGAATATTCGCTGCTGGAGGGTGCGCTGCGGCTGAAGAAGCTGCCGCAGATGTGCCTCGACGCCGGGATGCCCGCGCTGGCGCTGACCGACACGAACAACATGTTCGCGGCATTGGAGTTTTCCGTCGCGATGGCGGGTGCGGGGGTGCAACCCATCATGGGCTGTCAGGTCGATCTGGCCTATCTGGGCGCGCAGCCCGGCGAGAGGCCGAAAGACCCGGCACCTGTCGTTCTTTTGGCGCAGAGCGAGACGGGATACGAACACCTGATGAAGCTGAATACCTGCCTTTACGTGGACAAGGGCGGGCAGGTGCCACAGGTGACGCTGGATGAGTTGGAGGCGCTGTCAGGCGATCTCATCTGTCTGACGGGTGGGCCGGACGGGCCGGTGGGGCGGCTGTTGCAGGGGGGGCAGCGGCCCGCAGCGGAAGCGCTGATGACGCGGTTGGCGGGGATGTTCGGTGACAGACTTTATGTGGAGTTGCAGCGGCATCCCGGCGAAAGCGGCCAGCCCGAAGCAGAGCGGCTGACGGAGCGCGGGTTCGTCGAGATGGCCTATGCCATGGATCTGCCGTTGGTCGCCACGAACGATGTCTACTTTCCCCAGACCGGGATGTACGAGGCGCATGATGCGCTGATCTGTATCGCCGAGGGTGCCTATGTCGATCAGCAGGCCGAACGGCGCCGGCTGACCGCGCAGCACTACTTCAAGTCCGAGGCGGAGATGGTGACGCTTTTCGCGGACCTTCCCGAAGCGCTTGAAAATACCGTCGAGATCGCGCGCCGCTGCGCTTTCATGGCCTACCGCCGCGATCCGATCCTGCCAAGGTTCGCGGATGACGAAATTGCCGAATTGCGCCGCCAGGCACAGGAAGGATTGAAAGCGCGGCTTGCGATCATCCCCCACGCAGCCAGCGTGGAGGAATACGAAAAACGGCTGGAGTTTGAGCTGGGCATCATCGAAGGGATGGGCTTTCCCGGCTACTTTCTGATCGTTGCCGACTTCATCAAATGGGCCAAGGATCAGGATATTCCCGTGGGGCCCGGTCGCGGATCGGGGGCGGGCAGCCTTGTTGCTTATGCCCTGCTGATCACCGATCTCGATCCGCTGCGGTACTCCTTGCTGTTCGAACGCTTTCTGAACCCTGAACGCGTCTCCATGCCCGACTTCGACATCGACTTCTGCATGGACCGACGGGAAGAGGTCATCCAGTACGTGCAGGGTAAATACGGGCGCGACCGGGTCGGGCAGATCATCACCTTCGGGGCGCTCCTGTCCAAGGCGGCAGTGCGCGACATCGGGCGCGTGTTGCAGATGCCCTATGGGCAGGTCGATCGTCTGTCCAAGATGATCCCGGTCGAGGGGGTCAAACCTGTCAGCATCGAAAAGGCGCTGGCGGATGAACCCCGCCTGCGCGAAGAGGCGAAGAACGAAGAGGTTGTGGCGCGTCTGCTGAAATACGGCCAGCAGGTCGAAGGCTTGCTGCGCAACGCATCGACCCATGCTGCAGGCGTGGTGATCGGTGACCGCCCGCTGGATCAGCTTGTCCCGCTTTATCAGGATCCGCGGTCCGACATGCCCGCGACCCAGTTCAACATGAAATGGGTGGAGCAGGCGGGGCTGGTCAAATTCGACTTTCTCGGCCTGAAAACGCTGACCGTGATCCAGAACGCGGTGGACCAGATCAAGGCGTCGGGACGCCATCTGCATCTGGCCGCCGACGGGACGGAACTGTTCACCCCGCCCGAAGGCCTGCTTGACGACATATCGACCATCCCGCTGGACGATGAGGCGAGTTACAGGCTCTATGCCAGCGCCAAGACGGTCGCGGTGTTCCAGGTGGAATCCAGCGGCATGATGGATGCCCTCAAGCGGATGAAGCCGACCTGCATCGAGGACATCGTGGCGCTTGTCGCCCTCTACCGTCCCGGCCCGATGGAAAACATTCCGACCTATTGCGAGGTGAAGAACGGGCAGCGCGAACTGGAATCGATCCACCCGTCGATCGACCATATTCTGGCCGAGACACAAGGCATCATCGTCTATCAGGAACAGGTGATGCAGATCGCACAGGTCATGGCGGGCTATTCCCTTGGCGGCGCGGACCTGCTGCGCCGTGCGATGGGCAAGAAGATCGCCGAGGAAATGGCCAAGGAACGCCCGAAGTTCGAAAAGGGCGCGATGGAAAACGGGGTGGACAAGAAAAAGGCCACCGAGGTTTTCGACCTGCTGGAAAAGTTCGCCAACTACGGGTTCAACAAATCACACGCCGCGGCCTATGCGGTGGTCAGCTACCAGACCGCGTGGCTCAAGGCGAATCACCCGGTCGAATTCATGGCCGGTGTGATGAACTGTGATATCCACCTGACGGACAAGCTGTCGGTCTATTTCGAAGAGGTCCGCAAGCGGCTCGAATTGCCCTGGGTGCCGCCCTGCGTGAACCGCTCCGACGCGACCTTCAAGGTGGTGGACGGTGCACTGGTCTATGCGCTGGGTGCCTTGAAGAACGTGGGCGTCGAGGCGATGAAGCTGATCGTCGAGGGGAGGGGGGGAAAGCCCTTTGCCACGCTCTTCGATCTGGCGCGGCGGGTTGACCTCAAGCGGGTAGGCAAGCGGCCTTTGGAAATGCTCGCCCGCTCAGGTGCCTTCGATCAGCTCGATTCAAACCGCCGCCGGGTCTTTCAGGCGCTTGATCCGCTCGTGAATTATTCCGCCGCGATCTTTGAGCAGAAATCCTCCAGCCAGGTCTCTCTTTTTGGCGAAGCGGGTGATGATCTGCCCGAACCGCGCATGATGCCATGCGACGATTGGGAGGCGGCGGAACGGCTGACGGAGGAATTCAAGGCGATCGGATTCTACCTGTCGGGTCATCCGCTGGACGACTACATGACGCCGCTCAAACGCAAGTGGGGCAGCGATGCGGGCGTGCCTTTCCTGACGTTGGACGAATTGACCCAGAAGGTCATGGACCGGGGCGCGATGAATGCGCGTCTTGCGGGTGTCGTTGCCGGACGGCAGGAACGCAAATCCGCACGCGGCAACCGTTTTGCCTTTGCACAGCTGTCGGATCCCACGGGCGGTTACGAAGTCACGCTGTTCTCGGACACGCTCGAGGCGGCCCGGGACCATCTGGAAACAGGCGCAAAGGTGGTGGTGACGGTCGAGGCGACGATGGAAAGCGATCAGCTCAAGCTGCTGGGCCGCTCCGTCGCGCCGATGGACATGGCCGTGGCGGATGCGGGCAGCATGGGTTTGCGCGTCTTCATCGACGGGGCCGATGCGATCGCGGCTGTCGCTGAAGTGCTCGAAGCTGCGCGCCGCGCGGCGAAGTCTTCCGGTCGCGGGCCGGTGCAACTGTGCCTGATGGACCCGAAACTGCCCGGCGAGGTCGATGTCGATCTGGGGCTGGAATACCCTGTCACGCCTCAGATCAAAGGGGCGATCCGCTCACTTGGCGGGGTGCTCGAGGTCGAGGAAATCTGAGCCACCCCGCTGCGCTGCAATCCGCTCTGTCCAAGAAGTCGCGTGGACGATGCGCCGTCCTTGCGGTAAACGAGACGTAAATGGGGAGTGAGGGGTGCCATGCGTGTAGCAGGGATTTTGACAAGTATTGCGCTGCTGGCGTCGGCCTGCGGCGATCCGCTGGCCGGTGTGCCGCGCATCTCCGACGTCGATCTGGCCGAAACCGATCCGGCCGCCAGCGCGGTGGCCAGCGAGGCCGAAGTCGCCCGCGAGGGGTTTTTCGGCACGTCGGCGGCTGAGGGGACACCCGCCGCCGCGTCAGAGGCAGCCGCAGTGCCGGCGACCGAAAAGCCTGTGCGCAGACGCGGGCTTTTGAGTGTCTTCCGCAGCAACAGGACCGCACCCGCACCCGCTGGTGCCGCAGAGCCTTTGTCTCAGGAAGCCTTCGACGCGGCCAAGGCGGCAGAGAACGACACCGTCGGCGCGTCCACTGAACTTGCCGCAATCGAGCCGGAACCGCAGCCCGGACCCGCCCCCAAGCGCGGCGGGTTCTTCAGCCGTCTGACCGGCACCACCCCAGCTACCGAGGCTCCGCGCAGCGGGATCGACGCAATGGAAGTGACCTATGGCGAGGTGCTGCCCTACGGATTGGTCGCGCGGGTCTGCGACGCCAAAGGCAAATCCCTTGGCCGCAAGGTCGAGAATGCATCAGCCAGCGGCTTTGAGCTTTACGATTCGAACCCCAGTGCCACCGGCTCGCGCACCTTCTACATCACCGGTTTCGCCGACAATTGCCCCAGACAGCTGACCGCCTCGCAAGTCCTGCTCGGGGCACCGTCACTTTATGAACAACTGCATTACGGTCCGGGCGGTGAATTCCTGCCCGTGGGCGAGACCGACAACGCCTACGAAACTGTCAAAGGGCAGGTGTGCGGCGTGCGCAAGGGCAAACCCTGCGGGTCCAGGATAAACCGGCTGGAACGCTCGACGTTCTTCGTGAACACCTATGCGCGCCCTTCGGACAACACCAGTTGGTCGGAACTTCTGATCCACGACGGTCAGGTGATTGCCGCTTCGGTAAAGAACGCGGGCTGACCTTAGTAGTGCGGCGGCCGTTCGTCGCCCACGACCACGCCACCGCCCTGCGATGCTTCCCGCTCTCCCTCGCGCTGCATCAGCATGTGGACACGGCGGTTCAGGGTCACGATCTCGTCCGCCTGCCGCGCGACGATCTCGCTCAGGTCATCGACGGCGCGGGTCAGATGGGCAATCTGTTCTTCAAGCTGTTCCATGGGCGCGGCATTACCACGGGGCGCGCGCCAAGGGTAGCCATAGCTTGCCCGCCGATGCCGCATAAGTTAGACGCGCAGCAAGACCAGACCCTGCTGTGTAAGGACCATCATGGCCAAGCCCAAAAAGACCCCCCGCCCCAAGGCCGAAACGCCTAAAGGCTTCCGCGACTACTTCGGGGCCGAGGTGACGCAGCGTGCCGATATGCTGCGCAAGATTGCCGCCGTGTACCACCGCTACGGCTTTGACGCGCTTGAAGTCTTCGGGGGTCGAGACGGTCGAGGCGCTGGGCAAGTTCCTGCCGGATGTGGACCGCCCGAACGAGGGTGTTTTTGCGTGGCAGGAAGATGCGGATGCGGACAAGCCCGGCGACTGGCTGGCGCTGCGCTATGACCTGACGGCCCCCTTGGCGCGGGTCTATGCGCAGCACCAGAATGATCTGCCCAAACCCTACCGCCGCTATGCGATGGGGCCTGTCTGGCGCAACGAAAAGCCCGGACCGGGGCGGTTTCGCCAGTTTTATCAGTGTGATGCGGATACGGTGGGCGCGTCGAGCGTGGCAGCGGATGCCGAGATCTGCGCGATGCTGGCGGATTGTCTGGAAGAGGTCGGGATCGAGCGCGGCGACTACATCGTGCGGGTGAACAACCGCAAGGTGTTGAACGGCGTGATGGAGGTTGCGGGGCTTTCCGGGGACGACAAAGAGGCCGAGCGCGGGATTGTGCTGCGCGCGATTGATAAGCTGGATCGGTTGGGCGTTGAGGGTGTTCGGGCGTTGCTGGGTGAGGGGCGAAAGGACGAGAGTGGGGATTTCACCAAGGGTGCGGGGCTGAGTGAGGTCGCAGGCTGACGATAGTCATGGAATATTGTCAGCGGCTCTAATTACGGATCTGTCTCGAGAATGCTTCAGAACGAGATCGACGGAAGGACGTAGTCGAACGGAGTTTCGGCGGCCAAGCTCTGAACTAAACGACCGACGTTCACATCGAACTTGAGAGCTGCTAGTTGGCGACAGTCAACAGGTAGGTCATGAAGGCGTCGACGGAACTAGACCATAATGGCAGACCTCTATTGTGCCCAAGGCTACGGACTCGAGTCGCATTCGTCATCGACCCCTCCGTCGTCCGCGGCCTTGGCTACTACACCGGCCCCGTCTTCGAGGCTGAACTCACCTTCGAGATCAAAGACGAAAAAGGCCGCACCCGCAACTTCGGCTCTGTCGCGGGCGGGGGCCGCTATGACGATCTGGTCAAACGCTTCACCGGACAGGAAGTGCCCGCCACGGGCGTCTCCATCGGCGTGGACCGCCTGCTGGCAGCACTCGACGCCAAGGGGCGGCTGGACAAGACCGCCGACGGTCCCGTCGTCGTCACCGTCATGGATAAGGACCGCATGGCCGACTATCAGGGCATGGTTGCGGAGCTGCGCAGCGCGGGCATCCGCGCCGAAGTCTACCTTGGCAATCCCAAGAATTTCGGCAACCAGTTGAAATACGCCGACAAACGCGGCAGCGCCGTGGCGGTGATCGCAGGCGGGGATGAATTCGACAAGGGCGTCGTGCAGATCAAGGATCTGATCCTCGGGGCGAAAATCGCGGAGAATGCCACGCTTGAGGAATGGCGCGATCTGCCCAGCCAGTATGAGGTGCCGAAAGGTGATCTGATCGCCAAGGTGCGCGAAATTCTGGACCTCTACCGCTGATGCCCACGCGTTCCCAGACCTTGGCCAAGGCCACCGAACTTCGTGCGATGTTCGAAGCGCAGGGGGCCGCGCTGGTCGAACCGCCGATCCTGCAACCGGCGGGCACCTTGCTCGATCTGTATGGCGAGGACATCCGCGCGCGGGCCTATGTGACCTCGGACGCGCTGCGCGGCGAACAGATGCTGCGGCCCGATTTCACCGTGCCCGTGGTGCAGATGCACATGCGCGAGGGCGCGGAGCCTGCGCGCTACACCTATGCAGGCGAGGTTTTTCGCCGTCAGGAACACGACCCCGACCGCGCCAATGAGTATATTCAGGTAGGCTACGAAGTCTTTGACAGGACCGATCCTGCGGGGGCCGACGCCGAGGTTTTTGCCCTGATCGCAGGCGCCCTGAAGGGCTTGCCCGTAACGCCCGTGACCGGCGACATCGGGGTGTTGATG
Source organism: uncultured Alphaproteobacteria bacterium (assembly GCA_963799505.1). Taxonomy (GTDB): domain Bacteria; phylum Pseudomonadota; class Alphaproteobacteria; order Rhodobacterales; family Rhodobacteraceae; genus Sulfitobacter. The sequence goes on from CAWCXM010000014.1 coordinate 49,800, forward strand.
GCCGCCGTGGACGGACTGCAGACGACCCAGGGACGCAAGAAAGCCCTGATGCGCCACATCTGGCGACCGCGCCGGTTTCGCCAGATGCTGCACCGGTTTGCGGGCCAGACGCCGGTGCCTGCAACACGCAGCGCGCTGCTGGCTGGACAGGCGACAACGGACGCGCCGCTGATCGGTCTGCGCGGTGCCGCCGAAATCGCCGCACGGGTGCAGGCCCTGCACGACGACGCCGCCGCCCCGCCGATCACCGCCGCCGAAGTGGAACTGATCGAGGCGCTGCTGAGCCTGCGCGAAACCCTGCCATTCGCGCTGCAGCGGCTGCATGATCTGGCGATGGACCTGCCCGCGATCACGGGTGCCGTGGCGCGGGTGGATGCGCGGGCACAGGCGCTGGCGGCACGGGGCGTGGCCATTGATACGCTGATCTTCGACGGCAGCTATGGCCGCGCGCAGATGGAATATTATGACGGTTTTGTTTTCGGCTTTCGCGCGGAAGGACGCCTTGACCTGCCATCGGTCGCCGGGGGCGGACGCTATGATGCGCTGACGCGGCGTCTGGGGCAGGGCGCGGAAATCCCGGCGGTGGGCGGCGTGATGCGCCCCGGTCTGATGCTGGAACTGGAGGCGGCGCGATGACCCTCAAGCTGGGTGTGCCGTCCAAGGGGCGGCTGATGGAAAAGACATTCGACTGGTTCGCGGCCCGTGGCATCACGCTGGAGCGGAGCGGGTCCGAACGCGAATATGCCGGCCGGGTCGATGGGATCGACGGGATCGCCCTGATGCTGCTGTCTGCGGGCGAAGTGCCGCGCGAACTGGCGGTGGGCAATATCCATCTGGGCGTCACCGGCACCGATCTGGTGCAGGAGAAGCTGGCGTTGTGGGATCAGCAGGTAGAGCCGGTGGCGGAGCTTGGGTTCGGCCATGCGAACCTTATTCTGGCGGTGCCGCAGGCCTGGATCGACGTGGATACGCTGGATGATCTGGATGCGGCGGCGGCAGCCTTCCGCGAGGCGCATGGCTTTCGACTGCGGATCGCAACGAAGTACCACCGGCTGGTCCGGGATTATCTGCGCACCCACGGGGTCGCCGATTACGCGCTGGTCGACAGTCAGGGCGCCACCGAGGGCACGGTCGCCAATGAGACCGCAGAGGCGGTGGCCGACATCACCTCAAGCGGGCAGACACTGCGGGCGAACCACCTGAAACAGCTCAGCGACGGCCCGATCCTGCAATCGCAGGCAACGCTTTGGCGCAGTCGCGTGGCGGGAATGGATACGAATGATCAGCGGGCGTTGGAGGCTTTGCTGGCGCGGCTTTAGAGCACGCCGATCTCGGCCAGGGCGCGGTTCAATTCGGTCGGCAAGGCTGCCTCGTTTTCGCGGCCTTTCGGCAGGTCCATCGGCGCATCCGCCGGATCAAGGTAACGCCAGCCCTGAAACGGACGTTTGAGCGAGGGCGTCACGCGAATGACGTCGGGGTCCAGTACAAAACCGCAGCGGCGGATGCCGTCCTGTCCGATCTTCTCGTCAAAGCGCAGAACGCGCTGGCGCGCCTGTATCTCGCCCTTGATCACCCAGTAGATCGACCCGCCGTTCAGCACCTCGGCCTCGCGTTTGGGCCACATGCGGGTGATGTGGTAGTACATCCCGTCCGCCACCTGTTGCGAGCGATGCCGCTGCCAGTGCTGCAAATCCTCGATGCTTTCGGTCCCGACGCTCAGCTTGATCAGGTTGACGTATTTGCTCATCTCTTACCCACAGACCTATCCACAGACTCACCCCTGAGCCACGAGATAAGGTAGTCGATCACGCGAGATATTCAAAGTGTGGTGGTTTGGCACAGGGAAACTGGTGGTCAGCGCGGGACTTTGTTGGTAAATTGAACCCCTTCCAATTCAAGCGAAAGAATCGTCATGACCCGTTTTGCCGCCCCCATCGCCGAACAGATCTGGGACATGAAGTACCGGTTCAAGGATGCCGACGGCACGCCACGGGACGTGACGGTCGAGGATACATGGCGCCGCATCGCCCGCGATCTGGCGCAGGTGGAAAAAGAACCGCAGGTCTGGGAAGACCGGTTTTATGCAGCGCTCGAGGATTTCAAGTATCTGCCTGCGGGCCGCATCACCGCTGGGGCCGGCACGGCGCGGCGGGTCACCCTGTTCAACTGTTTCGTGATGGGCACCGTGCCCGACAGCATGGGCGGCATTTTCGACATGCTGAAAGAGGCCGCCCTCACCATGCAGCAGGGCGGCGGGATCGGCTATGATTTCTCGACCATCCGGCCCAAGGGCGCCGATGTGCTGGGTGTCTCTGCGGATGCCTCCGGCCCGCTCAGCTTCATGGATGTCTGGGACGCCATGTGCCGGACGATCATGTCCGCCGGTTCGCGCCGGGGGGCGATGATGGCCACCATGCGCTGCGACCACCCGGATGTGGAAGATTTCATCGCCGCCAAACAAGACCCCGCCCGCCTGCGCATGTTCAACATGTCCGTGTTGATCACCGATCCGTTCATGGACGCGGTCAAGGCGGACGGCCCCTGGGATCTGATCTTCGGCGACAAGGTTTACCGCACCGTGCAGGCGCGTGATCTGTGGAACACGATCATGCAGGCGACCTACAGCTACGCCGAACCCGGGGTGATTTTCATCGACCGGATCAATGCCGCGAACAACCTGAGCTATTGCGAGACGATCGCCGCGACAAACCCCTGCGGAGAGCAGCCCCTGCCGCCCTACGGCGCGTGCCTTCTGGGGTCGATCAACATGGCGCGTATGGTCTCGGACCCGTTCGAAGATCAGGCGCAGCTGGATGAGACCGCCTTGCAAGAGCTGGTCGCCACCGCCGTGCGCATGATGGACAACGTGGTGGACGTATCGAAATTCCCGTTGCCCGAACAGGAACGCGAGGCGCAGGCCAAACGCCGGATCGGACTGGGCGTCACCGGACTGGCCGATGCGTTGCTGATGGTCGGTCTGCGCTACGGCACGGACGAAGCGGCGGCACAGACCGAAGCCTGGATGAAGGCCATCGCCCGCGCGGCCTATCTCGCCTCCGTCGCGCTGGCCAAGGAAAAGGGCGCGTTTCCGCTCTTTGACGCCGAAGCCTACCTCGCCTCCGGCACCATGAGCCAGATGGACGAGGACGTGCGCGACGCGATCCGCACCCACGGCATCCGCAACGCGCTGCTGACCTCCATCGCGCCGACGGGTACGATCAGCCTTTATGCCGGCAACGTGTCATCCGGGATCGAGCCGGTCTTTGCCTATGCCTATACCCGCAAGGTGCTGCAGAAAGACGGCTCGCGCACCGAAGAGGAGGTTGTGGATTACGCGGTGCAGATGTGGCGTGAAAAATACGGGGACAAGGCGTTGCCCGATTATTTCGTCAACGCCCAGACTCTGGCCCCGCTGGATCACGTCAAGATGCAGGCAGCGGCGCAGAAGTGGGTCGATTCAAGCATTTCAAAAACGATCAACTGCCCCGAGGACATCAGCTTTGACAGTTTCAAGGAAGTCTACATGGAGGCGTGGGACACCGGCTGCAAAGGCTGCACCACGTATCGGCCAAACGATGTGACCGGATCGGTGCTGACCGTGCGCGAGGATACCAAAGCAGACAAGCCCGTTCCCGTCAGTGAGGGCGGCGAGGTTGTCTACATGTCCGAACCGCTGGATCGCCCCGAAGAGTTGGAAGGCAACACCTACAAGGTCAAATGGCCCGACAGCGAACATGCGCTTTATATCACGATCAACGACATCGTGCTGAACGGCCACCGCCGTCCCTTCGAGGTGTTCATCAACTCCAAGAACATGGAGCATTTCGCCTGGACTGTGGCGTTGACGCGGATGGTATCGGCCGTCTTCCGGCGCGGCGGCGATGTGTCTTTCGTTGTGGAGGAACTCAAGGCGGTCTTCGACCCGCGGGGTGGCGCGTGGATGGGCGGCAAGTACATCCCCTCGATCCTGGCGGCCATCGGTGGCGTGATCGAACAGCACATGATCGCCACCGGGTTCATCGCGGGTGAAGGAATGGGGTTGAAGTCGGATCCTCAGGCCAAGGTCGTTGGCCTGGACGCACCCCGCGGCAAGGCCTGCACCAGCTGCGGCCAATACGATCTGCGCATGGTCGAAGGCTGCATGACCTGCGGCTCCTGCGGCCATTCAAAGTGCGGCTGAGGCGGCAAGGCTGAGGGGTGAAACTGTCAACCCGATCCGACGGGGTGCGCGGGATAAGAACCTTTCGCCTGACGGTATGACGGTCTAGACGAAGCCGTCGCCGTTGCAGGTTCGGCAACGCGTCATCTTGCGCCCAAAGCACGAGGTGCAGCGCCCGAACTTCAGGCCGCCCCTTCCGTCACGACCGGTGATGACTTCGCCCTTGCCACCGCAGAATTCGCAGGGAATTTCACGCGATGCACGGCACCGGTTGCAGACTTGCTTCTGACGTTGGGCGGCAGGTTTGGTCGATTGAGACCACATGACGTGCAACTCCCTCTGATAGACATTGATCACAGGAGCCTGTCAGAGAGATCGGGCATTTTTAGGGTGAAATCGTGACCCCGCCATGAAAGCGACGCGGAGCCACCAGCCCGGTCAGGCGGCCTTGCTCGTTTCCGTTTCGATGGCGGACGCCATGACATCCACAATCATGTCGATTTCGCTTTCTGTAGACGTGAAGCAGGGCGCAAGCAGCATGTGGTCGCCCGATGTGCCGTCCGCGCAGCCCTGGGAAGGATAACAGATCACACCGGCTTCCAGAGTTGCCTTCAGCACGCGGCCAGCCATGTTCAGACCGACATCGAAGGGTTTCTTGGATGCGCGGTCCTGTACCACTTCTGCCGTCCAGAAAAGGCCACGTCCACGAATGTCGCCGACATGGGCATTCTGGTCGAGCCTGCTGCGCAGTCCGGCCTCGAGCCGCGCGCCGAGCCTGCGGACGTCGGCCAGCAGATCGCGGTCCTCGATCTCTTGCATCACGGCCAGGGCACCTGCGGTGGCGACGGCGTGGGACATGTAGGTATGGCCGTTCCACAGTCGGCCGCTGCCCGCCAGAATGGCGTTCACGACCTTTTCCGATGCCATGACTGCGGCGATCGGCTGGTATCCGGCGCCCAGACCCTTCGCCATCGTCGTGATGTCGGCGGCGATCCCTTCCTGTTCCAGCGCAAACAGGCTGCCGGTGCGCCCCATGCCGCACATGACTTCGTCGGCAATGTAGAGAACGCCGTGGGTGTCACAGATCTCACGGATGCGCTTGAAGTACCCTGCGGGCGCGGGCTGCGTGCCCAGCGATGCGCCGACCACCGGTTCGGCGACGAAGGCAGCGACTGTTTCAGGCCCCAGCGCGAGAATACGCTCTTCCAGCAGGTTTGCCATGCGCAGTGCGAAGTCCGCCTCCGTTTCACCCTCTTTCTGAAAGCGGTAGGCATAGGCGGCGTCGATATGCTCGACCTCGATCAGCAGTGGCGCGAAGGGGGCGCGCCGCCCGGCATGACCGCTGACGGCAAGGGCGGCCAGAGTGTTCCCGTGGTAGCTTGGCGCGCGGGCGATGATCCGGGCGCGTTCGGGCTGGCCGTTTTCGACATGGTACTGTCGGGCCAGTTTCAGCGCCGCTTCCATCGCTTCGGAACCGGAACCAAGGTACATCACACGGCCTTCTCCGGTGCCATCCGGGGCGCGTTCGATCAGGAAATCTGCCAGCGATTCCGCCGGTTCATTGGTAAAAAGGCCCGTGTGGGCATAGCTGAGCGTTTCCATCTGCCGTGCCACGGCGTCACGCACCGCGCGGTTGTCATGACCGAGGCTCGACACAGCCGCGCCGCCGCAGGCGTCCAGATACCGCTTGCCGGTGCTGTCGATCAGAAAAGATCCCTCTCCTCTGACGATGGTGGGCTGATCGCCGGTCATCGTACGGCGCAGGACATGGCTCATCTGGTTCTCCTATTTGGTGACATTCACGGTTCCGGGTCAGCCCGGCGCACCTGTCTTCGGTCAAGTATCGCGAAAAAGCGGCACCCTGTCTTGGACGATCTGCCGCCTAGAGCGACGCCGCAGCGCGGCTGGCCTGATCGTATTGGCCCGAGATCGCCCGCAAACCCGCCGCCATCTCGCGCAGGTCATCGCCATTCGTGTCCATACGGCTGAGACCATCCAGAAAGCATGACTTGCGGATCGCCCGGTATGCCTCGCAAAGCGCCGCACCATCGGCGGATGTGCGATAGAACACCTCCTTGCCGCGTTTGTCGGTTTCCAGCAGGCCGGATTTCAGCAGTTTGCGCAGCGCGTAGTTGACCGTGTGCGTGTCCTCGATGTTGAGCAGGAAACAGATGTCCCCCAGCCGCTTTTCGCGATTGCGGTGGTTGGTGTTGTGCAGGACCAGAATTTCCAAGGGTGTCAGATCGGCATTGCCAGCCGCCGCCATGCACCGCGACATCCATCGGGTGAAGGCGTTGTAGGCGATGATCATGCCGTATTCGAGTTCGGATGCTTCCCAACCATCGCCTTCCGCCAGATGTCGTGAAGACACGATGCGTCGTTCGGGCAGTGATTTCTTGCGGTCGGGCATGGCAAACTCCTTGGGCAGACATAAAAACGCTAGCGATTTATCTATAAGTTGCAAGGATAGTGCTGCTTTGAAAGCGCGCGTGATGTCGCGCCAGACAAGAGTTTGCGCCTCCTGAGCAGCGAGGTGTGTCAAAATACACACAATGAAAAAGGCTGTCGATGCGTCCTCCCGCATCCATATGCTGGGGAATGGTGGATTTCATCTACCAAATCGTCGATACCCGCATGGCGAGAACAATGGCGCTCTGCCTTTGAACCGGCACCCTGACACTTCTTCAAAAACACACTTCCCCGATTCACCCGTCTTTGTTAACCTGATGTTAATAAAAAACTGAGGCAGGCAGAACGAGCAATGAAAACGGGCTTTAAGGGCACGTTTGTCATCAGCTGGTCGCAAACAGAGATAGACGGCCTTGATGCCGCGCCGGTGCAAAACCTCAAGGTGGGTGCAGCATGGGCATGGCGTGGGGACGCCGTTCGGGTCGATGGCCCGACGGATGTATTGCGGCTGGATCAGGCAGACGGCGCAGACAAACTTCGCAAACGTGCAGCACGGATGGTGCATCGCCTGGTTGGCGCTGCGCTGGACGCGTCTGCACCGGTTCTGAGCGAGGATCAGAAGGACACCCTGGAGAGCACAGCGCTGATGGACAACAGCTTTGTGGTCACCGATGGGGGGCAAAGCTATACCGTGACGCTGATCGAGGTTGGCGGCGGGACGCAGCCCTTGCTCATGTTCCTGAATGAAATTCCCCCTCGGGACTGCGAATTGTGGATCGTGCATCATACGCTGGGCGCGACACCGCACGATTCCCACGCCGAAGGCAGCGGGGGTGTCATATGTTTCACACCCGGCACCCGGATCATGACACCCGAAGGTCTGATGTTGATCGAGGATCTGCGCGAAGGCGACATGGTGCAGACCAAGGACAACGGCGCGCAGGCGATCCGCTGGGTCGGCAGCCGCCGGATGACCGGTGCCAGACTTTTCGCCATGCCGAAACTGCGGCCTGTTCGGATTGCCGCCGGCACCCTGGGGGACGAGATCCCGGATCACGATCTGGTGGTGTCGCCTGAGCACCGCATCCTGATCAAGGGTGCCGTGGCGCAAGACCTGTTCAACACGCCCGAAGTTCTGGTCGCGGCGAAGGATCTGATCGACGGCAACATGGTCACCGTCGATATGAAAATGCGCGAGGTGACCTATGTGCACCTGCTTTTCGACAGACATCAGGTGATGTGGGCAAACGGGATCGAGACGGAAAGCTTCCATCCCGCGTCCGCCGCCCTCAGCACGCTTGACGAAGTCGACAGGGCGCGGTTGCTTTCGACGCATCCCGAGTTGGAGTTCGATCCCCACACCTACGGCAGCTTTGCCCGGCGGAATCTGTCGGCATCAGAGGCGGCGATCCTCAGGCACGCGGCCTGAGGAGGCGGGTCAGCCGTCCGCGCGGCTGTCGATCAGTGTCTTGATGATCGCCTTGGCGCTGTCGCTGTCCCACTGGGCATCGCCCCGCAGGCGGGCGATTTCCCTGCCTTCGGGGTCGATTATCACGGTGATCGGCAGACCGAAAATGCCCATTTGACCTGCAAGCGCCTGTTTGGGATCCTGATGACGCGGCAGGCTGTCGATGCCGGCCTCCTGAAAGAATTTGGTGATCCCTTCCGGTGAATTGCGGCCCGTGGCGATGGTCAGCACCTCGAAATCGTCACCGCCGAACTCTTTTTGAAGGGCGTTCAGCTGTGGCATTTCCTTGCGGCAGGGCGCACACCACGTCGCCCAGAAGTTCACCAGAACGTACTTCCCGCGCCAATCCGCCAGTGTCGCCGTGCCCGCATCATCGGCCAGAATGAAGGCGGCATCCGAGGTGGATTCAGGGGAATCGTGAACGATCAGCTTTTTCATGTCGCCGTCGCGCAGACCCAGAATGTCGGGCCCGGCGGACAGGGCAGGGTTTGCACCTGCCAGAAGGGCCGTATACACGAGGCCGAAGATTGCTTTTCTCATCTGTCCCTCCGAGGGTTTGACTATGACGGATCACAAATCCAACAAAATGTGGGGCGGCCGCTTTGCCGCTGGTCCCGATGCCATCATGGAGGCAATTAACGCCTCTATCGGCTTTGACAAGCGCATGGCCGCCCAGGACATCGCGGGCAGCCGTGCCCATGCCGCCATGCTGGCTGCAACCGGTATCATCACCGATAGCGATGCGGAGGCGATCAGGGAAGGCTTGCTCACGATCTTGTCAGAGATCGAGGAGGGCACATTCGCCTATTCCACCGCGCTGGAAGACATCCACATGAATGTGGAGGCGCGTCTGAAAGAAATTATCGGCGAACCTGCGGGCCGGTTGCACACGGGCCGGTCCCGCAATGATCAGGTGGCCGTCGATTTCAAGCTTTGGGTGCGCGATCAGCTGGACGCGTTCGAGGGTGGGCTCAAAGCGCTCATTCAAGCGCTTCTTGGACAGGCCGAGACCGGTGCCGACTGGGTGATGCCCGGATTCACCCATTTGCAGACGGCACAGCCCGTCACCTGGGGTCATCACATGATGGCTTACGTCGAGATGTTCGGCCGTGATCTCAGCCGTGTGCGCGATGCGCGGGTGCGGATGAACGAAAGCCCGCTGGGAGCGGCGGCTTTGGCAGGCACGTCCTTTCCGATCGACCGCGAGATGACCGCCAAGGCCCTGGGGTTCGACCGGCCTGCGGCAAATTCGCTCGATGCGGTGGCCGACCGCGATTTCGCGCTGGAGTTTCTGGGGGCGGCCAGCATCTGCGCCATGCACCTGAGCCGCCTTGCCGAGGAATTGGTGATCTGGTCGTCCGCGCAGTTCCGCTTTGTGGCCCTTTCGGACCGGTTTTCGACCGGGTCGAGCATCATGCCGCAAAAGAAGAACCCGGACGCGGCAGAGCTGATCCGCGCCAAGGTGGGCCGCATCTTTGGGGCGAATACGGCGCTGATGATGGTGATGAAGGGGCTTCCGCTGACCTACTCCAAGGACATGCAGGAGGACAAGGAACAGGTGTTCGACGCCGCCGACAACCTCATGCTGGCGCTGGCCGCGATGGAAGGCATGGTGCGCGACATGACCGGGCAACGCGACAACCTTGCCGCTGCGGCGGGCAGCGGTTTTTCGACCGCCACCGATCTTGCGGATTGGCTGGTGCGGGTTCTGGGGATGCCCTTCCGCGACGCGCATCACGTGACCGGAGCGCTGGTGGGCATGGCCGAAAAACAGGGATGTGATCTGCCGGATCTGACGCTGGAGCAGATGAAATCGGTGCATGACGGGATCACCGACGGGGTTTTCGATGTGTTGGGCGTGGAAAATTCGGTCAACTCGCGTATGTCATACGGGGGAACCGCGCCGGCGCAGGTGCGCGCGCAGATCAAACGCTGGAAGGACCTTTTGGCATGAGATGGATTTTGGTGTTTTGCCTTGGCGCAGGCATGGCGGCCTGCGGTGCGGACGGCGAGCCGGTGCAGCCCACCCGCAATGCAACGATCACATTGACCGATACCGGGCTTTCGGGCGGACTGGGACTTGGGGTCACACGCGGGCCGGTGTCGGTGTCATTGGGGCTTGGACTGTGAGGGGCGCGCTGATCGTTGTGCTATGCGCGCTTGCGGGCTGTGGCACATTGCCGCCCGAGGAGCGCAGCGGCGCTGACCCGGCATCGCGCCAACAGCCGAGCGTCACGACGCCCGGTGTCCATCTGTCGGGCTATGCGACCGTCGGCGTCGCGAGGCGGTTCTGAGATGTCACCGTTGCGGATGATCTTTCTGGCGCTGGCGGTTTGGGGTGCGGTGCATCCGATGTATTATTTCATCACATGGTTCAACGCCAACGGCTACGACATCATGGCGATGGTGGATGCCTGGCATGCCAATGCGGCGGCCAGCGGGCTGGTCTGGGATCTGACGATCGCGGCGGTCACGCTGACCATCTGGATTCTGGCAGAGGTTGCCGTCAGGCGTAACTGGCTGGCGTTGATTGCCATCCCGGCGACGTTCTGTATTGGGGTCTCCTGTGGCCTGCCGCTTTACCTTTTTCTCAGGACGGCGCCCGTCCGCTGATGCGGATTTGAGTTATAGTGGAAAGATGAAGCATGGATCATTTCTTGTACCGCGACGGTGCGCTTTATGCGGAGGACGTCGCGATCACCGAGATTGCGGCGGCTGTCGGCACACCGTTCTATGTCTATTCCACGGCGACCTTGCTGAGGCACTATCATCTGTTCGATGAGGCGCTGTCGGGGATGGAGCATCTGGTCTGCTACGCGATGAAGGCCAATTCCAATCAGGCCGTGCTGCGCACGCTGGGCCAGGCAGGAGCGGGGATGGATGTGGTGTCGGGCGGTGAATATCGTCGTGCGCGTGCCGCCGGTGTGCCGGGAGAGCGGATCGTGTTTTCGGGCGTGGGCAAGACCCGCGAGGAAATCAGGCTCGCGCTGGAGGGCGGCATCCGCCAATTCAACGTGGAAAGCGAGCCGGAAATGGCGGTTCTGGATGCGGTTGCACAGGAATTGGGCGTCGTGGCTCCGATCACCGTGCGGGTCAATCCGGATGTGGATGCCAAGACCCATGCCAAGATCGCCACCGGCAAATCCGAGAACAAGTTCGGAATACCGATTGCGCGTGCGCGCGAGGTCTATGCGATGGCCGCGGCAATGCCGGGCCTGAAGGTGATTGGCATCGACGTGCACATCGGCTCGCAGCTTACCGATCTTGAGCCGTTCGAGCAGGCCTACCTCAAGGTTGCGGAACTGACCGAGACCCTGCGGGCGGATGGTCATGCGATCACCCGTCTTGACCTGGGCGGGGGGTTGGGCATTCCCTATGCCCGCAGCAATGCCGAACCGCCGCTGCCGTCGGATTACGGCGCGTTGGTCAAGCGCACCCTGGGCCATCTGGGCTGCGAGATCGAAATCGAACCCGGCCGCCTGATTGCAGGCAATGCGGGTCTGATGGTCAGTGAAGTGATCTATGTCAAATCGGGCGAAGGCCGTGATTTCCTGATCCTCGACGGGGCGATGAACGACCTCATCCGGCCGGCGATGTATGATGCGCATCACGACATCATCCCCGTCGTCGAGCCGGAAGCGGGGATCGAGCCACAGCCCATCGACATCGTCGGTCCGGTCTGCGAATCCGGCGACACCTTTGCCAGGCAGCGGTTGATGCCGCCGCTGGCCGCGGGCGACCTTGTCGCCTTCCGGTCCGCGGGCGCCTATGGCGCGGTGATGAGCAGCGAATACAATTCGCGTCCCCTGATACCCGAAGTTCTGGTGAAAGGTGATCAATTTGCGGTTATCCGCGCACGCCCGACCTTTGACGAAATGATAAATCGAGATACCATACCTGAATGGTTGTAGGGCTATGGTGCCCCGCGTCTGATGGGAGCATTGCCGGATGAGCACTTTCACCCCCAAAGATCTGCGGCAGGGATTGCGTAAATTGCGGTGGCCACTGCGCCTGACACGTATCGGGATGCTGGCCGAACAACTGGTGCGGGCATTCTGGCCGCTGTTGGGGGTCATGTTGCTGGCGCTGGCCGCGCTGATGCTTGGACTGCAGGATTCGGTGATGGTTGAGGTCGTCTGGGCGGCCACGGTTGTTTTTGCGCTGGGTGTGATCCTGTCGCTGGTCTACGCAATTCGAAGGTTTCGGTTGCCCAGCCGTGCCGGGGCGATGGAGCGGTTGGACGCAAGCCTGCCGGGACGGCCCATTCAGGCGATGCTGGATGATGCGGCCATCGGCGGGGGTGACCCGGCGTCGATGGCGGTCTGGCGCGCCCACAAGACGCGGATGGCCGCCCGCGCCGAGGCGGCGGAGCCGGTGCCCGCGGACCTGCGCGTTTCCGATCGCGACCCTTACGCCTTGCGGTACGTCGCCGTTCTGGCCTTCGCGGTCGCCCTGATCTTTGGTTCGGTCTGGCGTGTGGGATCGGTTGCGGGCATGGCACCGACCACCGGGGGACTGGCCAGCGGGCCGGTCTGGGAAGGTTGGGCAGAGCCACCGCGCTATACCGGAAGGCCGACGCTTTACCTCAATGACCTCGACGGCGGTGCGCTGGATCTTCCAGCCGGGACTTTGATCACGCTGCGCTTTTACGGGGACGTGGGGGCGCTGACCCTGGCCGAAACCGTGTCGGGACGCACGGTCGACCTGCCTGCCGCCTCCGATCCCGCGCAGGACTTTGCGGTCGTGCAGGAAGGCAGCATTTCCATCGAAGGGCCGGGGGGCCGATCCTGGACCGTGACGATGCGGCCGGATACCCCACCGGAGGTCAATCTGCTGGGCGAGGCCGAAGTCGCCGCCCTGGGGGAAATGCGTCTGCCGTTCAGCGCCAAGGACGATTACGGGGTCGAGGCGGGCGAAGCGCGGTTCGTGCTGGACCTTACGGCCATCGACCGCCGCTACGGGCTGACCATCGACCCGGATCCACGGGCGCAGATCACGGTGCCGTTGCCGACGCCCATTTCAGGGGACCGCGCTGCGTTCGAGGAAAACCTGATCGAGGATTTTTCCAAACATCCCTGGGCCAATCTGCCCGTCAAGCTGACGCTCTCCGTGCTCGACGCGGCGGAACAGCAGGGTGAGACCGTGCCGCAGGACATGGTCCTGCCGGGACGGAGATTCTTCAATCCGTCGGCGGCGGCATTGATCGAGATGCGCCGCGATCTTTTGTGGTCCAAGGCCAACGCGCCCCGCGCGGCACAGATCTTGCGGGCCGTGGCCTTCGAGCCGCAGGATGTGATCCGGAGCGAAACCACGGTGCTGCGGTTGCGCCAGATCATCGACCGCCTCGAGGTGCGTGCACGATACGGGCTGGACGATGAGGTGCAGGACGAATTGGCGGAAGACCTCTGGGGTCTGGCGATCGAGCTCGAAGAAGGGGTGCTGGCTGATGCGCTGGAGCGCTTGCGCCGCGCGCAGGAACGTCTGCAGGAAGCGATGAAGAACGGGGCCTCCGACGAGGAGATCGCCGAGCTGATGGACGAATTGCGCCGCGCCACCGAAGAATACATGCGCCAGCTGCAGCGCCAGCAAGCCGAGAATGGCGAACAGGACGGTCAGCAGCAACAGCAGGGCGAGTCCATGCAGATGACGCAGGACGATCTGCAACGCATGATGGACCGTATTCAGGAGCTGATGGAGCAGGGCCGCATGGCCGAAGCCGCCGAAGCGCTGCAGCAGCTGCAGGAAATGATGGAGAACATGCGGGTCACCGAAGGCCAGCAGGGCCAAGGCGGGCAGTCTCCGGGCGAACAGGCGATGGAAGGTCTGGCCGATACGCTGCGTCAGCAGCAGGGGCTGAGCGATCAGGCATTCCGCGATCTGCAGGAACAGTTCAATCCCAACGCCCAGGCCGGTGAAAACCAAGGCAACGAAGGCCGCAACGGGGGTCAGGGGCAGGGCCAAAGCCACGAGGGCCAGAACAACGGCCAGCAGCAAGGCCAGAACCAGCAGGGACAAAACCAGCAGGGCGGCAATCAGCCCACGCCGGAGGGTGGCGAGCAGGGCGATGGCTTTGGCAAGGGTGAAGAAGGTCTGGCCCAGCGTCAGCAGGCTTTGCGTGATGAACTGCGCCGGCAGCAGGGCAATCTGCCCGGTCAGGGGACGCCGGAAGGCGATGCCGCGCGCGACGCGCTGGACCGGGCGGGCCGCGCCATGGATCAGGCCGAAGAGGCGCTTCGCAACCGTGATCTGGCTGAGGCCATCGACAATCAGGCTCAGGCGATGGAGGCGCTGCGCGAGGGGATCCGGTCACTGGGAGAAGCGATGGCGCAAGAGCAGCAGCAGAACCAGCAGCCGGGTCAGGGTATGGCGGATTCCGACCGTCGTGCGGAAAACCGCGATCCGCTGGGCCGCGAGCAGGGCACGAACGGGGCCACGGGCAGCGAAGGGCCCCTTGCGCTGGGGCCCGACCGGGGTGCCCGTGCTCGGGAATTGCTGGACGAAATCCGCCGCCGCTCGGGCGAAACCGCACGCCCGGAAGTCGAGCGGGATTACCTCAACCGGCTGCTGGACAGGTTCTGAGGCAGAGGGACTGATCGCTGACGTTCAGGACGGCTGTGCTTACCACATCGTCTTGGACGCACGGTCGCTCCAGGCTTCATCGTAAGGCAGGCCACCTTCGGCACCGTTCGTCATCTCGGCAAGAATCTCTCCGACAGTCGGCAGAGCGGCGCTCTCGTCGGTCCCTGACCAGGTCGCTGCCCGGATCAGGGCGCGCGCGCATTGCGTATAGATTTCCTGAATGGATATCACGATCACGGTGGCGGGCTGTCGGCCCGCTTTTTCGAACATTGCCCGCATCGTGACGTCGTCGGTCACAATGGCAGTTCCGTTCAGGCGCACGACGTTGTTCGACCCCGGCACCATGAACAGGCAGGACACGCGCCCGTCCGCCACGATGTTCCGCAGTGAATCCAGCCGGTTGTTGCCGCGCCAGTCCGGCAGTGCGACCGTCTTGGGATCAAGCTCCGTCACCACCGGACCCTCATCGCCCCGCGGGCTGCCGTCGGTGCCATCCGGCCCAACCGTGCTGAGAATGCAGAACCTCGCCGCCATGATCCACTTGCGGTAAAGCGGCGTCAGTTCCGTGGCCACCTTGCGCAATGCGGGTGCCCCCGGTTTTCCGTAAAGATCCTCCAGCGCGGCAATATCGGTGATCTTACGCATGTGCGTAGAAACCTGCTTCGCGCAGCAGGGCGTCCGATGCCGTCTCAACGGTGTTTTCCAGCCGCGCCATGAACACATCCTTTGTCAGACCGGGCTCGATCGGGTCCAGAAATTCGACCACCGCCAGACCGGGGCGGCGATAAATCCCCCGACGAGGCCAGAAGTATCCCGCGTTCGTGGAGACAGGCACGCAAGGCTGGCCAAGCTGATCGTAGAGGATTGCCGTACCGACCTTGAAGCCCGCCTGTGCACCGGGTGCCACGCGGGTGCCTTGCGGATAGATCACGATCTGGCCGGGTTCGATCCGCCCGGCGTTCACATCATCCATCATCTGCTGGATCGCCTTTCCGCGCTTGCCCCGGTCGACGGCAATCATCTGCATCCGCTTGGTGTACTGGCCGATGACGGGCGTCCAGAGAATTTCCCGCTTCATGATGAACTTGGCACGGGGCAGGGCGTGAAAGATCATAAGGATGTCGAGAAAGGACTGATGTTTCGCTGCCACCAGCACTTCACCATCCGGCACCTGTCCGCGCACTTCGCAGCGCAGTCCGATCATCCAGCGCGCTGTCCACAGGCACCAGCCCGCATAGGATTTGCACCCGGCGTAGGCCCCTGTTTTTGAAAACATCGCCCAAGGCGCGAACAGCAGGCCGATGATCGGCATGGCAATGGTCGCTTGCGTGACAAAGAGGATCGAGCGGACCCATTGCAGCATCATGCCAACTCCTTCAACGTCCGTTTCGCCGCGGCGCGGGTCGCGGCAAAGGCGACGCCGCCCGCCAGCACCGGGATCAGAAAGGGCAGCAACCAATGCAGCCCCTGAAACCCAAGCCCTGTCAGAAAACCGCCCAGATCGGACCCGCGGGGCATCAGCAGCATCGCGAGCATTCCCAACGCCGTTCCCGCCGCAGCGCCCGACAGGGCGCGCAGTGTGAAGCGCCGGATGAAGGCCGAGGCGATGTAGTCATCGGTTGCGCCGATCAGACGCAGCACCGAGATGACCTGCGCATTGGCTGCGAGAGCGGCATTGGCCGCCAGTGTGATCATTGCGGCCACGGCAGCCGTGATCAGCAGGATCGACACCCAGCCCAAAAGCCGCAACCGGGATGCCGCCTGGATCAGGGGCGCACGCCACCGGCTGTGATCATCGAGCACCGCACCCGGCACCTCGGCCGCCAGTCGCAGCCGCAGACCCGCAGGGTCCATGCCGTCCGCATTCTCGATCACTTCGATCAGGCGTGGCACCGGCAGGCTGTCAAGCGCGAGATCGTTGCCGAACCAGGGGGCCAGCAAATCGCGCTGCTCCGCGTCGCTGAGCGCGCGCGCGCTGGCGATCCCGCGTGTGGTCTGGAGTATCCGCAAGGCGGCGTCGGTCTGTGCTGCGCGTTGGTCCAGCGGTGCGACGATGCGGATGGTGGCAGAGCGGGCCAGTTCCTCGCCCCAGCGTTCCGCAAGCCGTCCTGCCGCCAGCGACAGGGCCAGCGCAAAGACGGCAAGGAACGCCATTGCGGCGGCGGCAAAAAGTGTCAGCTGTGCGGTGAAACCCGACGGCGGCACGACGCGGTCGGCGTGCCGATCGCCCGCCACAAGCGCACGCAGGCTGGCGATGTCGAGCTTCAAAGATCCGCCCCCGCCAGTTGGATCCGTCGGTTCGCGATCCGCAGCACCCGCGCCTGCACATGCGCCTTGGTGGCACGGATGAGGCTGAGGTCATGGGTGGCAATCAGCACGGTCTTGCCCATCTTGTTGAGTTCGATCAGCAGCCGCAGCAGGCGCTGGGACATATCCCAGTCGACGTTCCCGGTGGGTTCATCGGCAAGCACCACATCGGGCGACATGATCACCGCACGGGCCAGCGCAGCACGCTGCCTTTCCCCGCCCGACAATTCGGGCGGCAGGGCCTTGGCCCGGTTGGTCAGCCCGACCCAGGACATCAATTCGTCCAGATCGCTGCCTTCCGCTTCGGCATGGCGTCCCGACACGGTCAACGGAAGGGCGATGTTGCCCGTGACATCCAGATGGTCGAGGAATTTCACATCCTGATGTACGACACCGACCCGCCGCCGCACGGCAGTGATGTCGTCCCGGTCCAATCCCCGCACATCGGCCCCGAACAGCCGAAGATGCCCGGCGGTGGGCAAAAGCGCACCGTAGCAGAGCTTCATCAAGGTGGTCTTTCCCGCCCCCGACGGGCCGGTCAGGAAATGAAACGAACCCGGCGCGAGTTTCAGCGATATGTCGGACAGCAACTCGCCCCCGCCATAGCTGTAGGCCACATTCTCAAGCTCGATCACGCCATTATCCCATTACCACCGCGCCTGTTGTGCCTGAGCACCGTTGCGGATTCAATGCAGCACTTGGCGGCAATGGCAACAGTTAACGCTTTTCCCTGTTGAATGTTGACCATATGCTGCTTCAGGTGTGCACCTATCGTCGTAAGTGAGCGAAGAAATACCAAATGAGGCTGACCTGTCCCAATTGTGACGCCCAGTACGAAGTGCCGGACGAAGTGGTTCCGACCGCCGGTCGTGACGTGCAATGTTCCAACTGTGGTCAGACGTGGTTCCAGCATCATCCCGATCACGCACCGCCCGACGAAGACGATGAGGTGCTGATCGTCGATACGCCCAGCGAAGACGAGGAAGTATCGCCCCCACCACCGCCCGTTCCGCCAAAACCGGCTGAACCGGAGCGACGTCAGCTTGACCCTGCGGTCGCCGATATTCTCCGTCAGGAGGCCGAGGCGGAGTTCGAAGCCCGCAAGCGTCGGCAATCGGCCCCTTTGGAAAGCCAGCCCGATCTGGGCCTCGACACCGGAGAGCAGACACCGCCCTCAAGGACCGACACGGACGAGGACGCTGAAAGACGCGCGATCGAGGCGAAAAAGCGCATGGCACGGATGCGCGGCGAGGCAGAGCCCGCGGCAGAAGCCGCCGCGACGACGGCTGCGTTGTCCTCGCGCCGCGAGTTGTTGCCGGACATCGAGGAGATCAACTCCACCCTGCGGAACGACACCAGCGCCAGCGGCGTCGATGCCAATGCCCGCGAGGGTCTGGGTGCAGGAGGTCAGAGAAAGCAGTCCAGCGGGTTCGGTCGCGGATTTATCGCGGCGATGCTGCTTTTTATCGCACTTGCCGCCCTCTACACATATGCGCCCGCCATCGGGGCGACCGTACCCGCGCTGGACGGGATCATGTCGGCCTACGCCGCAGGCATCGACCAGTTGCGCGTTTCGCTGGACACCGGGATCAGATCCTTGCTGACCTGGCTCGACATGGTCGCAAGCCAGTCCGCGAGTTGATCCGGCGGCCCATCGTGCCGGGCCGCCGCACTGCACATCACATGTGAATGGGGCCGTCACCGCAGGCCAGAGCAGCCTCCCGCACCGCTTCCGAATAGGTCGGGTGCGCATGGCAGGTCATGGCAAGATCCTGTGCAGAGGCACCAAACTCCATGGCGACGCAGACTTCGTGGATCAGGTCGCCCGCCGACGGTCCGATGATGTGGCACCCCAGAATGCGGTCGGTTTCCTTGTCCGCGAGGATTTTGACAAAACCGTCGCCCGCGAAATTCGCCTTGGCACGGGCGTTGCCCATGAAGCTGAACTTTCCGACCTTGTAGGCGCGTCCGGCGGCCTTCAGCGTTTCTTCCGTCTCGCCCACATTGGCGACCTCAGGGTGGGTGTAGATCACGCCGGGGATCACACCATAGTTCACGTGCCCATGTTTGCCCGCAATCACTTCGGCCACCGCCATGCCTTCGTCTTCGGCCTTGTGGGCCAGCATCGGGCCTTCGGTCACGTCGCCGATGGCGTAGATGCCCTTGACGTCGGTTTCCCATTCCTTGGTGATGGCGATCTGACCGCGTTTGGTCAGGCGGATGCCAAGTGCCTCAAGATCAAGCCCGTCGTGGTATGGCTTGCGCCCCGTGGCGACCAGCACTGCGTCGGCGTCGATCACATGCTCGCTGTCGTCCTTGCGCAGCTTGTAATGCACCTTGGCCTTGCTCTTGGAAACTTCCGTCTTCTGCACGGCGGCACCCATGATGAACTCCAGCCCCTGCTTTTTCAGCATCTTCTGGAATGTCTTCTGGACCTCGGGGTCCATGCCGGGTGTGATCGCGTCGAGGAATTCCACAACCGTCACTTCAGAGCCGAGCCGCGCATAGACACTGCCCAGTTCCAGCCCGATCACACCCGCGCCGATCACCACCATCTTCTTGGGCACCTTGCCCAATTCCAGCGCGCCGGTAGAGGTCACGACAACCTTTTCATCCACCTCGACGCCGGGCAGGGAGGCCGCCTCTGACCCGGTGGCGATGATGATGTTCTTGGCCTCGTGCACCTCGTCGCCGACCTTGACCTTGCCCGCCTCGGGCACCGATCCCCAGCCCTTGAGCCAGTCGATCTTGTTCTTCTTGAACAGAAACTCGATGCCCTTGGTGTTCGTGTCGATGGTGCTTTGCTTGTAGACCTGCATCTGCTTCCAATCGACCGACGGGCTCTTGCCCTTCAGCCCCATCTCGGCAAAGTTATGCTCCGCCTCGTGCAGCATGTGCGATGCGTGCAGCAGGGCCTTGGACGGGATGCAGCCCACGTTCAGGCAGGTGCCGCCCAGGGTCTCGCGCCCTTCGACGCAGGCGGTTTTCAGGCCCAGTTGCGCGCAGCGGATGGCGGCGACATAGCCGCCGGGGCCGGAACCGATCACGATGACATCATAGCTGGACATGGGGTGTCTCCTTGGGATTTTGTGGTCGCCCGCAGGGTAGGGGCGTCAGAACAGGGCTGCAAGCAGCATGAAGAATGTGGCGAGAAAGCCCGCGAACCAGATGTAGGACCGGGCGGGCACCCAGCCGAGGACATAGGCCGGAATATAGACCACGCGCGCGATCAGGTAGACCCAGGCGCAGGCGGCGGTAAAGCCCGAGCTTTGGCCCGTGGTATGGATCACGAGGGCTGCGATGCCGAACAGGATCAGGCCCTGAAAGTGGTTGTCGAACGCGCGGCCCAGCCGCCCGGTACGGTCCGAGAGGGTGCGCGACGGTTCGCGGTCGCGGGGCGACATCGTGTACCCGGTCCCGAGTTCCATGTTCGCAGGTACCGCGTAGATCGCGAATTGCACGAATTGCAGCAGCCCGGCAAGGGTGAGGACAGTCAGTTCGGGGGTCACTTGGTTTCCAGAAAATAGGCCGAGGTCGTCTGAACAGTGCCCTTGTCATCGGTGCTCAACGCATTCGAGCGGGACAACCAGCTTTCCGCCTTGGCACGGTCTTTCACCTCTAGAAGGACAAAAGCCTGCGTGTCGCTGTCCTGCTCCTTCCAGACCTGCAACACGGTCAATCCGGCGTTCCGGCGCGATTCAGCATCATTGTCGAAGGCAGTGTGCCAGTCAGTGAAGTTCGTGACCTTTTGGTGGATGATCAATTGCATGTTGGTCCCTCAGAACGCGAGCAGATAAAGAACTGCGGTTGCAGCGAAGCCGGCGAGCCATGCAAGCGTGCGGATGGCGGGAACGCCGAGCGCGTAGACCGGCAGATAGATGATACGGGCGATCAGGAACACCTGAGCAGCCAGAAGCGATGTGGCATCTGTCTTGTCCTGCACCACAAGCAACAGAACCGCCGGCGCAAAAAGGACCATCGCGGTGATGGAATTGTCCAGCGCACGTTTGATCCGCCCTGCCATCCGGCCCAGTTCACGCGGTTCGTCCCGCGCCGACAACAGATACCCCATCGAAAGCGTCTGCATGGAGCCCAGGACCTGAAGCAGGATCGTGATCAGGACGAGAAGGCCGTAGGCGGCGAGAATGGTGGTTTCGGTCATGATGGTTGTCCTTTCGACGGCGGCATGATCCCCGTCCTACACAAGGAAACTAGATCGGGGATCATTTTCCGCCAGCTTACAAATCCATCAGCAACCGGCGCGGATCCTCCAGCATCTCTTTCACCCGCACAAGGAACGTCACCGCGCCCTTGCCGTCGATGATCCGGTGGTCATACGACAGGGAGATGTACATCATCGGGCGGATCACGACCTCACCGCCGATGGCCATGGGACGGTCCTGAATCTTTGCCATGCCAAGGATGCCAGACTGTGGCGGGTTCAGGATGGGTGCGGTCATCAGCGAGCCGTAGACGCCACCGTTCGAGATGGTGAAGGTGCCGCCGGTCATGTCGGCCATGGTCAGCTTGCCGTCGCGGGCTTTCTTGCCCATCGTGTTGATGCCCTTTTCGATCTCCGCAAAGGACAGGGTATCGACGTTGCGGATCACCGGCACCACAAGGCCCGTGGGCGTCCCTGCGGCGACCCCCATGTGGACGTAGTTCTTGTAGATGATGTCCGTGCCGTCGATCTCAGCGTTGACTTCGGGAATTTCCTTGAGGGCGTGACAGCAGGCCTTGGTGAAGAACGACATGAAGCCCATGCGGACGCCGTGCTTTTTCTCGAAATCGGCTTTGTAGAGGTTTCGGATCTCCATCACCTCGGTCATGTCGACCTCGTTGAAGGTCGTGAGGATCGCTGCGGTGTTCTGTGCTTCTTTCAGGCGGCGCGCCATCGTCTGCTTGAGACGTGTCATCTTGACCCGCTCTTCGCGCGATGCATCGTCGGCAGCCGAAGGCGCACGGGGCGCAGCCTTGGCTGCAGGTGCGGCAGCGGCCGAGGTGCCGGCAGCGATGGCCTTGGCCACGTCCTCTTTCATCACGCGGCCATCGCGGCCCGTGCCCGTCACCTGATCCCGGCTCACACCGGCTTCGGCCATTGCCTTCTTGGCGGAAGGGGCGTCCTCGACATCCTTGCTGCCGGTGGATGCGGCGGCAGGGGCGGGTGCGGTTTCCTGCGCCGGGGCCGCAGCGGCGGCACCGTCACCGGAGGCGATGACCGCAAGCTTGCCGTTCGCCTCGACGGTCGATCCTTCTTCGGCAATGATTTCCGTCAACGTACCGGCAGCGGGCGAGGGGACTTCGACGGACACCTTGTCAGTCTCCAACTCGCAAAGCATTTCATCCTGCGCGACCGTGTCACCGACCTTCTTGAACCAGGTCGAAACGGTTGCCTCAGACACGCTTTCGCCCAAAGTCGGCACCATGACGTCGATATTGTCGGCATCTTCGCGGGGTTTGACATCCACTGCACCGGCATCGATTGATTTCGGTGCCGCGCCAGTGCGGGCACCCTGACTTTCGGAGGATTTGTCTTCCGCGGATTCCTTGGCCTTGGGCGCGGCCTTCGATCCCGAATCCCCTTCGGAAATATTGGCCAGCAAGGCGTCCACGCCCACGGTCTCGCCTTCGGCGGCGACGATATCGGACAGGGTGCCGGCGACGGGGCTTGGCACTTCGACCGTGACCTTGTCGGTTTCCAACTCGCAGAGCATCTCGTCCACCGCGACAGTATCACCGGGTTTCTTGAACCATGTGGCCACGGTCGCTTCGGTTACGGATTCGCCCAGCGTGGGTACGCGTACTTCGGTCATTTCTTTGATCCTTCAAGGGTCAGCGCCTCGTCGACGAGGGCGGCTTGTTGTGCTTTGTGCTGGCTGGCAAGGCCCGTTGCGGGTGATGCGGCAGTCGCGCGGCCCACATAGACGGGGCGGTTATGCTTGGCCTTGATCCGGCCAAGCACCCATTCGATGTTGGGCTCGATGAATGTCCAGGCACCCTGGTTCTTTGGTTCTTCCTGACACCACACCATCTCGGCGTTCTTGAAGCGCTCCAGTTCCTTGACCGCGGATTGCGCGGGAAAGGGATAGAACTGCTCGAAACGCAGCAGGTAGATGTCGTCGATACCGCGCTGGTCACGCTCTTCCAGCAGATCGTAGTAGACCTTGCCCGAACACATGACCACGCGCTTGATCTTGTCGTCGGTGACCAGCTTTGTCTCCGAATTGCCCTGCTGTGCATCGTCCCACAGAACGCGGTGGAAGCTGGATCCGGTGGTAAATTCCTCGGCCTTGCTGACCGCCAGCTTGTGACGCAGCAGGGATTTGGGCGTCATCAGCATCAGCGGCTTGCGGTAGCTGCGGTGAAGCTGGCGGCGCAGGATGTGGAAATAGTTGGCAGGGGTGGTGCAGTTCGCCACGATCCAGTTGTCACCGCCGCACATGGTCAGGAAGCGTTCCAGACGGGCGGAGGAGTGTTCGGGGCCTTGCCCTTCGTAACCGTGGGGCAGCAGGCAAACCAGACCGGACATGCGCAGCCATTTGCTTTCGCCCGACGAGATGAACTGATCGAACATGATCTGCGCGCCGTTGGCGAAATCACCGAACTGCGCCTCCCACAGGGTCAGCGCGTTGGGTTCGGCCAGCGAATAGCCATACTCGAAACCAAGAACCGCGTATTCCGAAAGCATCGAGTCGATGACTTCGTAGTCGGCCTGTCCTTTGCGGATGTGGTTCAGCGGGTAATAGCGTTCCTCGGTCTCCTGGTTGATCAGGGCGGAGTGACGCTGGCTGAACGTGCCGCGCGCGCTGTCCTGACCGGAAAGGCGCACCTTGTAGCCTTCGGTGAGCAGAGATCCGAAAGCGAGCGCCTCTGCCGTGGCCCAGTCGAACCCTTCACCGGATTTGAACATCTCGGCCTTCGCCTCGAGCAGGCGGCCCACGGTCTTGTGCAGCGGAAAGTCGTCGGGTGCGGTGGACATGGCCTTGCCCACCTCCGCCAGCGTATCCTTCCCGATCGCGGTCTTGCCGCGCTGGTATTTCTTTTCCTTGGACCGGTCGAGGTGGGACCACTTGCCATCAAGCCAGTCGGCCTTGTTGGGTCGGTAATCCTTCCCGGCCTCGAATTCCTCGTTCATCAGCTTCTGGAAATCGGCCTTCATGTCCTCGATCTCGCCCTCGGGGACAAGGCCATCCTTGACCAGACGGTCCGCATAGAGGCTGAGCGTCGTCTTCTGGCCCTTGATCTTCTTGTACATGATCGGGTTGGTGAACATCGGCTCGTCGCCTTCGTTGTGACCAAACCGGCGGTAGCAGATGATGTCGAGCACCACGTCCTTGTGAAACTTCTGGCGGAATTCGGTCGCCACGCGGGCCGCGTGAACCACGGCCTCCGGATCATCGCCATTCACATGGAAGATCGGTGCTTCGACCACCAGGGCGTTGTCGGTGGGGTAGGGAGACGATCGCGAGAAATGCGGCGCGGTGGTGAAACCGATCTGGTTGTTCACGACGATATGCATCGTGCCGCCGGTGCGGTGCCCCTTGAGGCCCGACAGCGCGAAACATTCCGCCACGACGCCCTGACCCGCAAACGCCGCATCACCGTGCAGCAATACCGGCATAACGGCGATGCGGTCCTTGTCATTGAGCTGGTCCTGCTTGGCGCGGACCTTGCCCAGAACGACAGGATTCACCGCCTCCAGGTGGCTGGGGTTGGCGGTCAGCGACAGGTGGACGGTATTATCGTCGAATTCTCGGTCAGAAGACGCACCAAGGTGATATTTCACATCGCCAGAGCCGTCCACGTCCTCGGGCTTGAAGCTGCCGCCCTGAAATTCGTTGAAGATGGCGCGATAGGGTTTCTGCATCACGTTGGCCAGCACCGACAGACGCCCCCGGTGCGGCATCCCGATGACAATGTCCCTGACGCCCAACTGGCCGCCGCGCTTGATGATCTGCTCCATCGCGGGGATCAGGCTTTCGCCGCCATCAAGGCCGAAACGCTTGGTGCCCATGTATTTGACGTGCAGGAATTTCTCGAACCCTTCGGCCTCGACCAGCTTGTTCAGGATCGCCTTGCGCCCGTTCTTGGTAAAGGCGATTTCCTTGCCGTAGCCTTCGATCCGTTCCTTCAGCCAGGCGGCCTCTGTCGGGTTGGAAATATGCATGTACTGCAAGGCGAAGGTGCCGCAGTAGGTCGCCTTCACGATGCCCACGATCTGCTTCATCGTGGCGACCTCGAGGCCCAGCACGTTGTCGATGAAGATCGGGCGGTCCATGTCCGCGTCGGTGAACCCATAGGCTTTGGGATCAAGTTCGGGATGCTCGCCCATGTCGCGCATGCCCAGCGGGTCAAGATCGGCTGCCAGATGGCCGCGGATGCGGTAGGCGCGGATGAGCATCAAGGCCCGGATGGAATCGAGCACCGCCTGCTTGATCTGGTCGTCGCTGATGGCCACACCCTTCTCTTCGGCCTTGGCCTTGATCTTGTTCCCTGCGGCTTCCGCCTCAGCGGGTTCGGGCCAGATGCCGGTCAGCGCCCCCATCGTGTCGCCCGCAGGGGAAGGGGGCCAGTCGCGCCGCGCCCAGGACGGACCTGCCGCTTCGGCCTCGACCGCCTTGCGTTCGTCGCCCATGGCTTTGAAGAAAACGTGCCAAGCCTCATCGACCGACGAAGGATCGGATGCGTAGCGGGCGTAAAGCTGTTCGAGATACGCCGCATTGTCGCCTTCCATGAAGGAAGAGGCGTGGAAGTGGTCGTTGGCAGGTTGTTCGGTCATGGCGTCACCTTGCAGTCAGGTTGCGGAGCGGTTGTTAGCTTCGGGCGACGGGCGGAGGCCCGTATTGGTTGGTTTCCGGCTGTGATGGCCGGGTCAGCCACCATAGAAAGACAAGGCTTACGATCAATTGAACGATCCCCAGAATGCCAAAGAACGCCATGCCCCCCATTTCGGGCATCACACCGGCGGCCATTTCAGCTTCTGTCGGGAAGGTGGGCGCGGTCAGTGTGGTCAGCAGGCTGAGCCCGAAGGGAATGGCGATGTACCAGCCGGGTCTGCCGGTGTCCTGCAACCGGCGAAAACCGGCGGCAAGCATGGGGCAGATCAGCGCAAGGGCAAAGACAAGATAGAGAAGCCACCAGACCAGTTGCGTGATCACGGCGCCGATCAGGAAGGCCAGAAAGAACCACCAGTATTCAGAGCGCGAGGCGCGACCCTGAAAGCTGGCGTACTTTTCCAGAACACAGGTCCGGATTGCTGTTGGAAAATCCATTGTCATCCATTTGTCCTTTCGCGAAATGCGGATCAGACCAAGCCGAAACGCACAAGACGGGGGCGCACCCCGCCCGGTCGGCCTAGCCCTTTTCGATTGCTTCTTTGACGGCCTCGCCCAACGTGGCGGGGCTATCTGCTACAACGATGCCTGCGGATTTCATCGCTTCGATCTTGTCCTCGGCACCGCCCTTTGCCACCGGCGACAATGGCACCGGCGTGACCCATGCGGCGACCGGGAGGGGCCGTGCGACCGGCGATGAAACCGGCCGTGGGTTTCCAGCGGCCCTTCTTGCGCTCGTCAGCAAGGAACTGTGCGGCTTCTTCTTCCGCAGAGCCGCCGATTTCACCGATCATGATGATCGACTTGGTCTCGTCATCGGCAAGGAACATTTCCAGCACGTCGATATGCTCGGTCCCCTTGATCGGATCACCGCCGATGCCGACGGCAGAAGACTGGCCATACCCCAGATCGGAGGTCTGCTTGACCGCCTCGTAGGTCAGCGTGCCCGAGCGCGAGACAACGCCGCAGGAGCCGCGCTTGTGGATGTGTCCGGGCATGATGCCGATCTTGCAGGCGTCGGGCGTGATGACACCGGGGCAGTTGGGGCCGATCAGCCGCGATTTGGACCCTTCCAGCGCCCGCTGAACGCGCATCATGTCGAGCACCGGGATGCCTTCGGTGATGCAGACGATCAATTCCATCTCGGCGTCGATCGCCTCGAGGATCGAGTCAGCCGCGAAGGGCGGTGGCACATAGATCACGGAGGCATTTGCCCCGGTCGTATGGCGCGCCTCGTGGACGGAGTTGAAGACCGGCAGGTCCAGATGGGTCTGGCCGCCTTTGCCGGGTGTCACGCCACCGACCATCTTGGTGCCGTAGGCAATCGCCTGCTCTGTGTGAAACGTGCCTTGCGAACCGGTGAGGCCCTGACAGATGACTTTGGTGTTTTCGTCTACGAGTACGGCCATTGAGGCGTCTCCCTTTGGTATTTCAGCGTTGGTACGTCGGCCCTGCGGAAGGGCTGTCAGTCGATGATGGGTTGCGAGCCGTCATTGGCGTGATGGTGATAAGCGTGTGTCTGGCAGTGATGCCCCTGATAGCCGCAGGTGCCGGTTTGAACCACCGCAGGCGAAGTCACCACACCCTGCGCGAGCGCGGAAGGGCTGGGATGCACGGCCTGCGGACCGTTGCGGACCGTATATCCATCTCCGCCGCCACAAGCGGTCAGAACGGCAAGAGCGAGGGTGGTTACGATCAGGCGAGATGGCGTCATGGTCTGTCCCTTTGGTCTGGTACGTTGCCGAAGCGGCGGGTGCCTTGCGTGCTCCGGATGGTATTAACTATCGCCGTTGGACGGTGTGAGCCGTTCCACCAGCATGAATGTTTCGGTGCCCTGTCCGGTATCGCGGGTGCCAACCTGCACCACGGCGGTGCGGGCAGGGTTCAGCTTGCGTGCCGCGAGGAGGGTGGTGTCGCTGTCCTTGACAAAGATCGACGGCACGGTGCCGGGTTCGGTGATGCCTTCCGCAGCAAGTGCAGCGGTCGCGGTCTGGGCCGCCGTGTCGGCGTAATCGCCCGCAAAGGAAATCTCGCACCGGCGGTCGGTTCCGGGCGTGACGGTGCGGCCCGTGGCGGGTGAGGGATCGGCGCTCGAGAAAGGATCAAGATCGTAGAAATCGTAGGACGTGCCGGATGGACCGAAGATTGTCCGCGCTTTCTCGGCTGTCATGAAGGGAGAGAAACAATGCTTTGCAAAAAGGTCCATCGCCGCGCGGGCGGTGTCCTGCGCCCCCCCGGCGACTGCCGTCCCGGAAAGAAGGGACAGGCACGCAACAAGGCTAAAGGGCCTAAAACAGCGCATCTTCGTCCTCGACCAGTTCGTCCAAAGCACGCACGATGATCAACCCCGCACCCATGACAAGCAGCGACCGCCCGATGGAACCGGTCATGTTGCGCGGCAGGACAGATGCAATCCCGTCGCGGGATTTGCGCGCCGCCTTGGCGACACCCCGGTCGCGGTGGCCGTCCTTGGCCGGTCTGTCGGGCAAGGACAGCACAGAGGGCTGCCAACGGCGTATCCACAGGCCCAGGCCCAGCAGGGCGAGGCCCGCCAGGATTGGTGCGTGTTCGGATGCAGGACGTTTCGACACCGGATCAATCAACCCTTGACCGCTTTCACGATCTTCTGGGCACCGTCCTTGAGGTCTTCGGCGGCGATGACATCCAGACCGGAATTGTTGATGATGTCCTTGCCTTGCTGCACGTTCGTGCCTTCCAGACGCACGACCAGCGGCACTTTCAATCCGACTTCCTTGACGGCGGCCACGACACCCTCTGCGATCACATCGCAGCGCATGATGCCGCCGAAGATGTTCACCAGAATCCCTTTGACCTGCGGGTCGGAGGTGATGATCTTGAAGGCCTCGGTGACCTTTTCTTTGGTCGCGCCACCGCCCACATCAAGAAAGTTGGCAGGCTCGGCACCGTAAAGCTTGATGATGTCCATGGTCGCCATGGCAAGGCCCGCGCCGTTGACCATGCAGCCGATCTCGCCGTCCAGCGCGATGTAGTTGAGGTCGTACTTGGAGGCTTCCAGTTCCTTGGGGTCTTCTTCGGTCGTGTCGCGCAGTTCCGCAATGTCATTGTGGCGGTACATGGCATTGCCGTCGAAAGACACCTTCGCATCCAGAACCTTCAGATCACCGCCTTCGGCCACGATCAGCGGGTTGATCTCCAGCATCTCCATGTCTTTTTCGATGAAGGCCTTGTAGAGCAGACCCATGAGGCCGACGCACTGCTTGACCTGCTTGCCTTCCAACCCCAGCGCAAAGGCGATGCGGCGGCCGTGGAAGGGCTGGTACCCCGTGGCCGGATCGACAGAAAAGCTCAGGATTTTTTCGGGCGTCGATGCCGCGACTTCCTCGATGTCCATGCCGCCTTCGGTCGAGCAGACAAAGGACACGCGGCTCGTCTGGCGGTCGACCAGAAGCGCGAGGTAGAGTTCCGTCTCGATGCCGGAGCCGTCTTCGATGTAGATGCGGTTCACTTGCTTGCCTGCGGGGCCGGTCTGGTGCGTGACCAGCGTGCGGCCCAGCATCTTCTTTGCCTGCTCGGCCGCGTCCTCGACGGATTTGGCCAGACGGACACCACCCTGATCGCCGGCGTCGGCTTCCTTGAACTTGCCTTTGCCGCGCCCGCCTGCGTGGATCTGCGCCTTGACGACCCAGAGGGGGCCGTCCATCTCGCCGGCGGCGGTCTTGGCGTCTTCGGCCCTCAGCACGACGCGTCCGTCAGAGACAGGTGCGCCATAGCTGCGCAAAAGGGCTTTCGCCTGATATTCGTGGATGTTCATGGAAAACGGTCCCGTTTTTGTTCAAGTCACCAAGTGGCAAAGCGGTGAGTCTTATGGTTCGCGCATAGCTTTCAGGACTTTTGGTCGCATTGCTAGGCTAAAGCGACATTTGTGATCACACGGCCAAAACGTGTGATCACAAAGAAGTGGATGTTATCGGTTTCTTTACCATAACATGAACGTGCGGATGCCCCTGGGGACTGCATTTGCCTGTCAGAGTGGCATCAATGCCCAATAATCGAGATCGAGCAGGACATTGGGCAGATATTTGCCATCCGCTCCGCGCAGGGCGAAGGCCTCGCCGCCTTTGGTCGCCACCAGCCGCAGCCGGATTGCGCCCACGCCCGGTGCACCGGTGTCAGCCTTGTCGAGCACTTCGGACCAGGCGCGCACGGTATCGCCCGCAAGGCAGGGGTTTGCATGGGCGCCGCCGTTCAGGCCGACGACCATCTGGGCATTTGCCAGACCGTTGAACGACAGGGCCCGCGCCATCGAAATGACGTGGCCGCCATAGATCAACCGCGTGCCGTCGGGGCGCGCGGAGGTGTCGAAATGCACCTTCGCGGTGTTCTGCCACAGCCGGGTCGCCATCATGTGTTCGGCTTCCTCGATCGTGACACCGTCGACATGGTCGATCTTCTCACCGATCTCGTAATCGCCCCAGCGGTGCGGTTCGCCTGCCAGCGTGAAATCGTAGTTGCTGAAATCAAGGCCTTTGGGGATCACCAGTTGGTCGGGGCGGAGCGCATCGGGCAGGTCCGGCACGACCGCATCGGGCGCGGGCGCGTCCAGATTGCGTTTGCGGACCATGACCCAGCGGACATATTCCAGAACCGGCTCATCGTGCTGGTTCAGTCCTGTCGTGCGGACATAGACCACCCCGGTCCGCCCGTTTGAATTCTGCTTGAGGCCGATGACCTCGGACTGACTGCGCAGGGTGTCGCCCGGCCAGACAGGCAAGAGCCACCGGCCCTGCGCATAGCCAAGATTGGCAACAGCGTTCAGCGACACATCCGGCACGGTTTTGCCAAAGACGATGTGAAAGGCGATCATGTCGTCCAGCGGGCTGAAGGGCAGGCCGCAAGTCTGCGCGAACTGATCCGAGGAATAGAGCGCATGCCGCGCGGGGTAGAGCATGTGGTAGAGCGCGCGTTCGCCCATCTTGACGGTGCGCGGCACCGCATGATGCAGCGTCTCGCCGACGGTGTAGTCTTCAAAGAACCGGCCCGGGTTTGTCTTGGCCATCAGTGTTCTCCCAGCTTCGTGTCCGGGGTGTAGGTGCCTTCGACCTCTTTCGTCACGGCCTGGCCGCAGCGCATCACGCCTGCTGCGTGATCCCATGTCTGGGTGGGTGTCCCGTAAAGTTCCCATCCCTTGTTCAGGGCGGCGGTGACCTTGTGGCAAAAGGCCGACGTGTCCTCTTCTGAGAGGAAGCGGTAGAGTTTCATAGTGCAGACCGTAGGTTCAGGAAGGGAAAGGCCAGACACCCAGCCAGGTGTGAATCGCCGTGACGATCGCAACCATCACGAGGGTGATGACAGCAAGGCGGATATAGGTCGGACGGCCTGCGTGGGCGGGCGGCGTCCAGGCAGGTTCGGCCCGGTTGATCAGGATCACGCTGCCCACGGCCCAGGCGAGCAAACCGCCGAACAGGATGATCGAGGCCAGATCGCCGTTGACCAGCAGATGCGCTGCTGCCCAGATCTTGACCGCCAGAAGTTGCGGGTGCCGGGTTTTATGGGCGGGCCACGCCTTGGCCCCCTTGGCGGCGGAAGACCCGTAGATCCAGAAGGCCAGTATCATCGCAAGATTGTTGATGTGGACCATGAATGTGGGCGGCTGCCAGACGGGGATGAAGGCGGCGCCGCGGTATCCGATGATCATCAGCACCACCGACAGGACGATCGCGACGGCGATGATCCCCTTGCCCGGTTTGCCAAGGGCGGCGCGCGAGTCGGGCGCGAGTCGCTTGTAATAATGGGCACCCGCCCAAAGGATCAGGCCGAGGATCAGAAGGATCATGTCAGGTCTCCGCGTTCAGGGCTGCGATTGCATCCAGCTTTGCCAGTGTTTCGCGGGCCGTTGCAACGTGCAAATTCTCGACGATCTTGCCGTCCACGACAGCGACGCCCTGACCGGATGCTTCGATTTCCTCCAGCGCGGCAATCTGGCGGCGGGCAAGATCAACCTCGGCTTCGGAGGGCGAGAAGGAGGTATTGGCGACCTCAAGCTGGGCGGGATGGATCAGGGTCTTGCCGTCAAACCCCATGTCGCGGCCCTGATCGCATTCGAACCCGCAGCCCGTCGTCGTCCTTGAATGCGTTGTAGACCCCGTCGATGATCGCGATCCCATGCGCCTTGGCGGCGAGCAGGCAAAGGCCAAGGCCGGTGACCAGAGGCAGACGGTCAGGCCGGAAGCGGGTCTGAAGATCCTTGGCCAGATCGTTGGTGCCCATGACCATGGCCTGCAACTGCCGGTGCGCGGCGATGGCGGGGGCGTTCAGCATGGCACCCGGTGTCTCCATCATTGCCCACAAGGGAATGTCGCCCACGATTTCGGCCAGAGCTTCCAGATCGGCGGGGCTGCCCACTTTCGGAAGCAGGATGGCATCGGCGCTCATCCTCGCTGCGGCCGCGGCATCTTCCTGGCCCCAGGGTGTGTCGAGCCCGTTGATGCGGATGATCTTGAGCCGGTTGCCATAGCCGCCCTGCGTGAGCGCCTGGGCCAGTGTCGCGCGGGCGGCAGGTTTTTCGTCAGGTGTGACAGCATCCTCCAGGTCGAAGATGATCGCGTCGCAGGGCAGGCTGCGCGCCTTGTCCAGTGCCCGCTCCTTGGAACCGGGGATGTAGAGGACGGAACGCAGCGGGCGGGTGATCTTGGACATGGGAAAATCTCCGGGTCATGAAAACGGCGGCGAGGCGCCGCAGGCAACAGAATGTTGCGCGCAAGGGGCCATTAATTGCGCAAAACTTCAACCCCAATCGTGCCGCAGTGCAGCAAGAATCAAATTTACCGCGTCTGCGCGCGCCCCGTTAACCAATACTTTAAGTCTCGACCCCCACACTCATGGCAGTTGCAGCCCAAGGGGAGTGTCGCATCGGCAAGACCGCCGGTCATAGCGGAACGGGATGAGCAGCCAATTGTCATAACCTGGGCCACCCAGGTCCCGCCGGGAAAACCCGGGGTTGGTCCGAGGACTGTGGGTGCGGCCTTTCGAATGAAGGCGTATAGGATGAATAGACTTGGAAAGATGTTCAAGCTGGGCGCATTGACCGCAGCTTCCGTTGCGTATCTGATCACCACCACCGATGTGGCCGCCCAGAACGGACGCAATTGTGCGGCCCGTGAAACTGTGGTGGAGCGGTTGGCGACTGGCTACGGCGAGACGCGGCAATCGGTGGGCCTTGGCTCCAACAATGCGGTGGTAGAGGTTTTTGCCTCGGCAGAGACGGGCACATGGACGATCACGGTAACGGTGCCGGGCGGGCCGACCTGCCTTGTGGCCTCTGGTCAATCGTTCGAGGCGGTTGCAGAGGTGCTGCCCGCCAAGGGCAAGGACGCCTGAAGACCTGTTATCGGGCAAGAGTACGTGACAAGGCGGGCCGGAAGGTCCGCCTTTTGCCGATCAGGTCAATCCGTCCCAGATCAGCTTGCATCCCGTTACCGTGAGCAGCACGTATGTGATGCCGAAAAAGACCCGTTCCGGCACCAGATGATGCGCCCGCACCCCCAGCCATGTGCCCAGAAGCGCGAAGGGGGCCAAAAGCACATTCGCCATAGAAGGTTTGCGCCGTGAACATGCCCAGCGCGGCGTAGGGGACGAATTTCACGATATTGAGTATCCAGAACAACAAGACGGTCGTCGCCTGATACTGCGTCTTGGACAGACCCCGACCAAGCAGGAAAATCGCAACCGGCGGTCCGCCCGCGTGGCTGATGAAGGTGGTGAAGCCAGCGATGAGGCCGAAGAACACACCGCACCAATCGGGCATCCGGCTGCGTGCGAGCCGGATCAGCCCGGACGCCAGCGACACCTGCCACAACACGAAGCCCACAGAGACACCGCCGATCAGCAAACGCAAGAGATCGGGCGAGGCGACGCGGTACAGGAGTGCGCCGGCAATCACCCCCGGTATCCCGCCGATCACCAGCAGGCGCACGTCCGGCAGGCTCCATTTCCGCCAGTAGGGTTTAAGCGATGTGACGTCGATCAGCATCAGCATGGGCAGCATGACGCCCAGCGCCAGACCCGGCTCCACCACAAGCGCAAGCACCGTCGCCGCCGCGAATGCAGCGCCCGACCCAAAGCCCGCCTTCGACACTCCGGCGAACAGAACGGCAGGGCCGGCGATGAGAAAGAAGACCAGATCGAGGGTGAGCATGTCTTAGTTTATACGTTCGTCGCTTTTCGGGAATTCTGCGGAACTTAGTTCACAACACCGTGTTGTTACCCCAGACGAGCAAATGACGCTCGAAATCATTAAGGAGTACAAGATATGAAACGTTTTCTGAGCACAA
This sequence comes from uncultured Alphaproteobacteria bacterium, assembly GCA_963799505.1. GTDB lineage: Bacteria > Pseudomonadota > Alphaproteobacteria > Rhodobacterales > Rhodobacteraceae > Sulfitobacter. The sequence goes on from CAWCXM010000014.1 coordinate 83,868, forward strand.
CAGCAGTTCTTCTGACACTGTCTGGCGCAGCCTATGCTGATGCCCATTCGTCCGGATTTGGCACAGTCACGTTCGAGCAGAGCGACTTTTACGCTTCTGACCTGATCGGTATGCGGATCTACAGCACCGAGACCGAAATGGAAAACGGCGCGATGATCAACGACGGTGCCGAAGCCGAATGGGATGACATCGGCGAGATCAACGACATCATCTTGTCCGAAAGCGGCGAAGTACGTGCCGTGATCCTGGGCGTCGGTGGCTTTCTGGGCATTGGCGAGCGCGACGTGAGCGTGTCGATGGACGCGATCAAGATCGTCCAGGAAGATGGCGATGTGGGCGACCGTTTCCTGGTGGTGAACACCACGAAAGAAATGCTGGAGCAGGCACCCGAATACGATCGCAACATGGGTGACGCGATGGAGAACAACTCCACTGCGATGAACGACACTGCCGCAACGACCACAGCAGCGACAGACACCACAGCAGCGACCGACACGACTGCTGCCACCGACACCACCGCGACGGCCGACAACGCCAACTCCACGACCGCGATGGACAACAGCGCCACAGCTGACAACAGCTCTTCGATGGGCGACGACACCCTGATGCGTCCGACAATGACGCGTGACGGTTATGCCGATGCCGAAATGGAAGATGTGCAGCAGCTGACCGCAGATGTCGTCGAAGGGTCGTATGTTTACGGTTCCAACGACGAGACAGTGGGCGAAATCGACACCCTGCTGATGTCCGAGGACGGCAAGGTGAACAGCGCCGTGATCAACGTGGGCGGTTTCCTGGGTATCGGTGAAAAGCCGGTGGCCGTGGACTTCGAAAAAATTCAGGTCCTGAAGAATGCCGATGGCGACGAGTATCGTTTCTACATCGACAGCACCAAGGAAAAGCTGGAAGCTTTGCCTGAATACAACAACTAAGCCCGCACACTGCTGGTGAAGAGAGAAGGCCGCCCTTTGGGGCGGCCTTTTCCGTTTTTGGCGTCGGTTGGTCCCATGCCGACAATCCGAGCGAGGCTGAACTTGCAGCGTAGTCCGCATTTCGGTATGCCCGCTGCCAAAGCAACCCTCACGGAGATATCACAATGGCCAGACCCAAAATCGCGCTGATCGGCGCGGGGCAAATCGGCGGCACGCTTGCACATCTTGCGGCACTCAAGGAATTGGGCGACGTCGTCATGTTCGACATCGCCGAGGGGATCCCGCAGGGCAAGGCGCTCGACATCGCGGAATCGGGCCCGTCGGCCAAGTTCGACGCGGTCATGTCCGGCACGCAGGATTACGCCGATATTGCCGGCGCGGATGTCTGTATCGTGACCGCCGGTGTCGCCCGCAAACCGGGGATGAGCCGGGATGATCTTCTGGGCATCAACCTCAAGGTCATGAAATCCGTGGGCGAGGGCATCGCGGCCCATGCGCCCAATGCTTTCGTCATCTGCATCACCAACCCGCTCGATGCCATGGTCTGGGCACTGCGCGAATTTTCCGGAATGCCGCACCATATGGTCTGCGGCATGGCAGGCGTTCTTGATTCGGCACGCTTCCGGCATTTCCTTGCAACCGAATTCAACGTGTCGATGAAAGACGTCACGGCCTTCGTTCTGGGCGGACACGGCGACACGATGGTGCCACTGGTGCGCTATTCGACCGTCGCGGGCATTCCATTGCCCGATCTGGTCAAGATGGGCTGGACCACGCAGGAAAAGCTGGACGCAATCGTGCAGCGAACCCGTGACGGCGGTGCCGAGATTGTCGGCCTGCTCAAGACCGGATCGGCCTTCTATGCGCCTGCGACCTCCGCGATCGAGATGGCGGAAAGCTACCTCAAGGACCAGAAGCGCGTCCTGCCCTGTGCGGCCTATGTCGATGGCGCATATGGTCTGAACGGTTTCTACGTCGGCGTGCCCACCGTCATCGGCGCGGGCGGGATCGAGCGTGTGGTCGAGATTTCGATGGACAAGGACGAACAGTCGATGTTCGACAATTCCGTCAATGCGGTCAAAGGACTGGTCGAGGCGTGCAAAGGTATCGACGGATCGCTGTCCTGAGCCTTTCCTTCTGAAGAGATAACGCGCGTCCCGTTTTCGGGGCGCGTTTTTGTCGAGGATGCGCTGGGCATAACTCCTGCGCGTCCCGGCACCCCGACAAGCGCATCCAGCCTACCCGATCCCCCGCGCAAAAATGAGATGCGCCGCCAGAGGGATCTTCCTAAGCTGCCCTATGCGCCTTTGGTTTGTTCTGCTCACCCTGCTTTTACCGCTGCGCGCGCTGGGCTGTGATCTGGCGCTCGTGCTGGCCGTCGATGTGTCAGGTTCCGTGGACCGCGATGAGTACCGGATCCAGATGGATGGCCTTGCCGCCGCCCTGCGCGACGGGATCGTGGTCGATGCACTTGTGGATCAGCGGGCGCAGGTCGCGCTTGTGCAATGGTCCGGGGCCACTCGGCAGCAGGTCAGCATCGGCTGGACCGAGATCACCAGCGCGCCGGATGTTGCGGTTCTGGCCGAACGGATCGCAACGGAGCCGCGCAAGTGGCGCAATTATTCGACAGCGATCGGCGAGGCGCTGGAGCTGTCCCTGGCGCAATTTCAGATGGTCCCTGACTGCCGCCGCCGGGTGATCGACGTGTCGGGCGATGGGCTGTCGAACGAGGGTGTGCCGCCAAAGGAGATCGGATCGGCCCTCAGGGCGGCGGGCGTCACGGTGAACGCCTTGGCGATCGAAACGGATGATGCCGATCTGACGGCCTATTTCTTTGAGAATGTGATCGGGGGCGCGGGCGCATTCGTGATCACGGCAAACGGGTTCGAGGATTACCCCGCGCAGATCCGTCGCAAGTTGCAGCGCGAAACACGCCGCCAGGTGAGTCGTCTGACCCTTGATCCGCAAGCCCGTGATCACACTGCGCCAACGCGTGATCACAAAAAGGGCAGGGCGCTGATATTAGAGTGAATTTGCCCGATAATCGCGGCGAAAGCCTGCGGCAAATGTGCCAATCCCCGTGACACTGGTGTAAAATCCGCTATGACTATGATCAGCCAACACTGATTTATAAGCCACCCAAAGGACTCTGCCATGGCCGATGTAAACCGGGGCAACCGTCCCCTGTCGCCACATCTGACGATATACCGCCCGCAACTGACTTCCATGACCTCGATCCTGACGCGGATCACCGGCAATGCGATGCTGATCGCGGCGTTGTTGATCGTCTGGTGGTTTCTGGCGGCTGCCACCTCGGCAGAATATTTCGAGACGGTGAACGGATTTGTCACCAGCTGGTTCGGCGATCTGGTGATGTTCTTTTCCCTGCTGGGCCTGTGGTATCACACGCTGGCGGGCGTGCGGCACCTGATCTGGGATAACGGCTATGCGCTGGATATCCCCACCGCAGAAAAGCTGGGATGGGCCTGCCTCGGCGGTTCGGTTCTGCTGACAATCATCACTGCTGCAGCGATCCAGTAAGGAGCATCACATGGCATATCTGACAGATCGCAAACGCGCCACGGGTCTTGGCTCTGCCAAGTCGGGCACCGCTCATTTCTGGTCCATGAAGGTCAGCTCGGTTGCTTTGCTGATCCTCGTTCCGCTCTTCGTCTTCACTTTCGGTGCGGCTCTCGGCGGCACCTACGAGGACATTCTGGCCTACTACAGCCGCCCATTCCCCGCGATCATCGCGGCCTTGACGCTGATCGTGGGCTTCAAGCACTTCAACGATGGATGTCAGACGCTGATCGAGGACTATGTGCATGGCACAAGCCAGAAAGTGGCGATCATCCTGGTGACCTGCCTCAGCTACGGTGCCGCGGCGGTTGGCGTTTTTGCCATCGCAAAGCTGGCGCTTTGAACACTTCATTCCCACGGAGGGACTAAAATGGCCGCATATGAGTATGAAACCCACGAATATGATGTGGTTGTGGTGGGCGCCGGCGGTGCCGGTCTGCGCGCGACACTGGGCATGGCGGAGCAGGGGCTGCGCACGGCCTGTATCTCCAAGGTGTTTCCGACACGGTCGCACACCGTGGCCGCACAGGGCGGCATTGCCGCGTCGCTGAGCAATATGGGACCGGACAACTGGCAGTGGCATATGTATGACACGGTCAAAGGTTCGGACTGGCTGGGCGACACCGATGCGATGGAATATCTGGCGCGTGAGGCCCCAAAGGCGGTCTATGAGCTGGAACACTATGGCGTTCCTTTTTCGCGCACCGAAGAAGGCAAGATTTACCAGCGTCCCTTCGGCGGTCACACCACCGAATTTGGCGAAGGCCCCCCGGTGCAACGTACCTGTGCGGCGGCTGACCGGACCGGTCATGCGATTTTGCACACGCTTTATGGTCAATCCCTGAAGCAGAACGCGCAATTCTACATCGAGTATTTCGCCATCGACCTGATCATGTCCGAAGACGGCGTCTGTCAGGGCGTGCTCTGCTGGAAGCTGGACGACGGTACGATGCACCTGTTCAGCGCCAAGATGGTGGTGCTGGCAACCGGCGGCTATGGCCGGGCGTACTTCAGCGCCACGTCGGCACATACATGCACGGGTGACGGTGGCGGCATGACCGCACGGGCCGGTCTGCCCCTGCAGGACATGGAATTCGTGCAGTTCCACCCAACGGGCATCTACGGCGCGGGTTGTCTGATCACCGAAGGCGCGCGGGGCGAGGGGGGCTACCTCACCAACTCCGAAGGCGAGCGTTTCATGGAACGCTACGCGCCGACCTACAAGGATCTGGCCAGCCGTGACGTGGTCAGCCGCTGCATGACGATGGAAATCCGCGAGGGCCGCGGCGTGGGTGAAAAGGGGGATCACATCCACCTGCACCTCAACCACTTGCCGCCCGAAACGCTGGACCTGCGACTGCCCGGCATTTCCGAATCCGCACGCATCTTTGCCGGGGTGGACCTCACGAAGGAACCGATCCCGGTTCTGCCGACGGTGCACTACAACATGGGCGGCATCCCCACGAACTACTGGGGTGAAGTGCTCGCCCCGACCAAGGACAACCCCGACAACGTATCGCCCGGTCTGATGGCCGTGGGCGAAGCGGGATGCGCGTCCGTACACGGTGCAAACCGGCTCGGGTCCAACAGCCTGATCGACCTTGTGGTCTTTGGCCGGGCTGCCGCGATCCGCGCGTCAAAAATCGTCGATCCGGAGGCACCTGTGCCGACCCCGAACCAGCGTTCGGTCGATGCGGCGTTCAGCCGGTTCGACGGCCTGCGCTATGCCAAGGGTCACGTGCCCACAGCAGAGTTGCGGCTTGAGATGCAGAAGACCATGCAGGACGACGCGGCGGTTTTCCGCACCGACAAGACGCTGGCCGAAGGCGAAGAGAAGATGAAAGGCGTCGCAGGCAAGCTCGACGACCTGCATGTCACCGACACGTCGCTCGTCTGGAATTCCGACCTCATGGAGACGCTGGAACTGACCAACCTGATGCCGAACGCGGTCGCGACGATCACCGCCGCCGCCGCGCGCAAGGAAAGCCGGGGTGCCCATGCGCACGAGGATTATCCGGATCGCGACGACGAGAATTGGCGCAAGCACAGCCTGATCTGGTTCAAGGGCAACGAAGCGTCCCTGGGTTTTCGCGGGGTGCATACGCAACCCCTGACCAGCCACAACGAAGGCGGAATCGACCTGAAAAAGATCGCGCCGAAAGCACGGGTGTACTGATGAGACATGGTTTGAGATTGATCGCCGGAAGCCTTTTTGCAGCCGCTTCGGCATTGCCCGCTCTCGCCGATGGTCACACCGACGAATTCTTCGGTGCCAAGGGCTATGTCGGTGACAAAGGGTATATCGGCGAGGTGGCGACACCGGAGCCGGTCCGGCAGGACCATGTGGTTTACTCGACCCACCGTACCCGCGTGCGTCACGTACAGCAATTCACGGTTCCGGGGTGCCCGGAACGCTTTACCGGAATTTACCGGGGCACACTCTACTGCGTCAATGGGCGGCCCATGCCGTGAAGCGGGGCAGTGTTTGATATGAAAGCTCTTGCGGGAGCCTTGCTGCTGATTGCCGTTACCGCCTGCGCGCCTATCCAACAGGCGGTGGACGATACGGCGCGCGCGGGGGCCAAGGGTGTGGTGACGGAAACCTTGGCGACCCGCTTTCCTCAGGTGCCAAAACAGCTGATCACACCGTTCACGGACTGCATCATCGACAATGCATCCGCGCTCGAGATCCGTGATTTCGCCCGTGCCGCCGTGGTCGGCGTGGACGACCAGATGGTCGCGACCGTCCGTGCGGTGCTGTCCCGGCCCGAAACGGCGCAGTGCCTTCAGGCGCGCGCGTTGAGCAGTGGGTTGGTCTGAGCCATGAACGCGATGTCCACACCGTCCTTCGATCTGGTCGAGACCGGGCAAAACGCCGATGCGCTGCGCGAGGTTTTTCGCGCCGCCGACAAGGCGATGCGCCAGCGGCTTGTGCCGATCCTGCCACCTGCGGTGATCGACTTTGCGGGCGTGTCGATGTATGTGGACCCGCGCGACAATTACACCGACCGGATGATATGGCGCGACGGTTTCCCACCCGAGATCAAATCCCTGACCGCGCTCACGGAATTGGTAAAGGGCCGTGATGCCTTCATCCTTGACGTCGGCGCGAACTCCGGCGCCTTCACCATCCCGCTGGCGGCGGCTGCGGGACCGGGAAGCAGGGTCATCGCGTTCGAGCCGAACCCGGTCATGATCGGCCGTTTGGGGCATAATGTCCGACTGAATGATCTGGGCGAGGTTGTTCGGATCGAAGGTTGCGCGCTTGGCGATGCGCCGGGCGAGGCAATCCTCAATTTTCGCGAGCGGAACTATGGTCAGGCGTCCTTGCTGCCGATCCGGGAACGCGTCCGTGACGGAGGAACGCTTGTCCCGGTCCGCCCCTTGCTGGATTTCGTGCACGAGGCCGAAGGACACGCGGTTTCCGTGCTCAAGATCGACGTGGAGGGGGCAGAAGTCGCCGTCCTTGGCCCGCTCCTGACGGCGGGTGGCTGGTTGCCGGATGCCATTCTGGTCGAGACGGATCACGCGGATGAATGGGACACCGATCTGGTGGGCCTGATCATGAAACTGGGTTTCGAGGTGACACTCGAAGCCGAACAGAACACGCTGTTTGTCCGCAAGGGCGCAGCTTGAGCAAAAGCGCCCTCTGGGGCGCAGGTTTGAAACGGGCATGAAGTGCCCAAGACAGGAGAAGCGACATGGTTCAGCTCACGCTCCCCAAGAACTCCCGCATGACAAGCGGCAAGACATGGCCGAAGCCCGAGGGCGCGACCAACCTCAAGGAATTTCACATCTACCGCTGGAACCCTGATGACGGGAAAAACCCGGCGCTGGATACCTATTTCGTTGATCTGGACAGCTGCGGCCCGATGATCCTGGACGCGCTGATCAAGATCAAGAATGAAATCGACCCGACGCTGACCTTCCGCCGGTCCTGCCGCGAAGGCATCTGCGGCTCCTGCGCGATGAACATCGACGGGATCAACACGCTGGCCTGTACCTATGGCGTGACCGAGGTGAAGGGCGTGGTGAAAATCTATCCGCTGCCGCACATGCCGGTGGTCAAGGATCTGATCCCCGACCTCACGCATTTCTATGCGCAACACGCCAGCATTCAGCCCTGGCTTGAGACGGAAACCCCGGCACCTGCGAAGGAATGGAAGCAATCCATCGAGGACCGCGAAAAGCTGGATGGTCTTTATGAATGCATCATGTGCGCGTGTTGCTCGACCTCATGCCCCAGCTACTGGTGGAACGGCGACCGCTATCTTGGGCCAGCCGCCTTGTTGCACGCATACCGCTGGATCATCGACAGCCGGGACGAGGCGACGGGCGAGCGTCTGGACGAGCTGGAAGATCCTTTCAAGCTTTATCGCTGCCATACGATCATGAACTGCGCCAAGACCTGCCCGAAGGGTCTGAACCCGGCGGCGGCGATTTCAAAGATCAAGAAGCTGATGGTCGAACGGACCGTCTGACGGCTTTGCCTGCGCCTTTGGCTGTCTGTTGCCCACGACCGGGTGACGACAGCCATAGGCCGGACGAGCAGCCTCGACACGGGACCATGACAAGCGCTACCTTCCCCGAAACCAAGGGGACGTCATGACCGAAACCTCATTCAAGCCCGACATCATCATTGTGGGCGCTGGCCTGTCCGGCATGGTTGCCGCCCACGAAGCCGTGTTGCGGGGCCGCAAGGTATTGATGCTGGATCAGGAAGCACCGCAATCCTTGGGCGGGCAGGCGTTCTGGTCTCTGGGCGGTCTCTTCATGGTCGACACCCCCGAACAGCGCCGGCTTGGTATCAGGGACAGCCGCGACCTGGCGTTGAGCGACTGGATGGGATCGGCACAGTTCGACCGTCCGGAAGATGCAAACCCCAGGCTTTATGCCGAAGCCTTCATCGACTGGGCCGCAGGCGACATGCGCACTTGGTGCCACAAGATCGGGATGCGCTGGTTTCCGGTGGTCGGCTGGGCGGAACGCGGTGGGGCGCAGGCGCATGGCCACGGCAACTCCGTGCCGCGCTTTCACATCACCTGGGGCACAGGCACCGGCGTGGTCGCTCCTTTTGCAAGACGTATGGCGCAACACGCGGACGCCGGTCATCTCAAGCTTGGCTTTCGCCATCGCGTGACCGAGTTGATCATGACAAACGGTGCGGTGACCGGCGTGCGCGGAGAGGTGCTTGAAAACACCACCGCTGCGCGGGGGCAAAGCACTTCCCGCACTCCGACAGGCACTTTCGAGCATGACGCTGAGGCCGTGATCCTGACCACGGGCGGCATTGGCGGCAACCATGCGGTCGTGCGCAAGCATTGGCCGGTGGATCGGCTGGGCAAGCCGCCCGGCAGAATGGTCGCGGGCGTGCCCGATTACGTGGATGGCAAGATGCACGGCATCGCCCGCAAGGCTGGTGCCGGGCTGATCAACGAAGACCGCATGTGGCATTATTGCGAAGGCTTGAAGAACTGGAATCCGATCTGGCCGAACCACGGCATCCGTGTGTTGCCGGGCCCATCGTCAATGTGGTTCGATGCAAAGGGCACGCGCATGGAGGCACCCTATCTGCCCGGTTTCGATACGCTCGGCACGCTCAAACGGATCCTCTCTGCGGGTGAGCACAGCTGGTTCATCCTCACGCAGAAGATCATCGAAAAGGAATTTGCCCTGTCAGGATCGGAGCAGAATCCGGATCTGACCGATGGCGGCTGGAGGGATGTGATCAAGGCACGGCTGGGCAAGGGGGCCACACCAGCGGTGGAAGCCTTCAAGCAGAAGGGCGAGGACTTTGTCGTGGCGGACGATCTGGAAACGCTGGTCGACGGCATGAACCGGATCACGCCTGACCATCCGCTGAACGCCGATGCCCTCCGGCGACAGATCGCGGCACGGGACAGCCAATTGTCAAACCCATTCGCCAAGGACGCGCAGATCACGGCGATCCGCGGTGCGCGGTCCTACAGGGGTGACAAACTGATCCGCACGGCCAAACCACACGCCATTCTCGACAAGGCAAACGGCCCGCTGATTGCTGTCCGGCTGAACATCCTGACCCGCAAATCATTGGGCGGGCTGCATACGGATATGCACGGCCGCGTGCTGACACCCGGGGGCGATATATTGCCGGGGCTCTACGCAGCGGGAGAAGTCTGTGGCTTCGGCGGTGGCGGCTATCACGGATACAACGCGCTCGAGGGGACTTTTCTGGGCGGTTGCCTGTTCTCTGGCCGCATCGCAGGACAAAACGCATGACAGACCCCATTCCCCATGATGCGCAGGCACGCCGCGACGTCGCACCGGTGATCTGCTATCCGGTCGACAGCCTGCCGCCGCCCGATATGGACCTTTACACCAAGGCGCGTCGAAATTTGAAAAAGGTGGATGAAGTCACCGTCCCCCCAAGAGATGCGATGTGTTTCACTGTGCCCGCAGGACACTTCTTTCGCATTTCCTCGATCGAGGGACCACAGGTTGGTGATCTGAACCTCTGGAACGCGAACGATCTGAGCGAGCGCTTCTACTCAGGCAAGACCCGCGCCCTGCACGGAACCCACATCACGACGGGCCAGCGTATGTGGTCCAGTTTTCCCAACCTGCGCCCGATGGCGACGATCACCCATGATACGCTGGGATGGTATGGCATCGACCGCTTTGGTGGGTCCGTTCATGACGTGATCGGAACGCGCTGCGACCCCTATACCCATCATTTGCTGAAGGGTGGGCAGTATCACCAGTGCTGCCATTCCAATCTGACACGTGCCTTGGCGACACGACTGTCGATGCCCTTGGCAGAGGCGGAACCGCATGTGCACGATGTGCTGAATGTTTTCATGTGTACCGGATTCACCCGCGAGACAGGCCAGTACTTCATGAAAGCGAGCCCGGTGCGGCCCGGCGACTACCTGGAGTTTGTGGCAGAGATTGACCTGCTCGGCGCGCTCAGCGCCTGTCCGGGGGGCGATTGTTCATCAGAACATTCATCGGATGTGGCGGCCTGCTACCCTCTGCTGGTCGAGGTGTTCAAGCCCGGGATGGACCTGTCCGGGCGGGTCAACGGGTTGGGCAGCAGCGGATACGACCGCAGCCACGGCACATAGGTTTCTGCCTACTCATGCTTCGGCGAACGCAGCTGTGAGGGCGATTTCCACCATATCACCGAAGGTCCGTTCCCGGTCTTCCGAGGGCAATGCCTCACCCGTTTGAAGATGATCCGACACGGTCAGAACGGCCAGTGCGCGCCGTCCGTGACGCGCGGCCAGCGTGTAAAGCTCCGCCGCTTCCATTTCGACTCCGAGAATGCCGTGGCGCACCATCTGTTCGTCGAGATCCGGCCGTTCCGCATAAAAGACATCCGACGAATAGATTCCGCCCACATGGGTTTTCGTGCCTTTGGCCTCTGCCGCGGCAACGGCGGCACGCAGCAGGGTCCAATCGGCAACGGGTGCGTAGTTTATCTCGCGGAAAATGCCGGACGAAGGCGAGGTGATGGTGCTCGCCGTCATCGCGATGATGACATCGCGGATGCCTACATGCGGCTGCATTCCGCCGCAGGAGCCGATGCGGATGAGCGTCTGCGCATTGTAACTGGTGATGAGTTCATTGGCATAGATCGACAGCGACGGCATTCCCATGCCAGAGCCCTGTATCGTCACCCGATGACCATTCCATGTGCCGGTGAAACCCAGCATCCCGCGCACTTCATTGACCAGTTTGGCATCGGTCAGAAAAGTTTCCGCCGCCCATTTCGCGCGATAAGGATCGCCGGGCATCAGAACGGTTTCTGCGATATCTCCGGCAGCGGCACCGATATGAACGGTCATTTGGCTTACCCTTTGCATTCTTGAAGTCACACCACTCAACCAAGAGCAGCAAAATCATACCCAGTGTGATCCCGAATTGCGCGTAAGTGAAGGGCATAGTTCGCCTAACGCGATGTAAAACATATCGAAAATATCCGAATCAGTTTTGCGGGAGGAGGAGGGCGAATTGTGCCGCCGTTGAGAACGGGGCACAATTTTCGCGGGTGTCCGGTTAGATTTCAAGTGTTTCGGGCGCGACGCCTTTGGCCATCTGTTCGCGAAACCAGTTGGGTTGGCGGCCTTTGCCAGTCCAGGTCTGCGAAGGATCTGCCGGGTTGGCATATTTTGGCGCAGATGCGGTTTTCGGCTTTTTAGTCTTTGTTTTCTTGGTTCTAGTCGCTTTCGCTTCATTCTCCGAAAGCTCTTCAAGCGAAAACCCGAATTCGCCAGCGGCTTTTTCAGCGGCTTTCTTTGCCTCTCTGCGGTCCCGCGCTTCGGCATTGGCCAACGCTCTCTTTACATCCATAAGATGTTTCTCGAGTTCTTTTCGCGACAGTGTGCTCAGATCGATTTGCATAGGATTAACCCCCTTTTTCTGCAATTTAATGCGGAGAGATTACCCAACTCAAAAGCACGGGAAAGCCTTACTTTGTATCAACTTAGGCTGCTATTGCGCTGCAACCGCTGCGGGATCTGCCAATGTCACGATATCTTGCATGATCGTATTCAATTCGAAGTCCTTTGGCGTATATACGCGCGCCACACCCATCGCGCGCAACCGCGCCGCGTCTTCTTCGGGAATGATGCCGCCCACGACGACAGGAATATGACCCAGCCCCGCTTCGCGCATTTGCCGCATCAGATCCTCGACCAGCGGGATGTGTGAGCCGGACAGGATAGACAGGCCGACGACATGCGCCTCGTCTGCCCGGGCGGCTTCCACGATCTCTGACGGGGTGAGCCGGATACCTTCATAGGCGATGTCCATGCCGCAGTCGCGTGCGCGCACCGCAATTTGTTCCGCGCCATTCGAATGTCCATCAAGACCGGGCTTGCCGACCAGGAACTTCAGCCGCCGACCCAAACGGTCACTGACCGAATTGACCGCTTCGCGCAGATCGTCCAGCCCTTCGGTCTTGTTGGACTGCCCTTTGGCCACACCGGTTGGCCCGCGGTATTCTCCGTGGACGGCACGCATCTGCGCGGCCCATTCACCGGTTGTCACGCCTGCCTTGGCCGCCGCGACAGAAGCTGGCATCACATTGCGGCCTTCGGCGGCGGCGCTGCGCAGATCGGCCAGGGCGGCCTTGACCGCTGCCTCGTCGCGTTCTGCCCGCCATGCGTTCAGGCGGTCGATCTGGTCCGCCTCAACCGCCGGGTCCACCACCATGATGCCGCCGTCGCCCGTCATCAGAGGCGATGGTTCGCCCTGTTGCCATTTGTTCACGCCCACAACAACTGTTTCACCGGCTTCGATCCGGCCCAACCTGTCCGAATTGCTTTCGACCAGGCGGCTTTTCATGTAATCAATCGCGTCGATCGCGCCGCCCATGCCATCAAGAAGAGCCAATTCTGCGCGCGCGCCCTCTTTCAATTCTTCGACCTTCTTGTCGACGGCCGGATTGCCTTCGAACAGGTCGTCGAATTCCAGCAGGTCTGTTTCATAGGCCAGAATTTGCTGCATCCGCATGGACCATTGCTGATCCCAGGGGCGCGGCAGGCCAAGCGCCTCGTTCCAGGCAGGCAATTGCACGGCGCGGGCGCGGGCCTTTTTCGACAGGGTCACGGCCAGCATTTCAATCAGAATACGGTAGACGTTGTTTTCGGGTTGCTGTTCGGTCAGGCCCAGCGAATTGACCTGCACCCCGTACCGGAAACGGCGGTATTTCGGGTCTTCGACCCCGTAGCGTTCCGCACAGATTTCATCCCAGAGGTCCACGAAGGCCCGCATCTTGCACATTTCGGTGACGAACCGGATGCCCGCATTCACGAAAAATGAAATGCGGCCCACCAGCGCCGGGAAATCGGCGGGATCGACGCGCGGGCGCAATTGATCGAGGACCGCCGTGGCCGTCGCCAGCGCAAAGGCCAATTCCTGCTCCGGCGTCGCGCCGGCTTCTTGCAGGTGATAGGAACAGACGTTCATCGGGTTCCATTTCGGCACATGCGTGTAGCAATATTCGGCCACATCCGCGATCATCTTGAGCGACGGTGCAGGGGGGCAGATATAGGTGCCGCGCGACAGGTATTCCTTGATCAGGTCGTTCTGCACCGTCCCGCTCAGTTGCGAGATGTCGGCACCCTGTTCTTCGGCCACGGCGATATAGAGCGACAACAACCACGGGGCCGTCGCGTTGATCGTCATCGAGGTGTTCATCTGATCCAGCGGAATGTCCCTGAACAGCATCCGCATGTCGCCCAGATGGCTGACCGGCACACCCACCTTGCCCACTTCACCCCGGCTGAGGATGTGATCGCTGTCATAGCCGGTCTGCGTCGGCAGATCGAAAGCCACGGAAAGGCCTGTCTGGCCCTTTGCCAGATTGGAGCGATAGAGCGCATTGGACGCCTCGGCAGTGGAATGGCCCGCATATGTGCGGATCAGCCAGGGACGGTCTTTGGTTTGCTCGGACATCGGGCGCTCCTCTATCTGGTTGGCCTGGCGCGGATTGGTAATATTCTTGCGCTACGCGCTACATATGAGACATTTTATGCCAATGTCAATTCGCTGCGTTGCGGCATTGTGCGACGGGAGGGGACCTCATGCAAGCGCAGGCTTCGGCTGGTGCCGGTGCGGTCGAAGACAGGGTTCGGGATGGGTCGATTTGATTCCATGTTTGATGCATCAGTCCTTTTGATCCGGCGTGTCCACGCCGGAAGGATCATACAGGTTTGCCGGACACAGATGCCAAACCCTTTCGCATTGTTCAGATCGCACCGGCGTTTTATCTCCAGCCGCACCAAGACGACTTTTGCAAGGAGCAGGACCGGTTTTGATCTGCGTGGCCCCCTGATCATGCCAATGGTGCAGCCGTGAACCACATGCCACCCTTTCGCAAAATCTGGATAACAGTTGTTGTGGAAAACAGGCCAAGGCTGCAAGGGTGTCGCCCATGACGCAGACCGTGCAGCTTCCGCTTTGGCTTTTTGTCCTGATCATGCTTTTTGCGGCGGTCACGGCGCTCAGCCACCTTTTGCTGCCGTCAGTCCGCTGGTTCTTTCGCCGCAGACTTGAAAAGGCGGTCAAACGCCTGAACACGCGCCTCAAGCGCCCGATCGAACCGTTCAAGCTCGCGCGGCGCTATGACATGATCCAACGGCTGATCTATGACCCCGAAGTGACCCGGGAAATCGTCAACTACGCCCGCAGCCACGGGGTGCCCGAAAACGTCGGCTTTGAAAAAGCCCGCGATTATGCCCGCGAGATCGTACCAAGTTTTTCCGCCTTTGCGTATTTCAGTTTCGGCATTCGCGTCGCGCGGCTGTTGGCGAAATCGGTCTACAGAATCGAAACCGCCAAAGGCAACGACGCGGTGTTCAACGCCATCCCGAAGGACGCGACCGTGGTCTTCGTGATGAACCACCGCAGCAACATGGACTATGTTCTGGTCACCTATCTTGCGGCCCGCGACACGTCCTTGTCCTACGCGGTGGGGGAATGGGCTCGGGTCTGGCCGCTCAGTTGGTTGATCAAATCCCTTGGTGCCTACTTCATCCGCCGCCGTTCGCGTGGGAACCTCTATCGCAAGGTATTGGCGCGGTACGTGCAGATGGCGACGGCGGGCGGGGTCAATCAGGCGTTCTATCCCGAAGGGGGGCTGAGCCTGACGGGCAAGCTGCAGCCGCCCAAGATGGGTCTGATGTCCTATCTGGTGGAAGGATTCGACCCCGAGGCTGAACGCGACGTGGTGTTCGTGCCTGTCGCCATCAACTATGACCGTGTGCTGGAGGACCGCGTGCTGATCGCGGCCGACGCGCGGGGCGACCGGCGGTTCGGTGCCCGGATCACGGTGGTGGTCGGCTTCATTCTGCGCAAGCTCTGGCAGCGGCTCAGGTTGAAGGACACGCGCTTTGGCACCGCAGCGGTCGCCTTTGGCGCACCCCTGTCGCTGCGCGCCGCGGGCAAGAGCGCCGAGATCGAGACGCTGTCTGCCGATCTCATGAGCCGGATCGCCAACGCGATGCCAGTGCCCGTGGTGCCGGTGATCTCCCATGTCATGCTTGCCGGTGACCGGACACCGGAAGAATTGCTGCAGGCAGTTGCGCAGGTTTTTGCGGCCGTCCCGCAAGCGAACCGCGTCGTGGCAGAGGCGGACAGCGCGGCAGAGGTCGCCCGCGCGGTCGAAGGTCTTGAGGGCAGGGGACTGATCGTCAAGAATGACGGACAGTGGACCGTGCCCGTCGACCAGCGCCCGGTGCTGCAGTTCTACGCAAATTCCATCGCACATTTCCTGGGCGAGGATGCTGCGCCTGCACAAGAAATTTCTGCACCCGCTGGGTCATAAAATTACAAAATAGCCGCTTCTTGTGTTGCATTATTGCGTATCCGGCCATATTCCACTGATACACCTGCGCGATTCTGCGTCGCGGCAATTGAGACTCGAACCATTCAGGAGGCCCCATGGCACTCGACACGACCATCGCGCAATATGATGCGCCCGAAAAGGATCTCTATGAGCTGGGCGAAATGCCTCCAATGGGCTATGTGCCGAAACAGATGTATGCATGGGCCATCCGGCGCGAGCGTCACGGCAATCCGAACACCGCGATGGTGGAAGAGGTCGTCGATGTGCCGGAGCTGGACAGCCAGGATGTGCTTGTTCTCGTGATGGCGGCGGGCGTGAACTACAATGGCGTCTGGGCCGCACTCGGCCAGCCGATCAGCCCGTTCGATGGTCACAAGCAGCCCTATCACGTCGCAGGTTCCGACGCGTCCGGCATCATCTGGGCCGTGGGGGACAAGGTCAAACGGTGGAAAGTCGGCGACGAAGTCGTGATCCACTGCAACCAGGACGACGGCGACGACGAAGAATGCAACGGCGGCGACCCGATGTATTCCCCGACACAGCGGATCTGGGGCTACGAGACGCCGGACGGATCGTTCAGCCAGTTTACCCGCGTCCAGTCGCAGCAACTGATGCCGCGTCCCAAGCACCTGACATGGGAAGAGGCCGCCTGCTATACGCTGACGCTGGCCACGGCCTACCGGATGCTGTTCGGGCACGAACCACACGATCTCAAGCCCGGCCAGAATGTGCTGGTCTGGGGGGCGTCCGGCGGTCTGGGGTCCTACGCGATCCAGCTGATCAACACGGCGGGTGCAAACGCCATCGGCGTGATCTCGGACGAGAGCAAGCGCGAGTTCGTGATGGACCTGGGCGCCAAGGGCGTCCTCAATCGCAAGGATTTCAATTGCTGGGGCCAGTTGCCAAAGGTGAACACGCCTGAATATGCCGCCTGGTTCGCCGAAGCGCGTAAATTCGGCAAGGCGATCTGGGACATCACCGGCAAGGGCGTGAACGTCGACATGGTTTTCGAACACCCCGGCGAGGCGACGTTCCCGGTTTCCACATTCGTGGTCAAGAAAGGCGGCATGGTCGTGATCTGCGCCGGCACATCCGGTTTCAACCTGACCTTCGACGTGCGCTACATGTGGATGCATCAGAAGCGTCTGCAAGGCAGCCACTTTGCCCATCTCAAGCAGGCCTCCGCCGCCAACAAGCTGATGCTTGAGAGGCGTCTGGATCCTTGCATGTCCGAAGTCTTTGCCTGGAACGATCTGCCCGAAGCGCACATGAAGATGATGCGCAACGAGCACAAGCCCGGCAACATGTCGGTGCTGGTCCAATCGCCCACAACCGGTCTGCGGACACTCGAAGACGCGCTGGACGCCCGCAAGTAACAGACGATTGTTTCCATTTCGGAAACTCTGCCCGCGAATCACACCCGTGTTTCGCGGGCTTTCCTTTGTCGTCCGGTGCGATCCAAACAGATCAAACACTTGGAAACTTCGCTCTCGCTAATATTGGGGAGTGGAAACCAGCGAATTTCTTAAAGAACGCCCTGCATGTTATGGTTGTGTTAATGCTCTGTTAACCATTTGAAGGCGACTCTTGTTATGCGAAGTGACTGGATTTTGGACGTTCTGGCCGACCTGAAGACATTTGCGCTATCAATTGAACTGCCCGCGCTTGCCGAGCAACTTGATGATACCGCCCTTGTCGCAATGGCCGAGATCGCTTCCCTTGAAGAGAGGCTACAAGCGCAGGCGCATGGGCAAGACAAAACAACTGGAGTGCATTCTGGAGAGCTTGGAGCAAGCTGATACGCTTGAGGGTCTCCAACAGGCAAGCGAGACATTGCGCGGCTATTTCGACGTCGACCATATCGTGTATCACTGGGTCGATTCCGCTGGCGATCAATATGGGTGCGGCACCTATTCCAAGGCTTGGCAGGACCGCTATCTGGCGCAGAACTATCTGCGGATCGACCCTGTCGTGATCGGCTGTTATCAGCGGTTTCATCCTGTGGACTGGAAACAGCTGGACTGGTCATCCAAGGCCGCCCGCGCGTTTCAGATCGAAGCCATCGAGTACGGGATCGGCAATCAGGGCTATTCCGTCCCGGTGCGCGGCCCCAACGGCCAATTCGCTCTCTTTACGGTCAACCACACCTGCGAAGATGAGGAGTGGGCAGCCTTCACGGAAAAACACCGCCGGGAATTGATCCTCATCGCCTATTATCTGAACGACAAAGCGCTGCAATTCGAACCCGAACGCAGACCCGAAGCCGCCCAGGCGCTCAGCCCGCGTGAAGTCGATGCAATGACACTGCTCGCCATCGGCTACAATCGCGCGCAGGTCGCCAATACGCTGTCGATCTCGGAACATACCTTACGGGTCTACATCGAAAGCGCCCGCTTCAAACTGGGCGCTCTCAACACCACCCACGCCGTTGCGCGGGCGCTCAGCCGCGGGCTGATCGTGGTCTGAGCGGTCCTTTGCATGTTGCGCGCATTGGCTGCTGTCCGAACGCTCGCTTTCTCAGACGTTAAGGGACGGCGCGGTAACTCTTTGGTCATACCTCAAACAGACCGGAGAGCCCCATGCTGCGTTACCTTTACGCCGATCAACTGCACCAGCACCCCACCCTTGCGCGGGCCATGTTCCTTGACCGTGCAGAGCAGTTCAAGGAACGGCTGGGCTGGGAAGTGAGCGTCGATGCCGCCGGGGAGGAACGCGACGCATACGATGCGATGAACCCGCTCTACGTCATCTGGGAGGAGCCCGACGGCAGCCACGGCGGTTCCATGCGGTTTCTTCCCACAACGGGCCGGGTGATGGTCAACGACCACTTCGCCGACCTGCTGACCGGGCCAATCAGCAGCCCGCTGATCTGGGAATGCACCCGCTTCTGCCTGCGTCGCGGGGCCGGTGCCCATGTGGCCGCAGGGCTGATGCTGGGCGGCGGAGAGATCATGCAGGGTTTTGGCGTCAAGCACTTCGTCGGTGTCTTCGATGCCAGGATGGTGCGCATCTACCGGATGATCGGCGCGTCGCCGGAAATCCTGGGCAGTCAGGGCAGCGGACGTGACCGGATTTCCGTCGGCCTGTGGGATTTCACCGACGCCGCACAGGCGCAGGTCGCCGCGCGGGCCGGTGTCACGCCCGAGCAGTCGCGCTTCTGGTTCGATCAGGCGATGGGCGGGGTCCATCACCAACCCTGGGCAAAAACCGCCTGAGAGACAGCAATCGCGCTGGTCGCGGCAAGGTGCCTTGCGTAAACAGGGCCAATGACAACCGCGCTTACCTATTCGGACGATCAGGCCGCCGCCTTTGACGGTGTGGCCGAGATGCTGCGCAGCGCGGGCATTGATCTGGCCGATAACCTGCTGATGCCGCCCCCCGGCGGGGCGGATCAGGTGATGGCAGTGACGGGCAAGGCCGGATCAGGCAAGACCCTGCTGCTGGCCGAACTCTACAAGGCGCTCGAGGCGGCGGGGGTCAGCATCGTGTCGGGGGATTACGAGAGCCGCAAGAAGGGCGACAAACGCACTCTGGCCATCCTCGCCCCCACCAACAAGGCGGCAAGCGTTCTGCGGCTGCGCGGCGTGCCCGCGACAACGATACACCGTATCCTTTACACGCCGGTTTACGACCCTGAATACGAGCGCATCGCGGAATGGCTGGCCGGCAACGGGGAACGTCCGGTGGACGTCGAAGGGCTGACCGAGATCGCCCTTGACCGTGCGGCGGCCTTCTATGCGAACAACAAATCCGTCCCCGGCGCGCTGGCTGCAGCGGGTCTGCGCGGATCCGACTTCATCACCGGCTGGAAGCGCCGCGAAGAGCCGCTGGATATCGGTTTTGTCGATGAATCCTCGATGCTGGACGACAAGCAGTTCGAAGACCTGAAAGAGATTTTCCCGACTTTGCTGCTGTTCGGCGATCCGGCACAGCTGGCGCCCGTCAATCAATCGGGCACGATGGTATTCGAGAAATTGCCCGAAAAGCGCGTGCTGAACCTGAACCGCATTTTCCGGCAGGACGCGGGCAATCCGATCCTCGATCTTGCCCATGCGCTGGCCGATCCTGACCTGGGGTTCGAACAGTTCGAACGGATGATCGAGGAAGCGGCCAGGACGGACGACCGCGTCGTCTGGGGCCAGCGGGTCGAGGTCGATCTGATGGCGCGTTCCCCGGTGCTGGTCTGGCGCAACGCCACGCGCATCCGGCTGATCAACGCCTTCCGCTCCGTCCACGGCGCGCCGGAGGATGCGCTGCTGGAGGGCGAGCCGCTGATCTGCGACGGGATCGAGTTGCCGCTGAAACACCGCAAGAAGCGGCTGGACCTTGAAGCACGCGGGCTGATCAAGGGCGCGCAGGTGATCTTTCTGGGCGACGGGCGCAAGCCGGGGTTCAGCCGCCTGCACGTCATGGGTGCGGAAGACCCGCAGGTCAGCGCTGCTTCCATCGTCAAGATCGAGAAGCCGGATGAGGAAGAACCCTTCATTCCCTTCGCCGCCCGCATGGGGGCCACGTTCCTGCACGGGGCTGCCGTCACGATCCACAAGGCGCAGGGGAGCCAGTGGGAAACGGTCCAGGTCTTTGCTCCCGATCTCTACGCTGCGGCCCGTATGGGCCGAACAGAGGCCGGTCAGCCGTTGTGGAAGCGTCTGGCCTATGTCGCCATCACCCGCGCGCAGGAGCGGCTGATCTGGGTCGTCCGGAACCGTCTGTCGAAACCGAGCGGGCCGCTGGTCGTCGATGACCTGCGGGCGGCGCCTGTGGCACCGCTGACGCTCGACGCCCCGAAAGAGGAGGATTTTTCATGAAGTCGATCATCATCACCGGCGCAAGTTCAGGCATCGGCCGCGCCACCGCAGAGGCATTTCTGGCGCAGGGCTGGCGCGTGGGATTGATTGCGCGGCGGGCTGCGCTGCTGGACGACATCGCGGCGGATCATGAGAACGCCGTCGCATTGCCCGCCGATGTGACGGACGCCGGTACCATGCAGGCGGCCTTCGACAGCTTCGGCCCGCTTGACGTGCTCTTCAACAACGCAGGCATGTTCGGCCCAAGCGCCCCCATCGACGAAATCGCGGTGGAGGACTGGGAACAGGTGCTGATGGTCAACCTGCACGGCATGTTCATCGCCGCGCGTCTGGCCTTTGCCTCGATGCGCAGGACGGGCGGTGGGCGTATCATCAACAACGGCTCCATCTCGGCCCACACACCGCGCCCCGGATCGGTCTGCTATACGACGACCAAACACGCGATCACGGGGCTGACCAAATCCCTGTCGCTGGACGGTCGGCCCTTCGACATCGCCTGCGGTCAGATCGACATCGGCAACGCCGAAACAGACATGGTGGCAGGACTGAAAAAGATCAGTCCGGAGGTGGAGACGATGGGGGTCGAACACGCCGTCAATGCGGTGCTGCATATGGCGAAATTGCCACCAGAGGCAAACGTGCAGTTCATGACCGTGATGGCGACGAAGATGCCCTATATCGGGCGCGGGTAGAGCGCGACGCCTGTGCGATCCGCGAAAGAAGCGCGCGCCTTTTTTGCCGGTGTCCATGAATGCTTTCGGGATCGGTCAACCGACGGTCACCTTTGGACTGCAAAAACATCTCTGTCAGGGACGCGACGAGAAAGCTGCGTTTCTTGTTGCGAAACACGCATCATAAGGCGATGATCGACCTAAATTAGGGAGAGAGAAATATGAAATTCGCAAGAATTACGACGGTCGCAGCCGCGGCCATCCTTTCGTTTGGCGTAGGGACTGCCTTTGCGCAGGAGCGCGAGCAAGTGATGGAGCAGGTTCACTTTCTGATACCCGGCGGGGCAGGAGGCGGCTGGGACGGCACCGCACGCGGTGTCGGGGAGGCGCTGAAAAACTCCGGTCTGGTTGAGACCGTGACATTCGAGAACATGTCCGGCGGCGGCGGAGGCAAGGCGCTGAACTACATCGTCGAGAACGCGGCGAGCAATGCCGGAACGCTGATGGTTCACTCGACACCGATCATCGTGCGCGCCCTGAACAAGACGGTCGACATGGGCTTTCGCGATGTGACGCCGGTTGCAGGTATCATCGGTGATTACGCGGCCGTTGTTGTCGGAAAGGACAGTGATTTCGAAACATGGGATCAGCTTTACACCGCATACCAGAGCGATCCGCGCAGTGTTGCCATCGGCGGCGGCTCGTCACCGGGCAGCATGGATCACCTTGTTCCCGCATCCATCATGCAGGAAGCAGGCAGCGACCCTCTTGATATGCGCTATGTGGCCTATGACGCTGGTGGAACCGCGATGGCCGGGCTTCTGTCTGGCGAAATCGCCGCACTTTCCACCGGCTTGTCCGAAGCGATTGCCCTGGCGGAAGCGGGCGAAGTGCGCATCCTTGCCGTGACTGCGCCAGAGCGCGTGGACGCAGTGCCCGACGTGCCGACCTTCAAGGAACTCGGTGTCGATATCGAGTTCGTCAACTGGCGCGGCTTCTTCGCCGCACCCGGTCTGCCCGAAGAACAGCGCACGGCCTATGCCGATCTGCTTCAGGAGATGATGACGACAGAAGCCTGGGCTGCCGTGCGTGACCGAAACGGCTGGATCGACATCTTCAATCGCGGCGACGATTTCACGGCCTATCTGACCAATCAGGAAGCCGAGATGCAGGAACTGATGACCGGGATGGGCTTCATTCAGTGACCCTCCCCTGCGCTCAACCGCCCCTGCCGGGGGCGGTTGAGCGTTGCCCTGTCACAGCCGATAAGGACATCCCGTCATGACACTTGATCGCTCAATCGCTCTTTTCATGTTGTTGGTATGCTTCCTTTATGGATATGCGGCCTGGTTCATCATGGACCCGACGATCCCGCCTTTCATGGCGCGCAACCCGGTCTGGCCATCCTCCTTTCCCAAGATACTTGCCATCGGCGGGGCGTTTTTCTCGATCCTTGTCCTGATCTCGCCCCACAAGCCCAAAGATGATCCCGACATAGATCTGTCACGGATCTCCGACTACAACTACGGGCAGGCAATCGGCCTGCTTGCACTTATGGTGGCCTATGCCTTCTTGTTGGTGCCGCTTGGATTTCTTGCCTCGACATTCCTGTTTCTGATGCTGGGCAGCCTTGCTCTGGGAGAGCGGCGCTGGGTCGCGATGGTTCTCGCATCCGGCATCGCAAGCGTCGGCATCTGGTATCTGGTGCAGGAAGTGCTTGGTATCTTCCTTCGTCCTCTGCCCGCCCTGATGGGATACTGATCCATGCTTGAAGGTCTTCTTATCGGTCTGTCGACCGCCTTTTCGTTCACGAATATCGCCATGGTCATCGGCGGTTGCCTGATCGGCACGTTCATCGGGATGTTGCCGGGGCTTGGTCCGATGTCGATCATCGCCATCATGATCCCCATTGCAATCACGATCGGGGATCCGGCCGCGGCGCTGATCCTGCTGGCAGGCGTCTATTACGGTGCCATCTTCGGCGGGTCCACATCGTCGATCCTGATCAATGCGCCGGGGGTCGCTTCCACAGTTGCGTCCAGTTTCGACGGATATCCGATGGCGCGTCAGGGCATGGCCGGAAAGGCGTTGACCATCGCGGCCATCGCCAGCTTTGCGGGTGGTACGATCGGGGCGGTCCTGCTCATGGTTTTTGCGCCGATGCTCGCGTCGGTGGCGCTGCTCTTTCATTCTGCTGAATACTTCGCGCTTATGGTCGTCGGTCTTTCAGCGATTGCGGCATTCGCAGGGACCGGGAACGTCGCCAAGGCAATGCTGATGACTGTGGCGGGGTTGATGCTGGCGACCGTCGGGACATCGGCGCTGTTCAACGCACCGCGTTTCACCGGCGGCATCATGGAACTGCAATCCGGGATCGGCTTTATCACGCTGGCCATGGCCATGTTCGCATTGCCGGAAGCGCTTTATCTGGTGCTTGACCCTGAACGATCGAAACGGTCGGGTGACAGCGGAAAGATCACCAACCTGCGCATCTCCCGATCCGAAGCGCGCCAGATCGCGCCCGTCATCGGACGTCAGTCGATCCAGGGGTTCTTCATCGGTGTCCTGCCGGGCGCAGGGGCCACGATTGCGTCGTTTCTGGGCTACGCGGTCGAACGAAACATCGCCTCTGCCGAGGATCAGAAGATGTTCGGCAAGGGCTCGATCAAAGGGCTGGCCGCACCCGAAAGCGCAAACAATGCTGCGGCTACGGGATCATTCGTGCCTTTGCTGACGCTTGGTATTCCGGGGTCGGGGACGACCGCCATCCTGCTTGGTGCGCTATTGGCCTTGAACATCACGCCCGGACCGCGCCTGATGGTCGATACGCCGGAGATTTTCTGGTCCGTCATCATCTCGATGTATCTGGGCAACATTGTATTGCTTCTGCTGAATCTCCCGTTGATCCCCTACATCGCCAAGATCCTTTCGGTGCCGCGCAACTTCCTTATTCCGTTTATCTTGTTCTTCACGCTGATGGGGGCCTATATCGGGCAGAACAACGCCACCGAACTTTTGTTGCTGGTGGGGTTCGGTGTTCTTGCAACCATCCTGAAATTTGCCGACTTCCCGCTTCCACCGCTTTTGATCGGATTTATCCTGGGCGGTATGCTGGAGGACAACTTTGCACGCTCCATGCAACTCTACGACGGCATCAGCTTCATCTGGGAACGGCCGATGACAATGGGCCTTCTGATCCTTGCCGTTATCCTTGTCGTATTGCCGGGGCTTCGCGGCCTGCGCAAGCGTGCAAAGCAACGCAGGGGCGTTTCCACGCCGGATTGAAGACCTCCAAACCGCGCCAAGATTCCTGTTCTGCGACGCGACGCGCAAAACACCTTCAGGGCACCGGACAGGAACGCCGTCTCAAAACGGCCAATTGTCGATGGTTTCCGAAATTGAGGTGCCGTCCATTCAGCATCAGTCGTAGAGAGACCTAAAGCGGCCATCCGGCAGGATGGCGAAAATTCCAAACGGAACCTACCGCCGGAAAGCTGAAAACACAGCCGATGCGCCCCAGCCCGCAGCGATGGCAATCGCCAGCGACATCAGCCCGTAGATGAACGCATTCTCCCGCGAGAGGGTGAACAGCCAGCGCTCCATGCCGACCTTGCGGACATAGATGCTTGTCTCGTATTGCGAGACGACCCGGCCACCGCGGGTCAGGAAAATACGCGTGGCGT
This sequence comes from uncultured Alphaproteobacteria bacterium, assembly GCA_963799505.1. Taxonomy (GTDB): domain Bacteria; phylum Pseudomonadota; class Alphaproteobacteria; order Rhodobacterales; family Rhodobacteraceae; genus Sulfitobacter. Next base: position 108,873 of record CAWCXM010000014.1, read on the forward strand.
AGTCGCCTTCTGTCAGCGCAGCAGGCAATTCGATCGCGGTGCGGAACAACGTCTGTTCGTCGACATTCACGGTGCCTTCGTTCAGCTGATACTGGTTCGAGCGCGATTTGATGCGGATCAGCGCGTCGGTAAAGCTTTCGCTGTCGGTGATGTTCATCGGTGCGCCAACCGACCGGATCGCACGGGGGATCGACACGCGGTGGCGCTGGTCTTCGGTCTCCGAGATGGACAGACCCAGCAGCGTACTGCTTGATACCGCATAGAAGCTGGGCGCGCGGTCCACCTCGACCGCGTCGGTGTTGACCCAGATGCCAAAGCGCTTTTCCTTGCGCCGGACGATCACCGGCTCTGAGGGGCCGGACACGGTGACGATCACCTGCAGGCGCGGGCTGTCCGGGATGGGCGTCTCGCGCTTGACCGCGCCAAAGACAAGGATTTCCGATCCATCGAAGCTCGTGTTGATCGAAACCTGATCCTTGCTCAGCCCCAGAACGATTTCTTCGGCAAGCGCAGGCAGGGCGAACAGCAGGCAAAGGGCGATCACCAGGCCGCGCATCAGTGCCCGCCCGCCGCACCGAGAGAGTAAAGCTCTGCCGGTTGAACCAGAAGGTCGAAAGCCAGTTTGCCGCAGACCGCCAGCACCATCATGGCCAGCAAGATGCGCAATTGTTCCGCCTTCATCTTGACGCCGATGCGCGTGCCGATCTGTGCGCCGATGACACCGCCGACCAGCAGCAGGACCGCCAGAACCACATCGACGGTATAGTTCGTCGTCGCGTGCAGCATCGTGGTAAAGGCGGTCACGAAGATGATCTGGAAAAGGGACGTGCCGACAACGACCTTGGTGGGCATCCCCAGCAGATAGATCATCGCGGGCACCATGATAAAGCCGCCACCGACACCCATGATCGCCGCGAGAATGCCCACGACAACGCCGACGGTCAGCGGCGGAATGACGGAGATATAGAGCCCGGAGACGCGGAACCGCATCTTGAACGGCAATCCGTGGATCCAGTTGTGCTTCTTGCGGGGCGCGGCCTTGCCCTTCTTGGTATTGCGAATGGCATTCAATGATTCGATGAACATCAGCCCGCCGATCACCCCAAGAAAGACGACGTAACACAGCTTGACCAGCAGATCGACCTGGCCGACGGATTTGAGGTAGTTGAAGACCATCACACCAAGTGCAGCGCCGATCAGACCCCCGATCAGCAGGACGGTGCCCATCCTCAGATCCACCGTCTTTCGCTTGAAATGCGCCAAAACACCGGAGAAGGAGGAGGCGACGATCTGGTTCGCTTCGGTCGCCACGGCCACGGCGGGCGGGATGCCGATGAAAAACAGCAGCGGCGTCATCAGGAACCCGCCGCCGACGCCGAACATGCCCGACAGCACACCAACCATCCCGCCCAGCCCCAGCAAGAGGAAGGCATTGACCGATACTTCGGCGATAGGAAGGTAGACCTGCATAGGTTCCCTTAGCGTGGCGGCTATTTCAAATCAACGGTCCGCGCTGCTCTGCGGCAAAGAGGACCGATGTTGTCTGTCAAACTGGTCTTATCATCGTTCTTTCACATAGGGCTCGCCACCCGCGCGGGGCGGAATCGCCTTGCCCACGAAACCCGCAAGGATGACGACTGTCATCACATAGGGCAGCGCACCCAGCAATTGTCCCTGCACCTTGATGCCGATCACCGCCTCGATCACGTCGGGCCGGGTCTCCAATGCGCCGAACAGACCGAACAGCAAAGTCGCCCAAAGCGCGTACCACGGTCGCCACTTGGCAAAGATCAGCGCCGCCAGTGCAATGAACCCGCGCCCGGCGGACATGTCCTTGACGAACCCCGCCTGCAGCGCCGTGCTCAGGTACGCCCCGGCAATCCCGCACAGCACGCCGCAGATGCCGACGGCGGCAAAGCGCAGGCCGACCACCGAAATGCCCGCCGTATCGACCGAGGCGGGGTTTTCCCCGACGGCGCGCAGGCGCAGGCCAAAGCGGGTGCGGTAAAGCACCCACCACGTCAGCGGCACGGCGGCGAAAGCCATGTAGACGAGGATCGAGTGACCCGAGATCAGTTCTTCGTAGAAAGGTCCGAGATAGGGCACGTCGGACAAGCGCATCGGCGAAGGGCAGGGTGATCCCCTCGAACCGCGCACCGCCCATGAGCGACGGCGTGCGGCCCCCTTGGCTGAACCAATCCTGCGCGATCAGCACGGTGATGCCAGCCGCCAGAAAGTTGATTGCCACGCCCGAGATCAGCTGATTGCCCCGAAAGGTGATCGAGGCGACACCGTGCAGCGCCGAGAGCGCCAGCGACGCGCCGATGCCAGCGAGCAAGCCCAGCCAGACATTGCCACTCAGAGCGGCAATCGCCGCCGAGAAGAAGGCGGCGGCCAGCATCTTGCCCTCGAGCCCGATGTCGAAGATGCCCGCGCGTTCACTGAACAACCCGGCAAGGCAGGCCAGCAACAACGGCGTGGCAAGCCGCACGGTTGAATCGAGCAATTGTATGAGCGTGAGATAATCCATTACTCTGCAGGCTCCACCGGTTTACGCTCGGGCTTTGGCGCACGGGCGCGGCGGGCGGCGAGGAACAGTTTTTCGAGCGGCATCCGGACCATGTTATCGAGTGCGCCGGTGAACAGGATCACCAGCGCCTGTATGACGACGATCAGTTCGCGCGGGATCGACGTCCAAAGCGCCAGCTCCGCGCCGCCCTGATAAAGAAAACCGAACAGGATCGCCGCGATGAACACGCCAAGCGGATGCGACCGGCCCATCAGCGCGACGGCGATACCGATGAAGCCCGCACCTTCGGTGGAGTTGAGCACCAGCCGCTCCGCTTCTCCCATCACGTTGTTGGTGGCCATCATGCCCGCGAGCGCGCCCGAGATGATCATGGCGATCATGATGATCTTCACCGGCGAGATGCCCGCATATTTGGCTGCCGATTCAGAATGGCCGTAGGCGCGGATCTCGTACCCCAGTCGCGTGCGCCAGATCAGCACCCACAGGCCGAAACAGGCAGCGATGGCGACCAGCAGTGACACATTGGCGGGGGCTGCCCTGGAAAACTCGATACCGATTGGGGCAAGCAGATCGTGCAGCGTCGGCAGATTGGTGGCGTCGGGAAAGCGTGGTGTTGCCGGATCCATCTGTCCCGCAGGCCGGAGCAGATTGACGAGCACGTAATTCAGCAGGGCAGCGGCGATGAAGTTGAACATGATCGTGGTGATCACGATATGACTGCCGCGCTTGGCCTGAAGCCACGCGGGGATCGCGGCCCAGATCGCGCCCAGCAAGCCACCCATGACGATCGCACCCAGCAGCGCCAGCGTCCAATGGGGCCAGGGGACGTAAAGACAGGCCAGCGCCACGCCAAGGCCGCCCAGCATCGCCTGTCCTTCGCCGCCGATGTTGAACAGGCGCGCGTGAAAGGCGATGGCGACGGCCAGCCCCGTGAACATGAAATTGGTGGCGTAGTAGAGCGTGTAACCCCAGCCGTAGGTAGACCCCAAAGCCCCAGTGACCATCAGCTTGACGGCTGCGACAGGGTCTTCGCCGATGGCGAGAATGACGAGGGCCGAGATGATGGCGGCCAGAAGCAGAGAGATGAGCGGCACGAGGATAACCTCGGCCCATTTGGGCATCACGTCCATTGGCGCGATCCCTGTCTGCTAAAGCCTAAAGGAAGAGTTTTGCGACTGCCACAATGGCGAGTGTAGACGCGGAACCGATGACCAAAAGATACCAACGGTTTTCTGTCGTCAGCTTTGCTGTTTCTGCGTTCAATTTCGAAGATTCGCTGAGCAATTTCGCGATTTCCGCGTCGATACGCCAATTCTGCAATTCTCGCTCTTCCGTCGTCATGATCGTTGGTCTCCCGTACCTGCATCAAATATACGCTCACACTACCGAAATTTCAATTAACGAAAGGTAAAACATGGGTCTCACATCTCCTTGTGCGCGTTGCCGCCGACTTGCGCCAAGTTCGCCTCGACCTCTGCCACGCTATGGGGCGCGTCCGTGTCCGTGATACCGGCCATCAGTAGTCCCAACTCTTTCTCGTCGGTCTGATCCGGCAGGCGTTCGCCCATGATCCGACCGTCGAACATCACTGCAATGCGGTCACTCAGCGCGAGGATTTCTTCCAGTTCGACCGACACCAGCAGGATCGCCTTGCCCTGATCGCGCAGAGCCACGATTTGCTGGTGGATGAACTCGATGGCCCCGATGTCCACGCCGCGGGTGGGCTGGCCGATCAGCAGGAGGTCCGGGTTGCGCTCGATTTCGCGGGCCAGCACGATTTTCTGCTGGTTGCCGCCTGAAAAATTCTTGGCCGCCAGCTTGGGGTTCGGCGGGCGCACGTCGAAACGGGCCATCTTGTCCGCAGTGTCCTCGCGGATCGCCGCATTGTTCATCAGCAACCCGGCGCGGTACGCCGGATCGTGGTGATAGCCGAAGGCGGTGTTCTCCCAGGCCTGATACTCCATGATCAGCCCTTCGCGCTGGCGGTCCTCCGGCACATGCGCCACGCCGCGTCCGCGGCGCGACTGGCCGTCTGAATGTCGCCCGGTCAGGTCCAGCGACTGGCCCATCAGGCGCACGTCACCCGTCGCGTTCTGATAGCCGCCCAGCACTTCGAGCAGTTCCGATTGCCCGTTTCCGGCGACACCGGCAATGCCCAGCACCTCGCCCGCCCGCACATGCAGGTCGATGCCCCGCAGACGCTCAACGCCCTTTTCATCCACAACCTTGAGGCCCTTGATGTCCAGCACCACATCGCCGGGCGTGGCAGGGGTCTTGTCCACCCGCAGCAGAACCTTGCGGCCCACCATCAGTTCCGCCAGTTCGGCGGGCGAGGTGTCGGATGTCTTGACCGTGGCTGTCATCTCGCCGCGCCGCATGACGGAAACGGTATCGGTGATTTCCATGATTTCGCGCAGCTTGTGGGTGATCAGGATGATCGTCTTTCCCTCTGATCGCAGGCGACCCAGGATGCGGAACAGCTGATCGGCCTCTGCCGGCGTCAGAACGCCGGTGGGTTCATCCAGAATCAGGATATCCGCCTGCCGGTAGAGCGCCTTGAGGATCTCGACCCGCTGCTGCATGCCGACGCCGATGTCCTGAATCAGCGCGTCAGGGTCCACGTTCAGGCCGTAGTCCGCCGCGAGTTCGACCAGCGAGGCCCGCGCCTTGGCCAGCGATGGTTTCAGCAACCTCCCATCTTCGGCGCCCAGAATGATATTCTCGAGCACCGTGAAATTCTCGACCAGTTTGAAGTGCTGGAACACCATGCCGATGCCCGCGGCGATGGCCGCCTGACTGTCGGTGATCTGCGCCTTTTGCCCGCCGATGAAAATCTCGCCTGCATCGGCTTTGTAGAAACCATAGAGGATCGACATCAGCGTCGATTTGCCCGCGCCGTTTTCCCCGATGATCCCGTGGATCGTGCCGGGCATGACGCGGATGGAAATGTCCTTGTTGGCCTGCACCGGGCCGAAGGCTTTGGAAATGCCCTTCAGCTCGATTGCCGGCACAGACGGAGCGGCAGTTGCCTGCCGCTCCGATATCGTCTCAGCCGTCACTTAGAAGCTCAGCGCGGGGCAGCTGTCGTCCGATGTGTAATCGTGGACCGTCAGCGAACCGTCGGCGATCTTGGCCGCTGCCTCGTCTACCATCGCCTGCATGTCCGACGTCACCAGATCGGCATTGTTTTCGTCCATCGCATAGCCGACGCCGCCGTTGGCGAGCGTCATGGTGAAGTTGCCGGTCTCGAGGTCCGCACCCTGCGACATCGCGTCGTAAACAGCGTTGTCCACGCGCTTGAGCATGGAGGTCAGCACCTTGCCCGGATGCAGGTGGTTCTGGTTGCTGTCCACCCCGATCGAGAGGATGTTCTCGTCGGCTGCTGTCTGCAAGACGCCAACACCTGTACCGCCAGCCGCGGCAAAGACCACGTCAGCGCCCTGGCTGATCTGCGCCTTGGTCAGCTCGGAGCCCTTCACCGGGTCGTTCCAGGCGGCAGGTGTCGTGCCGGTCATGTTGGCGACGATCTTGATCTCGGGGTTTGCGGCCTTGGCCCCTTCGGCATAGCCACAGGCAAATTTGCGGATCAGCGGGATGTCCATGCCACCGATAAAGGACACGGTGCCGGTTTTCGAGGCTTGAGCGGCCATCATGCCGACCAGATAGGATCCTTCATGCTCGGCAAAGCCGACACCGCGCACGTTGGGCAGGTCGAGCCAGTTGACGTCGATCACCGCGAACTTCGTGTCGGGGTAATCGGGCGCGACCTGGCTCAGTGCGTCGGCAAAGGCAAAGCCGGTCATCACGATGGGGTTGGCACCGGATTCCGCAAAGCGGCGCAGGGCCTGCTCGCGCTGGGCTTCGGACTGAAGCTCGATGTCGCGGAAGGTACCGCCGGTTTCCGTGGCCCAACGCTGCGCACCGTTGAAGGCGGCCTCGTTGAAGGATTTGTCGAACTTGCCGCCAAGATCGAAGATCAGCGCGGGCTCTGCCAAAGCGGCACCGGCACTGAGGGCAAGCGCAGCAGCGGCACCCATAAATTTCGTCATAAGAGTCATGTTGGTCTCCCGGTTTTTAAGTTGGGGCGGGGCCAGCAGCGGCCCCATGCCCGCGATCCAAAGATCTGATCCAAATTAGGCGGTAGCAAGGGGGCAGGGTCAACCGCTTTTTGTGGGTCAGCCCGGTGAATCGGGAGGCTGACCAAAGGTCACGGCCCGCCGCATGACAATCGCATCGGCCGCAGCCGCATTTTTGCGCGCATAATAGGCAGGTCTTGTGGCGACGGTGGCAAAGCCCAAAGCGGCGTAAAGCGCCTGCGCCGCGTGATTATCCGAGGCGACTTCGAGAAAGGCGGTATCGGCCCGACCGGGCAGGCTGGCCAGCCAGTCTTGGGTCAGCTGCCGAGCAATGCCTTGGCGCTGATGGGCTGGATCAACGGCGAGGGTCAAAAGTTCGCTTTCGCCCGCAACGGTGCGGGTCAGGGCAAAGCCTGCGGCATGGGAAAAAACCTGCGTATGAGGCGAGGACAGAAGCTCCGCAAACTCCTGTTCCGTCCAGCTTCGTTCGGTCACAAACGCGGCGCTGTGAACCCGTGCCAAGGCATCGGGGGTCACGTCAGAATCTTGGGCGGTGTATCGCGGGCCGGTGCGGCATCCGGTGCGCGGACATACAAGGGGGCAGGGCGCGTGTCGGTGTCGTGCTTGTTCTCAAGCTTCCACGCGGCCATGCGTACCAATTGTTCTGCCGGATTGAAAAGCTCGGGCAGATGCGCCGTGCCGCCCAGCCGCAGGGCGATATCTGTCGCGCGAAAGCCGGTGACGGTCAGATTGACCCGTTGCAAATCAAGGGGCGGGGCATCCGGGTCGATGATCTGCGGCGCGGCGGTCGGTCTGCCGTAGCGAAAAGGCTGGGCATACGCGGCCCCGCGGGGGGCCTCGACCACGACGAGTTCATTGGCATGCGCCGCCGGACCGAAAGGATCACGCAGCATTTCAAAGGCAGACACGGGAATTGCCGCAATGCCAAGCCCCAAGGCCAGCCCACGTGCCGCCGAGACCGAGATGCGGATGCCCGTGAAATTGCCGGGGCCCACGCCAACGGCAAGTGCTGTCAGGTCTTGGTAGGATAGATCAGAGGCGGCCAACACCTCTTGGCACAGCACCAGAATACGCTCCGCCTGTCCTTTGGCCATGGGTTCAACCACGGCCTGCCGCACGGCATCGCCCGCAAACACAGCAGCCGCGCAATGCGCGGCTGAGGTGTCGAACGCCAGAATGGCTTGGTCAAAGTGTACGCCCACGTCAGGCGACAGGGCGGACTTCGGTCACTTCGGGGATGTAATGGCGCAGCAGGTTTTCGATGCCCATCTTGAGCGTCAGCGTGGACGACGGACATCCGGCGCATGCCCCTTGCATGTGCAGATAAACCACGCCCCGGTCAAATCCGTGAAAGGTGATGTCACCGCCGTCCTGCGCCACCGCAGGCCGCACACGGCTGTCGAGCAGTTCGGTGATCTGCGCCACGATGGCACCATCCTCCCCGGTATGCTCGGCATGGCCGGAGGTCGGCTTGTGATCGTCGCCCATCACCGACTGGCCGGACTGATAATGCTCCATGATCGCGCCCAGCAATGCCGGTTTGATATGGTCCCATTCCACCGCGTCGTCCTTTGTCACGGTGACAAAGTCGATGCCGAAGAACACGCCTGTCACGCCGTTCACTGCAAAAAGCCGTGTCGCCAGCGGTGATCCTGCTGCTGCGTCTGCGGTCGGAAAATCCGCTGTGCCGACATCCAGCACCGCCTGTCCGGGCAGGAATTTCAGCGTCGCGGGATTGGGCGTGGATTCGGTCTGGATAAACATGAGTGCGTCCTTGTCAGCTTACCCATGATATGCGGATTGCAGGGCGACAAGTCAAGGGATTGGAATGATTCTAAGTTTGCTGCGAAATTCTTCTTGCCCTGCAGAATCGATCTTCGCAGCACGCTGAATCGGGTGTATCCAGAACCCATCGGGGCATGAGCCCGCAGGCCGGAATCCTGCAAGGCTGCGCTGCCCTATCCATGGAGAAAATGATGGATATTCTGTTGGGCGTTGGCACTTTGTCTGCGACCGTTTTGCTGTTCTCTTGGGCCTTCGGCGCGCATCGCCGTCCGGACCGCGCCGCCTGGGTCAGCTGGCCGGGGGCCAGCATGCTGGTCTGCGTGGCGCTGACGTTGCTGGCACCGGTTGGCCTTGGGTTTATCATTCGCGGTGCGCTGCATCCGTTGACCGATCTGACGCGTATCACGGTACTTGAGGCTGTCTGCGTGGCTGGTCTGCTGTTTCTGGCCGTGACGGTTTCGCCGTTCCTGATCCGCCCCGGTTTGCGGCGCGGGACCGTCGTGCGCGACACCGCCGATACCGGCAATTTCGCACCGGTCTGAATGTCCGGGATCACCCGGAACCGGAAGTGAACAACAAGGGCAGAGGCGGTCAGGTGATCGCCTCAAGCCGCTCCTTGCTCAGATCGCCCGGCACGATGGTGATCGGCACCGGCAGCGATCCGGCAGAGCGTGACATCTGTGTGACCAGGGGCCCTGGCCCCTTTTTCTTGTCAGCGGATGCACCCAGAACCAGCACGCCGATTTCGGGGTCGTCCGAGATCTGCGCGATGATTTCATCCACCGGCTCGCCCTCTCGGATCACGAGGCCGGGATCCACCCCCTGTTTGTCGCGCATCCATTTGGCGAAGACCTCGAAATGGACCTCGATCCTTTCGCGGGCTTCCTCGCGCATGATGTCGCCCACCCCGATCCAGTGATTGAATTCATCGGGTGGAATCACGGCAAGGACATCGACGCCGCCGCCCGTCCGGTTGGCCCGCAGCGCGGCAAAGCGCATCGCATTGAGGCATTCGGTGCTGTCATCCAGCACAACGAGGAACTTACGCATCTCTTGGTCTCCCTTGCGCGGATCATGGCGCTACATGGCGGGCCGCGCAATCTCAAACTGCCACAGGGACAGGGCGACAGCTTGCCTGGCTCAGCGGTCTGAGGCGGCCCAGTCCCAGTACATTTCCCGAACCCGGCGCGTCACCGGATTGGCGTTGGGACCAATCTCGTAAGTGGTGTCATCGAACCCGGCGACCGGTGTGACCTTCATCATGTTGCCGGACAGGAACACCTCGTCCGCGCCGTGAAAATCGTCGAAGGACAGCACGGCCTCATGGACCTTGATCCCGTCCGCCGCCATGTTGATCATGTGCCGCTCGCGGGTGATGCCGGCCAGAAAGGTGCCGTTCGGGACGGGCGTAAAGACCTCTCCGTCCCTGACCATGAACACATTCGCCGAAGCGGTCTCTGCCACATTGCCGATAGCGTCCGCGACCAGCGCGTTGCCAAAGCCCTTGGACCGTGCCTCGGCCATCATGCGCGCGTTGTTGGGGTAAAGGCAGCCGGCCTTGGCATTGACCACGTTGTCCTCCAGAACCGGGCGGCGAAAGCGTGTGCGCGTCAGTGTGGTGGCGGCCTCGGGCGGGGCCATGGGGATTTCTTCGAGACTGATGGCGAAGCCCGTGGCCCCGGGGCGCGGCACGATGCCCAGCTCGTCGCCCTCCAGCGCCCAGTACATCGGGCGGATATAGACGGGCTGATGCCGCGCATAGCTGGCAAGCCCCTCGCGGATCATCGCCACCATGTCTTCGGTGCTGACCGTCGGCGTGATCATCAACGCCTCGGCCGAGCGGTTGATCCGGGCACAGTGCTTTTCCAGATCGGGGGCCAGTCCGTCGAAAAGACGTGCGCCGTCAAACACGGTGGTCCCCAGCCAAGCCCCATGATCGGCGGCGTTGATCACCATGCGGTCGCCGTCATGCCAGCTGCCGTCAAAATAGGTCTTGATGTTGGTGCCGGTGGCCATGTGCTGTCCTTACTTTGGGGCGCTGCGGTAGATGCCTTCGGGCAGGTTCAGCGCCACGGTCAGATCGCGCAACTGTTCTGGCGACAGGCTGATGCGGGCCACCCTGTCGGTGCGCGGATCCCACTGCTCAAAGATGATTTCGGTGTCGAAGGCCTGCACCGTCACATCCTCGCGCAGCGGCGCTTCGCCTTCATCGACCAGCGTGATCACCGAGGCATCGAATTCGTGTTCTATGGTAAACATGAGGCGAACCTGAGCCTTTCGGCGGATCATTGCAAGACTGTGATGCAAAACCATCCCAATCGGGCTGGCCCCCCGCGCTGCCCGTGCTAACATCGCGTTCAACAGATCCGTCAGAGGAACCCGTCATGATCCACAAGAGTTTCCTAGCCCTGGTCGCCGCAATCGGCCTTGGCGCCTGCGATGTGGCACCGGTCCAGCAGGCGCCGGGCACCTCCACGGCCCCCGGCATTCCCACCGCGTCGGCCCCGATCCTGACGGCCAATCAGGCCGCGCGCAGCTTTGTCCGTGTGGTGCAAACGGTTGAGCCTGTGGCCGAACGGGAGTGTCGTGCGCGGACATCCGGCGTGAATTGCGACTTTGCCATCGTGGTCGACGACAGACCCGGCCAACCCGCCAACGCTTTTCAGACCCTCGACAAACAGGGACGTCCCGTGGTCGCCTTTACGCTCGCGCTGATCGCGGATGCCCGCAACGAGGACGAACTGGCCTTTGTTCTGGGCCATGAGACCGCCCACCACATCGCGGGTCACATCGGACGTCAGCAGCAAAACGCGGTGGCCGGTGCGGTGATCTTTTCTGGTCTTGCGACGCTCGCGGGTGGCGGTGCCGAAGCTGTGCGCTCGGCCCAGCAGTTGGGGGCCACCGTGGGCGCACGCAGCTATTCCAAGGACTTCGAGCTGGAGGCAGACGCCCTGGGCACGATCATCACCCAGCGGGCGGGCTATGACGCGCTGCGGGGGGCGGAATTCTTTACCCGCATTCCGGATCCCGGTGACAAGTTCCTCGGCACCCATCCGCCCAACGCCTCGCGTCTCGATGTGGTGCGCCGCACCGCTGCGGGGCTGTAAGGCGGCCGGGTTCCGTGCTGCGCAAGCTTGGCATCATCCTGACCGACAAGGGATCGAAATACGCGGTGTCCGGGGCAGCGGTCTCGGACAGGGCGGGTGTTGACGAGGCGTTGAAGGCGCTGAAACGGGACAAGCTTTATGCCAAGGCCACCCACAATACCTGGGGCGTTCTGCTGCCCGACGGCATCCCGCTCAAGGGCGACGACGGGGAGGGCGGTGCCGGCATGATCATCCTTCGGATGCTGGAACGGGCCGAGTGCCGCGGCGAAGTTGTCATCGTGACACGCTGGTACGGGGGCAAGCACCTGGGCGGCGACCGGTTCCGCCATGTGCAGACCTGTGTGAGCGCCTACCTAGATGCTCAGGGCAATGGCCGCGAACAGGCAGATTGAGGCCAAGAGCACGAAACTGTGCCAGATCGCGTTCTGATAGGGCATGCCGGGATGGGCAAAGATCCTGGTCCCCACCGAGTAGATCAAGCCCGCCGATCACGATCAGGACAACCACGGTACCGTTCAGCGTCTGCCACATCGGCCAGACCAGGAGCGCCGACAGCCACCCCATCCCGAGATAGAGCGCCAGCGACCCCTTTGAACTGGTGCTCCAGAACGACAGCTTGGCGATGGCCCCGATCAGCGCCAATGCCCAGACGACACCCAGAACGCCGTAGGCAAAGCCCGATCCGATCACCGCAACAATCGGCGTGTAGGAGCCCGCGATCTTGAAATAGATCGCCGCATGGTCGATCCGGTGCAAGGTGGGCCGAAGCCTGTCCACCGGGCACATGTGATAGAGCGCGGACGCCGCGAAAGCGATGATCAGGCAGGCGGCATAAAGCGTGGTCGCCGCGAAGGCGGGCGTCGATTGCGCCGCGGCGTGGCTGACCAGATAGGCACAGGCCGGTATGGCAAAAAGCAATCCCGCCGCGTGCACGGCCCCGTCTGCGAGTGTTTCAGCTTTGGAATAGGGATAAGCCATGGATGACATTTAACAGGCCGATCCTAAGAATTTGTGACGTAATTTCGTTAACTTCACGTCAATTGCCACCCTGTCGCCGCAGGTGCATCCGGTAGAGAAGCGGGGCCGCGATGTGGTCATAGACCTTGCAGGCCAGCCAGTAGACACCGGGCAGGCTGACCAACCGGGCGAGCCAACGGGTCTGTGGAATGTCGCGCCACAACACGATGAAGGCCGGAATACCGCCATAGGTCTGACCGCCCTTGCGCACATGAAACCGCTTGGCCGCGTCCTCTGCCGTGATGCCCCAGGCGTCTTGTTTGGCCGGATCGGTGGCATCGTCATAGGTGATGGGCAGGGCCGCCTTCTCGCTCAGCCGGGCGTATTGGTTCACCTCCCGGCTGCAGACGGGACAGGATGCATTGTACAGGACTTCGGTTTTGTCGCTCATGCGGCATAGGTAAGCCTTGCCGGATCGGTTCAACCCCTCAGCGTGGTTTGTTGCTGTCGATCCACCGCGACATAAGGGCGCGATCCTTGAAGCATTCGGGCGGCACCTGATTGCGTTTGAGCCGTGCGATGCGTTCGGCAAAGGCCACCTGTCTGGACGACGGATAGGCCGAAAACCGCCCCTGCGGCGCGGGGGCCTTATGCGCGTCGATCCATCTGGACAGGGCGGCACGGTCCTGGGTGATCCCTTCGGGAAGGGCCCGCCCCGACTTCGCCGCCAGCGTCGCGGCATAGGCGATCTGCTTTTCCGTGGCGGGCAGAGGGGTATCATGGCGTACAGGCTGCGCGCCCTGTGAAGGGGAGAACAGACCGGGAAAGGCGGGTTGAAAGGACATAGGATGTTCCTTGCGTTCTGGGGTGTCTTAACTCTTGGTTAAGATATAGAACGGAAGGGGAACATTTTCAAGTGTTCTTGATATGTGCTGTGATTGACGCACGCCATGCGCCGTGCAGAGGTTGCCCTTGGGGTGGCGCGTGCGACGTAGGTTCGGGGCAGTTTATGGAAGGTGATCTACTTTATGGAGGCCGGTGGCGCCTTTGGCTCCCATAACGTCCGGCGTCATCCTGAAGGCATGCCGCGAACGAACATATTATCGAAGCGAGTAAAGAGCGCCGTTGCTTTGCGACCCGAATAATCTACTCAGCTGGGTATGGTTCAATTGTCGTTTTCGGTTTACGTTGTCCGATGTAGAGTTGTCAGGATTGTCACGCACATACTTTCTTCATTTAACTTTCAGGTGTGTGCTTCTGGGTGCATCCCGCGCTCTACCTAACTACCTTCGGGCGCGGCACACCTTATCCGTTTTCCGATATCGTAGGTTACGTTGCGACCGTCTGGACCATCACCATTTCCGTTGATCTTAGTCAATGGCTTGCTCGGCATGATGTCTGCGGCCGTAACATCCGCGAAACGATGACGATCAACAACTTCAGAAACCTAGATGCCCGACGGTTTCCCTTATCATCGCCCTGGCACTGTTCTTGGCTATAAGTAACTCGCTAACTGCAATGTAATGGCTCTATGGTGTTTCTGTGGCTACCTGAGATTTAGACGAAAACTCTTTTTGTGCCTCGAACACCGACTTTAGATCTTCGTACCGAAGCCCTGTACTAAAACCTTCGACTTCAATGGCAGCAGCTTTGGCAATCACATCAAGGTGTGCGTATCTCTTGTTGCTTAACTTTACTGTATTTTTGAAGAACTTATGTTTCGTTTTAGCTTTGCAAAAGTCAGTAAGTTTGCTGTAAACGGCGTTAAGACGCTCAACTGATGTCAATGGCAATCCATCTTGCAACCGTAAGAAAAACTCCCTCACTTCCTCTTCCGAAGCATCTTCAATTTCGTCGTACTCAATTTCATAGTCTTCAAATGCATCTTGCTTGCTGTCTCTGAGTCCGTGAAACGTGCTCGCGCCATGCCTCGCAGATATGTCTTGATTCAGAGTGAGTTCACCTGACAAGAATGCATAAATGGTTGCAAGTCTTTGCTGACCATCAACGACCTCAAATTCATCAGGGTCTGAAGATGTTCGAAGGAAGTAGAACTTCGGCAGTTTCCAACCATTCAATATAGAATCAATCAGTTTTTCTTTCTTCTGATCACTCCACACCTCTTCGCGCTGCCAATCGGGAATTTCATATCGATCCCTCCGCTTAAAAACTTTGTCGATAGCACGTTTCTCAGAACGCATTTTCATCAAACAACCCGCCCCCACAAATCATACTCGCCCGCTTCCTCCACCTCGACCGTGACGATATCCCCCACGGACACGCCCTCGAACCCCTCGTCGATAAACAGGTTCCCGTCGATCTCCGGCGCATCCGCCATGGTGCGGCAGGTCGCGGCCTCGGCGTCCACTCTCGTCCACGATCACCTGCATCCGGCGGCCCACTTTCGCTGCCAGCTTGGCCTCCGATATTGCCTGCGCCTTTGCCATGAAGCGGTCCCAGCGGTCCTGCTTTACCTCTGCGTCCACATGATCGGGCAGGGCGTTCGACCGCGCCCCGGCGACGTTCTCGTATTGGAAACAGCCCACCCGGTCCAACTGCGCCTCGTCCAGCCAGTCGAGCAGGGTCTGGAACTCCGCCTCTGTCTCACCCGGATAGCCGACGATGAAAGTCGACCGCAGGGTGATGTCGGGGCAGACGTCGCGCCAGGCGGCGATTTCGTCCAGCGTCCTGGACGCCGCCGCCGGCCGCGCCATGCGTTTCAACACATCGGGGTGCGCGTGCTGAAACGGGATGTCCAGATAGGGCAGCACCAGACCCTCCGCCATCAGCGGGATCAACTGGCGCACATGGGGGTAGGGATAGACGTAGTGCAGCCGCACCCATGCGCCCAAAGACCCCAGATCACGCGCCAGATCGGTGATATGGGCGCGGTGGCCGCGATCCTCTGCGTGCTTGATATCGACACCGTAGGCCGAGGTGTCCTGCGAGATGACCAGCAATTCCTTGACGCCGCTTTCCACCAGCCGCTCCGCTTCGCGCAACACCGCATGGGCCGGGCGCGATTGAAGGCGGCCGCGCATGTCGGGGATGATGCAGAACTTGCACTTGTGATTGCAGCCCTCGGAGATTTTCAGATAGCTGTAGTGGCGTGGGGTGAGCGACACCTGCTGCGCGGGCAGAAGGTCGATGAAGGGATCGGGCGCGGGCGGCACAGCGGCGTGGACGGCGTCCAGAACCTGTTCGTATTGATGCGGGCCGGTCACCGCCAGAATGCGGGGATGATGTTCGCGGATGTAATCAGGCTCCGCCCCCAGACAACCGGTGACGATCACGCGGCCATTCTCGGTCAGCGCCTCGCCGATGGCATCGAGGCTCTCGGCCTTGGCCGAATCCAGAAACCCGCAGGTGTTCACGATCACCGCATCCGCCCCTGCATAATCGGGCGAAACGCCGTATCCTTCGGCCCTGAGCCGCGTCAGGATGCGCTCGCTGTCGACCAGCGCCTTGGGGCAGCCCAGCGAGACCATCCCGATGGTCGGTTGGCCTGGGCGTTTCGGTTCACTGATTTTCGCACGCGGGGCGAGGTCAGGGCGCAGATTTGGTGGGTTTGTGCTCATGAATGAGGCTATAGTCCAAGCAAAGCGGCTGCGAAAGCCTGCGTGTGAGGAGTGAGCGATGAAGTGGATCCTGCGAATTGTCGGCGTTTTCGCGTTGGTTCTGGTCTTGTTCGTGACCGGGCTGCTGTTTCTGCCTGCCGACAGGATCGCCGCGATCGCGACGGATCAACTGGGCCGGATCACCGGTCGCGACGTCAGCGTCAGCGGTGACGTGTCGATGACCTTCTGGCCGGTGCTGGGGGTCAGCGCCTCCGGGCTCGAGGTCGGCAATGCGGCCTGGGCGAAGGACGGCACGATGCTGAGCGCGGCACAGGCGACCATCGGCGTCGACGCGATGGCGCTGTTGCGGGGCGAGATCAGGATCACGAACATCGAAGCCCAAAGCCCCACGATCCGTCTGGAAAGCCGCGCAGATGGTCGTGCAAGCTGGCAATTCACCGATGGCGCAGGGGCCGCGCAGATCGAGACGGAGACAACGCCGGCCCGCACCGCACGTCCCTTTACCATCGAACGGCTGGTCGTAACGGATGCCACGCTGATCTACGACGCCGAAGGGTCCGATCTGGTGTCCTACAGCGGTGTCGATCTGGCGCTTGACTGGCCCGATCCTGCGGGGCCCGCCACGATCGAGGCCACCCTGCGCCCGGCTGGCGCAGGCGTCACGGTGGACGCCGTGATCCAGCGTTTCAACGGTTTTCTGGGCGGCGATGTGCAGCCCTTGGTGGCCAGCATCAAGGCGGACGGCGGGACCGTGACGCTTGACGGGCGGGCCTCCTTGCAAGGGGCTGTCGCGGGTGCCTTGCGCGTTTCGACCAAGGATACCACCGCGTTTCTGGCGGCACTGGGCGCAACGGGGGTCGAGATGCCACAAGGGCTTGGCCGGCAAATTGACCTTGTGACCGAAATGACCCTGACGCCCGACAGGCGTCTGGCCTTGCGCGATCTGACCGCCGATCTGGGGGGCAACCGGCTGAGCGGTGGTGCGGATATCGTGCTGAACGGCACGCCGCAGATCAACGCGCAACTGAATGCGGGCGCGCTCGATCTGCGCAGCCTGACGGCGGGCGGTGACGGTGGTGCTGCAGCAAGCAGCGGACCTGGCGGATGGCCCACGGGGCGCATCGACGCGTCCGGACTTGCCGCCTTCAACGGCGGGATCGCGCTGAAAGCCGACAGCGTCGATCTGGGCGCGCTGAAACTGGGGCCGACGCGGACACTTCTGACCAACGACCGCTCCCGGATGGTGTTCGAGTTGCGCGAGGTGCAGGCCTATGGCGGGCAATTGAGTGGTGAATTCGTGATGAACAACCGCAATGGTCTGTCTGTCGGCGGGAACCTGCGGGCAGGTGCCGTGCAGATGAAACAGCTGCTGACCGATCTGGCCGGGATCGACAGGTTCACCGGACAAGGCGATGCCGAGGTGTCCTTTCTGGGGTCGGGTCAAAGCGTCGATGCGATCATGCGGTCCCTGTCCGGGCAAGGTGCCCTGAATGTCGGGCGCGGCTCCATTGAAGGGATAGATCTGGACAACCTGCTGGGGTCTTTTGATGTCGCCGGCGGGACGACGGTGTTCGATGCGCTGACCGCGACTTTCGCGATCCAGTCCGGCGTCCTCGTCAATGACAACCTCAGGATGTCGCTGACCAACTTCGATGCCAGCGGGGCGGGGCAGGTGAACCTTGGGGCTCGGACCCTGGATTACACGGTGACGCCACGCGCACTTCGCGTCAACAGGGACAGGGGTTTGGCGGTGCCGGTGCGCATCATCGGCCCCTGGGCGGACCCCAGCATCAGGCCGGATCTGAAAGCGGCTGTTGATCTGAATTTCAAGGAAGAGCGCGAAGCCGCAGAGGATCGTGTGAAACAGAAGGTCGAGCAGAAGCTGGAAGAGGAACTTGGCATCGTGCGCCAGGATGGCCAGTCGGTCGAGGACGCGGTGAAGGACCGCGTCGAGGACAAGTTGAAACGCGAGTTGTTCAGACTTCTGGAGTAGGGCAGGCCTTGGTTTGGTCACGGCAACCGGACCAAAACATTCCTTGTCCATGGACGCGCAGCAGCGCGTGTCGGCGTCTGTCATTGGCTTTGCCACCGGCGCGATTGGTCGCATCACGGGGGCCGGGCAATATGAAAACCCGCCTTTCCCCCCACCCCCGCCTGCGCTATGGCTTTGGCCAGACCTTTCGCAGGAGACGGTAGATGGCCAACGATCTTTTCAACAGCTTCATGACAGGCCCGGATGAGAATGGCCGCTTTGGTGATTTCGGCGGGCGCTTTGTGTCCGAGACGCTGATGCCGCTGATCCTCGAGCTGGAAGAGCAATACGAGCGTGCCAAGACTGACGACAGTTTCTGGGCCGAGATGCACGACCTCTGGACGCATTATGTGGGCCGCCCCAGCCCGCTCTATTTCGCCGAGCGCCTGACTGACAAACTGGGCGGTGCCAAGGTCTACATGAAACGCGACGAGTTGAACCATACCGGCGCGCACAAGATCAACAACGTTCTGGGCCAGATCATCCTGGCCCGCCGCATGGGCAAGGAACGCATCATCGCGGAAACCGGGGCGGGCCAGCATGGGGTGGCCACCGCCACGGTCTGTGCGAAGTTCGGCCTGAAATGCGTGGTCTACATGGGTGCCCATGATGTGGAACGTCAGGCCCCGAACGTCTTTCGGATGCGCCTGCTGGGGGCGGAAGTGGTGCCGGTCACCTCAGGCCGGGGCACCCTCAAGGACGCCATGAACGATGCACTGCGCGACTGGGTGACCAACGTGCGCGATACCTTCTACTGCATCGGCACCGTGGCGGGGCCGCACCCCTATCCTGCCATGGTCCGTGATTTCCAAAGCATCATCGGCAAGGAAGTCCGTGAACAGATGACCGCCGCCGAAGGCCGTCTGCCCGACACGCTGATCGCCGCCATCGGTGGCGGATCGAACGCGATGGGCCTTTTCTATCCTTTCCTTGACGACAAGGAAGTGGGCATCATCGGCGTTGAGGCGGGCGGCAAGGGCGTGAACGCCAAGATGGAGCATTGTGCCTCGCTGACGGGCGGCCGGCCCGGTGTGCTGCACGGGAACCGGACCTATCTGCTGCAGGACGACGATGGGCAGATCCTGGAGGGTTTTTCCATTTCGGCGGGACTTGATTATCCGGGCATCGGGCCGGAACATGCCTGGCTGCACGAGATTGGCCGTGCGAAATATGTCTCGATCACGGACGTGGAAGCGCTGGAAGCGTTTCAGTTGAGTTGCGAACTGGAGGGGATCATTCCGGCGCTGGAACCGAGCCATGCGCTGGCCCATGTGATGAAGATCGCGCCGGACCTGCCCAAGGATCACATCATCTGCATGAACATGTGCGGGCGCGGGGACAAGGACATCTTCACCGTCGCGCGCGCGCTGGGTTTCGAGATGGGCGAGTTCGCCTGACCCTTGGAGTGCTGTTTGGGACTGGCTGCGCCCAATAACATCTCGCGTTCTGCCCGGCGGATGTGGCGCTACGGTATATAAGGCCAAAAAGAGAAAGGGGATGCCGGCACTGGCGTCCCCTTTCTTGGTTGTCGAGGCGGGTCAGAGTGCGTGTTTTTGCAGAATATCCAGTGACACGATGTCGAGCGCACGTTTGTGTGTCGCCTCGAGGTGCACCTTCGGCGCACAGCCTTCGTCGGCAGCTTGCAGGAACCGACCGGCACACAGGCACCACGGGTCGCCGGGGTTCAGGCCCGCAAAGCCGAACTCGGGCCGCGGTGTGCTCAGGTCGTTGCCGACGTATTTGGAATAGGCCAGAAATTCCGCTGTCATCAGGGCGCAAACCGTATGGCTGCCCTGATCCGCGGCGCAGGTGTTGCAGTGGCCGTCACGGAAAAAACCCGTCACCGGGTCGGTGCCGCAGACAGCAAGCGGGGTATCCAGTACATTGATGCTTTCTTCAGGTTCCATACGTCCTCACAGGTTTCGGGCGATCAGGCGGAAGATCGCGATGTTCTGGTCGTTCACGCCCGGTTCGCGGAATTTTCGATCCGCGCCATTGGTCGCGATCACGACGTTGCGGGCGGTGTCTACATAGACATATTGCCCATAGATTCCGCGGCCCATGTATTCGCCGGGGGCGGCATCCACGGGAATCCACCATTGGTAGCCATATCCGATCTCTCCGGGTGCTGTCGGCGCGCTGGGCTGGGTGGACGCCGTGACCCAATCGGCGGGGACCACCTGTCTGTCCTGCCATCTGCCGCCTTGCTGAAACATCTGACCAAAGCGCGCATAGTCCCGGGTGGTCATGTTCAATCCGCCCAAGACAAAGGCGGTGCCGACACCGTCCGTCAGGTAATAGGGCGCATATTCCAGTCCCAGCGGCTGGATCACCTTTTCGCTGAGCAAATCGGCGATCGACCGACCGGTTGCGCCGCGCACCACCATGCCGACCACATGGGTGTCGATCGACACGTATTTCCACGTCTCGCCCGGTGCCGCGAAAGTTTCGGTCAGGGCGGTGGTGAAGTCATCCATCTTGCCGCCCAGCGCCAGCACGCGGCCCATCTTGTTGATGTCCGAGCGCTGATCCAGGTAATCCTCGTCAAAGACCACGCCGCTGGTCATCTGCAACACGTTGCGCAGGCTGGCACCGTCATAGGCCGTGCCGATCAGGCTGGGGGCATATCTGGTCACGGGATCGTCGATGGAATCGATGGCGCCTTCGTCGATCAGGATGCCGACGAGGGCCGAAAGATAGCTTTTGGCGACGGACCAGCTGATGCGGCGGTCCTCGGCGGTGGTGCCTTGAAAATAGTTCTCATAGACGATTGCGCCGTCTTTCAGCACCACAAGCGCCGTGACGGTCCGGTCCGTGATCCAGTCGGTGACGTCCGGCGGCAGCTCGGTTTCGGGACCGTAGGGAAGCTCGGATGTCGGACCGCTGCCGCGTCCGACCGGGGTGCTGAGAAACACAGCGCCCATATTGCTGAAATTGCCGACGATCCTTTCTTCGGAGAACAGGGAAAGCACGGCCATGAGACGGGTGATCTCGTCGCGTTTCCATATGCCGATGGCCAAAGCCGCGATGGCCAGCACCAGCAGCGTGCGCCCAAGCCATTTGCCGAAAGTCCGCATTACATGAGTTCCCCGTGTTCGATGCACTGCATTGAACCACACCTGCCTCCGGCGGACCAGCGATGATACCCGGGGTTCTCTCAGGCCTTGTAGGTCCAGTCGATCCAGCGGCCGTGAAAATCGGCGCGGCCCAGATCAAGCGTGATGTCACCGGGCCAGAGCCGCAGCGTGAGGGCGGCACCCCGTTTACCGCTCGTATCGCCGTCGGTTTCCATCGACAGCCAGGCGAGCGGGCGGTTGCGGCTGGCGCGCGCGCCTGCGGCCTCGATCAGGGCGCGGCCGTGCGCCTGCGCCTTTGCCGGGAAATACTGCCAGGCGACAGTGTGCTGGATCAGATGCAACCGGCCCTGCGGGGCCCCGGCAAGGCGCGGACCAAGCCAGTCGATGGCATCGCCTTTGGTCGGCACGACGGACGACACCGATGCGGCCGCCCGTGTCATGGTCAGGCGGTGCGGCTGATCCGGCCAGAGGTAGGCGGTGAGCCGCAAAAGGTGATCGCCGCGGGACGGGTCCAGCGGGTTGAGGTCTACCCCCGCGCGGTTGGCAATCACCGGTCTTGCATTCGGAGGCAGGCCGCCTTCCCAGTCGGGCGTCAGCAGGACCGCGGGCATCGTCTGGCCAAAGCGTTCACCGTGAATTTCCAGAGCGTATTGATCCCACATCAGATTCAACCCACCGCTTGCGCCAAGTTCGGACAGGTGAATCGGCAGATCGAAATGCTGCAAAGCCACATGCGCCCCGGCAATCAGGGCGGCGGATCGGCGGACTTCATTGGTCTGGGGCGGGTGAGACGTCCAGTCGAGCAGAAACTCCTCGTGCGTGGTCAGGGCGTGCAGAACGGCTTCGGCCAGTGCCGCATCGCTGGCGGTTTTCGGCGGATAGAGTGCGGTCAGCTCGGGGGACACGCGGGTCAGGACAAGCGCGTGAAGCCCGCCGGCGATGCGCAGCGGCAACGAGTGGCCGGAAGGACCGATATTGCCCTCGAACCCGGCGAACTTGCGGCCCAGTGCGGTGTCGCTGGGCCAGTGGTCGGCGAGGACGGTCAGGAGCTGTTGCATGAAAGGCGAACCCAACTCTCCACAACTGGCGGCCTGAGCGCGGAAAGCGTCGGTAAGGTTCATTTGAATCGGTCCATCAATTTTTGAAGCGGGGATTTCGGGGCGGAAGCCTGAGCGGTGTCGGTTTTTTCAACATCTCGTGCCGTTGGGATTGTCGGGGGTGCGGCAGGGGATGGTGCCGCACCTTTTGTCCCTGTGCCGGAACGGGGCGGGTTCACCCGCATGGCGACCGCGTTCATGAATTTCGATGTGTCACCTGCGGCCAAAGCAGGCGCGCCGTCGCTGATGCCGCGCAGCACATCGTCCAGCCACGCTGCATCGGCTTTGGGAAAGTCGCGCAGCACGTAGCCCGGCACGGCATCCTTGTGACCGGGGTGGCCGACGCCAAGCCGCACCCGGTCATAGTCCGGGCCGATGTGGGCGTGAATGGAGCGCAGACCGTTGTGGCCCGCGTGTCCCCCGCCGGTCTTGCATTTGACCTTCCCGGGGGCGAGATCTATCTCGTCGTGCAGCACGATCACCTCGGCAGGCTCCAGCTTGTAAAACCGCATCGCGGCCTGTACCGATTGACCGGAGTTGTTCATGAACGTCTCGGGCTTGAGCAACACCGCGCGGTGCGCACCGAACCTGCCTTCGCTCACGCTGCCCTGATGCTTGCCCTTCCACGGGGCGAAGTCGTGATCCGCCGCCATCCTGTCCAGCGCCATGAAACCGATGTTGTGCCGGTTTTGCGCGTATTTGCTGCCCGGATTGCCAAGGCCGACGATCAGTTTCATGAGCGGTACTCCTCCCGGTTTGGCAAAAGATTATCAGGCTTGCGGGGCGATCTAAATCCCCGACCTGATGGGCGGCCCTTTGATGCCCAGAGGGCCTGAAATGCAAAACGGGGCCGCGCGATGCAGCCCCGTTTCCCGTCCCTGCGAGGGGGAACGGCTTAATCTTGCTCGCCGTCTGGTGGACCCATCTCGGTTGTGGGAACTTCGTCCACTGCGACGTCTTCATCCTCGTCGTCGTCCTGGGATGCCAGACCGGACGGTGCCGATACCTGCGCGATCACGAAGTCGCGGTCGATGACCGGCTTCGCACCTTCGGGCAGCGTGACGTCGGAAATGGTCAGGCTGTCACCGATCTCGAGGCTTGATACGTCGATCATGATGCTGTCGGGAATATCCGCTGCCGTCACGACCAGTTCGACCTCGGGACGGACCAGCGTCAGCACGCCGCCCTTCTTGATGCCGGGTGCCTTGTCTTCACCGGTGACTTCGACACCGATGAACAGGTTGATCTTGGTCGTGCGCTTGAGGCGCATGAAATCGACGTGTGTGGGCAAATCCTTGACCACATGGCGCTGCACGTCGCGGCAGATGACGCGGACGTCGTCGTGGCCTTCGACCTTCATGTTGAACAAGGTGGCCTTGAACCGGCCCTTGCGCAGCATTGTCAGCAGTTTGTTGAACGGGATGTTGATCGGCAGTGGATCCGTATCACCACCAAAAACAATCCCCGGTACCATGCCATCACGGCGTGCCTGACGAGCGGCGCCCTTGCCTGTCCCCGTCCGTACCTGGGCTTCAAGATCTGGAATCTCTCCGGCCATTTTATCTCTCCAATATGTAAGGGCGGGACTCCTCCAAGGCTGTAGTCCCGCATGAAGCCGCGCGTATAGACGCCTTTGGCCCATGTGAAAAGAGCAAAACGCACCGCGTCGTCTTGGCAAAGCGGGCGGCCCGTGTCACGGAGCGGGAATGAGCCTGAAACAAGACCTGATCCTCTCGCGCCGCCCGCTGGCAGGCTTTTTTGCCATCGGTGCCGCGTGGTCGGTCTATTTCGCACAGATGCCGGTGATCAAGGCCAATGTGGGGGCCTCCGATGGTGCCTATGGCATCGCCATCCTGATCGCGTCGTTCGGGGCGATCGCAGCGATGTGGCTGGCCCCGGCGTTTCGGCGTTTTGGTCGCGGCCTCGCGGTGCCACTGGGCGTGATGATCATCGCGACAGGCATGGGGTTGAGCGGATTTGCCGGCAGTCTGACAGCGCTGATCGCGGCGATGTTTCTGGCCGCGGTCGGATCGGGGATCGTCGATGTGCTGGTCAACGCCCGTGTCTCCGAGATCGAGGAGGAAAGCGGGGCGGGGCTGATGAGCCTCAATCATGCGCTCTATTCCTTTTCATATGCCGGGGGCGCGCTGCTGACGGGTGTTGCCCGCAGCGCGGGACTGCCGACCGGCGCTGTTTTCGGCGTGCTTTTCGCCGTGTTGGTCTTTCTGGCGCTTGCCTCGAAAGACATTCCACCGAAGGAAGACACCGATGCGAACGGCGCGATCAGCGGACCGGGCGTGATTCTCGTCGGTCTGACCGGGCTCATCGTCCTGACCGCCTTTCTGGCCGAGGCGGCGACCGAAGGCTGGTCCGCATTGCACATCGAACGGACCCTGGGCGGATCGGCGGGCGAGGGCGCGATGGGGCCGGCCATACTCGGGTTGATGATGGGGATCGGGCGGCTTGCCGGTCACGGGTTGTCGCGGCGTTTCCGCGATACATGGCTGATGCTGATTGCGACTGTCGTGTCGGCCGTTGGCATCGCGGTTGCAGGGCTGGCCCCGACGGTGGCATTGGCGCTTCTGGGTTTTGCCGTGGGCGGTCTGGGCATTTCCATCGTCGTGCCCATGGCGATGGGCCTGATCGGACGGGTTGTGCCCCCTGCCGAACGTCTTGCTGCAATCAGCCGTGCGTCGGTGATCGGCTATGGTGCGTTCTTCTTCGGACCGTCGCTTATGGGCCTGATCGCCGAATGGTTCGGATTGCGCATGGCCTTTGTTGCGGTGGCGGCAATTCTGGCACTGACCGCCTGTGTCCTGATCCCGATGCTGGCGCGGCGCACCGCCTAGGCGCTTTGCAGATGGCCCCCTTTCGACACCACTTCGTCGTAGAGGATGAAGTCTTCGGCCCGTATCTTGCGCAACAGGGCAAGCGTTGCCGGTTCGAGGGGGGCCGCCACCTTGGGCGAGACATTCCTGGCCGGGATGTCGACGGGATGTTGCAGATGTTCGGACAGGAACATCAGGAACCTCTCCTGCGTTTCGTAGGCAAAGATATGGTCCGTCATCACCTGCGTCTTGCCGTCGGTCAGAAAATTGAACTGCCGCCCGATCCTTGCCCGTTCCGGCGGATTGTCCGACACCACTTCAAGCACGAACTGGTCAAAGCTGATGTCCCTGGTGCTGAGCGCCGTCCCGTCGAGCCGCTTCTGGCTGCGGTATTTGTACCAGCTGCGGATCTGGTCCACGGGTTCGCGCATCACCGCCACCGATGCAGGGCGCACGCCGAAGGTGTCCTCCAGAAAGGGAGCGATCTTTCTGGCATAGCGCAGCGCGGTGATGTGCTTGCGGTTCTTGGAAAAGACGATCTCGGCCCGTGGTTTCAACGCCATTTCCACCGCCGTCGTCCCGGTCTTGGGCGTGGCGAGAAACGTGATCTTGTGGCGCAGAAAGACGAGCATGGGCCAGACCTATCGCAGCTTCAGGTCTTCTGCCAGCGTCCGCCGAAGTCTTCGGGGATCAGCAGGTTGTGCCGGCCCAGATTGGCAACGTTCGTCTCTCCGCACAGCGCCATGGTCGTGTCCAGCTCCTTGTGGATCACCTCGAGCGCTGTTTTCACGCCTTTCTGACCCATGGCACCCAGCCCATAGATGAAGGCGCGCCCGATGTACGTTCCCTTTGCCCCCATCGCCAGCGCCTTGAGCACGTCCTGACCAGAGCGGATCCCGCTGTCGAGATGCACTTCGACCTCATCCCCGACGGCATCGAGGATCGAGGGCAGGGCGCTGATCGAACTGACGGCTCCGTCCAGCTGTCGCCCGCCGTGGTTCGAGACGACAATGGCATCGGCACCGACCTTCAACGCCATCCTGGCGTCTTCGGCATCAAGGATGCCCTTGAGGATCACCTTGCCGCCCCATTGCTCCTTGAGCTTGGCGATCTTGGCCCAGTCCAGCGTCAGATCGAACTGTTCTGCCGTCCAGGCACCGAGGCTGGAAGCGTCCGAAATACCGTCCACATGCCCCACGATATTGCCGAACTCGCGCCGCTTGGCCCGCAGCATTTCGATGCCCCATGCCCATTTTGTCGCCAGGTTGGCAATGGTCTTGGGCGTCAGCTTGGGCGGGGCGGACAGGCCGTTCTTCAGATCCTTGTGCCGCTGGCCAAGGATTTGCAGGTCCAGTGTGATGACGAGAGCGGAGCAGTTGGCATCCTTGGCCCGCTGGATCAGGCGGCTGACGTAATCGGCATCGCGCATCGTATAAAGCTGGAACCAGAACGGGGCTTTCGTCGCCTCGGCGACGTCCTCGATCGAGTTGATGGACATGGTGGACAGCGTGAACGGCACGCCGAAATCGCGCGCCGCCTTTGCCGCCTTGATCTCGCCATCCGCGTGCTGCATCCCTGTCAGACCTACAGGGGCGAGCGCCACGGGCATCGCCACATCCTGTCCGATCATCTGACCTTTGGTCGTGCGTCCCGACATGTCCACCGCAACCCGCTGGCGCAGCCGCAGCTTGTCGAAATCGGATGTGTTCTCGCGAAAGGTCTGCTCGGTCCAACTCCCGCTCTCGCAGTAATCGAAGAACATGCGCGGGACACGGCGTTCATAGATCCGCTTGAGGTCGCCGATATTGGTGATCACGGGCATGGGCAGGCTCCATATTGGTCATCTTTGCTTACCAATCGGGGTCGAAGCGGTCAATTCCAACTTTGGCGTTGATTGGTGCGATATTGGACTATATATGTAGTGCAATATCGCACCAAATGGAGATTCGACATGACCCTTTCCCGACGCAAGGCACTGACCCTCATCGGTGGCGGCACGATTTTGGCCGCGACCGCCGCGACGGCCGGCTTTGTCACAACCCGCACACCGACCAGAGCGCAGGAGCCCTGGGCGCTTGCCGGCACCTATGACGATCCACGTCTGAACGCGCTGTCCTATGCGCTGCTGGCTCCAAACCCGCACAACCTGCAACCTTGGCAGGTGAAACTTGAAGGCGCGGATGCGCTTACGCTGCATCACGACCCCGCCAGACGCCTGCCTGAAACGGACCCTTTTGACCGGCAGATCACCATCGGACTGGGTTGTTTTCTGGAGCAGATGGTGCTGGCGGCCGGCACCACAGGCCATGCCGTTGACCTCTCGCTGTTTCCCGGAAGGGCAGGGTGGCCCGGTTGCCCACGCCGTTTTCCGCGAGGGCGGCACCGCCGATCCGCTCGCTGCTCATATCCTTGATCGCCGGTCGTGCAAGAAGCCGTTCGAGGACCGCGCAATACCTGCCGCCCTGACAACTGAGTTGGAGCGGATCGCGGACATCCATACGGACGCGCAGACGGTTGCCGCGCTCAAGGATCTGACATTCGAGGCATGGCTGACCGAAACGATGACCCCACGCACGATGCAGGAAAGTGTCGACCTCATGCGCATGGGCAAGGCCGAGATCAACGCAACCCCGGACGGCATCGACATGGGAGGTAGTTTTCTGGAAGGTCTGATGGTTGCAGGCCTGCTGACCCACGATTCTTTGGGTGACCCCGAGAGCTTCAGCTTTCAGCAAGGTATTGATATCTACCGCGAGATGCTGGGCACTGCGCAAGCCTACGCCGCGCTCACCTCGGCCACCAACACCCGCGAGGATCAGATCGCGGCGGGCCGCCGCTGGCTTCGGCTGAACCTGACGACGACCGCAATGGGGTTGTCGTTGCACCCGGTCTCTCAGGCGTTGCAGGAATATCCCGAAATGGCCCCGCACTATGCCGCTGCCCATGCGTTGTTGGCACCCGAGGGTCATACGGTTCAAATGCTCGGGCGCTTGGGCTATGGTCCGGTCATCCCGCGCACCCCGCGCTGGCCGTTGGAGGCGAAATTGATTGACCGAAGCTGACCACCCCCGCCTTGTCTTCGAGGTTTTCAAGGAGATCGGTATCATCGAGCAACTCAGCCGCAACCAGCTTGAGGCGCAATTGCCGGACGGGTTGATCGCGCCGCACTTCGCGGTGCTGAACCACTTGATCAACCGGGGCGACGGGGCGGTGCCCATCGACATGGCACGTGCCTTTCAGGTGCCGAAAACCTCGATGACCCATACGCTCAAGGGGTTGGCCGCCAAAGGGTATGTCGAATTGCGCGACAACCCCAAGGATGGCCGGTCCAAGACCGTCTGGTTGACCCCGAAGGGGCGCGGCTTGCGCGAAGAGATCATCGGCAGGCTGGCCGCGCCGTCCGCTGCGATGATGGCCAGTCTGGGCGTCAAGGAAATCACGGCGATCCTTCCGATGCTGGTGAAGATCCGCAGCTATCTGGACGCGGCACGCGACACCGATGCCTCAGGCGGCGTGGGCCCCGTCAGCGAGTGATTTGACGAAGGACAGAACGTCCTCGACGCTGTCGCCCTTGCCGATGCGCGACACGATGGCAGAGCCCACGACAACGCCGTCCGCGACTTCTGCAATGGCCTTGGATTTCTCGGGCGTGTTCACGCCGAAACCGACGATCACGGGCAAACCGCTGGCGTCGCGGATGCGGGTCACTTCGGGTGCCACATCGCCGGCGTCGGCCTCGGCCGAACCGGTGATCCCGGTGATCGAGACGTAATAGACGAAACCCGATGTGTTCTGAACCACGCGGGGCAGGCGTTTGTCATCGGTCGTGGGGGTGGCAAGGCGGATGAAGTTCAATCCGGCTTCCTGAGCGGGCAGACACAATTCACTGTCCTCTTCGGGCGGCAGATCGACGATGATCAGCCCGTCGATCCCGGCGTGTTTGGCAGCAGCCAGAAACTTCTGGACGCCCATCGAATAGATCGGATTGTAGTACCCCATCAGGACAATCGGTGTCGTATCGTCGTCCTTGCGAAAGGCCGCTGCCATATCAAGCGTCTTGCGCAGGGTCATGCCGCCTTCCAATGCACGCTGACCGGCAAGCTGGATCGTCGGCCCGTCCGCCATCGGGTCGGTAAACGGCAGACCGAGTTCGATCACATCCACACCCGCGCCCGGCAATCCGCGCATGATCTCGAGCGAGGTTTCCATATCGGGATCACCAGCCATGATATAGGAGACAAATGCCTTTTTCCCCTTGGTTTTCAGATCAGCGAATTTGGCGTCGATGCGGGTCATGTGGCGCTCCTGGGCAGTCAGAAGATCGTTCTTGCGCAGAAATCCCTGCGCTGCAAGGGTCGGCTTCACCATCCGGCGCGCGACAGCGGCAAAAAACATGTGAGGACAGGTGTTGGATAATCCTGCGGCACACCTATCTGACATTCCATGAATTATTTGCTCGCCCTCCTGCTGCCGCCCCTGTCGATCCTGCTGACAGGACGTCCCATCATCGCGATCCTGACCTTTGTGATCTGGATCCCCGCGTTGTTCTTTTCGGGCGGGCTCACCCATCCCATGTTCATCCTGCTGGCGTGGTTGCTGATCTTTCAGTCCCGCGAAAAACGCGCGGGCGGCTGACCGCAGCAGACGTGAGGGTTGCGCCGTGTCTGAGGGTGCCTTAGGACGGCGCGAACACGCACAAAGGACGCTGTCATGGGTTTCAAAATGGGTATCGTGGGTCTGCCGAACGTCGGCAAATCGACCCTTTTCAACGCGCTCACCCGCACCGCCGCCGCACAGGCCGCGAACTTTCCCTTCTGCACGATCGAACCGAATGTGGGCGAGGTCGCCGTGCCGGATGCACGGCTCGATAAACTCGCCAGCATCGCGCAGTCGAAATCCATTATCCCCACGCGCATGACCTTCGTGGATATTGCGGGCCTCGTCAAAGGGGCGTCCAAGGGTGAGGGCCTTGGCAACCAGTTCCTCGCCAACATCCGCGAGGTGGACGCCATCGCCCACGTCCTGCGTTGTTTCGAGGACGGCGATGTGACCCATGTCGAGGGCCGCGTGGATCCGGTGGCGGACGCGGAGACCATCGACACCGAACTGATGCTGGCGGATCTCGAAAGCATCGAGAAACGCCGCGCCGGTTTGGTCCGCAAGATCAAGGGCAACGACAAGGATGCGGTGCAGCAGGACCGCCTTCTGGCCATGGCGCAGGCCGCGATCGAAGCTGGCAACCCCGCCCGTGTGGTGGAGGTTGATGCGGAGGACGCCCGCGCCTGGCGCCTGTTGCAACTGCTGACGACCAAGCCGGTGCTTTACGTCTGCAACGTGGGCGAGGCGGAGGCGGCGGAGGGCAATGCCTTTTCCGCAGCCGTGGCCGACATGGCTGCCGCACAGGGCAATGCCCATGTCATCATCTCGGCGCAGATCGAGGAAGAGATCAGCAAGCTGGAGCCGGAAGAAGCGCAGATGTTTCTGGAGGAAATGGGTCTGTCCGAAGCGGGTCTGGACCGCCTGATCCGCGCCGGGTACGAACTGCTGCACCTGGAGACCTACTTCACCGTCGGCCCCAAGGAGGCCCGCGCCTGGACGATCCGGTCCGGCACCTCGGCCCCCAAGGCCGCAGGCGTGATCCACGGCGATTTTGAAAAAGGCTTCATCCGGGCCGAGACGATTGCCTATGATGATTTCGTGACCCTGGGCGGCGAGGGGCCAGCGAAAGAAGCTGGCAAGATGCGGGCCGAGGGCAAGGGTTATGTGGTCAAGGACGGGGACGTGCTGCACTTCTTGTTCAATACCTGATCGCCGCAGGATTGGATCGAAGGCGCGTTGGGCATCATCCATTCAAACATGGTGGTTAGCCCTGGCCGGCGCAAAGATAGTCCGGGCTAACACAATACGTTCAGCCGTCGCATCATGGAGTACTGCATCCCGGTCCTAATAAGCAGATGGAGTTTCGACATTTGCCAGACTGCTTTGCGTCAACGATCGGTCTGGCCGAAGCCGCCCGCGGCTTCGCTCCGGAACGGAGACGCGATAGGCATCGACCGCCTGTTCCAACCTCGCGTTGCCCGTTTTGCATTCCCTGACGATGGCGAGCGCATCGCCCGGACCATTCCAAACAGCACTTCCGGGATTGACGCGCTGTAACCCCTTTGCACTGCGTACCGCCCTCCTGTGGGGGAAGGCTTATGAACCACGGCGGCGATACATCCTTTCAGCATCGGCCTGCCGCGCAGACTGCGACCGTGGCGATTTCCCAAGATTAATCCCTTGCCCTCTCTCCTCCCCCTAGCTAAACGGGTCAGCGGAGACGTGGCCGAGTGGTCGAAGGCGCTCCCCTGCTAAGGGAGTAGGCCCGGAAGGGTCTCGTGGGTTCGAATCCCATCGTCTC
>CAWCXM010000015.1:0-17459 GCA_963799505.1 uncultured Alphaproteobacteria bacterium
CCGTGTGGGGGCACCATTTTCTTCAGATAAATTTCTGCTTCGGTAACAAGATATGGGTCGAGCCGATAGCGGAGCCGCTTACTCTGCAATTCATCGAGGCTTGGACGCCCGTGATCCGGCTACATCAGCACTTGGCTCGGTTATTGCCGTTTGCGGTCCGTTTCTGTCGTTGATTTTCGCATCTCGATCGCTGCGCCGCTGCGATAAGTCCGACGGTTTGCGGCTTTACGATAAGAGAAGAAGCAGGGAAAGAAGACTGGACACTCGTGCGCCGACGCAGCGACGCGTAAGCGTTCGATCATCAGAGACAGTATCTGAAAATTTGGTGCGGTCGGAGAGACTCGAACTCTCACGGGTGTTACCCCACAGCGACCTCAACGCTGCGCGTCTACCATTCCGCCACGACCGCACGCCGTGTAGGTTCGCGCGGTGTAGCCGGGAAAACGGCGCTTGTGAAGAGCAAATCCGCAACAAAAAACCCCGGCGCATCGACGCGCCGGGGGTGTCTCTGTCGAAAGGCGAAAACGCCTTATTCGGTGATGGAGAATGTCGGCAATCCACCCACGGACGAGGCGGGCTGCGGCTGGGGCAGTGCGGACGGTGCGCCGGACATGCGCTGGGTCGCGGCGCGGATCAGTTCCGTGCGCTCGGGCTGGCCGGGCACAAACACGGCCGCAGCACCGGTGTCAGCGGCCTGAAGCCCCGCCGTGTACCAGCTTTGCGCCATGTCAGCCCGCTTTGCGGTGCCGAAGCCCTGGCTCAGATGGTGGCCCATCAACTCGCCATAGACGCCCTCGCCCATGGTATAGAGCAACAGGGCGGAGCCGACGGCGACGTTCATGTTGTCGGTCCGATACCCGACACCCATGCAGATGCGGGCCGTCCCGCCCAGTTGCGCGGGTGACATGCCGGTCGTCAGGATGAAGGAAGACACATCCGCGACCACGGCATCGCGAGACTTGAGCGACAGCGACGAGACATGATCCTTCATGGCAGGGCCGAAGCCTTCGCATTGTGCGGCGATCTGGTCGGGGGTGAAGCCCTGGATCTGGCTGACCAATTCCTCGGACTTGGCGATGGCATAGGTGCGTGCCAGGCAGAACTGCTCGTTCAGCGCGACGTTGGGATCAGCCATGCTGGCCAAGGTGGTAAAGCCGCCGTTTGTGTTGGTGATCAGGGACACGGTGTTGCAGTGCGACGCCAGAGACGCCTGCGAGCCCGCGCCCATGAAGCTGGGCAAACCTGGTGCCGGGGCAACAGCGGCGGCCAGGCCGGACACAGCGGCCAGAGGTGCGGCGGCTGCGGCGACGGTGGTTGTTGTCGGTACGGTGACGGGTGCAGGCTGTGGCACCGGTTGCGGTGCCACGACGATGGTGGTTTGCGGTGCGACGTTGCCCGCCGGGGACTGACCGGCCATTTCAGCGCGATATGTCTTCAGCAGGCCGCGCGTGCCATCGGCGGTGGCGGCAACCTGCTGCTGGACGGCATAGCCGCCTGCCTGCGCACGGTTATAGCTGGACGTGAGCAGGTTCTGTTCGAACGCCGAAAGCTGCCCCGTCACCGGATAGCCCAGATAGGCCTGATACTGCGACACGGCATTGCGTGTCTTCTGACCAAGCTGACCGTCAACGGTGCCTGCGTTGAAGCCGAAATAGTTCAGCGACGCCTGAATGTTGCGACCTTCCTGCGTGGAAGGGATGCTGGACCGGGTCGGTTTATTGTAGGTTTTCTTGCGGTAGGTTCGCTGGCTGCGCTGCTTGTTGGCGTTGGCCCCGACGATACCGCCGATGATCGCCCCTGCGATGAAATCGCCGGCATCCGCTTCGGCCCGCTCTGCGGGGATCACGGCAAGGGAGGCACCGACAACAGCGGCTGTGAGAGTTCTGAAAATCATAATTTCATGCTCCGGTAAAATGTGATTCACTGTATTGCGTGAGACGCTAGCACAGGTTTTCGCTGCGCCAAACCTTTTCGGACCGCATTACATGTGCTGCCCCTTGAAATGGAAAGCCAAAGCTACAAGGTTGGACGATTGCACCCGAAAGGATCCGCCGTGACCACAGACCCCCAAGCCGCAGATGTGCCCACCCTGCAAATCGACATCGTGTCGGACGTCATGTGTCCGTGGTGTATTGTCGGCTACAAGCAGCTTGAACAGGCGCTTGGTGCGCTCAATGCTCGGTGCCTTCATCCGCTGGCATCCGTTCGAGCTGAACCCCGCAATGCCGCCGGAGGGACAGAATGTGCGAGAGCATATCATGGAGAAATACGGCAGCACCGCTGAGCAATCGGATCAGAACCGCGCCCATCTTGTGCAGGTTGGCAAAGAGCTCGGCTTTGACTTCAACTTCACCGCCGACAGCAAAATCGTGAACAGCTTTGCCGCGCATCAGCTTTTGGGGTGGGCGCAGGAACAAGGGCTGCAACATCCGCTCAAGTTGGCGCTTTTCGATGCGCATTTCACTCAGGGGCGGGATGTGTCGGATTTTGACGTGCTGATAGATGTGGCAAGCGCGACCGGTCTGGACGCCGCAGAGGCACGCGGCCTGCTGGAAAGCCAAAGCCGCGCAGAAGAGACACGGGCGCACGAGCAATTCTGGACCTCGAAGGGGATCTCGGGCGTGCCGTCGATGATCTTTGGAGGGCGGTATTTGCTGACCGGGGCACAGGGTGCCGAAAATTATGCGCAGATACTGACCAAGGTGTTGCAAGAGCTTGAGGCGGCCTGAGCGCGCCCAAGGGCTGTCATAGTATTGCCCGACTGATCACGCACACTCCTCCCCGAAAAGGGGCCGATGATGCAGGACAGCAGCGCAAAGCTAAAACTTGATGCCCCCCGTTGGGTCCAATCCCTGGTGGCAGCGGCGCTGTTTGCCGGTGTGGCAGTTGCATTGCACGGCATACTTATTGACGTGGAATATCGCTGGGCCAAGGTGTTGGAGGTAGAAACGATGGCCGGACGCGATGCCTCGCACCGTATGGTCCTGATAGAAACGCCCGAACGGATGCGCGTCTTGCAAACGGGAGATCGGCTTGTTCGAATTCAGAAAGGGGCGCAGGTCTGCGTGTCCCGCAGGCGGATGATTGCGCGCCATTGGCTGCGCTACCGGGTTGAATTGCCGGGCTATTGCCGCGGCCTTCCCCACCCCCTGCCGCCGCAGAGTGTTTTCGCCGTAGACTGAGCTTGACGGGCAAGCCCTTGCCGCTTGGTCGCGCCACGGGTACATCGCGCTTATGGTGGATTGGATCACAACCGACGGGCTGACGGATTACCGCATAGCTGAGGCGTGGATGGAGGCGCGGGTGGCTGCGATTGCGGCTGGTGACGCGCCCGAATGTATCTGGCTGGTGGAGCATCCGCCGCTTTACACTGCCGGCACTTCGGCCCGTGCAGCGGACCTGACGGATGCGGATCGGTTTCCCGTTTATGATACCAAGCGCGGCGGGCAATATACCTATCACGGTCCCGGACAACGGGTCGCCTATGTCTTGCTGGACGTCGCCAAACGGGGCCGCGATGTGCGGTGTTTCGTGCGTGACCTTGAGGCGTGGGTGATTGCCACGCTTGACCAGTTCAACCTGCGCGGCGAGGTGCGCGAGGGCCGCGTGGGCGTCTGGGTGCAGCGCCCTGAAAAGCCGCCGCAGCCCGATGGCAGCCCCGCCGAGGACAAGATCGCCGCCATCGGCATCCGCCTGCGCAAGTGGATCAGTTTCCACGGAATCAGTATCAATGTGGAACCGGATCTCAGCCATTTCTCCGGCATCGTGCCCTGCGGTATCAGCGATCATGGGGTGACATCGCTGGTGGATCTGGGCCTGCCGGTGACGATGGATGATCTGGATCTGGCGCTGCGAGATCAGTTCACCGAAGTGTTCGGCAGCGCCGTCACGCCGTTCTCCGTCCAGCCGCTGTAGTCACGCCCGCATCCGAGGCACATCGTTCGGGTCAAGCTTCAGTTCGATCAGCATCGGACCGGACCGCGCCTTGACCTGCTCCATCGCCTTGTTCAGGTCGTCGATGGACCTGACCTCGACCCCGGTGCCGCCAAGCGCCGTTGCGACTTCCGCGAAGCTGGGCCAGTGAAATTCGGACAGGCCGGGGTCCATCTTGCGGTCCAGAAACTGGATATGCTCTGCCCCATAGGCAGAATCATTGGCGATCACGACGATCAGGTCGAGACCGAGGCGCACAGCGGTGTTGAACTCGTTGATGCCCCCCATCATGAAACCACCATCGCCCGAGAACAGCACGACAGGTCGGCCTGCGTGGGCCACACCGGCGCCGATGGCTTCCTGCAATCCCAGCCCGATGGAGCCGAAACTGACCGTGGCCACAAAACTGCGCGGATCGGGCACCGACATGCGGCACCAGACTTCGGTCATGAAGCGTCCGCCGTCGGTGACAAGCACCCGGTCCTTTGGCAAGGCCTCTTCCATGATCTCAAGCGCCTGGACATAGTTCACGCATCCGTCGGGCGTGTTCGTGGACCCGACGGGGTGCGCGGTCAACTCGCCCACATCAAGATCGCGGGTAAACCCGCTGCCGGGAATCTCCGCCTCGTCCAGCCAATAGAGGATCGTCTTGGCGGTGCGCCCCGCATCCGCGATCAGGGCCGCATCCGGGTGCAGACCGCCGCCGATGGCTGTCGGTTCCATATCCACCTGCACGATCCGCTTGTCCTTCATCAGTTTGCCCCGGTCGGTGGTGAAGTCATGCAGGCCGGTGCCGAAACAGATGATGCAGTCCGCCTGCCCCATCAGGTCATAGGCGGCTGGTGTGGACAATGTTCCAAATATATCAATGTTGTAGGGGTGGTCGTTGAACAATCCTTTCGCTTTCAATGTGGTGGCCAGAGGCGCTTCCAGTCGGTCGGCGAGGGCGATGATCTCCTCCCGCGCCCCGATCGCACCGCCCCCCGCCAGGATCAGCGGACGGCGGGCGGAGGCGATCATGCCGATGGCCTGATCCAGCGTATCGCCTTCGGCGACATCTCCGGGGTCGGTAAAGACGTTCAGCACCTTCGGCGCGAAATCTGCCTGTTGCCACATGAAATCGGCTGGCATGTTCAGCACGATGGGCCGCCGCTCCACCTGGGCACGGTAAAACGCACGGGCCACATCCATCCCGACGGTTTCCGGTGCGCGCAACTGTTCAAAACCCGCGCCCGTGGTTTTCACCAATTCACGCTGGTCGATGCTTTGCAAGTGGCGGGGATTGTCCTGCGGCGTGTCACCTGCCAGCAGGACCACGGGCAGATGGCCGCGCGCACCTTCGGTCAGGGCCGTGATGCAGTTGGTCAGCGCCGGACCGTGGGTGACGGTGGCCACGCCCACCTTGCCGCTGGCATGTGCAAATGCCATCGCCATGAGCACACTGCCCCCTTCATAGGCTGCAGGCACAAAGCGCCCCTCGCATTCCCGCACAAAACTGTCGACCATAAAGAGGTTTGCGTCCCCCATCAGGCCGAACATGGTGGTCACGTCATGGGCAGCAACGGCGCGGGCGATAGATTGGTAGACATGAGGTTGCGTCATCGAAGGACTCCTTTTTCTGCGAACATACCGCACCGGAAATGTGAAAACTGCGCAATCATGCGGGTGCGCACCTTGATAAATGCTGGTACTTGAGCAAAATGCCTGATCTGACGCGCATATCCCGCATCTCACACCTTACAAGCGTCTTCCTTGGGTCCAAGATCGGCCTCAATCCTGTGCAACCCGCGACTCACCCGTCACTCTGCCTGCCCTGCCTGGCTCACGCAAATTGCGCCGAGATTTATCGGACCTGCGACACACCGCCCATTGCCCCGCCGCTTTTGTCGGACTAGAACCGGAAATGCACAGCACCGCGCAAAGCCAACAGGCGTGGTGTATCAAATATCTATATCGAGGAGGCACCGCATGGCAGACGCAGCCATTCACGGGCACGATCATAAAGACGAGCGCGGATTTTTCACGCGCTGGTTTATGTCCACAAACCACAAAGACATCGGTATCCTGTACCTGATCGTCTCGGCCCTGGCCGGTTTCGTATCCGTCGCTTTCACCGTCTACATGCGGTTGGAACTGATGAACCCCGGCGTTCAGTACATGTGTATGGAAGGCGCGCGTTTCATTGCCGATTCCGCTGCGGTCTGTACACCGAACGGGCATCTTTGGAATGTTCTGATCACAGGTCACGGCATTCTCATGATGTTCTTTGTCGTCATCCCGGCCCTTTTCGGCGGTTTCGGCAACTACTTCATGCCTCTGCAGATCGGTGCGCCGGATATGGCGTTCCCGCGGATGAACAACCTGTCCTTCTGGCTCTACGTGGCCGGTACGACGCTGGCAGTCTGTTCCATTCTTTCACCCGGCGGTAACGGTCAGGCGGGATCAGGCGTGGGCTGGGTGCTCTATCCACCGCTGTCCGTGAAAGAAGGCGGCATGTCGATGGACCTCGCGATCTTCGCGGTTCACGTTTCCGGTGCGTCCTCCATCCTTGGTGCGATCAACATGATCACGACCTTCCTGAACATGCGTGCCCCCGGCATGACATTGTTCAAGGTGCCGCTGTTTTCCTGGTCGATCTTCGTCACAAGCTGGCTGATCCTTCTGTCCCTGCCGGTTCTGGCGGGTGCGATCACCATGCTGCTGATGGACCGCAACTTTGGCTTTGCGTTCTTTGATCCGGCCGGTGGCGGTGATCCGGTGCTCTATCAGCACATCCTGTGGTTCTTCGGTCACCCCGAAGTCTACATCATCATCCTGCCCGGTTTCGGCATCATCTCTCACGTCATTGCCACATTCAGCCGCAAACCGATCTTCGGCTATCTGCCGATGGTCTGGGCGATCATCGCGATCGGTGCCTTGGGCTTTGTCGTCTGGGCGCACCACATGTACACGGTTGGCATGACCCTGAACCAGCAGGCCTACTTCATGCTGGCAACCATGGTCATCGCGGTGCCGACAGGGGTGAAGGTGTTCAGCTGGATCGCCACCATGTGGGGCGGCTCGGTCGAGTTCAAGACACCGATGCTCTGGGCCTTCGGCTTCCTGTTCCTCTTCACCGTCGGTGGTGTGACAGGCATCGTGCTGAGCCAGGCCGCCGTGGACCGCTACTACCATGACACCTACTACGTCGTGGCGCACTTCCACTACGTGATGTCTCTGGGCGCAGTCTTTGCCATCTTCGCGGGTATCTACTTCTATTTCCCCAAGATGACCGGCAAGATGTATCCCGAATGGGCAGGCAAGCTGCACTTCTGGGCGATGTTCATCGGTGCGAACCTGACCTTCTTCCCACAGCACTTCCTGGGACGTCAGGGCATGCCCCGCCGCTACATCGACTATCCCGAGGCATTTGCCTACTGGAACTACTGGTCGAGCCTCGGCGCGTTCCTGAGCTTTGGTTCCTTCGTGTTCTTCTTCGGCGTCATGGCCTACAGCCTGACACGCGGAGCGCGGGTGACACAGAACAACCCATGGAACGAATATGCCGATACGCTGGAATGGACGCTTCCGTCGCCTCCGCCGGAGCATACGTTCGAAATCCTGCCAAAGCAGGAAGAATGGGACAAACAGCCCGGCCACTAAGGCCTGACTGGAACGAGACGAAAGAAGGCTCCAACGGCGGTTGGGGCCTTTTTTGCGTTTCCGGTGTTTTCCGATCCCTCAGCGATGTCCGCTTTGCGCTTTCCGGGCCGGTGCGTTAGCCCTTGTGCGTCCCTCCTCGCGCAAAAGGTCGTCCGATGATCCCAACCCTTACCCCGATTTATGCAAGCCTTCTGGCGCTTGTTTTTACTGTGCTCTCCTTTCGGGTGATCCTCTATCGCCGTGCCCATCTGATCTCGCTTGGCGATTCCGGGGACAAGGCCCTGTTGAAACGGATGCGCGCCCAGGCCAATTGCGCCGAATACGCGCCCGTGGCGATGATGTTGCTCCTGCTCACCGAATTGACCGGCGCACCACCCTTGGCTGTCCACACCTTGGGAATCGCCTTTGTCGCGGGCCGTGTGCTTCACGCCGCAGGCTTTTCAGCAACGCCGCAGAAGATGATCCTGCGGCAGATCGGAATGGTGCTGACCCTGCTGGGGATCACGCTGAGTGCGGTCGGGCTGATCCTTCACGGGTTGATCTGAGATGCAGCTTGTCGGTACCGGGCCCCCTGCCCCGCGAAAGAAAAGAAAATCGCGCAAACCGCAGATTTCCCTCTTGCACGGAGCCGTCGGGATGGGTATCTCCCCCTCACCAAAGGATGCGGGCGTAGCTCAGGGGTAGAGCATAACCTTGCCAAGGTTAGGGTCGGGCGTTCGAATCGCCTCGCCCGCTCCAATTTGGTCCTGCCAGACCCCGGCAGTAAGTTGAAAAGACCGCCTTTCGGGGCGGTCTTTTTCGTTTCGATGTGCCGATGCACATTTTCCCGCCTCCGGGGAAATGCGCGGAAAATAAGACATGGTAGCGGTCTCACGTTCAGAATTTTCAAACATTTGCCTCAAACCTGCCTGATTGCTGGTCTTTAAGGAATTCAATCTCCGGTTACAGATTTTCTGGTGCCGGGTTGTGTAGGAGAGGTACCCGATGAGACTGCTGGCCGTTGACGATGACCCTTTGGTGCTGGACCTGCTCAAGACCATATTCTCGCAGGCCAACCTACCGGACATATCCGTCGCCCCATCCGGCGCTTGCGCCTTGGAAATGCTCTCCAACCCGGACTTCGATGTGGACGGTTTGATCCTGGATATATCCATGCCGGGCATGTCGGGGATCGAGTTGTGCAAGGCGGTCCGCCTTTTGCCGCACCACAGGCACAAGCCGATCCTGATGCTGACCTCTGTCAGCGACATCGCAACCGTCGAAAGCGCCTTTGCGGCCGGGGCTGACGACTATGTCACCAAACCCTTTGATGTGAAAGAGATCGTCGCTCGGGTTCGGGTCGCGGAACGGATGGCGCAAAAGGCTCTGCCCGTCCCGGTGATGGATCCCGCTGCGATCCCGACGGACCAAACTGCGGGCCGGCACGCGATCGACATCGCGGACCCGCTGCGCATTGCGGACCTGCCCAATCTGATCCCGCCCTTTGCCCTCGGGAACTATCTGGCGCAGCTGTCCCGACGCAAGATTGATGACAGCACGATTTTTGCCGTTCATCTGAGCACGGTCGGTGACCTTTATGACCGTTGCACAACGGCTGAACTGTCACGGGCATTGAAAGGCATCGGGGAAGCGATAAGCGGTGTGGTGGACTGCCCCAGGTTGCTGATGGCCTACGAAGGCAACGGGATATTCATGTGCATCGTGCCGGGATCCGAACCGCTGGCCTGGCCACTTGTGGAATACCGGATACAGACCGCGCTTGCAGCACAACATCTGCACCGCGACGATGGAACGGCCCTCCGGGTGGAGGTGAGCGTGGGAAATCCTGTCACACCGAATGCCAGTCGGTATCAACGGGTGAACAAGACCTTCGACCGGACCCGCGAACGCGCACTCAGCCGGACCCGCAGCAAAAGCGGCGCGGTGGCCTGAACCGCGTCGACGACGGCGTTTGGTTTACCGCAAAGCCCAAAACGCCGTTCAGTTGATCGGAAATTGGCGCAGGCATTTCGCCGCGTTGCGTCGGTAATCGTCCAGCGTGTCGGGAACGCTGCGCCTGTCGCGCATCACCTCGAGAGCGGCCTTCTTCTGGGCCCATGTGCCGCTGACATGCCGTTCGAGGATCAGGATCGTGATGCCCAGCATCACCTCCTTTTCCGTGTCTGCGATCAATTCGGCCCCCGACAAGGCCACCGCCGTCAGCGCCAGCGTGTTGGAACAGCGCAGCGCCGCCGCCTCAGAGCCCTCGTAGACTTTCTGCGCCTGCGCGGCATCGGCACAGGACATCATGCCAACCCAGAGGACCAGCGCCAGCCGGCGCACTAAAAGACCTTGAAGGTCATGGTGGTCAGCGACCTCTCAATCCCTTCGATGTCCAGCAGGTGATCGTTGATGTAGACGCCCACATCCTCTCCCTTTGGGATGTAGAGTTTCATCAGCAGGTCGAAATCGCCGGAAGTGGAGTACAGCTCCGAATGGATTTCGCGCAGCGCGATGTCTTCGGCGACACGGTAGGTCGTACCGGGCTTGCACCTGATCTGGATGAATACGCAGGTCGACATGGGGGCCTCGTTGATTGGACCCTCAAAACGTCGCATATGCCCCCGCCCCCCGCAATGGGTGATCTGGCTTGGCCTTCCTACGGTGACTGCTATAACGACGCCAATGCAGCCCGCCGGAGACCTTCCCATGCGCCAGACCACCCTGACCCGCAGCACCGCCGAGACCGAGGTGAGCGTCGAGATCAACCTCGATGGCACCGGTGCCTATGACAACCAGACCGGCGTGGGCTTTTTCGACCATATGCTGGACCAGCTGGCGCGGCATTCGCTGATCGACATGACGATCCGCGCCAAGGGCGATCTGCACATCGACGACCATCACACGGTCGAGGATGTGGGAATCACACTGGGTCAGGCGCTGTCGGGGGCCTTGGGTGACAAACGCGGCATCCGGCGCTATGGTGCCTGCCTGCTTGCCGATGGATGATGCGCTGGTGCGCTGTGCGCTCGATCTGTCGGCGCGTCCCTTCCTGATCTGGAACGTCGATCTGCCGTCCGCCAGGATCGGCACCTTCGACACAGAACTGGTGCGCGAATTCTTTCAGGCGCTGAGCACCCATGGCGGGATCACCCTGCACGTCGATATGCTGCACGGGCTGAACAGCCACCACATTGCCGAAGCCACGTTCAAATCCGTCGCCCGCGCCCTGCGCGATGCGGTCGAAGTCGACCCGCGCAAGGCCGATGCGATCCCGTCGACCAAGGGTGCGTTGTGAGCAGATGCTGACCGCCATCATCGACTACGAATCCGGCAACCTGCATTCAGCCCACAAGGCGTTCGAGCGGATGGCACGCGAGATGGACGCGGGCGAGGTGATCGTGACCGCCGATGCCGATGTTGTCGCCAGCGCCGACCGGATCGTGCTGCCGGGGGACGGGGCCTTCCCGGCCTGCATGGCGGCGCTCAAAGGGTCAGGCGGGCTGTATGACGCGATGGTTGAGGCGGTAGAGGTCAAGGCGCGACCCTTCCTTGGCATCTGCGTGGGGATGCAACTGATGGCCAGCTTGGGCCGCGAGTATACCGACACCCCCGGTCTTGACTGGATCGCAGGAGAGGTCACGCGGATCATCCCCGCAGATCCCGCTCTCAAGGTGCCGCATATGGGTTGGAACGATCTGGTTGTCGATCATCCCCATCCCGTCTTCGCCGACCTGAAAACCGGCGATCACGCCTATTTCGTGCATTCCTACCACATGGCCGTCACTGACCCTGCCCAGCGGCTTGCCCATGTGGACTATGGTGGCGATGTCACGGCGATCATCGGACGGGACACGATGTTGGGGATGCAGTTTCACCCCGAGAAAAGCCAGACAACCGGTCTGCGCCTGATCGCGAATTTCCTGATCTGGAAACCCTGAGCCGCTCAGCGGACCCGGTGCCAGACCAGC
The DNA here is from genome assembly GCA_963799505.1 of uncultured Alphaproteobacteria bacterium. GTDB lineage: Bacteria > Pseudomonadota > Alphaproteobacteria > Rhodobacterales > Rhodobacteraceae > Sulfitobacter. The sequence continues at coordinate 11,526 of CAWCXM010000015.1, forward strand.
TTGCGACACACCGTATCGTCGCAGTTCTCAAGCCGCATGACGTTGCCCTCGACCTGCATCCGGGCGGCCAGCAGCTTGTTGCGTTGCGGCTCCCAGATGCTGCCGGTGTAGGTGCCGTCGGACTGCGCGCGCATGTCCATGATCATGCGCCGCCCCACCACGCTGGACGGCGTGTCATATCCGCGCCGGTCCTTGGCCCGCTCGACCCGGCCACAGATCGCACTGCCGCAGGTCTTGGTGCGGACATGCACCACCAGCCCCGTCGCGTCAGGCTGCGATTGCCACAGACCGACAGCCACATCGGCGCGGAGCGGCACCGTGCTGACAACCAGAACGACAAGTGAAAACAGAATATTGGAAATTCGCATGTGCATCACTCCCCAAAGCGACACAGACACACCCGACGCGCTGCCGACCACCGACATACATGCGGGCGCATCGAGTCCCTTACGCCTGCGTCACCTTTGCGTCAAATAGTCATTTGTGGCAGCACCAGCCTATCTGATCCGCCGCCAGACGACATTCTGACAGGTCGTGCTTTGGCAGGCGCGAAGGCGCATCTCGCGCCCCACGACGATGACGCGGCTGTCGGGGAAGATCTCCCCGTAGCTGTCGCGGTATTCACCAAAAAAGCTGCCGTCCGCCTGCGATCTCAGGCTCCACAGCACCTTCTCACCCACCGCGTCCGACGGTGCATCGAGGCCGGCGCGGTTCTTGACCCGCTCCACCCTGGCACAGAGCGCTGCGCCGCAGTTGCGGGTGCGGACGTGAAAGACCACGCCAAGGCTGTCGGGTTCGGTTTGCCAGAGGCCTCGCGGAGGTTCTACCCTTTCGCCTTCCTGCGCCAGGCAGGGGCCCGCGAGGACCGCGCACAGGAGTGCCAGGAATACCCGTTTGAACGCCACCGTCGCCATCCCGTTCGCGAAGCCCATTCCGCTATCAGATTACGAAAGGGTGCGCGCGCGATCAAGGCTCCGTCGGCCTGCGCCTACTTCACCCGCGACCATTTCCCGCCGCTGCGGCAAATCCCCAGCACACACCCTTTCACGTCCAGGGTGTTGCCCGACAGAACCAACTCCCCGTTGTAGGTTTTGTCGCGGTCGGGCGAATAGACCTTACCGCCCGCATACTTGCCGCCACCCTGGTTCTGCATGTCCCAGATCAGCTTGCGGCCCTGATTGGCGGATGTGAAAGGTTTGCCGGCCGCATCGAAGGATTGCACAAGTGTCCCGCAGATGGCCGCACCGCATTCGCTGACCATGATCTGCCCCGAATTGCCGTTGTCATCCTTGATCGTCTGCCAGGTGCCGACAATCGGATCGGCCGCAAACGCCGCCCCGGCCATCACGACACTCAACGCCGCCGCTGTCAGAAAAGTCTTCATCATCTTCCTCCCGGATTTTTTTCCACCTTGGTCTAGGCGACGCCTTTCTGGCAAGACTGACCTTGGGTCGCGTTGCAAATCCCCTGCCCCCATGCAAAACCCATGCCACCACAGACCCAAAGGCCGCATCATGATCCTCTATCCCGCCATCGACCTCAAGGACGGCCAGGCCGTGCGCCTCGTCCATGGCGACATGGACGCGATCGACCGTCTTCAACGACGATCCCGCCGCACAGGCCCGCGCTTTTGTCGACGCCGGCTGCGCATGGCTGCATCTGGTGGATCTCAACGGTGCCTTCGCAGGCACACCCGTCAACGCCGCCCCGGTCGAGGCGATCCTGAAGGCCTGCAAGGTGCCTGCACAGCTCGGCGGCGGCATCCGCGACATGGCCACGATCGAACGCTGGCTCGACACGGGCCTGGCCCGCGTGATCCTCGGCACCGTGGCGGTCGAGAACCCCGATCTGGTGCGCGAGGCGGCCCGCGCCTTTCCCGGCCAGGTCGCCGTGGGCATCGACGCCCGCAACGGCACGCGTCGCCACCAAGGGCTGGGCCGAAGAAACCGACGTGATGGTCACCGATCTCGCGACGATCCTTCGAGGACGCAGGCGTGGCCGCGATCATCTATACCGACATCCTGCGCGACGGCGCGATGGGCGGCCCGAACATCGACGCCACCGCCGCACTGGCCCGCGCCGTGTCGATCCCCGTCATCGCCTCGGGCGGCGTGTCCTCGCTGGACGATCTCGAGGCTCTCAAGGCCACCGGCGTGATCGAGGGTGCGATCTCGGGCCGCGCGCTCTACGACGGGGCGATCGATCTGGCAGCGGCGCTCAGAGCGCTGCGCCTGACTTCATCTTTCCCCTACAACTCGATGTCCAGCACTTGCCCCCCGTCCCGCCGTCCGCCATAGAGAACACCATGCTCAAGACCCGCATCATCCCCTGCCTCGACGTGGCCGATGGCCGCGTGGTCAAGGGCGTGAACTTCGTCGGCCTGCGCGATGCGGGCGATCCGGTCGATGCCGCCATCGCCTATGACGCGGCCGGCGCGGACGAGCTGTGCTTTCTCGACATCCACGCCACCCATGAAAACCGCGGCACGATGTTCGATCTGGTGCGCCGCACGGCCGAACATTGCTACATCCCGCTGACCGTCGGCGGCGGCGTGCGCACCGCCGCAGATGTGCGCGCCCTGCTGCTGGCGGGTGCCGACAAGGTCAGCTTCAACTCCGCCGCCGTGGCCGACCCGGACGTGATCGCCGACGCCGCCGACCAGTTCGGCAGCCAATGCATCGTCTGCGCCATCGACGCCAAGACCGTCGCCCCCGGCAAATGGGAAATCTTCACCCACGGCGGCCGCAGACCCACCGGCATCGACGCGGTCGACTTCGCCCGAACCGTCACCGCCAAGGGGGCCGGGGAAATCCTGCTCACCTCGATGGACCGCGACGGCACGCAAACAGGGCTTCAATCTGCCCCTGACCCGCGCCATCTCCGACGCGGTCACCGTCCCCGTCATCGCCTCGGGCGGCGTCGGCACGCTCGATCATCTGGTCGAAGGCGTCACCAAGGGCGGCGCCTCCGCCGTGCTCGCCGCCTCGATCTTCCACTTCGGCGAATTCACCATCGCGCAGGCCAAAGCAGCACATGGCCGCCGCCGGCATCCCGATGAGGCTGACATGACGCTCGACGATCTCTACGCCACCATCCTGGCCCGCAAGGCCGCCGACCCCGACAGCAGCTGGACCGCGCAGCTGCTGGCCAAAGGCCCCGAAAAATGCGCCGAGAAGTTCGGCGAAGAAGCGATCGAGGCGATCATCGAGGCCGTCAAGGACGACAAAGCCGGCCCTCACCATCAGAGGCCGCCGATGTGCTCTACCACCTGCTCGTCATGCTCGCCGCCCGCGACGTGCCGCTGTCGGATGTGCTGGCCGAACTCGCACCGCCGCCAATCCCAGTCCGGCATCGCCGAAAAGGCATCCCGCTGATCCCGTTCCTCTCTCTTTTTGGCCAAATATCCCGCGGGGAGACGGCTCTGCTCGCGGGGCAGAGCCCCCGAACAATGGCGTCGCGGGCTGCCCGCACCGTCGTCACAGCTTGCTCGAAATAATCCCGGTCGCAAACCCGCCCATGCGCAATTCGCCGAACAGCCGCTGATACTCGATCTTCGGACAGCGGTTCTGGATCACCGTCACCCCGCGCGCTCTCGGCCTGCGCCGCCGCCTCGGCATGCTCACACCGATCTGCATCCAGATCGTCTGCAAGCGCCGGGAAACGCTGCCAGCGCCTCCTCCACGATCTCCGGCACGGCCTCGGACCGGCGAAAGATGTCGACCATATCCACACCGCCCTCGATATCCGACAAGCGCCGCATCGACCGGTCTGTCCGAACAGCGTCTCGCCCGCATGGCCGGGATTGACCGGGACCACCTCGATACCCTTTCAGCCGACAGATAGCGCGCCACAAAATAGCTGGGCCGCACCGGGTTCATCGACACGCCCACGACCGCGATCCGTCTGGTGCGGGTCAGGACATCTCTCAGCAGGGGATCTGAATATGTCATTCCGCCAGCGTTACCGCAATCGCCTGACAAAAAAAAGCGCCTCAAGGACAAACCAGAGGGCGCAAAGGTGCGGAACGAGGGACAGTTAGGTGACATCGGGCGTTCCGGGCCCGCGTGCCTGCACGAAAGATAGGAATGCGACCCCGACGGTCAAAGAGCGTCTCGCGACTCCGTGAACAAATCGTTAAAGGATTCGGCGAAGATCCGCCGACGCTGCGGCCGCACGCCCTTCAGTCAAACACATCCTCGACCAGATCGAACAACCTCTTCGGCACAGATCCGTCAGCCAGGCTCTTGCGCCGTTTCACCTTCGCGGCTTGCTTTTCGTGACGGGCTCCGCCTTGGCCTGTCGCGGAAACTGCCGCAGCGGGCCGGTGGCTGACGCGCGGTCGGGCGCGGCGTCGGCGGCCTTGGGCAGCATCTTGAGGTCGCGCAGCGGCGCGCCGCAGCTGGCACAGGCCAGTTCGTGCCGCCCCTCGTCCAGCGTCAGCGCGGCCCTGCTGCCGCAATAACAACAGGTCGCGATCTTGGTCGGATAGGTCCATGCGTCCGCCTCAGCCGTCTTGGTCCTGACGGCATATAAGGCGATCGCCGCGGCATTCGAGACGTTGAGCGACCCGAATCGCCCGGCCGCGTCAATCCGCACCAGCGCATCGCACGGTTTCCTTGGTCTTTTCGCGCAGCCCCGGCCCTTCGGCCCCCAGCACCAGCGCCACGGGCCGGTCGCGCTTGCCCTCGACGCGCGGCTTCGATCGTCATGCTCCGCCTCGCCGTCCAGCCCCAGCACCAGATAGCCCATGTTCTGCAGCTCGCGGATCGCATCCGCCAGATTGCGCACCCGCAGATAGGGCTGGCGCTCCAGCGCGCCGGATGCGGTCTTGGCCAGCGCACCGGTTTCGGGCGCCGAATGATGCCGCGTGCCGATCACCGCGGAGGCCCCAAGCACCTCGGCCGAGCGCAGGATCGCGCCCACGTTATGCGGGTCCGTCACCCGGTCCAGCAGCAGCACCCGCGGCGCCGGCATCCCCGATGCAGACATCCTCCAGCCGCCCCCAGTCCAGCGGCTTGACCTCAAGCACGGCGCCCTGATGCACCGACCCCGGATCGAGCGGCGGGCGGAACTTGCGCGGGTCCACGACCTCGGGCGTCATGCCCGGCAACCGCGATCGCCTCTTCCAGCTTGGCCTGCGCATTGGGCGTGACCATCAGCGTCAGTTTTTCGCGCGCCGGGTTCATCCAGCGCGTCGCGCACCGCGTGCAGTCCGAACAGCCACACCGTCTCGCTGGCCTCGGCCTTCTTGTCCTGCTCTTTCTGCACGACCCATTTGGGTTTCTTCATCTCGTCCCCTCCTCTGCGGTCTGGGAAACACGCACAGGTTTTCGCCTTGACGCCTCTCAGGGCCGCTTGTAATCACGCCTCCACGTCCTGCGCAATGCGCAGGGCCAAGTGGGCGACAGGCCGCAAGGTGTGGCAGGGGACTGTAACTCCCTCGCGGAGACGCACGCCTGGTTCGATTCCAGGGTCGCCCACCATTTTCCTTATTATCAACAGCTTAAACACGCTTGTACCTTGGTGCGCCAGAACGGTGCGACATCAAACATGCGAAGTGCAACCTGCCTAAGCCTAAGCAGACACGGTATTTTCTATTTCCGGTGGCCCATTCCAAAGGGGTTTCATCCCAGCCAGAAAACAATCTCACCTGCGCCTGTCTTCAAAGACGAGCATCCATGCGCGGCAACAAACCTTTCACATAAACTGATCGCTTCTGGACAAGCCTTGCTGGCAAGGCCCCGAGAGTTTTCGGACAAGGATGATGTTGCGCGAACCCTCCTCGCGGCAGGACCGCCGGGCATTTGGAACTTGATCTTGAAGCTGTCATCGCTACCTGCCGGTCTCACGCAGATTGGTGAGACCCTGCCTTCCGAGGCCTCGCGCGTCCAGCGTGGCCCAGCCAGTCAAACAGCCATTCCGATCCGTGGAAAA
>CAWCXM010000016.1:0-160917 GCA_963799505.1 uncultured Alphaproteobacteria bacterium
CTTTATCCCAGCGCCAGCGTTCAAACTGCGCCTTGCATTGCTCCGCAATGCGGACAGGGCACGAAATACCGGCGTTGGTCCGATGCATCGAACTCGCGCTCGATCCGGCTCAGACCCCTGATTGTCGGCGTCGAGACCATGAACACCTTGCGCCGGTGCGAGAAGGTGGTGGTCCGCGCCTCGGCCAGTGTGACGGGATCGCCTTCCTCGTCGGCCGAGGCCGGATAGGCGTCGACCTCGTCAAGGAAGATGTAGCGTGCAGGCATGGACCGCAGGCCGGTGGCCGAGTTCGCCCCGGTCAGCACCAAGATACCGCCGGGGAATTCTTTTGAGAGCATCGAGTTGCCCGCATCCCGCGACCGTGCAGGCTGTACCCGTTCCTTCAGCGCCGGACTGTCCTCGATCAGCGGGTCGATCCGCCCGCGCGAGGTGCGTTTCGCCATCTCCACCGTCGGCAGCACCGCCAGCATCGGTCCCGGCGCATGGTGGATGACGAAGCCGACCCAGTTGTTGCCCGCCTCTGTCGCCCCAACCTGCGCGGCCTTCATGAAGCTGATCCGTTGCGCGGGGTGGCGGGGCGACAGCGCATCCATGATCTCGCGCAGGTACGGCGTGCGCGCGGTGCGGTATTGCCCGGGTTCGGCGCTGGCCCGGGAGGACAGTTTACGGTGCTGATCCGCCCATTCCGACACGGTCAGGTCCGGATCAGGCCGCATCCCGCGACGCCAGGCCCGCAGTATATCCTCGGCCCCGTCAAAGGCGAGGTCGAGGTCTGCCGTCAGGTCGTCGCTTGCCGTATTGTCACTGTCCGAGGCTGACCCGGAGATCGGCGAGGGCGTCGAGTTGCGCTCTGACATGGGTTTCCAGCACCCTCTGCAGGATCGCGGCCTCGATGATCACCGGTCCACCGGATTGCCTTTCCACCCCGGCGGCAACTTCGGCCGCCATCAGTGCCGCCACGCGGCTGGGCCAGGTGACCCAGACGTCCCGTTCCTGCCGGGCAAGGCGAAACACCAGCGTCTCGGCGCGCGCCCGATCAACCAGAACGCCTTTCTTCTTCTGGATTGCCAGCTGGCGTTCCTGCGCCTGATAGACGGTCAGCGCAGTGCGGGCCTTCAGATAGGACGAGCTGTCCGCTGGCCCTGATAAGCCACTGTCGCCGCCAGTGCTGCGCCGCTGCTGGTCCGGATCGGTCATGTCGGTCCGGCGCACATCGGACGCGGCGGCGTTGATCGAACCCGTCCTTGTAGACCACCAGCCGACCGGCTTTGCGGGCCTTCTGGATCGCCCCACGCGACAGACCGGAATGGGCGGAATATTCGCGCTCCGACATGCCTTCCAACGACGTCACCTGATCCGATTATAAAGCAATGATATTGCTTGGTATTTCGTTGATTAAGATCGGCAGCAGAGCAATTCTGAATGCATCGGAACATTGCAACACACCGCCGGAGACCAGACTATGACCACCCGCCGCACCGCTTCGAACGACAAAGCCCTCGAAGCCTTCATGACCGCCAAGTTTCAGATCAACGCGATGCTGGAGCGGCTGAAGGCTCTGAGCGATGACCATTTTGAAGCGCATCCCGACGAGATCGATTGGGGCGACGTCGGCACCCTGACCCACTATGCAGGCCTGCTGCGCCAAATCAACGACAGCGCTTTTAGCGAGGGCAAACACGCCAAGTGACAGTGCCACGTCCCGCACCAGCCCCGCCTCAGTTCAACGATGGCGGGCCTTGGCTGCGTAGAAGGGCGGCATACCGCACGCCCGAAATACGGAGCCCGCGATGACAAAACTCACCGAAACCCAATCTACAATTCTCAGCGCCGGTTCCCAGCGCGCCGACAACATCGCCCTGCCATTGCCCAAAGGGCTGGCCGGTGCGGCGGCCAAGATGGTTGTCACCAAGATGATCGAGCACGGCTGGCTGCAGGAAGTCGACGCCAACCTGCGGCGGGGCGACCCGCTTTGGCGTGAGATTGGCGATGGCCACGGCACCACGCTGGTCGCCACCGATGCGGGCCTGCTGGTTATTGGGATAGAGCCGGTCGTGGTGAAGACTATGGTCGCCATCCGGGAGCATGCGGCCGAAGCGCCCGGGTCGAAGGTGCCGACACCGCGCAAAGGCACCAAGCAGGCGATGCTGATCGAGATGCTGCAGCGACCTGAGGGAGCCACGATGGAGCAAATCGTCGCTGCCACCGTCTGGCAACCGCATACCGTGCGAGGGGCTATGTCGGGGGCGTTGCGCAAGAAGCTTAGGCTTGTTGTGACCTCTTCCAACGAAGAAGGCAGAGGGAAAGTCTACCGGATTTGCCAACCCGACTAGAGTTTGCCCGTTGAAGTGCGTGACCAATCTAGTTGGTTGCAGGCCATCCAGAATTCGAAAGCAATACCCAACGAATTTAGGTACAAGGCAGCGCAAGTAACTCGAGCGATTGGTCAAAACATGCTGGATAAGAAAAGTCGTCGGCGAATAATGGAAACCTTAGGACAAGCAGTCGATGAGCTAGGGTCAGGAACTCATAGCCAGTAGATGACGAGTGCGGCCAGGGCGATTGCTGATAGGAAGACCTTCGGGCATCGGTCATAGCGGGGCGCCACACGCCGCCAATCCTTCAGCCTGCCAAACATGATCTCAATCCGATTGCGGCGCTTGTATCGACGTTTGTCGTATTTGATCGTTGTCTTGCGTTGCTTTCGTCCCGGTATGCAGGGACGTATCCCTTTGTCTTGCAACGCTTCTCGGAACCAGTCGGCGTCATAACCGCGGTCACCGAGTAGCCAATCGACCTTCGGCAGACTGCCGACCAACGCCCGTGCGCCGATGTAATCACTGACCTGACCAGCCGTCACGAACAGGTTCAGCGGGCGTCCTTGGCTGTCGCAAATGGCGTGCAGCTTGGTATTCATGCCGCCCTTGGTCCGGCCAATCAGGCGTCCACGCCCCCCTTTTTGACGCCCAAACTGGTCGCCGTGCGGTGAGCTTTTGGGTAAGTTGCGTCGATCATCACAGTCTTCTCTTCACGGTGTTCGGCGGCTAGACCCACCATCATACGAGCGAAAATGCCCTTGTCGCTCCACCGCTTCCAACGGTTGTACAGCGTCTTGTGTGGGCCGTAGGCGGCGGGTGCGTCGCGCCAACGTAAGCCATTGCGATTAATGAAGATAATCCCACTCAAAACGCGCCTATCATCAACGCGTGGTTTTCCGTGGGACTTGGAAAGAAAGGTTCCAGACGCGCCATTTGGGCGTCACTTAACCAGAAAAGATCAGACATGTTCACCGCTCGTTTTTTGAGCCGTAAATCATGACGCTACTCGAAAATCAATGGGTCCTGACCCTAGTTGTGCCAATAGTTTGTATCACAAGAAGCTAAAGTGGTTTTGGTGGTCTCGCTCAAAGGCATTAGATGACTAAAATACCTACTAAACTATTCAGAATGCCTATGTTTTTTACAGAAAAATGACCTGCGAAAACATAATTAAAATAGAAAACTCTTGACAACAAGCGCTTCATGAAAGGACGCTAGGCACACGGAGGAGTGGAGATGCCGAGAATATTTTCAGCTTATGCGCCACCGCTAACCTATGGTGCAAAAGTCGAGGTGGCCTCCCATCTCGGCTCTGTAAGTTACAAGATAGACTATGAACCGGTTGGCAATGCCATAGTTCTGGCGCGCGTGCACTTTTACAAGCTCGGAACTGGCGATGAAAAGACCACACAGTCCTTGACGAGCGGCGCGACAATAACGACTGCTGATGTCGCGGCGAATGTTGAAGTCGATTTCAAAGGTGCGGCTACAGGGTCAAATGTAAGGGTAACAATAAATCCATAGGCATCTATTCCGGTGGAGAGAGGGATGAAGCTTTTTTACAATTCCATTTCAATACTTTTGAGCTTTGCAATTGTCTTGGGTACGACCGTGCAGACTTACGCGCAAATTGCAAATGCGTGTAGCAGGTAGCTCAGTCTGAAACGTCGGCTCCATCCAATTTTATTCGGGCTGGAAGTCTGTCACCATCGCTAACTTCTTTTCGAAACGCTGTTGAGTTTGATGAACAGAATGCTTTTGACCTCCAAGTACGAGAAGAGTCAGATGGATTCCACCTCAGGCTGACCGGAGACAATATCATCTTGTCAGAAAGCACTGCGCGCTCACTGATTGCTGACGCAGGATTTGCAAAACTTGGGTTAAAGGAACTAGTGGTGGATGGAAGGAGGGTCACCATCGAGGACCCACTGTCTTTTCGGGATTCTAACATCAGGATCATTGCAGAAAGTGTGGTAGTAACGGGCGAGGCACAAATTAATCTATTTGCATCAGCTCCTGGCCAGCAGAGGTCTTTATCGATAGTTGCCGATAGATTGGAGTTCGTTTGACTCACGGCGTCGCCCATTTGACCTACAGTTCAACGTTACGCCGGGAGCAAGTGTACGGTTTCACATTTTGAACGCGGCCTTCAACTCATCACCGATTGACAGTGAGGATGCGTTTTGGAGGCGATTTACTCGACTCGGTTGAGATGGATGATCCGCCTACCGAAGTAGAGATTTTCTTAGGTGAAGATGCCCAAGAGGAAGTTTCTAGGGTTTTTGCCGAGGAAATGGTGTGGCCAATCTATTTTGTTTCCAAGCTGAAACAGAACTTCAATATCGCACCATTCGACACAGAAGCGAACAAAAAAATTGTGGAGCTGATTGATCAATATAGACCGGCAATGGAAGAGTGGGCTCAACCTTATCCATTGCTAGCCATCGAAGTGATTGCTTCGGCCATTGAAAACGACATAGATTTCTTAGGAAGAAATAGCGCTTTCACTCCCAAACAGGATGCGTGGAACCAAATCGAGACTATTCGAGAATTGATGAACGAAGAGAGCTTCAACCGGCTAATTCGTATCATCGTTGCAACTGCAGCAAAAAAGGACGAATCGAGAGAAGCAGTCAAAGCGCTTCGCGGCGAAATAGAAGAAGCGGAAGAAGAACAGCGGTTGATACAAGGGAAAATCTCGAATGCGACCCAGAGACTTGCAGAGCTTGCGCAAGAGAACCAGACTTTAGATACGCTTATCAGTCAGCGTGTTGTTGTTTTGGCCGAGATGTCCCGCCGTGATTTTGAACGTCTCAAGGATGCGCAATCGGTAAAGCAATGGACGACTATTGCCGCGGCAGTAGTAGTGGTCGCGGCATCATTTGGGGCCGCGACACCGGCAGTAGCCGGGGCGGCAGCCGCTGGTTTATCGCTGACCGGTGATCAAATCTATCGACATAACATTGGTGAGCCATTCAAAATCGGTGACTTGATTGAAACAGGCACCAAGACCTACGCTGCCATTTCCGGGTTCCAATCCTCATGGGGCGAGTTTTTGGAGAAAAAGGACCTTGCGACCGCTGTCGTTTACAATGGGGAAACTGTCTACGAGAACGATCCTCCGAAACCAGGTGAACAGCCTGTCTCAAAGTTTTCTGCGACTAAGCAGTTTGTGGCTAGTCTAGTTGACTTGGTAAAGAAGGCAGATGGATTAAGCTCTGGTCAACCTCCCGGCCCAACACCCCTGTCATTGACAGATCGAGAGAACGAAGATGAGGTGATGAAGGGTCACCTGACTGCAAGGGCGGAGTTCAACGGCGAAATAAATGCTTTAGCAGCACAGGTTCAGGCAGATAGCCAACTCATCGAAGGGCTCGAAGGCCAGATCGCCGATCTCTCGATTAAGGTGAATGAGCTTCTTGCGGTTGACCCCGTAAACGATCAACAAAACGCTCGTTGGAACGCGAATGCTTACGTATTATGGGCTTTGGAGGTGCAAGAAGTAGCTGAGAGGATCGATCTACTCAAGAAAAGTGTGCTTTTTGAAACGGGAAGAGCCTTAACTGGCCCATCGGATGTATTGGATTATCCTAACGAGCTCTTGACTCGAATTGATGCAGGCATCTTCGATATCACCAGTGGCGCTGGTCAGGAATATACCAAGGCTCTTGAGCAAAACCTAAAGCTTGAACGCGACAAGTTTATTGCATCAGTCGTTGCAGTGTTACGCTCTGCTGGGCGAGAACTGCAGGACTATTTAAACTCAAGAACAGAAGCAGACACTTACCGAAGGACATTTACCTTAAGCTCGGCTTCAATCAACCCGGTCGAACGTGCTTTCATGGAGACATTAAACGGTCAAATCACCCAACAAATCGTCGCAGGAACTGAAGTTGATAAGATAGAGCCAGCCTTTATCCCAATTGAACTTACAATTCTTCCGTCTCAGTTTCCAGAGCGTCTGATTAGTAGCCGTGTGGTGTCCGCACGTTTCTCAACTCCCGCCTCCTCTATTGGAGACAATGCTATTTCATTCAGTATCGTTCATCCCGGATATGGTGAAATGCGCAGACGTGATACATGCGCAATCGGAGATTTTCGAAGCAGACCAGACGACTGGAGATTTTTTACTACGTTTTTTGAGCAGCTTGATGGAAGTTGGGCGGAGCAACCGCCTCAACAGATCGAATTGTCCAATGAAACAAAAGGTCGATACTACGCTTATCTTCCCGCCCAAACGAAGTATCATATGGTCGTTGGCGTGCATTCAGAGAATTGGCGGAGAATTCCAAGGCTAATTGACCTCACTATTGGAATCGAGATTATGGAGTGATTTGCCATGCCTAATATAGTTGACGAATTTGAAAAAAACAAAACTCCAACCAGTGTGAATATTGATATCGTGGGCGACGAGCCATTGGAGTTTCCAGACGGCGGCCAGATCGTCTTAAACGGTAGAAGACTTATCGTAGCCGCCAAGACCTTTTCTCTCGTTGGCTCATTTTCGATAGTTCAGTTTGATTCATCGGATACACCTGATCCGATTTCGGAGGTTGCGGACCAAGGTCCCACCGGCCCATATGGCGGCAGGCCAAGCGGTCGAAATGGACACCCAGGAAAGCCGGGCGGCCAAGGCAATCCGGGTAAACCGGGAAGGGATGGAAAAGATGCACCGCTAATTTTCATGGAGACTGACGCAGTGGTGGGTGCAGGAACCCTATCAATTAACAATCAGGGCGGAACTGGTGGAAAAGGTGGCAAAGGCGGCAAAGGCGGCACCGGAGGCCAAGGTGGCAATGGGGCCGACGGTTCCGACAGCCTAGTTGACTGCAAGGCTGGTGGCGGCGACGCAGGTCCCGGCGGTCCAGGAGGGATTGGAGGCGTTGGGGGCGTCGGCGGAACTGGCGGCGATGGAGGCAAGATAAAGATCAACGCCGTGATTTGGCAAGCCCACCAAGACGGTCTCGTCAACTTAGATTACTCCGGCGGAGAAGGAGGCGAATGGGGCGATGGTGGAGAAAAAGGCGCAGGGGGCGAGCCAGGTATAGGAGGCGCCGGAAGTACTTATTGCCATGGCGGCAAAGGCAATGTCAAAGGCCCCGAGGGCCCCGAGGGATCAAAGGGCGTGAAGGGGATTAACGGTCAACCTGGTTCGACAGAGATAGCGTAGTCGACTTCAACTCATTGCTTTCAAGGCAGAGTCGGTCGCTTGATCTAGGGTGCAAGATGTGTGCGTGGTACTATCAACTACATCTTGGAAAAGGGGGCCGATGCAGACTTCCAGTCTTTTGCGAGCCTGTTGCATCCCCCCGGCTCGTGGCTCAGATCAGGGTATAGGCCTATCCTTAGAGTCAGTAGAACGTCTGGCCATTCAATCGCTATCTTTTCGGTGCCTTTTGCAGAAAGCGCGCAGTGTCAAAACTCGACCGTTTTTGGAACTATTTCACGAGAGCGGCCGTTAGCAAATGCGCAGCGAATTCACCATGCACCCCACTACGCCAGAGAACGTGGACACCGAAATAATCTACTCCATCTATCCTTCGGCTGCACCTTTTCGAAGCTGGTTTCCGCCGCGCTGTTCTGCGGCGCGATTGATGATCGCGCAATTCATGTCAACGCCACGTCAACCCATACGCGCCTGTTTGACGCGGTTTGGGACGTTGAAAGCCGGTCAATGACGGACGGTGTCGGAACGGGAAATGCGTGAAAACAAAGGCTTATCGCCTAAGTGACTGGTTTTTATAAGCTATTGTAATCGCTAGGGTTTCGGCTCATAACCTGAAGGTCGTAGGTTCAAATCCTACTCCCGCAACCAAACTTTTTTCAGTATTGCTTCGTTGAACGCCTCGGCCTCCGGAAGGATGTCGGGCTTTTTGTGTTCCCTGCGCAAAACACAGCGTTTCGCGCAGATGGGCGAGACAACGCAATCGCCTGAAACGACGCTGGCTGTGGCCCGCACTGCTTATTCGGCACCCGTGGACAGAATGTTCCACTCCGTCAATCTCTGCCATCGACGGCTCGGCAAGCGCACGAGGTACCCGCAACCACAATGGGGATGGACGGCGCGTGCGGGATGCGGTCAGGTCGCGGCTCATAGTGATTGCGAAGGAGACCATGATGCGCGGCGCAGATCTTTTGGTAAAAACGCTGGCATCGGCCGGCATCACCCGCATCTTTGCCCTGTCGGGAAACCAGATCATGCCGATCTTCGACGCCTGTTTCGATGCCGGGATCGAGATCGTCCACACCCGGCACGAGGCCGCGGCGGTGTTCATGGCAGAAGCCTATGCGCAGCTGACCGGAACGGTGGGCGTTGCGCTGGTCACAGCAGGTGCAGGAGCGGCGAATGCGCTCGGGCCCCTGTTCACCTGTTCCGAATCGGAGACTCCGGTCCTGCTGCTGACAGGTGATTCCCCGCTCGGTCAGGATGGCAGGGGCGCGTTTCAGGAGCTTGACCAGGTGCCGATGACCGCGCCGGTGACCAAGCTGTCCTTCCGTCCTGTCCGGGCGCAGGATCTCGGGGTCGATACAGCGCGCGCGCTCCGGGTCGCCCTCTCGGGTCGGGCAGGACCGGTGCACATGGCCTTGCCCTTCGACCTTGTAGAGGCGGACGCGGGCGATGGCCCAACGCCCCGCGCCTTCTGCAAGGAACGGATGGTGCTGTCGCTGTCCGATGCATCCGTCATCGCGGACGCCGTCGCCGGTGCAAAGCGGCCGCTGATCCTGTGTGGCCCGGCACTGAATGACACGCGCAATCCCGGCAAGCTGGCTGCGTTGGAAGCAGCGCTCGGCGCGCCCGTGGTCGTCATGGAAAGCCCGCGAGGCCAGAAGGATCCGGCGCTTGGCGACATCGGCAAGGCACTGGCGCAGGCGGATCTTGTCGTCTGCCTCGCGAAACGGATCGACTTTACCCTCGGGTTCGGCGGCACGTCCGCGTTTGACGCTGGCTGCCGGTGGATGGTCGTTCAGGCGAGCGCAGCGGAGCGGGACCGGGCGCACCGCAATCTCGGCGATCGGTTGACCGCCTGTTTCGCCGCCGATCCCCGCGACAGTCTCGATGCCCTGATCGAGGCCGGGCAGGGCGGGCACGACCAATGGCGGGCCGAGGTGACGGCCCATGTCGCGCACCGCAGTTTCAGCGCGGACGACACGGTACCCTCGGGGCGCATCACACCCGCGCAGCTTTGCGCTGCCGTCCAGCGGCAGATCGACCAGGCGGCCCATTCCGTGATGATCTGTGATGGCGGAGAGTTCGGCCAGTGGGCGCAGGCGGCCACGCGGGCGGACCGCCGGGTCATCAACGGGATTTCCGGGGCGATCGGGGGTGGGCTGTGCTATGCTCTGGGGGCCCGCCTGGCGGCACCGGAGGCTGCGATCTTTGCGCTGATGGGGGACGGCACGGTCGGTTTTCATTTCGCCGAGTTCGAGACGGCGGCGCGTGCGGGCCTTCCTTTTGTCGTGGTGATCGGCAATGACGAACGCTGGAACGCCGAACATCAAATCCAGCTGCGCGCGTATGGTCCCGACAGGCTGATCGGCTGCGGACTAAGCGGCGCACGTTATGATCTGGCGGCTCAGGGACTTGGCGCGCATGGTGAATATGTGACCGAGCTTGCCGATCTTGACGCGGCGCTGGAGCGCGCGGTGCACAGCGGCAAACCCGCTTGCGTCAACGTGCGGATAGAGGGCCTGCCGGCACCGAGCGGGGCCGCGCATTAATCAAGGCGAAAGCCCTTGTCACGGATGAACCGTGCAAAATCGGTCCGCTCCGGCAGGCTGTACTGGCGGGCCTTGTCCATTGACCAGGTATAGCTGTCGCTGGCGCCGTAACGGTCGATGCTGCGCTGCGTTCCATAGGGCTGAACCTCCGCCCGGTGGGTGTCATAGGCCGTGATGTCTGCGCGCGTCGTCTCGGTAAACCGGTTCAGGTGCAAGGTTGCGCCGCAGGGGAAGCCGGGGGCTGATCCGGGGCGGCGTCGCGGGACGGCCGATGGCAAGCGCGGCAACGGGAAACACATGGTCCGGCAGACCCAGAAGGTCGCTTGCCGCCGCGGCGTGATTGCGGATCGCGCTGATCGGACAGCAACCAAGGCCCACGGCCTCCGCTGCGATGACGAAGCTGGCAAGCGCGATGCCCGCATCCACACTGGCATTGAAGAACGCGTCGAGATGGTCGTTGACGAAGTCGAGGCCCTGCATCTCGTGCAGTTGGCGCTGGCGTCGGTTGTCGGCACAAAAGACGACGAGAGAGGGCACCTGCGCCGTCCAAGTCTGGTCAGAGACCAGATCCAGCAGCCGCGCTTTCTGGCCCGCATCATCGACGATCACGATGTCGCGCTGTTGCAGATCGCTTTTGGTTGGCGACGCAAGGGCGACAGCGCCAAGCGTCATCAGCGTGTCGCGCGGAACCGGATCAGGTTCAAATGACCGGCAAGACCCCCGCGCGGCGATCGCGCGCAAGGTCTGGTTTCGCTCCATGTCCGCCGGGACCGCTGCCGCGTCGGAAAAGCGCGCCGCGAGCAGGGCGGACAGGCCGTCAGTCATGGTACTTCAGCACCGCCTGCACGGCGGGGCGTGCTTCCATCAGGTCGCGGTGTGCCCGGATGCCCGGAAAGGCAGAGGTGTCGACGCCGTCGAGTTCCAGCCAGCGCGCCATGAGGAACAGATAGGGATCGCACACGCTATAACGGTCTCCCATCACCCAGGGGCCCTTGAGATAGTGGTTTTCCACCAGCTCGGCACAGTCCGTCATGTTCTGCGTCACCTTCGCCTTCATCGCCTCGATTGTCGCGGCGTCATCCGACCAGCGCGCCCCGCGTTGCTTGTGGGCATGGGCGACATGGACGGTCGAGGCGAGATACATGTTGAAGGACTGCGCTTGTGCCAGTTCGAAAGGATCGGAAGGAAGCAGACCTGCGGCCTCGAATGTCTGGCCGATATAGACAAGTATCGCCGCCGCCTCTGTCAAAATACCCATGTCGGTCACAAGGGCAGGCACCCGCCCCTTGGGATTGACGTTCAGGTAAGCGGCCTCTGTCTGTTCCTTCTTCGAGAAGTCCAGAAGGTGCAGATCGTATTTGGCCCCCGCTTCCTCAAGCGCGATATGGACCGGCAGCGCGGCGGTTCCCTTTGCGTAATACAACGTCAGCATATGTGTTCCTCCCAGGACATCCGGGGGCGATCATAGCGGTCGCAAGGCGATTGGAAAGGCCATCTGAATGTAAGTGAAACTTAAGAAACGGGTAAGTCTTTATTCCTTTCTGTTAGAAAAACGATCATCTATATTGCGGCGAAACCACCCTTGACCCGATGGAGAGACACTTGGCCGACGAAACCCACATGTCTGTTTCGGTCTGGCGCGGCGATGCCGTGGGATCCTTTCAGCCTTTCGACGTGAAGGTCGAGGACAACCAGACCGTGCTGGACGTGGTCGCCTGGATCCAGCAGTACGCCGACCCGACCCTCAGCTATCGCTATGCCTGTCGCGTGGGCATGTGCGGCTCCTGCGCGATGATGGTGAACGGCACCCCCCGCTGGACCTGCCGGACCCATGTCAGGAAGGTGCTGGTGGACAATCACATGGAAATCGCACCGCTGCGCAACCTTCCGGTGATCAAGGATCTTGCCACCGACATGGACCCGTTTTTCGACAAGTGGGTCGCGGCCGAAGGGCTTCATCATCCGACCCTCACACGCAACGACCCGATCGAGGCGATAGACCCCGCAGGCACCGCGCAGGTCGAAAGCGCGGCGGGGATCGAATGCATCAACTGCTCGGTCTGTTACGCCGCCTGCGATACCGTGGCGAACAACCCCGATTTCCTTGGTCCTGCCGCGCTGCAACGGGCCTGGAGCGTCTACAACGACAGCAAGAACGCGGACAAGCTGGCGGTTCTGGACGCGGTATCGGGGGTTGGCGGGTGCCACAACTGCCACAGTCAGGGCAGCTGTGCCGTGCATTGTCCGAACGACCTGAACCCGATGAACGCGATTGCGGGGCTCAAGCGGGAGACCGCGCGCACCTTCTTCAAGAGGCGGTCATGATGACGCTCCGGCTTTATATGGCACAGCGGATTTCCGCGCTGATCATGGCCCCGCTTGTGCTGCTGCACATCGCGGTGATGATCTATGCCATCCAGGGAGGTCTGTCTGCCGCCGAAATTCTTGGTCGCACCAGGGGAAGCATCCTGTGGTGCGCGGTGTACGGCACATTTGTCGCCGCCGTGTCTGTCCACGGGGCGATCGGTCTGCGCACCGTGCTGTCGGAATGGGCGGGCCTGCGCGGCGGGGCGCTGAACGCGGTGGCCTGGGCCATTTTCGCGGGGCTTCTGATCCTTGGCATGATGGCTGTGTACGGGGTGACGGCGACATGAGGCAGGGCTATCGCAACCACACGCTTTGGGCCGCCTACCTGCTGCACCGGGTATCCGGTGTGGCACTGGCCCTGTTCCTGCCGGTGCATTTCTGGGTGCTGTCCTATGCGCTGAACCAGCCCGAAGATCTGGACGGTTTTCTGCGCTGGACCGACATGGGCATCGTCAAGTTCGCAGAGTTCGGTCTGGTTTTCCTGCTGGCCGCGCATATGTTCGGCGGCCTGCGCCTGATGGCGCTGGAATGGCTGCCCTGGACATCGGGCCAGAAGACCGCCGCTGCCGGTGCGGTTGCCGCGTCGACACTTGTCGCGGGCATGTTCCTGATGAGGGCCATCTGATGCAGATCGAAAGACACGATACCGATATCCTCATTCTGGGCACAGGGGGCGCAGGCATGTTCGCCGCCCTGCACGCGCAGCAAAGCGCCCCACCGGGCACAAGGATCACCATCGCGGTGAAGGGCCTCATCGGAAAATGCGGCTGCACCCGCATGGTGCAGGGCGGCTACAACGTGGCTCTGGGCGGTGGCGATACGGTCGAGCGGCACTTCATGGACACGATCAACGGCGGCAAGTGGCTGCCCAATCAGGACATGGCCTGGAAACTGTGCGAACAGGCGGTGGTGCGCATCCGCGAGCTGGAGAACGAGATCGGGTGTTTCTTTGACCGCAACCCGGACGGGTCGCTGCACCAGAAGGCCTTCGCGGGCCAGACAGCGGACCGGACCGTGCACAAGGGCGACCTCACCGGCATCGAGATCATCAACCGGCTGATGGAACAGGTGCTGTCCCGCCCGGTCGAGAAGTTGCAGGAACACCGCGCGATCGGCCTGATCCCGACAAGGGACGGCAGCGCGCTGGCCGGGGTTCTGATGATCGACATGCGGACCGGCAAGTTCCGCTTCGTGCGCGCCAAGACGGTGATGATGGGCACCGGCGGCGGGCCCACAATGTACAAATACCACACCCCCAGCGGGGACAAGACGATGGACGGCCTTGCCATGGCGCTGCGCGTCGGGCTGCCCCTGCGGGACATGGAGATGGTGCAGTTTCACCCCACCGGCCTGCTGGCCGGGGACCACACCAAGATGACCGGGACGGTGCTTGAGGAAGGTCTGCGCGGGGCCGGGGGTCAGCTGCTGAACGGGGCCGAAAACAGGTTCATGTTCGACTACGATGCAAAAGGCGAAAGGGCCACGCGCGACGTGGTAAGCCGCGGCATCTTTGCCGAGATGCGCAAGTCGAACACCAGCGAACACGGCGGTGTCTACATCTCCATGTCGCATCTTGGACCGGATTTCGTGCGGGCGAAGTTCCCGGGCATGGTCAAACGCTGCGCCGACAGCGGGTTCGATCTGGCAGCAGGCAAGGTGGAGGTCGTGCCGACGGCGCATTACTTCATGGGCGGCGTCGTGGTGGACCCGGACACGCGCACCGCGATGGAGGGGCTCTATGTCGCGGGGGAAGACGCTGGCGGCGCACATGGCTCCAACCGCCTTGGCGGCAACGGCGTGGCGAATTCCACGGTCTATGGCGGTGTGGCAGGTGACGTGATGGGGGCCGATATCCGGGGCATGGGCACGCTCCGCGACCCGGACGAGGCGGTGCTCGAGGCAGAGCTCGCGCGCGCGTTGCGGCCCCTGTCGAACAAGGTCGCCCCGATCCAGCCTCTGCGCGACAAGCTGCAGGAGGCGATGTGGGAGGACGTCGGTGTCATGCGCACGGAAGCGGGACTGGAGCGCGGGCTGACCCGGATCGCGGACATCCACGCCGAATTGATGCAGGCGGGCGTCGCGGGAGACAACCTCGCGTTCAACCTGACCTGGCATGACTGGCTGAACATGGCGTCCCTCTGCGAGGTGTCCGAGGTCATCACCAGGGCGGGACTGGCCCGCGAAAACTCGCGCGGTGCGCATTTCCGCGAAGACTTTCCCGACAGCGGCTCGATGGAAAGCAGCTATTTCACCGTGGCACGGCAGACAGGTGGCACGCTCGATGTCAGCCGCGAGGCGGTCCAGTTCACGATCGTCAAACCGGGCGAGACGATACTGCCCGAAAACGAACCCCTATCCCTGGTGGAGGCAGCAGAATGATACCGATAGATGTGATCCAGAAGACTGCGGAAACCCTGATGGACAAGGCGGCCATCGAAATTCCGCAGGATTACCTCGACGGTCTGCAGGCCGCCGCAGACGTGGAGGACGGCGACCTGTCGTCCTTTGTCCTTCAGGCCATGCTGGAAAATTACGAAGCCGCAAAGGAAGACCGGCGCGCGATGTGCGGCGATACCGGTACACCGCGCTGGTACGTCAAGATGGGCAACGAGACGCGGATCGAAGGTGGACCCATCGCCTTGGAAGCGGCGCTGCGACGCGCCACGGCGAACGCGACGAACGGCGTCCCGCTGCGGCCCAACCGTGTGCATCCGCTCTGGCGCACCGATCACAACAACAATGTCGGCATCGGCGCGCCCGAGATCGAATACGGGTACGAGCCGGGCGGCGAATGGATCGACCTCATCACCGTCCACAAGGGCGGGCTGTTCGGCACCGATTACCGGATGCTGTTCCCCTCTGACGGGATCGAGGGGATCAAGCGGTTCTATCTGGACAGTCTTGTGGCGTTCGGCAAACGGGGGCTGGCCTGCCAGCCCGCGATCATCGGCATCGGGCTGGGCGGCTGCAAGGATACCTGCATGGTGCTGGGCAAGCGCGCCGCCTGCCTGCGCACGGTCGGCAGCGAAAATTCCGACCCCAGGATCGCCGCGCTGGAACGGGAATTCAAGGAGCTGGGCAATTCCATCGGCATGGGCGCGATGGGCTTTGTCGGAAAATCCATGGTGGTCGATTGCAACATCGAGGTGGGGTATTGCCACACCGGCGGGATGCAGATGTCGGTCCATGCCTTCTGTCTTTCCTCGCGCCGGGCCGTGGCGCGCGTGTTCCCCGACGGACGTGTGGAATACCGGACCGACCCTGACTGGTTCACCGATTACCAGCGGCGCGAGACGGTGGAATGGGATGCCCCCGCGATGGAGGCGGCGGAATGACAGGACCGCTTGCGGGCATCACGGTTCTCGATCTGACCCATGTGCTGGCCGGCCCCTATGCGACCGGACAGCTTGCCCTGATGGGGGCCGAGGTGATCCGTATAGAACGGCCCGGCGGCGATGATTTTGTACGCGGTCACGGCGGTACGGCTGAAATGCGTGCAGCAGGACTGGGTGCCTCGTTTCTCAGCCAGAATGCGGGCAAGAAATCCGTGGTGCTGGACCTCAAGACCGATGATGGCCTGTCGGCGGCGTTGTCGCTGGTCGAACGTGCGGATGTTCTTGTACAGAACTTTCGCCCCGGCGTGGCCGACCGCCTTGGTCTGGGGTTTCAGGCTGCGACGGCGCGCAAGGGCGATCTGATCTATGCCAGCCTGTCGGGCTACGGTCCTGACGGCCCGCTGGCGTCACGACCGGCGTATGATCACATTCTGCAAGGCATCAGCGGCCTGATGGCGATGACAGGCACTGACGGAAAGCGGGCCGCTTCGCGTTGGCATACCCATTGTGGACTATGTCGCGGGCCAGTCGCTGATCGCTGCCGTCCTTGCGGGGCTGTTGCAACGTGCCAAGGCTCCGGGCGTGCCGCAGGACCTGTGCGTGTCCATGCTGGATGCCATGACCAACCTGATGGGGGCCTACGCGATCAATCACCAGACCACCGGCGCGCTGCGCGGTCTGGATGGCAACCGGGCCTTTTCCGATTCCCCTTTCTCGGGGCGTTTCGACTGCACGGACGGGCAACTGGTCGTGACGGCGAACACCCCCGCCCAGACCCGCAGGCTGTGCGCCGCGCTGGAACGGCCGGATCTGGCGCAGGCCGATGAAATGACGGTGGCAGCGGCGCTGAAAGACCTTTTTGCCAAAGGCACCGTTGCCCATTGGGACGCGCTGCTGGCACAGGCCGATGTGCCCGCCGGGCCGGTGCTTGACCTCGGTGCCGCGCTGGCCCATCCCCAGATGCAGGCATCGCCCTGCTGGCACGACCTGCCGGTGCCTGAACTTGGCATCACCGTCCGCGCACCCGGCCTGAGCTTTCGCGCACCCTGGGCACCGACGCAGCTTGATCCCGTGCCGACCTTTGGCCGCGACACGCCCGAATTCCCGATACCGGAGGCCCACCATGAGTCCACGTAAGATCCGCCTGAGCACGACACCGACGCAAGAGGCGCTGGACGAGCTGCGTCTGGGCGACATCGTCTACCTCGATGGCCTGATGTATACGGCCCGCGAAGGCGTCTACAAACGGGCGCTGGAGGAAAAGGCGAACATCCCCATGGAACTGCCACGCGACTCGGCGGCGAACTTTCACTGCTCGCCCGCCGCGCGCATCAACGCCGACGGCAGTTTCGAAATGGGGGCCGTCACCGCCACCGCGTCCTTCCGGTTTTCCAAGTGGTTGCCGGAATGGATGGAGAAATCAGGGGCCAAGCTGATCATCGGCAAGGGCGGAATGTCGTCAAAGGACTACAAGTCCTACTTCGTGCCGAACGGCGCGATCTACCTGTCGACAGTCGGCTACGGTACGGGTGCCCTGCTGGGCCGCGGCGTGGAAAATGTCGAAGCGGTTCACTGGAACGAGGAACTTGGGCTGGCCCAGGCGATGTGGGTGATCCGGTGCAAGGAGATGGGACCATTCATCGTCGCCTCCGACAGGAACGGCGATTGCCTGTTCGAGCGTGAGAACGCCAAGATCGCCAAGAACCTTGATCGGGTGTACGAGGGCACACGGCCTGCGACGCTGAAGCGGTACGGCGAAACCGATGACCGATCGGACGAAGTGATCTAGGCGCTGCGGTCGAGCGCAAGGGTCAGATAGGGCGACAGCTCTTCCGGCAGGTTGTCGATGCCCAGCCCCGGTGCTGCATCGAGAACAAAGGCACCGTCCGCGCGCAGCCTTGCGCCGTCAAAGGCATCGCGCAGCGGATTGGGGTTCACGTCCACTTCCAGCAGTCCGTCACCGCCCACCGCAGCCAGAAGATGGGCCGAGGCGATCAGACCGATCCCGCCGCCCAGAAAATGCGGACAATAGCGCAGACCGGCGTCTTTCGCCTGCCGCGCCACGGTGGCGCATCCGCTGATGCCCCCCCATTTCACGATGTCCGGCTGCACGACCGACAGATGACGGGCAGCGATGGCGGCATCGAAATCACTGTGTCCGGTAATGTTCTCGCCCGCAGCCAACGGGGTGGCAAAGCCATCCGCCAGCGCTTGCCAGTCGTGGGGCGGCAGATCGGCGCGGATCGGTTCTTCCAGCCAGTGCAGACCCAGGGCGTCGATCGCCTCCGCATGTGACAGCGCCTCTGCAACCGTCCATGCCTGATTGACGTCCGCCATCAGGCGTTCGCCGTCCTTCAGGCCATGCGCAAGGGTGCGCAGGGCGTCGATATCGCGCGCACCGTCAAAGCCGATCTTCACCTTGAAGGCAGTGTGACCGGCCCTGCGGGACCGGGCGACAAGATCCTCTGCCGCGCCGATGGCGATGCCGCTGGCATAGGTCGGCACGTCCCCGGCGGCATCGCTGTCGATGAACTGCGCCAGGGGCACGCCCTGATGGCGCGCGAAAATGTCATGCAGGGCAATGTCCAGCCCCGCGATGACCTGCCGGAACGGCCCCCATTCCCCCGATTGCAGCGCGCGGATATGGGTTTGCGCGGTCAGACGGTCAAAGAGGTCGCTCGGCGTTGGCGATGGTCGCGCCGACCACAAGATCGCAGATGTCCTGCACAAGAAGCTGCGCGCGGTGTTCGGCGGCGGCGGCAGGCCAGTTGGCAAAGATCTCGCCCCAGCCCGAACAGCCGGTATCGTCGGTCAGTCTCACGAAAACCGCAGGCCTGTCCCGCATGACGCCGAAAGAGGTTGCAACAGGCACCTTCACCGGCACCCGGTAGCAGAAGACTTCAACGCGTTCGATCCGGTAGGTCATGCCATCAGGACCCGCGTCATCAGGATCAGCCCCGAAATCAGCATCATCGCGATCAGCAGGCGCCGGAACTGGTCGTCGGTCAGGCGTTTGAACACCGCGATGCCGATCTGCGCGAAGATCATCGTCGTCGGCAGCGCCACCGCGCCATAGAGGATCGTTTCGGTGGTGTAGGTTCCCTTGACGGCAAAGACGACGGCCGCAAGGGCCAGCACGCAGACGTTGAAGGGTTGCAGCACGGCGCGGGTCTCGGCTTTGGGCCAGGGCCGCATGGCGCACCACATGGTTGGCAGGGCTCCCGAAAGCGATGCGGCACCGCCCAGGATACCGCCGAAGAAGCCGACCATCACGTCGATTACCGGGGTGGGGCGCTCCAGCCGGGGCAGGGCGGAGCGGAGGGTGAAGAACCCGCCGTAGAGGATCAGAAAGCCCGCGATGATCAGGCGCAGCATGTCGGGTTCCAGCAGCGACAGCACCGCGACACCAAGCGGCACACCGACCAGCGCCGGCAGCAGGAACCGTGCAAGCCGCCGGGGATGATCCATGATCGACCCGCGCACCAGCCAGACACCCTGCAGTCCCGCCACCACCGACATCACGACAACAATCGCAACGGCCTGCGCGGGGGGCATGATCTGCAACCAGAACCCCAGGGCAAAGAGCGCCGTACCGAACCCCGCCAGCCCGTTCATGAAACCGCCCGATGCGGCACCGAGGGCGAGAATGACGAAGAAATACAGGGTCATGGCGCGGCAGTCGCGGACGGAAAGGGATCAAAGACACCGGCACGGACCGCATTCAGAAGCTCGGCCTCGACCTCCTGAAGAACGCGCAGCTTGACGGTGTTCGCAAGGGACAGCAGACCCAGTTCGCGCACCGGCGCATCATCGCCCAGGGGAATGTATCTGAGCGGCAGCGGATTGGGCGGCTGGACACAGCGCCGCGGCACGATGGATACACCAAGATCGGCATGGACCATGCTCGAGATGTTCTCGAGGTTTTCCAGCTCCATCGTATCCTTTACCGAGATCCGGTTCATCTGGAGCCAGTTGTCGATGATGTCGCTCAGCAGCGCCTTGCGGGTGAACCGGATGTAGGGGTGCGTGGTCAGGATCTCGTAAGGATCGTCAGAGGTGACATTCAGAGAGGTCACAAGCTGCATCGGTTCATCGGCGATGGCCGCCCAGACCATGTTGCGCGGGATGACATGCGGTTTCGTCACCACAGCGGCGTCCAGAATGCCGCGCTCCAGTTCCACCACCAGTTCCTTGGTCTGGCCCGGCGTGACGCCGATGTGCAATTCGGGAAAGCGGGTCTTGATGGAGGTGATGGCAAAGGGGATCAGACTGGTCAGGCCCGTGGGCACGCTGCCGAGCGACAGGTTTCCCCGCAGCCCGTCATCGCCGAGAACCGAGGGCAGAAGGTTGTCATAGGCCGCAACGATCTCGCGGACACGCGTGACGACAGAGCGGCCGACAGGGGTCAGTTCCGGCGTGCGCCGTGTCCGGTCGAACAGGGCGATTCCCCATTTCGCCTCCAATGCCTTCATCTGCTGGCTGACGGCGGCATGGGTGACGAAAACCGCCTCTCCTGCCGCACTGAATGTGCCGTGATCTGCCACCGCGATCAGGGTGCGAAACATTCGGATGGACATCTGTGTGACGCTTACTGTTAGCTGTACTTTCGGAAATTGTAACCAGTTTCCGCTTTATACAAGATTGACTTACCAATAGACTTTGTCAAGGATCGGCACGTCATCAGAATTGTCGGCCAGGCGAGCTGATTGAAATCAGCCGCAAGTTTTTGGGAGGAAACGATGAAATTCGCAAAATTCGGTGCCGTGGGCGCCATCATGTTCGGGCTGGCAACCGCTGCAGCGGCGGAGTATCCCGAGCGTCCAATCAACATGATCATCCCATTCGGTGCGGGCGGGGCCACGGACATCTCGGCGCGCACGATTGCAGAACCGCTTGGCACGGCTGTCGGCAGACCGCTGATCATGGCAAACGTGACCGGGGCCGGTGGCGCCACCGGGTCTGTCGCCGCGATGAACGCCAAGGCGGACGGCTACACGATGCTTTTCACCCGCGTCGGGTCGCATTCGGTCAACCCGGCCATGAAGGCGACACTGCCCTACACGCTGGATGATTTTCGCTATGTGACCGTTTACGAGATCAACCCTTTCGCCTGTGCGGTAGCCGCCGATTCAGACATCAACTCGATGGATGACCTTGTTGCCAAGGCGCGCGAGGGCGGGGTCAGCTTTTCCTCATCCGGCGTGGGCTCGGGTCTGCATCTGGGCGGGGTCATGGTGATGGACGCCTTCGGCGTCGAGGATCCGCTCAACCAGGTGACACATATCCCCATGGATGGTGGCGGTGCCGCGGCAACCGCCGTTCTGGCCGGGACAGCGACATTCCTGTGCACCAACTCCTCTGCTCTGGCCAGTTTTGTCTCGAACGGACAGCTCAAGCCGCTGATGGTCACCACGTCCGAGCCGGTCGTGGGTTTTGATGCCCCCACGGCGGCCGATCTTGGCAAGCCGGAACTGGAACAGCTTGTGGGCTGGACAGGCATCGCCGGCCCCAAGGATCTGCCGGACGATGTTGCCGCGAAATGGGGCGAATGGATGCAGGCCGCAGCCCAGGACGAGGAATTCGTGTCCCGCATGGAAGCGGTCGGTTCGATCATCAACGTGATGAGCCCGGAAGAAGCCAACGATTTCATCCGCACCCAGTACAACACGTTCAAGGATCTTGTTGACCGCCTCGGGATGCGGATCGAAGGATAAACCCTGAACCGAACAGGCGCGCGAAGCCATTCGCGCGCCCTTTTTCTTTGCACGGGGCTGGGAAATGCAGCGGATCAAGCGACAATCCCTGATCGGAATCGCAAGTATCATCATCGCCGGGCTTCTGATGTTCGCGATCATACCGACGTGGGTCTCATCGCCCAGCAATGTGCGCAATATCGTGCTGTCACCGCTGTTCTGGCCCTATATCCTCAGCGGCCTGACGGTTCTGATCGGTCTGGGGCTGTTCGTCACGGGCTTTTTCACCACAGACACGGATGAGCCGGAACCCCCCGTCATTCCCGGCGGATACCGGCGGCTGGGCATTCTGGCGGCGATCATGGCATTGACCATGTTCGCCCTGCCGCGCCTCGGGATGGTCTGGACCTCCATGCTGATCTTCGCCGCGACGGCCTTCCTGATCCGGACCTCGCACCCCAAGACCGCGGTGCTCTGCGCCTTTGCCGTGCCGCTGGTGCTTTACGGCTTCTTTGCGCATGTCGCGAGCGTTGCGATCCCGCAGGGCAACTTCGTGAGGTTGCCATGAGCTTTCTCGACAGCATCGCCGCGGGCCTGTCGCTGGTCGGTAATTTCGAAGCTTTCGCCGCGCTGTTCATCGGCGTGCTGATCGGAACCATTGCCGGTGCCATTCCGGGCATGTCAGCCACAATGGCCGTCGCGCTGACACTGCCGTTCACCTTCGCCATGGAGGCTGTGCCGGCGATCCTGCTGCTTCTGGGTGTCTACAAGGGCGGCATCTTTGGCGGGTGCATCCCCGCGATCCTCATCAAGACCCCCGGCACGCCCGCGTCAAGCGCCACGGTGCTGGACGGATATCCGATGGCCGAAAAGGGTCAGGCGGGCAAGGCGCTGGGCATGGCGCTCTGGGCATCCTGTACGGCGGATCTGATCTCCAATCTGTCGCTGATCCTCTTTGCAGGCTGGCTCGCCTCCTTCGCGCTGAACTTCGGCCCGCCGGAATTCTTCACGCTGATCCTCTTCTCGCTGACCATCATCGCGGGCGTGTCGGGCAACAGTCTGCTCAAGGGCGCACTGTCCGCGATGCTGGGCCTGCTGCTGGCCACCGTCGGACTGGACCTTGTCTACGGCACGAACCGGTTCACCTTCGGCGACCCGAACCTGATGGGCGGGTTGAATTTCATTGCCGTCCTGATCGGGCTCTTCGCGATCCCCGAGGTCATGTCGATGGTCTGGGATCCAAAACCCCACGAGGGCAAGGCACGCAGCCTGGGCAGCAATTCTGTCACCTTCGGTGAATACAAGCGGTGCTTCAAAACCATCGTGCGCGGCAGTTTCATCGGCGTGTTCCTCGGTTCCATTCCGGGGATCGGCGCGGCACCGGCGGCCTTTCTGTCCTACAGCGAAGCGCGCCGGAAATCCCCCAACAAGGCGAACTTCGGCAAGGGCGAGGTGGAAGGCGTGGCCGCGTCCGAATCCGGCAACAACGGGGTGGCGGGGGCGACGCTGATCCCGTTGCTGGCACTTGGGGTGCCCGGCGATGTCATCACCGCGATCATCATCGGCGCGTTCATGATCCACGGCTTGCAGCCCGGTCCGATGATGTTCGTGCTGAACAAGGATCTGATCTATGGCCTCTTCATCGGGCTGATCGTCAGTTCCGTCTTCCTGTTCTTCATCGGCTCGATTGCGATCCGCGTGTTCAAATATGTGGCCGACATCCCGCGCGGTGTGCTGTTCCCCGGTGTGCTGGTCCTGTGCATCTACGGGGTGTTTGCGGTGAACAACAACATC
Source organism: uncultured Alphaproteobacteria bacterium (assembly GCA_963799505.1). Lineage (GTDB taxonomy): Bacteria > Pseudomonadota > Alphaproteobacteria > Rhodobacterales > Rhodobacteraceae > Sulfitobacter. The sequence continues at coordinate 23,227 of CAWCXM010000016.1, forward strand.
TTCGATGTCGGTGTGATGTTCGTGATGGGCTGGGTCGGATATGTGATGCTGCGCAACGACATCCCGGCGGCGCCCTTCCTGATCGCCTTCATCCTTGGCCCGCTGCTTGAGAACAATTTCCGTCAGGCCATGCTGATGTCGGGCAATTCACCTGAGATCCTGTTCCGGGGTCCGATCACCTGGTTCTTCTGGTTCCTGACCCTGCTGACCGTTGCGGCGATCATCCGGGCGGGGTTTCGCGCCACGCGCACACTGCGCAAGCGGCCCGGTGCAGGCTAGGTGGCTGCCAGCATCAGGGACAGCAGGCGGTCGCGCCATTGGGCGGTCTGGGTGTCGTCCCGCGTGAGCAGGACAAGGTTCCGCGTCAGACCGCGCAGGGTGCCCTCCACCACCCGCAGTCTTGCATCGGCATAGCGCCTGATGTCGGGCAGGGGCAGCATGGTATAGCCGACACCTTCCTTCACGCATTCCATGCAGGCTTCGATCCCGTCCAGCCGCAAGGTCTGCCGGGGGCGCAGAAGGCCATCGTCGATCGCCCCCGCGATCAGCTTGCCGATCCCGGTACTCGGACGAAAATGAACAAAGGGAAGGGCATTGGCCAGGTCTTCGGGCGACAGATGCGCCTGTTTCATCGGGATCGCCAGCGCCATCGGTTCCGATGCGATCAGGTTCCAGTGCAGGCCCCGGGGCAGTCCATCGACCTGGGTGACGACCGCCGCATCGACATGCCCGGCTGCCACCTGATCTGTCAGCGACTCCGACAGTCCGGTCCGATACCGAAAGGTGGCGGCGGATGCCTCTTTCCGCACCTGCTTGATGAACCGGGGCAGGATGCGTGCGCTCGCCGACTGGATGAACCCGATCTGGAACGACCCGGTCAGCGTCGTCGCGCTGGCATCGCTCAGCGCCCGCAACGTGCTGACGGCCCGGATGACATCTTCTGCCTGATCCGCGATGCGGCGACCCAGCGGCGTCAGCAGGGGCGGCCGGAAACTGCGGTCAAACAAGGTGACGTTCAGGTCAGTCTCCAGCGCCTTCATCTGCATGCTGAGCGCGGAAAGCGTCATGTTCTGCGCCTGCGCCGCAGCGCTGAAGGAATTGACCTGCGCGATCTTGACCAGTGTTTCCAGCATTCTTGTCCGCATGGTTCAATTTCCCTGAAGATATCCTTCATATTTATTCGATTGTCTTGAACGAAGATAGCTTTCAAACTCGGTGCATGAAAGATACTCCCTTCTCGCCAGACTACCCTGCCATCGCCCGCGATCTTGCCACCGTCTTTGCCACGCGCGCCGCAACTTGGGACCAGGAAAGGCGATACTGCTGGGAAAACGTCGCCGACCTTGCCGAGGCGGGTCTGATGGGCATGACACTGCCCACACATCTGGGAGGCAAGGGCGCATCCTGGCTCGACACCATCGAGGTGGTGGAGGAGATCGCCAAAGCCTGCACGTTGACCGCACGCATCGTCGTCGAAGCGAACATGGGCGGCATTAGCGCGATCATGGCCTACGGCACCCCGGCGCAGCAGGAATTTGTGGCGCCCTACGTTCTGGCCGGGGACAAGCCGGCCATCTGCATCACGGAACCAAAAGCGGGCAGCGCCGCGAGCCAGATGCAAACGACAGCGCGGCCTGTCGAAGGCGGATACCTTCTCAACGGGACGAAGCATTGGATCACGGGGGGCGGTGTTTCGAAGCTGCATCTCATCTTTGCCCGCGTGCTTGATGCCGCAGGCGAGGATCAGGGGATCGCGGGCTTCATCCTTTGTCAGGATCCCGAAAATGGTTTGGAAAACGAAGGGTTTACCGTCGTAGGCCGCGAGCGCACAATGGGATTGTGCGGCATGCCCGAGGCGACGCTGACCTTCGCGGACGTGTTCATCCCGCAAGATTTCGTGCTGGTGCCGCCCTCCGGGCTTTCGCGCGGTTTCGCGGATCTGATGAACGCCTACAACAGCCAGCGCGTGGGGGCAGGCACAATCGCCATGGGCGTCGCCGCGGGCGCGCTGGACCGCGCCAGGGAATACCTTTTGGAGCGTTCCCAGTTCGGCAGACCGCTGGCCGAATTTCAGGGGTTGCAGTGGATGCTGGCCGACATGGATACCGCCGTCCACGCATCCCGGCTGATGCTGCGCGAGGCCGCACAGTCGCGTGGCCCCGGCGGTTCCCCTTTCCCCGACATGACGATGGCGGCGCGGGCCAAGCTCTTCGCCTCCGAGGCCGCCGTCCGCGTCGTGAACGACGCCTTGCAGATGTTCGGTGCGCGTGGCTATGGCGCTGACGAACCGCTCGAACGGATGTACCGTGACGTGCGGATGTTCACCATCGGGGGCGGTACCGCGCAAATCTTGCGGACACAGGTCGCGGGCAGTGTCCTGGGTATCCGCACACCGCAGACACGAGACGGCTACCTGTCGTCGGCAAAACACGCTCCCGCCAGCGTTTGAGCGTGTTTCACTGCGCAGAGGGCGCGCCTTTGCGCCAGCCTCTCTGAGCCTCCCTCCGGCCGCGTAGAGGTTCGCCGGTCGTCTCGATCAAGGCACGCTCTCGTTTGTGGATTGTGATGGCTCTCGGGTCATTCCTCCCGAAGGAAGTACGTTAACCTATTGTTAATAAATCATATTTGTTTCGCGCGCGAAACAATGCCACCCTGCGGCACCAAAGGCTTTGGCCGCTGGTCGTAAAGGTGCCGGGGACCATCAGACAGGCCCGTGGACTTGTGCAGCGCAGGATCAATCCTGCCCTGTCATATTGACAATCGCCCTGCCAATCGGTCCCTTGGCCTCAACATCATCCCATTCCGGAGCGTTTCAATGTCATTCCTTGCCCGCCTTTTCCTGTTGTTGAGCCTCCTGTCCCCCGCAACCCTTTGGGCGCAGACCACGCAACCGCAAGCCCCCACCGGTACGGAGGAGGCGGTGACCGTCGCGAACGGCCAGAAGATCGGTGCGTGGAACGTGACCTGCGTCGCGGTTGCCGTGGGCAAGACCGACTGCACCCTGACCCAACGTGTGCTGCGCTCGACCGACAACGCCTTTGTCGCCGACATCATCGCCACGCGAAACACCGAAGGTAAGACATTTCTTGCGGCCCGCGTGCCGCTGGGCGTCTCTCTGCCTGCCGGGTTCGGGATGCGCCGGGCAGACAGCGAAACACCCGACGAGGTGATGGAGTTTGTCTGGCAGGTCTGCACCCGCGAGGTCTGCGAGGCGGTGCTGGAACTGGACGCCGACGCGGCAGAGGCGATGTCCGCCGAAGACAACGCGATGATCGCGGCCTTCCGCCCGTCGGTGCAGGCCGAGCCGTTTCTGTTCCAACTGTCGCTGAACGGTCTGAACGAAGGGCTCGCCGCCATCGGGCGGTAAATATCGCCGCGTTTCCAAAAGCACCCGCCCTTGACTTCCCCGCCGTCAAAAGGTGTACCTGCGCCAACAAATCCAGCCCTCGAAAGGGACCGCTCATGCACGCCTATCGCACCCATACCTGCGCCGATCTGAACCTCTCCAACAAGGGCGAAACCGTGCGCCTTGCCGGATGGGTCCACCGGGTGCGCGACCATGGCGGGTTGCTGTTCATCGACCTGCGCGACCATTACGGCATCACGCAGGTGCTGTGCGACCCCGACAGCCCGGTGTTCAAGCAGGTGGAAAAGGTCCGCTCCGAATGGTGCATCCGCATTGACGGCGAGGTCAAACCGCGTGACGAGAGCCTGATCAACCCCAAGATTCCGACGGGCGAGATCGAGGTGTTCATCCGCGACATGGAAGTCCTGGGTGCCGCCGCCGAATTGCCGCTGATGGTCTTTCGGCGATCAGGAATATCCCGAGGAAACGCGCCTGCGCTACCGCTATCTCGATCTGCGCCGCGACAAGATGCAGGAGAACATGGTGCTGCGTTCGGACGTGGTGGCCTCTATCCGCAAGCGCATGTGGGACAAGAATTTCAAGGAGTTCCAGACGCCCATCATCACCGCGTCCAGCCCCGAAGGCGCGCGCGATTTCCTTGTGCCCTCGCGGCTGCATCCGGGGAAATTCTATGCGCTGCCGCAGGCCCCCCAGCAGTTCAAGCAGTTGCTGATGGTGTCCGGTTTCGACAAGTACTTCCAGATCGCGCCCTGTTTCCGCGATGAAGACCCGCGCGCGGACCGCTCGCCCACCGACTTTTACCAACTCGACCTCGAAATGTCCTTTGTCACCCAGCAGGATGTGTTCGACACGATCCAGCCGGTGATCGGCGGGATCTTCGAGGAATTCGGCGGCGGCCGTAAGGTCGATCAGGAATGGCCGCAGATTTCCTACAAGGACGCGGCGCTCTGGTATGGGTCCGACAAGCCCGACCTGCGCAACCCGATCAAGATGCAGGTCGTGTCCGAGCATTTCGCAGGCTCCGGTTTCGCCATTTTCGCCAAGCTGCTGGAGCAGGACGGCACCGAGGTCCGCGCCATCCCCGCGCCCACGGGCGGCAGCCGCAAGTTCTGTGACCGCATGAACGCCTTTGCGCAAAAGGAAGGTCTGCCCGGAATGGGCTATATCTTCTGGCGCGAAAAGACCGCCGATTCAGTGGCGCAGGAGATGGGCATCCCGGTGAAAGAGGCGCAGGCCAAGCTGAAATCAGGCGAGGTCGAGGGCGGCATGGAAGCCGCAGGACCGCTGGCCAAGAACATCGGGCCGGAGCGCACCGAAGCCATCCGCCAGCAGCTGGGCCTGAACGTCGGCGACGCCGCGTTCTTCCTGGGTGGCAAGCCCAAGGCGTTCGAGGCCATTGCGGGCCGCGCCCGCAACATCATCGGCGAGGAACTCGGCCTGACCGATCAGGACCGTTTCGCATTCGCCTGGATCGTCGACTTCCCGATCTACGAAAAGGACGAGGTCTCCGGCAAGATCGACTTTGAACACAACCCCTTCTCCATGCCGCAGGGCGGGATGGAAGCGCTTCAGGGTGATCCGCTCGACGTGCTGGGATACCAGTACGATCTCGCGTGCAACGGCTATGAACTGGTGTCCGGTGCCATCCGGAACCACAAGCCCGAGATCATGTTCAAGGCGTTCGAAATCGCGGGCTACGGCGAAGAGGAAGTGCGCAAGCGCTTCGGCGGCATGGTCAATGCCTTCCAATACGGCGCGCCCCCTCACGGTGGATGCGCGGCGGGCATCGACCGGATCGTCATGCTTCTGGCGAACGAACAGAACATCCGCGAGGTCATCCTGTTCCCGATGAACCAGCGGGCAGAAGACCTGATGATGAACGCGCCCAGCGATCCCACCTCGGATCAGCTGATGGAGCTTGGCCTGCGCGTCATCCCGCAGGAGTAACGAAAAAGGGCCGCGTGATCGCGGCCCCTTCATTCAGTCTTCCAGACTGTCTTCTCTCTTCTCGTCGATCAGTCCGCGCTCTTCTTTCTTGCGGGCCTCGAAACGCGAGCCGTATCCCTCGATCTCGCTGTCTTCGATGACCTCTTTGGCGCGGGTGAACACTTCGTCCTCTTCCTCGTCCATGTGATGCTCGTAATCATGCTTGAGCGTCTTGAATTTCGCCAGCCAGCCGGGCGAGGACATATCGGTTTCGTTCAGTTCTTCCATCAGATCGTCAAGCTTCTGGTGCTCGTGAACCGAATGGCGCGCCGCGTCCTGTCCCCAGGTCTTTGAAATCAGTTTTGAGTAAAACGTTTCTTCCTCGGCGGCGGCATGGGATTTCACGTCGTGGTAAAAGCTGTTCCAGGCGTTCTGCCGTTCTGTGCTGTCGCCACTGGTATCGGCAAGCTCGTTCAGCAGGGCGCGGTGATTGTCGTGATCTGCCTTGATGGCATCATAAATGTTGGGCATGGGTCTTCCTCTCGAATATACCGGGAGCAACGCAGCGCCACTGCCGCTTGTTCCAACCGGACGGGCGGAATATGGCGCAGCCCCGGCACTGCGCAGGTGAAAGACCCCGCAATCCGGGCTACAGTGCCCATGATCGTCGTGTTCCAGTTACAGGTTTCCCTCCCTTGTCCTTTGATCCCTTCCTTGCCGAACATCGCTTTGGATACGGGCGCAGCGCCGCGGTCACCCCGCCTGCGTCAGTGGCGGATATGCTGGACAGACTGACGGGCGCGGACAAGGCGCAGGCGCAGTTTCCGCTGGCTCCCTTTCGCCATGTGCAGGACACCTTTGTGCTGTGGCGGCGGTTTGACCGCTTTGGCCGCAAGATGCCCGACAGCGACGAGGGCAAGGAGGCGACGGCGCGGGCCAAGCAGATCCTGCGCGACATCCGGGACGAACACGGACAATGGTTCATCCGGCACCAGTTGCGTCGGATAACCACCCGCGACGGGTTGCGCGAACGGCTGGTGGCTTTCTGGGCCGATCATTTCTCGGTGCGGGGCAAGAACGCGGTCCTCCGGCTCGGTGTGCCTGCCTTTGTCGAGGAAACGATCAGACCGCATGTCACTGGCCGCTTTGCCGATATGCTGACGGCCTGCGTGACCCATCCGATGATGCTGCTTTATCTGGATCAGAACGGATCGACAGGACCGAACAGCCGTCTGGCCAAACGCAGCGAAAGGGCGCGGGGTCTGAACGAAAATCTCGCCCGCGAGGTGCTTGAGTTGCACACGTTGGGCGTTGGCGGCCCCTACACGCAAAAGGACGTGCGCGAATTGGCAGAGCTGTTTACCGGTCTTGGTGCGACCCGCGACGCCAGCTTCAAGTTTCGCCCGGTCATGGCCGAACCGGGGGAGGAAACGGTACTGGGTGCCACATACGGGGCGCAGCCAAGTCTGGACACCATCCGCGCGGTGCTGGCCGATCTTGCCCGCCATCCGGCAACGGCGGCCCATATCGCGCGCAAACTCTGCGTGCATTTCGTCGCCGATTCCCCGCCGGACGATCTGGTGGCCCAGGTGACCAGCGCCTACATCGCGCATGATGGTGATCTGACGGCCTGCATCGCCGCGATGCTGGAGCATCCGGGTGCCTGGGACACAGCCCCGCGCAACATCCGTCTGCCGGACGAGTTCATCAGCGCCAGCCTGCGCGCCCTCGGTGTGACGGCGGCGCGTCTTGAGGCGCTCAGGCTGTCCGACATCCGCGCGCTGTTCCATCAGCCGCTCACGCACATGGGGCAACCCTGGTACGCCCCTGCCGGGCCGGATGGCTTTGCCGAAGGGGATGGCGCATGGGTCACGCCGCAGGGTGTGTCGGCGCGGATGGACTGGGCGATGAATGTCCCGGCCCGCCTGATGCAAGACCTGCCCGACCCGCGCAGATTTGTCGATGTTGCGCTGGGCGGACAGGTTTCCGACGCCGTGCGCTTTGCCGCCGGTGCGGCGGAAAGCCGGGCTGTGGCGATCGGCCTCATCCTTGCCTCACCCGCCTTTCAGCGGCGATGAAGGAGCAGATCATGATCTCACGCAGAAACTTCATCACCCGCAGCGCGCTGATCGGCTGTTCGCTGGCCGCCAGCCCGCTGATGACGCCCGTGACCTTCGCCGCTGCCCCGTGGGACACGCGGTTGGTCGTCATCATCCTGCGCGGCGGGATGGACGGGCTGGACGTGGTCCGCCCGGTGGGTGATCCGGCCTATGCGGCTTTGCGGCCGACGCTTTCAGCGGCGGGGCAGGGGCTTGATCTGGATGGATTTTTTGCACTTCACCCGGCGCTGGCCCCGCTGATGCCGCTCTGGCATCGCGAGGAACTGGGGTTCTATCACGCCGTATCGACGCCCTACCGTGACAAACGCAGCCACTTCGACGGGCAGGACATTCTTGAGGCCGGCACCGATCCGCGCGGGGCGCTGGCGCAGGGCGGATGGCTGAACCGCATGTTGCAATTGATGCCGGATGTACGGGCCGACACGGCCTATGCCATCGGTCAGAATGACATCCGGGTGCTGGATGGCGCGGCACCCGTGGCCAACTGGACCCCTGATGCGAAACTGGCGCTCAGCCCTGCGGCCCTGCGGTTGGCTGAACTGGTGATGGAGGAAGACCCGGCCCTCCATGCGGCGCTTTCCGAAGCGCAGATGCTTTCGGTCGACTCTCAGGCGGTGGCGCAGAAGAACGGCAATGCCCAGCAGCAGGTCGCCTCCTTTGCCGCGAGCCGTCTGCGCGGCGCGGCCCGCATCGCGGCGTTTTCCCTGAACGGATGGGACACCCACCGGCGGCAGGATGCGGCGTTGCCGCGCAGCCTGAGCCAACTGGCGCAGACACTCCTGACCCTGCGGCGGGATCTGGGGCAGACCATCTGGGACAAGACAGCCGTGCTGGCCATGACGGAATTCGGCCGCACCGCGCGCGAAAACGGCACAGGTGGGACCGATCACGGCACCGCCGGCGTGATGCTGATGGCGGGTGGCGCGCTGAAAGGGGGCCGCGTGCTGGGCCGCTGGCCGGGTCTCGATCAGGCGAACCTCTATCAGGACCGCGACGTGATGCCGACGGCAGATGTCAGGGCACCTGCTGCATGGATCATGCGCGGATTGACCGGGCTTGACCAAAGCGCGCTGGAAACCAGCGTTTTCCCCGGACTTGAGATGGGTTCAGATCCGGGGCTTTTGCGCTAGGCTCAAAAGAAATCCTGCGTCGCGATATAGTCGCCCGTGTTGTCCGCCAACCCTTCGGAGCTGGTCTGCAGCACGGTGACCGTCACCGCCGCGAGCGCGACGACAGCCGCGGTCAGGACGATCCAGTCCACCGTGACTGCGCCGGACTGGTCTTTCCAAAAGGATGTAAGCTTTGCCTTCAACATGTTCTCTCTCCTGTATCGGCGGGAATCGCCGGTGCCTCGACAACAGCATCGCGGAATTTTGTGGCGGATTTGGGCTGTGGCGGCGTTGAGAATGGGGATATTCAGTGCAATTTGTGCAGTGTTTTCTAGGCTTGGCGCGGCGCAAACTTGGCCCTAACGTGGCCGAATGAACAACGATACATCCCCCGCGCGCCCTCTGGGTGCTTTGCTTGAAAACTGGACGCCGCCACCGGTGCCAGATCAAAATGTCTTGACCGGTGCATTCGCCGAACTCGCCCCGTTGTCAGCCGAAGATCATGCGGCGTTGCTGTACCGCGCGTTTGCCGGACATGACGACATCTGGGATTACATGCCGAACGGTCCGTTCTCTTCCGCGTCGCAATACCACCGCTGGGTGCGCGATCACGAGGGCAAGGCCGATCCGTTCTTCTACGCCATCCGCAATCTGGAAACCGATCACTGGGAGGGCGTCGCCAGCTTTCTGCGCATCACGCCCGAAGCGGGGTCCATCGAGGTGGGGTACATCAGTTTCAGCCCCGCCTTGCAGCGCACCCGCGCCGCGACAGAGGCGATGTATCTGATGATGAAATGGGCCTTCGAGGCGGGGTATCGGCGGTATGAATGGAAGTGCAATGCGCTCAACCATCCTTCGCGCGTCGCCGCGCAGCGGCTGGGTTTCAGCTTTGAAGGGGTGTTCCGTCAGGCAGCGGTCGTCAAGGGGCGCAACCGCGACACCGCATGGTTCGCGATCATTGATGCAGAATGGCCCGCGCTCAAGGAAGCCTTCGACGCATGGCTGGCCCCCAGCAACTTCGATGCCGATGGCCAGCAGCGCGAGCGTCTGGGCGATCTGACCCGGCTGGTCCGGGTGTCCAGCGATCCCGCGTTGAAACCGGAATCGCCCTGAGGCTTGAGGGCCGCCGGAGGCTTGTGGCGAGCCCCCCGGCGATGCGTGATCAGATCGCAATCCGTTCGGACAAACGGTGCTGGATCAGACCGGCGATGCGCGCGGTTTCCGACGCTGCCGTCTTGCCCATCGCCCGCTTCTCCGCCAAGGCCTTGGCCGCGTCTTCCAGGATGGCATCATCCGCAGAGCGTGCGACACCGCTGAGGAACTGCGCCACGTAATCCAGCATGTGGCCGGTGATCTGGTCATCCAGCACATCCGCGATATGCGCCATGTCGTCCTGATAGGCGAGCCGGTCGGGCGCGATTGCGGAATTGTCCACCTGTCGCGGCCCCTTGGGGCGGCGTTCGGGCGGCAGCATCGCCAGGATCTTTTCCTGAAACGCCCCCAGCGCCACGATGGGTTTTTCCATGAAGCCGTCCGCACCTGCCGCCATTGCCGCCGCTTCAAGATGCGGATCACCCGAAATGGCAAGGATGCCTTCCACACGCGGCACGGCCTCGTTCAATTCCTCGATCAATTCGGCCCCGTTGCCGTCCGGCAGACCCAGATCAATGATCACGACGGAAGGCCGGTAGACCCGAAAATGCCGCCGGGCGGAACGCAGGCAATCGGCCCGTCTGATCCGGGCACCGGAACGCAGACACAAAAGGCGCAGTGCCTCACAGGCAAATCTGCTGTCTTCGACAACCAGAACGGTCAGTCCCAGCAAGGGGCGCGCTGCGGTGGGCGCGGGGATATTGGCCGCAAAAGGGTCGATCGTATCCATCATAGCCTCCAGGTTTCAGACCCTCATCGTTACGCAAGGCTGGCTAACAGAGAGTTAACGTGACGCATTGCCCTTCAGGTTTCTGACCGCCATAACCGGGCTGTCTTTGAAAGCCGGAGTTAAGTCAGATGATCGGACGTTTGAACCATGTCGCCATTGCCGTGCCCGACCTCGACGCGGCGGCGGATCAATACCGCAACGCGCTGGGCGCAAACGTCGGCGCACCAAAGGATGAACCCGACCACGGGGTGACGGTGATCTTCATCGAATTGCCGAACACCAAGATCGAACTGCTGTATCCTTTGGGCGACGACAGCCCGATCAAGGGCTTTCTGGAAAAGAACCCGGCGGGCGGCATCCACCACATCTGTTACGAAGTGGACGACATCATCGCGGCCCGCGACCATCTGAAATCCACCGGCGCACGGGTTCTGGGCACGGGTGAGCCGAAAATCGGCGCCCACGGCAAGCCTGTCCTGTTCCTGCATCCCAAGGATTTCAACGGCGCGTTGGTCGAACTGGAACAGGTCTGAGCCATGGGTATCACCTCGGGTCTCGTCCTCTTTGCCGTCATCTGGTCGTTGTGTTTTCTGATCGCCCTGCCGATCAAGGTGCAGACGCAGGGTGACCTGAACGATGTCGTGCCGGGCACGCACGCCGGATCACCCGAACATCATCACCTGCGCAAGAAAGCCTTCTGGACGACGGTGGTCGCCTGCGTGATCTGGGCCATTGCGGCAACGGTCATCCTGTCGGAATGGATCAGCGTGGATGACGTGGAAAGTCTGTTCCGGGCCGGGGCGTGGTCAGGCCGTGAAACAGATGGGTAAAGGTGGCCGCACCCAGAATCGGGATCACCAGATTTAGCAGGGGCACCGACAGAGGCATGGCCATCAGCACGCCGGCCACCCAGATCGTGCCGCTGAACTTCGCGCGCAGCTTCTTTGCCTCGGTCCGGCCGACGCGCCGGATGGCGACCATGGTGAAATACTCGCGTCCCAGCAGGAAACCGTTCATCCCCCAGAAGATGAACAGCGCCGCAGGGGCAAAGAACAGATAAAGCAGGATGGCGAGGATGTTCGCGCCGATCAGCACACCCAGAAAATTCACGGTATCCCGCAGCGCGTCCCCGAAAGAGACCGGTGTGGCGGGCGGAAGGGCGGGGTAATGGTTTTCCTCAACCGCATCCGCGACCTCGTCCAGAAACATCGAGGTGATGGCGGAAGCGACGGGTATCATCAGGAAGACGGACAGGAACAGCAGCAGAAACAGCGCGCCCCAGGACAGAAAGTCGTCGATCCAGGCCACTTCGCCAAGGACGGGCAGCCAGACTTCTTCGGGCGTGACCCATTCGATGAACCACGCGAAAGCGGCGGTAAAGCCGACCAGCAACGCCAGTGCCAGCGCGATGCCGATGAAAAACACCCGGCGGAAACGCGGGTCTGACAACTGGCCAAGGGCCAGCGTGAATGACCGGAAGATCAGTCCGACAGCCATGTGGTGATCCCTTGAATGTCGGGGCGCGGGCGGTCAGGCGGTGCGCTGGTCTCTGTCCCGATGTGGATCAGCCCCGCGATGCGTTCGTGGGGCGCAAGGCCAAAGCCCTCTTCCATGAAGCCACGGTCGTGGCTGGCCCAACCGCTCAGCCAGTTTGCGCCCCACCCTGCGGCCAGGGCAGCGTTGAGCAAGGCCAGACAGACCGCCCCGGCGGAATAGGTCTGTTCCAGCGCGGGAATTTTGGGCGAGGGGCGTTGGACTTCCACCACGACCACCGCCAGATTGCCTGTGTCGAACTGACTGCGTCCCTTGGCGATCTGCTCCGCGTCCAACCCCAGCGCCACGCCCCGTGCCTCGGCCACGTCTGCCAGCCGCGCCATCGCGGGTTTTTCGACGACGATAAAGCGCCACGGCTCCAGCTTGCCATGATCAGGCGTGCGGGCCGCAGCGGTCAGGAGCGGCTCAAGCGCGAGCCGGTCCGGCACCGGCAGGCCCAGCGTCTTGGCAGGCCGTGAGCGGCGCGTCTGCAGAAAATGCAGCGCGGCTGCGTTCAGGTCTGGCATCGGATCACAGCTCCAGTTGAAGGGCCATGTCGTCGATCGACTGGCGCAGGAATGCATCAAAGGTGGGGGAGGGCTGGCGCGGTTTCAAGCCAGCGGCCATCGGATCGGGCGCCTCGATGCTGCTGCCGGACAGCGCGGTCAAGGCCGCGTGACCGCAGAAGGGCACATAGACCTCGGAATAGCCGCCTTCATGCACCAGCACCAGTTTGCCACCGCACAGCCGGGCGGCTGTCTCCTTGATCCTGCGTGTCATCTCGCCGAATGTTTCGGCCATCGCCTGCATCCGCGCCAGCGGATCGACAACTGCCGCGTCATAGCCGCAGGCGACGATGATCATGTCGGGCCTGTAGGCTTCGAGCGCCGGGATCACCACGCGGTCCATCGCGTGCAGATAGGCGTTGTGGCCAGAACCTGCATGCATCGGCAGGTTGATGTTGAAACCTTCGCCCTTGCCGCGCCCGCGATCCGCCAGCGCACCGGAAGTGGTGGGATAATTGCCTTCCTGATGCAGCGAAAGCGTCAGCACGTCATCGCGGTCGTAAAAGATCGCTTCGGTCCCGTTGCCGTGATGCACATCCCAGTCCACGACGGCCACGCGCTTGACCAGACCCCTGGCCCGCGCGGCTTCGATCGCGATGGCGATATTGGCCAGCAGACAGAAACCTGCGGGTGCATCTGCCGCGCAGTGGTGCCCCGGCGGACGGCTGAGCGCGTATGCGTTGTCGAGAGTGCCCGAGGCCACGGCATCGACTGCGCCGACGGCGAGACCGGCGGAAACGGCGGCAATCTCGTAGCCGCCGCTGCCGAAAGGCGCGTGGTGGCCGATCTCCCCGCCGCCTGCGTCCGACATCGCCTTGAAGGCATCGAGGTAGGAGGCGGGATGCACCCGCTCCAGCATTTCGCGGGTCGCCGGGGCGGCACCCTGCATGGCAAGTTCAGATGTCAGGCCGGTCACGTCCATCAGGTTCTTCAACCGCCGTTTCGTCTCGGGATTTTCGGGAATGCCGCCAGCCGCCAGCGGCTGCACCAGCCCGCCGACATGCATGGTGAAGGCATAGTTCCCGCCCGCGTGCCAGAAGCATCGTTCGTCCCAGAAAAAGCCGGTTGCCATCGCTTGCTCCTTGTCATTCCTCGGCCGAAACGTGACGGAGTGTGCGGGAATTGTCCATGGGTCGAGAGGGTCAGGACGCGTGCCGGACCACCCGGCCCCGGCGGCTTCTTGCATTGGGTCGCAACTCTTCCGGCCGGTCCCTGAGATAGGCCATCGTCACCCGCCGCTTTTCACCACCGCGCTTCATCTGGCCGGCGGGTGCGGCGATGCCATCGAAAACGCCCGGCTCCATGTCTTCCAGATGCGCATAGATGCCCTGCCAGATCTGGCGCACCCGGTCTCTGGACAGACCCATCTGCGTCGCGATTTCCGTATCGGTCAAACTGTCCAGCGCAAGCCGAACCGTTTCCTGCTCCCGCGGGACCAGTCGAAACCGCGCCCTCGGCGCAAAAAGCAGAGATCGGGCGATCCCTGTCGCGGCACTCTCGGACAGACTGTCGCGCGACACACCATAGACCGCGCGGGGGCCCCTGCCGGCATCGGACAGACTGTGCGCATCCTGCGGTGCCACGTCGAACAGATAGGGGTTGCCCCCGGCGATCTGGATATGACCGACAGCGACTTCCGTTTCGTGCTGACTGCGCCGGATGTTGAACCCGGCATGAACGCCGACATAGACCGGAATGATCGTGTTCAGGATCCGGTGCGCCCAGTCGGTGCTGAAATCGAAACTTTCCTGCACGTAGTCCAGAACGAACATATCCAGACCCGCGCCGCCGTTGAACGCGGCCTGCGCATCGGGGGTCAGAAACACCGAGGTTTCACCCTCGCGGTAGCGGTTGAGCAATCTGGCGTTGAGATAGGGGCGGGGGGTCCGGTTGAAGTCGTCCAGCTCTTGCGGGTCCAGAAAGCAGCTTATCCCTGCACCGGCACATCGGGGCGTGGCGGTTCCGGCAAAGACCACACCGCCAAGGACAGCACGGCGTTCCAGCAGGGTGTCAAGAAGATCGGGCAACCACGCGGTCCATTCCTGGGAGGGCGGCAGGAACCCCTGCCACAGTCGGGCCACCGCAGCCCCATCGCCGGGCCGCATGTGGCGCGCCCAAAGGTGTTCGTCCATTTTCGGCACCTCCTACCTTTTAAGGGGATTGAACGGAAATCGACTCCGCCCATAGCCTTTTGGATAGCGTAACGCATTCTGGTCATCCTGACGGGGCACACGATCCGGGTCAATTCGGACATGGCCACCGGCTTGGCATCAGATCAGGGCACAGGAAAGAGGAAAACCGGCAATGACAATTTTTCGCGTGAACTCGGACATGGACAAGGCGACCATCGTCAAGGCGCTGCCAAAAACGGTAGAGGAGAACAGGAATTTCATTGATCTTACGATGGACCTATTCGCGTTGGAACGCGAATTGTTCAAGGCCGTTGGCCCGCTGCAGAAGAAACTGCTGGCGCAGTCACGCAAGCTGTACACCGAGGCTGACAAAACCTTGAAAATCCTGAATAAGGACAAGGCAGGCAACAAGCATCGAGATTGAAAGGGTGCTGCAGGTCCGGAAATATGCCTACCAGCTTGGCGCGATGATGAAAGGGTCGCTGATGCCCTACTGAGCGTCAGCGCGCATCCTGCCCGTCACCGGGCCTCTGCCACCAGTGCTGCCACATCGAGCGGCGCATTGACCATCGCCAGCCCGCCATCCGCATCGCGCGGCCAGTCCTCCCGCGCGCGGTCGCGATAAAGCTCCACGCCGTTGCCATCGGGATCGCTCAGATAGACCGCTTCGCTTACCCCGTGATCCGCGGCCCCCTCAAGCGGGATGCCCGCATCCAGCACGCGCTTGATGACAGCCCCCAGCGCTGCGCGATCCGGGTAGAGAAACGCCGCATGATACAGCCCGGTATGTCCGCGCGGCGGCGGCGTGCCGCCCGCGCTGTCCCAGGTGTTCAGCCCGACGTGGTGGTGGTATCCGCCCGCGCCGAGAAAGGCGGCGTTCCGGCCAAAGCGCTGGTTGAGTTCAAATCCCAGCACATCGCGGTAGAACGCGATGGCGCGGTCAATGTCGGCCACGCGCAGATGGACGTGACCCACAGAAGGATGAGGATGTGTCATGTGATCCCTTTCGCTTGTATGGCGCAAAGGTGGACCCATGGTGCCTTTCGTGCAACCGCCCGGAACGCAGAGCTTCTGTGCAAACCTGCGCGCTCGATGGGGCTGCACCCCGTCTCGGGGGTGGTATCAGCCAACCATCCCGACGATCTCGTAGGTTTTCTTGAGGATCGGTGCGGTGATCTCACGGGCCTGTCCGGCCCCTTTCGCCAGAATGCGGTCGATCTCTGCCGGGTCGGCCATCAGCCGCGCCATCTCGGTCGAGATCGGGGCGAGTTTGGCGACGGCAAGCTCTGCCAGTGCGGGTTTGAACGTGCCGAATTGCTGGCCACCGACCTCGCGCAGCGTCTCTTCCACGGATTGTTCGTTCAGGGCGGCATAGATGTTCACCAGATTGCGCGCCTCGGGCCGGTCCTTCAGACCATCGACCTCGGACGGCAGGGCATCCGGATCGGTCTTGGCCTTGCGGATCTTCTTGGCGATGGTATCGGCGTCGTCGGTCATGTTGATGCGGCTGGCGTCCGACGGATCGGATTTCGACATCTTCTTGGACCCGTCGCGCAGGGACATCACCCGCGTCGCGGTGCCTTCGATCACTGGCTCCGTCATCGGGAAAAAATCAACACCGTAGTCGTGGTTGAACTTGGCTGCGATGTCGCGGGTCAGCTCCAGATGCTGTTTCTGGTCCTCGCCCACCGGCACATGGGTCGCATGATACACCAGAATGTCCGCAGCCATCAGGGCGGGATAGCCGAACAGCCCCAGCGACGCGTTTTCGGCATTCTTGCCGGCCTTGTCCTTCCACTGCGTCATGCGGCCCATCCATCCCATGCGCGCCACGCAGTTGAAGATCCAGGCCAGTTGCGCGTGCTCGGGCACCTGGGACTGATTGATCAGGATGGACTTGTCGGGGCTGATGCCCGACGCGATGAACCCGGCCGCCAGTTCGCGGGTGTTGTGCGCCAGATCCCTGGGATCCTGCCAGACGGTGATCGCGTGCAGATCGACCATGCAATAGATCGTCTCGAACGCCTCGTCCTGCATGGTCACGAAGCGCTTGATCGCGCCCAGGTAGTTGCCCAGCGTCAGACCGCCCGACGGCTGAATGCCGGAAAAGACGCGCGGTGTGAATTTCGTATCGGACATGGGCGGACCTCGGGGGTGGATTTCGGTTTCCCTGCGGCGTAACTCTAGGGCTTGCCGCAGTCAAGGAGCGCCCATGCAAGACCCCGATTTCGAACCGCCGTGGAACCCGCTGCCGCCCATCGTCACACTGACCTTTCTGGCCATCGCAGGGGTCGAGGCCGGATTGTCCCTGGGCGAGGCGGGCCTGATCGGCGGTCCCGGTGCCGTGGGCTGGCGGCTGGGCCTGATCCGCGACTACGGGTTCTCGGGTCAGATATTCGACTGGATGATGGCAAACGCCCAATGGCCGCTGCCTGAGGTGATCCGCGCCTTCACCTATCCGTTCATCCATCTGGGGTTCACCCACGCGCTGTTCGCGATGGTGCTGTTGCTGGCGCTGGGCAAGATGGTGGCCGAAGCGATGGGGCCGCTGGCCTTTGCCGTGATCTTCGTCGTGTCGGGCGCGCTGGGCGCGATCCTCTATGCGCTGATCCTGAACGATCCGTCCTGGCTGGTGGGGGCCTATCCCAATGTCTACGGACTGATCGGCGGATATTCCTTTGTGATGTGGCGGCAACTGGTGGGGACAGGGGGGCAGCAGTACCGCGCCTTCACGCTCATTGCGTTCCTGATGGGCATTCAGCTGATCTGGGGCATCTTCTTTGAGGTGGGTACGCAATGGGTGGCCGAGTTGATCGGCTTTTTCGTGGGCTTCGGTCTGTGTTTCCTGTTCGCACCGGGCGAATGGGCGCGGATCAGGGATGGCTTGCGGCGGCGTTAGGTCCGTCCGCGCCGCATCGCCGCCTTGAACTCGGACAGGTGGAACGCGCCGATCACCTGCCCGATGCCGAAATAGCTGACAGCCCCGATGCCGATCAGGGCGACCAGCCCCAGCGCACGCCACCAGGGCGTGTTCAGCACCGTCTCGAGCGCGGCATCCCCCGCAATCAGCGCCACGCCCATGATGACCGAGGCCGCGACGATCCGCCAGATCCGCGCGCGGAACCGCTGGTCGAACCGCGCCGCTTCGCCGTATTTGCGCGCGCCGAGGGCAAGGCAGAGCACCATCGCCCAGCCTGCAAAAGTGGTGGCGATGGCCGGAGCGATCCAGCCGACGAAAGGTGCCAGGCCCACGGCCAGAGCGACATTCACCACCATCGCCACGATTGCGAAGTGGAACGGGCGGCGGGTGTCTTCACGCGCGAAATAGATGGGTTGCAACACCTTTTGCAGCACGAAAGCGGGCAGTCCGAGACCGTAGACCGCGACCGCCGCAGCGATTGCGGCGGTGTCATCGACGGTGGACGCGCCCCGTTCGAACAGAACCGATACCAGCGTCTGCGGCACGACCATCAGCGCCACGGCCGAGGGGATCGTGAGCGCCAGAGAAATCTCGCCCGCGCGGCTGAGCGCGTTGCGCGCACCCGCGTCGTCGCCCGCCCGCAGGCGGCGTGACAAGTCGGGCAGCAGCACGATGCCCACGGCGATCCCCACCACCCCCAGCGGCAATTGGTAGAGCCGGTCAGCGGCGAACAGCCAGGACACGGCCTTGTCATATTGACTGGCGACCACCTGACCCACCACCAGGTTGATCTGCATGACGCCGGACGCCAATGCGGCCGGCAGGGCAATCACGATCATCGCCTTCATGTCGGGTGTCCAGCGGGGCCGCGACGGGCGCAGGGCAAAGCCCGCCTGCGCCGCGGCCCACCATGTCAGCGCCAGCTGCGCCACGCCCGCGACCGGGATCGACCAGATCAGCCAGTTGATCACCGCACCGCCGGTCATCGCACCCACGACCATCGCGACGACGACAAAGATGTTCAGCAGGACGGGCGCGGCCGCCGCCGCCGTAAAGCGCCCCGTGGCATTCAGGATGCCCGAGAACAGCGCGGCCAAGGACATGCACAGGATATAGGGAAAGACGATGCGCCCGTAGCCCACGGTCATGTCGAACCGCGCATCGCCCGCAAAGCCTTCGGCGGTCAGCCAGACCAGACCGGGCATGAAGATCATCGCGACCGCCACCAGGATCAGGACGGCAAAGCCCAACCCGTTGAAGGCATCCTGCGCGAATTTCTGCGCGCCTTCGCTGCCTTCGTATTTCTTGGAAAACATCGGCACGAAGGCCGCGTTGAACGCGCCTTCGGCAAAGAACCGGCGGAACATGTTGGGCAGCCGGAAGGCGGCGACAAAGGCGTCCATCACCGGACCGGGGCCGATGAACGCGATCAGCAGCGCCTCGCGGACAAAGCCCAGCACGCGGCTGAGCAACGTCCATAAACCCACGGTGAAAAAGCCGGACATCAGGCGAATGGGTTTCATGGAACGCTTCCTGCTAGAACACGCCGCCACTCCTATCCCGGTGGGGATGCCCGCGCAATCTGGATCACTGTGACAACAATCCCGCGAGGGCGCGGTGCGGGAAACTGCGGCGTGGCGTCACCGCATAGAAGCTTTCGACGAGCGCCAGATCAAAGGGGGCCGTCTGCAACATGCCCTGCGCGATCTCGCCCTCCAGCACCACCGCCGGGGCCAGTGCCACACCCGCATCCGCGCGGGTCAGCAGGCGCACCATCGCCATGTCGTCCACCTCTGCCTTGATCTGGGGCGTGATGCCCAAATGTTCCGTCAGGCTCGCGAAATCGCTGCGGATCGACCCGCCGCTCGGCACGATCAGCGGTTCCTCCCGCAAGAGCGTCTCAAGGCTTTCGTGGCGCAGCCGGTGGGGATGGCCGTGCAGGCCGACGGGCTGTTCATCAATCCGGCGCGCGATCAGGTCCGGGCCTTGCTGTGCCGTGGGCCGTTCGGTCGTCAGCACGATGTCGAGCGCAAGGGAGGTGAGGCTGCCGAACAACTCCTCCGCCGTGCCGGAGCGCAGGGTGATCGTGACATCGGGATCGGCGAGAAGCGGCGCGATGAAGCGGAGCTGAAAGTTGCGTGACAGGGTCGACAGCGCCCCGATGCGCAGCGGCGTGGCGGTCTGGCCAGACTGGGCAAGCGTCGCGAGCAGTTCCGCCCCGGTGCCGAAAATGCGGTCGGCGTGATCGAGCGCGATCCGGCCGACTTCGGTCAGCACCAGACTGCGCTCCACCCGGTCGAACAGCTTGTGGCCCAGTCGGTCCTCCAGCGTCCTGATCTGCGACGACAGCGCCGATTGCGACACATTCAGCCGTTCAGCGGTGCGAGTAAGGTTGCCGTCATGGGCCACGGCCCGGAAATAGCGCAGGTGATGATAGTTCAGATTGTCCATCGTGCTATTTAATAGATGGAAATTACATGAAAGATATATTTTTATTACGATGACGGGTCGTCCATACCCCGCAAAACCGCAGACAAAGGGGATTTGCGATGGATATGAGTCTCGATCTGGCCGCCACCGTCGTGGCGCAAATGCAAAAGCCGACGCTGGCGTTCCTGATCGGGGGCATGATGCTGGCTGCCCTCGGCAGCAAGCTGGAGGTGCCCGACCCGGTCTACAAATTCGTGGTGATGCTCCTGTTGCTCAAGGTCGGGCTGGGGGCGGGGATTTCCGTGCGGGAGGCTGACCTCATGGCGTTGGCGGTGCCTGCGGTGCTGGCCGCGCTGGTGGGCATCGGCATTGTCCTGATCGGATCGGCGACGCTGGCCCGGTGGCGGGGCGTCTCGCCCATGGACGGGATGGCGACGGCGGGGCTCTTCGGGGCGGTATCGGCCTCCACCCTCGCGGCAGGGATGGCGATGCTGGACGCCGAGAACATCGCCTACGAAGGCTTCATCG
This sequence comes from uncultured Alphaproteobacteria bacterium, assembly GCA_963799505.1. Taxonomy (GTDB): domain Bacteria; phylum Pseudomonadota; class Alphaproteobacteria; order Rhodobacterales; family Rhodobacteraceae; genus Sulfitobacter. The sequence goes on from CAWCXM010000016.1 coordinate 43,740, forward strand.
GCGCGCTCTACCCCTTCATGGACATCGCGGCCCTTGGTCACGGCAATCGTGCTGGCGCGGATGTCGGCGGCGCGCAAGGCCGTGACGGTGTCTGCCGACGGGACGATCACGATGGGGGGCGGTGCTGGCGGGACGGGCGGGGGGTTTGACGGCGCGGTGCTCAAGGGCATCCTGCGCGACACGTTCCAGAGTGCCGCGATTTCGGCGCTGGTTCTGGGGCTTGTCATCGGCATCTTCGCCCGGCCGGAACCAGTCTTCGAAACCTTCTACGAGCCGTTGTTCAAAGGCCTTTTGTCGATCCTGATGCTGGTGATGGGCATGGAAGCCTGGTCGCGGCTGTCCGAACTGCGCAAGGTCGCGGGGGCCTATGTGGCCTATGGCATCGCCGCCCCCATAGTGCACGGGTTGCTCGGTTTCGGCGCTGGCCTTGTCGCGCATCACCTGACCGGGTTTTCAGCGGGCGGTGTGGTGCTGTTGTCGGTCATGGCGGCGTCCAGCTCCGACATCTCCGGCCCGCCGACCCTGCGCGGTGCGTTGCCGGAGGCAAACCCGTCGGCCTATGTCGGTTCCTCGACCGGGCTGGGCACGCCGGTGGCGATCCTGAGCATCCCGCTGTGGATTGCGCTGGCCGAGATGTTCATCGGCCTCTGACCCGCAACCCCGGGACGGGCGGCTACTGCGCTGCCCGTTCCGCCCCGTCGGCAATCGCCTGACGCAGACGCTTTTCAAGCGTCTTTTGCTTGCTTTCGGTGTAGTATTTCAGGCCGAACATATCCTTCACATAGAAGGTATCGACCACCTGTTCGCCGTAGGTCGCGATGACCGCATTCGCGATATAGACGTTGCTGTCGGCCAGGCTGCGGGTCAGATCATACAGCAGGCCGGGACGGTCGCGGGTGTCCACTTCGATGATCGTGTAAATCTCGGACCCGTCGTTGTCGAAGGTGATATGCGTCGGCACCTTGAAGGCGCGTTCGCGTTTCTTGACCTTGTCGCGGGATTTCAGCGCCTCGCGCGCCACGACTTCGCCGCGCAGTGTCTTGGCGATCATCGAACGCAATCGCGGCAGCTTGGAGGCTTCATAGGCGTTCCCCTCCGCATCCTGTATCCAGAAGGCATCGGTGACATAGCCGTCCTTGGTCGTATAGCTGCGGGCATCGACCACATTGGCCCCGACCAGCGCCAGCGCGCCTGCCAGCCGCGAAAAGATCCCGTGGTGATCGGGCATGACGAAACAGGCGCGGGTGGCGTCGCGGTCCTCGTCCGGGTGCAGATCTATCCGCACGTCGTCTTCGCCGATGTCGCGCAGGAGTTCCGCAAAGGCCACATGCGCGGTCACATGCAGACCCTGCCAGTAGGGTTCGTAATGCCGCCCGGTCTCCAGCGTCAGCGCCTTGCGCGGCCAGTCGGCCAGCGCCTCGCGCAGCGCCTTCTTGGCCTCGGCGCCGCGGTTCTCCCGGTTGAGGTCTTCCAGACCCGTTTCCAGCGCCCGCTTTGTCTGGCGATAAAGGGCACGGATCAGCACGGCCTTCCAGTTGTTCCAGGTGTTCGGCCCGACACCGCGAATGTCACAGACCGTCAGCACGCACAAAAGGTCAAGCCGCTTGACCGTCTGCACCGCCTTGGCAAAGTCGCGCACGGTGCGCGGATCGGCGATGTCGCGCTTCTGCGCCATGTCGGACATCAGCAGATGATACCGGACCAGCCATTCGACCGTGTCCACTTCTTCCTGCTTCAGCCCCAGACGCGGCGCGACGGTCCGCACGATCTTGGCCCCCAGGATCGAATGATCCTCTGGCCGTCCCTTGCCGATGTCGTGAAGCAGAAGCGCGGTATACAGCACCTTGCGGTTCACGCCGCGCTTGAGGATCGACGACGCGACGGGCAGTTCCTCCTCAAGCTCGTGCTTTTCGATCATCGCAAGATTGCGGATCGTCTGGATGGTATGCTCGTCCACGGTATAGCTGTGGTACATGTTGAACTGCATCATCGCCACGATGGGTTCGAATTCGGGAATGAACGCCGCCAGGACGTTCAATTCGTTCATCCGCCGCAGCGCCCGTTCCGGATTGCCGTGTTTCAGGAGCAGATCAAAGAAAATCCGCTGCGCTTCGGGTGTGGTCCGCATGTCGTTGTCGATCAGGTGCAGGTTCGCCTTGATCAGCCGCATCGCGTTGGGGTGGATCAGCATCCCGGTGCGCAGGGCTTCCTCGAAGATGCGAAGCAGGTTCAGCTTGTCTGCCAGGAAGGCGGTCTTGTCGACGATCGCCAGCCGGTTGTGCACCACCTCGTAGCCCTCCCTGATCTTGGGGCGGCGGCGAAAGATGCGTTCCAGCAGCGGTTCGGGCTTGACGTGGATGGCTTCCAGACCGGTCAGGAAGATGCGGGTCAGATCGCCAACGGCGGTTGCGTGGCGGAAATAGGCCTGCATGAACACCTCGACCCCGCGCCTGCCTGCGGTGTCCTGGTATCCCATCGCCTGTGCCACCTGCACCTGCATGTCGAAGGTCAGCTGTTCCGTGGCCCGGCCCGTCAGCAGATGCAGATGCCCGCGCACCGCCCACAAGAAGGATTCCGCCGCGCGGAAGGTCTCGTATTCGTCGGCGCGGAACACACCCCGGTCCACCAATTCGGCGACCCGCTCCACCTTGTAGATATACTTGGCGATCCAGAACAGCGAATGCAGGTCGCGCAACCCGCCTTTGCCTTCCTTCACGTTGGGCTCGACCACATAGCGCTCGCCTTGCTTGATGTGCCGCCGGTCCCGCTCTTCCAGCTTGGCTTCGATGAAATCGGTGCCGGTGCCGGAAAAGAGCGTCTTGTGGAGCGCCTTGCTGAATTCCTGTTCCAGAGCCGTATCGCCGGTGATCAGGCGATGTTCCAGCATGGCGGTCTGGATGGTGTAGTCTTCGACGCCCATGCGCAGGCAATCCTTGATCGTGCGCGTGGAATGCCCGACCTTCAGCTTCAGATCCCACAGCATGTACAACATGCTTTCGACCACACTCTCGGACCAGGCGGTGGCCTTGTAGGGAATGAGGAACAGCAGATCGACATCGGAAAACGGTGCCATTTCGCCCCGGCCATAGCCGCCCACGCCGATCACCGACAGCCGCTCGCCCTGGGTCGGGTTCGGCTTGGGGTGCAGTTGTTTCGACGCGAAATCGAGCGTGGCCCGGACCAGATGGTCCGTCAGATAGGTGTAGGAGCGTGTCATCGCGGGCGCGTCGAAGGGTGCGGCGGCAAAGGCGTCGGCAATCGCGACGCGGCCGGTCTGCTGGGCGTCGCGCAGAATATCGACCACGGCGGTCCGGGCGTCCGTGCCCGACAGGCCAGCAGTGGCGTTTGCAATCGCCTCCGCCACAGCCGACGCATCGAAGATCAGATCAGGGGCGCAGATCAGGCGCGGCTGTTCGTCCGCGCCTGTTGCAGTTTTCAGAACGGTGGTCTGGCCCAAAATCAGAAACCAGCGCCGCCGAAGGCCTGCGGCGCGGCTTCGAGAACGACCACGCGGTTGTTGCGGATGGTCGCCACCGCCAGCCCACGCTCGTTGGTGCCGTCACGCAGCAGGCGGAAAACACCGCTCGCGCCCCGGAACCCCGCGCCCTGTGTCAGGGCCGCGCCGGTCAGCGCATCGGAACTGCGCGATTTGACAAGCGCCCCGATGGCGGCGATGCCGTCAAAGGCAAGCCCGGCCAGCGGATGTGGCTCGCTGCCATAGGCGGCGCGGTACTTGGCGTCGAACGCGCCGGTGGCACCGGGATCCGGCAGGGCGAACCATCCCCCCTGAACACCGGGAAGCGCGAGGGTCTGTGCAGGAATGTCCCACCGCGTCAGGCCGATGTATTGCGTCGTGGCCGGACGCACGCCTGCGTTTGGCAACATCTCGGCGAAAAGCGGCAGGGCGCTGGCGGAAGAGGTGGTCAGAAAGACCGCATTGGCCCCGCTGCTGTCCACGACGGCCTTGACGCGCGGTACGGCGGCCACCACGGATTCCTGGCTCAACGCATAGTCGACCGATCCGGCAAGCGTGGCGCCATTGGCCGAAATCGCCTGCTGGATCGCGTTGCGGCCCAGCTGTCCCGCGACGTCGTTGCCATGCAGGATCACGATCCGGTCCTTGCCGTTGCGCTTGCCGTAGCCCACGAGGCGGTTCGCGGTATTGGCGAATGTCGGACCGAGGATGAAGACGTTGCCGCCCGCGATGGTCGGGTTGTTGGAGAAGGACATCACATTGACGCCGGACGCCGCCACCGCGACGCCCGCACTGTTGGCTGCCTCGCCATACACCGGGCCGAGAATGATCTTGGCCCCTTCGTTCACCGCCTGAGACGCCATCGAGGCAGCGGTCGCGGCATTGCCTGCGGTGCCGTAGACGCGCAGATCGACCTTGACGCCGTCCAGATCGCGGATCGCCAGACGTGCGGCGTTTTCGATGTTGGCGGCCAGCAGATTGTCGCTTTGCGATCCGCCGCGCGGCACCAGCAAGGCCACGGGAACGGGGGCGTTCGCGTCGATCCTGGGCCCCCCGGTCGAAGACAGGCCGCCCATCGCCGCCGGATCACAGGCGGTGATCGCCATCAGAACGAAGGGCAATATCAGCAACCGCAGCTTCATGCGGCCGGCGTCGAGAATAGCAATCATTTGTAACTCACTCCCCAGGTGGTTTATCGGATGTCAGGGCACCCCATCACTCGGGCGTGATCATAGACTGTGCGAAAGGCGGGTCCAGCGTGAATTACCAAATGGTGCCGCTCTCGGCGGGTTTGTACTTTGTCGGCGTCCCGATCGGCACGGCCCGTGACATCACACTGCGGGCGCTGGATACGCTGGCCTCGGCGGATGTGCTGGCGGCGGAAGACACGCGGTCCTTGCGCAAACTGATGGACATCCACGGCGTCCCGCTGCGCGACCGGCGCATTCTGGCCCTGCATGATCATAGCGGTGACGCAGTGGCCACACGGCTGGTGGCGGCGGTGAAAGACGGGCAATCGGTCGCCTATGCGTCCGAAGCCGGGATGCCGCTGATCGCCGATCCCGGGTTCGAACTGGGACGTCTTGCCGCGCGCGAAGGCATTCCGGTCACCTGCGCGCCGGGGCCTTCGGCGGTGCTGACCGCACTGGCCGTCGGAGGTTTGCCGACGGATGCGTTTTTCTTTGCCGGTTTCCTGCCCAATGCCAAAGCCGCCCGCTGCGCCGCGCTGGAAAAGCTGGGCAGTACCGTGGCAACGCTGGTGTTCTACGAATCACCCAAACGTCTGGGTGCCATGCTGCGCGACGCGGCAACGGTGCTGGGGGCGGAGCGGCAGGCAGCGGTCTGTCGCGAATTGACCAAGAAATTCGAGGAGGTCCGCAGGGGCACGCTGACCGAACTGGCCGAAATCTATGCGACAAAGGCACCAAAAGGCGAAATCGTCGTCCTGGTGGACCGCAGCCATTCAGGTTCTGTTAATGAAGTCGACATAGACTTGGCCTTGCGTCGCGCCCTGAACGATATGTCAGTGCGGGACGCGGCCGATATGGTGGCGCAGGCGCATGGCCTGCCGCGCCGTCAGGTCTATCAACAGGCACTGGCACTGGGGAAAACAGATGATGACTAAGCCAACGGACAGACATCACCGGGGCCGCACCGCCTTTCATGCCGGGGTCGCCGCCGAAAACCGGATCGCGCAGGATTACGAACGGCGCGGGTTTGCCGTGGCCCGCCGCCGCTGGCGCGGAAAGGGTGGCGAAATCGACCTGATCCTGCAGGACGGCACCGGGCTGATCTTTGTCGAGGTCAAGAAGAGCCGCAGCATCGCACGGGCCGCTGAAAGCCTGTCGGCCCGCCAGATGCAACGCATCTATGCCTCCGCCGAGGAATTTCTCGGCACCCAGCCTCTTGGCAGCCTGACCAACGTGCGCTTCGATGTGGCCTTGGTCGACGGCACCGGCGACATGCAGATCATCGAAAACGCTTTCGGTCACGGCTGACCCATTGCACCCGGCTGCCCGCTGCGCCATCTAAAGGGAACGCAGCAAGGATAGCCTTATGAAAATCGCCTTCCAGATGGACCCGATCGGGGACGTGAACATCAAAGCCGACAGCAGCTTCCGGCTGGCTGAGGAAGCCCAGGCGCGCGGGCACAGTCTGTTTTTCTATTCGCCGGACAAGCTGGCCTATCAGGAAGGGCGGATCACGGCCCGTGGGCACGATTTCACCGTGCAGCGGGTGCAGGGGGATCATGCCCAACTGGGGGAGGAGCGCGAGGTCGATCTGTCGGACTTCGACGTGATCTGGCTGCGCCAGGACCCGCCCTTCGACATGCACTACATCACCTCGACCCATCTTCTGGACCGCCTCAAAGGCAAGACGCTGGTGGTCAATGACCCCTTCTGGGTCCGCAACTATCCCGAAAAGCTGCTGGTCCTCGATTTCCCCGATCTGACACCCCCCACCACGATCGCGCGCGACCTCAAGACCATCAAGGCGTTCAAGGCCAGGCATGGCGACATCATCCTCAAGCCGCTCTACGGCAACGGCGGTGCGGGTGTGTTCAGGCTCGATGCCGATGACCGCAACCTCACCTCGCTGCACGAACTCTTCACCGGCTTTTCACGCGAACCGCTGATCGTGCAGAAATTCCTGCCCGCCGTGTCGAAAGGCGACAAGCGTGTGATCCTTGTCGATGGCGAAGCGGTCGGGGCCATCAACCGTGTGCCGGCCGAAGGCGAAACCCGTTCGAACATGCACGTGGGCGGACGGCCCGAAAAGGTCGGTCTGACAGAGCGCGACCGCGAAATCTGCGCGGCCATCGGGCCGCTTCTGAAGGAAAAAGGGCAGGTTTTTGTCGGCATCGACGTCATCGGTGACTATCTGACGGAGATCAACGTGACCTCCCCCACCGGCATTCAGGAACTGGAACGGTTCGACGAGGTCAACATCGCCGGGCAGATCTGGGAGGCCATCGAGGCCAAACTCTGATGAGCCTGCGCGCCCGCCTTCTGAACCGCTGGCTGCGCGGCGTCGAAAAGCCGATGATGGCCCGCGCCATCGGGGCGGAACCGCTGCGGCGACGGCTCGACCTGAACGCGCGGCTGTTCTTTCACGCGCCGCGCGGCACCCGGATGCAGTGGCAGGTGCTGGAACAGAACCAGCGGAAGGTTGACGCCTTGGAGGTGGTGCCACGCCACCTGACCAGCGACGCCGTGTTGCTCTACATCCACGGTGGCGGTTTCGTTTTCGGCTCTCCGCGCACCCATGCGGCGATGGTGGCGCAACTGTGCCGCCGCACCGGGGCGCGGGCCGTGCTGCCCCGTTACCGTCTGGCACCCGAAGTGCCCTTTCCCGCCGCGATTGACGACGTGCGCACCGCCTGGGACGGTCTGCTGCGCAGCGGCGTCGCGCCCGGGCGTATCGTCGTGGGTGGTGACAGCGCGGGGGGCGCGCTGGCGCTGTCGCTTCTGGCCCGGCTGATTGCGGACAGGGCGGCCCTGCCTGCCGGGGTCTTCTGTTTCTCACCGCTGACGGATATGACCTACAGCGGCCAAAGCCTGGTCAGCAACGCCGCCCGCGAGGCGCTTCTGCCGGCCGCCCGCGCCCGCGAGATGGCGCAGCTGTACCTGGCAGGTCATGCGGCGGACGACCCGATGGTGAGCCCGTTGTTCGGTACATTTGCAGGGGCGCCACCGGTCTGGATCACCGCAGGCGACACGGAAATCCTTTGCGACGATTCACGCCGGATGGTCCAACGGTTGCAGGAGGCCGGCGGTCGCGTGCGGTACGATGAAAAGCACGATCTGCCGCATGTCTGGCCGATCTTTCACAACATCCTGCCCGAAGGCGCGGCAAAGTCTGGACGACGTGGCGGACTGGATCACGCGGGAACTGGGCTTGCGAGGCGAAAGCTGACCGCCTCGGCGATATGCGGTTTGCGCACAGTGCCCGAGCCGTCGAGATCGGCGATGGTGCGGGCCACACGGATCACCCGGTGATACCCGCGGGCGGACAGGTGGAACCGTTCGGCGACCTTGTTCAGCAGGGCGCGGGCTTCTTCATCCGGGGTCGCGATTTCCTCAAGCATGTCGCCCTGCGCATCGGCATTCACGGTCAGGCCGGACCGCCCCTTGAACCGCGCCAGTTGGACCGCCCGCGCCGCCGATACACGGGCCGCCACCTCTGCGGATGACGCCCCGCTTGGTGGCAGGTCCAGATCGGTGAACGCGACAGGGGGCACATCCACGCGCAGATCGAACCGGTCCATCAGCGGCCCCGAGATGCGACCCATGTAGTCTTCACCGCAGTGCGGCACCCGTGCGCAGGCCCGCGCGGGATCGGGCAGATAGCCGCATTTGCAGGGATTGGCGGCGGCCACCAGCATGAACTTGCAGGGGTATTTCACGTGGGCATTGGCGCGGGCGATCATCACCTCGCCGGTCTCGATCGGTTGGCGCAGGGTTTCCAGCACCATGCGCGGAAATTCCGGAAATTCGTCCATGAACAGCACGCCGTTGTGCGCAAGGCTCACTTCGCCCGGTTTGGCCTGCCGTCCGCCGCCGATGATCGCTGCCATGGATGCGGTGTGATGCGGTTCGCGGAAGGGACGCGCGCGGCTGATCCCGCCTTCATCCAGCAATCCGGCCAGCGAATGGATCATCGACGTGTCCAGCGCCTCCGTCGGGGTCAGCGGTGGCAGGATCGTGGGCAGCCGCGCGGCCAACATGCTCTTGCCCGATCCCGGCGTGCCGACGAACATCAGGTGGTGCCGCCCGGCGGCGGCGATTTCCAGCGCCCGTTTCGCGCGTTCCTGTCCCTTGACCTCGCGCAGGTCGCGGTCTGTGGCGGGCAGCGTGACCTCGCCGGGTGCGGCGGGGGCCAGCGGGGTTTGCCCGGTGTAGTGGCGGACCACATCGCCCAGTGATGCGGCTGCGATCACCTGCGTCGCCCCGACCCATGCCGCTTCGGCCCCGGACCCCAGCGGGCACAGCAGGCTGCGGTTTTGCGCCGCCGCCGCCATCGCGGCGGGCAAGGCGCCGACGACGGGCACCAACGTCCCGTCCAGGGACAGCTCGCCCAGGGCCACCACGCTGCGGGTCACGTCATCGGGCAGGATGTCGAGTGCCGCCAGAAGCGCGAAAGCGATAGGCAGGTCGAAATGGCTGCCCTCCTTGGGCAGGTCCGCGGGGCTGAGGTTCACGGTGATCCGCTTCGACGGCAGCGCGATGGCCATCGAGGTGAGCGCGGTGCGCACGCGGTCCCGCGCTTCTGACACCGCCTTGTCCGGCAGGCCCACGATGGAAAAGGCGGGCAGGCCCGCGGTCACGGCGCATTGCACTTCGACCATTCGCGCCTCGACCCCCTGAAAAGCCACCGTATAGGCGCATGAGACCATTCCGGTCCTCCCTGTCTGACCCGATGGTTAATGGGTAGGCAGGGATCGTTTAGGAATTGTTAACGCGGGTCAGACGGCAGGCCAGTCCCGCGTCGGCACCCCCATGTCGTAGGGGAAGGGATCATAGACCGTTTTCAGCCCTTCGGCCCGCCACGTCTTGAACGCGGGGTCGCTGATGGTCTTCATGCAATACGCCTGTGCCTCTTTGCTGACCGGCAGGTCATACCCCACGATCCGTGCGGCGACAGGGGCATAGAACACGTCCGCAAGACTGTAACGGCCAAAGAGCCAGGGACCATCGTCGGTCCGGACGGTCCGGGCATGTGCCCACAGGGTTTCCAGCCGGTCGATGTCCCCTTGCAGATCGGCGGAGACGGCGAAACCTGTGTTGACGTGTTGCAGTTGCATCGGGCAGCTGCCGCGCAGGATGGAAAAGCCGGCGCACATCTCGGCGCTCAGCCACCGGGCCGTGGCGCGCGCGGCGGCGTCCTGCGGCCACATCCCGGCATCGGGATGCCGTTCGGCCAGTGTCTCCGCCATGGCGAGGCTTTCGCCCACCACGGTGCCGTCGGGCGTCCGCATCACCGGCACCAGCCGCGCGGGGGCAAGGGGTGCCAGATCTTGCGCCATCGTGCCGCCGTAAAGGCCGACCAGATGCGCCCGGTAGGGCAGGTTGAAGTTCTCCAACATCAGCCAGCCGCGCAGGGACCAGCTGGAGAAGGTGCGATCGCCGATATAAAGGTCATATGTCATGCAGCGGACCCTAGCTGTGTCAGGCAGGGCCCGGCAAACGCCATTTTGTGCGCTCCGCGATCACGGAAGATGATTGATCCGCTCCACGTGCCAGGCACCTGCATCATGCACCACCGTCGTCACCGAAAGATTGTCGATCTTGTGGGCCATCGCCTTGTAGGGCGTGACACCCAGCGCCCGCTGGACTTGCGTCAGGATCACGCCGAAATGCGCCACGGCGATGATCTCGGCCTCCGGATGGGCGGCGTTCAGCGCGTCGACAGCGGCATTGACCCGTGCCGCCGTCTGGTTCCAGCTTTCGCCGCCGGGTGCCTGCACGTCGCCGGGGGTTTCCCAATAGGCGCGGGACAGGTCCGGGTCGCGGGCGGCGATATCCTTGAAATGCATCCCGTCCCAGACGCCGAAATCAATCTCGCGCAGGTCGGCGCGGTGGGGCAGGCGGCGGCGGTCGGCCTGTTCCAGCGCATCCGCCGTCGCCGTGCAGCGTTGCAGATCGGACGAGATCAGCAAGGCATCACCGGGCAGATGGGCGTTCAGACGGGACAGCCGTGCGCCATCTGACAGGTCCGCAGGCACGTCGCGCCACCCGACAAAGGTCTTTTCGTGCGTTGGTCCATGGCGGACCCAGTGCCAGACTGTCACGGCAACTGACCTTTCAACACAAGGGGCAGGCCCGCGACGATCTGCACGGCCAGTTCCGCCTCTGCCGCGAGCGCGATGTTCAGACGCCCCTGCGCCTCGCGGAACCGGCGGGCCAGCGCGTTGTCCGGCACGATCCCGCTTCCCACCTCGTTCGAGACGATGATCCAGGGGGCCGCACAGCGCCGCAGTGCAGAAATCAGCGCGTTTTGCGACACGTCAATGTCGCTTTCCGCCATCATGTGATTGCTGAGCCACATGGTCGCGCAGTCGATGAACGCGACCTGTCGCGCGGTCAGATTGTCCAGCACGGGCACCAGATCAAGCGGCTCTTCCACCGTGGTCCAGCGGGCATCGCGACGATTTTTGTGGATTTTTGTCTTTGCCGCCCCCTCTGCATCAAAGTCCTGGCCGGTTGCGATGTAAGTCATTGGCAAGCCGTAACTTTCTGCCAGTCCCTCGGCCCAGCCCGATTTGCCCGATGCGGCCCCCCCAAGGACAAGACACGACTGCGGCAGATTTTTTTTCATTTTTTCCGGAACCCTGAAACGACCCTGTGCGTACACAATACAAGAGCGTGTCACAAGGCGCGCCATGAGTTCAGGGAAATTTGAAGATGACACTGCAGACAGCACGCGAATTCTCACTCACCCGTACTGCGATGAAGGCCGAATTGCTGGATGCGGAGACCGAACTCAAGCTGGCCTACGCCTGGCGCGACGAACGGGACGAGGCTGCCCTGCACCGCCTGATCACCGCCTACATGCGCCTTGCCATTTCGATGGCGGGCAAATTCAAGCGCTACGGCGCGCCGATGAACGACCTGATCCAGGAAGCGGGTCTTGGTCTGATGAAGGCGGCCGACAAATTCGATCCCGACCGGGGCGTGCGGTTTTCGACCTACGCGGTCTGGTGGATCAAGGCGAGCATTCAGGACCATGTGATGCGCAACTGGTCGATGGTGCGGACCGGCTCCACCTCCTCGCAGAAATCGCTGTTTTTCAACATGCGCCGCGTTCAGGCGCGTCTGGAGCGTGAAGCGGCCTCTTCCGGCGAGACACTGGACCGGCACCAGCTGCGCCAGATGATCTCGACCGAGATCGGCGTGCCGCTCCACGATGTCGAGATGATGGAAGGTCGCCTGTCCGGGTCCGACTACTCTCTGAACGCCACGCAGTCCTCCGAAGACGAAGGCCGCGAGTGGATCGACGCGCTGGTCGACGACAGCGCACAGGCCGCCGAGCGGGTGGAAGACAGCCACGACACCGCGCAACTGCGGGCTTGGTTGCTGACCTCCATGAAAGAGTTGAACGAACGCGAGCAATTCATCGTGCGCGAACGCAAGCTTCGCGACCAGCCACGCACGCTGGAAAGCCTTGGCGAAGAGTTGAACCTGTCCAAGGAACGTGTGCGCCAGCTTGAAGCGGCGGCTTTCGTCAAGATGCGCAAGTCATTGGAAGGCCAGTCCCGCGAAGTGCTGCACTTCCTGAACTGATCCCGCACCTGATCCAGCCCGCGTCAGGGCTGGAACCCCGCACCCAAGCGCCCTATGGTTCCGGCACGACCGCGCAACCAAGGGGCGTTTCATGCTGTCCGGCAAACACATCCTGTTGATCATCGGCGGCGGCATTGCCGCTTTCAAATCGCTTGACCTGATCCGGCGCCTGCGCGAGCGCGGTGCAGAGGTGACGCCGGTCCTGACCCGCGCGGGCAGCGAATTCGTGACGCCGCTCTCGGTCTCTGCACTGGCGGGCAAGAAAGTGTTCAGCGATCTGTTCGATCTGGGGGATGAGGCCGAGATGGGCCATATCCAGCTCAGCCGTGTCGCTGATCTGGTTGTTGTGGCCCCTGCAACGGCGGACCTCATGGCGAAAATGGCGCAGGGCCATGCGGATGATCTGGCGTCCACCCTGCTGCTGGCCACGGATACGCCGGTGATGATCGTTCCCGCGATGAATGTCCGCATGTGGACCCACGCCGCGACCCGGCGCAACCTTGCCACGCTGCAAGCCGATGGCATCAAGGTCGTCGGTCCCAATGACGGCGACATGGCCTGTGGTGAATTCGGCCCCGGTCGCATGGCCGAACCGATGGAGATTGTCGCCGCCGTCGGGGCGCATTTTGCCGACGGCCCGCTGGCAGGCAAACGCATCCTCGTCACCTCCGGCCCGACGCATGAACCCATTGACCCCGTCAGGTACATCGCCAACCGCTCGTCCGGTGCGCAGGGCACCGCGATTGCCCGCGCGCTGGCGGAATTGGGCGCGCATGTGGTTTTTGTGACTGGCCCCGCCGACGTGGCACCGCCCGCCGGGGTCGAGGTGGTTCGCATCGAGACCGCTCAGCAGATGCTGGAGGCGGTCGAGGCCGCCTTGCCCGCCGATGCCGCCGTTTTTGCCGCCGCCGTCGCCGACTGGCGTGTGGAAGGGGCGCATCGCGAAAAGCTCAAGAAATCGAAAGACGGGCTGCCGCAGCTGAAATTTGCGGAAAACCCCGATATTCTGAAAACGGTCAGCCATATGACCAAGGGCCGCCCTCCGCTTGTCGTGGGCTTTGCGGCCGAAACCACTGACGTGCTGGCCCATGCCACCGCCAAACGTGCGCGCAAGGGCTGTGACTGGATTGTCGCCAATGATGTCTCTCCGGCGACGGGCATCATGGGCGGCAGCGAAAACGCCGTGACCCTGATCACCGACGACGGTGCCGAAGACTGGCCGCGCATGGGCAAGGACGCTGTGGCGGTCAAGCTGGCCGCGCGGATCGCGCAGGCGATCAACAGCCAATGACCCGGATCAAGTGCCTTTGGGCCGAAGGGGCCGACACCTCACTTGGGCTGCCCCGCTACGAAAGCGCCGGGGCTGCGGGCGCTGATTTGCGGGCCAATCTGCCGGATGGTGCCGTGACGATTGCGCCGATGGCACGGGCGCTGATTTCAACCGGCCTGCACATGCAGATCCCGCAAGGGTTCGAGGTTCAGATCCGCCCGCGTTCCGGGCTTGCGCTCAAGCACGGGATCATGCTGCCCAACAGTCCCGGCACCATCGACGCTGACTATCGCGGCGTGGTGGGCGTGATCGTGCTGAACGCGGGCGATCAGCCATTCGAGGTCACCCACGGCATGCGGATCGCCCAGATGGTTGCAGCGCCGGTTGTGCAGGCTAGCTTTGCGCTGACCGACAGGCTTGATCCGACGGACAGGGCCGAGGGCGGGTTTGGGTCCACCGGAGTGGCGTGATGATACTTGTACTGCTGTTGGCCGCTGCCATCTGGTTTGGCGGCGGCTGGATGAACGCCCCGCGCGATGCGCGGCTGATGTTTCTGGGGCTGCTCTATGTGGCGGTGCTGGGGATTCAGGTGGCTTTCCCCGAAACCAACCCCTTGCGCGTGGCCACGGGCGGCAGTGCGGCGGCCTGGCTGATCCTGGGCGGTTTCGTGCTGCTGTTTCTGGGATACCGGCAGGTGATCCGCATGCTGCGGTCCAAGGCCACAGGCACGCAAGCTGCTGAAGGCGCTCCGAAATCCAGCGCGTTTTCGGACACCGAACTCAACCGATATGCCCGCCACATCATCCTGCGCGAAGTGGGCGGACCGGGCCAGAAGGCGTTGAAAGACGCCTCGGTTCTGGTGGTTGGTGCCGGTGGGCTGGGGGCACCCGCGCTCCAATACCTCGCCGCCGCCGGTGTCGGGACCATCGGGGTGATCGACGACGACCGCGTGGAAAACGCCAACCTGCAACGGCAGGTGATCCATGCGGATGCCGACATCGGGACGCCCAAGGTCTTTTCTGCACAGGCCAGCATGGAAGCGCAGAACCCCTTTGTCACCGTGCGCCCCTACAACCGCCGCCTGACCGATGAGATCGCGGCAGAGTTGATCGCGGATTATGATCTGGTGCTGGACGGAACCGACAATTTCGACACCCGCTATCTGGTCAACGCCGCTTGCGTCGCAGCGGGCAAGCCGCTGGTGTCCGGCGCGCTCAGCCAGTGGGAAGGGCAGCTGTCGGTCTTTGACCCTGCTCAGGATGCCCCCTGTTATCGGTGTATTTTCCCGCAGGCACCCGCCCCCCACCTCGCCCCAAGCTGTGCAGAGGCGGGGGTGATCGGCCCCTTGCCCGGCGTCATCGGTTCCATGATGGCGGTCGAGGCGGTCAAGCTGATCACCGGGGCAGGCACGCCTGCCCGCGGCCAGTTGATGATCTATGACGCGCTTTACGGCGAAAGCCGGACGATCCAGATCGCCCGCCGCGCCGATTGCCCGACCTGCGGCACCGGGTAGCGGCCACAATGCTGCCGATGCGATTGTAACATCAGCCCCGCGCCCCTAGCTTGAGCGCAAAGGAGATTTCCCATGACAAACCCATTGCTGGCCGACTGGTCCACGCCGTTCGGCATCGCCCCCTTTGATCAGGTCGAGGACGCGCATTTCGCCCCCGCGCTGGACGAAGCGCTTGCCGCCCACAACGCCGAGATCGACGCGATTGCCGCCAACCCCGAGGCACCGACCTTCGCCAATACGGTGGAGGCGCTGGAAGCCGCGGGCCAGGCGCTCGACAAGGTACTGGGCGTGTTTTTCACCGTGGCAGGGGCCGACAGCAACCCGGTGCGCGAAGACCTGCAACGCGCCTTCTCCCCCAGGCTCGCCGCCCACTTTTCCGAAATTTCCGGGAACAAGGCGCTTTTCGCCCGCGTCGCCGCGATCTGGGACAAGCGCGACAGCCTGACCCTGACGGACGAGCAGGCCCGCGTTCTGATGCTGACCCACCGGGGGTTCGTGCGGGCCGGGGCCGCGCTGAGCGGCGCGGAAGAGACCCGGATGAAAGAGATCAAGGCGCGTCTGGCGGTGCTGGGCACGCAGTTCACGCAGAACCTGCTGGCAGATGAACGGTCGTGGTTCATGACGCTTGCCGAAGATGACCTTGAAGGACTGCCTGATTTCGTCGTCGATGCGGCCCGTGCGGCAGGCGTTGAGAAAGACGCGGGTGGCCCGGTGGTGACCCTCTCGCGCTCGCTCATCGTGCCGTTTTTGCAATTCTCCCCCCGCCGCGACCTGCGCGAAAAGGCGTTTCGCGCCTGGGAGGCCCGCGGTGCCAACGGTGGCGACACGGACAACCGCGCCATCGCCGCCGAAACGCTCAGCTTGCGTGAGGAGCGGGCGCAGCTTCTGGGCTACGCAAACTTTGCCGACTACAAGCTTGAGACCGAGATGGCCAAGACCCCTGCCGCCGTGCGCGATCTGCTGATGCAGGTCTGGGAGCCCGCCAAGGCGCAGGCAAACGCAGACGCCGAAAAGCTGACCGAGATGATGCACACCGACGGCATCAACGGTGATCTGGAACCCTGGGACTGGCGCTACTACGCCGAAAAACGGCGCGCGGCAGAGCACGATCTGGATGAGGCGGCGCTGAAGCCCTATTTCCAGTTGGACCGCATGATCGAGGCATCATTTTCCTGCGCCAACCGCCTGTTCGGGCTTGAGTTCGCGCCGCTCGACGTGCCGCTTTACCATCCCGATTGCCGGGCCTGGGACGTGACGCGGAACGGCAAGCATATCGCGGTATTCATCGGTGACTATTTCGCCCGTGGGGCCAAGCGGTCGGGTGCGTGGTGTTCCGCGATGCGGGCGCAGGCGAAGTTTCCGCAGGTGCAGACACCTGTGGTGATCAACGTCTGCAATTTCGCCAAATCCGATCCGGCGCTGCTGTCCTATGACGATGCGCGCACGCTGTTTCACGAATTCGGCCATGCGCTGCACCAGATGCTGTCGGATGTGACCTATGAAAGTGTCTCCGGCACCTCCGTGGCGCGGGACTTTGTGGAGCTGCCCAGCCAGCTTTACGAACATTGGCTGGAAGTGCCCGAAGTGCTGGGCGAATTCGCCACGCATGCGAAGACGGGCAAGCCCATGCCAAAGGAAATGCTGGACAAGGTGCTGGGCGCCGCGACCTTCGACATGGGGTTCCAGACGGTGGAATACGTCGCCTCCGCACTTGTCGATCTGGCGTTCCATGATGGCGCTGCCCCCGCCGATCCGATGGCCAGACAGGCAGAGGTGCTGGAGGAGATCGGTATGCCCGCCGCGATCCGGATGCGTCACGCGACACCGCAGTTCGCCCATGTCTTTGCGGGCGACGGATATTCCAGCGGGTATTACAGCTATATGTGGTCCGAAGTCATGGACGCGGACGCTTTCGAGGCCTTCGAGGAGGTCGGCAATCCCTTTGATGAGGACCGCGCCGAGCGCTTTGGAAAAGCATATCCTGTCCAGCGGCGGGTCGCGGGACGCGGCAGAGCTTTACGTGGCGTTCAGAGGGCGGTTGCCGGGGGTTGAGGCGCTGCTCAAAGGGCGCGGACTGGCGGCCTGACGGCGCTGTCCCCCTGGGGACAGCCGCCCTTCGATGGGCGATTCCAATGGTTTACGGGGGCCGTAAACCATTGGTTTACTTACCGAAGGCGTGCGGGGGTCAGTACCCCAGTTCCCGGTTCACCAGATTGATGAAGGGCTCGCCGGCTTCACCTCTGCGGATGTTTTCCACGATCACCTCCGCCGCCGATGTGGGCCGGGTGGCTGCGGCGATGTGGGGCGTCACGGTGACTTTCGAGTCGGTCCAGTAAGGATCATCCGACGGCAAGGGCTCTACCCGGAAGACATCCAGCGTCGCATGGGCGATCTGCCCGCTGTCGAGCGCCGCCAGCAACGCCTCATCGTCGATCAGCGGTCCGCGCCCCGGATTGATGATCCGCGCCCCTTCCGGCATCAGCGCAAGGGTTTCCACGTTCAGCGTATTCTGCGTGGCGGGTGTATCGGGCAGCAGAAGCACCGCGATTTCCGCCCGCGCCAGTGCCTCGCGCAGACCGTCTTCGCCATGCAGGCAAGTGACACCCTCCACCTCCTTGGGGCTGCGCGACCAGCCCGTCACGTTGAAACCGATGCTGACCAGCATCCGCGCACAGGCGGCACCCAGCGCACCCAGGCCCAGGATCACGACGCTGCGTTCGGACGCGAGCGGCGGGGTGCGCGGTTCCCAATGCGCATCCCTGCGCAGAATGTCGGTGTCGATGTCCAGATGATAACGCATCACATGGCCGGTGACCCATTCCACCATGCCCCGCGTCAGCCCCGGATCGACCATCCGCGCCAGCGGGATTGTCAGCGTCTCGTTGCCGGTGATCGCCTCCACCCCGGCCCAGAGGTTCAGCACGGCCTTGGCCCGCGTGTAGGGCCCGAAATCCCGCAGATCGCTGTTGGGGGCATAGACGATGTAATCGACATCCTCCGGCGGGATCGAGATGGCCAGATGTGCGTCGATCCCCGCCGCGTCAAGCGCATCGCGCAGGGGGGATTCATAGGTCGCCCAGCGCTCTGGCTTGGCGGCGAAAAGGATATTCAGGGTCATGGATTACCTTGGTCTGTGGACGTGGGCGGATTGGACAAGCCCGAAGGCCAAGAGCAGCACCAGCATGGCGGAGCCGCCGTAGCTGACCAGCGGCAGCGGCACACCGACGACGGGGGCAAGGCCCATGACCATCGACATGTTGACCGCAAAGAACAAGAAGAAGTTCAGCGCGATGCCGAGGGTCAGACAGGGATGAAAAGCGGTCCTTGTTCAGGATCGCCGTGATCACGCAAAAGACGATGATCAGCGCGTACAGGCTCAGAAGGGATATCGCACCGACAAAGCCGAATTCTTCGGCGAGCGTGGTGAAGATGAAGTCGGTGTGTTTTTCGGGCAGGAAGTTCAGCCGCGATTGGGTGCCCTGCATGAAACCCCGCCCGGTCCAGCCGCCCGAGCCAAGCGCGATCTTGGACTGCGTGATGTGATAGCCCGCACCCAGCGGATCGGCGGCGGGGTCGAGGAAGGTGTCGATGCGGCGGTACTGGTAGTCGTTCAGCAACTGCCAGGTCGTGCCGCGCGACTGGAACACCGCTGTGACCAATCCGACACCGGACGCGATGACGGCCGCGAAATAGGCCCAGTGCACGCCAGCCAGAAACATCAGCCCACCCCCGGCCGCCAGAAGCAGGATCGAGGTGCCCAGATCAGGCTGTTCCAGCACCAATGCTGTCGGCAAGAGGATGATGAGAACGGGCAGGAGCACCCAGAACGGGCGCGAAACCCGTTTGGCCGGCAGCCAGTCGTAATAGGCCGCAAGGAACATCACGAGGGTGATCTTCATCAGTTCGGAAGGTTGCAGATCCATGAAGCCCAGATCGAGCCAGCGCTGCGATCCCTTCCGTTCATCCCCGACGAACGCCACCGCGACGAGCAGGAGCACCGACGTGCCATAGGCAACTCCCGACAGGTTGCGCCACAACCAGATCGGCACCATCGCCACGCCGATCATCAGCACGATGCCCATGCCGAAACGCTTCATCTGCGGTTCGGCCCAGGGGGTGTAGGAGCCGCCCGCGACGGAATAGAGCATCAGGAAACCGACGCCGCAGACCGTCGCCAGCAACAGCGCAAGAGCCCAGTTCAGGTGCAGGATCTTGCGAAAGCCCGTGGGAACGGATTTGACGGTATATTCAAGATAGCTCATGCCTGATCGCTTCCCTTGATCGCCGCCTGTGGCTGCACGTCGCGCAGGCGGTCCTGTTGGGTCTCGATCCGGGCACGGTCGCCGGTGGGATAGGCGTCAAGCGGGGGTTCCCCGCCGGCAAGCGCCTGCAACATCACGTCGCGGGCGATGGGCGCCGCAGCGGTCGATCCGCCACCGCCGTGTTCGACCAGCACGGACACCGCATAGCGCGGCGCGTCATAGGGGGCGAAGGCGACAAAGAGCGCGTGGTCCCGCCGTTCCCAAGGCAAGTCTTCGTTGCGCGACACACCGCGCGCGCGTTCGGCGGCGGTGATGTTGCGGACCTGGCTGGTGCCGGTCTTGCCCGCCATGCGCCATTCGTCTGCGATGATGCGGTTGCGGTAGGCTGTCCCGCGCCGGTCGTTCACGACCTCGTACATCGCGCGCCGCATCTTGCGCAGGTTGTTTTCGTTCATGTTGAGCGGCTCACCGATGCCCGAAGGCTGTTCGACACCGTCCACGGATTTGATGAGGCGCGGTGCCACCTCGCGCCCTGTTGCGATCCGCGCCGACATCACCGCCAGTTGCAGCGGTGAGGCGAGCATGAACCCCTGTCCGATCGAGGAGTTCACGGTATCACCGATCACCCAGTCCGCCCCCCGGGCGCTTTTCTTCCAGTCCTTCGTGGGGGTCAGCCCGGCATTGACCGAGGACAAGGCAAGATCGTGCCGGATGCCCAGACCAAAGCGGTTGGCCATCGCCGAGATTTTCTCGATCCCGACCTTGAGCGCCAGATCGTAGTAATAGACATCGCAGGATTGCTTGAGCGAATTTTCCAGATCGACCCAGCCGTGCCCTGCACGCTTCCAGCAGTGAAACCGGCGTCCCGCAACTTCGAGGTGGCCCGGGCAATAGACGGTCTCGTCCGGTCCGATCAACCCGTCTTCCAGCGCCGCCATCGCTGTCATCATCTTGAAGGTCGATCCGGGCGGATAGGCACCCTGTACCGTCTTGTTGACCAGCGGGCGGTAGATGGAATTGAGCAGCGGATCGTAATCCTTGGACGAAATCCCGCCGATAAAGAGGTTGGGATCATAGCTGGGTGCCGAACAGATCGCCGCCAGATCGCCGTTCTCGCAATCCAGCACGACGACGGCGGCGCTTTCATCGCCCAGACGCGCCTGCACGTAGCCTTGCAGCTTTGCATCGACGGTGAGTTGCAGATCGGCGCCCGATTGTCCCTCGCGGCGGGCCAGTTCGCGCATCACCCGGCCGGTTGCGTTGACCTCGACCTGCTTGGTTCCGGCGGTGCCGCGCAAGAGGTTCTCGGCCCGTGCTTCCACGTTGATCTTGCCGATCTGGAAACGGGGAATGCGCAGCACCTGATCGGGGTCTTCCAGGGCATCGAGGTCTTTCTGGCTGACGCGGCCCACACGGCCCACGACATGGGCAAAGTCCGACCCGCGCGGATAGACGCGGGTCAGACCCACCTCCGGCGTGACGCCGGGAAGGGCGGGCGCGTTGACGCTGACCTTGCTGACCTCGTCCCAGCTGACGCCTTCGACGATGGTGACCGGAAGGAAAGGCGCGGAGCGTTTCAGCTCTTCGAGCGCGCGCTCGTAGGTTTCGAGTTCGATGTCGATGATCCGGCTCAGCCGCGCCATCACCTCGTCCACATCGCCCGCGTCTTCGCGCACCATGACGATGCGGTAGCTTGGAACATTCTCGGCCAGCCGCATCCCGTTACGGTCGAAAATCTCGCCGCGCGTCGGGGGAATCAGGCGGATGTTGATGCGGTTTTCCTCTGCCAGCAGACGAAACTGATCCGCCTGATCGACCTGCAGATACCGCATCCGCGCCGCCAGCCCGCCCATGAACAACAGCTGCGCACCGCCCAGCAGGGCAGCCCGCCGCGTCAGCTTGGCATGGTTGGCATCGTTTTCGGCGCGATTGCGTCTCATGTCACGGCCCCCTCAGACCCGCTGGCCCAGTGCGTCCAGATCACCCGGTGCTGACTTGCGCACGCCCATGATGAAATGCGTCACAGTGACCACCAGAGGATAGAATAGCAGGGTTGTCCCCAGTTCGGAAAGGCTGAGCGTGAGGCTGGGCAGATCGACCAGCACCATGGCAAGGATGATCCGGTAGAACAGGCTGATCCCGATGATCACCAACCCCGCCGCGATCCATTCGGCGGCAAAGTTGGACACCCGCAGGACGCGGCCCCGGGACTTGAAGTTTTCGCAGCCGATCAGCGCCAGCATCGCCCAAAGCCCCGGCGGGCGCTGCAGCAGGAGATCGGCACAAAGAAACGCCAGCGCAAGCGCCAGGGGGGGCACATATTCGGGGCGACGCAGGCTCCACGCCAGCGCGAAGCACAGCAGAAGGTCCGGGCCTGCCCAGCGGCTCGGCGTGGTATCGAGCGGCAGCAGATGGAAGAACAGGATCACCAGCGTCAGCAACAGAAAAGAGGCCCGCATCAGCCACAACCGGGTCTGGGACAGATCGTTCATTCGGTCACGACCTCTTCTGCGTCGGCCAGCGGTCCGTCCTCTGTGATGATGCGGGCGGTGTCGGTGACGTTTTCGGTCCCGTAATGGCGCAGGACGCGCAGAAATTCGAGCCGTTCGTAGTCTGCCGCCAGCCGCACACGCAGACGCCCGCCGGGGTCGGCGGCGATTTGCCCGATCAGCAGCCCGGCAGGAAAGACACCCCCGTCACCCGAACTGATCACCCGGTCGCCGGGGCGCACCAGATCGGGGTTTTCAAGAAAGTCGATGGGCGGCGCAATGGTGTTGTCCCCTGCCACGATCGCGCGCTGCCCCGACGGCTGGATCGTCGCCGGAATACGGCTGGTCGCATCGGTCAGCAGGATCACCCGGGCGGTGTTTTCGGCCACCCCCGAGATACGGCCCACCAACCCGATGCCGTCCATCGTCGCCCAGCCATCGACCAACCCGTCACGCGCGCCGACGTTCAGCAGGACCGACTGCCGGAAAGGCGACCCGCTGTCGGCCATCACGACGCCGGTGATGAACGTGAGCCGCGGATCAAGCCGCACCTTGTTGAGATCGAGCAGACGCGCGTTTTCCTGTTCAAGCTGCAGGGCCGCTTCCTTCCACGCCTGCATCTGCCGCAGCTCGCTGCGCAATTCGCCGTTCTGTTCGGCCAGGCGCTGATAGGACTGAAAATCCCGCAGCAGGTTGATGGTGCCGGTGACCGGAGCCATCGCCCAGTCGAGGTTCGGCATCAAACGGTCGGTGATCTGGGCACGAAAGCGTTCCACACGCGGGCTGTCGATCCGCCAGAGCAGAAACGTGGCCCCAAGTACAAGGATCAGGACAGCCAGCAGCAGCCGCCGCAGCGGCCCTGTATAATCACTGGAATTTGATCGGTCGCTTGCCATGTCCGATACGCTCCTGCCCGCATGAGGGCTGGCTCAAGTCTAGCAAATATCAGCTGTCGTAGTCGATGGCGTGGCGCAGCTGTTTTTCGTATTCCAGCGCCTTGCCGGTGCCCAGTGCAACGCAATTCAGCGGCTCGTCCGCCACCGAAATCGCAAGTCCGGTCTGCTCGCGCAGCGCCAGATCCAGATCGCCCAGAAGCGCACCGCCGCCCGTCAGCATCACGCCACGGTCCACGATGTCCGCCGCCAGATCGGGTGGTGTTGTTTCAAGCGCCGTCATCACCGCTTCGCAAATCTGCTGCACGGGTTCGGCCAGCGCTTCGGCGATCTGCGCCTGGGTGACCTCGATCTCCTTGGGCACACCATTCAGCAGGTCGCGGCCCCGGATCTGCATCGAGGTGCCGCGCCCGTCGTCGGGCATCCGCGCCGTGCCGATGGAAGTCTTGATCCGTTCTGCGGTGGTTTCGCCCACCAGCAGGTTCTGCTGACGGCGCAGGTAGCTGATGATCGCCTCGTCCATGCGGTCGCCCCCCACGCGGACGGAGCGGGCATAGACGATGTCGCCGAGGCTGAGCACCGCCACTTCGGTTGTCCCGCCCCCGATGTCCACGACCATGTTGCCGGTGGGATCGGTGATCGGCATCCCCGCGCCAATCGCTGCCGCAATCGGTTCGGCAATCAGACCGGCGCGGCGGGCCCCGGCGCTCAGAACCGACTGGCGGATCGCGCGTTTTTCAACCGGCGTCGCACCGTGGGGCACGCAGAC
This sequence comes from uncultured Alphaproteobacteria bacterium, assembly GCA_963799505.1. Taxonomy (GTDB): domain Bacteria; phylum Pseudomonadota; class Alphaproteobacteria; order Rhodobacterales; family Rhodobacteraceae; genus Sulfitobacter. The sequence goes on from CAWCXM010000016.1 coordinate 67,194, forward strand.
GATGATCTTGGGCTTGGAGAAGGTCGAGCGCTTGTGCACCTTGCGGATGAAATGCTTGATCATTTCCTCGGCGGTGTCGAAATCGGCGATGACGCCTTCGCGCATCGGGCGGATCGCCTCGATGCTGCCGGGGGTGCGGCCCAGCATCAGCTTGGCGTCCTCGCCCACCGCAAGAACCTTTTTCACGCCGTCCTTGATGTGATAGGCCACCACAGAGGGTTCGGACAGAACGATACCCCGTCCCTTGACGTAAACGAGGGTGTTCGCAGTGCCCAGGTCGATCGCCATGTCCGATGAAAATAGCCCGCTGAGGTTGCCAAAGAGGTTCATTCGCCCAAGTACCTTCATAATATCGCATTGGCCCGCGACTCTACCGAGGCAGGCTTTGGCCCTTATAGGCTTGGGTCATTCCATGCGAAAGGGGGTCTTTGGGCGCATTGGGCAGGTTGCCGCTGGCGCGTGAGGCTGCATGATGGACCTGGACAGAAGGGAACGGAACATGAAGAAAATTCAAAGCCTTGGCCTGCATCACATCACACTGACCGGGGCCGACCGGCAAAGCAGCATAGATTTCTGGGAAGGTGTGCTGGGGATGCCCTTCATCTTTGATCAGCCCAATCTGGACGACGAGGACGAAGGTCACCTCTATTTCGATCCCGGCGACGGGCGGCTGATCACCATATTCTCGAACGAGAACCGCAAACCGGTTTTCGACCGCACACCGACCGATCCCGGCTGCGTTCACCACATCGCTTTCGAGGTGGACCGCGCCATGTTCGATCAGGTGCTGGAACGTCTGGAAGAGCGCGGGATCGGCAATTCCGGCATCAAGGACCGGGGCTTCATGCACTCGATCTATTTCAAGGATCCATTGGGGATGCTGATCGAACTGGCCTGCTATACCTTCATCCCGCCACGCGGGTCGAGCCATGCCGAGGTCATGCTGGAGGCACACAAGCTGCGCGTGGCGCGCGGAGCCAGGGCCATCGAGCGCGAACATCTGGCCGATGCGGCGCTGCTGATCGTCGAGCGGTCGCAGAGGTCGCTGAGTGATGATCGGGGAGCGAAGAACCCCTACGCTTAGGACGCGATCATGGCATCCGTCGGATTGAGTTGTATTGGAAAGATGAAGCGCATTGTCCCTTCATCTTTCCCAATACAACTCAATCCACACCCTTGCGACCCGCGCCGCAGGTCCTGATTTTCGAAACTGCGGCGCAGGCTGATGGATCAGCCGATATCCTTGTAGCTGACCTCGCGCTTGTCGGTGCCGCCCTTTTCGCGGCGCACCAGCAGGCGGTTCAGGGCATGGATGTAGGCGCGGGTAGAGGAGACGACGGTGTCGGTATCCGCCGCCTGACCGGTCACGATGCGCCCGTCTTCCTCCATACGCACCGACACGGTCGCCTGCGCGTCCGTACCTTCGGTCACCGCATGCACCTGATAGAGTTGCAGGCGGGCCGTGTGGGGCACGATGGCCTTGACGCAGTTGAAGGCGGCATCGACGGGGCCATCTCCGGTTTGTTCGGTCGTGTGCTGGGCACCGTCCACGTCCAGCGTCATCCGCGCCTGATTGGGGCCTTCGGTGCCGCAGACCACGTGCATCGAGACCAACTTGACCCGGTCCTCTTCGGGGTCGGTCGTGGTGCGCATGAGCGCGATCAGGTCATCCTCGTAGATTTCCTTCTTGCGGTCCGCCAGTTCCTTGAACCGCACGAACACATCCTTGAGCTGGTTGTCGCCCAATTCGAACCCGAGGTCTTCGAGCTTGGAGCGCAGTGCGGCGCGGCCGGAGTGTTTGCCCATGACGATATTGGTCTCGCTGAGGCCCACGTCCTCGGGGCGCATGATCTCGAAGGTCTCTGCGTTCTTCAGCATCCCGTCCTGGTGGATGCCGGATTCGTGGGCAAAGGCGTTCTTGCCGACGATGGCCTTGTTGAACTGCACGGCAAAGCCCGACACCGCGGCGACGCGGCGCGAGATGTTCATGATCCTGGTCGCGTCGATCCGGGTCTGGTAGGGCATGATGTCGTTGCGCACGCGCAGGGCCATCACGACCTCTTCCAGCGCTGTATTGCCCGCGCGTTCGCCCAGACCGTTGATGGTGCATTCCACCTGCCGCGCACCCGCCTCGACCGCGGCAAGGCTGTTGGCCGTCGCCATGCCAAGGTCGTTATGACAATGCGTCGCAAAGACGATCTCGTCGGCGCCGGGCACGTTTTCCAGGAGCTTGCGGATCAGATCGGCGCTCTCGCGCGGGGCGGTGTAGCCGACGGTATCGGGGATGTTGATGGTGGTCGCCCCTGCCTTGATGGCGATCTCGACCGTGCGGTAGAGATAATCCAGCTCGGTCCGGGTCGCGTCCATCGGGGACCATTGCACATTGTCGCAGAGGTTGCGGGCGTGGGTCACCGTCTCGTGGATGCGGTCGGCCATTTCGTCCATCGTGAGGTTCGGAATGGCCCGGTGCAGCGGCGAGGTGCCGATGAAGGTGTGGATGCGGGGCTGGGCGGCGTGTTTGACGGCCTCCCAGCAGCGGTCGATATCGCCGATCTGGGCGCGGGCGAGGCCGCAGATGACGGAATTCTTCGCGTTTTTCGCAATTTCGGACACCGCGGCGAAATCGCCCTCGGAGGCGATGGGAAAGCCTGCCTCGATGATATCGACGCCCATTTCATCCAGCAGCCCCGCGATCTCCAGCTTTTCGGCGTGGGTCATGGTGGCACCGGGGGATTGTTCGCCGTCGCGCAAGGTCGTGTCGAAAATGAGGACGCGGTCCTGTTGTGTCTTGTCGGTCATGTCGGGTTCTTTCGTTCTGCTGTGAAAATCCTTGGCGCGGTGGCATGCCCTCTGAGCGGACGCGCCGGGATGGCACGCTCAGAGGCGGATTAGCAGCAGCAGGGTTGCACGCAGCAGGTTCGCGGCGGGGCGCGAAACGGTGGGAATATGGGCGGCGTGTGTCATGCGGGCATTTATAGGCACCTGATCTGAAATGGGAAGAGTGTTTTGCGGTTTTTGCGGGCGGCACATTGAAGGGCAGGATTTCGCCGCTAGCTGATGGCGCATGAGCAAAACATTGATCTTGGGTTCTTCCGGCGGGATCGGATCGGCCTTGGTCGCGGCCTGCGACGCAAGGGGCGAGGACGTGACCGGCCTGTCGCGGTCGCGCGACGGCTTCGACATCACGGACGAGGCGTCGGTGGCCAAGCATCTGGGCGCTTTGAACGGGCCGTTCGACCGCGTCGTCGTGGCGACAGGGGCCTTGGAAATAAGGGGTGCCGCCCCCGAAAAGACGATCAAGGCGATCACGGCGCAGGCGATGTTGGACCAGTTCGCGCTGAATGCGGTCGGTCCCGCGCTGGTGCTGGCGCAGGCGCAGGATTTGCTGCCCCGCGACAGGCCGGCGGTGGTCGCGGTGCTGTCGGCGCGGGTGGGGTCCATCGGGGACAACAGGATCGGCGGCTGGATCAGCTACCGCAGCGCCAAGGCGGCGGTCAATCAGGTGGTGCATACCGCCGCGATCGAACTGGCGCGGACGCATAAGCAGACGGTCTGCGTGGCGCTGCATCCGGGCACGGTGGCCACCCCCTTTACCGAAGCTTATCTGGGCCGGCATCCGGCAGTCTCGCCCCGGGAGGCGGCGGATAACCTCTTGCGGGTGATGGATAATCTTACCCCCGAGGACAGTGGCGGCTTTTTCGACTGGGCCGGAAAACCGGTGGTCTGGTGAGCCGTCTGGTTCTGGTGCTGGGCGACCAGCTGAGCGCGAACCTGTCGGCGCTGCGCGCGGCGGACAAGGACAGCGATATCGTGGTCATGGCAGAGGTGGTCGAGGAGGCCGGATATGTGCAGCATCACCCCAAGAAGATCGCGCTGATCTTTGCGGCGATGCGCAAATTTGCCAAGCAATTGCAAGAGGATGGCTGGGACGTCCGCTATGCGCAGCTGGATGATACGGACAATGCAGGTTCCATCGTGGGCGAGCTTTTGCGCCGGGCCGAGGAGACCGGGGCGGAGGAGGTCATCTGTACCGAGCCGGGCGAGTGGCGGCTGATCAACAAGCTGACCTACGCGCCGATCACGACGCGGATCTTGCAGGACGACCGTTTCATTGCGAGCCACGCCGAGTTCGAGCGCTGGGCGGATGGGCGCAAGGCCTTGAGAATGGAGTATTTTTACCGCGACATGCGCCGCAAGACCGGGTTGCTGATGGAAGGCGATGAGCCTGCGGGGGACAAGTGGAACTATGACCACGACAACCGCAAGGCCGCCCCGGATGATGTGACGGTCGAGGGGCCGTTGTGGTTTGAGCCCGACGCGGAAACGCAGGAGGTTCTGTCGCTGGTCGAGGCGAGATTTGCCAGCAATTTCGGGAGCTTGGAAGGGTTCGGCTTTGCCGTGACCCGGGCGCAGGCGTTGGAGGCTCTGGCGTATTTCGTGACCCATGCGCTGCCCCGGTTCGGCGATTATCAGGACGCGATGCTGGAGGGGCATGAGTTTCTCTATCACGCGGTGCTGTCACCTTACATCAATATCGGGCTGCTGGGGCCGCTGGAGGTCTGTCAGGCCGTTGAAAAGGCGTGGAAAAAGGGCGACGTGCCGATCAATGCCGCCGAAGGGTTCATCCGCCAGATCATCGGCTGGCGAGAATATGTGCGGGGGATCTATTTCCTTGAGGGGCCGGAGTATCCGAAACGGAATGTATTGAAGCATGACAGGGACTTGCCCGCGTTCTACTGGGGGGCGGAGACGAAAATGAACTGTGTGTCCCATGCCGTCGCGCAGACCGAACGTCAGGCTTATGCACATCATATCCAGCGTCTGATGGTGACGGGCAACTTTGCGCTGCTGGCGGGGGTCGATCCGGGGCAGGTGCATGAATGGTATCTGGCGGTCTATGCGGATGCCTTCGAGTGGGTGGAAAGCCCCAACACCGTGGGCATGTCGCAGTTTGCCGACGGTGGTGTCATCGCGTCGAAACCTTATGTGTCTTCAGGGGCTTACATCAACCGGATGTCGGATTACTGCAAGGGGTGCGCCTATAAGGTGAGCGTGAAAACGGGCGAGGGGGCTTGCCCTTTCAACCTGCTCTACTGGCATTTTCTGGACCGGCACCGGGAGCGGTTTTCGAACAATGCGCGCATGGGCAATATGTACCGGACGTGGGACCGGATGGACGCCGACCGCCGCGAAACCGTGTTGAAGGATGCCGAGCGTTGGCTGGCGCGGCTGGACGCGGGCGAGGTGGTTTAGGCGGCGCACGCGCAACGGTTCTTCGCCGCGCAACGGCATGGGCGGCGAATCGGGGTTAACGCCAGGCGATACTGGGGTTTGGCGGTGTCACACCGCGTACACCGCGCGTACACAGGCTGTGCATACGATGGGGGGAAATCTGCGCGTTAACTGTGCGAACGGGGGAGAAGGTTAACAGCGGATGAAGGCGGCCAGGGGCGCATTGCGGTGTCACGACCGACCGGAGGTTTCCCCCTGAACCCGCGCATTGATGTACTGTGCGAAATCGTAGTTCGGCCGTTCCAGATGCGACAGATGACCCGGTGCTGCCGCCTGTGACCGCAGACCGCGATAGACCTTTTCGGTGCATCCCCGGTCCTCGACGTTCACGTCATCGAGCAGGGTCTTGAGCCGCACGAAATTTTCATGCGCGTCCTCGTCGTTGGCGTAGTCGTCCGACATCCCGCCGCCAAAGCCGATGCGGACCTGACCGACGCCCTGTGGGTGCAGCGTGAGATACCAGAAGTAACCCGGTGTCAGTGTGATCAGCAGGCTGGGATAGATGGCGAGCAGGAAGGTCGTGCGGCGCCGGTCGCCTTTCATGCGCGTGTTGCTGGGGTGGGCCATGGCGATGCGCAGGGAATCGTCCTTCAGGATCGTGTGGTAGTTGAAGGTCTCTTCACCGGGCGGGCAGATCATTTCCTCGAGTTTGGACAGACCCCCGATGGTGCCCGCATGGCAGACCGGCAGGTGATAGCTTTCCATGAAATTCTCGGCCAGCACCTTCCAGTTGGTGTCCCAGACGTGGGTTTCAAAGAAGGTTTCGGTGTAATTGGTCATGTCGTAGTCGCTGACCATGTCTTCGACCTTGGCCAGTTGCTGTGCCACGGGCGGGATGTCGGGGTTCAGCGTGACAAAGACCCAGCCCAGCCATTCCTCGCAGCGGATCGTGGGCAGGCTGTAGTCCGATTTGCAGAACCCTGCGTTCTGGTCCATCGCCGGGGCGCCGCGCAGGGAGCCGTCCAGATTGTAGGTCCAGGCGTGATAGGGGCAGACGATGCTGCGGGTGTTGCCGCGTCCTTCGAGCAGGGTGGACATGCGGTGGCGGCAGACGTTCGACATCGCGCGCAAGGCACCGTCCCTGTCGCGCAGAACGATGATCGGCTGATCCGCGAGATCGAGGCTGATGTAGTCGCCCGGATTGGCCAGCGCATCGGCGCGCCCGGCGCAGAACCAGTCATGGGCGAAGATCGCGGAGATTTCGCGGGCCAGAAAGGCTTCGGACGTGTAGACCGAAGGCGGCATCGCCCGCGCCCGTTCGAAGGGGAGGGCCACATTTTCCAGAAGCTCGTCGGCTGCGTCTTTCATCTGGTGTCCTTTTGCGGTGATCGGGCGTTGGGCAAACGCCGTTGATGCCTGCATCAATGGTCATGCTGCGGCAAGATATTGATTGCAGGAGATCAGGACCAGTGAAAGCAATCGTTTTCGCAGCGCTGTTTAGCCTGAACCTTACCAGCAGACACCGTCGGTCCAGGCTGGTTCAGTCCGCCACCAGCCACGCATCCAATGTCTTTTTCACGGCGTCGGGCCACGGCACGGAGGTGTGTTTGTCCAGATCCGAGGCGGCGAGCACCTGCGTGCTGGTCCAGCGTTTTTCGCCTTCGCAGCTGATTTCGTGTTTCAGCGTGACAGAGGAGCGGCCCACACGGACGACGCGGAGGTCGAACGTCAGCGTCTGGCCGAACAGCGACGGGATCGAGAAATCGCAGGTCAGGTGGACCGTGGGTGTGCCCCAGCGTTCCTTCCAGATGATCTCGTGCCAGGGATAGCCCAGATGCGCCCAGAATTCCTCGTTCACGCCGTTGAGGATGTCGAGGTATGCGGGAAAATACGCGGTGCCGGAGATGTCGCAATCGCCAAAGCGCAATTCGCGGGTGGTGGTGAAGGTCTGGGACATGGGCAAGGCTCCGGTTTCTGGTCGGGTGTGCGTTCGTACCTTATGCGGCGCGTTTTGGGTAGGGGGCTGCACCCCGCCCCGTTCGGGCGCGGGATTGCGGCGATCCGCCCCGAAGGAATCGCTTGTTATGTCAGTCGAGCGTCCTGTTAGATGTCTGATACGGCTGGGGGGCTGCTTTGCCGCCGAAACTGAACCGGAGGTGGAATTCAAGCCCTGTTTTGTCGTTTTATTGAAGGAGAGTAGCATGAAATCGAATTTACTGGCCGCTGTCGCGGCGATCACATTGTCATGGGGTTTCGGCGCGGTCGCACAGGACACACCGTCGCCCGAGGGGGCGAAAGTCTATTTCGTGGGGCTTGAGGATGGGGCTGTCGTGTCTTCCCCGGTTACGGTGGTCTTTGGTCTGTCGGGCATGGGCGTGGCCCCGGCAGGGACGGAGAAGGAGAACACCGGGCATCATCACCTGCTGATCGACCGCGCGCCGCTGGGGGAGGGACCGGATGGCGCGGACGAGCTGTCCAACAGCCTGCCGGCGGACGAGAACCACGTGCATTTCGGCGGCGGCCAGACGGAGAAATCCGTGGAACTGGCTGCGGGCACCCACACGCTGCAGCTGGTGCTGGGGGACATGAACCATGTGCCGCACAACCCGCCGGTCGTGTCCGAGGTGATCACGATCACCGTCGAGTAGAGAGTTCGGATGCCGGGCGACCCGTCCGGCATCCGCACCGATCAGCCGTGGGCGGCCTTGCTGTCGTCGGGCGCTTCGGCGCGGTCGAATTTGCCGTAGTCGCGGATCACATGGGCGATGCGCAGGCGGTAGTCGGTGAACATCACCTCGCGTCCCGCTTTCTGTGCGGCCCGGTGGCGGGTCAGGCGGCGCCAGTCGGCCAGTGCCTCTTCATCCCGGAACATCGAGATGGACAGCAGCTTGTCGGGGTCTGTCAGGCTCTGGAACCGTTCGACCGAGATGAAACCGTCGATCTGTTCGACAAGCGGTCGCATTTCCGCAGCCATGTCGAGATAGGGCTGGCGCTGTGCGGGGTCCGGGTAGACTTCGAAGATGACGGCGATCATGCGGGGTCTCCATGCGGGGCGGAGGCGAGTTTGAGAAATGTGCGGTCCTCGCGCAAGAGAAACTTCTCGGATTGGGCGAAGGCGTAGTTCTCCTGCCCCAGCGGGTCGGCGGCAAGACGGGCGCGGTAGGCCTCGTAGGCGGCGAGACTGGGGATATTGTAGATGCCGTAGGCGAGGGTAGAGGAGCCTTCGTGCGGGGCGAAATAGCCGATGAGGTCGGCACCGCAACGCGGGATCGCGGTGCCCCAGTTGCGGGCGTACTGGCGGAACTGGTCGTGTTTCGTGGGGTCGATTTCGTAGCGAATGATGCAGGTCAGCATGGGGTATCCTTTGTTGTGATGCCACTGTGATAGCGGATTGATCGGCATGAATGCTTCGGCTAGGGTCGAAGTATGAAGGAAGGTCCGGACATATCCCGCATCGCGGCCCTGATCGGTGATCCGGCACGGGCCAACATCCTGACCGCCTTGATGGCGGGCAAGGCGCTGACGGCGACGGAACTCGCCGGAGAGGCGGGCGTGACCGTGCAGACCACGAGCGCGCATCTGGGCAAGCTGTTGGAGGCGAACCTGATCGCCATGCGCAGATCGGGGCGGCACAAGTATTTCACGCTGGGCGGCGATGAGGTGGGCCATGCGCTGGAGGCGCTGATGGGTCTGGCGGCGGGTGTGGGGCATCTGCGGACCCGGACCGGACCGAGGGACGCGGCGCTGCGCGAGGCGCGGGTGTGTTACAATCATCTGGCGGGGGCAAAGGGGATTGCGCTCTATCAGGGGCTGCTGGCGCGCGGTGTCGTGCAGGAGCGCGGCGAGGATGTGGTACTGAGCGACACAGGCGCGGCGTTTCTGACGGATTTCGGGGTGGATGTCGCGGCGCTGCGCAAGTCCAGGACACCGCTCTGCCGGTCCTGTCTGGACTGGTCGGCGCGGCAGACGCACCTGGCGGGCAGCGTCGGGCGGGCCGTTCTGGCGCGGATGGTGGAACTGCAATGGGCCGAACGGGTGAACGGCACCCGTGTCGTGCGGTTCACGGCGCGGGGCGCGCGCGGTTTTGCGGACACCTTCGGTTAGAACTGACCAGCGTTCCTGAGCGCGGTGATGCCGTGGAGCAGGTGTTCGGTACGGAAGGAATGGCCGCCGTCGAACAGGCAGAACTCCAGCAGCTCGCTCTGCGGGTTCTGGCGGATGCGGCAGGCCAGATCAGCGGCGCGGGTTGTCCGCTCGGCCCCGAACCCGCCAAAGGCGGCATACATGCTCAGCGACTCTTCGACCACACCCTGTTTGGTTTCGCCAATGGGGCGGCCCGTCAGCGGGACGGTCTTGTCCTGCGTGCCGTGGATGTGGACGATGCTGCTGACCGGGGCCTTGCAGGCATCGGGCGGTTTCAGCCAATAGGTGCCGGACATCGGGATGAACCCGGCAAAGTTGGCGGGATGTGAACAGGCGAGGTTCCAGACCATCATGCCACCGGCGGAAAAGCCCGAGGCGACGATGCGGTTGGGGTCGATGGCGTGACGGGCTGTCGCATCGGCGATGACGGCATCGTAGTAGGCAAATTCGGCGGATCCGTCGCTGTCGAAGGTGCGCGGGCCGTAGGGCAGATCCCAGGTGCCGCCCACACCCTGCACGGCGATGAAGGCGATGCCCGCCTGCGAGAGCATCCGGCGCAGCGAACCGTTGCCCATCGCCCCTGCGGCAGAGCCGCGATAGCCGTGCGCCCAGACAAGCGCGGGGACTTCGGTGGCGCTGTCGTGCCCTTCGGGCATGGCGATGCGGTAGGTGCGGTCGCCCACAACACAGTCGGTGTCGGGACCGCAGGCAAGGGCGGGGCTGGCGAGGAACAGGAGGAGGGTCAGGATGTAACGCATGGTGTCAGTCTTGGCGCTTTGGTACGGCAGGCTCAAGTCACATCGTTGTGCGGGGGTGCACAGAATGTGCACCTTACGGTTGATGGTGCCGATGAAGAGGGTCCGCTGCAGTCGCGGCGCTGTGAAACATGAGTGCCTGCGTCCTGAGATCATCGACTTTCGCGTTCCGCAGGATCAGCTCGGGGATGACGATGTGATAGCCATAGCTGCGCCCCGTGCTCCAGGATTTGAAGCGATGCCACGGCGTCTGGCGATCGCGAAAGGCGATGGGATCGTGCAAGGCAAAGCCGAGGAACCGGGAATTGTTGTGATCGCCGAACGTGCCGATCTTGGCGATTTCGTCCCATGTGGCGGGCGTAACGTAAAAGCCGGAAATGCCGTGGAAATCCATGCGCAGCGCAACGGGTTGACGCAGGGCGATGCCGATATGGAATGTGGCCAGAGCGCCAACAAGCACCCCACAAGCAAGAGAAACGGCCGCAACCCAAGAGGAGCCTGTGGTGCCAGAGACCACGAGGGCAAAGAACATGAGGCAGAACAGGACGATGGGCAGCAGGGCGAGACCAAGACGCAGGGACTTCCCCCGTCTGATGTGAACGATGACCGGTGCCGCCATTGCCCTAGCCGGGGTCGCGCCAGCGGTTGACGATGGGATAGCGGCGGTCGAGCCAGAACGCCCCCTTGGTCAGGCGCGGGCCGGGGGCGGACTGGAAGCGCTTGTATTCGGAGATGTAGATCAGGTGTTCGACCTTCTTGGCGGTCGCGCGGTCGAAGCCTTCGGCGACGCAATCCGCGATGGAGCCGTCTTCGTCCACCAGAATTTCCAGCAGGCGGTCCAGCACCGGATAATCGGGCAGACTGTCGCTGTCCTTCTGGTCCGCGCGCAATTCGGCGCTGGGCGGTTTGGTGATGATGTTTTCGGGGATCACGGCACCTTCTGGCCCCATCATCCAGTCGCGGTGGTTGGCATTGCGCCAGCGGCAGGTTTCGAACACGCGGGTTTTGTACATGTCCTTGATCGGGTTATAGCCGCCCGCCATGTCGCCGTAGATCGTGGCATAGCCCACCGCGACTTCGGACTTGTTGCCGGTGGTCAGAAGCATTTCACCGAACTTGTTGCTGAGCGCCATCAGCAGGAGACCGCGCAGGCGGGACTGGATGTTTTCTTCGGTCAGGTCCGGGTCGCGCCCTTCGAAGAGGGGGGCAAGGGTGTTGGTGATCGCCTGCCGCCCTTCCTTGATCGGGACGTAATCATAATGACAGCCGAGGTTTTTCGCGATTTCCTCGGCATCGTCGAGAGAGGACTGCGAGGTGTATTCCGACGGCAGCATCACGCAGCGGACGTTTTCGGCACCCAGGGCATCGACCGCGATGGTGGCAACGATGGCGCTGTCGATGCCGCCCGACAGGCCCAGCAGCACCTTCCTGAAGCCGGTCTTGGCCATGTAGTCGCGCAGGCCCTGCACCATGACGCGGTAGTCGGCTTCGTAATCATCGGGGAAAGTGGCAATCTGGCCTTCGACCACGCGCCAGCCTTCGGGCGTGCGTTCCAGATCGACGTTGGTGGTGATTGCATCGAAAGCGGGCAGCTTCAGCGCCAGCTTGCCACCGGGATTGAGCGCGAAGGAGGCACCGTCAAAGACCTGATCGTCCTGACCGCCGACCATGTTGAGGTAGATCAGCGGCAGGCCGGTTTCGATCACGCGGGCGACCATCATGTTCATCCGCGTGTCCATCTTGCCCCGGTAGTAGGGCGAACCGTTGGGCACGAGCAGAAATTCGGCACCGGTTTCGGCCAGCGTTTCGGCCACGTCCGGGTGCCATGCATCCTCGCAGATGGGGCTGCCGATGCGGGTGTTGCCCACGGCATAGGGGCCGCCCAGCGGACCGGAATCAAAGACGCGCACCTCGTCAAAGACGGTTTCGTTGGGCAATTCGTGTTTCAGGGTGCGGCTGGCGATCTTGCCGTTCTTGAGGATGAGGTAGGCGTTGAAAAGCTCTGCCCCCTCAGCCCAGGGCGCACCGATGGCAAGGGCCGGACCGTCGGCGCACTCGGCGGCCAGCGCTTCGATATGGGTCATCACATCAAGCTGGAAGGCGCGTTTCATCACCAGATCCTGGGCGTTGTAGCCGGTGATGAACATCTCGGGCAGGGCGACCAGATCGGCGCCATCGGCCTTGCCCTGCTCCCACGCCTGCCGGGCCAGTGCGGCGTTGCCCGCCAGATCGCCGACGGTGGGGTTCAACTGACCCAAAGTGATGCGGAAACGCTCTGCCATGTGGTTGGCCTTCCTTGGTGTGATGCGAAGCGATGTAGCAGATCACACCGGAGGGAAAAGGGGCTTTGCGGTTTTGCCGCAACGCAGCCTGCGGCCGGGTCGGCTATCGCGGGGGCAGCTTGTCGAAGACCGGAATGCCTTCGGGGAAGAGGTGGTAGGACTGTTTTTCTTCCGCAAAGATCGCAAAGGCGGGGCCATCGTAATCCGCCGGATCGTCAAGCGTGCCGACCTTGATCACGATATAGTCGCGGCCCGGAAGCTCCGTGATCAGATGTGTTCCGCAGGTGGGGCAGAACCGGCGGGTGCGCGCGCCCTCGACATCCGGATGCGCAAAGGCGGCAGGATCGACGCCTGTCCATTCAAAGCCGTTCCTGGGCATCGCCATGAAATAGTTGGGGCCGCCGCCGGAAAAGAACTGGCAGGGTTTGCAGTGGCATTGGGCCTGAAACACCGGGTCACCGCTTGCGGCATAGCTGACCGCGCCGCAGTAGCACCGCCCGGTGCGGGATTTTGAATCGGACATGCGTATCTCCTCTTTTATGCAGACAGCCTACTGTGACCGGCGCCCGAAAGCCACAGGATTGAAAAGGCGTTGCCCCCTTTCGGTCCATTGCATAGGCTGAAGGCCAACGGCGCTGCCAATTGTCCTCAAGAGGTTCGACCCATGACCTTTCGCACGTATCTTCTGTGTCTGATGTTGCTGCCCCTGCCGCTTGCGGCGCAAAGCGGCGATGTGGTGACCAAGCAGTACGACGATGGCGGGGTCTACGAGGGCACGTTCAAGGACGGATTGCAGCACGGGCAAGGCACCTACAAGCTGCCCAACGGCTATGAGTATTCCGGCAACTGGGTGGACGGAGAGATCAAGGGCGCGGGCGTGGCGCGGTTTCCCAACGGGTCGGTCTATGAGGGTGAATTCGAGCGGGGCAAGCCAGATGGTTTCGGCAAGATCACCTTTGCCGACGGTGGCACCTATGAAGGGGAATGGCAGGCGGGTGCGATCATGGGATCGGGCATCGCGCTTTATGCCAATGGCGTCCGCTACGAGGGAGAGTTCCGCAACGCCAAGCACCACGGCAAGGGCGTGATGCAAAGCCCCGGCGGCTATGAATACAAGGGCGACTGGGTGGACGGCGTCAAACAGGGGATGGGCACCATCACCTATCCCGACGGTGCGGTCTATGAGGGCGAGATTGCGGACGGCGACCGCGCCGGGACCGGCACGCTGAAGATGCCGGATGGACTGACCTATGTGGGCCAATGGCAGGGCGGGCAGATCGACGGCACCGGCAAGCTGACCCAGCCCAACGGCGATGTCTACGAAGGCGCGCTGGTCGCGGGCAAACGGCAGGGCAAGGGCCGCGTCGTCTATGAGAATGGCGACATCTACGAAGGCGATTTCAGCGATGACCGCCGCGACGGGCAGGGCACCTTCACCGGCACCGACGGTTATGTCTATGCCGGATCATGGGTTGCGGGCCAGATCGAGGGGGAGGGGCGCGTGACCTATCCCGACGGGTCCGTCTATGAAGGTCAGTTCCGCGACGATCTGGCCGACGGCACGGGCAAGATCACCTATCCCGACGGATCGACCTATGAGGGCGATTGGACGGCAGGCGTGATCGAAGGCAAGGGCCGCGCCACCTATCCCAACGGCATCGTCTATGAGGGCGATTTCGTGAATGCCCGCAACGACGGGCAGGGGGTGATGACCTATGCCGACGGCTACCGGTATGAAGGCGGCTGGAAAGACGGCCAGCGCGAGGGCACGGGCACGGCGACCTATCCCGATGGCACTGTCTATGCCGGGGAGTTTCTGAACGGTCTGCGCCACGGGTCCGGCACGATCACGATGGCGAGCGGGTTCAAATACGAAGGGGAATGGGCCAACGGCGAGATCGAAGGGCAGGGCACGGCGACCTATGCCAACGGCGATGTCTATCAGGGCGCGTTCGTCGCGGGCAAACGCCAGGGTGTTGGCACGATGAAATACGCCACCGGCGAGGAAGCCAGCGGCGACTGGGAGAACGGGGCGCTGCAACAGGGTGGCTGAGACGACCTGGCTCAACCCCTCGGACGAAGCAGAGATAGCTCGCCTGATGGACGCAGGAGACTGGGCAGCACTCGATGAGGCCGCCGAGATCATTGAAACCTTCCCTCACGGCCAAACGATGGGGTCTGTCCCGCACAGCTGGATTTCAGAAGCGGTTGCACAAGGGGCCAAATCGGCCGTTGCGTGGATGCTGGCGCGGGGCGTTGACCCAAGCCCCGAAGGAGATCACGGGTTTCCGCCGCTTCATGTGGTGATCGACCTGCAGCAGGCCAGCAAATACGAGATACTGGCGCTGTTGATTGCGGCGGGTGCGGATGTGAACCAACATGGACTTAATGACTGGACGCCACTGCACCGTGCCGCGACGAGAGATGAAACGAAGATGATGCAAATGCTGCTGGACGCCGGCGCGGACCGCAGCAGGCGGACCCGTATTGATAACTATGCCACGCCAGCCGATGAGGCGCGCAGATTGGGTCATATAGAGGCGGCTGATTTCATCGACGCCTATGGGTCGTGACGTTTTCAACGGCGATTGCAGGCCAGGGCATGTGGTAGCCCACGAAGTGGACGCCATCGGCGGCCAGCATCGCGTATCTTGCGACGGCTGACGCGGCAGCGCCACCTTCCGGATCAACAATCAGATTGCCAGATTTCGCGCACGCTCCTAGCATGAAAGCGCACTATTTCGTGCGACTCGTTCAATAAATTCATTTTGGAGAAGAACTATGGCTGGAATACGCCCGTCGGACTTTGTTGTGTCCTGCCCCGCAACACTGACCGACAAGGACTGGCAGAAAAAGAAAGGCACCGCCGGGAAGATGACGAAAACCGGCCTTGGTGCCGAGTTGAAGAAGCTGGAAGCGCTGTTGAAGCAGGTGGACATGAACCGGATCGACCCGGCCGCGCTTCCGTCGAAATCCATGGCGGAATTGCAGAACCGGGTCGAGGAGGCCAAGCAGGAATACGCGAAGTCCGTCGTTCCGATCCAGAAGCATCTTGCCACGGTCAGGAAAGCTGCCGATGACGCGGCGGCCAAGCTGAAGAAGAACCCGTTGGCAAAGGATGCCGTCAAGGCCGCCACGCAGGTGTCGAAGGACGCGGCCACCTATGCCGTGACCTGCAAGAGCCTTGACCTTGTCGGGTCCGTCAAGAAGGCGAAGGAGGACATCGACCGCAAGAACGATCTGGCCGCGAAGTTGCTGGCCGGATCCATCAAGAAGTTTGCGCAAGGTGCCGGTGCCTATCTGAAAGACCCGACAAAGGACTCCTGGGAAACCAACATCAAGCAGCAGGGGCGCAGCGTCTCAAATTCGGTGGCGCAGCTTGAAAACTACCGCGCGAAATTCTGGACCGACTTCGAGAAGTTCAAGGGGTTCGATTCGAACACGCTGGGCTTGGCCGAGACCGATTTCGCAGACCGGGGTGTCCAGTTGGTAAAGGCAGCCGTCGGGCAGGTCAGGTCCATTGCAGCCTTCAAGGGATAAACCCTCAAGCAGGTCGTGAGGAAAGGGCCGGACCGTGAGGACCGGCCCTTTCCTGCGGAATCAGAGCAACAACTGGTAGCTGTGCGGCACATAGGCGAAATTCTCGCCCGCCTTTTCCACATAGCCGATTGCGGGCCAGGGCATGTGGTAGCCCACGAAGGGGATGCCGTCGGCGGCCAGCATATCGAGTATCCTGCGGCGGGTTGCCGCGGCTGCTTCCTTGTCCTGATCGAACTTCACCTCCCAATCGGGATGCGCCAGCGACCAGACGTAGTGGTTCGCGAAATCGGCCCCCAGCACCAGTTGCTTGTCGTCGCTTTCGATCATGTAGGCCATATGCCCGGGCGTGTGGCCGAAAGCCGCCATTGCCGTGATGCCCGAGGCGACAGAGCCGCCGTCGTCGAGGAAGGTCATCTGCTCGGCCAGCGGTTTGACCTTGGTGTCGAAGCCTTCGTTCCCGGCGGCGGACCAGGAATCGTATTCGACCTGGCCGGTGACGTAGCGGGCGTTCGGGAAGGTCGGCGCATCGCCGTTCATCAGCCCGCCGATGTGATCGCCGTGCATGTGCGTCAGCACAACGATGTCCACCTGATCTGGCGTATAGCCTGCGGCGGTCAGGGCGGCGGTGGTGCCGTCGGCATTGAGGCCGGTGTCGAAGAGCACCAGTTCCGACCCGGTGTTCACCACCGTGGGTGTAAAGAAGAACTGCGCCTGATCGGTGGGAATATGGGCGGCGGCGGAGACCTCGTTGAAGGTCGCCTCGTCCACATTCAGGCCGAAAATCGTGTGAGGGTCGGGTCGGGGCGTGGTGCCCGCAAGGATCGTGGTCACATCAAAGCCGCCCAGTTTCACGCGGCGGTAAGGGGCAGTGCCCGCGTCCATCATCGGTGCGGCGGCCCGCAGGCCGGTGGCGGCGGCGGTCAGGGGCAGGGCGGCGGCACCGGCAAGCGCGGCGCGGCGGGTGAGCGAGAAGGGCTTGTGCATCGGAAATTTCCTTTTGGTGAAAGACAGACCTGTCTATGATAGGGTGACGCAGGGGCAATCCAAGCCGGATCGCCTGATGCCGCGATCATATTTTCGTCAGGAGCAGGGGATGTCGGAGGTTGGCCAGTTCCTCGCGGATGTCACACCGGAGCGCCGCTTTGCCGAGGCGGCACGGCTGGACAGGCTGTTTCGCGAGGTGACGGGCTGGCAGCCGGTTCTGTGGTCGGGCAACATGCTGGGCTACGGTCGTTATGACTACACCTATGCGTCGGGCCGCAGCGGCAGTTGCCTTGCCACCGGTTTCGCGCCGCGCAAGGCCAGGCTGAGCATCTACATCATGCCGGGATACGCGGATTTTTCGGAGATTCTGGCGCGGCTGGGCAAGCACAGCAAGGGCAAGTCCTGCCTCTACCTGAACAAGCTGGAGGATGCGGATCTGGACGTGCTCGCGGAACTGATCCGCGCCGGGCTGACGGATCTGGGCCGGCGCTGGCCGGTCAGGGGGAGTTGAAAGGGCATGGGGTCAGGGCGCGGGCGTATCACGCCCTGCCGTACCGGCCAGTGCTTCAGACGGAGTCCGCCGCACGCGCAACGATCACCATATGCCCAACGGTCACCAGCACCGGATCGTCATTCTGATTGAACGTCGTATTGCGCACCTTGACCATACCCTGCGTCGGCTTTGACCTGGACCGGCGCACCTCAAGAATTTCTGACACGACGTGCAGCGTATCGCCGGGGCGCACCGGACGGGGCCAGTTCAGCGACTCGAATCCTGCGCCGACAAGGCCGTTGGCGGGCGTCATTTCGCCGTCGACCAGCAACCGCATCATGAGTGCCGTGGTATGCCAGCCGCTTGCCGCCAAACCCTGAAAAAAGGTGCTCTTGGCGGCCTCGGGATCAAGGTGAAACGGCTGCGGGTCGAACTGCGATCCGAAGTTTATGATCTCCTCTTCCGTCACCGTCCGGCGGCCGGTCGAAAAGGTTTGTCCGATCTTGAAGTCCTCAAGATACATAGGTGTCATTGTATTCTCTTTCTCCAGCCACCGCGGTGAATTGCGATGGCGATAATGGACCCATAGGCCAGCATGCCGCAGCCGATGGCGAGAAAGATGCCGTCGACGCCCATGTCGGTATAGGACATCAGGATCAAGGCACCGACAAGGGCGATGGCCATGCGGCTGAGACTGCTGATCACGGGCCAAAGCATCCGCGCCGCACCTTGGGACGCGAAATAGAGCGCGAGGCCCAGCCCGAAGAAGGCGTAGAACGGCGCGACGAGCCGGAAGTAGCTGCGGCCCGCCTCAAGCGTCGCGGTGTTGGATGGGTCCAGGAACATGCCCAACCACAGGTCCGGAAAGACCGCCAGGAGCAGGCCGATGCTGCCCACGATGGCAGCCGCCGCGAACGATCCCGTCCAGGCCACCCGCAGCGCACGGTCGGTTCGGCCCGCGCCGATGTTCGCGCCGACCATGGCGGTCATGGCCGCGCCGATGCCGAAAATGACAGGGATCATGAGAAACTCCAACCGCGCGCCGAGGCCGTATCCGGCCAGCGCCGCTTCGCCGAAGCGTCCGACAAGGCCCGTCATCATGATGATCGTGAGGGTCGTCAGCACCGTGTTGACCGAGGCCAGCGCGCCGACGCTGAGGATGTCGCGGAACATGCCGGGATTGAGGCGCCGGATTGCGCCGCCGAATGACAAGCCTGTCCGCCCCATGGCGATGTAGCCGATGGCGCATGTGGCCCCGAAGGCAAAGGCCAGCACCACGCCCAGAGCAAGTCCGGCCATGCCGAGCGCGGGCAGAGGCCCCCAACCAAGCGCGAAACCGCCCGAGAGCGGGATGGAAATGACCGAGACGCCCAGCAGCAGGAGCGCAGGCGTCCGCATGTCGCCTGTGCCGCGGATCACGCTGAGCGAAGCATTGCAGAGCCAGATCGCAAGGCAGCCCGGAAAGAAAACCAAGGCATAGCGTGTCGCCGCCGCCACCGTATCCGCGCCGCCGCCGAGCAGGGTGAAGAACGGCGTGCCGAATGCCGCCACGAGGATCGCCATCGTTGCGGCCAGCCCCACGGCGATGATCCACGCGGCGAGGGTCAGCGTCGATGCCCGCGCCACGTCCGCAGCGCCCAGCGCACGCGCGACCGAGGCGGAGATTGCGCCGCCGATGGCTCCTGCGGACAACATCTGGGTCAGCATCACCAGCGGGAACACCAGCGCCAGTCCCGCCAGCGCTGTCACGCCAAGGAGGCTGGCGAAATAGGCCTCTGCGATGCTTTGGGCCGCCTGGACGAACATTGCCAGGACGTTGGGCGCTGCCAATCGTGCCAGCGTGGAGGCAATGGGCCCTTCAAGCAGGAGGCGGGTCCGCTCCCCGCGCAAGGCACCGGCAACGTCTGCGCGGCTTGAAAGGGGCACGGGTGCGGCGGACATCGCGTCAGCCCTTCTGGTCTGTGAAGGGGAGAAGAACGCAGTTGGTCGATCCGTCGGCGTCAAGCCTGCGCTTTGGCAGGCCGCGCGATGCATTCTTGCACTGATCGCGGCTGGTACCAGCGTCACTGCGCGTCGGGGGCCGTTGCATCGCCGCTGTCTGGTGCATCTGACGCTCCACCGTTGTCCGTTCTGATTTGGAACCAAGTGATAAGTTCCTTTTCAGAACCCGTCAATCCCTGCTATGGAAGCGTCATGAAATGGAATGACCTTTCGAACGAATCCTGCCCGGTTGCCCGCGGCCTGTCGGTGATCGGCGACCGCTGGACGATGCTGGTCCTGCGCGACTGCTTCCTGGGCCTTCGCCGGTTTGAACAGATTCAGGAGCGGCTTGGCATCACCCGTCACGTTCTGGCCGACCGGCTGCGCAAGCTGGAGGCGGCAGGCGTTCTGCGCCGCGAGCCGTATCAAGAGCGGCCTGTCCGGCACGAATACAGGCTTACGGAACGTGGCAAGGCGCTTTATCCGGTCCTGGTGTCCCTGATCGACTGGGCCGAGGCGCATGTGCCGCCACCGGATGCTTCCTCTGTTACCTTGGTGTCCCGCGAGACCGGGGTGCCGATCACGCCGGTCCTGGTCGATGGCAATACCGGGGAGAAGATCACCCACCGGACCGTGACTGCGCGAATGGGTGCATAGGCGGTCAGCCGACGCTGCGCCCACCCGATTGCTGGACATTGCCATTGCCGTATGACACTTCGTCGGCACCACGAGGAGTTGACCCAATGTCCCAGACGATCACCCGTTTCGCCCCTTCGCCCACAGGTTACATCCATGTCGGAAACCTGCGCACGGCGCTGATGAATTACCTGATCGCCCGCAAGGCGGGTGGCACGTTCATCCTGCGGATCGACGACACGGACCCGGAGCGGTCCAAGGAAGAATACGTGGACGGGATCAAGCAGGATCTGGACTGGCTGGGTCTGCATTGGGACCGGGTGGAGCGGCAGTCGGAACGGCTGGATCAGTACCACGCGGCAGCGCAGGAATTGCGCGAGAAGGGCCGGTTTTATGAGGCGTTCGAGACGCCGACGGAACTGGACCTCAAGCGCAAGAAGCAGCTGAACATGGGCAAGCCGCCGGTCTATGACCGCGCGGCGCTGAACCTGTCCGAAGCAGGACAAGGACAAGCTGCGCGCGGAGCGGGGCGCAGGGGTGTGGCGGTTCAAGCTGGACCAGCAGCGGATCGAATGGCCGGACGGTATTCTGGGCGATATTTCGATTGATGCGGCCAGCGTGTCGGACCCGGTGCTGATCCGGGGCGACGGGCAGATTTTGTACACGCTGGCATCGGTGGTGGACGACACCGAGATGGGCGTGACCCATGTGGTGCGCGGATCGGACCATGTGACGAACACCGCGACGCAGATCCAGATCATGCAGGCGCTGGGCTTTGAGCATCCGGCGTTCGCGCATCATTCGTTGCTGACCGGCCCGCAGGGCGAGGCGCTGTCCAAGCGGCTGGGCACACTGGCGCTGCGCGATCTGCGCGAGCAGGGGATCGAGCCTTTTGCGCTGCTGAGCCTGATGGCGCGGCTGGGGTCGTCGGACACGATTGATCTGCGCACGGATATGGCAGAGCTGATCGACGGTTTCGACATCAACCGCTTTGGCGCGGCACCGACGAAGTTCGACGTCAAGGACCTGTTCCCGCTGACGGGCCGCTATCTGCAGACCCGCAAGCTGGAGGACGTGAAGGACCACATCACCGGGCTGGGCGTGCCGGAAGACAAGGCCGCGCAGTTCTGGGCGGTGACGCGGGAGAACATCGAGACGATGAAGGATCTCGCACCCTGGTGGGCGATGTTCCGCGACGGGGCCGATCCGGTGATCGAACCAGAGGACAAGGAATTCGTGGCGCAGGCCGTGGCGATGCTGCCCGAGATGCCGTTTGACGAAACCACATGGAGCACCTGGACCGCGCAGGTCAAGGACGCGACGGGCCGCAAGGGGCGCGGATTGTTCCGGCCTTTGCGGCTGGCGCTGACAGGACAGGAACACGGACCCGAGATGGCCGCCGTGATGCCGCTCTTGCAGGTCGTGAAGGCCCGGGGATGACATGTGGATGTCCTGCCGTCAGGGCATTCGGCAAAGAGTGACGCAGGGGGTCGGGCATATGCCGGCCCCTTTTGCATTTGTGCGGAGGATGCGGGATGGCTGAGGCGAAGTTTCTGAAAGGCAACCTTTTCGGGCATGTCGCGATCATGTCGTTGACGGCCTCGCTTGGGTTGATGGCGGTGTTCATCGTCGATTTCGTCGACATGATCTTCATCTCCATGCTGGGAAAGGCCGAACTGGCCGCAGCCATCGGCTATGCGGGTGCGATCCTGTTTTTCACCACGTCCTTCGGGATCGGGCTGGGGATCGCGGCGGGGGCCCTGGTGGCGCGGGCGCTGGGCGCGGATGACGCGCAGCTGGCACGGGAGAGAACCACCCATGCGCTCGCTTACGGCTTTGTGTTCGCGCTGATCTTCTCGGCCATCGTCTGGCTGTCTTTGCCGGGATTGGTGGCGCTGCTGGGAGCGGGTGGCGAGACAGCGGGGCTGGCGGTGCATTTTCTGCAGATCATCGTGCCGTCGATGCCGTTTCTGATTGTGGGCATGATGGGCAGTGCTGTGCTGCGCGCGCACGGGGACGCGCGCCGCGCGATGATGGCGACGATTGCGGGCGGCGTGGTGAACGCGGTGCTGGACCCGATCCTGATCTTCGGTTTCGGGCTGGAGCTGACGGGGGCGGCGATTGCCTCGGTCGCGGCGCGGCTGGTGATCTGCGCCATGGCGCTGTGGCCGCTGATCACGATCTATGGCGGGATCGCACGCCCCCGGTTTGCGGGGATGCTGCGGGATCTGGGGCCGGTGCTGGGCATCGCCTTTCCCACCATTCTGGCGCAGGTGGCCACACCCGTGGGGCAGGCCTTTGTCACCCGTGCGATGGCGGGCTACGGCGAGGAGGCGGTGGCGGGCATGGCGATTGTGGGACGGTTGATCCCGGTTGCCTTTGGCGTCGTCTTTGCCCTGTCGGGTGCCGTGGGTCCGATCATCGGGCAGAACTACGGCGCGGGGGACATGGTGCGGGTCAGGCGCAGTTTCAACGCGGGCGTGCTGTTTGCGGCGGTGGTGATCGTCGGGGTGTCGGGGATCCTGTTTCTGGTACGGGGCGCGATTGCGGATCTGTTCGGGGCGCAGGGCCTGACACGGGAGTTGATCTATCTGTTCTGCGGGCCACTGTCGCTGGCGTTCTTCTTTCCCGGTGTGCTGTTCGTGGCGAATGCGGCGTTCAACAATCTGGGCCAGCCGTTCTATTCCACCTTCACCAACTGGGGCCGCAACGCGGTGGCGCTGATCCCGCTGGTGTTCATCGGGTCATGGGCGGCGGGGGCGCAGGGCGTGTTGATCGGACAGTCGCTGGCCGGGGTGATTTTCGGCATCGTCGCCTGGGTGCTGGCGCTGCGGGTGATCGAACGTGGCGGTGCGCCGGAGCGGACCCGTCAGGAGGTCTTTGGCCGCGAGGGTCGTTTGATGACCCTATTCCACGCGCGCCGATAGGCGGGTGAGGTGGTCATCGACCAGCGCGGTTTCGGCGGCGGTGAGAGGCTGGTGGCGCGGATATTGGGGCGCTGCGCGGTCGTTCAGGATGGGCGTGTCCCAGCCGTCGGTCGTGTCGAAGAAATCGCGCACACCGTCTTCGCCGTATTCGCGCAGGAAGCCCTGCACGACCACATCGAGATAGCTGAGAATGATCGTGTTGCGGCTGGTCGCGCCCTGTTCGGAGGCCGGTACGGCGTAGTGGGCGACGGGAGGTGCCGGCACCAGCGGGTGGATCACCGCCTCGCCGGAATCGAGGCGGGCATAGCCGGTTTCGCGGGCATCGAGGGCGGACCAGTCGTTGCCCGGCACGGCGGCGATGAGACCCGAAATGGTGGTATCGGGATCCGGGATCACGCTGAGGAATACCTTGTCATAGGCCGCCGAGCGGACCCAGGCCCGCCGCCAGCCGCGCAGCCGCGCCGGGTGGGTGTCGGGATAGGCGTGGGTGTTGCGGTTCACGAGACTGCCGTAGCCGAAGAAGTAGGGTGTCATGGGTGCTGTCGATCCTTTGTCGCGACACAAAGCATGGGAGGCGGGCGGGTACAAGTCCGCTTGACCAGGACGCGCGGCCCGGCTTACCAATGGCGGCAGATCATGGGAGAATCGGACCAAGCGCCGATGCCGAAGGAGCAACCGCCCCGGAAACTCTCAGGCGCAAGGACCGTGATCTGCCGACACGACACTCTGGAGAGTGATGCCGCGTGCATCCGCCGAAGGGATAACGATCTCAGGCGCAAGGACAGAGGGGGCATCAGGAACCGCAAGGGGCGGTTTCGCGATGCCGGTTGTGTGGACATCCGGTTAGGGAGACGACCGCGATGGATGATCTTTTGCAAACGCCGCTTTACGAGACGCATCTGCGGCTGGGGGCCAGGATGGTGCCTTTCGCGGGATACACGATGCCGGTGCAATATCCGCTGGGCGTGATGAAGGAGCATCTGCATTGCCGTGCGGCCGCGGGGCTGTTTGACGTGAGCCACATGGGGCAGGTGATCCTGTCGGGCGCATCCTGGGAAGCGGTGGCCCTCGCGTTCGAACGGCTGGTGCCGATGGATGTGCTGGGGCTGGACGATGGTCGTCAGCGATATGGCTTTTTCACCAATGACGCGGGCGGGATCGAAGACGATCTGATGTTCGCGCGGCGGGGCGATGCCCTTTTTGTGGTGGTCAACGCGGCCTGCAAGGCAGCGGATGTGGCGCGGATGAAAGCGGCGCTGGAGCCGGAGGTGACGGTGACGGAACTGACCGACCGGGCGCTGATCGCGGTGCAGGGGCCGGGTGCCGAGGCGGTGATTGCGGGGTTGGACCCGGCTGCGGCGCAGATGCGGTTCATGGACGTGCGGGATCTGACGCTGAACGGGGCCGATGTCTGGGCCTCGCGGTCGGGCTACACCGGCGAGGACGGGTTCGAGATTTCGGTGCGCAATGATCAGGCGGAGGCTTTGGTCGAGGCCCTGCTGGTGCTGGAGGCGGTCGAGCCCATTGGGTTGGGCGCGCGGGATTCCCTGCGGCTGGAGGCGGGGTTGTGTCTTTACGGGCATGACATCGACGCAGACACCACGCCGGTCGAGGGGGCGCTGACATGGGCCATTCAGAAGGTTCGGCGGACGGGCGGCGATCGAGCGGGGGGCTTTCCGGGCGCGGAGGTGATCCTGGAACAATTGCAAGATGGCGCGCCGCGCAAGCGGGTGGGTCTGTTGCCCGAAGGGCGGGCGCCAATGCGCGAAGGCGTGGACCTTTTCGATGCCGCCGAGGGCGGCAGCCGGATCGGGCGGATCACATCGGGGGGTTTCGGCCCCAGCCTCGGTGCGCCGGTGGCGATGGGATATGTGGCAAGCGATCAGGGCGGCATCGGCACCCCGCTCTGGGGCGAGGTGCGCGGCAAGAGGCTGCCTTTGCACGTTGCCAAACTGCCCTTTGTCGCGGCAAACTTCAAAAGATAATCAAACGGGGAAACCAGCACATGAAATTTACCGAAGAACACGAATGGCTGCGCGAGGAAGACGGCGAGATGGTGGTGGGCATCACCATCCACGCGGCCGAGCAACTGGGCGATGTGGTGTTTGTGGAACTGCCCGAAGAGGGCACCGTTGTCAGCAAGGACGACGAGGTTGTCGTGATCGAATCCGTCAAGGCGGCGTCGGACATTCTGGCCCCGGTGGACGGGGAGATCACCGAAGTGAACACCGCGCTGGCCGAGAACCCCGGCATGGTCAACGACGACCCGCAGGGCGAGGCCTGGTTCTTCAAGATGAAGATCAGCGATCCGTCGCAGATGGAAGAATTCATGGATGAGGCGACCTATCTCAAGTTCATCGAATAGGTCCGCCGTCGGCGATGAGTTGTAGTGGAAAGATGAAGCGGGTGGACCGCACCTGAATTGAGGACGCGCTCTTGGTGATGCGTGTCCCCGTGTTGATTGGGAAGGGAGTGTCATGACATTCACACCGACGGACTATTTGCCCTACGACTTTGCCAACCGCCGTCATATCGGGCCGTCGCCCGCCGAGATGTCGGACATGCTGAAGGCTGTGGGGGCGGGGTCGCTTGCCGCGTTGATGGACGACACGCTGCCCAGGGGCATCCGCATGGAAGGGTCGCTGGATTTCGGCAAGCCGATGAGCGAGCGCGAGGTGCTGGAGCACATGCGCATCGTGGCCGGCAGGAACAAGGTGCTGACCAGTCTCATCGGGCAGGGCTATCACGGGACGGTCACGCCGCCCGCCATTCAGCGGAACATTCTGGAGAACCCGGCGTGGTACACGGCCTACACGCCCTATCAGCCCGAGATTTCGCAAGGCAGGCTCGAGGCCCTGTTGAACTTTCAGACGATGGTGTCGGACCTGACGGGGCTGGAGGTCGCGAACGCGTCCTTGCTGGATGAGGCGACGGCCTGTGCCGAGGCGATGACCATGGCGCAGCGGGTGTCGAAATCGAAGGCCACGGCATTTTTCGTGGATCAGGATTGCCATCCGCAGAACATCGCCGTGATGAAGACGCGGGCCGCACCGCTGGGGATCGAGGTGATTGTCGGCGATCCGGCGGACATGGAGGCCGAAGCGGTCTTTGGTGCGATTTTCCAGTATCCGGGTACCTATGGTCATGTGCGCGACTTCACGGATGCGATTGCGGCGCTGCACGCGCACCAGGGCATCGGGATCATTTCGGCCGATCCGCTGAGCCTGACGCTGTTGAAGGAACCCGGTGAGATGGGCGCGGATATCGCCGTGGGAACGACCCAGCGGTTCGGTGTGCCCGAGGGCTATGGCGGGCCGCACGCGGCCTATATGGCCTGCAAGGATGCCTACAAGCGGTCGATGCCGGGGCGGATCGTGGGCGTGTCGATCGACGCCCATGGCAACCGGGCCTACCGGCTGTCCCTGCAGACCCGCGAACAGCACATCCGGCGCGAGAAGGCGACGAGCAATGTCTGCACGGCGCAGGCGTTGCTGGCGGTCATGGCGTCGATGTATGCGGTCTTTCACGGGCCGGAGGGGCTGAAAGCCATTGCGCAGCGCATTCACCGCAAGACGGTGCGGCTGGCCGAAGGGCTGAAGCAGGCGGGGTTCGACGTGCGGCCCGCGACCTATTTCGACACGATCACGGTGGAGGTCGGACCCTTGCAGGCGGCTGTCATGCAGCGGGCGGTGGACGAGGGCATCAACCTGCGGAAGGTGGGCGAGACCCGTGTGGGGATCACCCTGGACGAACGGACGAAACCTGCGACGATCGAGGCGGTCTGGCGGGCCTTCGGGATCACCCGGGAGGACAAGGATTACACGCCGCATTACCACATGCCTGAAAAGCTGGTGCGGACGACGCGCTACCTGACCCATCCGATATTCCACATGAACCGGGCCGAGACCGAGATGATGCGCTATATGCGCCGTCTGGCGGACCGTGATCTGGCGCTGGACCGGGCGATGATCCCGCTGGGATCCTGCACGATGAAGCTGAACTCCGCCGCGGAGATGATGCCGGTGAGCTGGCGCGAGTTTTCGCAGATCCATCCTTATGTGCCGAAAGATCAGGCGGCCGGATATACGCAGATGATCGAGGATCTGTCGGCGAAGCTGTGTGACATCACGGGATACGACGCGATTTCGATGCAGCCCAATTCCGGGGCGCAGGGGGAATACGCGGGGCTTTTGAGTATCGCGGGCTTCCACCGTGCGAATGGCGAGGATCACCGCAACATCTGTCTGATCCCGATGTCGGCCCATGGCACGAACCCGGCGTCGGCGCAGATGGTCGGCTGGAAGGTGGTCGTGATCAAATCGGCGGCGAATGGGGATATTGATCTGGACGATTTCCGCACAAAGGCCGAAGCGGCGGGCGACAATCTGGCGGGCTGCATGATCACATACCCCTCGACACATGGCGTGTTCGAGGAAACGGTGACCGAAGTTTGCAAGATCACCCATGAGTTCGGCGGTCAGGTCTATATCGACGGGGCCAACATGAACGCGATGGTGGGGCTGAGCCGCCCCGGCGATCTGGGCGGGGATGTGAGCCACCTGAACCTGCACAAGACGTTCTGTATTCCGCATGGCGGCGGCGGACCCGGCATGGGGCCGATCGGCGTCAAGGAACACCTGATCCCGCATCTGCCGGGCGATCCCAATGCGGGCGGCAATGCGGTGTCGGCGGCCGCTTACGGTTCCCCCTCGCTGCTGCCGATCTCCTGGTCCTATTGCCTGATGATGGGCGGTGAGGGGCTGACCCAGGCGACCCGCGTGGCGATCCTGAATGCCAATTACATCGCCAAGCGGTTGGAGGGCGCGTTCGACGTTCTGTACAAGGGGCCGACCGGGCGGATCGCGCATGAGTGCATTCTGGATGTGCGCCCCTTCGAGGCCAGCGCAGGCGTGACGGTGGATGATATTGCCAAGCGTCTGATTGATTGCGGTTTTCACGCACCGACAATGTCCTGGCCCGTGGCGGGGACGCTGATGGTGGAACCGACGGAAAGCGAGACCAAGGCGGAACTGGACCGGTTCTGCGATGCGATGCTGGCGATCCGCGACGAGATCACGGCGATTGAAAAAGGCGACATGCCGCGCGAGAACAATCCGCTGAAGAACGCGCCGCACACGGTGGAGGATCTGGTGATGGAATGGGGCGAGCGGCCCTATTCCCGCGAGCAGGGATGTTTCCCGCCGGGTGCCTACCGGATCGACAAATACTGGCCCCCCGTCAACCGCGTGGACAACGTGCACGGCGACAGGCATCTGATCTGCACCTGTCCCCCGCTGAGCGACTATGCGGAGGCGGCGGAGTAGGGGGCGGCACGCCCGCGCCCAAGGTGAATTGGGTTCATATAAGGTGGAGCAGTCTGCTCACGAGATCCTGTTCCCTGAACGGCTTGCTCATCACCGGCGCGCCCGAGAAGGCGTCGCCGAGGTCGGTGCTGTCGATCTGGCCGCTGAGCACGAGAAACGGGACTGAGATGTCGGTCAGCTGCGCGGCGACCGCATCCGATTTTTCCGGGCCCAGATTCACGTCCAGCACCGCAGCGTCGGGTTTTTCGCGGATGGCGTTCAACGCAAGGGCGACGGTCGTATAGGGGCCGATCACGGTGGCGCCGTAGGCATTCAGGATCTCGGTGATGTCCAGACCGATGATCGGATCATCTTCGACGACCATGATCCGCTGTCCCGAAAACGCGCCTGTGGCGGACAGGTTCTGATCCGACTGCACCTCGGATGACGGGTCTACCACCGGCGATTTGGCCAGTTGAAAGCTGTCGTTGATCACGATGTCACAGATCACACCCTCTGGCGGGTAGTCGATTGTCACCTTGCCCTGATCGCGCATCGCGTTTCTCAGGATCGACGACCCGATCCCGTCACGGCGTTGCCCGCTGATCGGTGGGCCGCCGGTTTCGACCCATTTGATATGGAATTGACGACCGGTTCCCGGCGTGATGTCCAGCGACACCCTGCCTTCGGGCACCGACAGCGCGCCGTGTTTCACCGCATTGGTCAGCAGTTCGTGAAAGATGAGCGAGAGTGCTTCGGAGGCTTCCCCGGAAAACCAGATATGGGTGTTCCCGGTGATCGCGATGCGGGCCTGCCAGCCGGAAAAGGCCTCCAACTCCATCAGCAGGATGTCCTGAAGGCTGGACCTTTCTGATTCTTCCGCAACCAGAACCTTGTTCGAGCGGGAGAGGGCGGCCAGCCTGTCCATCAGCGTCTGTGCGAATTGTTCGACGGAAGTCGTCTTTTTCGAGGCATGTCGGATCATCGAGTTCATGATCGTGAAGGTATTGGCGACCCTGTGGTTCAGCTCTTTCGACAGAAACCTGAGGCGGTCTTCGGTCTTTTTTGTCTCGGTGATGTCGAGCACGTGGCCGATAAGCTGACTGACCTTCCCGTCGGCGGAGAATTTCGGCATGCCCTTGGCGCTGATCCAGCGATCCTCACCATCCGCCCGGTGTATCCGCGTCTCGAACGACCAGGGCTTTCCATCGGTGAGGGACGCGTTCAGCAGACCGCCGACGCGGTCGCGGTCTTCTTCAACCACGTGGTTCAGAAAGATGTCCGCGGTCCATTCCTCCAGCTTTTCGGGATGTCCGAATATCTGATCGTGACGCAGGTTGCGCGCCGCCTTGCCGGTGGCGGCGTCCAGTTCCCAGACGCCGATTTCGGATGTCGCAAGCAACAGATCGAAGTGATCGGCGGGGCTGTCTGAAAAGGACGAATCGTTCATTGGTCGGGTCTCTTGCGGAATCAATTCTGGATGATTGGAGCCAGTTTCTCATGAACACAAGTTTTCAACCGTAAGGGGTGTGCAGAGCAAGTGATTAATAGCCGAGCGGCGGTATTCCCCGATGCGTCGGCTTTGCCATGCCTTCGCGCCTTCGCATCGCTGCCTTCACTGGCAGAAGGTTTCGCCGTTGTAGGTAAAGCAGCTTGATCCGCTGCGCGCCCGCGGGCTTGAGCGTCTGGTGCTGGTCGCCGCCTTGGGCGTATAACAAGTGCCCTTGGAGGAAAGCCGCTGTCCACCCGGACAGGTCTTGGTCACGCAGGTGTCGTTGACCAGATTTTGCG
The DNA here is from genome assembly GCA_963799505.1 of uncultured Alphaproteobacteria bacterium. GTDB lineage: Bacteria > Pseudomonadota > Alphaproteobacteria > Rhodobacterales > Rhodobacteraceae > Sulfitobacter. The sequence continues at coordinate 97,260 of CAWCXM010000016.1, forward strand.
TTGCCGCGCAGACAAGTGGACAGATCCGTCCGGTCAGTACCTCAAGCTGCTGAAGTGCGGCGCTTGTCGGTTCGGTGGACGTGAGCGTGAAGGCCGGGGTATTTTCGGCAAGCCGCTCGAGCGCGGTGCGGCTGTTGCGGCCCCATACGCCGTCTTCCGTCCCGGCGTTGCAGCCCAGACGGTTCAGTTCGGCCTGCGTGCGCCTGGCCAGTTCCACCGCCGTCAGCGGGTCGCTGTCAGGTTCTGTCGCGGTATCGAGAGTAGCGGGCGGAACAGCCGAAGGCGGCGGCAGAAGTGCGGCGGTTTCGATGTCTTCTTCGTCGGGCGTCAGATCAGCGACGGGTTCCGGGGACTGCCGGGGCAAAGCGGGTTTGACGGTGGTTTGCGGAAGCGCGGACTGCGGGGGTTGCGGAACTGCCGCCGTTTCGGGTGTATCCTGCGGAACGTCCGGCTGCGGGTCCGGGGAAGCCGGGACGGCGACGACAGTCGGCGGTGGCGCGGGCTGCGTGGGCAACGCCTGGAACACGAACCCGCCCGTAAGGGACGAATTGCTCCACGGCACCTGCTGGCCATTGGTCTTTTCCATCACGTCCCGGCGCACCTGACGCATCATCAGTTCGACATCCAGCGCGGGTGTGGCGATGTGATCGAGCAGGGCGTCGGTGAATGGGCTGTGCTGTCCGTCGCCGTCAAAGGCGATGTTGCCCGGCTGGGTGGCATAGGCGATCAGTGTCCCCACGCCTGTGTCCACCGGGGCCAGGCCGCGCCCGATGCTGACGGACCGCGTGCCCATGTTGCGCGCAAGATTGCCGGTCATCGGATTGTCGCGGCAGGCATCGAGAAACACCAGATTGGTCCGCTGTTCCCTTTCCATCAGCGCCAGAATGTCCGTCAGGGTGACGGTTTCGAATTTCAGGTCGGTTTCGTCCTGAATTCTCGCGTCCACCGGCACGAGGTAATTGATGCCGCCCACTTCCAGCCCATGACCGGCGTAGAACAGCACGGCGGTATCGGCGTCCTGCGCGTTTCGGGAAAAATTGCGGATCAGGTCTTCGAACGCCGTGCGGCTCAGATCATAGCCATCATAGACGTCAAAGCCCAACTGCCGCAGCTTTTCCGACATCGCTTCGGCATCGTTGCGCGGGTTGGGCAGAGGGACGGTGTGCTCATAGGCTGAATTGCCGACAACAAGGGCCACGCGCCCGGCCCAGACCGGACCGGCAAGAACCAGAACGACCAGGCCAAGCCACAGCCGGGCCAAAAGAGTGGCGATCTTGGAATGCGTCTTCATCACCGGTCCAGTTGAGATTTGACATTTCAATCGGGTGGCCTGAGCATACCAGCGTCGATGCGGAGGTGTCGACAAGCAATTCCGACATTGAAAACCAGGGAAATTGCACAACCAGAACCGATTTTAGATGGGGATAGGAATATGAATTACCGATTTGCGATGTCGCGCGGGCTGATTGCCGTGCTGGTCGCCACGGCCTTCTTGCTGGCCGATGTCCACGGCGCATTCGCGCAGAACACGCGGTACTGGAACCGCAGCGTGAAAGCGGGGAAGGAGCTTGAGTTTCAATGGCTCAATTATGACGAGGCGACCTGCAAGGACAGGGGATACCCCGGCCTGAGGATCGACAAGGCGCCAAAGCTGGGCAAGTTCCGGACGGTCAAACGCAAGTTCACCCAGAAGGACGGACGCTGCAAGGGCACAAGGTTCAGCGTTCTGCTGGTGTATTACGTCGCGGGCCGCAAGAAGGGCACCGATACCACGGGGTTCACCATTCAGGGGCGCGACAACATCATCATCAGTCTGAAGATCGACGTCACCTGACGCGGTGACGGCTTGCCCGGGGCGTCGCGACAGATGCCCCGGGCGGCTGTCATGCTATTCGAGGAGAAAGGCGAAGACCTTTTTCAGCCTGTTCCATGTCGTCCGGTCGGGTGCGACCAGCAGATAACCGTCGTGCCGCCCCGCGTCGTAAGGTCCGCCGTCCAGCATTTCGACATGCGCGCCTGCGCTTTCGCAGATCAGCGCACCGGCAGCGTGGTCCCAAGGGTGCAGACTGCCGGTGAGGGAAAAATCGACATAGCCCTGAGCGATCATGCGGTATTGATGCGCGGAGCAGCGCAGGGATTGCGTGAAGGCGAATCCGGGCAGGGTTGCGGCCAGCCTGACCTTTGTCTCGCCCGTGAACATGCCGATGGGGACATAGCCGGTCAGCTCTTCCAGCGGGCGGCCCATGCTGGCCCTCAGTTCCTTGCCCGCACCGCCCGCACGTTCCAGCCGGGGGGCGCTTTCGTCCGTACAGACGGCCCAGTCGTCGGCGACCGGATCATAGATCAGGCCAAAGGCGGGCCGCCCGAATTGAGTGACCGCGAGGATCACACCGAACACCGCCAGCCCGTGCGCGAAATTCCAGGTGCCGTCCACGGGGTCGATGATGAAGGCCAGCGGTGCATCGGAGATCTGGTTCACCAGATCGGGGTTCTGTGCCGCCGCTTCCTCGCCCACGATCAGCGCGGAGGGAAAGGCGATCTGCAACGCACGGGTGATCATCGCCTCGGCGGCCAGATCGGCGGCGGTGACAAGATCGTCGGGGCCGGATTTGGTGGAGATGTCGCCGCGCGACAGGCGGCGGAACCGCGGCATGATTTCGGCCCGTGCGGCCCGGCGGATGATATTGATGATATGCTGCTGCTGCGCCGGGCTGACGGGGCTGGGCAGGGTCGCTGGAAGGGTTTCGGTCATGGCGGCATATCCTTTGGCTATTCGCGGGCCCGCAAAACCTGCGCCGGACGCGCGTTCAGAGATTTACGGGCAAAGCCGAGCCCTGCCAAGACGGTCGCCGCGACACCGCCCGCAATGATCAACAGGGCAGAGGGCCAGATCACCGTGAATTCGGTCTCCATGACATAGGTGCTGACGGCCCAGCCGCCCACAATTCCGGCCAGAAGGGCGACGGCCCCCGCAAATAGCCCCAGGAGCGCCGCGCGCAGCACGAAGCTGACGGCAATCTGTCGGCGTGACGCACCCAGCGTTTTCAACACCGCCGCCTCGAAGGTCCGCGCTTCCGACCCGGCGGCGGCGGCACCGATCAACACGATGAAGCCGGTCAGCAAGGTCGCCAGGGCACCATAGGACGTGGCGGCGGCAAGACCGGCCAGCACGTCCGACACCCGGTCGATCGCATCGCGGACGCGAATGGCGGTGATGTTGGGATAGGCGCTGGCCAGATCGCGCAGGATCGCGGCTTCCGCTTCCTCTTCGGCATAGACGGTGGAGATATAGGTGTGCGGCGCGCCTTCCAGCGCGGCGGGATTCATCGTCAGGATGAACCCGATCCCGGCGGTGGAGAAATCCACCTCGCGGAAAGAGGTGATGGTCCCGGTGATGTCGCGGCCCAGAACATTGACCGTGATCGTGTCCCCCAGTGACAGGCCCATTTCCTCGGCCTCTTCGGCGGCAAAGCTGATGAGCGGCGGGCCGCTGTAGTCTTCGGGCCACCATTCTCCGGCGGTGATGCGGGTATCGGCATCGGGCAGGGCGGCATAGGTCACGCCCCTGTCGCCGCGCACGACCCAGTGATCGCCTGCGACTTCATCGGCGGGTCTGCCGTTGATCTGGGTCACCACACCGCGCAGCATCGGGGCGCTGTCGATGCGGCTGACGGCGGGATCATTCTCGAGCCGTTCGGTGTAGCCTGCCATCTGGTCCTTCTGGATGTCGACAAAGAAATAGGACGGTGCCACGTCGGGCAGATTGCCCGAGATCACGTTGCGCAGGTTGCCGTCGATCTGGCCGACGGCCGCAAGGACCGACAGGCCGAGACCCAGAGAGAGCACAACGGCACCCGCCCCTTCGCCACTGCCCGAGATCGCGGCGAGCGCCCAGCGCAGGCGGGGGCGGCCCCGTGCGAACCGGGCGAGGGGCCGGGCGATGGCGCGGATCAGCGCGGCGGCGAGCGCAAGGATCGCCAGCGCACCGGCGATCCCGCCCAGCGTCCAGAGGGTGAGCCACCAGGATCCGTTGAACCAGCCCGCAATGCCGACCAGTGCTGCGGTCAGGAGCGCGATGATGACGAGATATTTGGTGCCGGGCAGGCGTTTCGCACCGGCCCATGCATCGCGGAAGAGGGTCGCGGCGCGCACGTCCTCGCTTCGCGCAAGGGGCCAGAGCGTGAAGGCCAGCGCGGTCAGCATCCCGTAGAGTGCGGCCTCGACCAGCGGGGCGGGATAGATGGCGAAAGAGGTGGGCAGCGGAAGCCGAGCGGCGATGATGGGGGACAGCAGCAAGGGCACAAAAGCGCCGAGCAACAAGCCGATGATCACACCCAGAACGGACAGCGCGCCGATCTGGATGAAATAGGTCTGAAATATCGTGGCCCTGTCGGCCCCCAGCGCCCGGAGGGTCGCGATGACCTCGGTCTTGCCATTGAGGTAGGCGCGGACGGCAGCGGAAACGCCGACACCGCCGACGGCCAGTCCCGACAGGCCGACCAGCACCAGAAAGGCGCTGAGCCGGTTGACGAATTGCGCCACGCCGGGGGCGCCGTTGCGCGCGTCGGTCCAGCGCATCCCGCTGTTGGCAAAGGCGGCGCGGGCTTCGTCTTCCAATGCCTGAAGATCGGTCTGAGGCGGCAGGTCGAGCCGGTACTTGCTGTTGTAAAGCGTGCCCGGACCCAACAGCCCGGACCCTTCGAGCGCATCGCGGCGGACCAATGTGCGCGGCCCCAGCGCAAAACCACTGGCGGCGGAATCCGGTTCGCGCAGGATCAGGGCACTGAGCCGATAGGTGCGGGTGCCAAGATTGAAGGTATCGCCCGGCGTCAGACCCAGACGGTCCGAGAGTGCGCGTTCCATCACGGCACCCGGCACGTCACCTTCGGTAGACAGGGCCGTGTCGAGCGGCATGTCGGGGGACAGCGACATGCGGCCCACCAGAGGATAAAGGTCATCGACACCCTTGATCTGGGTCAGGGCGCGGTCGTCGCCGACCACGGCCATCGAGCGAAACTCGACAATCTCGGACACACGCGTGGCGCGGTCCTGCATCCATTCGCGTTCTTCTTCCGTGGCGAAGCGATAGGTGAAATCAAGTTCGGCGGCACCGCCCAGAAGAGCGGAGCCTTCGCGTTCCAACCCGGCCTGAATCGCGGCGCGGACGGACCCGACGGCGGCAATGGCGGCGACGCCAAGGGCGAGACAGGCCAGAAACAGACGAAAGCCGCGCAGGCCCCCGCGCATTTCCCGGCGGGCGAAACGGGCGGCGAGCCTGATGCTCATGCCAGTTTGCCGTCCGCGAGAGAGACAGACCTGTCGCAGCGTTCCGCCAGCCTGGGATCGTGGGTGACCAGGACCAGCGTCGATCCATGCGCGTCGCGCAACGAAAACAGCAGGTCCATGATGGCCTGCCCGTTGACGGAATCGAGGTTCCCGGTGGGTTCGTCCGCCAGCAGGATGGCGGGTTCCGGTGCCAAGGCACGCGCCAGCGCCACGCGCTGTTGCTCGCCGCCCGACATCTGCGCCGGATAATGGCCGGTGCGGTGGCTCAGCCCCACGGTGCCAAGCGCCGCTTCGGCCTTGTCAAAGGCGTCCGCGTCGCCGGCAAGTTCCAGCGGGGTCGCGACGTTTTCAAGGGCGGTCATGGTCGGGATCAGGTGGAAGGACTGAAAGACGATGCCCATCCGGCCCTGCCTGAACCGGGCAAGCCCGTCTTCGGACAATGTGGTCAGGTTCTCGCCCAGGGCCATGACGGTGCCGCCGGTCGCCATCTCGAGCCCGCCCATCACCATCAGAAGCGAGGACTTGCCGGAACCGGACGGGCCGGTCAGCGCGATCGTCTCTCCCGCTTGCACATCCAGCGATATGCCGCGCAAGATATCGACGGGTCCGGCATTGCCCTTGAGCGAAAGCACTACATCTGAAAGGTGAAAGATCGGATCAGACATGGGTGCGCCTTGTTTTGGGGTTCCTTTGGATATGGAGTGACAGGCGTGATGCGCAAGGTGTTGATATGTATTGGACTGACTTTGGCCGGTGCCGCGCAGGCCGAAGACATGGTGATCGCCGCCTTGGGCGACAGTCTGACGCAGGGCTACGGTTTGCCGGTGGAGGAAGGGTTCGTGCCGCAGTTGCAGGCATGGCTTGACGCGGAAGGCGCCGAGGTGCGGCTCATCAATGCGGGTGTGTCGGGCGACACCACCGCAGGAGGCCTCGCGCGGGTCGGCTGGACACTGACACCGGAGGTGGACGCGATGATCGTGGCGCTTGGCGGGAACGACCTGTTGCGCGGATTGCCTGTGGCACAGGCCCGGTCGAACATCGCGGGGATTCTTGAGGCGGCGGATAGCGCCGACGTCGAGGTGTTGCTGGTGGGCATGGAAGCGCCGGGCAACTACGGACCCGACTACAAGGCCGAGTTCGACGCGATCTACCCCGAATTGGCCGATGAGTTCGGGAGCCTTTACCTTGACAGTTTCTTTGCCGGATTGACCGAGGACGGACAGGCCGCCGACCCCTCGCAACTGCGCGCATTTTTCCAGGCGGACGGCATCCACCCGAATGCGGAAGGTGTGGCGCGGATCGTGGCGCGGATCGGCCCGGAAGTGCTTGCGCTGGTCGACGCGGCCGCGTCGGAGTGATGCGGTGCCGGGGCGGTTTTTCCTCGACCTGACCGGCGCGGAACTGGCCCGCGAGATGGGCCTTGCGGCTGAGGGGATCGCGGAGGAGCCGAGGCGGCAGAACATCGCGCCGGGTCAACAGATCGTCACCCTGACGGCAGAGGGGCTTTCGCTGATGCGCTGGGGCATGATCCCGGTCGGCAGGGTCAACGCGCGTGGCCGCCCGGTCATGGAGACGCTGATCAATGCGCGGTCGGAAACCCTGTTCGACAAGACCGCCTATGCGGGCGTGGGGCGGGCCGTTGTGCCCGCAAGTGGCTGGTACGAATGGACCGGGGAAAAGCGCCGCAAGACGGCCTGGCGGATTGCGCCGAAAGACGCGGGCACACTGCTTTATTTTGCCGCCATCAGCGATGTCTGGCAGGGACCGGGCGGGATCCGCCTGCCACAGGTGGCGACGGTGACCTGTCCCCCCAATGGCGATGTTGCACGGATTCATCACCGGATGGGGGTGATCCTGCGCCGTGACGATATCGACCAATGGCTACAGGGGTCGGTCGAGGACGTGATCCCCTTGATGGTCCCGCTGGCGGATGGTGTGTTGCGCATCAGCGAAGCCGATGACGTGGATTGGACCGCTGCCTGAGCGAAGCTTGCGGAGGCACCCATGCGCGCAACATGGTCGCGCATGGGTAGTTATTGTCTGCCGGGTTCAGCACTGGTTGGATGGTGCCGCTGCCCGGTCAGGCCAGCGCGATGTTGCCCGCGCTTTCGCGTCCGTCGCGGCCCGCTTCGATGTCGAAAGTGACTTTCTGATTGTCGGCCAGCCCTGTCAGCCCTGCGCGTTCCACCGCAGAGATATGCACGAAGATGTCCTTGCCGCCGCCATCAGGCGCGATAAAGCCGTAGCCTTTTGTCGTGTTGAACCATTTTACCGTTCCAGTCGCCATGACCGTTCTCCTTGATTGAGGCGACTGCGTTCTGCGTCACCGGCACCCGCCGAAGTCTTGGTCGGTCGCGCGCCCATTCAGGCAGGTCGGGACAGAAGGCATGGCGTAGCCCCTTCATCATTCGCCGATCAGCCGCGAAATCAACTGATTCTGTGCCTCTTCGCCCGTTCTGAAAGCAAGACCGCCCAAAATTTCATGTTTCCGAAATAATTTTACCAGTTGATAAAAAAATAAAACCGTGAGAGCGTTTTCCATCTCCAGCGAGCAAAGGGTCAGCCAGATGGGATCAGACGTCTTTCAACCGGGAATTGCGGCAGGGCGATTGGACCCTGAAAGCTATGAGGCGCATTTTTCCGACCTGCATCCCCCGCTTGATCCGCATGAGGCACTGGTCGCCGCTGACCGTTGTTATTTCTGCCACGATGCGCCCTGCATCACGGCCTGTCCCACGGATATCGACATCCCGCTTTTCATCCGGCAGATCGCCACAGGCACACCCGATGCGGCGGCCAGGACGATCCTGAGCCAGAACATCTTGGGCGGCATGTGCGCGCGCGTCTGTCCGACGGAGACGCTGTGCGAGGAGGTCTGTGTCCGCGAGGTGGCCGAGGGCAAGCCGGTGCTGATCGGCCAGTTGCAGCGATACGCCACCGACCATTTGCAGAAAAAGGGCGTGCATCCGTTTACCCGCGCGGCGGCCACCGGCAAATCCGTGGCGGTGATCGGTGCGGGGCCTGCCGGTCTGGCCTGCGCGCACCGTCTGGCAATGCTGGGGCATGATGTGGTCGTGATGGACGCTCGGGCCAAGCCCGGAGGGCTGAACGAATACGGGATCGCGACCTACAAGACGCCGGACGGTTTTGCGCAGGCAGAGGTCGAGTGGCTTCTGAAGATCGGCGGGATCGAGTTGCGACACGATGTGGCGCTGGGCCGCGATGTGACCCTGGAAGAGCTGCGCGAAGATTTCGACGCGGTGTTCCTTGGCATGGGTCTGGGCGGTGTCAATGTGCTGGGATCGGACGGTGAGGACAAGGACGGTGTGGCGGACGCGGTCGATTTCATCGCGGAGCTGCGGCAGGCGTCGGATGTGGCATCGGTTCCCATTGGCCGTGACGTTGTGGTGATCGGTGGCGGCATGACGGCGGTCGATGCGGCAGTGCAGGCGAAACTTCTGGGCGCGTTGAACGTGACGCTGGTTTACCGGCGTGGACGCGACCGGATGAACGCCAGCGTTTTCGAGCAGGATCTGGCTGCCAGCAAAGGCGTGCGGATCGTGACCCACGCGGTGCCCGTGGCAATCCACGGCAACGGAGCGGTGCGCGAGATCGAGTTCGAATATGTGGACGACGCGATGAAGGGCACGGGCCAGATGTTGCGGCTGCCCGCCGATCAGGTGTTCCGGGCCATCGGTCAGCGTCTGGTGGACGGCGATCTGCCGGAACTGGCGGTCAACAAGATCAAGGTGGACGATGCCGGACGGACCAGCGTCGAAGGGGTCTGGGCCGGGGGCGATTGCGCCAGTGGCGGGGATGACCTGACGGTGACGGCGGTTGCCGAGGGTCGCGATGCGGCGCTGGATATGCATCGGGTATTGATGGGCACGTCGGGGTGACACCCGCACTCAAGGAGCGATCAGGATGTACATAATGAGCTTTGTGGCCGCAGTGCCCACCGACAAGAAGGAAGCCTATCAGGCGCACAGTGAAGTGGCGGCGCAGGTTTTCAAGGAATACGGTGCCACGCGGATTGTCGAGTGCTGGGGTGATTTCACCCCGCCGGGCGAGGTGACCTCCTATCCGATGGCGGTGGCGGCCCGGGAGGGCGAGACCATCGTGACGGGCTGGCAGGAATGGCCCAGCAAGGAGCTTGCCCATGCCAGCATGGAGAAAGCCATGAGCGACCCGCGCATGGCCGAAATGGAAATGCCGTTTGACGGCAAACGAATGATCTTTGGCGGGTTTGAAACCCTGCTGGACGTCTAGGAGCACCTGCGATGGCTGATCTGACGAGCAACTTCATCGGGATCACATCCCCCAACCCGTTCTGGCTGGCCTCTGCGCCGCCGACGGACAAGGAATACAACGTGCGCCGCGCCTTCGAGGCGGGCTGGGGCGGCGTGGTGTGGAAAACGCTGGGGTCCGAAGGGCCGCCGGTGGTGAATGTGAACGGCCCGCGATATGGCGCGATCTATGGGGCGGATCGTCGGCTTCTGGGGCTCAACAACATCGAGTTGATCACCGACCGCGACCTGCACACCAACCTGGAAGAGATCAAGCGGGTGAAGGCGGATTACCCGGACCGGGCGATGATCGTCTCGATCATGGTGCCCTGCGAGGAAGAGGCGTGGAAAGCGATCCTGCCACTGGTGGAAGACACGGGCGCGGACGGGATCGAACTGAACTTCGGTTGTCCGCACGGCATGTCCGAACGGGGGATGGGCGCTGCCGTGGGGCAGGTGCCGGAATACATCGAAATGGTCACGCGCTGGTGCAAGCAATATTACTCCAGACCCGTGATCGTGAAGCTGACGCCCAACATCACCGACATTCGCAAACCTGCCGAAGCGGCCAGACGGGGCGGCGCGGATGCGGTCAGCCTGATCAACACGATCAATTCGATCACGTCCGTGAATCTGGATACCATGTCGCCGGAACCGTCGATTGACGGCAAGGGGTCGCATGGCGGCTATTGCGGCCCGGCGGTCAAGCCGATCGCCATGTCGATGGTGTCCGAAATCGCGCGCAACCCCGAGACACACGGCCTGCCGATTTCCGGGATCGGCGGGATCACCACCTGGCGCGATGCGGCGGAGTACATCACGCTGGGCTGCGGCAACGTGCAGGTCTGCACCGCCGCGATGACCTATGGTTTCAAGATCGTGCAGGAGATGATCAGCGGATTGTCGGAATGGATGGACGAGAAGGGCCACAAGAGCATCGACGATTTCCGGGGTGCAGCGGTGCCGAACGTGACGGACTGGCAGTACCTCAACCTGAACTATGTGGCCAAGGCCGTGATCAATCAGGACCTGTGCATCTCATGCGGGCGCTGCTTTGCCGCTTGCGAGGATACCAGTCATCAGGCGATTGCGATGTCGCCGGATCGGGTTTTCAGGGTGATCGACGACGAATGCGTGGCCTGCAACCTCTGTGTGAACGTCTGTCCGGTAGAGGATTGCATCACGATGGAGGCGATGGCACCGGGTTCGACCGACCCTCGGACCGGGAAGGTTGTCCAGCCGGACTATGCCAACTGGACAACGCATCCGAACAACCCAGGAGCGACGGCCGCGGAGTAGGATCAGGCCGCGTTTTCGTTCCGCTTGAGAAAGGGTGACGTGGGCAAGGGATCAGGGAGTTCCCGCGCTGTCTCGGACCTGCGGAATTCAGTTACGTCGGCGGGCTGTTTCCACCCGTCGATCGGGGCGCTGTCGCGGCGTCCGGAGGGCAAGCCGGTCTGCGACGCGGTGCTGTCGTCCATCGGGGCCTGAGTTGCCACCTGAGCCGAGACAATCGACGCCGGTGCCGCATCCGTCGGGCTGACCAGTCTGGACGACGGGCCGAGCCGCTGTTGCGCCGCCGATCCGCCCGCGCCGGCACCCGAGCCGGAATAGGAAGTCGAAGACCCGCTGTTGTTCTGCGCCCCGCTGCGGGCGGAGGGTTGAACCGCCGCCGGCCCCGCGGCCGTAGGGGCGGGTGCGTCCACGCCCGCCGGACCCGGTGCGCCGGATGTCGGCGGTGGTTGTTGCGGTGCGAAAGGGTTCGTCAGCAATAAAATACTCATCTCTGCTCCATTCAGTCATCAGGAGCCCGCCACCCTCATCTGGCTTAATCCCCGTCGGTAAAACAAAGATGAATATCCTGCGGCTTTTGAGGGTCAGGGTTAACCGCTGGTTTCAGCGTTGTTTCAGCAAGGCACCGAACATCGCCTGCAGATGGGCCGATGCCTGCGCATGGGCATCCTGCGTATCCCCCAGCAGCACGTCGACCTGGGTTTCGAAATCGGCGTAATGCTGGGTGGTGGCCCAGATCGAAAAGATCAGGTGCTGCGGATTGAGCGGGGGCAGCCTGCCCTGCCGGATCCAGTCGGAAATCAGCGCGCATTTCTCGTCGAAGAGCGGTTTCAGGTGGTCTTCGAGTTCGGGGCGCATGCGCGGCGCGCCTTGCAGGATTTCACCGGCAAAAAGACGGCTCTCGCGGGGCAGATCACGCGCCATGTCCAGCTTGCGCTGCACATAGGAAAGGATCTCGGTCGCGGGATCACCGGTCGCGTTCATCTCGGCCAGTGGATCGAGCCAGGTGTCCATCAACTGGCTGAGCAGGGTGACATGGATGTCTTCCTTGCCGTCGAAATAATAGAGGATATTGGGCTTGCTCAGACCAGCCTCTGCCGCGATCTGGTCAAGCGTCGCGCCGCGGAACCCCTGGCGTGAGAAGACCTCAAGGGCGGCATCGAGGATCGTGCGGCGGTTGCGCTTCTGGATGCGGCTTGGCTTTTTGACAGGTGCGTCAGACACGCGTTTCTCCGGTGGGTTGCCCGATTTGCAGGCAGGGACGGCTGGCCCCCAGGTGCGTCATAAAACCAGTTCTTGACAGTGACCAGCCTAACCGCAATCGTGGCTTTACCAAATGGTAAAAATTTGCATTACGACCCCTGCCAGAGGAGCCCGCCCATGCCCGCACCCGGAGAGAACCTGAAGATCAACCCGGATCGCTTGTGGGACAGCCTGATGGAGATGGCCAGGATCGGCCCCGGCGTGGCGGGCGGCAACAACCGCCAGACACTGACCGATGAGGATGCCGAAGGCCGTGCCCTGTTTCAAAGGTGGTGCGAAGAGGCCGGGTGCAGCATGGGGCTGGACCAGATGGGCAACATGTTCGCCCGCCGCGAGGGGACGGATGCGGATGCGCTGCCTGTTTATGTAGGATCGCACCTGGATACGCAGCCCACGGGGGGCAAGTATGACGGGGTACTGGGTGTGTTGGGCGGACTGGAGATCATCCGCACGCTCAATGATCTGGGCATCAAGACCAGGCACCCGATTGTGGTGACGAACTTCACCAACGAGGAAGGCACGCGGTATGCGCCTGCGATGCTGTCGTCGGGGGTTTTTGCGGGGATACACACGCAGGAGTGGGCCTATGGCATCAAGGATGCGCAGGGAAAATCCTTTGGCGATGAGTTGAAGCGCATCGGCTGGCGGGGCGACGAAGAAGTCGGCGCGCGGAAGATGCACGCCTTTTTCGAATTGCACATCGAGCAGGGGCCGATCCTGGAGGCCGAGGGCAAGGACATCGGTATCGTCACCCATGGGCAGGGGTTGTCCTGGACGCAGGTGACGGTGACCGGCAAGGATGCCCATACCGGGTCCACACCGATGCCGCTGCGCAGGAATGCGGGGCTCGGCATGGCGCGGATACTGGAAAAGGTCGAGGAGATCGCCTGGAGCCATGCGCCCCACGCGGTGGGTGCGGCGGGCCATATCGACGTCTACCCCAATTCGCGCAACGTGATCCCGGGCAGGGTGGTCTTTACGGTCGATTTCCGGTCGCCCGAGCTGAGCGTGATCGAGGACATGGAGGCGCGGCTGCGCGTCGAGGGGCAAAAGATCGCCGACGACATGGGGTTGGAGATTGCTTTCGAGAAGGTCGGCGGCTTCGATCCCGTGACATTCGACGAGGGGTGCGTGACGGCCCTGCGCGACGCGGCGGAACGGTTGGGCTATTCTCACATGAACCTGATTTCCGGTGCGGGGCATGATGCCTGCTGGATCAACCGGGTGGCGCCGACGGCGATGGTGATGTGCCCCTGTGTCGACGGTCTGTCGCATAACGAGGCGGAAGAGATCACCAGGGACTGGGCGATGGCGGGTGCGGATGTGTTGCTGCACGCGGTCGTGGAGACGGCGGAGGTTGTGGCGTGAGGCCGGGAGCTGACTTTCACGTCCCGGACTTGATCCGGGACCTCGTGATTGGCCGAGAGGCCCCGGCTCAAGGCCGGGGCGTGGCGGTTTCACCTTTTGTTAACGATGTGTGCGCAGGTTCAGGCGATGGCTCATTTCGTCTACATCATGGCCTCGCGCCCGGGTGGCGCGCTTTATGTCGGACGCACGTCCGATCTGTTGACGCGGGTCCACCAGCATCGGTCTGGGAAAGGCGGCATTCACACCGCGAAGTACAAGATCGACCGGCTGGTCTGGTTCGAGGCGCACGAGAATTTCGAGGCCTCCCTGTTGCGCGAGCGGCGGATCAAGCGGTGGCGGCGGGTCTGGAAGAACGAATTGATCATGGCGGTCAATCCGCAATGGCGCGATGTGATAGGAGACGTGCCGCATTGAGGTTGCCGTCGAGGTCCCGGATCAGGTCCGGGACGCGGCGGTGGTGCGCATGATCGAGCCGGAGCTTTCCATTGGCCAGCGTATTGATGCGCTGATCGAGGCCGAGATCGCCGAGGCGCTGGCCACAGGCGATCAGGTCACGCGGCGCACAGCGCGTGCGTTTGAGGAAACCCGGCGTCCGCCCCGCGAGGTCGAAGTGAATTTTTCCGGGGGGATCACGCAGCGCTGCTGGTCGGTGTCGCGCGGGGACGGGACGTACCGGGTCGTCTATCTGCCCACGGCGGGGTATTTTTCGCTTTGCGTGGAGAGTGATTTCGGGCCCTTGGATATTGGCGTGCATGGGCCAGCGTTGGGCTGTTTCGGGTCGGTGTGACATGCGGGGGCGCTGCCCCCGGACCCCCGGAAGTTGTAGTGGAAAGATGAAGTTGGGAGAGAACGCATGAGCAAGGTGATCAAGGGCGGGCAGGTTTGTACGGCGGACCGGACCTGGAAGGCGGATGTGCTGATCGAGGGCGAGAAGATCGTGCAGATCGGCGAAGACCTGAAGGGCGACGAATACATCGATGCCGAAGGTGCCTATGTGATCCCCGGCGGGATTGACCCGCATACGCATCTTGAGATGCCGTTCATGGGGACGACGGCGGCTGAAACCTTTGAGACGGGCACATGGGCGGCGGCCTGTGGCGGGACGACGATGGTGGTGGATTTCTGTCTGCCGGGGGCGGATGGCAGCATCAAGAATGCCATCAATGAATGGCATCGGAAGTCGGCGCCGCAGATCTGTTCCGACGTCGGCTATCACATGGCGATCACCGGCTGGGACGAGACTGTGTTCAACGAGATGAAGGATGCCGTGGAGATGGGCGTCAATTCCTTCAAGCATTTCATGGCTTACAAGGGGGCGCTGATGATCGAGGACGACGAGATGTTCGCGTCCTTCAAGCGCTGTGCGGAATTGGGTGCCTTGCCGATGGTACATGCGGAGAACGGCGATCTGGTGGCGGAGTTGCAGGAGAAGTATTTCAACGAGGGGATCACCGGGCCGGAGGGACATGCCTATTCGCGCCCGCCCGAGTTGGAAGGGGAAGCGGCGAACCGGGCGATCACGATTGCGGATACGGCGGGCGTGCCTTTGTACATCGTTCATGTATCCTGTGAGCAGACCCATGAGGCGATCCGGCGGGCGCGCCAGAAGGGGATGCGGGTGTATGGCGAGCCGCTGATCCAGTTTTTGACATTGGATGAGAGCGAGTATTTCAACAAGGATTGGGATCACGCCGCGCGGCGGGTGATGTCGCCGCCGTTCCGGTCGAAGGACCATCAGGACAGTCTGTGGGCCGGGTTGCAGGCGGGTTCGCTGCAGGTGGTGGCGACGGATCATGCGGCCTTCAACACCGAACAGAAGCGCGCCGGGCGCAATGATTTCCGGATCATTCCGAATGGGTCGAACGGGTTGGAGGAGCGCTTGTCGGTCCTCTGGACCGAAGGGGTCGAGACGGGGCGGTTGACGCCGAACGAATTTGTCGCGGCGACCTCGACCAATGTGGCGAAGATCCTGAACATCTATCCGCGCAAGGGGGCGATTGTCGAAGGGGCGGACGCGGATATCGTGGTGTGGGATCCGAAGATCACCAAGACGATTTCGCCTGCCACGCACCATTCAATTCTGGACTACAACGTGTTCGAGGGGTTCGAGGTGACGGCGAATGCGCGGTACACCCTGAGCCGGGGCGATGTGATCTGGTCCTGGGGGCAGAATTCGCAGCCACAACCGGGGCGGGGGAAGTTCATTCCGCGGCCCGCGTTTCCGAGTGCGAATGTGGCGTTGAGTAAGTGGAAGGCGCTGACCAGCCCGAAGATGATCAAGCGGGATCCGTTGAATATTCCGGCGGGGATTTGATGGCGGCAAGTTTGGCGGAGGCCCCGGATCAGGTCCGGGGCGCGACATCTGTTATTTCGGCGCAGGGTCTGGACCTGACTTCCAGACGAACGACGGCCCGATCCATGCGCTCAAGGATGTGAGCCTTGAGATCGAGGCAGGGGATTTCGTGTCTTTCATCGGCCCGTCGGGCTGTGGCAAGACGACGTTTCTGCGGGTCATGGCGGATCTTGAGCAGCCGACCGGCGGTACGGTGACGGTGAACGGTGTGAGCCCCGAGGAAGCGCGGAAGGCCCGGGCTTATGGCTATGTGTTCCAGGCGGCGGGGCTTTATCCCTGGCGGACGATTGGCGGGAACATCCGGCTGCCGCTGGAGATCATGGGGATTTCCAAGGCGGAGCAGGCGGAGCGCGTGAAGCGGGTGCTGGACCTGGTGGATCTGGCCGGGTTCGAGCGGAAGTTTCCATGGCAGTTGTCGGGCGGGATGCAGCAGCGCGCGAGTATTGCGCGGGCGCTGTCGTTTGATGCGGATATCCTGCTGATGGACGAGCCGTTCGGTGCGCTGGACGAGATCGTGCGGGATCATCTCAACGAGCAGCTTTTGAAGCTCTGGGCGCGGACGGAGAAGACGATTGCCTTTGTGACCCACTCCATCCCCGAGGCGGTCTATCTGAGCACGAAGATCGTGGTGATGTCGCCCCGGCCGGGACGGATCACCGATGTGATCGAAAGCCCTTTGCCGAAGGAACGCCCGCTCGACATTCGCGACAGCCCCGAGTTTCTGGAGATCGCGCACCGGGTGCGCGAAGGGTTGCGGGCGGGGCATCTGGATGACTGAGGGCAGTGTCCGTGGATAGGGCGGCAGTGAGTTGTAAGGGAAAGATGAAGCTGGGGGGCGTGTTGTGAAATCTCTGCTGCCGGTGCTGAGCGTGATCGGGGCGATACTGGCGCTTTGGCTGCTGGCCGTGGTGCCGATGAACATGCATCTGGTCGCGGATCAGGCGCAGCGCGACGGGATGAGCGTGACGCCCGATGTCCCTGCCGCCCGGCAGGAGGTGAGCGGATTGGGACTGGCGCTGCGCAACAGTCATCTGATTCCGCTGACCTATGGGTTCGTGCGGCCGAACCTGCCCAGTCCACAGCAGGTTGCGGGTGAGATGTACGACACGATCTTCGACAAGAAGATCACCTCGAAGCGGTCACTGGTCTATCATGGCTGGGTGACGCTGGCGCCGACCCTGCTGGGGTTCGTGATCGGGACGGGGCTGGGGATCGTGTTGGCGGTGGGCATCGTCTACAGCCGGGTCATGGACCGGTCGGTCATGCCCTGGGCGATCATCAGCCAGACGATCCCCATTCTGGCGCTGGCCCCGATGGTGATTGTCGTGCTGGGGTCGATGGGGATACAGGGGCTGTTTCCGAAATCGCTGATTGCGGCCTATCTGTCGTTCTTTCCGGTCGTTGTCGGCATGGTGAAGGGGTTGCGGGCCCCCGAGGCGATGCAGCTGGACCTGCTGCGGACCTATCATGCGTCGTCGGCGCAGGGGTTCTGGGCGCTGCGGTTGCCTGCCTCGGTGCCCTATCTTTTTGCCTCGCTCAAGATCGGGATTTCCGCGTCGCTGATCGGGACCATCGTGGCCGAACTGCCGACGGGGGCCAAGGCGGGGTTCGGGGCGCGGATGCTGGTGGGGGATCAATACGGGCAACCCCTGGTCAGTTGGGCCGCTCTTTTTGCTGCGGCCTTGACGGCGGCGGCGCTGGTGGGGCTGTTCAGTCTGATCGAGCGGATCACGCTGCGGCGGATGGGGATGGCTGCGGCATGATCTGGGTTTTGACAGCCATCGTGATCTGGGTACTGGGCTGGTGGATCAACGTGCGCCTTTCCAATGGTGGCACCTCGGACAGTCTCGGCATTCGGGTGCTGGTGCCGGTGATCTTTGGGGTGACGGTCCTGATCGTCTGGGAACTTTTGGTGCGCGGCTTCGAGGTGAACCCCGTGATCCTGCCCGCGCCTCTCGCGATCTGGGAAAGGTTGATCGGCGAGGGACCGCGCCTTTGGGCGGATTTCCAGCAGACGATCATCAAGGGCGCGATGACCGGATATGTGATCGGCGGGCTGTCGGCCTTCGGTGTGGCGGTGCTGGCGGACAGGTCGGATTTCCTGACGCGGGGGATCCTGCCGGTCGGCAGTTTCATGGCCGCCTTGCCGATCGTCGGGATCGCCCCGATCTTTGTGAAATGGTTCGGCAGTGACTGGGAAAGCAAGGCCGCCGTGGTGGCGGTGATGGTGTTCTTTCCCATCCTCGTGAACACGGTTGCGGGCCTGCGGGACACGGGCGCGATGCAGCGTGACCTGATGCGGACCTATGGGGCCGGATATTGGCCGACACTGCTGAAACTGCGCCTTCCTGCCGCGATGCCGTTTGTCTTCAACGGGTTGAAGATTGCCACCACGCTGGCGCTGATCGGGGCGATCGTTGCTGAATTTTTCGGCTCTCCCACCGTGGGCATGGGCTTTCGCATCTCGACCAGCTTTGGCCAGCTTGCGCTTGACATGGTCTGGGCCGAGATTGTGATTGCAGCGATCGCGGGCAGCGCGTTCTATGGGCTGATGGTGCTGATCGAGAAACGGGTGACCTTCTGGCATCCATCGCAGAGATGACCAAGACCTCGCGAAGCGGGGCGCATGATAACCAAAGGGGAGACGACAAGATGATGAA
The DNA here is from genome assembly GCA_963799505.1 of uncultured Alphaproteobacteria bacterium. Taxonomy (GTDB): domain Bacteria; phylum Pseudomonadota; class Alphaproteobacteria; order Rhodobacterales; family Rhodobacteraceae; genus Sulfitobacter. The sequence goes on from CAWCXM010000016.1 coordinate 115,769, forward strand.
GAAAATGATGATGGCGGCGGCATTTGCCGCGGGCATGGGCACAGCGCCGGTGTTTGCGGATGGCCATGCCAATACGGTGACGCTGCAGTTGCAGTGGGTCACGCAGGCGCAGTTTGCGGGATACTATGTGGCCAAGGACAAGGGGTTCTACGAGGAAGAAGGGCTGGACGTGACCATCCTGGCCGGCGGTCCCGACATCGCGCCGCCTCAGGTGCTGGCGGGTGGCGGTGCGGATGCCATGCTGAACTGGATGCCATCCGCGCTTGCCGCACGGGAAAAGGGTTTGCCGGTGGTGAACATTGCGCAGCCATTCAAGACCTCCGGTCTGATGCTGACCTGCTGGAAGGACACCGGGATCACCTCGGTCGAGGACTTCAAGGGCAAGACCATCGGCGTCTGGTTCTTCGGCAACGAATATCCTTTCCTGTCCTGGATGTCTCAGGCGGGCATTTCCACCGATGGCGGGGAGGATGGCGTGACCGTGCTGAAGCAGGGCTTCAACGTCGATCCGCTGCTGAACCGCGAGGCGGATTGCATTTCCACCATGACCTACAACGAATACGGTCAGGTGCTGGACGCGGGTGTGAGCCCTGATGAGCTGGTGACGTTCAAGTACGAAGAGCAGGGTGTCGCGACGCTGGAAGACGGCATCTATGTGCTGGAAGAAAACCTTGCCGATCCGGTCTTCGAGGACAAGATGGTGCGTTTTGTCCGCGCCTCCATGAAAGGGTGGAAATACGCCGAGGAGAACCCTGAGGAAGCGGCCGAGCATCGTGCTGGACAACGACGAGACCGGTGCCCAGTCCGAGGCGGCGCAGGTCCGGATGATGGGCGAGATCGCCAAACTGACGGCGGGCTCTGACGGAGCGCTGGATGAGGCGGACTTTCAGCGGACGGTGGATACACTGTTGGCGGGCGGTTCCGACCCGGTGATCTCCAAGCAGCCAGAGGGTGCCTGGACCTCCGCGATCACGGATAAGGCGCTGAACTGAGTTAATCGACTTGCGGTTCTGAGAGGGTCGGCTTTTGGCCGGCCCTTTTTACGTTTGGCGCTTGGAACAAAGGGTTCTGAGCGGCATTATTGCATTGTTTAGGTTTGAGCCGTGATTGCCCTTTACCCCGCTGAAGTCAGGCGACCCGGAAGGTCTCAGCGGGGCCGACGGCGTTCAAGCGGTTCGGGAAAGCGAAGCGGATGTGGAACTCGGCGGTCTGACGGTAGGGATCTCGTGCCATGATGCGCTCCCCGACGGCTTTCAGGCGACGCACCTTCGCCTCGATCCCGTTGCGCGCATGAGAGAGTCTGTCAATGGTTTCCAGAACATCCGCCCGTGGTGCTATATGGCGCGCACGGTTTTTCCGAGCGGGTGCCGCGGGGCAGCCATCCTTTCAGACGCCCGTCGTTGCAGGCCGGCCATTCGCCATCACCGAGAAACTTGATCCCGCTGCTTTCCACGCCAATGCCACCTCAGCCTCAATGCGTCCAGCCTCAATGCGGAAGATTACACCAAGATCGACGAAAAAGCCGCCCCAAGGGGCGGCTTTTAAACGTTAAGACTGATAATGGTCAAAGAACGGTAACAGTCGTCCCGACAGGCACGCGGTTGTAAAGGTCGATGACATGTTCGTTGATCATGCGGATACAACCGTTCGAGACCGACCGACCGATGGTGTTCGGCTGGGTCGTGCCGTGGATGCGGAAGAACGTGTCCCTGCCGTTCTGGAAAAGATAGAGCGCACGCGCGCCAAGCGGATTGCCGGGGCCACCGGGCTGGGCTTCGGTGTTGCCGATGAAACGCTTGTAGGTCTGCGGCTCGCGTTCGATCATTTCGTCCGTTGGACGCCAGGTTGGCCATTCCTTTTTCACCGCGATGGTGGCGGTGCCCTGAAATTCGAGACCCGCCTTGCCGACACCGACGCCGTAGCGCATCGCCTTGCCGGGGGCTGTCACGAAATACAGGTAATGGCTGCGCGGCAGGACCAGCAACTGACCGGGCTGATAGCTTGATTTGATCGCGACCTCCTGAGGGGTCGGATCGTAGGCGGCGGTGCTGGCAGACGACAGGTGCGGCAGGGCAGCGGCAGCCAGTGTACTGGCCAGAAATGTGCGGCGGTGCATGAGGATGCTCCATAATTTGGCATTGCAGATGATCTAATGTCGCAAAAAAGCGCTCATTATCAACCCTGGGCAAACAAAAACCGACCCACCGTTGCGGATGGGTCGGTCAAATTCTCGTGTTCCGGGCGGATTGTTGCCCGAAAGGCTTACGCCAGAGCGATATTCGTTGCCGACTCGCGGCCATCACGGCCTGCTTCGATGTCGAACGTCACTTTCTGGTTGTCGGCCAGACCTGTAAGGCCTGCGCGCTCGACAGCAGAAATGTGGACGAAAACGTCCTTGCTGCCGCCGTCTGGTGCGATAAAGCCGAAGCCTTTAGTTGTGTTGAACCATTTGACTGTACCTGTGGCCATGTCATGTCTCCTAAGTAGTGCCATCCGCGGAGTGCGATGGCTTGGCGTGGTCGGTCTAGTGTCGTCCGTGGCGCCGTATTAGGGAGACAGTGGGTCGAGGTCGAATAACGTCTGCAGGGTCACATATGGCACTTTGCAGAGATTCGTTCAAGTGTCGCCTTGCCGTGCTGAAAATCCGGCAATTTGCCGCCGCCGGGACTTGTGGCTGTGCATCAGCCAACCAGATAACGGCCAATTCCACCCGCGCCTGCAAAATGTACCGAGTTCGCCGCATTCCTGACCGGCGCTGTCGCGATCATGGATCAAAGGGCAGGTCGGAAGTGGAATCCGCCTGACCTGTGGCGAAAAGGAAGAGCGATGCGCATTCTGGCTGTTGACGACGATCCGGTGATCCTGGGCCTTTTGCAAGGCTGTCTGGCAGCGGACCATGACCTGCACTGCTGCACCTCCGCCGAAGAGGCGCTGAGGATGGTGAAGGATGAGGCACCGTTCGACTGCTTCTTGCTGGATGTGATCCTGCCGGGGGTCGACGGAATTGATCTTTGTAAAATGCTGCGCGAAATGCAGGACCATCGCACGACACCCATCCTGATGATCACCGCCAGCAGGGCGCCTGATCTGATGGGCCGCGCCTTCGTCGCCGGTGCGACGGACTTCATCTGCAAACCGCTCGAGGGGATCGAGTTGGGTGCGCGGATCAATACCGCGCAGATGTTGAACGACAGCCTTTGCCGCGAACGCATGGCGCAGCACCAGCTGAGCGATCTGGCGCAGCGGACCAAGGTGCGGTTCGATGAGGCCGTCGCGCTGGATGTCGAGGGCATGACCGATCTGTCGGCAGTCGAAATCGAGCTTTTGCGGATGCCGGCAGGCGTTTATGCGATGACGCTTTTTCAGATCGAGGTCCATGGGCTGCAGACGATCCACGAAACAGGAAGCGGATTCAGCTTTCGCAGGCATTTGGAACAGGTCGGTTCTGCGGTGCAGTCGGCGGCAGAGGCTGTCCAGGCGCGGGTTGCCTATGTTGGAAACGGTCGGTTTCTGGGGGTGGTGATGACACGATCGAGGCTGGATCATGTTTCGATGATGATTGCCATGAACGGTGCTTTGCAGCGGCTTTGGGACGGGGCGGGCCGTGATCGTTTGGAAGTGCCGGTTCTGGAATACGCGCTGCTGAGTGATCAAAAGCTCTGGTCCGGCCTGTCTGCCAGTGACACGCTGCGCCGGTATTCCAGGTGCCGCGACGGGAGCCGGGATTGCGTTGTCGAGGCAGGAGAGGAACGGCTTTTTGCGCGTTTCAGGAAGAAGGCTAATGTGGAAGGCGATTGATCTCGAGCGCAGTCCCAATGCTTAACTCAGATGTCGCCCCGACGTGCCAACCTCTGCGCCGCCAAAGACCACGCCAGTGCCCATGCCGCACCTGCCGCCCAGCCCGCCAACACGTCTGACGGCCAATGGACCCCAAGATACACGCGGCTGATGCCCACAACGAGTGTGAGAAATACCGCCAGGGACAAATAGAAGGCCTTGACGCTGCGCCGTTGCTCAAGCCGGGAGAGCATCACCGCGAGGGTCAGATAGGTCACGGCCGCCATCATCGAATGGCCTGAGGGGAAAGACGCGGTCGCGACGTCGACGCCATGGGGCACCAGATCGGGGCGGGGCCGGTCGAACCCCAGCTTGGCAAGATGCGAAATCACCTGTCCGCCGATCACCGCGACGGCGACGACTGCAGCGGCCCCCTTTTCCCGCCGCAAAAGCAGCAGGAGGATGACCGACACTGTCAGAATGGTCAGCACAGTCACGCCGCCCAATGCCGTAAGATCACGCATCGCGATTTCCAGCGCGCGCGGGCCAATCGGGTCCGACAGGTCGGCCGGATTGCGCAGGGCAAGCAGGACAGTTTCATCGAAGGCCGAAAGGTCTCCTTCGATCATTTCCGATGCGATGGCCACGAAGGCCCAGACCACCCCCGCCACGAAGAGCAGGATGGCCAAGGTGGTGACTTCGACGTGTGATCTGAGGGTACGAAAGAGGTGCACTGCGGCGGGTTTCCGTTTTACGTTCCCGAAAGAGGTAATTTACCGCAGGAGAAATACCAGCGCGCGCATTGCTCATGGCGTATTGAAGACGATGGGTCAAAACCCGCCCGAAAGCCGGTTCTGACCCACACGTCAATATTCAGGTCGAAAACGGATCAGCGGACGAACTTCTTGTGCTTCAGCCGCTTGGGTTCCATCGCATCGGCCCCCAGACGCCGCTTCTTGTCCTCTTCGTAGTCCTCGAAGTTCCCCTCGAACCATTCCACATGGGCTTCGCCCTCGAAGGCAAGGATATGCGTGCAGATCCGGTCGAGGAAGAAACGGTCGTGCGAGATGACCACGGCGCAGCCGGCAAAATCGACCAGCGCGTCTTCCAGAGCGCGCAGGGTTTCCACGTCCAGATCGTTGGTCGGTTCGTCAAGCAGCAGGACGTTGCCGCCCTCTTTCAGCAGACGCGCCATGTGGACGCGGTTGCGTTCACCGCCCGACAGCAGGCCGACCTTTTTCTGCTGGTCGCCCCCCTTGAAGTTGAAGGACGAACAATAGGCGCGGGAATTGACCTCGGCGTCGCCGAGTTTGATCAGTTCGGCGCCCCCCGTGATCGCCTGCCAGACGGTGTCGTCGTGTTGCAGGTCGTCGCGGGACTGATCGACATAACTCAAATCAACCGTATCGCCGTACTCGATGGAACCAGCGTCGGGTTTTTCCTGTCCGGTCAGCATCTTGAACAGCGTCGATTTACCCGCGCCGTTGGGACCGATGACGCCGACGATACCACCCGGCGGCAGCGAAAAGCTGAGGTCTTCGACCAGAAGCTTGTCGCCCATGGCCTTTTTCAGACCCTCGACCTCGATCACCTTGTTGCCAAGACGCGGGCCGTTGGGGATGACGATCTGGGCACGGGAAAGCTTCTCGCGCTCGGAGCTGTTCGGCCATCTCGTTGTAGGCGTTGATACGGGCCTTGGATTTCGCCTGACGGGCCTTGGCCCCCTGCCGCATCCATTCGAGTTCTCGTTCCAGCGTCTTCTGCTTGGACTTGTCCTCGCGGCTTTCCTGTTCAAGCCGTTTCGCTTTCTGTTCCAGCCAGTCGGAGTAATTGCCCTCGTAAGGGACGCCCTTGCCGCGGTCGAGCTCGAGAATCCAGCTGGTGATGTCATCGAGGAAATAACGGTCGTGGGTGACGATCAGGATCGTGCCCTTGTAGTCCATCAGATGCTGCTGCAGCCAGGCGATGGTTTCGGCGTCGAGGTGGTTGGTCGGTTCGTCAAGCAGCAGCATGTCGGGCGCTTCGAGCAGGAGCTTGCACAGCGCGACACGGCGGGCCTCACCACCCGAGAGGGACGTAACATCGGCGTCATCGGGCGGGCAGCGCAGCGCCTCCATCGACACGTCGATCTGGCTGTCGAGATCCCAGAGATTCTGCGCGTCGATGTCGTCCTGCAGCCGCGCCATCTCGTCGGCAGTTTCGTCCGAGTAGTTCATGGCGAGTTCGTTGTAACGGTCAAGGATCGCCTTCTTCTCGGCCACGCCAAGCATGACGTTTTCGCGCACGGTCAGATCGGGATCAAGCTTTGGCTCCTGCGGCAGATAGCCGACCTTGGCACCTTCGGCAGCCCATGCCTCGCCGCTGAAATCCTTGTCCAGCCCGGCCATGATTTTCAGCAGCGTTGACTTACCGGCGCCGTTCACGCCGACGACACCGATCTTTACGCCGGGCAGGAAATTCAGGTGGATGTTTTCAAAGGTTTTCTTGCCGCCGGGATATGTCTTGGAGACGCCGGACATGTGGTACACGTATTGATAGGCCGCCATGGGAGGATTCCTGTCTGGTCAAATGAGGTCGAGGACCGCAATATCGCGGGGATGAGACAAGATCAACGCAGACATGGGGAAGGTGCGCTGTGACCGCGGACGCGCTGCAACCCCTGCAATCACAAAGATGAGCGCCTTTGCGGAGATGATTGCGCGCTTCGCGCAGCCGGGCCGGATCGAGGCGATCTATCTGAGGGAGGCGCGGTTGGCGGTGCCCCTTGCCGCCGCGCGCGCCGTGGTGACCCTTGAAGGGCTTGAGGGCGATCATGGCCGACCGGGCAAACGCGCGGTGACACTGATGCAGGCAGAGCATCTGAATGCCATCGGTGCGATGCTGGGGCAGGGCGCGGTCGATGCCGCGACGCTGCGGCGCAACATCCTGGTGTCCGGTCTCAATCTGAATGCACTCAAGGGGCGTGAGGTTCGTCTGGGCGGCGCGGTCCTGCGCATTACCGGGATATGCGCCCCCTGCAGCCGGATGGAGACGGCCCTTGGGCCGGGTGGATACTCGGCGATGCGAGGACACGGCGGCTGGTGCGCAGAGGTCCGGCAGCCCGGAGAGATTGCCCTCGGCGACGCGGTCACCCCCCTGGCGGGAACCGCGATTCCCTGATGCGAATGACCGATTGTGCTGAGAATCCACGAAAATTAGGTCAATCTGACTGCAACTTGCGATCAGAACAGTTAGAATTACAGAGTCTTCACTGCTAGACTTTCAACATCCTGCCGTAGCGTTAAGCCACGTTTTGGGCAGGGCAACCAAGCTGCGAACGGGCCTGCATTGACAATCGGCGCGACGCAGCGGGACAACGGGGAAAAACTCATGTCAAAAAACACTATCGTCGTGGGTCTGGACGGGTCGGAGGCCGGCGGACGTGCGCTGGACTTTGCCAAGCAGATGGCCAAGGGGATCGGGGACTGCACTGTCGCCATCGTCTATGTGATCGAATGGTCGCCTTTCAGTTTTCAGACGCCCGAGGAAAACGAGGAACGCCACAAGCGGCGCGAAGAAGAGCTGAAGCTGGCGCATGAACGTGTGCTGGATCCGGCCGTCGCTGAAGCCAGGGAAGCAGGACTTGAGGTGATCGGCATCGTCAAGCACGGCGATGTGGCCGATATTCTGGACGCGACCGCCAAGAAACACGACGCGAGCCAGATCGTCGTGGGCCGGGTCGGCGTGCGCGGCCTGAAGGAACGCGTGTTCGGCGGTGTCACCGGACGGCTTGCCGCCGGTGCCAGCGTGCCCCTGACAATCATTCCCTGAAGTGGAGGTTTCACTCATGTCCAGACTTTATACAGCGCTGCTGTCCCTGATCGTAACCTTCCTGCCGGGGCTCGCCGCCGCTCAGGAAACCGTGGGTATCGACCAGCGGATCAACACGATCTTCGCCGATTATACCGGTTGGTATGTCTCTTTCATCTTTGCGCCCCTGCCGGGGACCACGTTCTCGTGGATCGCTCTTTGGCTGGTCGTCGGTGCCCTGGTCTTTACCGTCTATTTCGGTGCCATTCAGTTCAAGGGCTTCATGCATTCGATCCGGCTGGTCAAGGGCGACTATTCCGATCCCGACGACGCGGGAGAGGTCAGCCACTTTCAGGCGCTCGCGACCGCGCTGTCCGGGACCGTCGGTCTGGGCAACATTGCGGGCGTGGCCGTTGCGGTCAGCATCGGCGGGCCCGGTGCCACCTTCTGGATGGTCGTGGCCGGTCTGTTCGGGATGGCGACCAAGTTCACCGAATGTACCTTGGGTGTGAAGTACCGCAATGAATATCCTGATGGCAGCGTCTCCGGCGGCCCGATGTATTACATCACCAAGGGTTTCAAGGAGCGCGGTTTGCCGTTGGGGGGCTTCATGGCCGTCCTGTTCTCCGTCTTCACGATCCTTGGGGCCTTGGGCGGCGGAAACATGTTTCAGGCCAATCAGGCCCATGCGCAGATTGCAGGGGTTGTCGGGGATTATCCGGGATGGATCACCGGGGTCGTCCTGGCAATCGTGACCTTCGCCGTGATCGCGGGGGGTCTGAAATCCATCGCGCGGGTAACGGAGAAAGGTCGTGCCGTTCATGGGCGTCTTCTATGTTCTGGTGTCGATCCTGATCCTGTTCATCAACTTCGATCAGATCGGCTGGGCCTTCGGGCAAATCTTCATGGGTGCCTTTACCGGTCTGGGTGTTGTCGGTGGCTTTACCGGTGCGTTGATCCAGGGCTTCCGCCGCGCCGCGTTCTCGAACGAAGCGGGCATCGGGTCTGCGGCCATCGCACACTCTGCCGTGCGCACCAAAGAGCCTGTGACCGAAGGCTATGTCGCTCTGCTTGAGCCATTCATCGACACCGTGGTGATCTGCACCATGACGGCGCTCGTGATCGTCATCAGCGGTGTGATGAATGTCGATCCGGACACAGGTCTCTACATCTGGAACGCCGAAGCGGGCCGGATCGCGACCGAAGGCGACGTCAGCGGTGTTGCCCTGACCTCGGCCGCCTATGCCAAGGCGTTCTCGTGGTTCCCGATCCTGCTGATGGTGGCGGTGGTGCTTTTTGCCTTCTCGACCATGATCAGCTGGTCCTACTACGGGTTGAAGGCGTGGACCTATCTGTTTGGGGAAGGCAAGACCAAGGAATTGATTTTCAAGATCATCTTCTGCCTCTTCATCGTGATCGGCGCGGCAGCCAGCCTTGGTCCGGTGATCGACTTCTCCGATGCGATGCTCTTCTCCATGGCGATCGTGAACATCATCGCGCTGTACCTGCTGATGCCGATCGTGAAGAAAGAGTTGAACAGCTATGTCGCGCGGCTGCGGTCGGGTGAGATTACCAAGCACAAGTAGGCTTGATTGTTGACAAAGGGCTGTGAAGCCCCTTCTTTCGGCCCCTGAAGCACTTCGGGGGCCGTTTGTCTTGCGCCATCACTTTCCATATGCGGCGCCGGGTCAGACAATCGGCCTTCTGGGCGGATCGTTCGATCCCGCGCACGAGGGTCACGCGCACATCACGCGCGAAGCGATGAAACGCTTCGGGCTGGACCGCGTGTGGTGGCTGGTCAGCCCGGGCAATCCGTTGAAACATCGCGGGCCTGCCCCACTGGCCGAAAGGATGGCGCGGGCGCGGCAGGTGATGCAGCATCCACGGGTCGAGGTGACGGATATCGAGGCGCGGATCGGCACACGCTACACCGCGCAGACGGTGGCGCGGTTGCAGGCGCTTTACCCGCAGGTGGGTTTCGTCTGGCTGATGGGTGCTGACAACATGGCGCAGTTTCACCTGTGGCAGGACTGGCGCGGGATCATGCAAAGCGTGCCCATCGGTGTGCTGGCACGGCCCGGTCAGCGCATATCGGCCAGGATGAGCCGCGCGGCGGCGCTGTACGCGCCCTACCGGATACCGGGACGGTTCGGGCATCTGCTGGCGCGGGCCGAGGCACCGGCGTGGTGTTTCGTGAACGTGCCGATGAGCACCGCCTCTTCGACCGCGATCCGGGCGCGTGGGGATTGGTCAGCGTAGCCGGGTTGAGGCAAGCCCGGCGGAAACGATCACCGCAAGGCCCGCCCAGGTCCAGGCATCGGGCAAGGCGCCGAAGACGGTCCAGCCCAGGATCACCGCCGCGATCAGTTGGAAATAGACCAGCGGGGCAAGTTTCGTGGCCGGTGCGATCCGGTAGGCATAAAGCAGCAGCAGATTCCCCAGCATGGAGAACAGCGCTGACGTCAGGGTCAGGGTGGTCACGGGTGCAGAGAGCAGTGGCAGGTTCAGCAGGCCGAAGGGCAGCAGGAAAAGCGCGCTGAGGGACAATTGACTGAACACCAGCGCGATTGGCGATCCGACACCGGACAGCCAGCGCGACATCGTCAGAAACGCCCCATAGAACAGCCCCGCCGCGACGGCCCAAAGCACGCCGGGTTCCACCTCGCCGCCGGGTTGCACCACCATGACGACGCCGCCGAAACCGATCAGGATAAGCGCAGAGCGCAGCCAGGTGACGGGTTCGCGCAGAAAAATCGCGGCAAGAACGTAGGAAAACATCGGCCCGACAAAGAAGGCGGCAAAGACGGTCGCCACATCCGCAGTCTGCAGGCCGGTCTGGATGCAGGTGATGCCGCAGGCCAGAACCGCGGCGCGCAGCCAGATGCGCCAGTCTTTCAACAGCAACCACGCACCCGCGGGCAGGAAGGGCAAGACAATGAGCGCCCCGAGTGCGAAGCGTGACCATGCGACAAAGACCGGTGCGACGCCTTGGGTGGTGGTCAGCAGCTTGCCCGCGCTGTCCCCGGCAGGGATCATCGACATGGCCACGAACATGATCAGCACGGCACGAAGCATGGGGCCGCTTAGCATGCGGTCAGGGCGATGAAAATGTGATTGCGCAGCGCTTGTGAAACGCCGACTTGTGCGGTTTAACTCCACCCATGAACAAGCGATTTTCCCGCCGCGCCTTTCTGGGCTCCGCCGTTGCCTTCGGTGGAATTGCGCGCTCTGCCCTGGCCGAACCGCCGACCGCGTCGCTGCGGCCCGTGCTGCGGGCACCGGACTTTCACATCAAGGCGATCCCCACCGCAGAAGAGATCATCAGGGCGCAGGGGCTGTCGGGCCAGGTGGCTTTTGCCCTTGCGGATACGGCGACGGGCGATTGGCTGGAATGCGTGAACGAACAGACCGGAACACCGCCGGCAAGTGTCACCAAGGCGGTGACGGCCCTGTACGCGCTGGATGCGCTGGGTGAAGCGCACCGTTTCGAGACACAGATCGCCGCGACCGGCGGGATCGAGAACGGCGAGGTTCAGGGCGATCTGCTGCTGATTGGCGGCGGTGATCCGACGCTCGATACCGACACGATGGCGCAGATGGCGGGCGCGTTGAAAGAGGCGGGTGTGACATCGGTCAAGGGCGGGTTGAAAGTCTTTGAACATGGCTTGCCGGTGATGCAGCAGATTGATCCGGCGCAGCCTGACCACGTGGGATACAACCCGGCGGTGAGCGGCGTCGCCCTGAACTTCAACAGGGTGCACTTCGAGTGGAAAAGAAGCAATGGCGACTACACCGTCACGATGGACGGGCGGTCGGAAAAGTACCGGCCTGACGTGACCTTCGCCGCCATGCGGATCGAGGATCGGGCGACACCGCTTTACACCTACCGCGACCAGAACGGGCGCGATCAATGGTCCGTGGCCAAGGGTGCCTTGGGGCGTGGTGGCGCACGGTGGCTGCCGGTGCGCAAGCCGGGTCTCTATGCCGGTGAAGTCTTCGCGACGATGGCCGGTGCGCATGGTATCCGGCTGGGCAAACCCGAAGGGATAGATGCACTTCCGGGGCATGAAGTTGTTGTGCGGCATCAAAGCGATACCCTGCGCCCGATCCTGCGCGACATGCTGCGTTTTTCGACCAACCTCACGGCCGAGATGGTCGGTCTTGCCGCGACACAAAAGCGTCTGGGGGCGGTCAGCGACCTGCGCGCCTCTGCCGCCGAAATGAACCGTTGGGCGATGGACGCGCTGAACATGACCGCGCCGGCGCTGGTGGATCATTCTGGGCTGGGTGACGCATCGCAATTGACCGCACTTGATATGGCGCGGGGGCTGCTTGCCGTGCGCGACAGTGATTTCCGGCAGATCCTGAAAACCTTCGGTTTTCGGGATGCCAAGGGGCGTCCGGTGCAGGATCAGCCGATCCAGGTGGACGCCAAGACCGGCACGTTGAATTTCGTCTCGACCTTGGCGGGATACATCACCGCGCAGGACGGCCGGGAAATGGTCTTTGCCATCTTTACCGCCGACGCCGACGAAAGGGCCAAGATCAGCCGCGCGGAACGCGAAGGTCCGCCCGGCGCGCAGGTGTGGAACCGCAAGGCCAAGCGCGTTCAGCAGGCTTTGATCGAACGCTGGGACGCGATGTACGGGCGCGCGAAAGCCTAGCTGAGGTGGCGCGCCCGCGCGCCACGCTCGATCGCGGCGGCGTGCAGGCGGTCGATCTCAAGCTCGTAGCGGATTTCTTCGAGCAGACGCAGCTCCGAATCGTCCAGCCTGCCGTCCGCAGCCGCCACATCGCAGGCGAGCGCATAGGCGGTTTCCCACAGCCGTTCGGGCAGGGCCTCGCGCACCAGCCCAAAGAGCGCGTCTAGCCCGTCTTCCTGCTCGAAAAGGTCGAGCACCGTCTTGCTGATGATGCTGAGGCGGTCGAGGTCGTATGCGACAAAGATCGGCAAGGTGTTCACCGCCGTCTGGATCTTGATCAACTCCACCGTGCCGATGTTTTCGTCCGAGGCGGACACGGCCACCATCACAGCGACAAGACAGTCCTGCGCGCTGAGCGATAGGGAGGGGGCATCGTTCATGGTGGCAATCCTTTGGACAGGTTGTTGCGGTGCAGAATATTGACGCACCCTAGGCGACGCAATAGGTACACGCCAGCCTGAGCGCATGGGGCGCACCACGGGCGGAATATGGATGAACACAATGTCTGAGACCCGCGAAGCCGCGATGAGCAGCAAAGCCTGGCCCTTTGAAGAAGCCCGCGCGGTTCTCAAACGCTATGCCAAGGCACCGCCGGAAAAGGGTTTCGTGCTGTTCGAGACGGGCTATGGCCCCTCGGGACTGCCGCACATCGGGACATTCGGCGAAGTGCTGCGCACGACGATGATCAAGCGGGCCTTCGAGGAGATTTCGGACATCCCGACCAAGCTGATCTGTTTTTCCGACGATCTGGACGGGATGCGCAAGGTGCCGGGCAACGTGCCGCAGCAAGAGATGCTGGCCGAGCACATGCACAAGCCGCTGACTTCCGTGCCCGACCCCTTCGGGGAGTTCGAAAGCTTTGGCGATCACAACAACGCGATGCTGCGCAGGTTTCTCGACACCTTCGGCTTTGAGTACGAATTCTATTCCGCCAAGGAATTCTACCGCAGCGGGCAGTTCGACGCGATCCTGAAGCTGGCCTGCGAACGCTATGACGACGTCATGGCGGTGATGCTGAAATCGCTGCGCGAAGAACGCCAACAGACCTATTCGATCTTCCTGCCGATCCACCCCGAGACGGGTCGGGTGCTTTATGTGCCGATGAAGAACGTCGATCCGGTGAACCACACGGTGACCTTCGATGACGAAGACGGCAAGGAATGGACGCTGCCGGTGACGGGCGGCAATGTGAAGCTGCAGTGGAAGCCGGACTTCGGCGCGCGCTGGGCCGCGCTGGATGTCGATTTCGAGATGTACGGCAAGGAACACGCGACGAATACCGCGATCTACGACCGGATTTGCGAGATTCTGGGTGGCAAGAAGCCGAACCATTTCAGCTATGAACTGTTTCTGGACGAGAACGGTCAGAAGATTTCCAAGTCGTCAGGCAATGGCATTTCGATCGACCAATGGCTGACCTATGCCAGCACGGAATCGCTGGCCTATTTCATGTTCCTCAAGCCCAAGACGGCCAAGCGGATGCATTTCGACGTGATCCCCAAGGCGGTGGACGAGTACCATCAGCAACTGCGGGCCTACGAGACACAGGACGCCAAGGCGCGGATGAACAATCCGGTCTGGCATATTCACGGGGGCGATGTGCCCACGTCGGATATGGTCGTGCCGTTTTCAATGCTGCTGAATCTCGCGTCGGTGTCCAGTGCAGAGGACAAATCGCAACTGTGGGGTTTCATTCAGCGCTATGCACCGGATGCGTCGGCGGAAAAGAACCCCGGCATGGATGCCGCCGCTGGTCACGCGGTGCGGTACTTCAACGATTTCGTGAAGCCGCAGAAGGTGTTCCGTGCCCCCAGCGATCTGGAGCGGGAGGCGCTGGAAGACCTGCGCGCGCAGCTCAAAGCATGGGACGGCGGTCTGGACGCCGAGGCGTTGCAAAGCATGGTATTTGCCGTCGGCAAGGAGCGTTTCGACCCGCTGCGCGATTGGTTCACGGCGCTTTATGAAGTGTTGCTGGGGGCCAGCCAGGGACCGCGTTTCGGCGGGTTCATCGCACTTTATGGCGTGGACGAAACGGTTGCCCTGATCGACGATGCGCTGGCGGGAAAACTTCTGGCGGCGTGAAACTCTTGCCCTGACGCTGCCGTGACTTACCATAGGTCAAGGCAGCGCGGGAGAGCGATCATGTGGAAAGCAGTTGTGGGAATGCTGGGCGGTCTCGCCCTGTCGGTGATGTTGACGGTGGGTGCATCGGCGCAACAGACGGAGATTGAAGGCACGATCAGCAGTCAGCTGGAAGCCTTCAAGGCTGATGATTTCGCGCAGGCCTTTACCTTTGCGACACCGACCTTGCAGCAGCTTTTCCAAAGCCCCGAGAATTTTCAGCGCATGGTGACGACGGGCTACCCGATGGTGTGGCGTCCCGCCGAGGTGGAGTATCTGGAGTTGAAGGAGTACGAAGGATCCATGTGGCAGAAGGTGCAGATCACCGATCAGAAGGGTTTTACCCATCTTCTGCTCTACCGGATGCAACAAACCGACGCCGGTTGGCGGATCGGAGGGGTGCAGATTCTGCAAGCTCCGGGGGCCACGGCCTGACCATCTAACCAATCTGATCAGATGAACAAAGCCCGGCTTTTCAGCCGGGTTTTTGCATTGGGGTCAGATGGCCTGTTGCACCGGCCACCGTGCGCTGGGGTCAGTCGTGGTTAACACCGCCCGTTTATTTCCCTGTCTTCAATCCGGCACCTGTCGGGGTTTGGGCAATCAGACGAAATGTTGCGGCATCCGCGCCGGTGCATTCTCGCAGAAAGGGATTTTGATGAACAAAGCAATCACAGATGGCGTGGTACTGATGCCGACACCCTTCGCCGCCGGGCTGGATGTCTGGTCGAGCGGGGATGGCACGCCGGGGTCCGATACCTATGAAAACGCGACCAACGCCCTCTTTGTCGCTGCGGATCAGGACTTTGCCGGGTCGCTGGAATTGCTCAAGACCCAGAACACGCAAAAGCTGCGATACATGGGGCAAACGCCCTTGTTGCCGGGATGTTACCTGCGCATTTCCGCGCGGGTGAAGGCCATCAGCGGCAACCTGCCGTCGGTGCGCATCGGCGGCTATCCGGCGCGGGGCAATGGCAGCCGCGTCAATGGATTGCCCGAATTTTCGGTCTTCACCACTTTGGAAAGCTACGGCGAAGTGGTCGAGATCAGCGCGATTGTGGGCACCGGCTCGCGCGGCGGTGTTGATCTGGTATGGGGGACGGAGCCGGTTTATGGCCATTTCGGCATTGATCTGGTCGGGCCGAACGGCGGGATCATCCGTGTCGATGACATCCAGATCGAGGATGTGACGTCGGTGTTCCTGCGCGACATCATTTCGACGGTTGATGTGACGGATTACGGTGCCATCGGCAACGGCACGACGGACAACACAGCCGCTTTCGAGGCGGCGAACGCGGCGGCGAACGGGCGTACCGTGTTCGTCCCGGCAGGCGTCTTCCGGTTGCAGAATGACATCACCATCGACACGCCGGTCAAGTTCGAGGGCCGGGTCGTGATGCCGGGGACAGCCGTTCTGCTCTTGCGGCGCAACTTTGACCTGCCGACTTATATCGAGGCCTTCGAGGACGAGGAACTGGCCTTCAAGAAGGCCTTTCAGGCGCTGCTGAACAATGCCGACCACGAGGCGCTGGATCTGGGCGGTCGCAAGGTCAACATCACCGAACCGCTGGACATGCAGCTGACGGTGCCGGGAACGGATTCCTATGCCACCCGGCGTGTCATCCGCAACGGGCAACTGGAAGCCGCGGCGAGTTCGGCGTGGAACACCGATGTCTATACCTCTGCCGCGACCTATTCGGCCAGTGACGCGCGCACGTTGACCGCGGTGACGAACGTGGCGAGCATTCCCATCGGGTCGCTGGTGGAAGGCACAGGTGTGGGCCGCGAGGTCTACGTCCGCGACAAGAACCTCGCCCGGCAGGAAATCACCCTCAACAAGCCGCTCTACGATGCGGAAGGTCGGCAGAACTATACCTTCCGGCGGTTCAAATACCTGATGGATTTCAGCGGCTTCAATCTGCTGAGCAAATTCGTGATGGCCGACATCGAGGTGCAGTGCAACGACCGCTGCTCCGGCATCATGCTGGCGCGGGGCGGGATCACCTTCCATGTGCGCGATTGCTTCATCAGCCGTCCGGCAGACCGGGGGATCACATCCATCGGCACCGGGTGTCAGGGATTGATACTGGACCGCAACCAGTTCCTGTCCGCCGAGGATGCGCTGGATGTGCCCGCGCGGCGCACCATCGGGTTCAACGTGAACCAGAACGATGCCAAGATCCGCAACAACCGCGCCACGCGGTTTCGCCACTTCGGCCTGCTGGGCGGTTCGAACAACATCTTTACCGGCAACCACTTTTTCCAGGGTGACGGCGTGGCCAACGGCGTCCGTTCGGGGGGGATCATTCTGGCCAGCAACAGCGTCGGCACCGTGATTTCGAACAATTACATCGACAACTGCTTTATCGAATGGACAAACGAGCATGACCCGAACCCCGCGTTCTCGTCCGGCTTTTCGTTCAGCGCGCTGAGCATCACGGACAACATGTTCCTGTCCGGCGATGTGGCCCCCTGGTTCAGCTATATCGTGGTCAAGCCACATGGCGCGGGGCATTTTCTGAACGGGGTGTCGATCACGGGCAACCGCTATCGCAGCCTGAACGGATTTATCGACAGGGTCGATCGCGTGGACACCACCTTTGCCGATCTGGACATGACCCGGTGCAAGAACGTGATGATGGAGGGGAATTCCTATCTGGGGGTCACGATCCAGCCGTCGAACCCAGCGATGATTGATTTCACCCAGTCGTCCGAAGCCGATGCCTGGGTCATTGATGCCGCGAACCGACTGCCCTTTGGCGGACAGGCGGTCGAGGTGGACAGCATCGTGGCGCTGGGGCCGATCCGCAATTCCAGCAACGTGCGTCAATACAACATGCCCTACGTCGACACATCGCGGGGCCCGGATCGCGACCAGATACAGGTCGTCTGGCCGGGTGCCGTGCGTGGACGTGTGATGGCGACGGTCCGCATGGACGGACGTTAAGTCCGTGCGCCTCTCCTTTGGACAAAGGGGGAGGCGCGTTCAGAAATTATGCCAGATCCCGAGTTTCAGGGCGGTTTTGTCCTGCTCTTCGATCGGGATCTGTGCGCCCACCTTGAAGCTGAACGCGCTGTTTTTCGGTTTGATCAACAAAGAGGGTTCGACCGCACCATAGGTGTCGTCACTCCGCTCGGACACGGTCACTTCGATCAGTCCGGTGGTGACCGGGGTAAAGTTCATGCCCAGCGTACCATCGAATTTGGTGATATGCGTGCCTTCTGTCGGCTCGTAGATGTAGGCACCATCCAGATTGATCCATCCAGACCTGTCGGCGACATTGAAACCCCGACCCCAGGACACAGTGGTCTTGACCGTTGGAAGCTGCATCTCGTTGCCCCAAAGCCCGCCAACCCCCACTTCATAGGCCAGCCGGTTCGGCCCATCGAGCCTGCCGAGGTTGCGGCGGAGGAACAGATTGCCGAAGCCGTTGCGCACATTCTGGCTGTTGGTGAAGGCACTGATGTCAATCCCGACTGTCGATTTGTCCGTGAGCCCGTATTCGATGTAAAGCGCGTTCGTCGTCTCGGAAAACTGGGTCGCGCCAAAGGACAACGACACAAATCCAGTGCCCCGTTCGCGCAACCACGCCCCGGCCTGCGCCGTTGGCGCGGCAAGATGGATCAGGATCAGACTGGCTGTAAAAATGAACCGCATGGCACCTCCGCAACGAAACATTACCACAGGTGGTTCATGTGGATAGAATGTATTGTTAAGGTTGTGCGCGCCTGTGACGAAACTGCCGCAGCAGCAAAAGGCCCGAAGCGTGATGCTTCGGGCCTTTGTCTTTGGTTTAGGGTCGGATCAGGTCAGACGCGGACGGAGCCGCCGCGTGGACCGGCGATCAGCCAGACGATCAGGCCGACGACGGGCAGGACCAGAATTGCGAGGGTCCAGAGGATTTTCGACAGCGTCGATGCGCCCGATGTGAGGACTTGATAGATTGCGTAAATGTCTGCGATCAGGATGATCAGACCAAGAATGCCATATTCCATTGTGTGTTTCCTTATTCACGAGTGCGTGTGTTCGTTTCTGATAGGTTAACGAGGGTGCGACACTTTGGTTCCCAACGAATTGGTCGGGCCTTCGCAAAAACCGGACCGCCCCTGCGCTTTCGCACATTGTTGCGCGGGGGATGGACCTGTAGGTTCATCCCATGAAAACAACTTCTTCCGACGACCTGCATTACCGTTCCGGCCTGCCCGACGCGCTTCGCGTTCTGGCGGACGCCTATCCGCGCGCGAATTGGGAAACCCACGCCAATTTCGGCGAAATGATCCAGTTCTGGATGCAGCGCCATCTGATGTTCCGACAGTTGACGCAAGTGCTGCGCGAGGACGCGCAGGCGCTTCTGGACAAGAACATGGCGTTTGAAACCTACGCGCAGCGGTTGTCCCATTACGGCGGCACATTTCTGAACCAACTGCACGGCCACCACCAGATCGAAGATGCGCATTACTTCCCGCAACTCATTCAACTCGATCCACGGCTTGAGCGGGGGTTCGAGTTGCTGGAGGCCGATCACGAAGCGATCGACCCGCTGCTGAACGATTTTGCGCAGGGGGCCAACGCCGTGCTGAAAGGTGCGGACCCGGGCGCATTTCTGAAACGGATCAACGGGTTCGAAGCGCTGCTCGACCGCCATCTGACGGATGAGGAAGAGATCGTGGTGCCTGTGGTACTGGAAACGGGGTTCCGGGGCTAACGCCCCTTCTTCCGCTTCACACCCCCCCGCATTCCGCCGCGGCCCATGGTGCTGCGGCCCGATGCTTTCTGAGCGTCGTCGATCGCCTTGTCCACCATGTACTGCCGTGCCATCGGATCGTCCGCAATGGCCAGATCGACTGCTTCGAGACGCTTCAACTCGTCCCGCAGACGCGCGGCTTCCTCGAACTCGAGGTTCTCGGCGGCCTTGCGCATGTCGGTGCGCAGACCTTCCAGCACCGCCTGCATGTTCGATCCGGCCAGTTTCTTGTCGATCTGGGTGGTGACGCGGTTCATGTCCACGTCGCCCTTGTAAAGACCGGCCAGAATATCCTCGACGTTCTTCTTGACCGTCGTGGGGGTGATGCCGTGTTCCTCGTTGTAGGCCATCTGCTTGGCGCGGCGGCGTTCCGTTTCGCCAATCGCGCGCTCCATCGAACCGGTGATGCGGTCCGCATACATGATCACGCGGCCATCCGCGTTCCGCGCCGCCCGGCCGATGGTCTGGATCAGCGACGTCTCTGACCGCAGGAAGCCTTCCTTGTCCGCATCCAGAATGGCGACCAGACCACATTCGGGAATATCCAGACCCTCGCGCAGCAGGTTGATCCCGATCAGAACGTCGAACGCCCCCAGCCGCAGGTCGCGCAGGATCTCGATCCGTTCGATGGTGTCGATGTCGGAGTGCATGTAGCGCACGCGGATGCCCTGTTCATGCATGTATTCGGTCAGGTCTTCGGCCATGCGCTTGGTCAGGGTGGTACACAGGGTGCGGTAGCCGTTGGCCGCCACCTTGCGGACCTCGTCCAGCAGATCATCGACCTGCATCTCGACGGGGCGGATTTCGATCTGCGGGTCGATCAGGCCGGTGGGGCGGATGATCTGTTCGGTGAACACTCCGCCCGTCTGTTCGATTTCCCATGCCGCGGGTGTGGCAGAGACAAAGATCGACTGTGGCCGCATCGCGTCCCATTCCTCGAACTTGAGGGGGCGGTTGTCCATGCAGGACGGCAGGCGAAAGCCGTGTTCGGCCAGGGTGAACTTGCGCCGGTAGTCGCCCTTGTACATGCCACCGATCTGCGGCACCGAAACGTGGGATTCATCCGCAAAAACAATCGCATTGTCCGGGATGAATTCGAACAGGGTCGGGGGCGGCTCGCCCGGTGCGCGGCCCGTCAGGTAGCGCGAATAGTTCTCGATCCCGTTGCAGACGCCGGTGGCCTCCAGCATCTCCAGATCGAAATTGGTGCGCTGTTCCAGCCGCTGCGCCTCCAGCAGCTTGCCGTCGGCCACCAGTTGATCCAGCCGCATGCGCAGCTCTTTCTTGATCCCGATGATCGCCTGCCCCATCGTCGGTTTCGGGGTCACATAGTGGCTGTTGGCATAGACGCGGATCTTGTCGAAACTGCCCGTCTTCTCGCCCGTCAGGGGGTCAAACTCCGTGATACTTTCCAGTTCCTCGCCAAAGAAGGACAGCCGCCAGGCCCGGTCATCCAAATGCGCCGGGAAAATCTCAAGGCTGTCGCCCCGCACCCGGAAACAACCGCGAAAGAACGCCGCATCGTTGCGCTTGTACTGCTGCGCCACCAGATCCGCGATCACCTGCCGCTGGTCATAGCTTTCCCCCGCTTTCAGATCCTGCGTCATCGCGCCGTAGGTTTCCACCGACCCGATACCGTAGATGCACGACACCGACGCCACGATGATCACATCGTCCCGTTCCAGCAACGCCCGCGTGGCGGAATGGCGCATCCGGTCGATCTGTTCGTTGATCTGGGATTCCTTCTCGATATAGGTATCGGACCGCGCCACATAGGCTTCGGGCTGATAGTAATCGTAGTAGCTGACGAAGTATTCGACGGCGTTGTCAGGAAAGAACCCTTTGAATTCGCCGTACAATTGCGCCGCCAACGTCTTGTTCGGCGCCAGAATGATCGCCGGGCGCTGCGTCTCTTCGATGACCTTGGCCATCGTGAATGTCTTGCCCGTGCCGGTGGCCCCCAGAAGCACCTGATCCCGGTCACCGTCGCGCACCCCCGTCGACAGTTCCGCAATCGCCGTCGGCTGATCGCCCGCCGGCTCGAAATCGGTCTTCAGCACGAATGTCTTGCCGCCTTCCAGCTTTTCGCGCGTGCGCACATCCGGGGCGGGATTGGACAGGACGGCAGGAGCGTCAGAACGGTCGGTCTGGGCGTAGGGCATAGCGGTATCCTTGGGTGTCAGGCTACCAAGTTGTCGCTTTTTACACCGGGTTCAAGGGACGCGGCGCGATTGCTGCCAGAAACTGGCAACAGCCGAGGTTACTTCGACAACCGCTTGCGGTTCGCGCTGACCCGTTTGCTGACCGGGACCATCGCCGCGCTCAGCACCTTGTCGGGGCTGGCACCGGCCATCATCGCCTTTGTCGCGGCGGCAAAGGCCTTGGTCATTGCCGGGCCTTTTTCGCTGACCATGCGGTTGTTCTCTCCACGATGGGCGGGAATCACGCCGCTCATCGCCATGATGCGCAGGGCCATGACGGTCTGCGTATCCATCATCAGGGTGGCCATATTCAGTTGCAGCTTGAAAAGATCGTAGGGTTGCATCGTGATGCTCCGTTTCTGCTTTGTATTTATGCTGCAGCGCAGCAAAAAGCAAGCGGGATTGCAAGGATGCTTGACCCTCGGGGGCGGCTTCCCCTTGCCCCAGAGCGGCAAATGGCCGATAAGACGGCCACGCTCAACCGATGAGGTCTTTCATGCGCGCACGCATCTTCCAACCCGCCCGGACCGCCATGTCGTCAGGCACGGCCAAGACCCACCATTGGGTGCTTGAGTTCGCTCCGACGCAGGCGCGCGAGGTCGATCCGCTGATGGGCTGGACATCCTCCTCGGACACGCAGGCGCAGGTCCGGTTGCAGTTCGACACTCAGGAAGCAGCGGTCGAATACGCCCGCGATCATGGCATCGACGCACAGGTCCAGACACCGCAGAAACGCAAGCCCAACCTGCGCCCCGGCGGCTACGGCGACAATTTCGCGACAGGCAGACGTGGTGCCTGGACACACTGACCTGCTCACCGGCCTCGCCGCACCTTAAGATACTTGCCAAGATCGATACGATGGTGGACAAGCCTGCCCAGCGGTCCCGTAGCTCAACTGGATAGAGCACCTGACTTCTAATCAGGATGTTGGGGGTTCGAGTCCTCCCGGGATCGCCAGCGCATCCTTGACAGATCTGCCTTGCCGGGCATGAACCGCCCCGCACCGTCGTCTGCTTGCCTGTTACCGCGCGGCTGTTTTGGCGATGATATCCTGTCGCGCGAAGTAATCGGCCAAAGCCCGGCGTTCTTCTGTGGTCAGAGCAGACGCGATGCGCCGCATCGGAGTATTGCCGACGGCAAGCGCATCATCCTCTCGCGAGAATGCCATCAGGCGAGAATAGAGATACCCAGGATGCTGACCTGATATCTTCGGAATGATGCCAATCCCACCGCTTGCCGCTACGTGACAGCTTGTACAGGCCGCGATCCCGCGCGCGGGGTCTCCGATTCTAGCAAGCGTTTCCGCAGCATTCAGATCAGTTTCATCAACGGGCTCCCACCCGACAGTCTCGGTTGTGGGCACAGCAGGTAGATTGCCGATGTAGGAGGCTATAGCATCCATCGTCGCGGCGTCCATCCGCGATGCCGTCTGGAACATCTGTGAATTGTCACGTTGCCCTGCATGAAAAAGACCAAGCTGCCATCTGATGTATTCGGGCGATTGAAGTGTCAGGTTCGGCACGTCGGCGCGGGCCGCCCCGGCAAGTGTCTGTGTGTGGCAGGTCGAGCAGATCGCCGTCGCTGTTTGAATGGCAAGCGCGTCGTCACGTGCCAAAGGTGCCGGTGCCAGAAGATCGCCCGAACCAAACCCTGACAGATAGGTCGAAACCGCGGCGATTTCTTCAGCGGAAAGCTGGCGCGCGAAGGCGTGCATCGGGTTCCATTTTCCACCTGTCGTCCCGTCGGCGGCCCGAAAGCCAGTCAGTCGGGATTGCAGAAAGGCAACATTCTGCCCGGCCAGACCTGGAATAGTCGGCATGGCGGACAAGGCAGCGCTGCCGTGGCAACTCGCACATGCAGGGATGCCCTTGGTCTGCAGTCCGGCCAAGGCGATTTGTTCACCCAACGGATCGGCGGCAGATGCCGACGCATCCCGTGTCTTGTCGTCACCCAGACCGGCATAATACGTCGCCAATGCGTTGATCTGCGGCTCGGACAGGCTGCTGGCGACCGTTGCCATGATCCCGCTCGCCTGTCGGCCTGACGCGTAGTCGCGCAGCCGCTGAGCGATGAATTCGCTGGACTGGATCGTCAGGTTGGGCGCATGTCCGCCGGTCACTGCCCCGGTACCATCGGCACCATGGCAGGTGCTGCAATAGGCGACTGGCGCATCACTCAACCCGATGGGGCGCCAGCCCGTCGACGGCACAGAATACAGGTATTCCTCGATGGGCGGTGCTATCGCATGGAGCGTCAGCGGCTCTGCCATGCCGCGTGTCTGCCAATCGAAGGCCTGCGCCGTGGCTGGTGACGGGGCCACCTCGCCATAGGCGGTCATTTCGGCATATTCGTCCGCCGTCACGTCAGGAAGCTGCCGCAGGAATGCGACGACCGACCAGATTTCACCGAAATTCTCGGCGGCTGGCCAGCTTGGCATCGCGCTGAACCGCACACCGTTGCGCAATATTTCGTAAAGCTCCCCGTCTTCGAATTGATCCACAACTGCAGGCAGATGCTGGGGACGGGGCCGCATTGACAGGGACACCGGGCTTTGCCCCAGTTCGGGCCCGCCATGACAGGACGAACAAACCTGCGCGTAGTGCTGAGCGCCAAGATGGATCAGGCCGGGGTCAGTCAGGTCAGGTGCAAGAGGCGCATCCTTGGCGGCGCGTCCGATCGACGCCCTGAAGACATTGTGCAGCGCGAAGGTGGTGACACCCAGATGTGGCGCTCGTGCCGAGACGTTGATCGCACCCAGACTTGCAGCGATCACACCTCCGACAGCCACTATGGCCCCAAGGCCGACACCACCCAAAACGATGAACTTATACCAATTACGCGCCACAATACCGCCTCCAGACATTGCTTGTCCTTTTACCTGTTGCTGCAAAGTGTCGCGTCAACAAAAAAGCGACCGTTTCTTCTTTTTGTCCAGCCCAGCATGACTTGACGCATGTGTCAGGCTGCGCCCGCAGCAAGCGCGCGATCTGCGCGGATGCCTGCTTGTTCCCGCGCGATCCCTTCCTATGATGGCACCTTGATGCCCCCGGCCTGACCGGCCCGAACAGGACGACGCACCATGACGCTTTTTCATCCGCCTGCCAGCGATTTCACGCCCACCCTCACGCTGGTCGACGCCATCCGCGCCCGGGCGCAGGCCTTGCCCGACCGCGAGGCGATTGTCTGCGGCGATACGCGGCTCAGCTGGGCGGCTTTCGATGAGAGGATCAACCGGGTGGCAAACCTCTTGCTGGGTCTGGGGCTGCGCAAAGGCGACAACATCGCGATCCTCTCGCCCAATTCCGACACCTACGCCTGCCTTTTCATGGGCATCCTGCGCGCGGGCGGCTGTGTGACGCCGCTGTCCACCATGGCCAGCCCCGATGCGCTGCAAAAGATGCTGACCGATTGCGGGGCCACGACCATCTTCGTGGCGGAACAATACCTCGATCTGGTGAGCGGGTTCATTGCCGGGATGGACATTGCCCGTTTTGCCATCGACTTCGATCATCCGGCGTTCGATCCGCTGTCGGCCGCCCTTGGCTCGGCTTCCACAACCGACCCGATGATAGAAATCGGAATGGCGGACGCCTTCAACCTGATCTATTCCTCCGGCACCACCGGCACGCCAAAGGGCATCCTGCACAATCACGCCATGCGCGCCGCGCAGATGGACCGTGTGACCCCCAACGGCTATGACGACAACGCCCGCACGTTGCTGTCCACACCGCTGTATTCCAACACCACCATCGTGTCCTTTCTGCCCACGCTCTTTGGTGGATCGACCGTGCATCTGATGCCCAAATTCGACGCAAGGCGGTATCTCGAGATCGTGCAGACCGAGGCGATCACCCACACCATGCTGGTGCCTGTGCAATACAAGCGCATCATGGATGTGCCCGATTTCGATCAATTCGATCTGTCCTCGATGCGGGTGAAGTTTTCCACCTCCGCACCGCTGCGCGCGGATGTAAAGGCCGACGTGCTGGCCCGCTTTCCCGGCAAGCTGATCGAATACTACGGCCTGACCGAAGGCGGCGGTGTCACCGTGCTGGTCGCCGATGAAGCCCCGGACAAGCTGCATACCGTTGGCAAACCCGCCCCCAACACCGACATCCGCCTGATCGACGCGGCGGACAACGAGGTGCCGCAAGGCGCAGTGGGAGAGATCTGCGGGCGCGGCCCGACGATGATGGCGGGCTATTTCGGCCGCGAGGATCTGACCCGCGACTACCTGTGGCACGACGCTGACGGCAACGCCTACTTCCGCTCGGGCGATATGGGCCGGTTCGATGCGGACGGCTATCTGATCCTGTCGGACCGCAAGAAGGACATGATCATCTCGGGCGGGCTGAACATCTATGCCGACGATCTGGAACGCGTCCTGCTGGCCGATCCGGATGTCACGGACGCCGCCGTCATCGCCGTGCCGTCAGAGGATTGGGGCGAGACGCCTCTGGGTCTGGTCGTGCTGCGCGACGGCGCCACCCGAAGTGCCGAAGACATCCAGTCCGCCGCCAATGCGCAGCTTGGCAAAAGCCAGCGCCTGTCAGGTGTCGAAATTCGCACCGAATTGCCGCGCAGCTCCATCGGCAAGATCCTCAAGCGCGAGCTGAAAGCGCCCTACTGGGAAAAAGCCGCCACATGAGCCGTTTCCGCTCTGTCGGTGTCCTCGGTGGTGGTCTGATCGGGATGAGCTGGGCCAGCCTGTTTCTGGCCCGTGGTCTGGACGTAACGGTGGTGGACCCCGATCCCGACACTCCCGAAAAGCTTGAGGAATTTGTCGCAAATGCCTGGCCAAACCTGCGCACGCTTGGACTGGCAGAAGCCGAAACCCCCGCACAGGCCCGCGTGACGACCGACATGGGCACCTTGGCCAAGGTCGAATTTCTGCAGGAAAACGGCCCGGACCGGATCGAGGTCAAACGCGATATCCTGCGGCACGCGGAACAGGTCATCGCCCCTGACGTCGTCATTGCGTCCAGCACCTCGTCGCTGATGGCCAGCGACCTGCAGGAAGGCGCGTTGCATCCCGACCGCATCCTTGTCGCCCATCCGATGAACCCGCCGCATCTGGTGCCGATGGTCGAACTCGTCGGCGGGCGCGCCACGTCGGCCGGGACGATCGACCGGGCCGAAGCCTTCTACACCCAGATGCGCCGCGTCACCCTGCGCGTGAAAAAGGAAGTACCGGGGCATCTGGCCAACCGCCTGACCTCTGCCCTCTACCGCGAGGCGGTCTATCTGGTGGCCGAAGGGATCGCGGACGTGGAAAGCGTGGACCGCGCCATCGCCTATGGCCCCGGCATGCGCTGGGCATTCATGGGGCCGCATCTCACCTATCATCTGGGCGGTGGCGCGGGCGGATACCGGCACTACCTTGACCATCTGGGACCAACGCAGGAGGCCCGCTGGCAGGCGCTGGGCACCGCGCACCTGACGCCCGCGCTCAAGGACGCGCTGGTGCAGGGGGTCGAGGATGAACTGCAATCGCAAGATCAAGACACATTGGTGCAGCGCCGCGATGCCGCACTGGTTGACCTCATCCGCCTCAAGGCAGAGCATGGTCTGTAACACGAAAAAGGGGCGAACATGACCGATCAATCCAACACACCCGAAGCCATGAACGGCGCGGAAAGCCTTGTTCACACGCTGATCGACGCAGGCGTCGACACCTGTTTCTCGAATCCCGGCACGTCCGAGATGCACTTTGTCGCAGCACTCGATCACATCCCCGGTATGCGCTCCGTCCTGACCCTGCAGGAAGGCGTGGCGACAGGGGCGGCGGACGGGTTCTACCGCATGGCGGGCAAGCCTGCCTGCACGCTGCTGCATCTGGGGCCGGGTCTCGCCAACGGACTGTCGAACCTGCACAACGCCAAGAAGGCAGGCTCGGGCGTGATCAACATCGTCGGCGAACACGCGCCCAGCCATATCGAACTGGACGCGCCGCTGACCTCCGACATTCAGGGCATCGCCCGGCCCGTGTCCCACTGGGTGCACACCTCGACCTCCGCCACCGACGTGGCATCCGACGCGGCAGAGGCGGTGAAGGCCGCCAATACCGCCCCCGGTCAGGTCGCCACGCTGATCCTGCCCAGCGACACCGCATGGACCCCCGGCGGCGTGGTCGCCGCCCCGCTCGCCCCCGCCGATCTGCCCGATTTCGACCGGGGCGCGCTCGCAACCGCGACCGCCGCGCTCGACGGTCCCGACAGCCTGCTGCTGCTCGGCGGTGGTGCCTTGACCGAAAGCAATCTCGAGGCCGCAGGCCGCATCGCCGCGAGGACCGGCTGCGCGATCCTGTCGGAATGGTCCAATGCGCGGCTTGAACGCGGGGCAGGGCGGGTCAGCGTGGGCCGCGTACCCTATCCGATTGATCAGGCGCTCGAAAAACTCAAACCCTACAGGCGGATCGTGCTGGTCGGCGCCCGCGCCCCCATCGGCTTTTTCGCCTATCCCGGCAAACCCGCCGTGCTGACCGCCGACGGGGCAGAGATCACGACGCTGGCCGACGCCACATCCGATCTGACCGCAGCCCTTGCTGCGCTTGTCGACAGCACCGGTGCCACCGATACCGCGCCCGCCCATGTGGCCGACGCGCAACTGCCCGACCGTCCCAGCGGCAAACTGGACCCAGGCACAATCGCCGCCCTGATCGGCCGCGCCATCCCGCAGGACGCCATCGTCGTGGACGAGGCGATCACCACGGGCCGCGCATTCTTTCCCGCCACGGCAGGTGCGCCCCCCCACACATGGCTGAACAACTGCGGCGGCTCCATCGGCTACGGGATGCCCGTGGCCATCGGTGCGGCGGTGGCCTGCCCGGACCGCAAGGTGCTGGGGCTGATCGGTGACGGAAGTGCGATGTACACGGTTCAGGCGCTGTGGACGATGGCGCGCGAGAACCTCGACATCACCATCCTGATCTTCGCCAACCGCACCTATCAGATCCTGCGCGGCGAACTGACCAATGTCGGCGTCGGAAACCCCGGGCCCCGCGCCATCGACATGCTGTCGCTGGACCGTCCGGCGCTCGACTGGGTGCAGATGGCGCAGTCGATGGGCGTTCAGGCGGTCCGGGTGGATGACTGCGACGGGCTTGAGGACGCGATGCAGACGGGTCTTGGCTCATCATCGCCCTACCTCATTCAGGTCGACCTTTGACACGCCCTCCCAGCAGGACACAAGCATGACCATCAAGACGGCGATCATCGGTCTTGGCATCATGGGCCGCCGCATGGCCGAACACATGAACCGCCACGAGGGCTATACCATCACCGCGATCTGGGATCCCGATGTCGCCTCCTGCGATCTGGCCCGCACCGTCGCGCCGGGTGCGACCGTGACCGCCAGCGCCGAGGACGCCATCGCCGCCGCCGATCTGATCTACCTCGCCTGTCCGCCGGTTCCGCGCAAGGCCTACGCCCTTGCCGCCGCCGCCGAAGGCAAGGCGGTCTTTCTGGAAAAGCCCCTCGGTGTCGATGTGGACGAAAGCCGCGCCCTCGTGGCCGAGATCGAGACGTCGGGCATCCCCGCCGCCGTGAATTTCACGCAGGCCGCCGGTCCCGCGCTCACCGAAGTAACGTCCGCCGCTCAGGCGGGCAGCCTTGGCCCTCTCGCCGGTGCCGACATCGTCGTGACCTATGCCCATTGGCCCCGCGACTGGCAGAAGGCGGCGGATTGGCTGCGGTTCCGCGCCGAAGGGGGGATGACCCGCGAGGTGATCTCGCATTTCCTGTTCTTCTGCGAACGCATTCTCGGCCCGCTCGATCTGGTCTGGGCGCGGCCCGATTATCCTGCTGACGATGCCCTGTGCGAAACCCACATGGCCGCGCGGCTGGTCAACGCGGACGGGCTGCCCGTCACGGTCATGGCCAGCGTCGGCGGCGCACAGCCCGACCGGCAGGAGCTGACCATCAAGGGCGCTGCCGCCAGCCGCCGCATCTCCGAATTTTACCGCAACGCAGGCTCGGACGGCGGCGCATTTACACCTTTGCATGCGGACTACGACGATCCCCGCGCTGTCAGCCTTGGCGCGCAACTGGACGATCTGGCGCTCATGATGCAGGGCAGGCCGCACCGCCTTGCCACGCTACAGGAAGCCTTGCGTGTTCAGATCCTCGTCGAATCCATGCTGGCTGGCAAAGCGGACTAGGCCGTCAGCCCTCTGCCATTTCCCGGCTGCGCCGCTGCTGTGCGCGGTAGGACAGCGGCAGCGACGCGAGGTACAGGCAATTGCCGATGATCAGCGTGGGCCAGGGGTAGACCATCAGGCACACCACCAGCACGACCGCGGCGATCACCGCAAAGGGCAGATGCGCCCGCCTGATGCTGGCGTGTTTGATCGAATAGGTCGGCACCGTACTGACCGCCAGAAGACCCACGCCGATGATGTAGGCGGCCCGCAACAGCGGCCAATCGGTGTTTTGCCAGCCGTTCAGGTGCATGAAGATCGGCATCAGCGCCAGACAGGCCAGCGCCGGAGCCGGAACGCCGACGAAGTAATCGTCCTTTTTCAGCACCGCAGGCGACTTGCTGGACAGGTTGAACCGCGCCAGCCGCAGCGCACAGCAGACCGCAAGCACCAGCGTCGCCAGCCAGCCCGCGCTGGAATGGGCGGTGCCAAGATAGAGCGTGTTGTACAGCAACACCCCCGGCACGATCCCGAAATTGAAGAAATCCGCCAGCGTGTCCAGTTCGGCGCCGAAGGGGCTGGCCGTATCCAGAAACCGCGCCAGCTTGCCATCGGCGGCATCCAGAAACACCGCCAGCAGCACGAAATAGAGCGACAGTTCCAGATGGCCCTCCAGGCTCATCCGAAGTGACGTCAGCCCCGCACAGATCGCAAAGACCGTGACGATGCTGGGCACGATGTGCCGCAGCTTGATGCGCGACGGGTTGCTCATTCCGCGATACCGGGGCGGGATTGAACGGGGTTGGCCAGATCGGCCAGGATCGTCTCGCCCGCAACGGCGGTCTGGCCCACGCTCACCAGGGGCGACACGCCTTTGGGCAGATAGATGTCCAGACGGCTGCCGAACCGGATCAGGCCAAAGCGGTGGCCCGCGCCCAGGGGATCGCCCTCGCGCACGAAACAGACGATGCGCCGTGCCACCAGCCCTGCAATCTGCACCACGCCGATGCGCACCCCGTCCGGCGCTTCGATGGTCAGCGAATTGCGCTCGTTATGCTCGCTCGCCTTGTCCAGCGAGGCGTTCAGGAACTTGCCGTGACGGTAGACGATGTTGACCACCTTGCCCGCGATGGGCGCGCGGTTCACATGGCAGTTGAACACGTTCATGAACACCGACACCCGCGTCAGCGGCGCATCGCCAAGCCCCAGATCGACCGACGGGACCACGTCCTCGATCAGCGATACAACGCCGTCCGCCGGCGAGACGACAAGCCCCGCCTGCTGCGGGATCACCCGCACCGGATCGCGGAAGAAATAATAGCACCAGACCGTGACGCCCGCGCCGATCCAGAACAGCGGCGCCCAGACCAGCCAGAGGGCGACGGTGATCGCCGCAAAGATCGCCACGAATTTACGCCCCTCGGGATGCATCGGTACGGCTACGATTTTGAGCATGTTCATGGATCGGGCTTTCAGTTGAGAAACAGGGCGCGGCCCAGAACCGCCAGCACGAAGATACCGGTGGCCAGCAAGAGACACAGCGTGGCGAGCGAGCCAAGATTCTTGGCGTCGCGGGCAAACAGCTGCCAGTCCGGGGCCAGATGATCGACAAGACATTCGATCGCGGTGTTCAGCGCCTCGACCGCGACAAGGGCGAGGAACAGGATCACCAGCGTCACATAGTCCATCATCCGTGCCCCGACGGCAGCGAAAAGAACCACGCAGACCGGCAGGATCAGCGTGATATGCCGAAATGCGGTTTCATGCCAAAGACGGCGCAACCCCCCGGCGGAATAGCCCGCAGCGGCGAACACATGCGCGATGCCTGTCACCCTTGCGGGTTTTTCTGGCGTTGGGGGCAGGGCGGGTTTCACGTCTGAACGGCTTTCCACGGGATCTGTCAGGGGCATCGCGCAAGGCGCGTAGCAGTGTCTCTACCTTCGGTCCGCGCAAAAGGGAACAAGAACAGACAGGGGGCTGCTCGCGGCGTCAGTGCCCTGCTGCCACCGCCGCCTTGGTCATCATGTCCCTGACGCGCATCAGATCGGCACGCAGGGCCGCGTGCTGTGCGTCACGTGCGGCGCTATCCGGCTGCCGCAGCACCGACGACGGGTGAAACGTGATGAAGACGGGCAGGCCCGACAGCCCCCGCTCCACCTTGCCGCGC
This sequence comes from uncultured Alphaproteobacteria bacterium, assembly GCA_963799505.1. Classification (GTDB taxonomy): domain Bacteria; phylum Pseudomonadota; class Alphaproteobacteria; order Rhodobacterales; family Rhodobacteraceae; genus Sulfitobacter. Next base: position 147,409 of record CAWCXM010000016.1, read on the forward strand.
CGTGCCGTGATGTTCCTGCCATCCCCCGTCAGCGCCAGCGCCGCCGTGGCCCCCAGCGCAAGGATCATCGCGGGCTGCACCTGCGCGATCTCGCGGTTCAGCCACCATCGGCAATGGCTGACCTCGTCCGCATTCGGACTTTGATGGATGCGCCGCTTGCCACGCACGGTGAACTTGAAATGCTTGACCGCGTTCGTGACATAGGCCGCCTGCCGGTCCAACCCGGCCTCTGCCGCGATCCGGTCAAAGAGTTGCCCCGCCGGACCGACAAAAGGCCGCCCGGCCAGATCCTCCTGATCACCCGGTTGTTCGCCCACAATCATCAGCGCCGCATCCGCCGGACCTTCGCCCGGCACGGCCTGCGTCGCGGGTCCGGCCAGCGGACAGCGCGCACATCCCTGCAAGCCCTCACCGATGTCGGCATCCGCCTCATGCAGCCGGTTCAGCACCCTGCCTGCCCGCAATGGCGGCAAGGTCGGGGCCGCCGCCTGCATCGCGGCGACCTTTGCCTCCGCTTGCGCAATCAGACCGGGGATCAGCGCCGCCTCGGGCAGGTTCTTCCAGTATTTCTTGGGCATCTCCGATTGCATCGCCTTGATCTTGAGACGCGCGGGATTGAAGATATTGGCGTAATAGGTCTTCCACAGCTCTTCGGTCTCGTCGCTCAGGTCCATCCGCGCGGTCCGCACCGCCTCGAAACTGACCTTTCCGCCCTCGAACCGCGTGGTGATCTCCGGCGTGACGATCACCCAATCCATGTCGCCGAACCGCCGCGCAAAGAATCCCGCGATCAACTCCTCGATCCGGTGGTCAGGCTCGAACCACGACAGAAACTGCCGCCGGTTCGCGCCCTGTGGCGTGACCTCGCGGAACCGCACGAAGGCTTTCATCTTGTGCATGTCGCGGCGGATGTTCTTGGCCAGCGCCTCTGCCCGCGCCACATCCCCATCGGCGCGGTTGGACAACAGGCGCGGTGCGTCCGATACGCGCAGCAACAGACGGTACGCCAGATCGAACGCCCCCGGTGCGCGGCTGGCACACAGCTGTCTGGCCAGTTGCGGAAACGCCCGCGGGACGTTCAGGCTCTGCCCGTCCTTCGGCGCAGGCAGGTCAGGCGCACCGAACAAGGACGCGCTCTCCCCCTCCAACTGCCAGATCACCTGATCGGACTGCACATGCGCCCCGGCCAGACCCCGCGCCGCATCGCGCCAGGCGTCAAACGTGCCAAGCCGGGGCAGGGTCACGGTCCGCATCAGATCAGCTGCAATTGTTCCGCAGGCGGTGCGAACCGCGCCCGCAGGTTGGCCGCATCGGTCATCGACCCCGGCTTCCAGTCCCGTGCCACGACAAAGGGTTTCGCCTTGTTCATCAGCGCGCCGATCCGGCGCAGATCGTCATAGCCCAACGCCCCGTTCCGCCGTGCAGCCAGAATGCGGCTCACCGATTTTGTCCCGAACCCCGGCACCCGCAACAGCATGTCCCGCGTGGCCCGGTTCACATCCACCGGGAAAACATGCCGGTTGGCCAGCGCCCACGCCAGCTTCGGGTCCATCTCGAGGTCCAGCATCCCCGACCCTTGATCCGGCGCAATCTCTGCAGCCTCGAACCCGTAGAACCGCAGCAGCCAATCCGCCTGATAAAGCCGATGTTCCCGCATCAGCGGTGGCTTGATCAGCGGCAGACTGGCCGTGCTGTCAGGGATCGGCGAAAACGCCGAGTAATAGACCCGCTTGAGCTTGTAGGACGCATAAAGCCTTGTGGAGCTTTGCAAGATCGTCCGGTCACTGGCCCCGTCCGCCCCCACGATCAGCTGCGTGGATTGACCTGCCGGGGCAAACTTCGGCCCCTTGCGGCCCGTATGCGTGGGCTTTTTCAACTCCTCCTTGCGCAGGCGCACATTGCCCATCGCCTGCCGGATCCCATCGGGGTTCTTCTCGGGGGCATAGGCCTTGATGCCCGCATCCGTGGGCAGTTCGATGTTCATCGACAACCGGTCCGCCAGCAGCCCGGCTTCCTCGATCAACGCGGGCGACGCATCGGGGATCGTCTTGAGGTGGATGTATCCCCGGAAATGATGCGTATGCCGCAATTCGCGGGCGATCCGCACCATATCCGCCATCGTGTCATCCGGCGACCGGATGATCCCCGATGACAGAAACAGCCCCTCGATGTAATTCCGCCGATAGAACTCCGTCGTCAGATGAACGACCTCTTCGACGGTGAACCGCGCCCGTTCCACGTTCGAGGAGACGCGGTTGATGCAATAGGCGCAATCGTAGATGCAGAAATTCGTCATCAGGATTTTCAGCAGGCTGATGCAGCGGCCATCAGGCGCATAGGCGTGACAAATGCCCGATCCTTCGGTGCTGCCCAGCCCCTTGCCATCCGCGCTGCTGCGCTTGCTTGTGCCCGACGACGCACAGGAGGCGTCGTATTTGGCCGCATCGCTCAACAACGCGAGCTTTTCCTGAAGACTCAATTTACCCATGTGTTCTTGTTACGTTCTTGTCGCGCCACTGGCAATGCCGCCCGCACCCCCTGCGGCAAAAATGCGCGCACGGACCGGACGAAATTTTTCGGGAACCAAACCAACCCCTGCGGCGTTTGCGGGCATGAAAATGAACCGCGTCTTCTCTATCGCCCCGCTATTGCTCAGCCTTGCTGCTTTCCCCCTTGCTGCCGAAGAAGTCGGCAACGTCGATGTCGACTGGCTTGGCAACGACATTGTCGTAGAGGCCGTGTCCGATCCCGAAGTGCAGGGCGTCACCTGCCATCTGGCCTATTTCGAACGTGGCATCATCGACCGTCTGCAAAAGGGCAACTGGTTCGAGGATCCGTCGAACTCCTCGATCTCCTGCCGCCAGACCGGGCCGATCGTGATCGGTGACATCGCGCGGGACAACGAGGGCGAAGACGTGTTCAGCGAACGCCGCTCGGTCATCTTCAAGACCCTGCGGGTGAAGCGCATCTTCGACGAGGCGAACAACACCCTGATCTACATCAGCCACGCCCGGGATGTGCAGAACGGCTCGGCCAAGATGTCGATGTCGACCGTCCCGCTCTATCAGGGCACCGACTGACCCCTTCATCGCATTTCCGCCGATCTGCTGCTGGACAGGGAAACCCCGCTTTGCGCGGGGTTTTTCATGCGTTAGGCTGCGGCAAAACAGGAACAAGGGATCGGGCAGATGAACCTTACACGCAGAACGACACTTCTTGGCCTCGGCGCATTGGGCCTGACGGCCTGTGGCGGCGGTGCCGTGACTTCCGTGGCCAATGCGACGGGCGGCAGCCTGCCCGCCGACCTGCGGCCCGTGCCCAACGCGGGCTATGACGCATGGGTCAGCAGCTTTCGCAGCCGTGCCGCAGGGCAGGGCATCCCGGCCGATGTCATGACCACCGCCTTTCGCGGCGCAGGCTATCTGCCGGGTGTCGTGACCCGTGACCGCAACCAGACCGAATTCAGCCGCACGCTCGAGGACTACCTCGCCATCGCGGCCTCCGATGAACGCGTGTCCAAGGGCCGCGCCGCCTTCGCGCGCCACCGCAGCACGCTGGCGGCAGTCGAATCCCGCTACGGCGTCGCCGCCGAGATCGTCACGGCAATCTGGGGGCTGGAAAGCTTCTACGGCGAACGCCGCGGATCGGTCCCGGTCATCTCGTCCACTTCCACACTGGCCTTCGATGGCCGCCGGGGCGCATTCTTTGAAAAACAACTGATTGCCGCACTGAAAATCCTGCAACGCGGCGACACCACCGCATCACAGCTGCAGGGATCCTGGGCGGGAGCCATGGGCCACACCCAGTTCATCCCCACTTCCTATCAGGCCTTTGCGGTGGATTTCACCGGCGACGGCCGCCGCGACATCTGGTCCGAAGATCCCTCTGATTCACTCGCCTCGACGGCGGCCTATCTGTCGCGCAACGGCTGGACCCGTGGCGTGAAATGGGGTGGCGAGATCGGCAACGGCGCACCGCAGGGCCGCACATTGCAACCCCAGCCCGGTGGCCCGCGCTTTGCCGTGACCGGCAATTTCAACGCGATCAAGCGGTACAACAACTCCGACAGCTATGCCATCGGCGTCGGCCACCTGGCCGACCGCATCGCCGGTGGCGGCCCCCTCCGTGCCAGCTTCCCGCCGGACAAGTTCGGCCTGACCAAGGACGACCGCGTCCGTCTCCAGCAACGCCTCACCGCCCGCGGCTTCGACACCGGCGGCAGCGACGGCGTGATCGGCCCCAAAAGCCGCGAGGCGATCGCCGCCTACCAGTCCAGCATCGGCGCGCCAGCAACGGGCGATCCATCGCAGGAGTTGTTGCGGACGCTGGGGTAGGGGCCTGCGCGCAGAGCGAAACCAGCGGCGAAATCGTCGAAAGCATCGCCCGTTCTTCGTGGAAGACCTCGCGTAAAAGGGCAGGTTTCTAATGTCCTGACGGACTATGATTGCGCGTTCTCGAACAACATGCACCGGACCTGCTGGTCGACCGCAAAACCTTTCTTGGTCTGCCGGCAACACTGCTCAAACTCATGCTGCATTCGGTCGCGGTTTTCGAGACGTTCAACTCTTTCCCTGCGCGCGGGATCAACCGCAACAAGATTGGCGAGCAAGTCATCGAAGGACGTGTAATGCCTTGTCATCGTGTACTCCGGCAAGTGTGTACACCGGAGACCCAGTTTCCGGGGTAATGTGGAAAGGGAATTCAATGCTGCCGTTCTGACGGTCGTTTCGTCGTCAATTGCCGCGACGATCTTGGTCATATCTCCTTCAAGCATCGGCTCCGCCACGAAAATCCGGCCATCGGGCCGCAAGACGCGAACCGCCTCGGCGAGGGCAGCGTCATGGGCTGCTTCGGGAATATGGTGAAAGGAGAAGATGTAGGTAAGCAAATCAAAACTTGCCGGACCAAAGGGCAGGTCCTCGGCTTTGCCCAGACGTATATCGCAGCCCAAAGCCGCTTTCGCCCGGTCTACGGCGTTGTGGTCAATCTCGACGCCGACTGCGCGCGCACCTTTGGTGCAAAGGGCGCTTACGAACGCCCCTTGGCCTGCACCTACGTCGAGGACATCAAGTCCATCCAGTTCAGCAACCGCACTCAGCGCGTCAATATGAGACATCGGTTCAGTGGCCGCAGCAATTTCCGCCAAGCACCGGCGCTTCGACGCCGCTGTGATTGCAGCAGCCGCCCTTCCACCAGTCGGCCCCGGCACCGTGGCAGTACTTGTCGTCTGCACCCACCATTTTCATGAACATCGGATGGTAATTGCGGCAAATCTCAAGCTCTGATTTCACCCAGTGCAAAGGGTCACGCGCGTAATGGTCCCAATAATTGCCATCCATGTTGATCCCCGGCACCGCCGGATTCCACGACTCGTCAAGCCACATATCGGGATCGCCGTATTTCGCAGCTATTTTGCGAATTTCCGGGTCGTCGAGCGCGCCAAGGCGGCCATTTTCGATGATCGTCTCGTTATCGCCAGCCATCTCTGCCTCATAGGTCGGGAAGTAGAGGTGAAGGTGCCAATGGCCAACCAGATGCCCCATCCGCGCGGCTTCACGTTCAGCCATTGAAGAGATGATCGTGCCAAAGCCCATGTGGATGACACCCGAACGGACCCGCTCGTAAAGACAATTCACGAAACCGGACGGGAAATCCTTGCGGGGTCGGTGAATATGCGGGTTCGTCCCGATGGAGGCTTCCCACCAATGCATGATCCCCTTGTCTGGGAAGGTCGGGTACTGGATGTCCTTGGTGCGCTCCATCACGTCGCGCAGCTTGTCGCCGAATTCACCACCTTCGCGGATCTCGGTGATTTTGGAGCGTTCGACGATCAGCTGGGTCCAGTCAACGGCTGCGATGTGGTTTGTTGTTCCCGCAATCACACCCTCGCCATCCTCTTTGGTGGGATGAAACATCCAGGGTCGCCCGGTGACGTGGCCCGGCAGATAGGTCTTGCCGAAATGCTCGTTCCCGGTCCAGGTGGCCGCCGTCAGGTCAGGGTCATAGAACTTGCGCTCGCTGTCCCAGTACTCGTCGTGGTTCGTGAAACTCAGGTCAGTGCCTTCTGGGTCCGTGATGCGACACCGCTTGGCCGCGCGGATACGCTCCCATGTCCACATATCCATCGCGTTCAAGACTTCGATCGGCATGGCGTGCGCAGGCGAGGCCAGGATTTCGGGCGTGATGAACGGCATTCTTTGAATCTTGATCAGACGTTCGGCCAGCACCGGCCCGCCGTACCCCATCAGGATTTTGTCGTAGGCTTGGTTCTTCTCTTCCTCTTCCCACATATCCATCCATTCGGCCAATTCCTTCGTCCGGAATAAATAGTATTCGACCTCATCCGCGCCGACCCACTGCGGGATCGGCCCGCGGTCGATGTACTTGATGTCGTATTTGACCTGATACTTTTCGAGGATCTTCTTGCAGGCGTCGATGGTCAGCTCTGAATGCCAATTGTCCACCCTCAGCATGACACGCTCACCCGGCTGCAAATCCCAGCAGGCATTTAGGCCATGATTGTATGGGCGTTGTGCGACATGTTCGAGATAGGGCAGCAACTGGTCGCTGTTCGTGATCTCAACGAAGGGAGGGCAGCGCGGTGGGCGCGCCCCCTGAAGCGGCGGCGCATCGAAGCGCGGAAGGCCTTGCGGGCGGGTCAGTCCGCTGCGGTCGACCTCCGGAGAGGTCGATTTGTTATCTGGCGACCGTTCGACTGCAATGCGGGTGAAATCCTCTGGCATGATTTATCCTTCTCAACCTTTGAGGTCGGTCAGCATGAATTGCATCTGCTGTTCCTCGATTTCCTGAAAACCGATGAATGTCTTGAAATCCGCCATACTCATCACCGGATGGGCAGATTTGCGGTCCCCTTGTCAGACAGAAGCTTGGCGTAATTATCCTGCATCGCCTGCGCGGCCGTCATCAGCCCGACCAATGGGTAGCAGGCGACGCCCGCCACTTCACGCATTTGATCCTGCGTCAGATCTTTCTCAAGCCAACCAAGTATCTGCAACGACAGCGGAATGCCCACTGCTTCCCGCATCCGTTTGAGGCCTTCGAAATCTGTAAAGGTGCGACTGATAGGCTGGATCAGGTCCGCGCCCGCTTCGACGTACATCTTGGCACGGTCGATCGCTTCATCTTGGGTCATCGCATCGGTGCGTGCGATGATCAACGTGTTGGGATCACGCCGTGCCCGAACGGCGGCGCGTATCTTGCCCGCGTGTTCGTAGGCGGGAATGATCTCAAGCTGGTTGGCGGCGGCGGCGCAGCGTTTCGGTGCTACCTGGTCTTCAAAGATCATGGCACAGACACCTGCCTGCTCGAACTCGCGTACGGTGCGCATCACGTTCATTGCGTTGCCGTAACCGGTGTCCGTATCGGCCACGACCGGCACATCCACGGCATTCGCGATGTTGCGCACAACGTTCAGGTTTTCGGTCATCGTGTAGAGTTCAACATCAGGAAAGCCCAGGTGGCTTGCCGACACCGCAAAGCCCGACGTCATCACCGCCTGCGCGCCGCCCTTGACTGCCATCATCGCCGACATAGCGTCATAGCACCCCGGTGCAATCTGTGTCTTGCCCGCGCGCAGCGCTGCTGCGAAATCGTTCTTTTGTTCTTGGCTGATCATCCGACAGTCTCCTCTTTGTCGCGTGCGTGCAGATAGCCGACCAATCCCCCCGCTTCGAGCATCAGGCGGTCGCCATCGCTGAGCGGTTCAATGGGCAGGGTCGCGCCTGTTGTGTGGTTGTGAAATGTGCTTGTCGCCCAATCCACCTCGATCTCGTCCCAGCGGCTGACGGCTGCAAGAACACCGGGGCAGGCCACCTGCGGAAATCCCATCGCAATCTCGCCGCGCCAGTAACCGGGTGAAAAGCTTTCGGCGATTACACCGCCGATCCCCAACTGGCGCATACCGATCATCGGCGGATAATGCGGGTGGCCGTAACCAAAGTTGTGATTGCCGATCAGCAGGTCACCGGGGCGCACCTTGTCGGCAAACTCGGGGTCTTCGGCGTGCATCGCCAGTTTGCCCAGTTCGACAGGATCCTTGATCTTGATGTTCTTGACCCCGACGATCTGGTCGACGTCAAAATCCTCGTCCTCGAATATCCATGCCACCCGGCCCTTGAGATTGTCCAAAGCCATTGCGCTACCTCTTCAGATAGGGGCGCGGATCGGCGATGCGCCCTTCGATGGCCGCAGCCGCGACGGCAGCGGCGTTGACGATAAAAATTTCGCTGTCCGGCGATCCCATACGTCCGCGCACGTTCAAAGTGCCGGTCGATACCGCTTTCTGGCCTGCACGCATCACGCCCATCCGGCCAAAGCAATAATCGCAGGACGATGAACTGATGAACGCGCCCGCATTGATCAGCCGGGTGATGATCCCTCGTTCGGCAGCGACCTCCATGATCTCCTTGCTGGTGGGAATGACGTTCAATTGAAAGCCATCCTTGACCTTGTGGCCTTCCAAGACATCCGCCGCGATTTCAAGGTCTTCGACCCGGCCCGACGCGCAGGATCCCAGATAGCCCACCTGCACCTCGGTGCCCGCAAATTCGCTCAGGTTCCGGGTGTCGGCGGGGCTGGGCGGCACGACGATGATCGGCTCCAGGGCGCTTACGTCGATCTCGTGACGGGCGGCGTAGGTGGCGTCGGGGTCCGAGAACAGCGGCTCGATGTCGATGCGGGCACGCTCCTTCATATAGGCCAGCGCCTTTTCATCCGGGTTCATCAACGCCGTGATTGCGCCGGTGAACATCGCCAGACAATTGATCGACTGACGCCCCTCAAGGCTCATGTTGTCGATGGTGTCGCCGCCCAGTTCCATCACCTGCCCGCGGCAACCGCGCGGGCCCAGAACGCGAACGATGTGGTGGAAGACGTCCCGTGCCGTGACGCCGGGTTGCAGCGTTCCGGTCAGGTCGATGCGCGTGGTCTCGGGCACCTTGAACTTGATCCGCTCTTTCACGAAGGCCTCAAGCAGATGCCGCCGGACGCCGATGGCCAGCGTACCAAAGGTGCCAAGCTGCGAGATATGTCCGTCGAAGTGCACCACGAAAGCGCCGGGCGTGGCATAGCCGAGCTCCGCTGCAACCTGATGCCCGATCCCCTTGCGCTCATATACAGGCACCTTGTTCTTGGCACCCCAATCGCGGGTCAGTTGGTGAAGCTCTTCTTCCTGCGTCGTCGCGGCGGGCACCATGTGGTCGATGAACAGCGCAAAGCGGTCAGGCTCGGCAACCTTGTCGATGCCAAAGTCCTCTTCCATCTGCTTGAAAATGACATCGGTGTATCCGGGGAAATCATAAGCGATAACGAAATCCGGCTTGGCCAGAACCTCATCGCCTGCGCGCACGGCCCCCCCTTCGGAAACCCGCGCCAAAATCTTTTCGGCAAGTGTGTAGCCCATTGTCGTCCTCCCAACGCAACAGTTCACACAAGCATTCGCCGAATCGAAAGGTTAGTCAACTAATAACTATTATTTCATCAGGTGAAATCAAAGCCCATAACCGCGCAATTTCTCCGCCATGTCGCTGGCCGCCTTGACCATCAACCTCTGCATTTCGGATCTTTCGCTTCCCTTGTAGCGCGGACTCAGTCCGCCGGTGGAAATCGCCGCGATGATATTGCCGTTGTGGTCCAGCAGCGGCACAGCCATCGCCGAAAGGCCCGAGGCGATCTCGTCATGCTTGACGATGACGCCGCTCTTGCGGATTTCGTCCAACTCGCGACGAAGCTCGTCCGCGTCGGCGCGGGCCAACGACAGGACGTCTATCAGGATCTCTTCGCGCCGATCTTCGGGAAGATAGGAAAGCAATACGCGTGGCCCTGTCCCACGGTTGAAGGCCCGTTGTTCTCCGACAGCCCACCAGCGAACCTCAATCGCGCGACCACCATTGTGCCGCGCATTGCACAGCGCCTTGTCGCCGCTGACGGTCGACAGATAGACCGTCGTCTGGGTATCTTCCGCCAATTGTTTGATCCGGTCCTCGACCAAGCCGGATAGCGACAGCGATTCCGGCACCGCCCGACTGAGTTCCAGCAATCCGATGGACGCGCTGTAAAGACCGCTTGCGGTGTCCTGCCGCACCAGACCCTCGTCGCGAAGCGTTACCAGCAGCCGACGCGTTGTGCCGGCATCCAGCCCTGTCATCTTGACGATCTCCCCAAGGGCAAGATTGGGGCGCCCGGGCGTAAAGCTGCGCAGTATGGAGATGGCGCGCGTCACTGCGCGGACGCGGGGCAGACTGCTGCCATCCCTTGGAGTTACTTTGATTTCCAACGCGGGAACCCTTTTTGATTTCATCAAGTGAAATATAAATTACTTGTTGACATAAAGCAAAGAAATTGTGCGATAAATGGGGTGCTGGATGAGGACCAGCCAAGGGAGGAACAATTATGAATATGCTTTTGAAGGGACTGCTGCTGCCTGCGCTGATGACGGCAGGCGTCCTTACTTTCACCGTACCGTCAAGCGCCGAAGCGCAAATGCGCGAGCTGCGTTTTGCTGAGTTCGGCCCTAACAGAGGCACCCGCGCCGATGCGCTGGAATGGCTGGACGACCAACTACGCGAACGTTCCGGCGGCGAACTTGGCCTGAATATCACCTGGGGAGGCGCGCTTTTGGATGCAAAAACCGCCGCACAGGGATTGTCCGATGGCGTCGCCGACATGGCGTCGATTGTTCCGGTCTACGCACCGGGTCAGCTTGTCGCCTACGAGGTCACGGACACAATTCAATTCGGCGACGAATGGGTCGGCATGATGGCCACCTATGACTTTATGACCACCAACGAAGCGGCACTAGCGGAGCAGAAAAAGGCCAACATCAAGTACTTTGGGAACTATACTACCGGCCCGACACAGCTGCTGACCAAAGACAAGCCTGTCACCACTGCCGCCGACCTGGAAGGTATGACGATCCGCGCCACCGGCGCATTCGTTCCGGCGCTCGAAGCGAAGGGCGCGTCGACGGTGTCGGTATCCCAGCCGCAGGTCTACGAGTCGCTTTCAAACGGTTCGGTCAACGGATCCACGACTTATTACTATGTGGTGAAGGCCTACAAGCAGTACGAAGTGGCCGACTACATCACCGAGTTGGACATGGGCCAGACCCTTGCCTTCGGCATCGGCATGAACATGAACACCTACATGAGCCTGGCACCCGAGCAGCAAAAGCTGATCGACGATCTGGGACTCGAGTTTACGCAATATGTCGCAGAGAAGATGTATGTCTCACGTACCGAAGTGAAAGCAGAACTTGAGGCCGGTATCGATGGCCACAAGATCGAAGTGGTTCAGCCGACCGAAGAATTGCGGGCGTCTCTTGTCCAGATCGCGAACGATGATGTCGCGTCCTGGAAGACCAAGGCATCCGACAAGGGGCTCGACCCCGATGGCGTCTATGGCGCGTTCGAAGAACTGGTGGCGAAATACACCGCCGAGCGTGACGACAAGGGCTATCCCTGGGATCGCTGATTTGCCAAAGTCCTGATCCGCGCCGTTAGTGGGCGCGGATCTTCCACTTCACCAGTAGTACTTGGCAAGGCGATGATGCGACTGATTACCTATATCGAGAACGTGGCCCTCTGGATCGGCTGCGCAGCGCTCCTGACGATGGGGCTCATCGTGACGGGCTCTGTCATGGGCCGGAGTATGTTCAACCACCCCGTTCCCGATGATCTATTGTTGATCGGCCTGTTGATGGTCTGCGTTATCATCCTGCCGCTGGCTTATGTTGAACGACAGAATGGTCATATCGCCGTCACGGTCATCGCCAATCTCTTGCCTGTCCGGCTACAGGCTATTCTGACGGCTTTCGGCAATCTCTTGTTCGGGCTTTTCCTTGGTACAATGGGAGTGGTCGTCGCCCAAAAAGTGCCCTCTGAAATCGCCCAGAACCTCTATTATGACGGTCAGCTCGACGTGCCCACATGGCCGATGAAATGCATTTTTGCCTTTGGCGTCGCGGCCTTTTTGCTGCGATTAACCATGAACACCTATGAGAACCTACGCGCCGCTTACCATCCCGCCGTGCAGGACAAATAGGACATGGATCCGCTTACAGTAGGCATCATCGGGCTCATTGCCACTCTCGTGCTGCTCGCCCTCCGCGTGCCGATTGCAGCGTCACTGGGCGTCGTTTCATCCGTCGGAATCTTCATCATCTTCGCATGGCGGCCCGGTGCCGAGTTCGCCCCGCAATGGGCCTGGCAGCCGACTTTTTCGCTGATGGCGAACAACCCTTATGCCTTCATTACAAGTTCGACCCTGTCGACCATCCCGCTTTTCATCTTCATGGGGCATCTTGCCTACGAATCCGGTTTCACCACCGACATCTACCGCGCGGCGCGGCTCTGGCTGGCAAAACTTCCCGGTGGCGTGGCTATGGCCTCGGTTATGGGATGCGGCGGATTTGCGGCGATCACCGGGTCCTCTGTGGCCTGCGCGGCAGCCATGGGCCGGATCGCCATTCCTGAAATGCTCCGCTTTGGCTACTCAAAGTCACTGGCGTCTGGCTCGGTCGCAATCGGCGGGACGCTGGGGTCACTTATCCCGCCAAGCGTGCTTTTCATCCTGTACGGGATCTTTGCCGAGCAATCGATTGCGAAGCTCTTCATCGCGGCCATCATTCCGGGTCTCATTTCTCTTTTGGCATATTTGCTGGTGATATACATCTGGGTGCGCCTGCGTCCTCAGGATGCACCGGTCCCTGATGAGGAAATTACCCGCTCCGCCCGCATGTCAGCGCTCGGGGACTGTTGGGCAATCATTGTGATATTTGTTGTTGTGGTGGGCGGTATCTACATCGGTCTGTTCACCCCGACAGAGGCCGCGGGCATCGGTGCTGCAGCAACACTTGTTCTCGGGGTCCTTCTTGGCCGGCTCGACCTTTCCCGCATTTACGCGGCTCTTAAGGAAAGCGTTTTCCAATCTTCGATGATCTTCGTTATCGCCATCGGCGGTAAGCTTTTCGTCAATTTCATAGCCCTGACCGGCATGGCCGCTGACATCACCAACTGGATCGAAACCTCCGGCGTTTCCGTGATTATGGTCATGGCACTTATCGTGTTGCTCTACATCTTTCTTGGTATGTTCCTCGATTCCATCGGGATCATTCTGCTGACCCTGCCGCTTACCATCCCGATCGTCGAAAGTTTCGGCTTTTCCTTGATCTGGTTCGGTGTCGTCGTCATCAAGCTGCTTGAAATCGGGCTGGTGACGCCCCCAATTGGGTTGAATGTCTTCGTGATCAAGTCCATCGTGGGTGAACGCATATCGCTCGAAGCTATTTTCGGTGGCGTCGCATGGTTCTTCCTCGCAGAGATTTTTGTGCTAGGTGCAATCCTGTTCATACCTGCGCTGTCGCTTTTCCTGACGACTTTTGTCTGAAACGTCCACAGGATGGTTTGGCTCGCATTTCGCAGGCGCTGTTGCATTGCAAACGGGCGAGAAGTGACTTCCCCTTGGCACCCTTCTGCCAACCAATGGTGCAAC
>CAWCXM010000017.1:0-93846 GCA_963799505.1 uncultured Alphaproteobacteria bacterium
TGCCGCAACCGGCCTGAATACATCGAACTGCTGCTGGGCTGCTCCAAGATCGGCGCGACGTTTGTCGGGTTGAACTGGCGGTTGGCCCCTGCGGAAATCGACGAAATCCTCAAGGCAAGTCAGACCTCGGTCATCTTTGTCGGCGCCGGTGAAGAGGCGCTTCTGACCAAAGATGCCGGCACGCGCTGCGACCATGTGATCTCGCTCGACGACAGCTATCCGACCATGCGCGATGCGGCAGTGGCCATCGATCCGGGGCACATGGGAGACGCCGGAAGAGCCCATCCTGCTGCTCTATACCTCCGGCACCACAGGGCTGCCCAAGGGCGTTACCCTGACCAACCGGAACATGTCCTATACCTGGCATCTGGCGACCGAAAGCTGGGGGATGTCAGAGGCCAGCGTGAACCTGGTCGCCATGCCGCTCTTTCACATCGGGGGCTGCGGCTATGGCAGCAGCACGATGATGGCGGGTGGGCATACCATCCTGATGCGCGATGTGGACTGTGACCTTGCCATCGACCTGATGCAGAAGCACCGCGTGACACATGCGTTCTTTGTGCCAACCGTGGTTCAAGGATTGTTGCGGGTGGAGGGCGTGGAGGATGCCGACCTGTCCACGATGGAACTCCTGATGTACGGGGCCGCGCCGATTGGCGACGTGCTGCTGTCCAAGGCGATGAAAGTCTTTGACTGCAATTTCATGCACGCCTACGGCATGACCGAGGCGGCGGGCACTGTCGTGACGCTGCGCCCCGAGGATCACGCGTTGGAAGGCGACAAGGCCAAGCTCTTGAAATCCTGCGGCCGCCCGCTGCCTTGGGTGGACCTGCGGATCATCGACCCCGAAACAAACGAAGACGCCGCCCCCGGTAAGCCGGGAGAAATCTGGCTGCGGTCCGAGATGATCACGCCCGGCTACTGGCAGAACCCAAGAGCGACGCAGGAGGCGATCACCCAGGACGGGTGGTTCCGCACCGGCGACGCCGCCTATCGTGACGCGGACGGCTATGTATTCCTCTTCGACCGCTTCAAGGACATGATCATTTCCGGCGGCGAAAACATCTATCCCGCTGAGATCGAAAATGCCCTGAACGCCCATGACGGCATCGCCGAATGCGGCGTGATCGGCGTGCCGCATGAAAAATGGGGCGAAACGCCACTGGCGGTAATCGTACCAAAGGCTGGCGCGGATCTGAGCGAGGCCGAGATTATCGAATTTTGCAGAAACCGCATCGCGCGTTACAAATGCCCCACGCGCGTGGCCTTCGTGACCAGGCTGCCGCGCAATGCCTCCGGTAAGCTGCAAAAGCACATCCTGAGAGAGCAGTTTCGGGAGCCAGCAGATGCGTGACCAGGTGCCCCAGACCGATGCACGGCACCTTTTGCGCCGCTGGGTGGTGGATTATTTCAACCGCCACGACGCTGCCGCTTGCGCCGATTTCATCGCGCCGGGTTATACGCTGCGCATCGGGGATACGGTGTTTGCCGGACGCGACACAGAGTGGCTTCCGGCGGTGGATCAGCAGATGCAGGCCTTTCCCGGCCTCGTCATGACAGTGCATCACGTTGTGTCCGGTGACGGTTGGGCCGCGGCCTATTTCAGCGAACATGGTGCCAGCAAGGGCCGCGCGGCCTGCTGGTCCGGGATCGGAATATACTTCAGTGACGGGGCGGTCCTGACCTCCTGTATCGCGCAGGAAGACTACATGACCCGCGCGCGCCAATTGAAATCGGGCACAAGCGATCCCGTCGAAGCCCCCGCCGTCGCCCCTTGGGACGCACAAGCTGCTCCCGCCAATCGGAGGCCGAGCGCATCGTGGGTGCCTGGCTGGCACCGGCTGGCCGCTCGACACCGATGCCATTCGGGTCGATGACGAACACATCACGGGCAACCCGTTGAAGTTCACGACGCAGGAGGTCGAGATCGACTGCCTGCTGTCCTCGGGCGACGAAGTTGTTTTCCACGCGGTTCAGACCGGCCAGTACGAGAGCGGTCTGCCCAAGGTCGAAACGCCCGGCCCCACGCATCTGCACGTGAATGGTATGCTCAAGGTGCAGGACGGAAAGGTCGTCTCGGGCCGCGTGATCCGCGACCGGATGGCTTTGCGTGCTGTGCTGCAGATGGCGTCATCATGACCGCCCCGGTCCTCTCCGAGGTGGCGGACGGCCTTCTGGTCATCACGATCAACCGGCCCGACCGGCGCAATGCGATCGACCGCGCCACGTCACAGGCGATTGCAGACCAGATCGACCGGCTGGAGAGCGATGACAGCCTGCGTGCGGCCATCCTGACAGGCGCAGGGGATCATTTCTGTGCGGGTATGGACCTCAAGGCGTTTCTGAATGGCGAACGGGTGGAATTGGAGGGCAGGGGTCTTGCCGGTCTGACCGAGGCACCGCCGCAAAAACCCCTGATCGCCGCCGTCGAGGGATACGCGCTGGCGGGTGGGTTTGAAATCGCACTTGCCTGCGACCTGATCGTGGCCTCTGAAACGGCCCGGTTCGGCATCCCAGAGGTCAAGCGAGGACTGATCGCGGGCTCCGGTGGGCTGATCCGACTGCCAGAGCGGATGCCGCATCAGGTGGCGCTCGAATTCGCACTGACCGGACGGATGATGGATGCGGAAGAGGCGGCGCGCTGGGGGCTGGTCAGCCGCTTGGCCGCACCCGGCAGCGCATTGGATGCGGCGCGCACCTTGGCCCAGGAAATCATCGCCAATGCCCCGCTCGCGGTCGCGGCGACCAAGGAAATCGTGAACGAGGCGCGGCATTGGCCCAGAGGCGACATCTGGACAAGGCAGAACGCCATACTTGAACGCGTCATCGCCAGCGATGACGCCAAGGAGGGGGCGCGGGCATTTGCCGAAAAACGCGCACCGGAATGGAGGGGCGCATGATCGCTCGCACACTTTCGCTTATCGCGTCATCTCTGGCGGCGGCGGTCCTTGTCGGCATGGCGTTGCTGACGCTCGCCGATGTGCTGGGCCGGAACCTGATGCGCGCCCCGGTGCCGGGGGCGACGGAACTGACCGAGATCGGCCTCGTTATCGTGACCTTCCTGCTGTACCCGATGATCGCCTTCCGCCAGCGCCATATCACCGTTGATCTTTTCGATCATATTATGGGCACGCTGGTCCGTCGCATTCTTGATACTGCGGCAAACCTCTTGGGCGCGGCTGTCTTTGCCGGGATCGGCTGGCAGCTTTGGAAACAGGCGGCGCGCGTCGCGCAATACGGTGATGTCACGGCATATCTACGCATTCCGCTCGGGCCGGTTGTTACCTTCATGGCTGTGCTTTCGGCGTTGACCGCGATCGGCTTTGTGCTGGCAGCAGTGGGGCATCTGATCGGTCGCAGCACGGCCACCCATGCGGCCCAGGATATAGGTCATGAATAATGTTTGAAGCTTCCGTCGGATTTGCCGTCGTCCTGGGCCTGATCTTCATGCGGGTCCCCATCGCCATCGCGCTCGCGGTGGTTGGTTTCGTGGGCTACTCGATGATCAATGGCACACGGCCCGCCTTCAGCGTCATGGGGCTCACTGCAGTCGGCTCGACCATGTCCTACAATCTGGCGGTGGTGCCGCTCTTTATCCTGATGGGCAACCTTGTTGCCGGGGCAGGGATCTCGCGCGAGCTTTACCGCGCGGCACAGGTGTTCGTCGGCCACCGTCGCGGTGGCCTCGGGATCGCCACGATCCTGTCCTGCGGCGGTTTTGCCGCCGTCTGCGGATCAAGCGTGGCAACCGCCGTCACCATGGGCCGCGTGGCCATCCCGTCGATGCGGTCCTACGGCTATGCCGACAGCCTGTCGACGGCGACAGTCGCGGCGGGGGGTACGCTGGGCATCCTCATTCCGCCCAGCATCATCATGGTGATCTACGGGATCACCACCGAGACACACATCGGCAAGCTATTCGCGGCGGGCATCATTCCCGGCCTGATCGGCGTGGCGGGCTACGGGTTGGCCGTGAACTGGGTGGCGCGTCGCCACCCCGACCGCGCGCCGCGCGCCGAAAGGGCGGACCGTGCCGAAAAGACCGAAGCTCTCTCCAATGTTTGGGCGGTTTGCGTGCTCTTCATCATTGTTCTTGGCGGCATCTACGGCGGGTTCTTCACCGCCACCGAAGCCTCCGGCATCGGGGCCTGCGGTGCCCTTGCCTTTGCCCTGCTGCGCCGCACGCCTTGGCGCGAATTGGTGGAGATCACCCGCATTTCAGCGGAAACGACAGCGGTTCTTTTCGCGCTCATCATTGGCGCCTCGATCTTTGCCGAATTCGTAAACTTGACCGGCGCCCATGAAGGTGTGCTGAGCGTGGTGCGTGACAGCAATCTGTCGCCGGCCATGGTCATGGTCGTGATCTGCCTGATCTACATTCTTCTAGGCTGCGTTCTGGACAGTCTTGCGATGATGCTGCTGACGCTGCCGATGTTCTTTCCCATCGTGGTGGGCCTCGGCTTCGATCCGATCTGGTTCGGCATCCTTGTCGTGATGCTGGTGGAAATCGGCCTGATCACCCCGCCGATCGGAATGAACCTGTTCGTGCTGAAGTCCATTCTGCCCGATGTCCGGCTTGGGACCATCATCAGCGGCATCGTACCCTTTGTCGTGGTCGACCTCATGCGCATCCTACTGATCGCCATGATACCGGCCATCACCCTCTTCCTGCCGGGGCTCTTTTTCGGTCCCGGATGAAGCTCACCCAAACGACCGGGCCTGCCCAGGATCGGGCCCGGTGCGGATAATCAAGATCCTGTTTTTATTGGGAGGACACCAAATGTTCATGCATACCAGAAAAGCCCTGAAATCGGCGCTGCTGTCGGCGTTTCTTGTGACCGGTGCGAATGTGGCATTCGCTGAGCCAGAGACGGTACTCAAGTATTCGTCATGGTTCCCGGAGAGCCACTCGACCAACGCCGTGCTACGCGACTGGATCAAACAGGTCGAAGAGGCGACCGACGGCCGGGTGACGGTCGAGTATCTGCCCAAAACCGTTCAGGGGCCGCGCGAACAATTCGACGTGGTTGTCGATGGGCTGGCCGATATCGTGATCGTATTGCCTGGCTACACCCCGGGCCGTTTCCCGGTTCTGGAACTCGGCGAATTGCCACTGCTCGTGGCCACGGACGAGGCGACGCTGGCCCCGGCATTCTACAAGATTTACCAAGAAGACATCGCGGCGTCCGAGCCCTTCAAAGGTGCGCATGTCCTGACCACATGGGCTTCCGCGCCCACGCATATCGCGACAAAGCCCGGCCCGATCACGGAGATGTCCCAGATGCAGGGTCTGAAAATCCGTGCTCCCAGCGCGACCGCAGGTCTGGTCGTTGACGCGATGGGTGCCGTGACCGTGCAAAAGCCTGTGACCGAAATCTACGAACTCGCCTCGACAGGTATAGTGGACGGTACATTCTTCAGCTACGGCCCGATGATCTCTTGGAAGACCAAGGACATCTTTCAGAACGTCACCATCGTACCCGGCGGCATGGGCCAGTCGGTCATTGCTGTGCTGATGAATCAGGATAAATTCGACAGCCTGTCCGAGGCAGATCGCGAGGCAATCATGAGCGTATCCGGCGAGAAGCTGGCGCAAGCCTTTGGCGCGGCATGGCAGAACGACGAGGATGTGGCGCTTGAAGGGCTGGGCAACCTGAATGTCGTCGACGCACCTGAAGCATTTGTCGAAGAATTCACCAAAGCCATTCAGCCGGTCGAGGCCGCTTGGATCGAAAAAGCGAAGGCTGCAGGTCTCGCTGACCCGGAAGCAACCCTTGCCAAACTGCGGTCTGTGCTGGAGCAATCCGCGACGAACTGAGGTCAGTCCACAGACATGACATCACATGCGATTTCGGAATGGCGGCGAGCGACAACTCGTCGCCATTCCTATTTTGACGGGCTGAAATTGGCGCGGTGGCGCTGTGTTTCGCAGCCGACTGATTGACCGCTGCGGACAGCGTATGCAAATTTAGGCGTGCTAGCCTCTGAAGTTCGGTCAATGGGGGAAGACGAACGACTTGCGCGGGGCCAACCCCTGATCGACCCGGGTCTCCGCCTGACGCGCCCAACGATGGGCGTCGTCGCGGCGGAGAAACGTCTCGCTCGCGTAGCGGCCCTTTCGTCTGATCTGGACGCGGGTCAGCACCGGAGGGGAGCTTGGTGATGGAGGCCATTTTCGTGTGCGGCTCATGTGTGCAATGAGTCGTCGTAGAGGGGCAAATTCGGGGATATTGGGGCGTATTCCTGCGTAGCAGCAACCGCCGCCAACAGTTTGAAGATACACAAAAAATGCAAATAAATCAACACGCTAGATTGTCCATTGCCCCTATGATGGACTGGACCGACCGCCATTGCCGGTATCTGCATCGGCAACTCAGCGGGCAAACGCTGCTTTATACCGAGATGGTCACGGCACCCGCGCTCGTGCGTGGCGGCGCGCTGCATTTGTTGGCGCATCATGCGGACGAACATCCCGTGGCGCTCCAACTGGGCGGTTCCGATCCAAAGGAACTGGCAGAGGCGGCGAAGCTGGGGGCGGACGCGGGGTATGATGAGATCAACCTCAACGTCGGGTGCCCGTCCGACCGCGTGCAGTCGGGATGCTTCGGCGCTGTGCTGATGGAACAGCCCGCACTGGTGGCCGAGTGTGTGGCAGAGATGCGGGCGGCAGTCGATGTGGATGTCACCGTGAAATGCCGGATCGGCGTGGACGACCAGAACCCGCAGGAGGTGCTGCCGGAGTTTCTGTCGCGCATCGTTGCGGCCGGATGCACGCGTGTCAGCATCCATGCCCGCAAGGCGTGGTTGCAGGGCCTGAGCCCCAAGGAGAACCGCGATATTCCACCGCTCGACTATGCGCTTGTGCATCTGATGAAGGAATACTTCCCGAACCTGCACATCTCGGTCAACGGCGGCATCACCTCGCTTGATCAGGCGGAGGCCTTTCTGGAGGGCGGGTTGGACGGTGTGATGATCGGGCGCGCCGCCTATCACCAGCCCGCGGATATCCTGTGCGCGGCCGACAGACGCATCTTCGGGCAGGGCAAGGACAGCACCGCAGAGGGGGCCGTGCACGCCATGCTTCCCTATATCGAGGCGCATCTGACGGACGGCGGCAAACTGAACCAGATCACGCGGCATATGATGGGTCTTTTCGCAGGGCGCCCCGGCGCACGGGTCTGGCGGCGGATGTTGTCCGAAGAAGCGCACCGTCCGGGGGCCGGACCCGAGCTTGTGCTGGCGGCACTCGATCAGGTCAAGGCACTGGCACAGCCCCAAGAAGCGGTGTAGCAGGGCGGCAAACAGCCGGAGAACCGCCATGCCCGATACGATGCTCCTGATACAGATGGCGCTTTTGCTGATGGGCATAGGGGCCTTCGCCGGGGTGCTGGCGGGGCTTCTGGGCGTCGGTGGCGGCATCGTTCTGGTGCCTGCGTTTTTCTATGCGTTCCAGACCCTTGGCTATGAGGGGCCGCAGTTGATGCAGATGTGTCTGGCGACCTCGCTGGCGACCATCATCGTGACCTCTGTCCGGTCGGCGCTGAGCCATAACAAGAAGGGTGCGGTCGATTGGCAGATCCTGCGCACCTGGGCGCCGGGGATCATCATCGGTGCGGTGCTGGGGATGCTCACGGTGGCGCAGCTGCGCTCCAACACCCTGCAGGGGATATTCGGTGTTCTGGCGCTGATCGTCGGCCTCTACATGGGGTTCGGCCGCGCCGAATGGCGGTTGGGGCAGGCGATGCCGACCGGGATCAAACGGGCAGTGCTGTCCCCGCTGGTGGGCTTCATGTCCGTTCTGATGGGCATCGGAGGGGGCAGTTTCGGCGTGCCGTTGATGAGCCTCTTCAACGTGCCCATTCACCGTGCTGTCGCCACTGCGGCGGGCTTTGGCGTGTTGATCGCGGTTCCCGCCGTGATCGGGTTCGTCTTTGTGCCGATGCAGACAAATGCGCCGCCGTTCACGCTGGGCACGGTCAACATGGTGGCTTTCGGCATCATCATTGCGATGACCCTGATCACCGCGCCCTTGGGGGTGAAACTGGCCCATTCCATGGATCCCAAACCGCTCAAGCGTGTCTTTGCCGTGTTCCTGATCGCTGTCGGCCTGAACATGCTCCGCAAGGCGGTCGGATGGTAGAAGACGGCTATACCGTCTTTGACAGCGACCCGGCCACGCGGGACTGGGCGCAGGCCGCTTTCGAGGTGGCGCGCGACATCTCGGCCGATCCGCAGCTTCGCCAGATCCATCTGCGCCACGCGCAGACCTGGTTCGTGGGTGTCGATGCCTTGCCCAATGCGGCGGACGGCAGCATCGCGGGGGTGCCGCTGCACGGACCGTGGAAAGACGCCGTAGTCGTCCCGCAGACGTGGCACGCGGCGCAGCTTTCCATCGTCTATCCCGGCTATCCGGGGCAGGATGCCGATGAAAGCGATGCAAACCACCGCTACCGGATCAAAAGGTGCGCGGCCCATGTGGACGGTCTCTTGCCGGTCGGGGCGGACAGACGGCGCTACCTGCGCGAGCCTCACGCCTTCATCCTCGGTCTGCCGCTGAACGACGTGGACGCAGCACCGTTGATGGTCTGGCCGGGCAGTCAGCGCATCATGGGAAACGCCCTGCGCCGCATCATCGGCAACGCGCCGCCAGAGGACGTGGATGTGACCGATGCCTATCAGGCCGCTCGGCGCACAGTGTTCGAGACCTGCGCGCCCGTGCCCGTTGCCGCCGTGCCGGGGCAGTCGATCCTGCTGCACCGTCACCTGCTGCATGGAGTTGCCCCCTGGGAAGGGCCGCAGGACTGCCCCGAAGGTCGGATGATCGCCTATTTCCGCCCGCAGTTCAGTGCCGCCGCCTGGCTGAAAGACGATTGAAAAAACGCATTTTCCCACAAAGACCTTTCCATCGCCCCATTGTTGCCATTCAGGCAACGATAGATGGTCGAAACAACAGGCAGACGGAAAGAACACGACATGGCATCCATCATCACCATCGCGACAGGTTCATTGGCCTACTGGAGTGCGGAGTCTCGCACCGAGGACAGCCGTGCTTTTGGCGTCAAGGGCGATTTCCACAAACCGCAAAGCTGCGGTTTTGCCGGGCTCAGCGCCTTTGCGGCAAACGGCAATCATCCGCCAGCGCAGCTTGACGGAGCGATCTGCTGGGACGCGGGGATCGACCTGCTTTTTAGGATCGCGGGCGCGCGGTAACCTACCGCCCTGCCAGACGCGCCGCCCTGCCGCCGCGCCGTTTGGTCAGTTGTCCCGCCCGTCCGGGCAGTTCTTTCATGATCTCGCGCCGTTCCGCCGCGTCCATGCGCGACCAGCGGCCAATCTCGTCGATCGAACGCAGGCAACCGGTGCACAGCCGTGCTTCGGGGTGCACGACGCAGATCTTGATGCAGGGGCTCTCGATCTCGGCCCGTTTCCAGATGTCGTCGCTCATGTCGCTGCTCCTTGCCTGCGCATGACCGCCAAACGGTCCAGCACACCTTGCAGAATATATCCGGCAGCCACGTGATCAATCACCTCGGCGCGACGCTTTCGTGTCGTATCCGCCTCGAGCAATGCGCGTTCTGCCGCGACGGTGGACAGACGTTCATCCCAGAAGGTGATGGGCAGCGGCGTGATCCGGTCGAAATTGCGTGCGAATGCGCGGGTGGATTGGCAACGCGCGCCCTTCCGATCCGTCCATGTTGCGCGGCAGACCCAGCACCAGCCCGCCGATCTGACGCGCCGCGATGATCTCGGCCAGCCGTGCCGCGTCCAGCCCGAATTTCTTGCGCCTGACGGTCTCGAGCGGGGTCGCAACGCTCAGGAAATTGTCCGTGACGGCCACGCCGATGGTCTTTTCGCCCAGATCAAGCCCGATGATCGCCCGCATGGGCGGCAGGGCGGCGGCGAAATCGGCCATGTCGTCAAAGATCATTCCGCAACCCCGGCGTCCTGTCCGGCGCGGGTGATGATGTCGAGCGCGCCGGGATCGCCTGCAAACACCTCGACCGCATTGGTATAGACTGCCAGTGCCTGTGTCTGATCCCCCAGCACCGAAAGCGAGGTGATCAGCCGCGCCCAGTCGCGGGGCGGGCCACCCTCGGTCGCCAGACGGTTGGACAGACCTTCGACCATGCCGCCGATCATCTCCATCCGGTCTTCCGCAGTCATCTCCGACGCTGCTTCGATGTCGCTGACCGACGGGCCGGGTGCTGCACCGGCACCGATGGCGGGGATGGAATAATTGACACCGGCCAGTTGCGCCACGGTTTCGATCTGGGACAGGATCGGCGCGATCCACGCCGCGTCCTCGGGCCCGCGCCGCAACAGTCCGTCCCACAGGCGGAAGGCAATGTCGGGTCTGCCGGTCTGAACCATCATCAACCCGAGGTAATACCGCGCGCGGCCTTCGTTTTCGTCCAGATTGAGGGCGGCGCGAAAGGCTGTCTCTGCCTCGGGCGAGACATATCCACCAGCCGCCAGAACCAGCAATTCGCCGTAATCAGAGACATCCGTGGCTTTGACATCCGCGCCCATGATCTGCATCGCCCGGTTCTGCGCGGCAGCCGCCTGGGTAAAGTTGCCCAGCCGCGCCTCGTTCTGCGCCAGCAGAACATGACCCTGCAGGTCGCCGGGACGCGACGCCACGGTCTCGCGGAGCCGCTCCATCAGGCTCAGAAATTCCGCTGTCGGCGGTTCGGGTGGCACGAAAGGTGGCAGGTCCGCCACGGCGGTCGCCTGATCGGGACGGTTCTCGCGCAGCTGATCCGCAAAGGCGATGCGGTCTTTCAGGGCAAGATCGCCATAGCCGGGCTGCCCCAACAGCGTATAGAGCGCGACGCTGCCGCCGATCATCGCCAGCATCACCAGCCCCATGAAAACCGGTTTCGGCCCCTCGCTGCGCACATGCGTCGTGCTGCGCCCCGCGTCGGCTGCCAGAATGCGCCGGGAAATCTCGGTCCGGGCCCGCTCTGCATCGTCGGCGGGAATCACGCCGCGGGCCACGTCGCGTTCCACTTCTGCCAGTTGATCGCGGTAGACGCGCAGATCGTAAGCACCGGCATCGGCCAGCCCCGCATCCGCGTTGCGCCACATGGCACGCAGCAGCAGCGTGGCCACAAGGGCCGCCATCGCTACGGTGATAATCCAGAAAACCATGTGCTGCCTTTGCCGTTCGGTCCAGAGGTACCTAATCGGTCCACCTCTTGGAAAAAAGGGGGGATTTGCAGACTGCGCTGCGACACCCCACCGCAATTGTCTGCCATGTCGCAAAATTGGCAGCAAACGCCGTGGTCAGTATCCTTTTTTCTGTGCATCCGGTCAGAAGGGGGGTATCAGCCAATCGGGTTTTGCGACCCGCTGCCTCTATCCCTGCCAAGGATCCGTGACATGAAGAAATATTCCGTCTTTGCCGTGGCCCGCGAAGCCATGCGCCATCACACCGGATGGGACCGCGCCTGGCGGGATGCGCAACCAAAGTCGAAATACGACGTCATCATCATCGGTGCGGGGGGGCATGGTCTGGCCACCGCCTATTACCTTGGCAAGAACTTCGGCATCACCAATGTGGCGATCCTTGAAAAAGGCTGGCTGGGCGGCGGCAATACGGGGCGCAACACAACCATCATCCGCTCCAATTATCTGCAGGATCCATCGGCGGCGATCTACGAAAAATCCCGCTCGCTCTATGAAACGATGAGCCAGGATCTGAACTACAACGTCATGTTCTCCCCGCGCGGGGTGATCATGCTGGCCCAGACCGAACACGAGGTCCGCGGCTACAAGCGCACGGCTCACGCCAATGCGCTGCAAGGGGTCAAGACCGAATTCATCGACGCCAAGCGGGTGAAGGAACTTTGCCCGATCATCGACATCGACGGTCCACGCTATCCGGTTCTGGGCGGCCTGTGGCAGGCACGCGGTGGCACCGCGCGGCACGATGCGGTGGCCTGGGGCTATGCGCGGGCCTGTTCCGACATGGGCATGGACGTGATCCAGAAATGCGAAGTGACCGGCATCCGGCAGGAAAACGGCAAGGTCACCGGCGTGAGCACCACCCGTGGCGACATCGGCTGCGACAAGCTGGGCATGGTCGTCGCCGGCCACTCCGGCCATCTGGCCGAGATGGCGGGCTTCCGCCTGCCCATCGAATCCGTGGCGCTTCAGGCGCTGGTGTCCGAACCGATCAAACCCTGCATGGATGTGGTCGTGATGGCCAACACGGTGCACGGCTACATGTCGCAATCCGACAAGGGCGAGATGGTGATCGGCGGCGGCACCGATGGCTACAACAACTACACTCAGCGCGGATCTTTCCACCATATCGAGGAAACCGTGCGCGCCCTGATCGAAACCTTCCCGATGCTCAGCCGGTTGAAGATGCTGCGGCAATGGGGCGGCATCGTCGACGTCACGGGCGACCGGTCTCCGATCCTGTCGAAAACCCCTGTCGACGGCATTTTCATCAATTGCGGCTGGGGCACCGGTGGCTTCAAGGCGATCCCCGGATCGGGCTGGGCCATGGCCGAACTGATGGCAAAGGGGCGCTCGCCACTGACGGATGCCTTCGGGCTGGACCGCTTCACCGAAGGGCGGTTTATCGACGAGAGTGTCGCGGCGGGGGTGGCGCATTGATGTCGCCGCTTCGCACCACCGATACCGGACGCGGGAACCTTTCCAAGGGCCTGAATGTTTGCTGTGCAGAACCTGACATGAAAAGGAATGCATCATGGCAAATCCAGACCGCGACGTTTCGGAACGTCATACAACAACCACAACGACGACCTCGGGCGGCGCAGGCATGGGGATCGTCGTCGGAGCCCTCGTCGTTATCGTCGGCATCCTGGCCTACATCGTCTTCGGCGACGGATTCTCGTCGTCCAGCGGCGGTGCCGATGACGTCAACATCACCATCGAAGGAGCCGGGGACGCTGTCGAAGGGGCAGGGGACGCTGTCCAAGGCGCTGCTGACGCCGTCGAAGGGGCTGCGTCGCAGGGCGCGGACGCTGTCACCGAATAACTTCCACCGCTCCGACGATACCAGAACGCAGCAGGCTGCCTTTCGCGAGAAGGGCAGCCTTTGTCGTGCGCGGTCTGCCCCCCCTTTTCGAACGGAGCCAAGCCCATGCTGACCATCCACTGTCCGAACTGCGGCATCACTGCCGAGGAAACCGAATTTCACGCTCATGGCGAGGCGCATCTGAAACGCTTCGGCCCGGGTTCCTCCGAGGATGAGTTCGAAAGCTATCTCTTCATGCGCAAGAACCCCAAGGGTGTGCACTTTGAACGCTGGCGGCATCAATATGGCTGCGGCAAGTGGTTCCACGTCGCCCGGTGCACAATGACACTCGAAGTTTTCGGCAGCTATCCGGCACAGACAACCGAACCACCGCAGGACATCATCGACCAGATCCAGAACCGCCGCCCCGATTGGGTCGCGCCGGAGAAAGCCACATGACCCCCTTTCTCTTTTTGGCCGAAGGGCCTTTGTTTTCACAAAGTGTCGCAAGACGCTGCCTCTCACTGCGTTCGAACGCGCCATGCGACGGATCTTTCTGTCTTGAGAAAACAAAGTCCCGAAATACCGTCCGCACTCTCTACCCACTACCAAGGGTCGCACACATGAGCACACGCCTTGCCACACCCGGCCGCCTGATCGACAAGGACGCGCCGCTGTCCTTCACTTTCAACGGCAGGAAGCTGCGCGGCTACAAGGGCGATACCCTCGCCTCCGCCTTGCTGGCCAACGACCAGATGCTCATGGGCCGGTCCTTCAAATACCACCGCCCGCGGGGTGTGGTGGCATCAGGTGCCGAAGAACCCAACGGGCTTGTCAACCTCGGGTCCGACCGCCGGTTCGAGCCGAACCAGCGCGTCACCACAACCGAGCTTTTCGACGGACTGGAAGCCACCAGCCAGAACCACTGGCCCAGCCTCGACTTCGACGTGGGTGCCATCAACGCAAGGCTCAGCCGCTTCCTGCCTGCGGGTTTCTACTACAAGATGTTCATGTATCCGCGCAGTTTCTGGAAACATGTCTACGAGCCGATCATCCGCGCCTCCGCCGGTCTGGGCAAGGCGCCTAAGTCGCGCGATGTCGACACCTACGAACACTTCTATGCCTTCTGCGATGTGCTGGTTGTCGGCGGGGGTGTGGCCGGTCTGCAGTCGGCGCTGACGGCGGCCAAGGCAGGTGCCCGTGTCATCGTGCTGGAGCAGACCGACCACTGGGGCGGACGTGCGCCCGTGGACGGCGGCACCGTCAATGACGCCCCTGTGGATACCTTTGTGGAGGAATGCGTCAACACGCTGCAATCCATGGACAATGTCGAGATGCGTCTGCGCACCATGGGCGCGGGTGTCTACGACCATGGCTACGTGCTGGGCTACGAGCGGTTGAGCGACCACAGGCCGGGCACAACCGGCCCGCGTCACCGTCTGTGGCGGATCCGCGCGACCCAGATCATCACCGCCACGGGGGCCATCGAGCGCCCTCTCAGCTTTGCCGGAAACGACATTCCCGGCGTCATGCTGGCATCCGCCGTGCGCGATTACGCGATCAACTATGGCGTGTCCGTGGGTGACCGCACTGTCGTGGTCACGAACAACGACAACGCCTATCTGACGGCCATCGCGCTCAAACATGCAGGACTGGACGTGCCGGTCATTCTCGACGCGCGGGTATTGCCAGACGACCGTGGGTTGATCGCACAGGCCAAGGCGCTGGGCATCCGCGTGATGATGGGCCACGGCATCGCGTCCGTCAAAGGCGGCAAACGCGTGACCGGGGTCGCGGTCTGTGCGCAGGCCGGCGAGGGTGCCGTGCTGGAAGAGATCGCCTGCGACGCGGTTGCCATGTCGGGGGGCTGGTCCCCGGTGGTGCACCTGTGGTCGCACTGCGGTGGCAAACTGCGCTGGGACACGGCCCATGGCTGCTTCAGCCCGGATGTGGATAATCCACCCAAAGGCGCAGACGGCATGGGGTTCGTGACGCCCGCCGGTGCCGCATCGGGCATGTTTGCGCTGGATGACGTGCTGCACGACGCCCATGCCGCCGCCGAAGGGGTCATCACCTCGCTCGACATGAAACTGGCCGCCGGTGTCTCGGCCCCCGTCGCCGACCGGCGCGAGGAAAATCCGATGGCACCCGTCTGGATGATGCCGCACGGTGCCAGCGCGAAGCTGCGGGAAAAGACCTTTCTCGACTATCAGAACGACGTGAAGGTCTCTGACGTGCGTCTCGCGGCACAAGAGGGTTTTGTCAGTGTCGAACACGCCAAGCGCTATACCACATTGGGCATGGCCACCGATCAGGGTAAATTGAGCAACATCAACGGCCTGGCGACCCTGGCCGGGGCGCTGGATGCGGATATTCCGACCGTGGGCACCACCACTTTCCGTCCGCCATACCACCCCATTTCGATGGGAGCGATCGGCGGGGAGGCGCGGGGCGACATCTTTCAGCCCATCCGCCGCACCCCGATGCAGGACTGGCACGAGGCCAATGGTGCCGTGTTCGAACCCGTCGGGCAATGGCGCAGGCCCTACGCCTTCACCCGCGGTATGGAAAGCACCCATGACGCCGTGATGCGCGAAGTCACCAATACCCGCGAAAAGCTGGGCATTCTCGATGCTTCCACCCTCGGCAAGATCATCGTCAAGGGGCCGGATGCGGGCAAATTCCTCGACATGATGTACACCAACATGATGTCCACGCTGAAGCCGGGCAAATGCCGCTACGGTCTGATGTGCAATGAAAACGGTTTTCTGATCGACGACGGTGTCGTGGCGCGGATCGACGAGGACACCTGGCTGTGCCACACCACGACGGGCGGCGCGGAAAGCATCCACGCCCATATGGAGGAATGGCTGCAAACCGAATGGTGGGACTGGCAGGTCTATGTGGCGAACGTCACGGAACAATATGCCCAGATCGCCGTTGTCGGCCCCAACGCCCGTACCGCGCTGGAACGGTTGGGCGGCATGGATGTCTCCAAGGACGCGCTGGGGTTCATGGACTGGGCCGATGGCACGCTGGGCGGCTTCAGGGTGCGTGTCTACCGCATCTCGTTCTCGGGTGAACTCAGCTACGAAATCGCGGTCGATGCGAGCCACGGGCAGGCCTTCTGGGACGCGCTCATGGCGGTGGGCAACGATCTGGGCGCGATGCCATACGGGACCGAATGTCTGCATATCCTGCGGGCTGAAAAGGGTTTCATCATGATCGGGGACGAAACCGACGGCACCGTGATCCCACAGGATCTGGGGCTCGGCTGGGCGATCTCGAAAAAGAAGGAAGACTACCTTGGCAAGCGCGCGCAGGAACGGTCGCACATGACCGATCCGGACCGCTGGAAGCTGGTTGGACTTGAGACCACCGATGGATCGACCCTGCCCGACGGTGCCTATGCCGTAGGAGAGGGCACCAATGCCAATGGCCAGCGCAACATGATCGGGCGCGTCACCTCGAGCTATCATTCGCCGACACTGGGCAAGGGGATCGCGATGGGTCTCGTGCACAACGGGCCGGACCGCATGGGCGAAGTGCTGAGCTTCCCCGGCACCGACGGCAAGACCTATGAGGCGAAAATCGTGGACTGCGTGTTCTACGACAAGGAAGGGGAGAAGCAGAATGTCTGATCCGGTCAGCGCCCTCAAAGGGGCAACAGATGGCAGCGGATTTGCTTCCGTCAGCGAAATCGGCCCGATCGGCATGATCACCCTGCGCGGTGATCTGTCGGCGAAACCCCTCGTCAAAGCCGCCGTCGCGGCATCGGGCGTCACCCTGCCAGAAAAGCGCCATTGCGCCACCGAAGGCGTTCAGGGCATGGCCTGGATGTCGCCTGACGAGTTGCTGATCATGTGCCCCTACACCGAAGCGCACGACCGTCTGGCAGACCTGCAAGGCAAGCTGGCGGGTCTGCACGCGCTGGCCGTCAACGTGTCGGACGCGCGCGCCGTGTTCCGCGTGCGCAGTCCCAGGGTGCGCGAGGTGATCGCCAAGATCGCGCCCGTTGACATGCATCCCGATCACTTCACCCCCGGCATGTTCCGCCGCACACGTTTGCACAGGTGCCTGCCGCATTCTGGATGCCGGAGGCCGAGGTGGTGCAGATCATCTGCTTCCGCTCCGTCGCGCAGTATATGTTCGATCTGTTGCGAACCGCTGCGCAGGCGGCGCCGAGGTCGGGTTTACCGATAGCCCTCGTGTTGTGAGCAGCCGCTATCGCGATGAACAGAAGCGTGCGCCGGGGGCGCAGCTGCTGCTTGCGCAACAGATCACAGATATTCCCGCGCTTTGCCCGGATGATGCCGCAGTTCGGTGTTCCTTCTCGTTGAATGGACATCGAACGAAACAGAGGTATTGAATTTGGCTAAAGCATTGGGAATTCTGATCCTTGTTTTCGTCCTCGGATGCGTGGCCATCATTGCCGCCCTCGTCATCGCGGCATTTTCGGGCAATGAACCTGCGGTTTGGATTGTTGGGCATTTCGGGCTCTATCTCGGTTTGCCCATCCTGCTTGCGTTGCTGATCCTCTTCACACTGGGCGCGATCCTGTGCATGGTCCCCGCAAAGGGACGCTTTGCGCGCCGGTGCCATCGTCAACGGAGCGGCTTCACGGCCGCATGGATGCTGCACATCGCGGTGCGGGTCGTCGCAAGAATATAATCGGGATCGTCCCACGCCGAACGGGAACCAGACAGGGTAACAGGTGTTGGGTTTGGTACTCCTGATGGAGTTAATGACCCGGTGGAACGGCTGCGAAACGCGCTTTGCCTTGACGAAACCCTGCCGCGCACTCCATTTGGGTCAAGCAAACCTGAAACACCAAGGAGGCCCAACAATGGCTTTTTCACTTCCCGATCTTCCCTACGCCCATGACGCCCTTGCATCCAAGGGGATGAGCAAGGAGACGCTGGAGTATCACCACGACAAACACCACAACGCCTATGTGACGAACGGCAACAAGGCGATTGAAGGCACCGAGTGGGAAGGCAAATCCCTCGAGGAGATCATCAAGGGCACCTATGACCCGAAGGCCGTGGCACAGTCCGGCATCTTCAACAACATCAGCCAGCTGTGGAACCACAATCAGTTCTGGGAAATGATGAGCCCCGACGACAGCAAGATGCCGTCAGAGCTGGAAAAGGCGATCAACGACAGCTTTGGTTCCGTCGACAAGTTCAAGGACGAATTCAAGGCGGCGGGCGGCGGTCAGTTCGGCTCCGGCTGGGCATGGCTGGTCAAGGACAAGGATGGCAGCCTCAAGGTCACCAAGACGGAAAACGGCGTGAACCCCGTTTGCTTCGATCAGACAGCGCTTCTGGGCTGCGACGTGTGGGAGCACTCCTATTACATCGACTTCCGCAATGCCCGCCCCGACTACCTGTCGAACTTCCTCGACAAGCTGGTCAACTGGGAAAACGTGGCATCGCGCATGTAACTGCGGCAGGTCCACGTCAATCGACCGACCCATGGTCCAGAAACCCCGCAAGCATCCGCTTTGCGGGGTTTTTCTTTGGAACCGCCGCCTCTGCGGTGGGTTTTCCTTCTGACCCCAGACACTTCAGGAGGACGACATGACCACCCCAGACACAGAGAAAAAGACCGACCGGCAGATCGTCAAGGACGCCGATGACAAGATCGAGGTCAGCCAGCAGGGCCGTGCGCAGGGCAACCTGCAACGGGATGTCGCAACGCAGGACGAAGAGAAACGCGCGACCGAGACACCGGCGGGTGTGACCCGTGTGACCGGTCAGGACAAACGCAACCATGGAGAAGACGCATGACCCATCTGTCAAATGGCACCTGGGTGCTGATCGCCGACGGTGAAAAAGCGCTGTTTCTGGAAAACATCACGGATGGTGAAGACCCCTATCTGGACGTGTTTCGTGAGGAAGAGCAGGAAAATCCGCCGAACCGGGAACAGGCGGCAAACCGACGCGGCCGTTTCAATGACGGCCCCAGTGTGCATCGCTCCGCAGTTGACGACACCGACTGGCATCAGTTGTCCAAGGACCGCTTCGCCGCCGAATTGGCCGACATTCTTTATGAAAAGGCCCATAAGGGCGCATTCAAGACGCTGGTGATCGTGGCGCCGCCCAAGACCTTGGGCGAATTGCGCAGCGAAATGCATCAGGAAGTGTCCGACAAGGTGATCGGTGAAGTCGCCAAGACGCTGACCAACCATCCTGTGGACGAAATCGAAAAAATCGTGGCGGCGGAGCTTGCGGCCGCCTGAATGACAGGGCCCTAGGGTGCCAAAGCGCCGTCCACTAGCGCGAAGGGCGGCTTTCGCGTCCGGCACGGTCTGAAAGAAATCCAGTATGTCGTCGCCCGCAAAACCGCTGGCGACGACATGCTGTAAAAGACCGATCAGCTTGTCCCAATACCCATTGGTGTTCACGATAATCACCGGTTTTGCGTGAAGCCCCAGTTGCCGCCAGGTCAGAACCTCGAAGAGTTCGTCCAGCGATCCTGCGCCGCCCGGCAGTACGACCACTGCGTCGCAGTTCATGAACATCACCTTCTTGCGCTCGTGCATCGTCTCGGTCACCACATAGGTGGTCAGATCGGTCTTGCCGACCTCCCATTCAACCAGATGTCTGGGGATCACGCCGAATGTTTCACCGCCTGCCGCCTGCGCGGCCCGCGCGACACTGCCCATCAACCCCACGTCCCCCGCGCCATAGACGAGCCGCAGACCGGCATCGGCCAGCCCGGTGCCCAGCACTTCGGCATCGTGCATATAGGCCGGATCATTGCCGGAACGGGATCCGCAGAACACACAAACCGATTTTATGGTCATTCTGTCGCCTTTCGTCTGAAAATGTGTCTTGGTGGGGCGGACGTGTTTTGACCCGTGTTAGACTGCTTGCTAATAAGGCTCAACCTTTTGGGATTGGACGGCGATGCGCAATATCTTTGGACGACTGAACGGCGGCTCCGGCGCTCTCGCAGCGGCGGCGGTCTGTCTCGTCCTTCTGGCTGTCGGTTACTGGCTGCAGCGGCCCGGTGATGCCCCTGTCGCGCCGCAGCAATCCGCCTTGCAGGTTCCGCCCGCAGACATCCCTTCGGCAACGCAAGAGGCTGCAGCCCCCGTTGCACAGGAGACACCCGCGCCACCCCGCGCACCCGCGCCGCCCGCCTTCGATGAGGTGCGCCGCGAAGCGGATGGCATGACCGTCATCGCGGGCCGTGCGGCACCCGGATCAGAGGTGAAGGTGCTGCAGAACGGTGTGCAGATCGCCCAATCGACTGCCGATGTCGACGGCAAGTTCGCCACCCTCGCGATCATCCCGCCCGATGGGCTGGGCCATGTGCTGAGCCTGTCCCAAAGCGTCGATGGAGCCGAGGCGGTGTCGCAAGACGAGATCATCCTCGCCCCGCAGACACCGGTGGAAACTGCTGCTGCAGCGCCGGAGGTCATGGAAAAGGCCGAAGACAGCGGCCCGGCTGATGAGGCACCGCTCACGCAAGCTGAGGCGACGGAACCTGCCACATCGCCCGATCAGCCAACCGATACGGACAGCATGCAGATGGCAGCGCTGACCCCTTCGGAGACCACCCCCACGCCAGAACCACCTCAGCCGCTTCTTGAGACGACACAAGCACCGTCCTTGCCGGAGGACACATCCGACACCACACCAACCGCTCCGCAGGTGATGGCGATCGCACCGCCCGCCACCGACGTCCCGCAGACCTCTGTGCCAGCGGAGACGACCGCGCCCGCGCCACCGCAGGCGGTCGCTGTCCTGAAGTCCACGGCTGAGGGTGTCGAACTGCTCAACACCCCCAGCCCAGAGGCCATGACAAACGTCGCTATCGACACCATCAGCTATTCCGGCACGGGCGAAGTGGAGCTTGCCGGACGGGCCCAGACCAACACCGCATCCGTCCGCGTCTACCTCGACAATGCGCCTGTGGTGAACCTGTTGGTGGATGAACAGGGCCGCTGGCGCGGTGAACTGCCCAACGTGGACGAGGGGATCTATACCCTTCGGGTCGATGAAGTCTCCGCCGACGGCGACGTGACCAGCCGGGTCGAGACGCCTTTCAAACGCGAGGATGCACAGGTTCTGGCCGACGCCGCCGCAGCGCAGGATGGACCGATCAAGGCCATCACCGTGCAGAAAGGCGCGACCCTGTGGGCCATTGCGCGGGACCGCTACGGCGACGGGCAGCTCTATGTCCGGGTGTTCGAGGCCAATGCCGCCTCCATCAGAGACCCGGATCTGATCTATCCCGGCCAGATCTTCGATCTGCCGGACTAGGGGCGACACCCGATCCATCGCAAATTGCGCGCGGTGGCTGGCAACCGGCAGGCGGCAGGGCTATGTAGCAGTCAAACAGACTGGAACGTGAATGCCCGCCGATACAAGCCAACCTGCCGCGACGCCCGCGTCCACAGGACACCAGCCCCCCCCGGACCCCGATACATCGGCACAGGAAGAACGCCAGTCGGGCCTTCTGGTTCTGCGCAAGGTTGCGCCCTATCTCTGGCCCGACGACATGCCTTGGGTCAAACGGCGCGTTGTCTGGGCGATGATCGCCCTTTTCGTATCGAAACTCGTTTCCGTGGCCACACCGTTGTTCTACCGCGATGCGGTCGACGCCCTTGCGGGCGAGGGTGTGCCACTGGTGGCCCTGGGCGCGATCGGCCTTACCGTGGCCTACGGCATGGCCCGGCTGATGACCGTCGGCTTTCAGCAATTGCGCGACGCGATCTTTGCCCGCGTCGGGCAGCGCGCGCTGCGGATGCTGGCGCTGGAGACCTTTCAGCACATTCACAAACTGTCGATGCGGTATCACATCACCCGCAAGACGGGCGGGCTGAGCCGCATCATCGAGCGTGGGGTGAAGGGTGTCGAGTTTCTGCTGCGTTTCCTGCTTTTCAACATCGGGCCGCTGATCCTTGAACTTCTGATGATCGGCGCGGTGCTGACCTATCTTTTCGACTGGACCTATCTGCTGGTCGTCGCCGTCACCATCGGGCTTTACGTCTGGTTCACCTTCGCGGTCACCGAATGGCGCGTGCGTCAACGTCGTCAGATGAATGCGGCGGATACGGATGCCAACCAGAAAGCGGTGGACAGCCTGCTCAACTACGAAACGGTCAAGTACTTCGGCGCGGAGGACCGCGAGGCGCAGCGGTATGACGGCGCGATGGCGGGCTACGAGGATGCGGCGATCAAGACAAGCATTTCACTGGCCTTTCTGAATTTCGGCCAGTCGCTGCTGATCACTGCCGGGCTGGTGGTCGTGATGATCATGGCCGCAATCGGTGTGCAGAACGGCACATTGACGGTGGGCGATTTTGTCATGGTGAACGCCTATATGGTGCAGATCACGGTACCGCTGAATTTTCTCGGTACGGTCTACCGCGAGATCCGGCAGGCGCTGGTCGACATGGGCCAGATGTTCAACCTGTTGGAGCAACCCGCCGAGATATCGGACAAACCCGGCGCGCCCGCGCTGGAAATCTCCGGCGGTCGGGTCACGCTCGAGGATGTATATTTCGGCTACGACAGCGACCGGGGCATTCTCAAGGGGGTCTCACTTGAGGCCAAACCCGGCCAGACGGTCGCGATTGTCGGCTCTACCGGGTCGGGGAAATCGACCATCGGGCGCCTGTTGTTCCGTTTTTACGACGTGGGCAGTGGTGCCTTGAAGATCGACGGTCAGGACGTGCGGGACGTGACGCAGAACAGTCTGCACCGCGCGATCGGTGTCGTGCCGCAGGATACCGTGCTCTTCAACGACACCATCGGCTATAACATCGCCTATGGCCGCGACGGTGCCACGCAGGACGAGATCGAAGCCGCTGCAAAGGATGCTCAGATCCACGACTTCATCCTGAGCCTGCCGGACGGGTACAACACCACCGTCGGCGAGCGTGGTCTGAAGCTGTCGGGCGGCGAAAAGCAACGTGTCGGCATCGCCCGGACGCTGCTCAAGGATCCGCCCATCCTGCTGCTGGACGAGGCGACCTCGGCGCTCGACAGCGAGACGGAACATGAAATTCAGGACGCGCTGATGCGCGCGGGGCAGGGGCGGACGGTGCTGACCATCGCGCACCGGCTCAGTACGATTGCGGATGCAGACCAGATTGTCGTGCTGGAAAAGGGCGAGATCGTGGAACAGGGCACCCACGATGCACTGCTGGCGCGGGATGGCCGCTATGCGCAGCTTTGGTATCGCCAGCAATCGGAAGAACAGGTTTGAGCAACCGCAAGGATTATCCGCATACGCCGGACGGGCGGTTCTTCGTCTCCAAGGGCAGGTTGTGGCGCTGCACCGATCCATCGCTGCCCGACAGCGCACGCCGCGCGGCGGTAAAGGCACTGATGCAGGCCCGCCGCGCCGTCTTTTTGGCCAAGTCCGATGAAGAGACGCAGGCGGCACGTGCCGCTGTCGATCTGGCCAAACGGACCTTGGGCGAACGTGGCCCTGTATGGTGGACCGACGATGGCCCCGATGAAGGGGGCAAGCATCCGAAAAATTCGGTCTACGCCGATTGGTGGGCGGGCTTGGACCCTGACAGCCGGGCCCGTGGTGACCCGGAACGCGGCTGAGCAGGTCGTCGTTCGGTCCGGCGCAGCGCGCATCCCCGCATCGGCAGGTGATTTCAGACCATCAGCGGACCTATGCCTCTGCGGACCAGACTGGATCAGTCTTCCGCGATGGCCTTTGATGTCAGCTTTTCCAGCGCCCCGGTCATCATCTGGATGTACTGGGCATCCGCCGGAAGGCCGTGATCGGCCGCCAGACTTTCGGGCGTGTGATAGACCAGATGTACCACGCCTTCACTGTCCGCATAGCTGAGAACCCGCAGCGGCAGGTCCAGCCCCGCCGTCTGGCCGTCCTGCATCGCGGGCGTGCCAAGCTTGGGATTGCCGAAAATCAGCAGTTCTGTCGGGCGCAGCTCCATCCCGGCCGTCTCGGCCCCGGCCGCGTGATCGACGCGGGCAAACACCGTGGCTCCGGCCCCTTCGACAGCGGCCTCCAGCCGGTCCATCGTGGTGGTGACATCGTGCGGGCTGACCTTGCGCACCATGTCGTCTGCCGCTGCGGGCAGCGCCAGAAAGGCGGTCAGGGTCGTCGCAAGTAGATTTTGGCGGATCATCGGGCTGCTCCTGTGCTTGATGCACAAGCCTAACGCACCGGAAACCAGATGTGAGGGGGGTGAACTCTCACATCTGCTTGATCGGTGTCATTCCGCCGCCGCTGCGGGCCTTGGCTGGGCACGGGGAAGGGTCGAGGGCGGTGGGCCTGCGTCCCAGATGATTTCTTCCGCCGCCATGCGCCGCGTGTCACGCTGAAGCGCCCAGTCGCGGGCCGCCGTGCTGGCCCGGCCCAGTGACAGCTTTGCCAGAAGCCGTGCGATCCAGCGGACATAGGTGGTCGCCCAGATGCGGATCGCCAGCAGCGAGGGTGTCACCATCAGGGTCAGGACCGTCGCCACGCCCAGACCAAAGACAACCGCTGTCGCCAGTTGCTTCCACCACAGGGCAGTCGGGCTGTCGATGGTATAGCCCCCCTGCGCGAAGTCGAGGCTGAGGCCGAACATCATCGGCGCAAGGCCCGCCATCGTGGTGATGGTGGTCAACAGCACCGGACGGATGCGCGCCTGCGCGGTGCGGATGATCGCCTCGATCCGGGGCATATAGCGTTCGTATTCCTGATAGGTGTCGATCAGGATGATGTTGTTGTTCACCACGATCCCGGCAAGCGCCACGATCCCCGTGCCGGTCATGATGATCGAAAACGTCTGATCCATCACCAGCATCCCGATCAGAACGCCAGTGGTGGACAGTACCACGGCAACCAGCACCAGAATGGCATTGTAGAACGAATTGAACTGCGCCAGCAGGATGATGAACATCAGCCCCAGCGCAGCGGTGAAGGCGGAGCTGAGGAAAGCCTGGCTTTCCGCCTGATCTTCCTGATCGCCGGTCCATTCGCTGGTCACACCGAAGGGCAGGGGTTTCTCGTCCAGCCACCTGGTGATCTCCGCGATGCGTTCGTTGGCGTTGATCGGGACCAGCCGCAGACTGCCGTCGGTGACGCCGGATGCAAGGTCGATCCCCTCTCCTGCCTCGGTCCGTCCGGTCAGCTTGTATGCGGTGCCGTCAGGGGCCGTCACGTCGGCGTCGCTGCCTGCGGGCCGCAGGGTGGCCAATGTGGTGCTGATGTCTTCGCCATCCACACGGGTCATTTCGACCACCTTGACCAGACCGGGCATCACATCCGCCTTGATGTCCAGATAGCGTTTCTGGTCGATGCGGTTGATTTCGGCCAGTTTCGGGACGGGTGTGCGTGTGATGAAGTTGCTCAGCGGGATCAGACCATCGCCGGTGCGGACCTTGAGCGTGTCGAGCGTGGACAATACGCGGTCGGTCTCGGGCAGGCGCACGCGGATTTCGATCTCTTCATCCGAACTGTCCACCCGCATCGTATCCAGCAGCAAGCCACGCGTGACAAGTTGCACCATCGCACCCACCGTCACCACATCCGCGCCGTACCGGCCTGCCTTTTCCACATCCACGTCGATCTGCCAGTCGATACCGGGCAGGGGGCGGGTGTCTTCGATCAGGGTCAGGCCGGGGGTCTGTTCGAATTCTTCGCGGACCTGCGCCGTCGCGGCGATCAGATCGACAAAGCTGTCGGATTTCAGGCGCAGATGCACGGGCTTGCCCGATGCAGGCCCGCGGGCCTGCGCCAGTATTTCGATCCGGATGCCGGGAATGGCGGACAACTGTTCGGTCAACTCCGCGATGATCACGTCGCCGTCAAAGGCCGGATCCTGCGTTTCGCGTGTGACGGTGTAGCCGATGAAGGGAACGGTAAACAGCGGGGTGACACGATTCGGGCGATCCTCCCACGGGATCGTCTCGAGCTGGATCTGCCCGATGCTGTCCTTGGGGGCCTGCGCACCGCCGGTGTTGCTGTCCAGCCCGCCTTCGCCCGCAAAGGCAAAGGCCGTCTGCACGCCGGGATGGCGCAGCACGATGGCTTCGGCCTGTTTCAGCAGATCGTCCTTTTCCTCCAGTGACAGGTTGCCGCGGGCCAGGACATAGACGATGGCCTGTTCCGGTTCGGATTCCACAAAGAATTCGACACCTCTGGAATTGTTGCCGAAAAAGATCATGACGGTGCCGACAAAGACGAACACGATGCCCGCCATCACAAGCGGCATCACCGGATTACCGACGATGAAGGCAATGACCCGGCCAAAGCCATTGCGCCTGTAGCCCGCCTCGATCCGGTCGGGCGTGGTGCGGAACAGCTTGGAAGTGACCCAGCGCCCGCCGCGCCCGGCCCGGGTGAACAGGCCGAAAAAGGAGAGCAGTCCAAGCATCGCCCCGGCCAGTCCGGTCGCCAGCAGGGCACACAGGACCACGACGCAGAAGAACACGATCACGAATGTCGGGATCACCGATCCAAGCAGGTTCAGTCCGTCCATCTGGGCGAACTGCGCCGAGATGATGGAGAACACCGGCTGCATGACCGAGAGCGGCAACATCACCATCGCCAGCGCCACCGGGAAAAGCAGAAGGTGGAGATACCAGCGCAGCCCTGCAATGGATTTCATGTTGTCGGCCATCCACCGTTCCAGCCGCCCTGTCACCCCGCCCATGACAGGCAGATAGATCAGCGCCACCACCAGGGATGCGGACAGCACGAAGATCAGCGTGACCGGCAACATGCCCATGAACTGCCCCGGCACACCGGGCCAGAACAGCATCGGAAGGAAGGCACAAAGCGTTGTCGCGGTGGACGAGATGATCGGCCAGAACATGCGCTTTGCCGCTTCGGTATAGGCCTGCATCGGGCCGTCGCCCTGCTGCTGCCGCGCATCGGCGTATTCGACCACGACAATGGCGCCGTCCACCAGCATACCGACCGCAAGGATCAGACCGAACATCACGATGTTCGAGACCGAAATGCCCATGAGCGCGAGAAAGGCGAAACACAACAGGAACGATGTCGGGATCGCGAATCCGACAAGAAGTGCTGCGCGGATGCCAAGGGCCGCAAGCACGACGATCATCACCAGCGCAATGGCGGTAAAGACCGACCCGAGCAATTGCTGCACCATCGAATCGACGATCCGGCTCTGATCGTTCGAGGTGCCGACCGTCACCGCCGCCTGCAGCCCGTCGGGCCAGTTGGCAGAGCGTTCCGCGACGATCTCCTGCACCTGGCGCGATGTGTCGATCAGGTTGTAGCCTTTGCGCTTGACCACCTGAAGCGCCAGCGTCTTTTCTCCGTTGAAGCGGGCGGTGCCCTGACGGTCCTCGAAGGTGAGGTTGATCTGCGCCAGATCGCCCAGCGTCACCACGCGGTCACCATTGATCTTGACGGGCAGATTGTAGACATCCTGCGGCGCGTTGAAGGACGACGGGATCTTGACCGCAAAAGCGCCCTGCGCGTTCTCGATCTCGCCCGCAGCGATCAACTGGTTGTTGTTCTGCACCACATTGATCAGTTCGCCTGCGGTCACATTGTAGGATTCCAGCCGCAGCGGGTCGATGATCACTTCGAGCATCTCGTCCCGGTCACCCGCCAGCCCCGCTTCCAGAACCGCGTCAAGCCCTTCCAGATCGTCCTGCAAATCACGCGCCACACGCGCCATCGTCCGCTCCGGCACCGGGCCGGTCAGGTTGACGATGATGATGGGAAATTCGGAAAAGTTGATCTCGTTGATCGAATACTTGTCGTAACCGTCGGGAAATTGCGCTTCGGCGGTCGACATCGCGT
The DNA here is from genome assembly GCA_963799505.1 of uncultured Alphaproteobacteria bacterium. Taxonomy (GTDB): domain Bacteria; phylum Pseudomonadota; class Alphaproteobacteria; order Rhodobacterales; family Rhodobacteraceae; genus Sulfitobacter. The sequence goes on from CAWCXM010000017.1 coordinate 27,758, forward strand.
CGCGCACGTCAGCCATGATCTTGGTCTTGTCCCAGCCGAATTCGAATTCCAGCGCCACACCGGCGTAGTTTTCAGCCGCCGTGCCGGTCATCTGTTTCAGCCCGTCCAGATCGGACAGCTCCGTTTCCATCGGTTTGACCAGCAGGGTTTCACTGTCGGCAGCCGAAATGCCGGGGAATTGTACGGACACGAACAGCGCCGGGATTTCGATGTCCGGCTCGCCTTCCTTGGGCAGGGTGCTGTAGGCATATGCCCCGACGACAAGGCTCAGCAGGATAAAGGCGACGACCATCCGCGCCCGGCTGGCCGCCCAGTCGACAAGACCGGTCATTGCGTCACCTCGTTTTCCCAGGTGGGTGCGACGGTGACACCAGCAGTCACATACTCCTGGCCGACCATGATCACATCCGCGACTTCGGGCAGTCCCGTCACCCAGACCCCTTCGGTGGTGTCCCGCATGATCCCGACAGGGGCAAAGGCCACAATGTTGTCCTCACCGACAAGGCGGACGCCCAGCGTGCCTTCGTCGTCCAGTGTCAGCGATGATTGCGGAATCAGATGCGCCTTGACCCCGGCAGAGGCGATGGCGATTTCGGCGGTCTGACCGTCGCGGATCGACAGGTCGGCATTGGGCACTTCGATTTCCACGCGAAAGGTCCGTGTTTCGGGATCGGCAGAGCGGGACAGGAAGGTCACCTCACCCACCACCTCGCCGCCGCCAGCAGCCAGACGTGCTCCGGCCCGTGCGCCAAGCGTCACGCGGTTCACCTCGGTTTCGGGAACGAACCCCACCAGCTTGATCGGATCAAGCTGAATGATCGTCGCGCAGAGGGCACCGGGCTGCAGCAGGCTGCCCAGTTCGGCGGTGTCGCTTTCCAGCAGACCGTCGAAGGGTGCCAGAATCGTCAGCCGTTCGATCTCCTTTTCCGCGCTTGCCACCGCTGCCGTGGCCGCTTCGATCCCGGATCGCGCGGCGCTCAGTCCCGATGTGGCGGTCGTCACGCCCGCCCGGGCCGCCGCCGTTGCTGCATCCGCCCCCGCAACGCGGGTCTGAGAGGCATAGCCGTCCTGCACGAGACGCGATGCGGCGTTCTGGTTGATCTCCGCTTCTTCCAGCCGGGCGCGGGCTTCTTCCACGCGGGCCTCCGCTTCGGGGACACGCGACTGCGCTTCGCTCAGGCGCGCGCGGGCTTCATCGAGGGCCGCGCCGCGTGTGCCGGGGTCGAGGACGCAAAGCGCCTGACCTGCCGTGATCTCGGCCCCTTTGCGCAGCGGCTCGGACGTCACGATTGCCGAGGTTTCCGAACGCACGTCGACCTCGCGGGCGGCCTCTGTCTCGCCGCGCAGGATCACCGCGCTGTCGACTTCCTGACCGGTTATCTTGCGCACCGATACCTTGACCAACCTGTCGGGTTGCGCGGTTTCCACCGCCTGCGCGGGTGCTTCTTCGACCGCTGCGGGCGCCGGGTCGGCGGGGCCGCCGAAAAGCGCCATGAGCTGCGGTCGGGCAAGGATCGACATCGCCAGCAGCACCGTCACGGCAATGGCCGCGAGAATTGAGAAGATACGCATGTCAAACCCTCGTTCGGTTCAGACCAGAAACGCGCGGTCCGCCGCTCATCTATTTAGGTTGAAAAAAGTGAACTGACCAGTTTAGTTGTACGTTTTTTTTCACATCGTGCCAAGAGGTGCTTAATCCATAAGCAACGGGCATTTGCAATGGCTTGTCGGGAGGGGGTCTTGGCTTGCCCCGCAGTGCAGGTTAAGAGGAGCAAAGAGCAGGCAGGGGCGGACCGGATGAGCAATACAGACAGCTTTGTCGAAGAGGTGAACGAGGAGGTCCGCCGCGACCGTCTTTACGGCCTTCTGCGCCGCTATGGCTGGATCGCGGTTCTGGCGATACTGCTGATCGTGGGCGGCGCGGCCTACACCGAATACACCAAGGCGCAGCGCAGGGCCTCTGCGGAGGCGCAGGGCGACGCGATGCTGGCCGCGCTGTCACTGGATCAAAGCGCGGACCGTGCCACCGCCCTGGCCGCGATCGAGCCTGCGACACCGTCCTCGGCTGCGGTGCTGCGGCTGATGACGGCGGCAGAGCAGACACAGGCGGGCGAGACGGATGCCGCCGCCGCGACGCTGGATGCGCTGGCCGTGGACGGCGATGTGCCCGCGATCTACCGCCAACTGGCGCAGTTCAAGGCCGTTACGCTGCAAAGCGCCAGCATGAGCGCTGCCGACCGCCGACAGGCCTTCGAGGCGATGGCGCAACCCGGCAATGCCCTGCGCCTTCTGGCAAGCGAGCAATTGGCCCTGATCGACATCGAAACCGGCGATGGCGCGGCGGCGATCACGCGCTATCAGGCCATTCTCGACGATGCCGAGGTCAGCCCGGACTTGCAACAACGCGCGCTACAGGTGATTGTGGCGCTGGGTGGAGAGCCGGAACTGTCCGATGCGACACCGCTGTCCACGGACGGCGGGTTGGTTGCGACGGATTAGGCGCGGACCGCCCGGAGCAGAAGAACGGCGCAAGTAACAAAGTGAGCAGGCCATGATCCAACCGTTGAAATCTGGGGCACACGCCTGGGGGATCCCTCTGCTGGCGAGCCTGCTGGTCTTGAGTGCCTGCAACGAACGTCAGACATTTCTGCCCGGCCCGCGCGAGGATGTGCGCTCCGTCCTTCAGAACCCTGATCTGGCGGCCCCCTTGCCGGGCGAAGTCGTTCCGGCGAACACCAGCAGACCCATCTCGCTGGGCGCGGCCACCAACAATGCGAACTGGACGAACGCGGCAGGCAATCCGGCAACGCGCACCAGCCATCCCGCTCTTTCGGCGTCGCCGCAACTGCTGTGGTCCGCCGACATCGGCGCAGGCGACAGCCGCCGCTTCCGCATCACCGCCGATCCGGTTGTGTCGCAGGGGCGCATCTTCACACTGGATGCAGGGGCGCAGGTCACGGCGACTTCCACATCGGGCCAGACGCTCTGGTCCCGCGATCTGACACCTGCGAGCGACCGGCAGGGCCAGGGATCGGGCGGTGGGCTCGCGGTAGAGGGCGATACCCTTTACGTCTCCATCGGCTATGGCATTCTTGCGGCGCTCGATGTCAGCACCGGCGGTGTCCGCTGGACGCAGGAGCTTGAAGCATCGGGTTCCGGCACACCGACGGTGGCGGGCGATCTGGTTTATCTCACGGCGGGCGACGACACCGGCTGGGCGGTAAACAAGACGACGGGCCGCGTTGCCTGGCAGACCAGCGGCACCCCCAGCATCAACAACGTGCTTGGCGCACCGGCTCCGATCGTCGCCAACCAGCTTGCGATCTTCGCCTATGGCTCCGGCGAGGTGCAGGCGGTGTTCCAGCGCGGCGGTCTCGACCGCTGGACCACGCCGGTGGTCGGCAAACGGCCCGGACGCGCGCTGTCCTCGATCTCGGACCTGACCGGTGCGCCCGTGGCGTCCGGTGACCGGGTCTATGTCGGGAACCAATCGGGGCGTCTTGCGGCGCTCAGCCTTGCCAATGGCAACGCGATCTGGACCGCCCGCGAAGGGGCGATCACCCCGGTCTGGCCGATTGGCGGCAGTGTCTTCGCCATCTCCGACCTGAACGAACTTCTGCGCCTTGACGCCGCAGACGGCAGCCGCATCTGGGGCGTGCCGTTGCCGAACTACGTCAAGGACAAGCCGCGCCGCCGCTCGGAAGTCTTTGGCAACCACGGTCCTGTTGTGGCCGGTGGCAGGGTGCGCGTCGCATCGAGCGACGGTCTGCTGCGCAGTTTCGATCCGGTCAGCGGTGCGTTGACCGGCACGGTCGAGATCCCGAGCGGAGCCACAACCGCACCCGTCGTGGCGGGCGGCACGCTCTACATCGTTTCGCGCAAGGGCAAATTGCTCGCTTTCCGTTAAGCGTCAAATGGTCTAAAGGCCGGGTCTGATATGGGCCCGTGCAGGGCGTTGGAGCCGAAAATGTCCTTTACTCTCGCCATCGTGGGCCGCCCGAACGTGGGCAAGTCCACGCTGTTCAACCGCCTTGTGGGCAAACGTCTGGCCTTGGTCGATGATCAGCCCGGTGTGACCCGCGACCTGCGCGAGGGGGCCGCACGGCTTGCGGACCTCCGGTTCACGGTGATCGACACAGCCGGATTGGAAGAGGTGACGGACGACAGCCTGCAGGGCCGGATGCGCCGCCTGACCGAACGTGCCGTCGATATGGCCGACATCTGCCTTTTCATGGTGGACGCCCGTGTGGGCATCACCCCGTCCGATCTGGTCTTCGCCGAAATCCTGCGCAAACGCTCTGCCAATGTGATCCTTGCGGCCAACAAGGCCGAAGGAAAAGCAGGCGAATCCGGTGTGCTGGAAGCCTACAGCCTCGGCCTTGGTGAACCCATCGCACTGTCCGCCGAACACGGTGAAGGGCTGAACGACCTCTACACCATGCTGGTGCCACTGGCCGACAAATTCGCCGAACGCGCGGACGACGATGCGCCCGAAACGGATGTGGAACTGACAGAGGAAGAGGCCGAAGAGGGCGAGGATATACCGGTCCCGACCAATGCCAAACCCTTGCAGGTCGCTGTCGTGGGCCGCCCGAATGCGGGCAAATCGACGCTGATCAATCAGATCGTGGGCGAGGACCGCTTGCTGACCGGCCCCGAAGCGGGGATCACCCGCGACGCGATTTCACTGCGCACGACCTGGAACGACGTGCCGATGCGGATCTTTGACACCGCAGGAATGCGCAAGAAGGCCAAGGTTCAGGAGAAGCTGGAAAAACTGAGCGTGTCCGACGGTTTGCGTGCGGTGAAATTCGCCGAGGTCGTGGTGGTGTTGCTGGATGCCGAGATCCCCTTTGAGCAGCAGGACCTGCGCATCGCCGATCTGGCAGAACGCGAGGGCCGTGCAGTGATCGTCGCCGTCAACAAATGGGACATCGAGGAAGACCGCCAGGGCAAGCTGAAAGATCTCAAGGAAAGTTTCGAGCGGCTGTTGCCGCAGCTCCGGGGTGCGCCGCTTGTGACTGTCTCTGCCAAGACCGGCCGGGGATTGGACCGCCTGCACGAGGCGATCATGCGCGCCTATGAGACATGGAACAGACGGGTGACCACGGCACAGCTGAACCGTTGGCTCGCCGGGATGATGGAGGCGCATCCGCCGCCCGCACCGCAGGGCAAACGGATCAAGCTGCGCTATATGACCCAGGCCAAGACGCGCCCGCCGGGGTTCGTGGTGATGTGCAGCCACCCCGACAAGGTGCCGGAAAGCTACAGCCGCTATCTGGTCAACAACCTGCGGGTGGATTTCGACATGCCGGGCACGCCGATCCGCCTTTGGATGCGGGGCCAGAACGATGCGAACCCCTACAAGGGACGCAAGAAGGCACCGCCGTCAAAGCTGCGCAAACATACCGAAGGACGGCGCAAGGACTGAGGGCCGAGATCTTTCACGCCTTTGGGGCGGAAGCGTCGCCTGTTCCGATGTGACTGCGGCGGCGGTGTGCGGGTCTCAAAGCCTTCAAAGGCTTTGATCCGGTGTTTTCCAAAACACCGGTGTCCCGGATCAGACCGCGCGAAACGCCCTGAGCGTCGGCACCAGCATCACCAGTGCACCGCCGCCCGCCACATAGGCCACGATGGGCGTGCTCTCCAGATTGGCGACGACCACCGCCACCAGCGCCCAGATCACCGCGATCCCATAGGACGGTGCCCGGCCCAAGGCGCCCTGCACGAATCCACCGATCACGATCGCCAGTCCGACGAACACCAGCCCTGCGGTGGTTTCATCCAGGACCCCGTATCCCGCCGCCAGCAACCCCAACGACACGCAGGACGCCGCCGACAGCCAGCCGGCATAGAGCCCGACAGGCCAGGCGGCCCAGGGCGCGTCGGCCACCGGGGCAAGAAACAACGCCGCCAGTGCGCTCAACAGCATCACCCAGATCAGAATGCTCGCCCAGATCGGGCTTGCCACGGCCACCGCCAGCCAGGCGGTTCCCACGGCCAGGGACACACATAGCGGCTTGCGCATGTCATGCCACTGCGCGTCATGGCGGGCCTTGATCAGCCCCCAGCCCATCCCGATGATCAGCCAGCCATAGATCACCCCCCAGATCGCAAAGGCATAGCCTTCGGGCTGCACCGGCGGATCGTTCTGCGGCACGGGGAACTGATCGGGATCAAAGCCCGCGAAGCCCTCCACGAAGTAGGGGGAGGCGGCGAAGGCGATGCTGAGCACAAGGCTCAGCGCGGCGATCACAGTGCGGGAGCGGTGCATGGGGCGTTGCCTTTCAAGTCGCGGACTTCACAGAGGTAGCAGGGCCATCCGACCCTTCAATCCCTCAGGCCAATGTACCCTCTGGCGTCAGCGTCGTCTTGCCGCCGAGATAGGGTGCCAGGACAGCCGGCAGGGCCACGGACCCGTCGGACCGCTGTCCGTTCTCCAGCACCGCAATCAGACAGCGCCCGACCGCCAGGCCGGAGCCGTTGAGCGTATGGACGAACTGCGGCTTTCCCCCATCGGCAGGCTTGAACCGGGCGTTCATGCGGCGGGCCTGAAAATCACCGGTGGTGGAAACCGACGAAATCTCGCGGTAGGTGTTCTGCCCCGGCACCCAGGCTTCGATGTCATAGGTGCGCCGCGCGCCGAACCCCATGTCGCCGGTACACAGGATGACGGTGCGATAGGGAATGCCCAGCCGCTCCAGAATATCCTCCGCACAGCGCAGCATCCGCTTCTGTTCGGTGTCGCTCTCATCCGGGTGGGTCACGCTGACCATCTCGACCTTCTCGAACTGGTGCTGGCGCAACATGCCCGCCGTGTCGCGTCCCGCCGATCCGGCCTCCGAGCGGAAGCACAGCGTATGGGCGGTGTAACGGCGGGGCAGATAGCTTTCCTCGACCACATGACCGGCGACGATATAGGTGAGCGGCACTTCGGAGGTCGGCACCAGCCACATGCCTTCGGAGGTCTGGTAGCTGTCGCCGCCGAATTTCGGCAGCTTGTCCGTGCCGTACATCGCCGCATCACTGACCAGCACGGGCGGGTTCACCTCGGTCAGACCGTTTTCGTCCACATGGGTGTCCACCATGAACTGCGCCAGCGCACGGTGAATCCGCGCGACGGCCCCCGACAGCAGCACGAACCGGCTGCCGGAGATCTTGGCCGCCGTCTCGAAATCCATGCTGGCCGCCACGCCAGCAATCTCGAAATGCTCCTTGGGTGTGAAATCGAACGTGGGAATATCGCCCCAGCGGTTGATCTCGACGTTGTCTGCCTCATCCTTGCCGTCGGGCACATCATCCGCCGGGCTGTTGGGGATCCGCGCCAGCATGTCCGTAAGCTGGGCGTCCAGATCGTTGGCCTCTGCCCGCATCGCGGCAACCTCGTCCTTCTTCTGGCCCACCAGCGCGCGCAACCGCTCGAATTCGGCATCATCGCCCTTGGCCTTGGCGGCACCGACCTCTTTCGACGCCTTGTTCTGTTCGGCCTGTGCGGTCTCTGCCGCCGCAATCTTGGCGCGGCGCGCCTCGTCGAGTTTCAGCACATCGGCAGAGACAGGCGCATCCCCGCGCCGGGCAAGGGCGGCGTCAAGCTGGTCGGGATTTTCGCGGATGGCGCGGATGTCATGCATGGGAGGCGTCCTTTGGTGAATTGTCTGGACGGCGTTATGCCTCAATCCGTGCCGATGGGGTAGATGTCGCGACGCGTGGTTCAAACAACCACCCAAATCCCCCTTTGCACCTTGCGCCCGTCCGCGCCGGTGCATAGGTTCTGCCAAACTCAGCGACAGGGCGGTTTTGCACTGCCCCGCACACCAAGAAGGACGCATCCGATGGCCGGTATCGAGCAATTCATCCCCCTTATCCTGATCTTTGCGATCATGTATTTCCTGCTGATCCGTCCGCAGCAGAAGAAGGTCAAGGAACATGCGGCGATGGTGGCGGCCTTGCGGCGCGGGGATCAGGTGGTCACCCAGGGCGGGATCATCGGCAAGGTGGTCAAGGTCAAGGATGATGGCGAGCTGGAGGTCGAGATTGCCGATGGCGTCAAGATCCGGGTGATCCAGTCGACCATCGCGACCGTGGTATCCAAGACCGAACCGGCCAAATAATCCGCCCCCAAGAGCCTAAGGAAGGGCGCAGACATGCTTCAGATTGATCTGTGGAAGCGGATTTTGATCGTGCTGACCTGTGTGGTGGGTCTGGGGCTGGCGCTGCCCAACGCGTTCTACAGCCCGGTCGAACAACACAATGACGCCGTTGCCGCGATCGAACTGGGCGGCAGCACGCCCGAGCTTGAAGCACAGCGGGCGCTCTGGCCCGAGTGGATGCCGTCCGGTCTTGTCAATCTGGGGCTGGACCTGCGCGGCGGTGCGCATCTTCTGGCCGAGGTGCAGGTCGAGGACGTCTATGCCAACCGGATGGAGGCGCAGTGGCCCGAAGTGCGCGATGCCCTGCGCAGCCTGACGCCTGTGCGCCGCCAGCAGTCGCCCGAGGACGAACTGCGGGTGCGCCTGAATGACGAGACCAAGATGGCGGAGGCGCTGGAGATCGTTCGCGGTCTGGCGCGGCCTGTCCCGACACTGACCGGGGCAGGGGCCACCGACATCGACGTGCGCGGCGATGCAGGGGTGATCATCGTCACGTTGTCAGAGGCTGAAAAACAGGCGACGAACGATCGCACGATGCAGCAGTCGCTCGAGATCATCCGCCGTCGCATCGACGAAGTCGGCACGCGCGAGCCCACGATCCAGCGCCAGGGGGCGGACCGTATCCTCATTCAGGTGCCCGGCATCGGATCGGCGGCAGAGCTGAAAGCGATCATCGGAACCACGGCGCAACTGACCTTCAACCCCGTCGTCAGCCGGGGCAGCGACGAGAACGCCAACCCCGGCATCGGCAACAAGCTGATCCCGTCGCTGGATGAACCGGGCGCGTTCTATGTGGTCGAGGCCTCTCCGGTCGTGACCGGCGAAGAACTGGTCGATGCGCAGCCCAGCTTTGACCAGAACGGTCGGCCTGCCGTGAATTTCCGCTTCAACACCTCCGGTGCGCGGAAATTCGGAGATTACACGGCTGAAAACATCGGTGCCCCCTTTGCCATCGTGCTGGACGACGAGGTGATCAGCGCCCCCACGATCCAGAGCCATATTCCCGGCGGATCGGGCATCATCACCGGCAATTTCGATGTGGAGGAATCCACCAATCTCGCCATTCTGCTGCGGGCCGGTGCCCTTCCGGCGGGACTGGAGTTTCTGGAAGAACGCACCATCGGTCCGGAACTGGGCCAGGACAGCATCGACGCAGGCAAGGTGGCGACCATTGTTGCCTTCGTCGCCGTTCTGTTTTTCATGTTCATCAGCTACGGCCTCTTCGGCGTTTTCGCCAATATCGCCCTTGTCATCAACGTCGGGATGATCTTTGGCTTGCTCAGCCTTGTCGGGGCCACATTGACCTTGCCGGGTATCGCGGGGATCGTGCTGACCGTGGGTATGGCGGTCGACGCCAATGTGCTGATCTTCGAGCGCATCCGCGAAGAACTGACAACCGCCAAGGGCCCGGCGCGCGCGATTGCGCTTGGGTATGAAAAGGCGCTCAGCGCCATCATCGACGCCAATATCACCACCCTGATCACGGCCGTGATCCTGTTCGCCATGGGCTCCGGCCCGGTGCGCGGTTTTGCGATCACGCTGGGCTTCGGGATCATCACCTCGGTGTTCACGGCCATCTTCGTGACGCGATTGATGGTGGTGTTCTGGTTTGAACGGGCACGTCCCAAAACGATTGAGGTCTGATGATGCGTCTGCGCCTGTTCAACCAAGCCCCGAATTTCGACTATTTCAAGCGCTGGAAAGTCTGGCTGGGCATCTCGGGTCTGATGATGGTGGTGGCCTTTGCGTCCTTCCTGTTGCAGGGCCTGAACTATGGCATCGACTTTCGCGGTGGCACCACGATCCGCACCGAAAGCCCGCGGGTCGTGGACATCGGCGAATATCGGGGTGCCATCGACACGCTTGGGCTGGGGGATATCACGATCACCGAAGTCTTCGATCCGTCGTTTCGTGACGATCAGAACGTGGCGATGATCCGTATCCAGGCGCAGGACGGGCAGGAGGCGGTGACGACCGAAACCATCGCAGCCGTACAGGGCGCACTGCAGACGGTGCGCCCTGACATCAAGTTCATTTCCGTGGAATCCGTCGGCCCCAAGGTGTCGGGCGAATTGATCCAGACGGCGGTGATCGCCGTGGTTCTGGCCATCGGGGCGGTGCTGATCTACATCTGGTTGCGGTTCGAATGGCAGTTCGCAGCGGGTGCCGTGCTGGCGCTGGTGCATGACGTCATCCTGACCATCGGCATCTTCTCGGAACTGGAGTTGCGGTTCGATCTGGCGATCATCGCGGCCCTGCTGACCATCGTCGGTTATTCGCTGAACGACACGGTGGTGGTCTTCGACCGCGTGCGGGAAAACCTGCGCAAGTACAAGAAGCGCGACCTGAAGGAAGTGCTGAACCTGTCCATCAACGAGACGATGAGCCGGACCTTCATGACCTCCTTCACGACGCTGATTGCCTTGATCGCCCTGTTCGTGCTGGGCGGCGATGTGATCCGGGGCTTTGTCTTTGCGATGATCTGGGGCGTGGTCGTGGGCACCTATTCGTCCATCTTCGTGGCCAGCGCGATCCTGCTGTACCTCGGGGTCAAACGCGACTGGTCCAAACCTGACGCCAATGCCGGAAACCAATACGCCAACATAGATGCCTGAGGGCCTGCCGCCGGCAATTTCGACCGAAGGGTTGATCTGGCTGGCAACGGCGGTGTTGTGGCAGGGTCGGTATGCGGCGGTTTGACACGAAGGCAGAGGCGATTTTTCGCACAGTGGCCTGTATCGTGAAGGCGGCATCGGCTATCCTGCGCATGCCGCTGTGGAAAGGGTAAGCCATGCGTTTGAACGAGATCGCCTTTAACGACTCCCGTCCCATCGAAGGATATGGTCCGGGGTTCTTCCGGATCGGGGGCGAGGTTCTGCGCGGACCGGTGATCACCGGCCCGGCGGGGACGTCGCTCTGGGGCGGGTTCGAGGATGCGGAGGCGCTGGTGGCGCTGGCGGATCAGGTGGATGTCCTGTTTGTCGGCACCGGTGCGGATGTCGCCCATCTGCCCGATGCATTGCTGTCGACGCTGCAAACCGCCGGAATCGGGGTCGAGGCGATGGCATCGCCCGCTGCCTGCCGCACCTACAACGTCCTGCTCAGCGAAGGCCGCCGGGTGGCGCTGGCGCTGATCCCGGTCTGATATCTTGACCCTCACCGTTCAGGACCTGACCCTTGCCCGTGGGGGCGTTCCCGTCGTTGCCGGGGTGTCCTTTTCGCTGGAGGCAGGGCAGGCGTTGATCCTGCGCGGTCCGAACGGGGCGGGCAAGACCACGCTTCTGCGCACGATTGCAGGGCTTCAACCGCCGTTAAGCGGTCAGGTCACCGGGGCCGAGGGACGCATCGCCTATGCCGGTCACGCGGACGGGATCAAGGCCATGCTGACCGTGCGCGAGAACCTTCACTTCTGGGCGCGGGTCTTTGGCGGCGCGCGGATCGACGCGGCGCTCGACGCCTATGCGCTGCACCCTTTGGCGGACCGGCTTGCGGGCACGCTCTCGGCCGGACAAAAGCGGCGGCTGGGTCTGTCGCGGCTTCTGGTCACGGGTTGCCCGGTCTGGGTTCTGGACGAGCCGACCGTCTCGCTGGACGCCCAGGCCGTCCTGATGTTCGCCGATGCGGTCAGGGCGCATCTGGCAGGCGGTGGCTCTGCCCTCATGGCCACGCATATCGACCTCGGGATCGAGGCAGCGGTGCTTGACATCACCCCCTTCCGGGCGGCCCCCACGGACCGGGCCGGTGCCAGCGACGAGGCCTTCCTGTGATCGCCTTGCTGCGCCGCGATCTGCAACTGGCGTTCCGTGCCGGTGGTGGTTTTGGCCTCGGCCTTGCGTTTTTCCTTATCGTGACGACCCTTGTGCCTTTCAGCGTGGGGCCCGAATCCGCGCTCCTGGGCAGTATCGCGCCGGGTGTCCTGTGGCTGGGCGCCTTGCTGGCGTGCCTGTCTGTCTCTCGACCGGCTTCTGGCGCTGGATTTCGAGGACGGCACCCTCGATCTGCTGTTGACCGCCCCCTTGCCGTTGGAGGCGGCGGTCAGCGTCAAGGCGCTGGCCCATTGGCTGACCACGGGGTTGCCGCTGGTGCTGGCTTCTCCCCTCCTGGGGGTGCTGTTGAACCTGCCGCCGGGGGGGTATGGTCTGGTTGTGATCTCGCTGGCCCTCGGGACACCCGCGCTGTCGGTCATCGGCACTTTCGGCGCGGCCTTGACCGTCGGCATCAAGCGCGGTGGACTGCTGCTCTCGCTTCTGGTGCTGCCGCTTTATGTGCCGACGCTGATTTTCGGGGCAGAGGCGGCGCGGCGCGGTGCCCAGGGTCTCGATGCGACCACGCCCTTGCTGATGCTTGCAGGGATCACTCTGGGCACCATCGCGTTGATGCCTTTCGCCAGCGCTGCCGTCCTGCGGATGGGTCTGCGATGAGCCGGACAAATTGTCCGCCCCCGGCGTCGCCCGCGCTTTGCCCATTGAGGCGGCGGGCAGGGCGGACTAAATAGGCCCTATGTCCATCTGGCAATACGCAAATCCCGTCAAGTTCCTGACCCTGTCCGCCAAGGTGCAGCCGGTCCTTTGGGTCGTTTCCGTCGCCTGTGTGGCCGTGGGTCTGACCTGGGGCTTTTTCGGCACGCCCGATGATTACCGGCAGGGCTCCACCGTCAAGATCATCTATCTGCATGTTCCCGCTGCTCTCATGGCGATCAACGCATGGTTCATGATGCTGGTCACATCGCTGATCTGGCTGATCCGCCGTCATCACGTCAGCGCTCTGGCGGCCAAGGCCGCGGCCCCCGTGGGGCTGGTGATGACGCTGATCGCACTGGTGACGGGTGCCATCTGGGGCCAGCCGATGTGGGGCACATGGTGGGCCTGGGATCCGCGCCTCACGTCCTTCCTGATCCTGTTTCTCTTCTATCTGGGCTATATCGCCCTGTGGGAGGCGGTCGAAGACCCCGACACCGCCGCTGATCTGACATCCGTTCTGTGCCTTGTCGGGTCCGTGTTCGCCGTACTGTCCCGCTACGCTGTCCAGTTCTGGAACCAGGGCCTGCATCAAGGCACTTCCGTCCCGGTCGCCACGGGCGGACGCACGGTGTCGGATGTGTTCTGGTATCCGCTGCTGATCTGCATGGTTGGCTTTGGCCTGCTCTTTCTGGCGATGGTTCTGTACCGCACCGGCACCGAAATTCGCCTGCGCCGCGCCCAGGCCTTGCGCAACAGGCTGGAGCGGGCGCTGTGATCCCCGATCTGGGCAAATATGCTGTCGAGGTGATGTCGGCCTACGCAGTGTCGCTGTTGTTGCTTGCAGCACTTATCGCGCTCACCCTGCGCCGGGGCCGCGCCGCGCGCGACGCCCTGCGCGACGTGGAACGGGAGGCCGGTAAAGATGGCTAAGGTGTCACCGCTGATGATCGCCCCGCCGCTGATTTTCGCGGGCTTCGTCGCCCTTGCGGCGGTCGGCATGTTCCGCGACGATCCCGAGGGTCTGCCCTCGACACTTGTTGGTCAGCCAGCCCCCGGTGTGCCGGAAGCAGAGCTTGAAGGCTTTCCCGCGCTGACCGCCGAAATGCTCGCGACGGGCGAGGTGACCTTGGTCAATTTCTGGGCCAGCTGGTGCCCCCCATGCCGCGCCGAGCATCCCAAGCTGTTGGAGATGGCAGAGGGCGGGATGCCAATTGCCGGCATCAATTTCAAGGACACGGCTTCCAACGCGTCTTCTTACCTGATCGAGGACCGGAATCCTTTCTTCGGGGTGGGCTTTGACCCGCAGGGCCGCACCGCCATCGACTGGGGTGTGACCGCCCCGCCCGAAACCTTCATTCTGGATGGTGAGGGCAAGGTTCTGTTCCGTTTTGCCGGGCCGCTGGTTGGCAGTGATTACGAGCAGCGGTTCTTGCCCGCCTTGCAGGCGGCGATGGGCGAATAGGCAACTGCGCGTTTCTGAATTGACCCGCCAATGCAGAACGAGTGTGACCGTTGCCGCAGGACTGATGCCTTCCGTAGCCGCATGAAAAAAGGCCCCCGCAGTTCTTCACTGCGGGGGCCTTTGCGTTTCATGGCAAGCGATTTACTCTGCCGCAATCGCACCGTCATCCTTGGCCAGATCGCGCAGCACATAGTGCAGCACGCCGCCGTGTTCGATGTACTCGATCTCGATCGCGGTATCGATCCGGCACTTCAAGGTGATCTCTTTCACCGTACCATCCGCCATCGTGATGGTGCAGGGCACCTCCTGCAACGGCTTGATGGTGTCGAGCCCGGAGATGGAAACCGTCTCTTCACCGGTGAGCCCAAGCGACTTGCGCGTATCGCCTTTCGTGAACTCGAAGGGGATGACGCCCATCCCGACGAGGTTGGAACGGTGAATGCGCTCGAAATTTTCGGCAATCACAGCCTTCACACCCAACAGCGCCGTGCCCTTGGCCGCCCAGTCGCGGCTGGAACCGGCACCGTACTGCTCGCCCCCGAAGATCACCAGCGGCGTACCGGCCTCCTGATGCGCCATGGCCGCCTCGAAGATCGAGGTCTGCTTGCCGTCAGGGCCCTTGGTATAGCCGCCCTCGACCCCGTCCAGCATCTCGTTCTTGATGCGGATGTTGGCAAAGGTGCCGCGCATCATCACCTCGTGGTTGCCGCGACGCGAGCCGTAGGAGTTGAACTCGCGCACCGGCACCTGCCGCTCGACCAGATACTGGCCTGCGGGGGTGCTTTCCTTGAACGATCCTGCGGGGCTGATGTGGTCGGTGGTGATCATGTCGCCGAGAACCGCCAGCACCTTCGCATTTTCGATGTTGGTGATCACGCCCGGCTTGGGGGACATCCCCTGAAAATAGGGCGGGTTCTGAACATAGGTGGACTGCGGCGGCCAGTCATAGGTCTTGGCGTCCGTGGTCTCGACCCCCTGCCATTTCTCGTCGCCCTTGAAGACATCGGCGTATTTGCTCTGGAAGGCCTCGCGTGTCACGGTCTGTTCGACCAGTTCGGCGATTTCCTGCGTGGTGGGCCAGATGTCGCGCAGATAGACGTCGTTGCCGTCCTTGTCCTGACCCAGCGGGCTGTTTGCCAGATCGTGGTTCATGTCGCCGACCAGCGCATAGGCGACCACCAGCGGTGGCGAGGCCAGATAGTTCGCGCGCACGTCGGGCGAAATGCGACCTTCGAAGTTGCGGTTGCCGGACAGAACGCTGGTCCCGATCAGGTCGTAGTCGTTGATCGCCTTGCTGATCGCAGGCTCCAGCGGGCCGGAGTTGCCGATGCAGGTGGTGCAGCCATAGCCCACAAGGTTGAAGCCGATGGCGTCAAGGTCTTCTTGCAGGTTGGCGGCTTCAAGATAGGCGGAAACAACCTGCGAGCCGGGGGCGAGCGATGTCTTGACCCATGGCTTGCGGTTCAATCCCAGCGCCCGCGCCTTGCGCGCCACCAGACCGGCACCGATCATCACATAGGGGTTCGATGTGTTGGTGCAGGACGTGATCGACGCGATGACGATGGAGCCGTCGTGCAGCTGGTAGCTTCCGTCTTCGGTCTGCACATATCCACGCTTGTGGTTGCCTTCGTCACCCGGAATCTCCTGCGGCTCCGGCTGGCCGCCTTCGCCTTCCCAGCGGACTTCGGCATTGGCCGAGGCGTCCTTGCCGTCGCGCACGCCCTTCACATACTCCGCAAACGCGGTGTGGGCCTGAGTGAGCGCGATATAGTCCTGCGGCCGCTTGGGACCGGAAATCGCGGGCACAATGGTGCTCATGTCAAGGCTGAGGGTGTCGGTGTAGACCGGCGCGTAATCGTCGCCGCGCCACAGGCCGTTCTCCTTGGCATAGGCTTCGACCAGCGCGATGCGGTTCTCGTCGCGGCCCGTTGTGCGCAGGTAGCGCAGGGTCTCGCCGTCGATCGGGAAGAAGCCGCAGGTCGCACCGTATTCAGGTGCCATGTTCGCAATTGTCGCACGGTCCGCCAGCGGCAGATGGTTCAGGCCTTCGCCGTAGAATTCCACGAATTTGCTGACCACGCCCTTTTCGCGCAGCATCTCGACAACCTTCAGCACAAGATCCGTCCCGGTGGTGCCTTCCATCATCTTGCCTGTCAGCTCGAACCCCACAACCTCGGGGATCAGCATCGAAATCGGCTGACCCAGCATCGCGGCTTCGGCTTCGATCCCGCCCACGCCCCAGCCCAGAACGGCCATGCCGTTGACCATTGTGGTGTGGCTGTCGGTGCCGACCAGCGTGTCGGGATAGGCAACCTCTTGCCCGTTCTGGTCCTTGTCGGTCCAGACCGTCTGGGCCAGGTATTCAAGGTTCACCTGATGGCAGATGCCGGTGCCGGGGGGCACGACACGGAAGTTGTTGAACGCCTTCTGGCCCCACTTGAGGAAGGTATAGCGTTCCATGTTCCGTTCGTATTCGCGGTCCACGTTCATCTGGAAGGCGCGCGGGTTGCCGAATTCGTCGATCATCACGGAATGGTCGATGACCAGATCGACGGGGTTCAGCGGGTTGATCTTTTCAGGATCGCCGCCAAGAGCCACCAGTCCGTCACGCATCGCGGCAAGGTCCACAACCGCCGGAACGCCGGTGAAATCCTGCATCAGCACGCGGGCAGGGCGGTAGGCGATCTCGCGCGGGTTCTTGCCACCCTTTTGCGCCCATTCGGCGAACGCCTTGATGTCGTCCACGGTGACGGTCTTGCCATCCTCGAACCGCAGCATGTTTTCAAGCACGACCTTCAACGCCGCCGGCAGCTTGGAAAAGTCGCCCAGCCCCGCCTCTTGTGCGGCGGGAATGGAATAATAGGCGACGCTCTGATCCCCCGCCGTGATCGTCTTGCGGGTTTTTGCGGTGTCCTGTCCGACTTGAATCGTCATGGAAAACTCCCTTTCTGGGGCTGGTGGCTTTGGGATGTTGACGTCTAAATGCCATTGTCACGGGGGCGGATCAACCGCTATTCGTGGGGTTTGGCAAATTTTGTATACCATGGTGTACAGAAATAAGCCTCGAATTTCGGGCGATGACACGGCTTTCAAGAAACCTTGATTGGTTATTTCACACTGTCAGGGTTAGACCTATCAAGTAACGCAAAAGCCTGCCAATGGATCCTCATGAAAACTTTAATTGCTGCCTTTTTCGCCGCATTCGCCTGCATGGCAGGAACCGCCGGGGCGCAAGGCACTCCCGTCGTGGTGGAGCTTTATACCTCTCAGGGCTGTTCAAGCTGCCCGCCGGCGGATGCGATCCTGCAGGAACTGGCAGGGCGTGACGACGTGATCGCGCTGGCGCTGCATGTGGATTACTGGGACTACATCGGTTGGAAAGACGTCTTTGCCGATCCCGCCCATGCGGAACGGCAGCGTGCCTATGCGGCAGCGGGCAACCGTCGGTCGATCTATACGCCAGAGATGATCGTGCAGGGCAGCACCGACATCGTCGGTGCCAAGCCGATGAAACTCTCCGAAGCGATCGCCGCTCACGCCCGCATACCCGCGCCCGTTGCACTGAACGTGTCGCGGCAAGGGGATCTCCTGCGGATCAAGGCCGAAGTCGTGGGCGTTGTGCCGGGGTCCATGACGGTGCATCTTCTGCGGTACGCCGCCAGCAAGACCACCGAGATCAAGCGCGGCGAGAACCGGGGCAAGACCCTGAATTACAACAACATCGTCGAAGGGTGGACGGTGCTTGGCCAATGGGACGGCCGCGCCCCTCTGGACCTCACGGCCGATGTGACGGGGGAAAAGCCGGTCGTCGTGATCGTGCAACAGCAGAATGCAGGGCCGATCATGGCAGCGGCGCGGTTGCGCTGATCAAACCTCGTCGCCGCGCCAGCGGCGGTGCACCCAGAACCATTGTTCCGGCATCTCGCGCACCCGCGCTGACAGACTGTCGTTCAGCGCCTGTGTCATCGTTTCCGCATCCGACGGTGGGATCGGTGCTTCCAGCACCGCCCGAAAGCTGAGCCCGTCGGGCTGCCGGATACCGTAAAACGGGATCAGAAGCGCGTCATAGCGCAGGGCAAGCTCTGCCGCGGAGAGGGCCGTGCGGGCGGGTTTGCCCAGAAAATCCAGCACCGGCGCGAAATAGACGTGCTGATCGAAGAGCAACACAAGCTGTCCGCCGCCCTTGAGATGGCGCACGAAACCCGCGGTGCCCTTGCGCCCCTGCGGAAAGACCGGGCCGCCAAACGCCTCCATCGTCTTGACGTAGTGGGCGTTGAAATAGGGGTTCTTCATATCGCGGTAGAGCCCGCCAATGTCATACCCCTGCGCCACCAGCGCGGCCCGTGTCGCCTCGTAGTTGCCGAAATGCCCGGTGACGAGGATCACGGGCCGCCCTTCGGCCACTGCACCCTCAAGCGCCTCTGCGCCCGGACCTTCGGGTTTGATCCGGGCCATCCGGCGGGGAAAATCGGTTGCCGAGTAATTCTCGATAAAGGTCCGGCCCACGTTGTTCAGACAGCGCGTCGCGATGGCGGTTCGTTCATCATCGGGCATGTCGGGAAAGATCAGCGCCAGATTGTCGAGCGCGCGGCGTCGGTAGCCCGCAAGGGGACCGATCATCCGTTCAACCATCCAGCCGACAAAGCGGACACGCGCAGCATAGGGCAGCGCCAGCGCCAGCTTGATGACACCGACAATCGCCGCGTTGGTCAGATAATCGCTGGCGCGGCGCAGGGGGGCGTCGTGAGGATCATCCGGGGCAGACTGGTCAGACATAAGGCTCGGCGGTTTGGGACAGGTTCGCCAGACATAGCCCGCCCCACCTGAGGCAACAAGCAGGCTTTGCCCCGTATGATCCGGCCCTTTGGTCTGATGGAAGGCAGATCAGCCGCCGGAATCTTCATCGTCTTCCACGATGAACAGCAGATCGCCCGACTGCTCCATCCGTCTGATGGCGTCGACCACCTCCGACATGGCGGCTTCGGCGTCGGCGGATTTTACCTTGCCTGCGGCTGCCATGTCCTCGCGGATCTGATCGGCCATGCGGCCGGAGATGTTTTCGAGAATGAAGTCGCGCGACAGGGCATAGCCTGCGGCTTCCGCACCGGCGAGGGCAATGACCAGCTTGGCCTGATCGACCTCGCGCAGCACCCGTGGAATGTCGCGCGGTGCAATGCGGTTGGCGATATTGCCGAAAGTGAAGATCGCCTTGCGCACGGCATCGGCGAAGCCCTGATCGGTTTCGTCAAGGCCCGTCAGTACGTCGTCGCGGGTGAAGGAGGTGGAGGAATTCAGGATCGCGCCCACACGCGCCACCGGCCCGTCGGCAAAGGCCCGCTCTGGCTGGGCGTCAAGCTGTGCGGCCAGCGACAGGCCGATCCGGTCCACGGCTTCGGGGGTGACGGCATTGGTCAATGAGACCGCATAGGTGATCTTGCGCGCCTGTGCGCCGGGTATCCTGCCCAAAAGCTCTGCCGCCAAGAGACACCGGCAGCTTCGACAGCATCACTGCCGCCACTTCGATGCTTTCCGTTTCGAGTACTGGCAGAAGTGCGTCCGCACCCAGTTCGCGCAGCCGTGCCCAGGGATCGCCGAACTGGCGCACGCCCGCTTCCTTGCGCAGCCGCGCGGCGGTCTGTGGGCTGATCTTGCCATCCAGCGCGTCCAGCGCCCCGGCGATGCCGGACGGAAAGGACAGTGCGATCCGCTCAAGCTCTTCCGCGAATTCGGCAACCACCGCGTTCAGCGTGTCGCGGTCCACGACGCGCATCGCACCCATCTGCTGTGTCAGGGCGATTTGCAAGTCCTCGGGCAATTCCTCCAGCGGGATATCGGCCCCTTCGTTCAGCAACAGCCGCACCACGACCGCCGCCTTGGCCCGGCGGCTGAGCGAGACGGAAACGCCGCCGCCCGTCGGTGCGGGCAGCGGCGTGAAACCTTTCATCGGTACGATATCGTTCATCTGTTGCGGACCCCCGTAAGTGGGATGGTTATCGCCCGCAAAGGTGAAGAAACGCTGAAATCAGTAGTTGAAGGTCCGACCCGTGGCGATGGCGGTGCGCAAGGACGCCTCGGCCCAGGTGCCGGTACCGCCATGCGCGCGAATCTCGCGCAGTTCGGCCAGCGCTTGCGCCATCTTGCCTTGCTCGACAAAGCCCTGCGCCATGTAGGATCGCGCCAGATTGTTTGACGGGTTCACCGCAAGCGCGGCGGTGTAATAGCCCATCGCCGCGTCCAGGTTGCCCTGCTTGCGCTGGGTGAAACCCATATAGGTCAGGCGGCGGTCGTCATCTGCGGGCATCTGGGCCATGACGATTTCGGCATCCGCATAGCGGCCCGCATAGGCCAGTTCGCGCAGGTTTTCGTAAAGACTGTCCAGATCGAGATTGCTTTCCTGCGCGTTGACGCAGGATTTGGTCTTCTTGTCGTAGATCAGCCCGGCCTCGCACTTGGGCTTCGGCGGCGCGGTTTCGTTGCCGCCACCAGCGGCGAGCACAGCGGTTGCCGACAAGGGCAGGGCGAGAACGGCGGAAAGGATGAAATGTTTCATGGGAGCGCTCCTGATAAGGTCTGGGATGAGAATAGCGTGTTTGACGGTCCGGCCAAGGTTCATGTTGGTTCAACACGGACCTGTGAGGGGGGAAGTTTCACGGCGGCACCTCACAATTACGGAGCTCGAAATAAAAACGCGGCTCCCTCTACCGGGAACCGCGCTGGTTTCAATGCTTTGACTGGCCGGTCAGGTGCTGACGGGCAGGCATGTCTGAGTGGCGCTGTCATAGGTTGTGCCAGCGGCACAGGACATGGCCTGCTTCTGCTTGGAATAGTTGCAGCCTTCGGCGAAAGCGAGTGCGGGGGCGGCAGTCAGGGCGATTGCGAGGGCAAGGGTCTTGATCTTCATGGTCCGTCTCCTTTTGTGATGTTCCACAAAGGTACACCATTTGCGCAACATTTCAATTACCCAGCGTCAGCCTGCGACACCTTGTGCCGAAGTTTGCCTGTTTGACAGGCAGAAGGCGGGCTCAGTCTCCGAACACGCGGGCAAAGATCGTGTCGACGTGTTTGGTGTGATACCCCAGATCGAATTTCTCCTCGATCTGCGCGGCGGTGAGGGATTTCAGCACATCCGCATCCCCCAGAAGCTCTGTCTTGAAGTCCTTGCCTTCTTCCCAGACCTTCATCGCGTTGCGCTGCACCAGCTTGTAGGCATCCTCGCGGCTGACACCGGCTTGGGTCAGGGCCAGAAGGACACGCTGCGACATCACAAGGCCGCGGAATTTGTTCATGTTCGCCAGCATGTTGTCGGGATAGATCACCAGCTTGTCGATCACGCCGGTCAGCCGCGACAGGGCGAAATCCAGCGTGATCGTGGTGTCGGGGCCGATGTTGCGCTCCACGCTTGAATGCGAGATGTCGCGCTCGTGCCACAGCGCCACGTTCTCCATCGCGGGCACCACGGCCATGCGGACCAGACGGGCGAGCCCCGTCAGGTTTTCGGTCAGCACGGGATTGCGCTTGTGCGGCATCGCGGAAGAGCCTTTCTGGCCAGCGGAGAAGAATTCCTCGGCCTCCAGCACCTCGGTGCGCTGCATGTGGCGGATCTCGGTCGCGATGTTTTCGATGCTGCTGCCGACAACACCAAGAGCGGCAAAGAAGGCCGCATGGCGGTCGCGCGGAATGACCTGTGTGGAAATCGGTTCGGGCGAGAGGCCCATCTTGGCGCAGACATGCTCTTCGATCGCCGGGTCGATGTTGGCGAAGGTGCCCACCGCACCGGAGATGGCACCGGTCGCGATCTCATCGCGGGCGGTCCTGAGGCGGCGCAGGTTGCGGTCCATCTCGGCGTAGAAGCGGGCGAAGGTCAGGCCCATCGTGGTGGGTTCGGCGTGGATGCCGTGACTGCGCCCGATGCGCACGGTGTCCTTGTGCTCCATCGCGCGCCGTTTGAGCGCGGCCAGAAGCGCTTCCACATCGGCGATCAGAATGTCGGCGGCACGGGTCAGTTGCACGTTGAAACAGGTGTCGAGAACGTCGGAACTGGTCATGCCCTGATGCACGAACCGCGCCTCGTCGCTGCCGATATGTTCGGCCAGATGGGTGAGGAAGGCGATGACGTCATGCTTGGTGACCGCTTCGATCTCGTCGATGCGGGCCACGTCGAATTCCACGTCCCTGGCTTTCCAGACCGCCTCCGCATTGGCGCGGGGGATCACGCCGATGTCGGCCATCGCATCGCAGGCGTGGGCCTCGATCTCGTACCAGATGCGGAACTTGGTGGCGGGTGACCAGATGGAGACCATTTCGGGGCGGGAATATCGGGGGATCATGGGCAGCGGCCTTTTGGGTGACGGTGGATCTTGATGCTTTGGCGCGGCATAGACCGAAGGTGCCGCGAGAACAAGTCGGCGGGTCGTCATTCAGGGGGCAAGGCGCATCAGGAGAGGGCAGGAGGGGCTCTGCCCCATCGATCAAAGATCGATTCCCCGCGGTATTTTCGGCCAAAAAGAGAAAGGGGTCAGTCGACGAGTTCGGTCTGCACTTCCGAGGAGCGTTCCAGGGTGCGGTGAACCGGGCATTTGTCGGCGATTTCCAGCAGGCGCTGGCGTTGATCCGCGCTCAGATCGCCGGTCAGTCTGATGCGCCGCCGCCAGAGGTCGATCTTGTCGCCGCTGCCGGTTTCGGCGTCCTGCGCGTGGACCTTGTTGTGGGAGATGTCGACGCTCACATGATCCAGCGGCCAGCCTTTGCGGCGGGCGTACATCCGGATCGTCATGGAGGTGCAGGCCCCCAGACCCGCCGAGAGAAAGCCGTAGGGAGACATGCCCCGGTTGGTGCCGCCGTAGGCCAGAGGCTCGTCCGCGAGGGCGTGGTGATGCGGCCCCGCGTTCACGTCCTGCAGGAAGCCTTCGGGATCGGCTTCCTCTACCCGCACGATGCCTTCGGGCGCGCCGGGCGGTGGCGCGGGCGGGGTCAGGGCAAGATAGCGGCCCGCCCAGGTCGCGATCACGTCGGCGGCGTATTCGGCGTCCGCCGCGCGGGTGATCAGGTGATCGGCATCGTCCAGGGTGACGAAACTCTTGGGGTGTTTCGCCACGGTGAAGATATGCGAGGCGTTGTCGATGCCGACCACGGCATCCAGCGGGGCGTGCATCACCAGCAAGGCGGCGTCGAGCGTTGCGATGGCGGGCGCGAGATTCTCGGCGGCGACATCCTGCACAAAGGACTTGCCGATCCGGAAAGGCCTGCCGCCCAGAGAGACTTCGGCAGAGCCCTTTTCAGCGATCTCCGGCAGGGCGGCGGCGAAATTGTGGGTGACATGGCCCGGATCGAACGGCGCGCCCAGGGTTGCAACGGCCTTGATCCCGTCGATCCCGGGGGCGGCCCGCAGCACGGCGGCACCGCCGAGGGAATGACCGATCATCAGGGATGGGGTCATGCCCTGGCTGTCCAGATAGGCGCAGGCGGCGGTCAGGTCGGCCACGTTCGAGGTAAAGGAGGTATTCGCAAACTCTCCTTCGGAGTGGCCCAGACCGGTGAAATCGAACCGCATCACGGCAATCCCCATGCCCGCCAGTCGGGCCGCGATGCGCCGGGCGGCCGGGATGTCCTTGCCGCAGGTGAAACAATGCGCAAAGAGCGCGGTCGCCAGATGCGGCCCTTCCGGCATGTCGAGCCGGGCGGCAAGCTGGCTGCCGTCATGGCCGGGAAAGGTGATGCGTCTGATGGCCATGGTCTGCTCCTGCGGTGGACCGGGGCAGGGTGCGGCAGGTGGCGGTCGGGCGCAAGGCACGTCGCCGTGTTTTCACGCCCGTGTGACGCCGCTTGCGCGATTGCCAGTTCCCTGGGTGCTGTATAGCAAGACGACAGACGCCAACAGCATGGAGGCCCCCGTCGTGACCCGATCGCCCAAGAACATCCTGCGCCCCGCGACCATCGCCGCCCATGCGGCCGGGCAAACTGACCATGACACTGCCGGTGTCGTGCCGGCGGTCCATTTCGCCACGACATTTGCGCGCGGCGAGGATTACAAGCCCCTGAAGCCCGACAACGTCTACCTGCGGTCCGCGAACGAGAACGTGCGCATTGCCGAACGGGTGATTTCGGCGCTGGAGGGGGCGGCGGAGACCCTTCTGTTCCCCTCCGGCATGGCGGCGGTTGCGGCGGTGTTCCGCACCGTGCCGACCGGGGCCAGCGTGGTTGTGCAAAGCCAGATCTACTGGGGAACGACCGCCTGGATCCGCACCTTCTGTGCCCGGCGCGGGATCGCTCTGCATGAGGTGGAAGCTGCTGATCCGTCAAAACTGGACGCCGCCTGCGCCGCGCACAGGCCCGATCTCGTCTGGATCGAGACACCGTCGAATCCCTGGCTTCGCATCACGGACATCGCCGGGGCGGCCGAGATCGCACACAGGGTCGGTGCAACGCTGGTGGTGGACAGCACTGCGGCCTCACCGGTGCTGAGCCAGCCTTTGTCCCACGGCGCGGATCTGGTGATGCATTCGGCGACCAAGGGGATCAACGGCCATTCCGATGTCCTGGCGGGGTCGCTTTCGGTGGGGGACACAGGGCAGGCGCGCTGGAACATGATCCGTGAGGACCGCGACATGGCCGGTGCGGTGCTTGGTCCGATGGAGGCGTGGCTTCTGACGCGCGGAATGCGGACCCTGCCGCTCAGGATGCGGGAAATGTCGCGCAATGCGATGACGCTGGCCACATATCTCGCGGATCATCCGCAGGTCGAAAGCGTGCTGTATCCCGGTTTGCCGGATCATCCGGGTCATGCCATTGCGGCGCAGCAGATGACGGGTGGCTACGGCGGGCTGCTGTCTTTCGTGGTCAAGGGCGGTGCGGGGGCCGCCTTGCGCGCCACCGGACGGCTGGAGGTTTTCCAGCGCGCCACGTCACTGGGCGGGGTCGAAAGCCTGGTGGAGCATCGCCATACGATCGAGCCGCATACCGGGATCCCGGAAGGATTGCTGCGTCTGTCGGTGGGCATTGAGGATGCGGATGATCTGATTGCCGATCTGGCACAGGCGCTGGGCCAGTAGGGTCAAGGCCGGGGCCAACATCAAGGCCCCGGAAACGCTGACAGATCAGGCGCTTGGGATCAGCAGGCGCTGGCCCACGCGGATGCGGTCGGGGGTCTTGAGCGTGTTGCGGTTCGCCTCGAAAATCACCTCGTAGGCGTCGGTCTTGCCGTAGAACTGAAGCGCGATATAGGCCAGACTGTCACCCGCCTCGACCGTGTAGTAGCGGTCGCCGGTTGTGGCCGACGCGGTTTCGGACCCCACTGTCGCGTCTTTGGCCAGCATCTCGACGGCGGCCTTGCGCATCTTCTCGCCGGCCCGTTGCTCTTCCAATGTGCCGTTCTCAAGCGCCCGTTCCACCAGATCGAAAAGCAGGATATGCCCGTTCACCTTGCCGTCGGCATCCACGACGGAATTGCTGTGGGCGATGATCCCGGCCTCTGCGGCTTCGGCCAGAAAGCGTTCCAGCTCTGTCTGGTCCTCTTCGTGCCCGACAAAGGCAAAGTGGATGCGTCCCGAGAAGGTCTCGTCCTCGTAGTTGGTATGAATGTCGTAATCCCCCGCAACGACGGCGGCGACCAGCTCTTGAACACCGGCGCTGATGATCGCCAGTGTCTGCATCTTGCGGGCATCGGCAAGCGCGTTGTCATCAAGGGCTGGGATCGGCGGGGCGGCGACCAGCTGGCGCAGCTTGTCCGCGGTACTTTGGTCCGTGGGCACCTCCGGCCGGGCATAGGCCACCGCAGGTGCGGCGGGTGTCAGGGTCAGCAGATCCAGCGGCTGGTTGCGCGTTACGTCATCGCCCGGTGTGGCGGCGGGCAGGGCCGGTGCCGGGGCGGCATTGGCCACCGGTGGCGCGGCGACCGGCATCGGTCGCTGGCTCATCCGGTCGACCATCTGCGTCATCAACGCCAGCTGCTGCTTTTGCGCATTCCATTGGGCATAGCCGAAGGCCAGTACGGCCCCGACAAGAAACGCGCCGCCGCCAATGACGAGCGGCGTCATCAGAGCGGATTTGTCTTTTTTATCATAGGGCGCTTTGGCCTGATAGCTTTTCATGTTCATCGCCTTCTGTTCAATAGAGCATCGGAAAAGCGGTAAAATCGCGGAACTGGAAAGCAAAACGAGTAGCGGGCAAATCCACTACTTTAGCGGGAGTTTCCCCTGCGTAAGCCGGGGGAGACTTGATTCGGGTTGAGGGTGGTCCGAGGCACCGGGACGGGACATCGCAAAAGCGGTAGGAAGCTTGCCGCTAATTGCCGAGAACCAAAAGCCTTTTCCACAGTGTCCCTCAATGATATCGACCCAACATCTAGCGGATTTGGCTGCCATTCCTACTAATGTTGGTAGTGATCTGTTTATACGAGCGGGGGAAACCGAGCGTCAAAGCAAAATCGCTCGCGGGATGCGTATTCAACTTTGAGTAGGCGAATTGCCTGCGCAAAAGGGGCGTCGACGGGCCGAGAACGGTTATGTCCCGGTATCGGGCCGTCAGGCACCCATCAACCTGGGGTCGAATGGATAGGTGGTCAGGTTTTCGAATCCGTCTTCGGTGATCAGCACCTGATCTTCGAGCTTGATCGAGAAATCACCGCCTTCCGGTGACACCAGCGCCTCGACGCACAGCACCATGCCGGCCTCCAGCGGATAGTCGTAGGCACCTGCGACGGCATGATCGGGATAGGCGACCAGAGGCCACTCGTCGCAGAGCCCGACACCGTGCATCAGACAGCCGTATTTGCCTGCCTGAAATTGCGCGTCCAGCACATGGGTACCGGCGGAAAGTTCGGGGATCATGACACCGGGGCGCAGCATCTGCATGTTGGTCTGGATATGTTCGACGCCATGCTGCATCGCATAGATCATGTCCGCCCGCGGGTTCTGGTCCCCGATCCACCAGGTGCGCGAGATGTCGACGCAGATGCCGTAGCTGCCGATCAGGTCGGTGTCGAAGGCGACGATCTCGTTGTTGCGCACGATCCGGGGGCCGCATTCCTGAAACCAGGGATTGGTGCGCGGACCGGAGGACAGCAGGCGCGTCTCGATCCACTCGCCGCCGCGCCGGATGTTCTCGGCGTGCAGGACCGCCCAGATGTCGTCTTCGCTGGCCTGGCCCTGAGGCACGGCGCTGCGGGCGAAATCCTCCATCGCGCGAACGGCGGTTTCGCAGGCATGGGACGCGCAGCGCATGGCGAGGATCTCGTCCGGTCCCTTGATGGAACGGCTCTTTTCGGTGACTTCTTCACCGTCCAGAATGTCGAACCCCTGCGCTTCCAGTGCGCGCAGCCCGTGCAGCATGATCTTGTCCACTGCCAGCCGCATGGTGCCGCCGCCGTGCTCTGCGATCAACCCGCGCACTTCGTTGCTGAAGACATCCGCCGCGACGTCCACCTTGTCGCCCCGGTCGAAATAGAACAGATCGGCGCCCGAGCGTTGTTCGCGCACCAGAGGATTGAACTCACTCAGAAACGGCGAATTCTTGTAGTCCCAGATCACCATGTAACCGTCGGCGCAAAGCAGTACGGCGCGAAACGGGTTGTGGGTGTTCCAAAGCTGCATGTTGGTGCTGTCGGTCGCGTAGCGGATGTTGAGCGGATCGAACATGAGGAGCCCGCCATAACCACGCTCCACCACATGCCGCGTCAGCCGTTCCCAGCGGTAGCGGCGCATCGCGTCGAGGTTGGGCAGGGTCAGTCCCGCCGCTTCCCATTCGCGAAAGGCCAGCAGGGTCGGGCCGATCTCGACCCGGTCGCAATCGTTGGGCGACCCGTCGGGCAGGTGGGTTCCCTTGTCCGGGTCGATCTTGCGGGTGTCGCGGAAATGCTGGTTCATGGTCTTGGTCTTTCGTGCGCTTTGGTCCAGCTTGCCGAAAATCCGGCACCGAAATTGGCCGGGACCGACGCTTGCTCATGTCGTTTTTGCAAGACAGCGGCCCGGACGGGGCGTTAGGACGGGCACATGACCGTGATCCTGCAACGCGCATTGCCGCCAGAGATGGCACGCCCCAAACCCCTTCCCGGCGTTGCGCCCTGCGCCGTGGATGATTGGCTGCGCGTCGATGAGACCTATGCCGCTCAGATGGGCTACCGCACGGCGCTGATACGCGACAGACGCGACAAGGTGCTGTGGCTGGACCCTGCCGCCGCCCCGGCCGCGGAGGAGCTTTTGACCACGGTTCTCGGGATACTGCCGCAGCTTGGGTTTACGGTGGGCGCATCGGATGTGGTGTGCCCGGACCAGCGCCGCGTGCCGATCAACCGCGACGACCCGCTTCACACGCTGGGTCATCTGGTGCAGCAGGATCTGTGCATTCTGGAAAAACGCGGGGAAGAGCATGTGCTGACAGGCGCTGTCCTGTGCTTTCCGGCAAACTGGCGGCTTGCGGACAAGGCGGGGCGCGGGTTGGTGGGGATTCACGATCCGGTGGAAGACTATGTGCCTGACATCGCCCGCCGGGTGCAGCGCCTGTTCGATGGGGTGCAGGTGGGCCGCCCCCTGTGGCGGTCGAACCGTCTGACCTACGCCGATGCCGATCTGCACCAGCCCTACCGCAAGAACAGGGGTCAGCCGGAAAAATTTCTGCGTGCCGAACGCCAGTGTATTCTGCGGCTGCCCGAAACGCAGGCAGTCATCTTTGCCATTCACACCTTCGTGGTGCGGCGGTGATCCGGCCGAAACGTGGTCGCCACGCTTCGGCCGGGGCCATCAGCCCAGATCGAGCACCATATGCGGCTGCCCGTCCGAGGTTTTCTGCGGCGAGACGCCCTTGGGTGTCACGGTCGTATTCACCTGCCGCCGGAACGAACTGAACAGCGACGACGTGACGACGTCTATCGCCTCGTCGAACCGGATGGTCAGCGACCAATAGCCGTTGGCGGACTGCCGTGCGGCCTTGACCTCTCCTCGAAACGGGTGGCCCAGATAGCGCCCGGAAACGCGCTGGCCGGGTGCCCAGCCGGGATGAACGTCGGCGGCAAGGGCGCTGAGCGTGTTCCAGTCGCGCGCGCCCCATTGGTGCGCGATGGTTTCCAGCGCCTGTGCGTGGCTCAGGGTCTGGCCGCGCTGCGCCAGATCGGTGCGCAGCCGTTTGGCCTGCGCCTTGAGCGCGTCGCGGGACGGAAGGGATGTGGTGGTATTCATGTCAAACTCTCCTTCTCGCCAGAGGATCAGGGGGTCCGCGTTGCCCATCAATCAGCGAGATTGAAGGTTTGTCTTCTCTAACAGGACTTCACCGAAATGCGGACGGCAGGGGCCTGACCCTCGCGCTGCACATAGGCAGCGCGCCCCGAACGCGCAAGGCCTGCCGCGTCTGGGACGGGCAGGCCTTGTCGGATGTGATGCAAAATGGGCGCGGCTAGCCGTCGATGCGCGCACCCATGATCGCGATGGCCTGCTGATAGACGGTCGCGGCATTCCATTGTTTGATGACATTGAAATTGGGCTGGCCTTCCTGATAGCCCTGTCCGGGCTTCCAGCCTTTCTGGCGCAGGAAATTCGCGGTGGACGCAATCGCGTCGGTTTCATTGTAGAAATCGACACGTCCGTTGCCATCCGCGTCAATGCCGTATTTCAGCGCATTGCCGGGAAGGAATTGCGTATGTCCCAACTCGCCATGTTTGGCCCCGCGGGTGGCGTTGGTGATCGCCCCCTTGTCCACCAGTTTCAGCGCACCGACGGCGTGAGGGACGAAGAACGCCGAGCGGCGGCAGTCGTAGGCCAGCGTGGTGATCGCCGAGACGACCTCGCTTTTGCCCATGAACCCGCCAAATCCGGTCTCCATGCCGTGAATGGCCAGCAGCACACCCGCCGGTACACCATAGCGCTGTTCGAGCGACTGGTAGAACCCCGCGTTGCGGGCCTTGCGTTTGCGGCCCTGCGCCACGATCGTATCGGCACCGCGAACCTGCATGAATTTCGGCAGGGAATATTTGAATGATTTCTGGTTGCGGTCGGCCTGGATGGTGTCGGTGGCGTATTGCGCGTTGGCAAGCGCCTGAAGCCCGCGCTGGCCGACACCGGCGGCCTGTGCTTCGGCGGCAAAGGCGGCTTTCCACTGGTTGAAGCCGCCCGCGTTGTTGCCGCATTGTGCCGCGAGGGCCGGGGCGGCGAGGGCGACGGTTGCCGCCGCACCGAGCAGGAATGTTCGAAAGTTACGCATGGGTTCACCTCATCAAAACTGTTGACGTCAGCTTAGCGAGGTTTGCGCAAGGTTCAACGCAGAACCGTGTGATCCTGGTGTTGAGATGTCTCAGCCCGCGAGCGCCATGACCCATGACATTTCAGGCTGGACCGCCGCAAAGGCGTAGGCCGTGCCACCGGTCAGGATGCCCACGCCGACAAGGAAGGGAAAGGTCAGCATGCGGGCCCGGAAAGGGCGGCTTGCCGTGCTGCGGCGACCGACAGTCGCTGCGCGGTCTACAGTCTGGCCGTTGTTGATCCGTGCAAGGCGTTCTTCGAAAGTTGTGGTCGATACGGCCATGGCAGTCTCCTCGTTTCCCTGCGTTAGGATATGCTTAGGATTCTGGGCCAAATTGGGGCAGCGACCGGGCATAGTCAGGGTATGTCTTGGGCGCGGACGTGAAAAGGGCGCCCCCGAAAGGACGCCCTCCCTCATGAAAGTCGTGCCGCTCAGCAGCTGTAGTACATGCCGAATTCGACCGGGTGCGGCGTGTGCTCGTACTTGTGGACCTCTTCCATCTTCAGCTCGACATAGCCTTCGATCTGGTCGCGGGTGAACACGTCCCCTTCCAGCAGGAAGTCCATGTCGGCCTGCAACTCTTCCAGCGCCTCGCGCAGGGAGCCGCAGACGGTCGGGATGCCGGCCAGCTCTTCTGCGGGCAGGTCATAGAGGTTCTTGTCCATCGCTTCGCCCGGGTCGATCTTGTTCTTGATCCCGTCAAGACCGGCCATCAGCAACGCAGAGAAGCACAGGTAGGGGTTGGCGGACGGATCGGGGAAACGGGCCTCGACACGCTTGGCCTTTGGGCTTTCCGTCCACGGAATACGGACGCAGCCGGACCGGTTGCGTGCGGAATAGGCGCGCAGAACGGGAGCCTCGAAGCCGGGGATCAGACGCTTGTAAGAGTTGGTGCCGGGGTTGGTGAAGGCATTGAGCGCCTTTGCGTGGCTCAGGATGCCGCCGATGAAATAGAGCGCTTCCTGAGACAGGTCGGCATATTTGTCGCCTGCGAACAGGGGCTTGCCGTCTTTCCAGATCGACATGTTGACGTGCATCCCCGAGCCGTTGTCGCCATAGATCGGCTTTGGCATGAAGGTTGCCGACTTGCCGTAGGCGTGGGCCACGTTGTGGATCACGTATTTGTACTTTTGCAGCTCGTCGGCCTGCGTGGTCAGCGTGCCGAAGATGAGACCCAGTTCGTGCTGGCAGGACGCAACCTCGTGGTGATGCTTGTCCACCTTCATGCCCAGACGCTTCATCGTGGACAGCATCTCGGCCCGCAGATCATGCGCTTCGTCGGTGGGGTTCACAGGGAAATAGCCGCCCTTGAGGCCCGGACGATGGCCCATGTTGCCCATCTCGTATTCGGTGTCTGTGTTCCAGGACGCGTCCGTCGCGTCGACCTCGTAGGACACCTTGTTGATGGTGTTGGAGAAGCGCACGTCGTCGAACAGGAAGAACTCGGCTTCTGGACCGAAGTAGGACACGTCGCCGATGCCCGAGGACTTCAGGTAGGCTTCTGCCTTCTGCGCGGTGCCGCGGGGGTCGCGGTCATAGGCCTCGCCGGTGTCCGGTTCCACGATGGAACAATGCACACACATGGTCTTTTCGGCATAGAACGGGTCAAGATAGGCGCTGTCGACATCGAGCATCAGCTTCATGTCGGAGGCTTCAATGCTTTTCCAGCCCGCGATGGAGGAACCGTCGAACATGAAGCCTTCTTCGATGAAGTCCTCGTCAACCAGATCCGAGCAAACGGTCACATGCTGAAGCTTGCCGCGCGGGTCGGTAAAGCGGATGTCGACATAATCGACGTCTTCATCTTTGAGGGTCTTGAGAAAATCCGAAGTGCTCATCAGGGCGTGTCCTTTTTCCTGAGGTAGATATTGGGTTTGATTAAAGCGCGTCCGAACCGGTTTCGCCGGTCCGGATGCGGATGGTCTGTTCGACGGGAGAGACGAAAATCTTGCCGTCACCGATCTTTTCGGTCTTGGCGGCGTTCACGATCGCTTCGATCGCACCATCGACCTGATCGTCGTCCAGCACGATCTCGATCTTCACCTTGGGCAGGAAATCAACGACGTATTCCGCGCCGCGATAAAGTTCGGTATGCCCTTTCTGGCGGCCAAAACCTTTGACTTCGATGACCGAAAGCCCCTGAACGCCGACGTCCTGCAGGGCTTCTTTCACCTCGTCCAGTTTGAACGGTTTGATGATCGCCTCGATCTTTTTCATATCCTGTCCCTTATGAGGTGTGCGTTGGTTGCCCGAGGTCATTTCATTTCACCCGCCCGGAATCCATAAAGGCAGGGTGACTCGGAAGGCTGCGGGGGGTGAATCCTCGCACGCCGACCAATTTGCAGGCTGTCAGCCTAAAATTTGTGCGTAATGAAAACTTGAAGGCCCTCAATGACCGAACTGCTCACCTCAAAACAAATGCGCGCCTTTGAAAAAGCGGAAATCGACAGCGGTGCAGCCACCGGGTTGGACCTGATGGAGCGGGCGGGACAGGGCGTCTTTGACGCGATCAGATCCAGATGGCCGGAGGTCGCGGAAAACGCGCATGTGGCGGTGGTGCTCTGCGGTCCCGGCAACAATGGGGGGGACGGCTTTGTCATTGCGCGGCTGATGCGGGCGGCAGGCTGGAGCGTCCGGGTGCATCTGTTGGGTGATCCGGCCCGATTGCCGCCGGACGCAAAAACCAACCACGACCTCTGGGCAGCCGATGATCCGGTTCTGCCGTTGGACGCCGATACCGTTTTTGCCGGACCGCGTCCGGATGTCTGGGTCGATGCGGTCTTTGGGATCGGTCTGTCGCGCCCGGTTCCGGATGATGTCGCGCGGGTGCTGGACGCGGGCGCGATGAAGGCGTGGAAACGACCCCACAAGATCCGACGCGTGGCGGTTGACTGCCCATCCGGTCTTGATCTGGATACCGGGATGATCGCCACGGATATGGCAGCGGTCGAGGCGTCAGGCAGTGCATGGC
Organism: uncultured Alphaproteobacteria bacterium; assembly: GCA_963799505.1. Classification (GTDB taxonomy): domain Bacteria; phylum Pseudomonadota; class Alphaproteobacteria; order Rhodobacterales; family Rhodobacteraceae; genus Sulfitobacter. The sequence continues at coordinate 61,025 of CAWCXM010000017.1, forward strand.
CCAGCACCCTGAACACCGTCAATCTGACCGTGACCTTTCATGCCGCCAAGCCGGGCCATTATCTTGCTTCCGGACCGTCCCTGTGCGGTGAGGTCCATGTCGCGGACATCGGGCTGACGGGTGACGTCGGTGAGCGGCGGATGATCATCCAAGCCCCTGATCCGGATCGCATCCGTCTGGTCGCGCCGGCTTTTGCCGGAGGCAACCTGCCGCCGCGCATGTGGCTGAAGTCTGTCATGGCCAAGCCGGGTATCGCGGGGCACAAGTTCGACTTCGGTCATGTGGTGGTGTTTTCGGGCGGTGTCGGACAGGGCGGCGCGGCCCGCCTGGCTGCCCGTGCTGCCCTGCGCGCGGGGGCGGGGCTGGTGACGGTGCTTTGCCCGCCTGCCGCCTTGATCGAAAACGCCTGCCAGCTGAACGCCATCATGCTGCGCCCCTTGAAAAAGGATGTACCGCTTGCGGATATCGCCGATGACCGGGTCACTGGTTTCTGCATGGGGCCGGGGATGGGGGTCACGGGGCGCACGCGCGCCTTGGTTCACGAAGTGCTGGCCCGTCGCGCGTCCCCCCGCGACTGGCGTGATCCTGTGGTGGTGCTGGATGCCGACGCGCTGAGCAGCTTTGCGGCAGAGCCCGCTGCACTTTTTTCGCAGACCCATGCCCGCACGATCCTGACCCCCCATGAAGGCGAGTTCGAGCGGTTGTTCCCCGATCTCGCCCGTTCGGAGCGGCGCGGCAAATCAAAGATCGACGTGGTGCGCGAGGCGGCCAGACGCGCAGGCTGCATCGTGTTGCTGAAAGGCGTGGACACGGTGATTGCCGAACCCGGGGGCGGCGCGTCGGTGCATGTCGCGGCTTACGGGCGCGAGGCTCCATGGCTCGCGACTGCGGGGGCAGGGGACGTGTTGGCCGGGTTGATCACCGGATTGGCGGCACCGCAGACCGCCGGTGGCCTGTTTCAGGCCGCCGAACTGGCCGTATACCTGCATGTGGAATGCGCAAGACAGTTCGGACCCGGCTTGATTGCCGAGGATCTGCCGGAGCTTCTGCCGAAGGTGTTGCGGGATCTTGGCCTTTAGGCTGCGTGCAGTACGGCACCGCGTGCCCGGGCACCATCCGCCGTGCTCAGCTCAAGCCCGTCGCAATACAGGATATGCGGCCCGTCACAGAAAATCTGATAGAGCGTGGTTTCCTGCATCCCGAGATCGGTGATGAATTCGCCATCCAGCAGAGCGCGCGCCGAAACGAGCGCCACTTCGGAATTGAAAATCGCCCGTGCCCGCCAGTCGCGGATCAGAACCATCTGTTCGCCCGCCAGCACCGCATCCCGTTCCGGGCGCGTGTGGCCCAGCGACCCGGCGGACAGGGCGATCTGATGCACAGGCCGTGTCGTGCGTTGGATATGGGTCACTTTCGAAATGCCGGTGTCGCGGGTGATCAGCTTGTCGCCGACGGACACGAATTCGACCGGCATCTCGCCATCGAGGGTCAGCAGCAATGCACCTTTGATAAGCCCCGTATCCACGGAGGCATATGGCGAAAATTGGCCCGCATGACGGTCACTGCCGTCTACGCGCCCGACCGTATTCGGTTTCATGGGCGTCTCTTTCTTATTGTAACCTGCTCTGGTTATGGAAACTATATGACAACAAGATGTTAATGTCTCGCTCTTTTTTAGTCTCGCATTGGTCTCAAGTTCTTGCTAATCACCGCCAGACCGCCTCGTGCGGGGGATGCGGGTGTGGCGGAATTGGTAGACGCACCAGATTTAGGTTCTGGCGCCTATGGCGTGGGGGTTCGAGTCCCTTCACCCGCACCACTTTATCCCTTTGATAACAAATAATTCTCTCAAAATTGTAGCGCGCGATTTCCAGCGACCACTTCTGAAATGGTCTCTGCCCACAGGCTGAGACGTTAAGGACCGCTTCCGTCATCAGGATAGACTGTCGTCCTGCTGCAGCAGGCTGCGTTTCCGGGTCTGCCCTCGAAACGCCCACCGAAGAGCAATGGCAGTCTCTTGCATCCCTGCAGGTCGAGACCGGCGCGAAGCTGTTTCTCTGGGAGGCGGAGCCATCGACGGACTCGAAAGAACGCTTGTCTGACTTCGGCCTGATCAATGTGGTCTTCCCACCCTTGGCCCTGACGCCCGATGGAAACGACTTTGTGGCCTCGATGAAGGCGTCGCTTGAACGGTTGCGTGAGGGGGTCGCGCAGGTCACCTGAAACACTGCAATTCGGTTCCGGACGACGTGAGCACGGAGCGTACTGGTATTTCAGATGGTCGTTTCACTCGGCGGCATGTTCACCCTCCACGTCTTGCGATGTTCGCCCGGCTGATCTGCGAAGACGGGGGGCGGCGGGTTTCGGTCTGGCGGAAGGTTTTCATATCGTAAACGCCTTGGCGATGTGGTTGATCTGCGCGCGCCCGTCGGCTACCTTGCGGGACGCTCTTCCACTCCACATTGGCACAGGTGAAAAACCCAAAATCATGAGCCTTGATCTTCTCTCATTCCCCAAATGCTCCGAATGCCCCATTCGCCACCGCGCCGTCTGTTCGCGCTGTGACAGCGAAGAGATCGAGCGCCTGGACCAGATCAAGTATTACAAGTCCTTTGCCGCGGGCGAGCCGATCCTGTGGCGCGGTGATCCGCTGTCTTTTGTCGCCTCGGTGGTCAAGGGTGTGGCGACGCTGAGCAAGACCATGGAAGACGGGCGGATCCAGATGGTGGGTCTGCTGATGCCGTCCGATTTCATCGGCCGTCCGGATCGCAAGGTCATCGAATTCGACGTTGTCGCGGCCACGGACGTGACACTTTGCTGCTTTCACCGGGTGCCGTTCGAAAAACTTCTGACCACCGTGCCGCATGTGTCAGAGCGGCTTCTGGAAATCGCTCTCGACGAACTGGACGCGGCGCGCGACTGGATGCTGCTTCTGGGCCGCAAGACGGCCCGCGAAAAGATCGCCAGCTTTATCGAAATGATGGTGCGCCGCCAACACATTGTCGGCGTGAGCCATGAACCTCTGGTGCTGCCGCTGACCCGCGAAGAGATCTCGAATTATCTTGGCCTCACGCTGGAAACCGTCAGTCGCCAGCTGAACGCCCTGAAGAAGGAAGGCGTGCTGCGGTTCACCGACCGGCGGCGGTTTCAGGTCATCGACATTGCGGCCCTTCACGCCGCATCGGGCAACGACGAGGGCGCCGACGTTCTTTTGTAGAACCTGATCTGGATCAAGGATTGCCCCGGCAGGGTGACGTCTACTGCATTGGAAACCCCAAGGAGTAGACGCCATGTACAGCAACATCCTTATTCCCGTCGTGCTGGGCGACAGCCGCGACACTGAATCGGCCCTCAAGGCAGCGAAGGAACTGGCTGACGCCGATGCGCAGATCACCCTTTTGCACGTGATCGAAACCGTCCCCGTCTATGTTTCCGAATACTTTCCGACCGATTACCTGACCACCGCGCGCAGCACGGTGAAAGAGCAGTTGGATGCGCTTGCCGCGAAACTGCCCGGCAGCCGCACGGCGATTGCCGACGGAAGGGCCGGGCCGCGCATTTGCCGCTGGGCGTCCGAGAACGGGGCTGACTGCATCATCGTCGCATCGCACCAGCCCGCTTTCTCCGATTTCTTTCTGGGGTCGGTGGCGCACCATGTTGTGGGCCACGCGCAATGCGCGGTTCTTGTGCTGCGGTAGCCGGGCGATTGTTTGCGCAAGTTTGACCTGGATCAAAGAACGCAGCGGCGCGCGCACCTAATCAAAGACTGCGAACAGAATCTCAGGCGCGCCGCACGGCGGTTGCGCAGAAGAAGGTGCCATATGGAATACATAAAACTTGTCTTGCTGGGCCTGGTGGCCCTGATCGCCGCCATCGGAACGAACTTTGCCCATGACATCGCCTATCAGGTGCACGCTGCCCTGATCATGGTCATCGCGGCGGGGATGTTCATTTGGGTGCTCCGCGGGATCGACGAACCGCCCGTCAAAGTGGACACCAGCGGCTATGCCGACGGGGTGATCCGCGCGGGGGTCATCGCGACCGCGTTCTGGGGTATCGCCGGGTTTCTGGTGGGGACGTTCATCGCGTTCCAACTGGCGTTTCCAGAGCTGAACTTCGACTGGGGTCAGCCCTTCACCAACTTTGGCCGTCTGCGCCCCTTGCACACCAGCGCCGTGATCTTTGCCTTTGGCGGCAATGCCCTGATCGCCACCTCGTTTTATGTCGTTCAACGCACCAGCGGGGCGCGTCTGTGGGGCGGGAACGCGCATTGGTTCGTCTTCTGGGGGTATCAGCTTTTCATCGTTCTGGCGGCGACCGGCTATCTGCTGGGTGCGACCCAATCAAAGGAATACGCCGAACCGGAGTGGTACGTCGATATCTGGCTGACCATCGTCTGGGTGACCTATCTTGCCGTTTTCCTGGGCACGATCTTTGTCCGGAAGGAACGGCACATCTACGTCGCCAACTGGTTCTACCTCGCCTTCATCATCACGGTCGCGATGCTGCATCTGGTCAACAACCTGTCCGTGCCGGTCAGTATCTGGGGCAGTAAATCGGTTCAGGTCTTTTCGGGCGTGCAGGATGCCATGACGCAATGGTGGTACGGTCACAACGCGGTCGGTTTCTTCCTGACGGCGGGCTTTCTGGGGATGATGTATTACTTCGTGCCCAAGCAGGCGAACCGTCCGGTATTCAGCTACAAACTGTCGATCATCCACTTCTGGGCCCTGATCTTTCTCTACATCTGGGCCGGGCCGCACCACCTGCATTACACCGCCTTGCCGGATTGGGCATCGACCCTTGGGATGGTGTTCTCGATCGTGCTGTGGATGCCCAGCTGGGGCGGCATGATCAACGGCCTGATGACGCTGCAAGGCGCCTGGGACAAGCTGCGCACCGATCCGATCTTGCGGATGTTCGTCCTTTCTCTGGGCTTTTACGGGATGTCCACTTTCGAGGGTCCGATGATGTCGATCCGCGCGGTGAATTCCCTGTCGCACTATACCGACTGGACCATCGGGCACGTTCATTCCGGTGCTCTGGGCTGGAACGGCATGATCACCTTTGCCTGCCTCTACTTCCTGACGCCACGCCTGTGGGGTCGCAAGCAGATGCACTCGATGGCGGCGATCAACTGGCACTTCTGGTTGGCGACACTTGGCATCGTTCTTTATGCGGCGTCCATGTGGGTCACCGGCATCATGGAAGGCCTGATGTGGCGCGAGGTCGATGACCAGGGATTCCTCGTCAACAGCTTTGCCGACACGGTTTCCGCCAAGTTTCCGATGTATGTGGTGCGCGGCATGGGCGGGGTTCTGTTCCTGAGCGGGGCACTCATCATGGTCTGGAACATGTGGATGACCATAAGGGGCGCACAGCCCGCAACGATCGCGCTGCCCAATACCGCAGCGACAGCTTCAGAATAGGATCGGAACATGGCCGACAACGAAAAAATCCAATCCTCCGACAGCGATCCAAAGGTTGCGCAACTGTCCGATCTGCCGGGAAAGATTCCCAATGAATTGCCCCATCAGACGGCGCTGATCGACCGCCACGCGATCCTCGAGAAAAGCCCGACACTGCTGCTGATTGCCTCCCTTCTGGTGGTCACCATCGGCGGGATCGTCGAGATCGCACCGCTTTTCTGGCTGGAGAACACCATCGAAGAGGTCGAGGGGATGCGTCCCTACAGCCCTCTGGAACTGACCGGGCGCGACATCTATGTGCGCGAGGGCTGCTATGTCTGCCACAGCCAGATGATCCGCCCGATGCGCGACGAGGTCGAACGCTACGGCCATTACTCGCTCGCTGCCGAAAGCATGTACGATCACCCGTTTCAATGGGGGTCGAAACGCACGGGGCCGGACGTGGCGCGGGTCGGAGGACGCTATTCCGATGCCTGGCATGTGGCGCATCTGAAAGACCCGCAATCGGTTGTGCCTGAAAGCATCATGCCCAAATACGCCTTTCTGGCCGACACGCCCATCGAAGGCACACATATCGTCGATCTGCTGGAAACCCATCGGTTTGTCGGGGTGCCTTACACCGAGGAACAGATCGCAAGCGCCAGCGCCGATTTCAAGGTTCAGGCGGATCCGGACGGCGACTGGGACGCGCTTCTGGAGCGGTATCCGGGGGCTGTCGTCTCGAATTTCGACGGACAACCCGAACTGACCGAGATGGATGCCCTGATTTCCTACCTTCAGATGCTGGGCACGCTGGTCGATTTTTCCACCTTCACACCCGACGCCAGCCGATAGGAGAAACCGATGGATACCTATTCCTTCCTGCGTGAACTGGCCGACAGCTGGGTGCTGCTGGGCATGTTCGGGTTCTTTGCCGGCGTGGCGGTCTGGTCCTTCTGGCCCGGTCTGGCCCCTGCCCGAGAGGACGCCCGCATGATCCCGTTCCGAAACGAGGAACCTGAAAAGACCTGCACCGGCCAATGTGCGGCCTGCGCCTGCACCTTCGATTTGAAAGGTAAGTTCGATGTCTGACAGACAGATAGACGATGAAACCGGGGTTGAAACCACCGGCCACGAATGGGACGGCATTCGCGAGTTGAACAATCCCTTGCCGCGGTGGTGGCTCTGGACGTTGTATGCCACCATCGTCTGGGGCATCGGCTATACGGTCGCCTATCCGGCCTGGCCGATGATTTCCGGGGCAACCTCCGGGGCTTTGGGTTACTCGACCCGCGCCGAGGTCGCGCAGGACATCGCCACCCACGAGGCGCGCAACGCCGAACTGGTTGCCGCCCTGAACGAAGTCGACCTGACAACCGTCGCCGCGCCGCAAGACCTGCACCGCTATGCCGTTGCGCGCGGCGGATCGGTGTTCCGCGCACAGTGCAGCCAATGTCACGGGCAGGGGGCGGCGGGAGCCGAAGGCTATCCCAATCTTCTGGACAACGACTGGCTCTGGGGCGGCGATCAGGAGGCGATCAGCTACACGATCCGCCACGGTATCCGCAATGAAACGGACCCGGACGCGCGGTATTCCGAAATGCCCGCCTTTGCCGAGATATTGCCACCGGAAGAGATCGACGCCGTGGTCGAGCATGTCATCAGCCTGAGTTCCGGCGGCTTTGATGCGGCCCTGGCCGAAACCGGGACGCAGGTCTTCGCGGACAATTGCGCCGCCTGTCACGGTGACGATGCCAGGGGCAACCGGGATATGGGTGCGCCCAATCTCGCTGACGCGATCTGGCTTTACGGCGGCGACCGCGCCGCCCTGACCGAAACCGTCAAGAACGCGCGTTTCGGCGTCATGCCCGCCTGGGGCCAACGCCTGAGCGAAGAAGACGTGCGTGCCGTTGCTGTCTACGTCCATAGTCTTGGAGGAGGGGAGTAGACAGCTTGCGCGGTGTCGGCACCGACCCGCGCATCCCGAGGCGGCCCTGTTCGCAAAACACGCCGTCTCGGGATCATTCTTGACCCAGATCAAGGAACCCGCTCGGCGGCCATCCTAGACAGGGTTTGCGAACAGGAGACCCCAGATGTCCAAAACCGTACTCTACGCCCCGCGAGAGCCGATCTTTCCGCGTCGTGTGTCGGGCCGATTCCGCCAGTTGAAATGGTGGATCATGGTCGTGACGCTCGGCATTTATTATCTGACACCATGGATCCGCTGGGACCGCGGCCCCAATCTGCCCGATCAGGCCGTACTGGTCGATATGGCGGGGCGTCGGTTCTATTTCTTCTGGATCGAGATTTGGCCCCACGAATTCTACTTCGTCGCAGGGCTCTTGATCATGGCGGGTCTGGGTCTGTTTCTGTTCACCTCGGCGCTGGGCCGGGTCTGGTGCGGCTATACCTGTCCGCAGACGGTCTGGACGGATCTGTTCATTCTTGTCGAACGCTGGATCGAAGGGGACCGGAATGCGCGGGTGCGGCTGCATCACGCCAACTGGGATCTGCGCAAATGGCGGTTGCGGATCACCAAGTGGGCGGTCTGGCTGCTGATCGCCGTGCTGACGGGCGGGGCATGGGTATTCTATTTCACGGACGCGCCGACGCTGGCCATGGACCTGATCCGGTTCGACGCGCACCCCATCGCCTATGCGACCATCGCGATCCTCACCGCGACGACGTTTGTGTTTGGCGGCTTCATGCGCGAGCAGGTCTGCATCTATATGTGCCCCTGGCCGCGTATCCAGGCGGCGATGATGGACGCCGATACCCTGACCGTCGCCTACCGTGACTGGAGAGGGGAGCCGCGCGGCAAGGCCCGCGCCGAGGGCACCGGCGACTGCATTGACTGCATGGCCTGCGTGAATGTCTGCCCGACCGGGATCGACATCCGCGACGGGCAGCAGATGGAATGCATCACCTGCGCGCTGTGCATCGACGCCTGCGACGATGTCATGACCAGGATCGGCAAGCCGCGCGGATTGATCGACTATCTCGCGCTGTCCGATGAACCGGCCGAACGCGCGGGCATGGCACCCAAAGCGGTCTGGAAACATATCCTGCGCCCGCGCACGATCCTTTACACGACGATCTGGCTGGCGATGGGTGTGGCACTGGTCTACGCCCTGTTCGTCCGCTCGGACATCGAGCTGACGGTCGCGGCGGTCCGCAATCCCACCTACGTCGTGCAGTCGGACGGGTCCATCCGCAACATCTACGACGTCCGGTTGCGCAACAAGCTGGGGGAGGATCGGCAGTTTCACCTGAGCCTGACGAGCGACGCGCTTTTGCGGATCGAACTGGAGGGAAGCCGCGAGCTGTCCGTCACCGTGCCGGCTGATTCGACCATTCTGCAACGTGTTTACGTGACAGCCAGACCCGGAGACCCCGCAGCGACACAGGACGTCACCGCGCTGCGGATGTGGGTCGAGGACATCGGATCGGGGGAACGCACCAGCGAAACCACGACATTCAACGGAAGGGAAAGCAGATGACCGAAGTAAAAGGATGGCATGTCTTCGCGGTCTTCGCCCTGGCATTCGGCGTGATCATTGCGGTGAACCTGACGCTGGCCTTCAACGCCGTGCGCACATTTCCGGGGCTGGAGGTCAGGAACTCCTACGTGGCCAGCCAGTCCTTCAATGCCGATCGCGCGGCACAGCGCGCCCTGAACTGGGAGGTCTCGGCCACTTTGGAAGGAACGGACCTTGTGCTCGCGATCACCCAAGACGGCGAGGCTGTGGAGCTTGTGATCGAAGAGGCAATTTTCGGGCGGGCGACGATGGTTTCGTCAGATCAGACACCTGATTTTCACTTCGACGGCGCGGTCTACCGCGCGCCCGTGGTCGCGGGTCCGGGCAACTGGAACCTGCGCCTGCGTTTGCGGGCCGCTGACGGGACGCTTTTTCAGCAGCGCGTCATCGTGGGGGTGCGATCATGACGATGGCCTGTTCTGCCTGTGCCGCCGTCCCCTTGGCAGAGGACATCGCATCGGGCCCCGCCATGCAGATATCCGTTCCGACGATCCATTGCGCCGGTTGCATCGGCAAGATCGAACAGGGTCTGATGCATCTGCGCGGTGTCGTCACGGTGCGCGTGAACCTGTCGCTGAAACGCGTATCAATCACTGGTCCGGTCGATCCCGAAGCGGCGCTCGCCGCCGTCCGTGCGCTGGGATATGAGGCCTATGCACTGGACATCGCGGCACTTGCCGATGCCCAGGATGGTGCCGGGCGGGCGCTGTTGATCCGCCTTGCCGTTGCCGGTTTCGCAATGATGAACGTCATGCTCCTTTCCGTTGCCGTCTGGTCCGGCGCAACGGACGCGACACGCGATCTGTTTCACCTGATTTCCGCGCTGATCGCCCTGCCGACGATCCTCTATGCGGGCCAGCCGTTCTTTTCCAACGCGATGACCGCTCTGCGGGTCGGTCGGTTGAACATGGATGTCCCGATCTCGCTCGCCATCATCCTGGCGGGGGGCATGTCGCTTTACGAGGTGATGAACGGCGGCGCGCACGCCTATTTCGATGCGGCCCTGTCGCTGACCTTCTTCCTGCTGATCGGACGGTATCTCGACCACCAGACCCGCAGCGCGGCCCGGTCCGCGGCCAAGGAACTGAGCGCGCTTGAGGTCCACACGGCTCAGGTTCTGACAGATGGAAAGGCAAAACTCACGGCGGTTGCCGACATCCGGGCGGGCGATGTCATCCTGGTCCCGACCGGCACACGGGTGCCTGTGGACGGTGTGCTCTCCAGCGAACAGGCACTGCTGGACCGGTCGCTTCTGACCGGGGAAAGCGAGGCTGTCGCGGCTCTTGAGGGAACGAACCTGCACGCGGGCGAGATCAATCTGGCGGCACCCTTCACCCTGATGTCAACTGTGGCCGGAACCGACACAAGCCTGCGCCGCATGGCGGCGCTGGTCGAGACTGCCGAGAACGGACGCAATCGCTACACCAGCCTTGCGGACCGCGCGGCGCAGATTTACGCGCCCGCCGTTCACCTGCTGGCCCTGCTTGCCTTCCTGGGGTGGGTCGCGGCGAATGGCGACGTGCGGCACGCCCTCAACATCGCGATCGCGGTACTGATCATTACCTGCCCCTGCGCGCTTGGCCTCGCCGTGCCCGCCGTGACGACCAGCGCCATCAGCAGGCTGTACCAGAAGGGTTTCCTCGTCAAACACGCCACGGCGCTGGAGCGTCTGGCCGAGGTGGATCATATCGTCTTTGACAAGACCGGCACCTTGACCTTGCCGTCGGGTGTCGATGTGAGCGATTTGTCGCAAGCCGAACGCCCGGTCGCCGCCGCCCTCGCGCAGGCGTCGAACCACGCATGGGCGCGCGCGCTGCTCGAGCAGCTGTCCGATGTGGCCCCTGCCCATCTTGAGGCTGTCACGGAAGAAACCGGCGAGGGTGTAAGCGCCGTCTGGAATGGCCAGAACGTGAGGCTGGGCCGAGGCGCGTTTCTGGACGCACCTTTTGCGGGGCTGGGCCTGCGCATCGGCGCGACCCCCGCCAAGGCCCTGCAGACCTACGAACGCCTGCGTCCCGGCATTACCGAAGCCATCGCCGACTGCGCATTGCCTTGCGAAATGGTCACCGGTGATCGCGACGGTCCGGCCCGGATGATTGCGGAACAGTTGAACATCCCGTTCACCGCCAATGCCCGTCCCGATGGAAAACTCCGCCGCCTGAGGGCGCTGCACGACACAGGGCACCGCGTACTGATGGTCGGCGACGGCTTGAACGACACCGCAGCACTCAGCACCGCACACGCTTCCCTCGCACCCTCGACGGCACTGGATGCCTCACGCAGCGCGGCTGACGTGGTGATCCTCAAGGAAAGCTTCGCCGAGCTGCCGCTTTTGCTGCGTGTCGCCCGCATGACCCGCCACCTGTCGCAGCAGAACTTCGCGATAGCGGCCCTGTATAATTTGATCGCCGTGCCGCTGGCACTTGCCGGATTTGCGACCCCGTTGGCCGCTGCGCTGGCCATGAGCCTCTCTTCCATCACGGTTCTGCTGAACGCCCAACGCATGAGGTTCGTACGATGAATGTACTGGTCATTCTCATTCCGGTGTCGCTTGTTCTCGGTGGCTTTGGTCTTGCCGCGTTCCTGTGGACGATCCGGTCTGACCAATATGACGACGCCAAGGGCAACGCTGCCCGCATTCTGCTGGAGGATGAGACCTGACGCCGTTCTGGAGGGGTGGGTGACATGCGGAAAAACACGAAATCCTATGGTAGATCCTGGGTCGCTCAATGCGTTCAGCGAGTGACCGAACCCTGTCGGGCTATTGCTTCAGCGAACCTGCTCTGGTCGCTGGCGGTGCCTTGACGTTGACTCCCTACCGCTCGGGCAAAGCGCAGTATGCCCGGCAGTTGACACCTGGCGACGCACGGGGTTCTTTGCAGCCAGCATGAGGCGGGAGGCATCACATGACGGTATTGATCAACGGCGGCGGGATCGCGGGGCTGGCGCTGGCCCTGACCTGTGATCAGATCGGTGTGCCCTTCAAGGTTTTCGAGGCGACATCCGAGATCAGGCCGATGGGTGTGGGCATCAACGTGCAGCCCACCGCCGTGCGCGAATTGTTCGATCTGGGGCTTGAAGAGCAGCTGTCGGCCATCGGGATCCGGACAAAGGAATACGGTCTTTATTCCAAACACGGGCTGCACATCTGGACCGAACCGCGTGGCACCGATGCGGGATATGACTGGCCGCAGTTCTCGGTTCATCGGGGAAAACTGCTCATGCTGTTGTACGAGACCTTGCTGGATCGCGCCGGCCCCGACTGTGTCGAAACCGGCTGGCGGGCGACCGGGTTCAGCAATGGCACGGACAATGCGGTCCTGCACCTTCGGGGAACCGACGGACAGACGCGGGATGTGGTCGGCAGCGTGATCATCGCCGCCGACGGCATCCATTCCGCAATTCGCGCGCAAATGGCACCGGATGAGGGCCCGGCGAAATGGGGCGGCAACATTCTGTGGCGCGGCACGGCGCTTGGCAAACCCTACAAGAGCGGCGCGTCCATGGTGCTGATCGGCTATGACGGTCTGCGGTTCGTGTCCTACCCGATCTCCGAACCCGATCCCGAGACGGGCCTGGCCACGATCAACTGGATCGCGAACCTCAAGTTCGCGGAGGGTGCCAACTTCAGCAAGGAAGACTGGAACCGGCAGGCCAATCTGGATGATTTCCTGCCGCAGTTCCGGCACTTCAACCTCGACTGGATCGACATTCCGGGGCTTATCGAAGGCGCTGACGAAGTGCTGGAATACCCCATGGTGGACCGCGACCCGCTGCCACGCTGGACCGACGGACGTGTGACCCTGATGGGCGACGCAGCACACCCTGCCTATCCTGTGGGGTCGAACGGCGCAGGTTCCGCCATTCTGGATGCGCGGCGGCTTGGTGCGGCGTTTCTCAGCCATGGGCTGACGCAGGCGGCGCTGGAAGCCTATGAGGCCGATATGCGGCCCGTGACCAACGCGGTGACGCTGATGAACCGTGTGGCGGGGCCGGACAGTATCCTCGATGTGGTCGAGGCCCGCAGCGGCGGGATGTTCGATCATATCAACGACGTGATCCCGCAGGCGGAACTGGCCGCCCATGCGGACAAATACAAATCCACCGCCGGCACAACCGTGGCCGACACAAACGCCCGCCCGCAGACCATTCCGACCGGCGCGCGGTTCAGCGGCTAACCCAGCACCGCCAGCCAGAACCAGACCGTCAGGATCGACGAGGCCGTGGCGATCAACACGACAGATGCGGCGACGCGTCTGGCACGCCCGTACATGTTGGCGAAGATATAGGCGTTGAACCCCGGTGCCATGGCGGCGGTCAGCACACCTGCGCGGAAAAGATCATGTTCCAGATGCCAGGGTGCTGCCGATGCTCCATGTGATCGCCGGGTGCAGCAGCAGAACGATCACGCAGCACATGGCGATGGTCTTCATGTCCCCTTCGGGACGGTACTGAAAAAGCACGCCGCCAAGGGCGAAGAGAGCGGCGGGCAGGGCCGCCCGCACGATGAGCGACACCGCGTCCTCCACCACACCGGGCAAAGCGACGCCAGACAGATTGACCGCAAAGCCCGCGAGGATCCCGATCACCAGCGCGTTGCGGAACATCGCCTGACCCACGGCACGGACCAGTTGCACACCCGACTGGCCGCGGTTGCGCACGAACTCCATCGTCGTGATGCCCAGCCCGTAGCAGAACGGCGAATGGAACGCGATGATCGCGTAATTGCCGGTCAGCGCGTCCGGCCCATAGGCGCGTTCCGCGATCGGCAGACCCAGAAGGACCGAATTGGAGAACAGGCAGCAAAATCCGATGGCCACGCAGTCTTCCCAGTCGCGTTTGAACAGAACCCGCGCACCGATGATGCCGAGGGCAAAACACAGTGCCGCCCCGGCATAGAAGCTGAACAGGAGCCCTGGGTTGAACGACGCGGCGATGTCGATATGCGCGATGGCCTGAAACAGCAGGCAGGGCACGGCGAAATTCTGGGCAAAACGCAGCACGCCGTCGATCCCCGCCACCGGAAACAGGCCGCGCCAGACAGCGACATAGCCAGCACCGATGACCAGAAAGACGGGGAGGATGACGTCCAGAAGGGTTTGCACTGGCAGGCCTTGGTCTGGGGCCGGTCGGACGGCACGATGGCAGGGTCAGAAGGGTGAAATCAGGGCAGATCGAAGCGCAGGACCATGCCGTCGAAGGCCGGTTCGATGTGATCGGGCGTTTCGGCGGCGATGGTGGCATAATCCAGATCGTTGTGCATGTTGGTCAGCACCGCCTTGTCGGGGGCCATGTCGCTGATCCAGTCCAGCGTCTGTGCCAGATGGCTGTGGGTGGGGTGCGGGTCGCGGCGCAGCGCGTCCACGATCCAGCAGCGCAGGCCCCGAAGATGCGGCCAGACGTCATCGGGGATCGTGATCACATCGGGCAGGTAGGCCACATCATTGACGCGAAACCCCAGCGCATCCATTCCGCCATGACGCACCAGAAACGGCGTGAAGATCAGCGGGCCGCCCGGGCCGTCGATCTGCACGTCGCCCCTGATCTCGTTCAGGTCCAGAATGGGCGGATACATCGACCCCTTGGGCTGAATGAAGGCATAGCCGAACCGCTCCAGCAGCGCTTGCTTGGTGGGGGCGTCGGCCCAGACGGGCAAGCGCGCGCGCATGTTGATCACGATCATCCGCAGATCGTCCAACCCGTGAACGTGATCCGCATGGGCATGGGTGTAAAGCACCGCATCAAGCCGTCCGACCTCGGCGTCCAGCAACTGGCTGCGCATGTCGGGCGAGGTGTCGATCAGGACCGAGGTGGTGCCGTCATCCGTCACGCGTTCGACCAGCACGGAGCAGCGGCGGCGGCGGTTCTTCGGCTCCGCCGGATCGCAGGCACCCCAGTGGCCGCCGAGCCGTGGCACCCCGCCGGACGAGCCGCAGCCAAGGATGGTGATGCACATCTGCGCCATCATGCGGCCGCCTTGTACTGCGCGGCCTTGGTGAACAGCCGGTCGAAATTCGCCTGTGTCTGCGCGGCGAAACCGGCGTAGTCCATGCCGAAGGTCTCCGCCGCACGGCGGGCGGTATGTGCCACATAGGAAGGCTCGTTGCGTTTGCCGCGATGGGGCGGGGGCGCAAGATACGGGGCGTCGGTTTCCACCAGAATGCGGTCCAGCGGGGCGGCGGCAAAGATGTCGCGCAGGTCCTGCGATTTGGGGAAGGCGGTGATGCCCGACATGCTGAGGTAGAAGCCAAGATCGAGCGCCGCACGTCCCAGCGCGGGCGAGGAAGAGAAACAATGCATGACGCAAGTATAGCCGCCGTTGCGGTACTCTTCGCTCAGGATCCGGGCCATGTCGTCGTCCGCGTCACGGGCGTGGATGATCAGCGGCAGGCCGGTTTCGCGTGCGGCTTCGATGTGAAGACGCAATGACATCTGCTGTGCCTCGGCGCTTTCGGCGGTGTAGTGGTAATCCAGTCCCGTCTCGCCGATCCCGACCATTTTCGGATGGTCCGTCAGCGCGACCAGTTCATCGACAGTGACCATCGGCTCGGCCGCGACGGACATCGGATGGGTGCCCGCAGCAAAGAACACCGGTGCGTGGGCTTCTGCAATCGCCTGAACATCGGGCAGGCTGCGCAGCTTGGTGCAGATCGTCACCATGCGCGTCACGCCTGCATCCGCGGCACGGGCAACCACCTCGGGCAGTTGGTCCGCGAAATCGGGGAAGTCGAGGTGGCAGTGGCTGTCGGTGATCTGGATTGTCTCGGTCATGCCTGCCTTGCCTTGCCGTGTTATCTGGGGGCGCAATTGCCTATCTTTTGCAGGGTATCTAGGACCAGTGCGGCAGGGTCAAGGTTGACCGCCATCCCATGTTGCGCCCGCGCCGACACCTCTTGTGCAAGCGTGGCCCAGTTGCGGCCCTGCAGGGCGCCCGGTGACAAACGCGCCATCAGCGCCGCTTCTCCCGGTGCAGCCTCGACCTCTGGCGGGGTGCCGGTGGCCCCGGTGCGGGCCAGACGCGACAGCATCAGATCAATCAGGGTGAACAGCAGGATCAGCTTCTCTTCCGCCCCGCGCTGTGCTGCCGCTTCGGCCAGTTTGATCGCGCGGGCGCGGTCCATGCGCGGGAGGCCCGACATCAGACCGATCAACTCGGCATAGATCTGCAACCCGCCCATCAGGGACAGCCGCAAGGCTCCGCCCACGGAGCCGCCCGAGAGGGCGGCAAGCGCGGCGGGATCACCGTCGAAGCTGACACCGGAAGCCGTGAGCGCGTCGGCCATCAGATCAGGGGGCAGGGGATGCAGCCGCAGGGTGCGACAGCGCGAGCGGATCGTGGGCAGAAGGCTGGAAGGCTGGTGGCTGAGCAAGAGCAGCGTTGCGCGGGCGGGCGGTTCTTCGAGCATCTTCAAGAGCGCATTGGCGGCATTGGGGTTCATTTCGTCCGCATCGTCGATGATGACGACGCGTCGCCCGCCGTCCGCTGCGGACATCTGGAAGAACCCGTTCAGGGCCCGGATGTCATCGACAACGATCTGCTTGCGCATCCGCTTGGTATCGGGGTTCACCGTGCGGGTGATGGATTTCAGCGCGCCTTCGCCCCCCGCCGCGATCCGCCGGGCAACCGGATGGTCAGGGGCGATATCGAGTGTCGCAGGCGAGGGGGCACCGAACATGCCGCCGTCGTCCGTAGGTGTGGCGATCAGGAACCGGGCGATGCGCCAGGCCAGCGTGGCCTTTCCCACGCCACGCGGCCCCGTCAACAACCACGCGTGATGCAGCTTGCCCGCGTTGAAGGCATCCAGAAACGCGGCCTCGGCCGTGTCCTGACCGATCAGGCGCGGCGTGTCACGGGGATGCCGGGCACCGCTCAGGCGGTCGGGCTGGGGAGTGTCTTCGCTCATGGGCCGGGTGTAGCATGTTTGAAGGGCGAGGGAAGGTGGCTCAGGCAGTCGTCATAAAGGCCGCGACGCGCGCCTGTACGTCTGCCGCCACCGCCTCGACCGGGCGGGCACCGTCGATCACTGTAAAACGGTCGGCATATTCCCTGGCGAGTGCGAGAAATCCGTCACGCATGGCGCGTTGCAGGTCTTCACCGAAATCCTCGAACCGCTCTTCGGCCGTCTGGCGGGACAGCGCCCGCGACAGACCCTCGCGCGGGTCCATGTCGATCAGCACCGTCAGATCAGGTTCCACGCCGATCATCAGCCGGTGCAGATCGTCCACGATCCCGCGCAGATCGCCCCGCGACACCCCTTGATACATGCGGGTGGAATCGGCAAACCGGTCGCAGATCACGACCTTGCCTGCGTTGATCGCGGGCCGGATCGTGCGTTCCAGATGATCGCGCCGCGCCGCGGTGAACAGCAGGATCTCCGTCTGCGCCGACCAGCGGTCCGGGTCACCCTGCAAGACGAGCGCGCGTATCTCCTCGGCCCCCGGTGATCCACCGGGCTCGCGGGTCAGCACCACGTCGTGGCCCAGTGATGTCAGGTGCTCTGCCAACAGCCTGGCTTGCGTGGATTTGCCGGAACCGTCGATGCCTTCGAAACTGATGAACAACCCGTCCGTCATGGCAGGTCGGGCCCGTTCACGATGCGTCCTGCGGTCCCGCGTTCAGGCGCGCCAGCAGATGTTTCGCGGCGGCCGCCATCTTGACCATGAAACCACCGGGCTGCACGCTTGCGCTGGCGACCAGCGGCACGCGCACTTCGGGAAGCCCGTCGCGGGTCAGGATCAGTTCAGCCATTTCGTCACCTTTCGTGACGGGGGCCCGGAACGGGCCGTTATAGACGATCTCGCCGCTCAATCCACCGCTGGCGCTGATCGGGGTCAGAACGGACAGGTCTTCTGCCAGTTCCAAACCAACGCTGGCCGTCTGACCCATGGCGACAGGCGCTTCGGCCAGTTGCGTCCCGGCGGTGCCCAGGGTTTCCTGACTGAATTGCCGGAAGGCCCAGTTCACGATGGATTCGGATTCGAGCGCCCGTGCCTCCGTGGTTTCCAACCCGGAGATGACAAAGATCACCCGGCGGTTGCCCTGCTTGGCGCTGCCGACCAGACCGTATCCCGCTTCGGTCGTGTGCCCGGTCTTGAGGCCATCGGCCCCGATATCGAGTGTCAGCAGCGGGTTGCGGTTGAACCGGTTCGAGCTTTCGTTCTCGTCAAACAGAAACTCCTGTTCAGCGAACATGGGATAGAATTGCGGGAAATCGGTGATCAGCAGATTGGACAGCAATCCCAGATCGCGCATCGACATGCGGTGGCCGGGCTTGGGCCAGCCGTTCGAGTTCATGAAGGTCGAATTGGTCATGCCCAACTGCTGCGCGCGCATGGTCATGTCGCGTGCAAACCGGCCCTCGGTGCCCGACAGCGCCTCGGCGATCACCACGCAGGCGTCATTGCCCGACAGAACGATGATGCCGCGCAGAAGGTCTTCGACGGTCACCCGCTCGCCCTGCTGCAAGAACATGGTCGAACCGCCATAGCTCGCCGCTTCGGCGGAGACGGGCAGTTCCTGATCCAGCTCAAGCCGCCCCTTGGCCACGGCCTCGAACGCCATGTACAGCGTCATCAGCTTGGACATGGATGCGGGCGGCAAGGGCTCGTCGGCGTTCTTGGCCAGAAGCACGGTGCCGGTGGTCTGATCCAGCACATAGGCCGCGGTGGCCTTGGTCTCGAAAGCGGCCGCGGGCAGGGTCAAGAGGATCAGCGTCAGACTGGCAGCAAGGTGGCGGATCATGGGAAAAGCTCCGTTCTGGGTCAGTTGCTTACGGCATAGGCATCGGAAAAGCCTTCGGCCTTGATGGCTTTGATCAGGTTGTTCAATTCGGACGCGCTTGTGGCGGGGCCAACGACGACACGCCAGAAGGCCTTGCCGTTGATTTCCGATTGTTTGACTGTCGGCACCATGCCCGCGCCGCGCATCTGCTTGGCGACACGCTCGGCATTGGCCTCGACGCTGAAAATACCCAACTGGACGAAGGGCTTCGCCAGGGCGGACGTGCTGCGCGGTGCGGCAGGTTTCGGGGCGGCGGCCACAGGTGCCGCTGGCGCGGCCTCGATCGCGGCACCGGCGGCGGCGATCGGATCAAGCGATGTTTCGGACACGTCGGCAGGGGCGGCGATGGTCTCAGCCTCGACCGCCGCCTCGGTTTCGGTCTCTGGCTCGGCGGCTTCCTCGCGGCGCAGGGCCGTGACATTCAGCGGCGCCGGGGCACCCGCAAGGATGTCGAGCGCGGCTGCCGCGTCGGACGAAATCTGCAACTTCGGTCCCGGCAGATCGCGTTCCTTGCGGAACAGTGCGCCGATCACGAATTTGCCGTTGGCCTCGTTCCGGATGATCACGCGCTCGGGATCGGTGACATCGGGGTGCGCCACCCACACGCCACCCAGCGAAGGCCGTCCGTCCCACAGACCCTGATCAGACACGGAAAATACTTCGGGCGCTTCGACGTCCCGTTCCACCAGTCTGGTCGATGTTGTGCTGCCGGCGGTTGTCGCATCGGCCCTGCCCGTGGGCATCTGGAAGTTGAACTTGCCGTTCTCGTCACAGCCTGCCAAAAGCCCCAGGGCGATCGCCCCGGCGGCCCAGATCCCCACGCGAGGCACAACTTGGCGATTTCGATCCTCGGGCCTGCGTGTCATTGTGTCGTCCTTGCCTGCGGGCCTGTTCGGCCTCATTCCGCCGTGGATCACGGCACACCTCAAGACCCCTTCGCGGAGTTCTTGGGCGCACAGTAACCTGCATCCGACGACCTGAAAAGACCACTGGCGCAAGATCGGCAATTTTCCACTGTGGAAGCCGACACTGCAAAAGGTCGATTTCGAGGTTTGCCGAATCGATGACAGCCGATTAGGAGGGTCAGGCTGCGGAGGTTTGGCAGAGTGGTCGAATGCACCGGTCTTGAAAACCGGCGGGCGTGAGAGCGTCCCCAGGGTTCGAATCCCTGAGCCTCCGCCAGCAATCCTTTTCCACGGATCGGAATGGCTGTTTGACTGGCTGGGCCACGCTGGACGCGCGAGGCTTCGGAAGGCAGGGTCTCACCAATCTGCGTGAGACCGGCAGGTAGCGATGACAGCTTCAAGATCAAGTTCCAAATGCCCGGCGGTCCTGCCGCGAGGAGGGTTCGCGCAACATCATCCTTGTCCGAAAACTCTCGGGGTCTTGCCAGCAAGGCTTGTCCAGAAGCGATCAGTTAATGTGAAAGGTTTGTTGCCGCGCATGGATGCTCGTCTTTGACGACAGGCGCAGGTGAGATTGTTTTCTGGCTGGGTGAAACTGCTCTGGTATCGGCCAGCGGAAGTAGAAAATGCCATGCCTGCTTAGGCTTAGGTAGGATGCACGTCGAATGCTTTTTGGTCCATATTAATGGCACACCAAAGCAGAATGTCATGTAAGCTGTTGATAGGAAGTAAAATGGTGGGCGACCCTGGAATCGAACCAGGCGTGCGTCTCCGCGAGGGAGTTACAGTCCCCTGCCACACCTTGCGGCCTGTCGCCCACTTGGCCAAGCGCATTGCGCATGGCGTGCTGGCGTGATTACAAGCGGCCCCAGGGGGCGTCAAGGCAAAAACCTTTGGTTTTTCACAGACCGCAGAGAGGCAGATGAGATGAAGAAACCCAAGTGGGTGGTTCAGAAAGAACAGGACAAGAAGGCGGAGGCCAATGTGACGGTCTGGCTGTTCGGGCTGCACGCGGTGCGCGACGCCTTGATGAACCCCGAGCGGGAGAAACTGACCTTGCTGGTGACGCCCAACGCAGCTGCAAAGCTGGAAGATGCGATTGCGTTTTCGGGCATGACACCGCAGGTCGAAGACCCGCGCAGGTTCCGCCCCCCGCTTGATGCAGGCTCGGTGCATCAGGGTGCCGTGCTGGAGGTCAGGCCGCTGAACTGGGGGCGGCTGGAGGATGTCTGTATCGGGGATCAGGCACCGCGCGTGATGCTGCTCGACCGGGTGACGGACCCGCATAACGTGGGCGCGATCCTGCGCTCTGCCGAAGTGCTGGGGGCCTCTGCGGTGATCGGCACGCGGCACCATTCGGCCCCGGAAACGGGGGCTTTGGCCAAGACCGCCTCCGGCGCGCTTGAGCGCCAACCCTATCTGCGGGTGCGCAACCTTGCCGACGCGATCCGGAGTTTGCAGAACATGGGGTATCTGGTTCTGGGGCTGGACGGAGATGCAGAGATGTCCATCGAGGCGGCAGTCGAAGGCAAGCGCGACCGGCCCGTGGCGCTGGTGCTGGGGGCAGAGGGGCCGGGGCTGCGTGAAAAGACCCGCGAAACCGTTGATGCGCTGGTACGGATTGACGCGGCCGGACAATTTGGGTCGCTCAACGTCTCAAATGCGGCGGCGATCGCCTTATATGCAGTCAGGACCAAGACCTGAGGCTGATTGCATGGACCTGCCGACGAAAATCGCCACCTGCTGTCATTGCGGGAGCCGGGCGGCTCTGACACTTGGCGCGGGGCGGCATGAACTGACCTGCGCCAGTTGTGGCGCGCCCCTGCGCAACCTGAAAATGCTGCCCAAGGCCCCGACGCCGCGCCCGACCGCCGTCAGCCACCGACCTGCGTTGCGGCAGTTTCCGCATCAGGCCAAGGCGGAGCAAATCAGGAAAAACAAGCAGCGCAAGGTGAAAAGGCGCAAGAGCTGGCTGCGCGATCTGTCCGACGAATTGTTCGATCTGGTCGAGGATGTCTTTGACTGATGGTGCGTGTCGTCCAGTCAACCCGTTCTGAGCAGATTTTCGCCGAAACCTTTAACCAATCGTTCACGTAGCCGCGATACCCCTTTCGCCGTCGGGGTCGCATTCCTACCTTCCTCGTGAGGCAAAGGGGTTCGGAACTTCCCTTTGCCGCCTAACTGTCCCTCGTTCCACACTTTTGCGCCTCAAGTTTGTCTTGAGGCGCTTTTTTTTGTCAGGCGATTGCGGTAACGCTGGCAGAATGACCTATTCGGATCAAATGCTGCGCGATGTCCTGAGCCGCGCCAAACGGATCGCCATTGTTGGCGTGTCCACCAACCCGGTCCGCGCGAGCTATTTCGTGGCGCGGTACCTGGGATTGCGCGGGTATGACGTGGTCCCGGTGAACCCGGCCTATGCGGGTCAGACATTGTTCGGAAAACCGGTGATCGAAAGTGTGTCGGACATCGAAGATGGCGTGGACATGGTGGACATCTTTCGCCGGTCCGAAGCCGTGCCCGAGATCGTGGAGGAAGCCCTGGCAGTGTTTCCGGCGTTGCAGACCATCTGGATGCAGATCGGGGTCGAGAATGCGGAGGCGGCGGCGCTGGCGGAAAGCCGCGGGGTGACGGTGATCCAGAATCGCTGCCCGAAGATCGAGTATCAGCGGCTGTTCGGCGAGCTGCGCAAGGGTGGGTTTGCGACCGGGGTGATTTCCAGCAAGCTGTGATCCGAAGGTGCGGGCAAGCCCGCACGACATTGTTCGGGGGCTCTGCCCCGTCGATCAAAGATCGACTCCCCGCGGGATATACGGCCAAAAAGAGAAAGGAACGCGATCAGCGGCCCGCTTTTTCAGCGATGCCGGACTGGGATTGGCGGCGGTCGAGTTCGGCCAGCACATCCGACAGCGCCACGTCGCGGGCGGCGAGCATCACCAGAAGGTGGTAGAGCACATCGGCCGCTTCTTTGGTGAGCGCCGGTTTGTCGTCCCTGACCGCCTCTATGATCGCCTCGATGGCCTCTTCGCCGAACTTTTCGGCGCATTTTTCGGGGCCCTTGGCGAGGAGCTGGGCGGTCCAGCTGCTGTCGGGGTCGGCATCCTTGCGGGCGAGGATGGTGGCGTAGAGATCGTCGAGGGTCATGTCAGCCTCATCGGGATACCTGCGGCGGCCATATGCTGTTTGGCCTGCTGTATGGTGTATTCGCCGAAGTGAAAGATCGAGGCGGCGAGGACAGCGGAGGCCCCGCCCATGGTGACGCCTTCAACCAGATGATCGAGCGTGCCGACCCCGCCAGAAGCGATGACGGGGACGGTGACGGCATCGGAGATGGCGCGGGTCAGGGGGAGATTGAAGCCCTGTTTGGTGCCGTCCCGGTCCATCGACGTGAGCAGGATTTCCCCGGCACCCTTGGCGGTGACGGTTCGGGCGAAGTCGACCGCGTCGATTCCGGTGGCTTTGCGGCCACCGTGGGTGAAGATTTCCCATCTGCCGGGCGAGACGGTCTTGGCGTCGATGGCGCAGACGATGCACTGGCTGCCGAACTGGTCGGTGGCTTCGGCAATGACATCGGGGTTTGCGACGGCTGCGGAATTGAAGCTGACCTTGTCCGCACCCGCCAGCAGAAGGGCGCGCACATCTGCGGCGGTGCGGACGCCGCCGCCCACGGTCAGGGGGATGTAGCAGTGTTCCGCCGTGCGTCGGACCAGATCGAACATCGTGCCGCGGTTTTCATGGGTGGCGTGGATGTCGAGAAAGCACAGTTCGTCCGCGCCCGCCGCGTCATAGGCAATGGCGGCATCCACCGGATCGCCCGCATCGCGCAGCCCCACGAAGTTCACGCCCTTGACCACGCGGCCATCGGCCACGTCGAGGCAGGGGATGATGCGGGTCTTGAGCATGGTGTTCTCTATGGCGACGGCGGGACGGGTGGCAAGTGTTGAATGAGTTCTAGGGGAAAGATGAAGTCAGGCCAGCGCCCTGAGCGCCGCTGCCAGATCGATCGCCCCGTCGTAGAGCGCGCGGCCAGAAATCGCACCCTCGATCACGCCGGTGGCCTTGAGAGCTTCGAGATCGGCCAGAGAGGACACGCCGCCGGAAGCGATCACGGGCATCGACACGCTGCGGGCCAGTGCGGCGGTGGCGTCGATGTTCGGGCCGCCCATCGCCCCGTCGCGCAGGATGTCGGTATAGATGATCGCGGCCACGCCTGCGTCCTCGAAGGATGTCGCGAGGTCGGTGACCATCACGTCGGTTTCTTCGGCCCAGCCCTTGGTGGCGACCTTGCCGTTGCGGGCGTCGATGCCCACGGCGACCTGACCGGGAAAGGCGCGGGCCGCTTCGCGCACCAGATCGGGGTTCTCGACCGCCACGGTGCCGAGGATCACGCGGGCCAGGCCACGCTCCAGCCAGCGTTCGATCGTGGCCATGTCGCGGATGCCGCCGCCGAGCTGTGCAGGCACATTGCAGGCCTTGAGGATCGCTTCGACCGGTGCCGCGTTGACGGGTGTGCCTGCGAAGGCACCGTTGAGGTCCACCAGATGCAGCCATGCGCAGCCTGCGTCCACAAAAGCGCGGGCCTGTGCGGCCGGATCGTCGTTGAAGACGGTGGATCGCGCCATGTCGCCATGGACGAGGCGCACGGCCTGGCCGTCTTTGAGGTCGATGGCGGGATAGAGGATCATGATGCGGCCTTTGGGTCTGTGGTGGCATGGGTTTTGCATGGGGGCAGGAGATTTGCAACGCGACCCAAGGTTAGTCTTGCCAGAAAGGCGTCGCCTGGACCAAGGTGGAAAAAATCGGGGAGGAAGATGATGAAAACTTTTCTGACAGCGGCGGCGTTGAGTGTCGTGATGGCCGGGGCGGCGTTTGCGGCCGATCCGATTCTCGGCACCTGGCAGACGATCAAGGATGACAACGGCAATTCGGGGCAGATCAAGATCAGCGAATGCGGTGCGACCATCTGCGGGACATTGGTCAAGTCATTCGACTCTTCTGGTAAGCAGTTTAATTCCGCAAGTGACGGCAGGAAACTGATCTGGGACATGACCAATGATGGAAATGGAAAGTATGTCGGCGGCAAGGTTTATTCGCCTGACCGGGATAAGACGTACAACGGTGAACTTGTTCTTTCAGGCGATACTTTAGATGTGCGGGGGTGCGTCCTTGTTGTATGTCGCAGCGGCGGGAAATGGTCGCGGGTGAAGTAGGCGCAGGCCGACGGAGGCTTGATCGCGCGCGCAGCCTTTCGTAATCTGATAGCTGAATGGGCTTCGCGAACGGGATGGCGACGGTGGCGTTCAAACGGGTATTCCTGGCACTGTCGTGCGCGGTCCTCGCGGGCCCCTGTCTGGCGCAGGAAGGCGAAAGGGTAGAACCTCCGCGAGGCCTTTGGCAAACCGAACCCGACAGCCTTGGCGTGGTCTTTCACGTTCGCACCCGCAACTGCGGCGCAGCGCTCTGTGCCAGGGTCGAGCGGGTCAAGAACCGCGCGGGGCTCGATGCGCCGTCGGACGCGGTGGGCGAGAAGGTGCTGTGGAGCCTGAGATCGCAGGCGGACGGCAGCTTTTTTGGTGAATACCGCGACAGCTACGGGGACATCTTCCCCGAAAGCCGCGTCACCGTCGTGGGGCGCGAGATGCGCCTTCGCGCCTGCCAAAGCACGACCTGTCAGAATGTCATCTGGCGGCGGATCAGATAGGTTGTTGCTGCCACAAATGACTATTTGACGGAAAGGTGACGCAGGCGTAAGGGACTCTATGCGCCCGCATAGATGTCGGTGGTCGGCAGCGCGTCGGGTGTGTCTGTGTCGCTTTGGGGAGTGATGCACATGCGAATTTCCAATATTCTGTTTTCACTTGTCGTTCTGGTTGTCAGCACGGTTCCGCTCCGCGCCGATGTGGCTGTCGGTCTGTGGCAATCGCAGCCTGACGCGACGGGGTTGGTGGTGCATGTCCGCACCAAGACCTGCGGCAGCGCGATCTGTGGCCGGGTCGAGCGGGCCAAGGACCGGCGCGGATATGACACGCCGTCCAGCGTGGTGGGGCGGCGCATGATCATGGACATGCGCGCGCAGTCCGACGGCACCTACACCGGCAGCATCTGGGAGCCGCAACGCAACAAGCTGCTGGCCGCCCGGATGGAGGTCGAGGGCAACGTCATGCGGCTTGAGAACTGCGACGATACGGCGTGTCGCAAGCTGGTCTGGCACCGGGTCCGCTGAGCGGGTCAGGGTTTCCAGATCAGGAAATTCGCGATCAGGCGCAGACCGGTTGTCTGGCTTTTTTCGGGGTGAAACTGCATCCCCAACATCGTGTCCCGGCCGATGATCGCCGTGACATCGCCACCATACTCCACATGGGCAAGCCGCTGGGCCGGGTCGGTGACGGCCATGTGGTAGGAATGCACGAAATAGGCGTGATCACCGGTTTTCAGGTCGGCGAAGACGGGATGGGGATGATCGACAACCAGATCGTTCCATCCCATATGCGGCACCTTAAGGGCGGGATCTGCGGGGATGATCCGCGTGACCTCTCCTGCGATCCAGTCAAGTCCGGGGGTGTCGGTATACTCGCGGCCCAAGCTGGCCATGAGTTGCATCCCCACGCAGATGCCAAGGAAGGGGCGCGCCTTGACCTCGACCGCCTCCACCATCGCGTCATAAAGCCCACCTGACCCTTTGAGCGCCGCCATGCAGGCCGGGAACGCCCCGTCCCCCGGCAGCACGATCCGGTCGGCGCTGGCGACGATGTCGGCATCGGCGGTCACGATCACTTCGCCCGCGTCCATCTCGCGTGCCATCCGCTCGAACGCCTTGTGGGCTGAATGCAGGTTGCCGGATTCGTAGTCGATGATGGCGGTCAGCATCTGCTCACAACGCACCCTTGGTCGACGGGATCGCATCGGCCTTGCGCGGGTCGACTTCGACTGCATCGCGCAGGGCGCGGGCGACGGATTTGAACGTGGCTTCGGCAATGTGGTGGCTGTTCAGCCCGTGCAGCATATCGACGTGCAGGGTGATCCCGCCATGGGTGCTCAGCGCCTGAAAGAATTCGCGCACCAGTTCTGTGTCGAAGGTGCCGATCCTGGCGGACGGCAGATCGACGTTCCAGATCAGGAAGGGACGCGCCGACAGATCGAGCGCACAGCGCACCAGCGCATCATCCATCGGCAACAGGCAAGCACCATAGCGCCGAATGCCGCGTTTGTCACCCAAGGCCCCCGACAGCGCCTGGCCCAGTGTGATTCCCACATCCTCGACCGTGTGATGGTCGTCGATGTGCAGATCGCCCTTGGCACGGATCGTCATGTCGATCAGCGAATGCCGCGCCAGCTGGTCCAGCATATGGTCGAAAAAGCCCACGCCGGTCTGGTTGTCATAGGCACCGGTGCCATCGAGGTTGATCTCGACGCTCACCTCGGTCTCGGCGGTGCTGCGGGTCAGGGTGGTCTGGCGCATGGGAAGGTCTCCGGGGGGCTGCATTGGCGTCGTTATAGCAGTCACCGTAGGAAGGCCAAGCCAGATCACCCATTGCGGGGGGCGGGGGCATATGCGACGTTTTGAGGGTTCAATCATCGAGGCCCCCATGTCGACCTGCGTATTCATCCAGATCAGGTGCAAGCCCGGTACGACCTACCGTGTCGCCGAAGACATCGCGCTGCGCGAAATCCATTCGGAGCTGTACTCCACTTCCGGCGATTTCGACCTGCTGATGAAACTCTACATCCCAAAGGGAGAGGATGTGGGCGTCTACATCAACGATCACCTGCTGGACATCGAAGGGATTGAGAGATCGCTGACCACCATGACCTTCAAGGTCTTTTAGTGCGCCGGCTGGCGCTGGTCCTCTGGGTTGGCATGATGTCCTGTGCCGATGCCGCGCAGGCGCAGAAAGTCTACGAGGGCTCTGAGGCGGCGGCGCTGCGCTGTTCCAACACGCTGGCGCTGACGGCGGTGGCCTTGTCGGGAGCCGAATTGATCGCCGACACGGAAAAGGAGGTGATGCTGGGCATCACGATCCTGATCCTCGAACGGCATGTCAGCGGCACGTGGGCCCAGAAGAAGGCCGCTCTCGAGGTGATGCGCGACAGGCGCAGCGTGCCCGACACGCTGGCCGATTACCGACGCAACGCGGCGAAATGCCTGCGCCAATTTCCGATCAACTGAACGGCGTTTTGGGCTTTGTGGTAAACCAAACGCCGTCGTCGACGCGGTTCAGGCGACCGCGCCGATTTTGCTGCGGGTCCGGCTGAGTGCGCGTTCGCGGGTCCGGTCGAAGGTCTTGTTCACCCGTTGATACCGACTGGCATTCGGTGTGACCGGATTTCCCACGCTCACCTCCACCCGCAGGGCCGTTCCATCGTCGCGGTGCAGATGTTGTGCCGCAACCGCGGTCTGTATCCGGTATTCCACAAGTGGCCAGGCCAGCGGTTCGGATCCCGGCACGATGCACATGAATATCCCGTTGCCTTCGTAGGCCATCAGCAACCTGGGGCAGTCCACCACACTGCTTATCGCTTCCCCGATACCTTTCAACGCCCGTGACAGTTCAGCCGTTGTGCAACGGTCATAAAGGTCACCGACCGTGCTCAGATGAACGGCAAAAATCGTGCTGTCATCAATCTTGCGTCGGGACAGTTGCGCCAGATAGTTCCCGAGGGCGAAGGGCGGGATCAGATTGGGCAGGTCCGCAATGCGCAGCGGGTCCGCGATGTCGATCGCGTGCCGGCCCGCAGTTTGGTCCGTCGGGACCGCAGCGGGATCCATCACCGGGACGGGCAGAGCCTTTTGCGCCATCCGTTCCGCGACCCGAACCCGAGCGACGATCTCTTTCACATCAAAGGGTTTGGTGACATAGTCGTCAGCCCCGGCCGCAAAGGCGCTTTCGACGGTCGCGATGTCGGTGGCAGAGGTCAGCATCAGGATTGGCTTGTGCCTGTGGTGCGGCAAAAGGCGGACCGCCTTGCACAACTCGATCCCCGACATGCCCGGCATGGAGATATCCAGGATCAATCCGTCAACATCGAAGTCCGGGTTGGAGAGCATCTCCAAGGCGCAAGCGCCGGATGGGGCGACGGATATGTCCGGTAGGTTGGCCTGCGAGAATATGGTCTTGAGCAGGTCCAGCACCAAAGGGTCATCGTCAACGGCCAGCAGTCTCATCGGGTACCTCTCCTACACAACCCGGCACCAGAAAATCTGTAACCGGAGATTGAATTCCTTAAAGACCAGCAATCAGGCAGGTTTGAGGCAATTGTTTGAAAATTCTGAACGCGAGACCGCTACCATGTCTCACTTTCCGCGCATTTCCCCGCAGGCGGGAAAAATGTGCATCGGCACATCGAAACGAAAAAGACCGCCCCGAAAGGCGGTCTTTTCAAATTCCTGCCGGGGTCTGGCAGAACCAAATTGGAGCGGGCGAGGCGATTCGAACGCCCGACCCTAACCTTGGCAAGGTTATGCTCTACCCCTGAGCTACGCCCGCATCCTTTGGTGAGGGGGAGATACCCATCCCGACGGCTCCGTGCAAGAGGGAAATCTGCGGTTTGCGCGATTTTCTTTTCTTTCGCTGGGAAGGGTGCCCGGTGTCGACAAGCGGCGTCTCAGATCAACCCGTGAAGGATCAGCCCGAGCGCACTCAGCGTGATCCCCAGCAGGGTCAGCACCATTCCGATCTGCCGCAGGATCATCTTCTGCGGCGTTGCTGAAAAGCCTGCGGCGTGAAGCACACGGCCCGCGACAAAGGCGATTCCCAAGGTGTGGACAGCCAAGGGTGGTGCCCCGGTCACTTCGGTGAGCAGGAGCAACATCATCGCCACGGGCGCGTATTCGGCGCAATTGGCCTGGGCGCGCATCCGTTTCAAAAGGGCCTTGTCCCCGGAATCGCCAAGCGAGATCAGATGGGCGCGGCGATAGAGGATCACACGAAAGGAGAGCACGGTAAAAACAAGCGCCAGAAGGCTTGCATAGATCGGGGTAAGGGTAGGGATCATCGGATGACCTTTTGCGCGAGGAGGGACGCACAAGGGCTAACGCACCGGCCCGGAAAGCGCAAAGCTGACATCGCTGAGAGATCGGAAAACACCAAACCCGCAAAAAAGGCCCCAACCGCCGTTGGAGCCTTCTCTCGTCTCGATCCAGTCAGGCCTTAGTGGCCGGGCTGCTTGTCCCATTCTTCCTGCTTTGGCAGGATTTCGAACGTATGCTCCGGCGGAGGCGACGGAAGCGTCCATTCCAGCGTATCGGCATATTCGTTCCATGGGTTGTTCTGTGTCACCCGCGCCCCGCGTGTCAGGCTGTAGGCCATGACGCCGAAGAAGAACACGAAGGAACCAAAGCTCAGGAACGCACCGAGGCTCGACCAGTAGTTCCAGTAGGCAAATGCCTCGGGATAGTCGATGTAGCGGCGGGGCATCCCCTGACGTCCCAGGAAGTGCTGTGGGAAGAAGGTCAGGTTCGCACCGATGAACATCGCCCAGAAGTGCAGCTTGCCTGCCCATTCGGGATACATTTTGCCGGTCATCTTGGGGAAATAGAAGTAGATACCCGCGAAGATGGCAAAGACCGCGCCCAGAGACATCACGTAGTGGAAGTGCGCCACGACGTAGTAGGTGTCATGGTAGTAGCGGTCCACGGCAGCCTGGCTCAGTACGATGCCCGTCACGCCGCCTACGGTGAAGAGAAACAGGAAGCCGAAGGCCCAGAGCATCGGAGTCTTGAACTCCACAGAACCGCCCCACATGGTTGCGATCCACGAGAATACCTTAACACCCGTCGGCACCGCGATGACCATGGTTGCCAGCATGAAATAGGCCTGCTGGTTCAATGTCATGCCCACGGTGTACATGTGGTGCGCCCAGACGACAAAGCCCAAGGCACCGATCGCGATGATCGCCCAGACCATCGGCAGATAACCGAAGATCGGCTTGCGGCTGAATGTGGCGATGACGTGAGAGATGATGCCGAAACCGGGCAGGATGATGATGTAGACTTCGGGGTGACCAAAGAACCACAGGATGTGCTGATAGAGCACCGGATCACCGCCACCGGCCGGATCAAAGAACGCAAAGCCAAAGTTGCGGTCCATCAGCAGCATGGTGATCGCACCCGCCAGAACAGGCAGGGACAGAAGGATCAGCCAGCTTGTGACGAAGATCGACCAGGAAAACAGCGGCACCTTGAACAGGGTCATGCCGGGGGCACGCATGTTCAGGAAGGTGGTGATCATGTTGATCGCACCAAGGATGGAGGACGCACCGGAGACGTGAACCGCGAAGATCGCGAGGTCCATCGACATGCCACCTTCTTTCACGGACAGCGGTGGATAGAGCACCCAGCCCACGCCTGACCCGGCCTGACCGTTACCGCCGGGGGAAAGAATGGAACAGACTGCCAGCGTCGTACCGGCCACATAGAGCCAGAAGGACAGGTTGTTCATTCGCGGGAACGCCATGTCCGGCGCACCGATCTGCAGAGGCATGAAATAGTTGCCGAAACCGCCAAAAAGGGCCGGGATGACGACAAAGAACATCATGAGAATGCCGTGACCTGTGATCAGAACATTCCAAAGATGCCCGTTCGGTGTACAGACCGCAGCGGAATTGGCGATGAAACGCGCGCCTTCCATACACATGTACTGAACGCCGGGGTTCATCAGTTCCAACCGCATGTAAACGGTGAAAGCGACGGATACGAAACCGGCCAGGGCCGAGACGATCAGGTACAGGATACCGATGTCTTTGTGGTTTGTGGACATAAACCATCGCGTGAAAAATCCGCGCTCGTCTTTATGATCGTGCCCGTGAATGGCTGCGTCTGCCATGCGGTGCCTCCTCGATATAGATATTTGATACACCACGCCTGTTGGCTTTGCGCGATGCTGTGCATTTCCGGTTCTAGTCCGACAAAACCGGCGGGGCAATGGGCGGTGTGTCGCAGGTCCGATAAATCTCGGCGCAATTTGCGTGAGCCAGACAGGGCAGGCAGAGTGACGGGTGAGTCGCGGGTTGCTCGGGATTGAGGCCGATCTTGGACCCAAGGGAGACGCTTGTAAGGTGTGAGATGCGGGATATGCGCGTCAGATCAGGCGTTTCGCTCAAATACCTGCATTGATCAAGGTGCGTACCCGCATGATTGCGCAGTTTTCACATTTCCGGTGCGGTATGTTCGCAGAAAAAGGAATCCTTCGATGACGCAACCTCATGTCTACCAATCTATCGCCCGCGCCGTTGCTGCCCATGACGTGACCACCATGTTCGGCCTGATGGGGGACGCAAACCTCTTTATGGTCGACAGTTTTGTGCGGGAATGCGAGGGGCGCTTTGTGCCTGCAGCCTATGAAGGGGGCAGTGTGCTCATGGCGATGGCATTTGCACATGCCAGCGGCAAGGTGGGCGTTGCCACCGTCACCCACGGTCCGGCGCTCACCAATTGCATCACGGCCCTGACCGAAGGCGCGCGCGGCCATCTGCCCGTGGTCCTGCTGGCGGGAGACACGCCGCAGGACAATCCCCGCCACTTGCAAAGCATCGACCAGCGCGAATTGGTGAAAACCACAGGCGCGGGTTTTGAACAGTTGCGCGCACCGGAAACCGTCGGGATGGATCTGGCCCGTGCGTTTTACCGTGCCCAGGTGGAGCGGCGGCCCATCGTGCTGAACATGCCGGCCGATTTCATGTGGCAACAGGCAGATTTCGCGCCGAAGGTGCTGAACGTCTTTACCGACCCCGGAGATGTCGCCGAAGGCGATACGCTGGATCAGGCCATCGGCATGATCGCCTCCGCCCGCCGTCCGCTGATCCTGGCGGGGGGCGGTGCGATCGGGGCGCGGGAGGAGATCATCGCGCTCGCCGACCGACTGGAAGCGCCTCTGGCCACCACATTGAAAGCGAAAGGATTGTTCAACGATCACCCATACAACATTGATATATTTGGAACATTGTCCACACCAGCCGCCTATGACCTGATGGGGCAGGCGGACTGCATCATCTGTTTCGGCACCGGCCTGCATGACTTCACCACCGACCGGGGCAAGCTGATGAAGGACAAGCGGATCGTGCAGGTGGATATGGAACCGACAGCCATCGGGGGCGGTCTGCACCCGGATGCGGCGCTGATCGCGGATGCGGGGCGCACCGCGAAGACGATCCTCTATTGGCTGGACGAGGCGGAGATTCCCGGCAGCGGGTT
>CAWCXM010000018.1:0-33696 GCA_963799505.1 uncultured Alphaproteobacteria bacterium
TGGCGGACCTAAGAGGATTCGAACCTCTGGCCTCTGCCTTCGGAGGGCAGCGCTCTATCCAGCTGAGCTATAGGTCCACGTGGGGCGGTATACCCACAGGTTCTGCGTCCTGCAATCTAAATCAGGCAAAGAGATCGTGGGCGAGTTCGAGTGCTTCGATCAGCACGTCGATGTCGGCTTTGGTGTTGTAGACCGCCATCGAGGCCCGGCAGGTGGCGGGGAGGCCCAGATGCTCCATCAGCGGACCGGTGCAATGCTGCCCTGCCCGCACGGCCACACCCTTCTTGTCGAGGATGGTCGAGATGTCGTGGGCATGTGCGGCACCCTCCATGACGAAACTGAAAATCGCGGCCTTGTCCGGTGTGGTGCCCTGGACCTGCAGCCAGTTCAATCCGCTCAGTTTCGCGACGGCATAGTCGCGCAGGCTGTCCTCGTGGGCCGCGATGTTTTCCATGCCCAGTGACGTCATGTAGTCCAGCGCGACCCCAAGGCCGATGGTCTGGACGATGCCGGGGGTGCCGGCCTCGAGCATCATCGGAGGGTCGTTGTAGATCACCGCGTCCCTTGTGACTTCCCTGATCATGTCGCCGCCGCCCATGAAGGGGCGCATCTCGCGCATCCGGTCAGCCTTGATATAGATCGCGCCCGACCCTGACGGGCCATAGAGCTTGTGCCCGGTGACCGCGTAGAAATCACAGCCGATGTCCTGTACGTCCACGGGCATGTGAACGGCCGCCTGCGATCCATCGACCAGCACGGCCACGCCCTTTTCCCGTGCGGCGGTGCAGATGGCTTTCACGTCGACCTTGGTGCCCAGGACGTTGGACAGATGGGTGATCGCGATCAGCCTTGTCCGGGGGGTGATGGCGTCGATCACCGCCTGTGGGTCCAGCGCCCCGGTGCTGTCCACATCCACCCACTTGAGAACGACGCCCTGCCGTTCGCGCAGGAAATGCCAGGGCACGATATTGGCGTGGTGTTCCATCACCGACAGGATGATCTCGTCACCCGCCTCCATCCGTGGCATGGCCCAGCCGTAAGCGACGCTGTTGATGCCTTCGGTGGTGCCGGTGTTGAAGACGATCTCGTCCTCGGATTTCGCATTGAGAAAGCGGGCGAGCTTGCCCCGGACGGCTTCGTACTTGTCTGTCGCGAGGTTGGACAGATAGTGCAGGCCCCGGTGCACATTGGCATATTCCATCGCATAGGCCTGCGTCACGGCGTCGATGACCACCTGCGGTTTCTGCGCCGAGGCGCCACTGTCGAGATAGACCAGCGGCTTGCCGTTGACCTCTCGGTTCAGGATCGGGAAGTCGCGGCGCACATCGGCGATATCGAACATCAGCTTATCACTCCTCGGGTAACGCCGCCGATCAGCGCCATCAGCAATCCAAGACCTAGCACCAGACCGACAAAGGCAACCACCAGCACGGCAAGACTGTGCCAGGGGCTTGTCAGGTTGAGTGCGGTGGCGAGAAAATTCATGAATATCCACAGACCCCATACCGCCACGACCAAGGAGGCGAGCACTCCGACGGAGGGAATGGCGAGAGACACCACGACAATCATCAGTTGCGCGGCTGCCCGCAACACCTGAAACCAGACCACCAGCGCCAGCACATCCATCAGCCGGCCCTTGCCGCCGATGGTCAGCCCCGCCCAGTAGATTGCGTGGATGTAGACGACCATCAATCCGGCGATCAGCACAAAGAGAGCCAATGGCCGGTCCGTATAACTCGGTATCGGCAGGCCCTCGCCTGACACGCCGACCAGCAGCGTCAGAAGAAAGGTATTGACCACCGCGACCAGTGCCAGTGTCGTCCAGAGCACATCGCGACCCAGGTCCATCGCCATGATCTGACGCGCGGCCTCACGGGGGTCTTTCACGCTGGTGCGTGCCAGGGGAACCAGAAGATCCTGCATCACACCGCTCCCGCCGCTGCGGCGGCGCGGAAGCCCGCGATCCAGAACCACATGAACGCGGCGAACCAGATCACGCCGACGCCGGTCATCTCGACCCCCGGCCCGACGAACCCCGCGGTCAGTCCCCAAAGAAGAATGATCGGAGAAGACGCCAGCAGCGCCCAGAAAAGCGAAATCCGGGCACCGTAAGCCGAAATACTGCTGCGCAGGAGCCGCGCGATGGCGTAGGTGATCCCGCCCAGGACGTAGAATACCAGCGGCGCGATGAAGAACCACGCCATCAGCGCCGCCCCCATCAGCATACTCAGGTCCGTCTGCGTCTCGAACGCCTCGCGGGCCAGACGCGGGGTCTGGGCCACAAAGACCAGCACGCAGGCGATCATCAGATAGATCAGGGCGCGGTCCTCGCGGGGGCCACGCGCCATGATGCGGGACATCACCCTGCCCGGCCCCCTGTAGGTGGCGATGATGTCCGATGTGGCCGCCATCAGCCGCGCCGACGCGCCAGCCAGCCGGTGAGCCGCGCAAGGATCTCATCGCGCAGCGGCGCGGCTTCGATCTCGTCCACAGCCTCGGCCAGAAAGGACAGCGTCAGCAGGTCGGTGGCATCCGCCAGGGGTACGCCGCGCGAGCGCAGATAGAACAGCGCGTCCTCGTCGATCGCACCCGAGGTGGAGCCGTGTGAACAGGCCACGTCGTCGGCGTAGATTTCAAGCTCCGGCTTGGCCAGGAACTGGCTGTCTCCGTCCAGAAGCAAGGATTGGCTGATCTGGTAACCGTCGGTCTTCTGAGCGCCCGCTTTCACAAGGATCTTGCCCTGAAAGACGCCCACGGCCCCGTTGCGCAGCACCTTCTTGAACACCTGACGGCTTTCACAGTTCACCGCGTCATGGGTGATGAACACCGTGTCATCGTGGTGAAAGGTGCCGTCACCGACACAGGCACCGGCGATATGCGCCTTTGCATCGTCGCCGGTCAGTTCGATCACCGCCTCGTTGCGGGTCAGAACCCCGTTCATCGTCAAGGTGAAGGATTTGAACTGCGATTCCGTCCCCAGCCGTGCAAAGAGATGCGTGGCGGCGCGGCGTTCATGGTCGCGGCCCTGCGCGCGGATGTGGTTGAAGGACGCGCCATCGGCGATGTCGACTTCCATGACCTTGTTGAACCGTGCAGCAGCGGGACCGTTTTCAAGAACGGTCAGGTCGGCACCGGCATCCAACTTGATGCAGTGGTGCAGCATCGCGTCAGAACCATCTGATTTATGATGATAAATCAGGCTTACAGGCTTGCTGGGCTTGCCCGTGACGTGGATCAGGACACCGTCGGTTGCCGTGGCGGTATTCAGCGCCGCAAGGGGGCGGAGCACCGGCGTCTGGCCACGCTCTTCCAGCACACCGTAGATGTCCCGTGCCCAGTGCAGATCGCTGTTCGCCGTTGCCAGACGTTCGATGCTGATCCCTTCAAGGCTCAGATCGTCAGAGGCATCAGCGTCAAAGACACCGTCCACGAAGACCACCTTCAGCCGGTCCATCTCGTCAAAAAGCAGCGGCTCGTCGTTTTCCAGCACCGCGGCCTGCGGCACCTCTGCCTGGGTCAAGGTATCGGGACGGGTGAATTTCCAGTATTCGTCGCGCCGGTCCGGCAAACCGGAGGCCCGCAGCCGCGACAGCGCATCCTTGCGCGCCGCCGCAGACCATCCGTCCTTCGGTATCTCGCGCCCTTGAAGGATCGCCTCGACCGGATCGGGTTTGACTGCCGGTGCGGCCATTACGCCACCTCCGCCAGAATGTCGGCATAGCCGTTGTTTTCGACTTCCAGCGCCAGTTCCGGCCCGCCCGTCTTGATGATCCGACCGTCCGCCATGATGTGAACGACGTCAGGTTTGATGTGATCGAGCAGACGCTGATAATGCGTGATCACCAGAAACCCGCGTCCTTCGGACCGCAGGGCGTTCACGCCATCGGCCACCAGCTTCATCGCATCCACGTCCAGACCGGAATCGGTTTCGTCCAGGATGCACATCTTGGGTTCCAGCATCGCCATCTGCAGGATTTCGTTGCGCTTTTTCTCACCCCCGGAAAAGCCCATGTTGACCGGGCGCTTGAGCATGTCCGCGTCGATCTTGAGTTCCTTTGCCTTGGCGCGCACGACCTTCAGAAACTCCGCCGCCGACATTTCCTCTTCGCCCCTTGCTTTTCGTTGTGCGTTCACGGCGGTCCGCAGGAATGTCATGTTGCCCACGCCGGGGATTTCGACAGGGTACTGGAATGCCAGAAACAGCCCGGCGGCAGCGCGTTCCTCGGGCTCCATATCGAGCAGATCCACACCTTCCAGCGTGGCGGAGCCTTCCGTCACCTCATAGCCGCCTTTGCCCGACAACACATAGGACAGCGTCGATTTACCCGATCCGTTCGGTCCCATGATCGCATGGACCTTGCCGGCCTCGACCTCCAGGTCCACGCCCTTGAGGATCTGCTTGTCCTCGTCTTCGAGTTTCACGTTCAGGTTCTTGATGCTCAGCATATTGTAATTCCTTCTCAACGCCTTGGCGTGTATTCTTAAATGCAGCCGACAGAGACAGATGCGGATCAGTCCGTCATCTTGCTTCCGATTGCATCTCTTTAATTTTCTTGTCTTTGTACCGACAGCCCTTGCGGGGCCGGCTCTATCTCGTTCAAGCAGTCTCGCCGCAATGTTGAAGCTGCGCCGATTGGCCAAATCGACCCCAACGAGTATCCGTGACCCTGCAAACAGTCGCGCACGATATTGGAACCAGATCGCCTCACCACAACAATCCGTGGTAGGCGACAATGAATCGACTTCAACGCGAAAATATTCAGGGCCATCCATCATGATCGCCGAATATGACGTTACCATCTGAACCCGACAAAAGCCATCCCGAATATCGCTGTGCGAGGCGTTGGCCAAGGCATCTCCTGAGTAAGCGGCTGTCATCTAGAACTCACGTCGATGCCGGTCATCAGCATCCAAGAAGACCGCCAATGGCGGTACCGACCGATAGAGCAACCTGCGATCAGCCCACGGAGCCTTCGAGCGAAATCGCCACAAGTGCCTGTGCTTCCATTGCAAATTCCATCGGCAGTGCCTGAAGCACGTCCTTGCAGAACCCGTTGACGACCAAGGCGACCGCCTCTTCCTCGTCCATCCCGCGCGAGCGACAATAGAACAGTTGGTCGTCGTCCACCTTGGACGTCGTCGCCTCGTGTTCAACCCGGCTCGAGTTGTTCTTGACCTCGATGTAAGGCACCGTATGCGCCCCGCATTTGTCGCCGATCAGCAGGCTGTCGCATTGGGTATAATTGCGCGACTCCTTTGCCTTGGGGTGCATCGACACCAACCCGCGGTAGGTGTTCTGCGCCTTGCCCGCGCTGATGCCCTTGGACACGATCCGCGACTTGGTGCGTTTGCCCAGATGGATCATCTTGGTGCCGGTATCGGCCTGCTGCATGTTGTTGGCGATGGCGATGGAATAGAATTCGCCCTGTGAATCGTCGCCGCGCAGGATGCAGCTTGGGTATTTCCACGTCACGGCAGAGCCGGTTTCCACTTGCGTCCACATCACCTTGGCCCGGTCGCCCCGGCAATCGGCGCGTTTGGTCACGAAGTTATAGATGCCGCCCTTGCCGTTCTCGTCACCGGGATACCAGTTCTGGACGGTGGAATACTTCACCTCTGCGTCTTCCTCGATGATGATCTCGACCACCGCCGCGTGCAACTGGCTCTCGTCACGCTGGGGCGCGGTGCAACCTTCGAGGTAGGAGACATAGCTGCCCTTGTCCGCGATGATCAGCGTCCGTTCGAACTGACCTGTGTTTTCCGCGTTGATGCGGAAATATGTCGACAATTCCATCGGGCACCGCACGCCCGGTGGCACATAGACAAAGGATCCGTCCGAGAAGACGGCAGAATTCAGCGTCGCGTAATAGTTGTCCGACACCGGCACCACAGAGCCGAGGTATTTCCTGACCAGTTCAGGGTGATCCTTGATGGCCTCCGAGATGGAGCAGAAGATCACCCCGGCCTTTTTCAGTTCCGCCTGAAAGGTCGTGCCCACGGAAACGCTGTCGAAGACCGCGTCAACGGCGACCTTGCGCGGTGCGTCCGTCAATTCTTCGGCACCCTCGACACCGGCCAGAATGGCCTGTTCCTTCAGCGGGATACCAAGCTTCTTGTAGGTCTCCAGCAGCTTGGGATCCACCTCGTCCAGCGACTTTGGCTTGACCGCCATGCTCTTGGGCCGGGCATAGTAATACTGATCCTGAAAGTCGATCTCGGGGTAGTCGACCATCGCCCATGTCGGCTCTGTCTTGGTCAGCCAGCGATCGTAGGCTTCCAGCCGCCAATCGGTCATCCACTGCGGCTCTTCGTTCTTTTCCGAGATCAGGCGCACGATGTCGGGGGACAGGCCCTTGGGGGCATAATCCATCTCGATATCGGTGGCCCATCCGTATTTGTATTTGCCGCCCACTTCACGCACGGCATCGACGGTTTCCTGATCAACGCCCTCTTTGACGTTGTCGGTCTCTTTGACAATCACGTTATCCAAGATCTCGTTCCTTTCCGTGCGCCTGTTCAGGCGGCTCTCTGTTCGAATTTCCGACGTTTCGCAAGCCAGGCGTCGGCAAAGCGCAAAACGTCGTCTTTTGTCGTCTCAAGTCCCAGCGATACGCGGATCGCACTGCTGGCCTGCGTCTCGTCGTAGCCCATCGCCTGCAAGACCTTGCTGGCCTTGACCTTCCCGCTCGAGCAGGCGGATCCCGCCGAAATCGCGAACCCCGCAAGGTCCATCTGCATCACCTGCGTCTCGCCCTTCCAGCCTTCCGCGAGGATGCAGGAGGTATTGGGCAGGCGTAACGAGTCATTCCCGACAAAAATAGTCTTCTTTGCGCTGGCCGCAAGGGATTCTTCTAGAATGTTTCTAAGTTCCGCGACCTCTTGCCAGCGGCCCTCGGACACATCGCGCCCTGCAGCCTCTGCCGCCGCGCCAAATCCGGCGATGCCGATGATGTTTTCGGTGCCGGAGCGGCGGCCCATTTCCTGACCACCCCCCTTGATCAGAGGGCGCATGTCGACACCACCGCGCACATAGAGCGCCCCGACACCTTTCGGCCCGCCCATCTTGTGCGCCGACAGCAGTTGATAAGTCGCGCCGAACACATCGGGTGAATGCGCGATCTTGCCGTAGATCTGGACGGTGTCTTCGAGGATCACCCCGTTCCTGATCGCGGCAGGAAGGCTTTTTTCGGTTTCCAGCACGCCGGTTTCGCTGTTGCCCGGCGACCAGCAGAAAACGTGGTCCTTGCCGTGATCGAAGGTTGCCGCGTCGCCCTGCCCGGCCCTCACTGTCCCATCGGCAGAAGCACCCATTGCAACGCTGTGCGGGCTGTCCGGAACAGCGGCCAGGATGCACTCATGCGCGGTTGCCGCATACATCGCGGCACCTGCGGACCCCAGGATCGTGGCCGCGGCCTCCGTCGCTCCCGAGGTAAAGACGATCTCCTGTGTGGAACATCCGACCAGTGCGGCCACCTGCGCCCGTGCCCGCTCGATCAGCAGCTTGGCGGCACGCCCTTCCGCATGAACGGAGGACGGATTGCCCACCACGTCCATCGCCGCCGCCATCGCCGCACGCGCCTCTGCCCGCAGCGGGGTCGTGGCGTTGTGATCAAGGTATACCCTTTTCATCTCTTTTTGGCCCTATATCCCGCGGAGGTTTGGAGGCAGAGCCTCCAATTCCAACACTGGAACCGCGCTTTGCGCGGCCTTCGGATCGGTCCTCATGCCTCATCCACCACGTCGAAGAGGTGCGGTACGGCAGGACAGGGAACCAGTTCGTTTTCGATCACATCCGAAAGCCGCGTCTGATGCAGGAAGACATAGACATGCGCGCTCAACCCTTCCCACAGCCGGTTCGTCAGGGATTGCGCGCGGCTGCCCGAATGACCGCCAGACACCCCTGCACCCTTGTGCATTGCGTCGACCGTCTCATCCACGGCCCCAAGTATGTCGACAACCCGGATTTCCGATGCAGGTCGCGCCAGCCTGTAACCCC
The DNA here is from genome assembly GCA_963799505.1 of uncultured Alphaproteobacteria bacterium. Taxonomy (GTDB): domain Bacteria; phylum Pseudomonadota; class Alphaproteobacteria; order Rhodobacterales; family Rhodobacteraceae; genus Sulfitobacter. The sequence continues at coordinate 7,997 of CAWCXM010000018.1, forward strand.
CACCGGGCCCCCGGACAGAAGCCACCAGATTGGCCCGGCGCAGTTTGACAAACAGCTGTTCGAGATAGGGCAAGGAGATCGACTGCCGGTCCGCGATATCCCCCAAGGTGACCAGACCGCCGCCCGGTTGCAACGCGATATCGGCAAGCGCCACCATGGCATATCGTCCTTTGGTCGAGAGCTTCATGATCCGGTCCCTGTTTATCGCCCGCTTTCATTGACGCGGGCCAATGATCCGCATAAACGCATCCATTGAACCCGCCGGATGTGCGGCCATCACATTAGAACCGTTCTAAAGTATCCGAGCGAAGTCGTCAACAATTCGCGCACTTTGGGACCACCAGACAGGAACGCCCATGCCAGAGGTCATTTTCCCCGGACCAGAAGGCCGACTAGAAGGCCGCTACCACCCGCAAAAAGAGCGTGACGCGCCCATCGCCATCGTGCTGCACCCGCATCCGCAATTCGGCGGGACGATGAACCACAAGGTCGTCTACAACCTGCATTACGCCTTCTACAACATGGGTTTCACCGTTTTGCGGTTCAATTTCCGTGGCGTGGGGCGGTCCCAGGGTGAATACGATCAGGGCATCGGCGAGTTGTCGGATGCGGCTTCCGCCCTCGATTACCTGCAGTCGATGAACAACAATTCCAAACACTGCTGGGTCGCCGGTTTCTCCTTCGGGGCGTGGATCGGGATGCAACTGCTGATGCGGCGGCCCGAGATCACCGGGTTCATCTCGGTCTCGCCGCCCGCGAACATGTATGACTTCAGCTTCCTCGCCCCCTGCCCCGCCTCCGGTCTGGTGATCAACGGCACCGCAGACCGCGTGGCCCCGCCGGCCGACACGGTCAATCTGGTGAACAAGCTTCACGAACAGAAGGGCATCACGATCACGCATCAGGTCGTCGAAGGTGCTGGTCACTTCTTTGAAGATCCGCACATGGACACGCTCATCGGCACCACGACCGATTACGTCAAACGCCGGCTGACGGAGACTTCGCGCTAATGGCTGATCCGGTTGTCATCGAAATGGCCAACAAGCTGGCCGAAGAATGTCTTGCCGTTCAGAATGAAATTGGCGAGGACCGCCTGTTCATGAAGGTCGGCGATGTCCTGGGCGCGTCCTCCCAAACGCTGGAAGAGGCGTTCCTGACAGCGATCCGCACCCGGATGGCCAACGATCAGGGCCGCAGCTTTCTGGCCAGGACGCTCGCGGCTCACCGCGCCAAAGCGGGTGGCGATGGCTGAAACAGCCGAAGACCGTCTCGATCGACAGATTGCCTTTCTGAACGAGGCGGACAAGCTCAAATCAATCGTGCGGGGCACCACGCTTTGCGATGCCTCGCGTTATGAAAACTCTGCCGAACATTCCTGGCATCTGACGCTTTACGCTCTGGTTCTGGCCGATCAGGCAGGCCCGCAGGTCGATATCGACCGGGTGCTGAGGATGCTGATCCTGCACGATCTGGTTGAAATCGACGCTGGCGATCATCCCATATTCGGGACGCATGATGTCAAGGACATGCAAGCACAGGAACAGGCCGCCGCCGACCGCATCTTTGGCCTGCTTCCCGGCGACCAACGCGACAGTTTGCGCGCCATCTGGGAAGAATTCGAAGCGGCCGAGACGCCTTCGGCGCAATTCGCGAAGTCACTGGATCGCTTCCAGCCGCCGATGCAGAACCTGCAATCGAACGGCGGCAGCTGGACCGACTACAACGTCACGCAAGACCAGATCGCGGAGCGTGTAGGCAGCAAGATCGCCGTCGGTGCCCCGCGTTTGTGGGACTATGCGCGCCGCCGGATCGCTGATTACTTCGCCGCAAACACCCGCATGTGACAGGCCCGCCCGATCATCGTCACAGGATGCGTCTTGCCTGCTTTTTCTGCATACCATTGTATACCACCTTCCCCTTTCTGCGCAGATGGGCTAAGCCAGCGGCAAAGCATACCACAACAAAGGAACGCCCTATGACCAAGATCAAGGTAGACAACCCCGTCGTCGAACTCGACGGCGACGAGATGACCCGCATCATCTGGGATTTCATCAAGAAAAAGCTGATCCTGCCCTATCTCGACATCGACCTGAAATACTATGACCTCGGGATCGAGGCGCGGGATGAAACGGATGACCAGATCACCGTGGATGCCGCCGAAGCGATCAAGAAATATGGTGTCGGCGTCAAATGCGCGACCATCACGCCGGATGAGGCGCGGGTCGAGGAATTTGGCCTCAAGAAGATGTGGCGCAGCCCCAACGGCACCATCCGCAACATCCTTGGCGGTGTTGTCTTTCGCGAGCCGATCATCTGCAAGAACGTGCCGCGCCTTGTGCCCGGTTGGACCAAGCCCATCGTGATCGGGCGCCACGCCTATGGCGACCAGTACCGTGCCACGGACATGAAATTCCCCGGACCCGGCACCCTGTCGATGAAATTTGTCGGCGAAGACGGCACCGTGATGGAAGAGGAAGTGTTCAAGGCACCTTCCTCCGGCGTCTACATGGCGATGTACAACCTCGACCAGTCGATCAAGGATTTCGCCCGCGCCTCGTTCAATTACGGCCTGCAACGCGGTTGGCCGGTCTATCTGTCGACCAAGAACACGATCCTCAAGAACTACGACGGTCAGTTCATGATCCTGTTCCAGAAGGTATTTGACGAGGAATTCGCGGACCAGTTCAAGGCCAAGGGCATCACATACGAACACCGCCTGATCGACGACATGGTCGCCTCTGCGATGAAATGGTCGGGTGGATATGTCTGGGCCTGCAAGAACTATGACGGCGATGTGCAGTCCGACACCGTGGCGCAGGGCTTTGGCTCGCTCGGCCTGATGACGTCGATCCTGATGACGCCCGATGGTCAGACGGTCGAGGCGGAAGCCGCGCACGGCACCGTCACGCGTCACTACCGCCAGCACCAGAAGGGCGAGGAGACATCGACCAACTCCATCGCGTCGATCTATGCCTGGACCGGCGGCCTGAAGCACCGCGGCAAGCTGGACGGCAACGCAGCACTGACCAATTTTGCCGAGACACTGGAAAAGGTCGTCGTGGATACCGTGGAAAGCGGCCATATGACCAAGGATCTGGCGCTGCTGGTCGGTCCGGATCAGAAGTGGCTCACCACGATGGGTTTCCTCGAAAAGGTGGACGAAAACCTCAACAAGGCCCTTGCAGGCTGAAAACACGAAGGGCCGCAGCGATGCGGCCCTTTTCTTTTGACGCCCCGCGTGTCACGCCGCCAGCGCAGCAGGGACCGGTGTGAAAGGCGTGATCTCGACCTCTGTTGGGGTAAACCGGCAAAAGCTGCCGGGCGGCACCATTGTCCATCCCTCGCCCGTCGTCTCGTAGGGTTCGGAGACGACAGACCAGCCTTCCCAGACCGGGTTCCATTTGTAATAGAGCGACGGCACCAGATCGTCCGAAGAATACCGGACGGCATAAAGCGTTTGCCCATCCGACAAAGCCGCCGCTGCGCGCATGTAGGGGGCCGTGTCGCTGGCCCGCGCCATCCCCTCAAAAGCGGCGACGGCACTTTGCAACGCTGATTTGGGATCCTCCGCCAGACCCATCCCGCACGCCACAAGAAACAGCGCTTCGCTGTCGGTGGCCCCCTTGCGTTCGCCGTAAAGCGCGTCAGGGATCATCATATCGGCGGTCTTGCGGAAACCGGCAAAACCACCGACCTGCCCGTTGTGCATGAAGGACCAGTTGCCGCACACGAAGGGATGGCAGTTGTTCCGGCTGGTCGCGGTGCCGGTCGAGGCGCGCACATGTGCCAGAAACAGCCGCGAGCGGACCTGTTCGGCGATGGAGCGCAGGTTGATGTCCGACCAGGCGGGTGTCACATCGCGGTAAAGCCCCGGCTGCGGCCGTTCGCCGTACCACGCCAGCCCCAGACCATCGCCGTTGATCGCCGTCTTGCATTCGCTGGCCGCATGGGACTGATGGATCAGCGAATGCTGCGGCGCGGTGATGATCTCGCTCAGAAACAGCGGCTTACCCTGCCAGGCGGCCCATCTGCACATGGTTTACCTGCCCCGGTTGTGGGTGCGTGCGTAAAGCTGCGCGATGATCCCACTGGCGGTCTTCTCGAACAGGCAGGGGATGATCGCATGAACCAGCGCCGCCCCGGCAGCCGCAAACAGCAGGCCCGAGAATTTCAGCGCAAAGACCATATGCTCGAAAAACGATTCATCCACTTTGGCGGGGTGGTCGAGGAAGACACGGGCAAACATCGGCAATTTCCTTATTGGTGTTTCGTTGGGTCAAACTAGCCGTTTTGCAAAGAGATGTTTTCCCATTTTGTCGAGGATGCGGCTTGTATGCGAGATAAAATCCCGATAATTCATCAATCATGGGAAATATTGACGACATAGACCGCCGGATCCTCACAGAATTGCAACGGGACGCCGACCAATCGCTGGATGTCATCGGTGAGAAGGTCGGCCTGTCGCGCAATGCCTGCTGGCGGCGCATCGGCGCGCTGGAAAAGGCGGGGGTGATCAAAAGCCGCGTGGCGCTTCTGGATGCAGCCAAGCTGGGTTTGGGACTGACCGTCTTCATTCAGGTGCGCACCAGCGCCCATGCGGGCGACTGGCTCAGAACCTTTTCCGCCGCGACCAAATCCATGCCCGAGATCATGGGCGTCTACCGGATGTCGGGGGATCTGGATTACTTGATCCGGGCGCAGGTGGCGGATATGGCGGGCTACGACCGGTTGTATCAACGTCTGATCGCGCGGGTCGCGCTGTCTGATGTATCGGCCAGCTTCGTCATGGAAGAGATCAAAGAGACAACCGCCCTCCCCCTGTGAAAGGATGTGCCATGCCTGCCCATTACATCTGGCTGTTCTTTGCGATCCTTGCCGAAACTTTGGGCACCACGGCGCTTCAGGCCGCCCAGCAGTTCACCCGGTTGTGGCCTTCGGTCGGCGTTTTCGTGTTTTACGGGCTTGCGTTCTATTGCATGTCCTTCGCGCTGAAGGCGATGCCGGTCGGGATTGTCTATGCGATCTGGTCGGGGCTGGGGATCGTCCTGATCGCGGTGATCGGATTTCTGCTGTTCGGGCAAAGACTGGATGCCGCAGCCATCCTGGGGCTGGCTCTGATCGTGGCCGGGATTCTCGTCATCCATCTCTTTTCCGCGTCGAGCACGCATTAGCCCGTCCGCGTTCGAAGACATACCGAACGCGCGCTGTTTTTCTTTTCTGCCCGGAACTTAATCGGACCTCACCCGTTTGTGATCAGATGGCGCGTGACGCCTCATCTTTTGAATATGGGTCCATGTCCCGCCACCCGGCTGGATGGCCCCGCACAATGAGTACTGGAGACGAAAATGGGTGGAATAATTTATCTTGTGGGCCTTGTGGTGATCGTTCTGGCGATCCTGTCATTCCTGGGGCTCGCATAATATGGCCGAGCGTACGGAAGGCATGACAGCCGCGTCTGCGCCCCGCCATTCACACGATGGATCCTATGTCGATTGGCCCGCGATCTTCGCCGGTGCGGTTGCGGCATCGGCCATCGGACTGCTTTTTGGTGCCTTCGGCGCGACCTTGGGGCTGAGTGCAATCTCTCCGCAGGTCGGTGAAGGTGCCGGGGGCTTCGCCCTTGTGCTGGTCGGCGCATGGGTATTGATCACCTTGCTCGTGTCCTACGCCTCGGGCGGTTACATCGCTGGCCGGATGCGCCGCCGTGTGGACGGTGCAAATGCCGATGAGGTCGCCGCGCGTGACAGCATCCACGGCATCGTGGTCTGGGCCTTGGGTGTTCTTGTGGGCGGTTGGGTTCTGACCGGTGCCATCGGCGGCGCGGCGAGCGCTGTCGGCAGCACCGTTGGTGCGGTTGGTCAAACGGCTGCGGCCGCTGGTTCGGCCGTCGGGACAGCTGCGAGCAATGCGAGCCTGCCCAACATGAGCAGCATCAATCCGATCGACATCATCAACAACCGGCTTCTGCGCGGGACCGATGTGCGCGTCGACCAGAATATTGACCTGTCAGGGGAGGCGAGCACGATCCTGAGCAATGCCGCCCTTGATGGCGAATTGAACGACGCGGATGCCACATACCTCGCAGAGCAGATCGCGGCGAATTCGAACCTGAGCGAAGCGGATGCCAGGGCCCGGGTGGACGCAGCTGCACAGGAGATTGCAACCACCGTGGAAGAAGCCAAGCAAACCGCCCGTGACGCTGCGGATGCGGCCCGCAAAGCTGCGGTACTGAGCGGCTTTGCTCTTGCCGCAGGATTGCTGATTGCCGCTGCGGCCTCTGTCTGGGCTGCGGCCATCGGTGGCCGTCACCGGGACGAAGGACGTATGTTCGCGGGTTTCAGGGCATTCTGAAGAAACCCTGCTTGAGATGATAAAAGGCGCCCCGGTATCCGGGGCGCTTTTTTCGTGTCTGGTGCGGACGCGATTGGGTTTTCGGAACAATGGCCTCGCCGATCTGCGGAACCATTCAAGATCACGAAACGTTGAACGGCATGATCGAGACTGTCGAAGCCCTCTGGGCAAACCTCCCCGCCCCGCTCAGAGATCAATTGAACGGCTACGGCGTTGCCTTCTGGGCGATCCTCCCGCAGCTTGTCTTGTCCGTTCTGTTCCTCGTCTTCGTCTCCTTTGTGGTCAAGGCGGTGCGTTGGACCGTGCCCCGTACCTTGAAACGGGCCAAGATGCGGCGCGCCCTGATCGACGTCGTCATGATGTTGCTCACCGTCGGCATCTGGCTCTTTGGCGTGCTGATCGCCGTCACCATCGCCTTTCCGACGATCACGCCGGGCCGCGCCTTGACCGCGCTCGGCGTCGGCGGCGTCGCCATCGGTTTCGCGTTCAAGGACGTTTTCGAGAACTTCCTCGCCGGTGTCCTGCTTTTGGTTCGTGAGCCGTTCTCCATCAATGACTACATCGACTGCGAAGACATCGAAGGTCAGGTCGAGGAGATCACCATCCGCGACACGCACATTCGCCAGACCGACGGGCAACTTGTCGTGGCCCCCAACGCGATGTTCTTCAAGAACCCCGTCACGATCCGAACCGCCCGCGACGTGCGGCGCACCACCATCATCTGCGGTGTCGCCTATGGTGAAGACGTCGATGCGGCGCGCGAGGTGATCGCGAAAGCCGTGCGCGGTGTCGATGCGGTGCGCGACGATGTGCGCGACGTGGAGATTTTCGCACAGGAATTTGCGGACAGTTCCATCAATTTCGAGGTGACTTGGTGGACCGGCTCGCGCCCCATCGACATCCGGTCAAGCCGTGACAAGGTGGTCGCCGCCGTCAAACGTGCCCTGGACGATGCGGGCATCGAGATCCCCTTCCCCTACCGCACGATGACCTTTCCCGAGGCGCTGACGATCCGGCAACAACGGGATGAAAACGACGACGCTACGGAGTGAAGCACGAATAATGCTGGCCTTTGCTGCGCCTGCACGGTAATCGCTGCGCAACTCCCTGAACAAGGCTGACCCCAATGGACCTGCGCAACATCGCAATCATCGCTCACGTTGACCACGGCAAGACAACGCTGGTGGACGAGCTTCTCAAGCAATCCGGCACCTACCGCGAAAACCAGGCGACAACCGAACGCGCAATGGACAGCAACGATCTGGAGCGCGAACGCGGCATCACGATCTTTGCCAAGCCCACCTCGGTCGAGTGGAAGGGCACGCGCATCAACATCGTGGACACCCCCGGTCACGCCGATTTCGGGGGCGAGGTCGAGCGGATCCTGTCGATGGTGGACGGTGTGGTTCTGCTGGTGGACGCCGCCGAAGGTCCGATGCCGCAGACGAAATTCGTGACCTCGAAAGCCTTGAAGCTGGGCCTGCGCCCGATTGTGGTGATCAACAAGGTCGACAAGCCGGACGGCGAGCCTGACCGTGCCCTGGACGAATGTTTCGACCTCTTCGCCAACCTTGACGCGACAGACGAACAGCTTGATTTCCCGCATATGTATGCATCCGGTCGTGCAGGCTGGGCTGACATGACGCTGGACGGCCCGCGCAAGGGTCTGGACGCCCTGTTCGAACTGATCCTCAGCCACGTCAAACCGCCCGCTCAGATCGCAGATGTGGACAAGCCCTTCACCATGCTGGCGACCACCCTGGGCGGCGATCCGTTTCTGGGCCGTCTGCTGACGGGCCGCGTCGAATCGGGCAAGTTGAAAGCCGGTCAGACGATCAAGGCGATGTCGCGCGACGGCAAACTGATCGAGAACTTCCGCTGCACCAAGATCCTCGCCTATCGGGGGCTGGAGCAGACCGCCATCGACGTGGCCGAAGCGGGCGACATCGTGTCCATCGCGGGCATGACCAAGGCAACCGTCGCCGACACCTTGGCCGACCAGTCCGTCACCGACGCGATCCCGGCGCAGCCCATCGACCCGCCCACCATCACCGTGACCTTCGGCATCAACGATTCGCCTCTGGCGGGCCGTGACGGCAAGAAGGTGCAGTCCCGCGTGATCCGCGAACGGTTGCACAAGGAAGCGGAATCCAACGTCGCGATCAAGATCAGCGACACCCCCGGCGGCGAAGCCTTCGAGGTTGCGGGGCGCGGCGAATTGCAAATGGGCGTTCTGATCGAAAACATGCGCCGCGAGGGGTTCGAACTGTCGATCTCCCGCCCGCAGGTGCTGTTTCAGGAGATCGACGGCGTCCGGCACGAACCGATCGAAGAAGCCACCATCGACGTGGATGACGAATACTCCGGTGCCGTGATCGAAAAGATCACCGGCGCGCGCAAAGGCGAATTGGTCGAGATGAAGCCAGCCGGTGCGGGCAAGACGCGGATCGTGGCGCTTGTGCCCTCCCGTGGCCTGATCGGCTATCACGGTGAATTCCTGACGGACACCCGTGGTACGGGCGTCATCAACCGCGTGTTCCATTCCTGGGCACCGCACAAGGGCCCCATTCCGGGCCGCCGCGCGGGCGTGTTGATCTCGATGGAAAACGGCACCGCCGTGTCCTACGCGCTGTGGAAGCTGGAAGACCGGGGCCGGTTCTTCATCGGCGCGCAGGCTGATGTTTACATGGGCATGATCATCGGCGAGCACAGCCGCGAGAACGATCTGGAAGTGAACCCGCTGAAGGGCAAGCAACTGACCAACGTGCGCGCGTCCGGCACGGATGAAGCGGTCCGCCTGACCACACCGATCACCCTGTCGCTGGAGCAGGCGATTGCCTATATCGACGATGACGAGTTGGTCGAAGTGACGCCAAGTGCCATCCGTCTGCGCAAGCGCTTTCTGGACCCGCACGAGCGTAAGCGGATGGCGAAGTCAGCCTGAGAACCTGGGCATTTCGGGGCTCTGCCCCGGACCCCGCGGTATATAAGGCCAAAAAGAGAAAGCATCTGCGACGCCGCGCTGGCGTCAGGTGCCGGATCACGTCCTGAAAGGCAGAAAGGCCCCGCCAAAGTGCGGGGCTTTGCGTTATTCGGATGTCTCGATGATCATCAGCTCGCGCTCCGATGCGCCGCGCGCATGGGTCAGGGCCGCCTGATAGGCGTCTGAATGATAACATTTTTCCGCTGTTTCCACATCGGGAAAGCGTGCGACCACATTGCGCGGGCGCTCCTTGCCTTCAAGCTGGACAAAGCGTCCACCACGCGCGATGAACTCTCCGCCGTGATCGGCAATGGCCACGGTCGCACCGGCGGCGTACTTCTTGTAGGCTTCCTCGTCCGTGACCGTGACATGTGCAATCCAGAGTGCGCCCATGGTTTTATCCTTCTATGATTGATTTCGCCGCAGCGATGGCCGCCGCCGCGTTGTCGGCACTTGCGCCGCCGCCCTGGGCCATGTCGGGTCGCCCGCCACCGCCCTTGCCGCCAAGCTCCGCGACCGCGGCCTTGACGAAATCGACAGCGGAAATCCTGTCCGTCAGGTCTTTGGTCACGCCTCCCGCAACCGCGGCCTTGCCCCCCGTGTCGGCGATCAGCAGCACCGCACCAGAGCCCAGGTTGGCCTTGAAGTCATCCACCAGTGCCGGCAAATCCTTGCCCGTGACGCCCTGCATGACCTGAGCGAGGAATTTGACGCCTCCAACTTCGACTGCTTCGGGTGCCGCCGCGCCGCCGCCGCCCGCCATTGCCAGTTCACGGCGCAGTTGGGCCACTTCGTTGCTCAGGCTCTTGCGCTCTTCCAGAAGCGCCTTCACCCGGTCGGGCACATCCGCGCTGGATGTCTTCAACGCCTCCGCGACCCCTGCCAGTGCCGCCTGCTGTTCACGCAGCCAATCCAGCGCCTGCGCCCCGGTCAAAGCCTCGATGCGGCGCACGCCTGCGCTGCTGGCGCTGTCGCCCAGAAGGACAAAGGTGCCGATGTCGCCGGTCTGGCGTACATGGGTGCCGCCGCACAGTTCCAGCGAATAGGTCGCCTTGTCCGCACCCTTGCCTGAACCGTCCTGACGGCCCATCGACACCACGCGCACTTCATCGCCGTACTTCTCGCCAAAGAGCGCCTGCGCGCCAAGCGCACGGGCATCGTCGGGCGTCATGATGCGCGTTTCCACAGGCCCGTTCTGACGAATGTAGGTGTTGACCTCCGCCTCGACACGGGCCAGTTCGTCGCCGCTCAAGGCCTTGGTGTGGCTGAAATCGAACCGCAGCCGGTCCGCTGCATTGAGTGAACCGCGTTGGGCCACGTGATCGCCCAAGGCACCGCGCAGGGCTTCGTGCAGCAGATGCGTCGCCGAGTGGTTGGCGCGGATCGACGTGCGGCGGGCGTGATCGACCTCCAGCACAGCGGCTTGGCCCGGTTTGATCTCACCTTCGATGACCTTGCCGATGTGGGCAAAGACACCGGCGGTCTTGCGCGTATCCGCTATCTCGACCTTGCCGGTTTCTGTGGTGATCGTCCCCTGATCGCCCACCTGACCACCGGATTCGGCGTAAAACGGCGTCTGGTTCAGAGCGATCTGAACGCTGTCGCCCGTCTTGGCAGCCTCGGCGCGTTCCCCGTCGACAAGGACAGCGGCGATCTGACCTTCGGCCGTTTCCAACTCATAACCCAGAAAATCGGTCGTGCCATGTTTGTCGGCCACGTCGAACCACACTGTCGCGTCGGCCGCCTCTCCCGAGCCCGACCAGGCGGCCCGCGCCTTGGCCTTCTGCTCGGCCATCGCCGCGTCAAATCCGGCGGTATCGACACCGCGACCCTGCTCGCGCAGCGCGTCCTGTGTCAGATCAAGCGGGAAACCGTAGGTGTCGTAGAGCTTGAACGCTGCCGCACCGGGCAATTCCGCCCCTTCCGCCAAACCGCCCACTTCGTCTTCCAGCAATTTCAGCCCGCGTTCGAGCGTCTGCTTGAAGCGGGTTTCCTCCTGTTTCAAGGTTTCGGTGATCAGGCTCTGGGCCTGCCCCAGTTCAGGATAGGCACTGCCCATCTGACGCACCAGCGCCGGTACCAAGCTGGTACATCAGCGGATCCTTGGCCCCCAGCAAATGCGCATGCCGCATCGCCCGGCGCATGATCCGGCGCAGGACATATCCGCGTCCGTCGTTGGACGGCATCACGCCATCGGCGATCAGGAACGAGGTCGAGCGCAGATGGTCCGCGATGACACGGTGATGCACATTGCCCGCCCCGAATGGATCGACGTGCAGCGCGTGGCCGCTCGCTTCGATCAGCGCGCGCATCGTGTCGGTTTCGTAATTGTCGTGCTGGCCCTGCAACAGCGCGCCGATGCGTTCCAGCCCCATGCCCGTGTCGATGGATTGCATGTCGAGCGGGCGCATCGTGCCATCCTCGAACTGCTCGTTCTGCATGAAAACGATGTTCCAGATCTCGATGAACCGGTCGCCGTCCTCTTCCGGCGTGCCGGGAGGGCCCCCGGGGATGTGGTCGCCGTGGTCGTAGAAAATCTCGGTGCAGGGTCCGCAAGGACCGGTCGGCCCCATGCGCCAGAAATTGTCGTCCGTGGCGATGCGGATGATGCGCTCTTCGGGCAGGCCCGCGACTTTCTTCCAGATCTCCGCCGCCTCGGTGTCGGTGTGATAGACCGTGACCAGCAAGCGGTTGGGGTCGATGCCGAAATCCTTCGTCAGAAGCTCCCAGGCAAAGGCGATCGCGTCGGCCTTGAAATAATCGCCGAAGCTGAAATTGCCCAGCATTTCAAAGAATGTGTGATGCCGCGCGGTATATCCCACATTGTCCAGATCGTTGTGCTTGCCGCCCGCCCGCACGCATTTCTGGGCCGTTGTGGCGCGCACGTAATCGCGTGTTTCCACGCCGGTAAAGAGGTTCTTGAACTGCACCATGCCAGAGTTGGCGAACATCAGCGTCGGATCGTTGCGCGGCACCAGCGGGCCCGAGGCCACGATTTCATGGCCCTGATTGCCGAAGTAGGACAGAAAGGTGGAGCGGATGTCGTTGAGCGTCTTCATGTTCTGGGCCTTCCGGGGGCAAAGTGTCCGCCAGAAATAGCCCCGAGGCGGGTGGGTGTCCACAGGTCGGCAAACGAAAAGAGGCGCACCCGGCAGGTGCGCCCCCTATCATGCGTCAGGTGGCCCGTGCGCAGGCTCTGCCGCAAGGCAAATCAGGCCTCGAGTATGTCCACATCGTCGCTATCGGAGCCGTTGAAATCCAGCCCATGCGCGGCGCGGATCTTGTCTTCGATCTCCATCGCCATGGCTTCGTTGTCCTTCAAGAACTGCTTGGCGTTCTCGCGGCCCTGCCCGATGCGTTCATCGCCGTAGGAAAACCACGAGCCGGACTTGTCCACGACGCCGGCCTTCACGCCAAGATCCAGCAGCTCGCCCATCTTGGAAATCCCCTCGCCATACATGATGTCGAATTCGACCTGCTTGAAGGGCGGTGCGACCTTGTTCTTGACGACCTTGACGCGGGTGGCGTTGCCGACAACCTCGTCGCGGTCCTTCAGCGCCCCGATGCGGCGGATGTCGAGCCGGACAGAAGAATAGAACTTGAGCGCGTTACCCCCCGTCGTGGTCTCGGGCGAGCCGAACATGACGCCGATCTTCATGCGGATCTGGTTGATGAAAATCACGGTGCATTGGGTGCGGCTGATGGAGCCGGTCAGTTTGCGCATGGCCTGGCTCATCAGGCGCGCGTGCACGCCGACGCTGCTGTCGCCCATGTCGCCTTCAAGCTCGGACTTCGGCGTCAGGGCCGCGACCGAGTCGACCACGATCATGTTCACGGCACCGGAACGAACCAGCGTATCGGTGATCTCCAACGCCTGCTCTCCCGTGTCGGGCTGAGAGATCAGCAATTCGTCAATATCGACGCCCAGCTTGCGCGCATACTGCGGATCAAGCGCGTGTTCGGCATCGACGAAAGCGCAGACGCCGCCGGCCTTTTGCTGTTCTGCGATGCAATGCAGGGTCAGCGTGGTCTTGCCGGAGGATTCAGGGCCGTAAATCTCGACGATGCGGCCCATCGGAATACCGCCGATCCCCAGCGCGATGTCGAGGCCCAGCGAACCGGTGGAGCTGGCCGTGATGTCCTGAATGGCCCCTTCGGCCCCCAGTTTCATGATCGAACCCTTGCCGAACTGCCGCTCGATCTGCGCCAGCGCGCTGTCGAGCGCCTTTTGCTTTTCCGCTGATTTCTTATCTGTCATTGTCAAAAGATCTGCCGTTGCCATGTGCCTGTTCCTTTAGTGTCATACTGCAGTGCCCTCCACAATCGCTGTCAGGGCACCGGGTTTTGTTCTGCCTCTGTTCCATATGAGACCAAAAGCAGAACATTTCAATTAAAATCTTCCCCGCTATCTTTTTCGCGCTTTGGTTAAGAAGTGGTTTACGCTATTGAATTAGCTGTGAGTTTCGAAAGAAGGGCGTTCAAATGCTTGTTTTCTATAAAGAACGTCTGGCGTTTCTGTCGGTACCCAAAACCGGCACGACGGCCTATGAGGCGGCCTTGGCTTCGCGGGCGGACATGGTGATCTCGGAACCGCCGATGCTGAAGCACGCGCCGGTCTATCGCTACAACCGATTCATCCGTCCGATGTTCGAAAAGGTCTGCGACGCCAGGCTCGAGGTGATGGCTGTCATGCGCGAGCCGGTCTCCTGGCTCGGCAGCTGGTATCGCTACCGGCAGCGGCCTTTCATGGAAGGCAAGCCGAACAATACCTTCGGCATCAGCTTCGATGAGTTCGTTCTGGCCTACATGAAAGGTGACAAGCCGGGCTTTGCCGATGTGGGCAGCCAGTTCCAGTTCATGAAAACCCAGCCCAATGGCACCGGTGTCACCCATTTCTTTCGCTACGAGGATCAACCGCGGCTGCAGGGATTTCTGCAGGACCGCCTTCAGGTCACGCTGAACCTGACGCGGGAGAATGTCTCTCCGCAAATGCCCCTGAGCCTGTCGGATGACGTGGCCGAGCGGTTCAGGCGCAAGTGCGCAGAGGAATTCGATCTTTATGCGTCGATCCCGTGAAGATGGCGCTGAGGCTTAGTGCAATTGGCTTTGCACCGTGCTCGTCAGATCGCTGAGCGAGAAGGGTTTGGGCAGGAACACGGAATTGGGGATGCGGGATTGCTCCTCGCCAAAGCTGTCTTCGGCGTAGCCTGAAACGAAGACCACCCGCACATCCGGTCGCCGCTTCAGCGCTTCGCGCACCCAACTCGGGCCGTCCATGCCGGGCATCACCACATCTGTGACAAAGACGTCGATGCTCAGCGATTGGTCTTCCAGCGTTTTCAGGGCCGCCTCCGCGCTGTCGGCTTCCAGAACGGTGTAGCCCCGCAGCCGCAGGGCACGGCTGGCGAAGGCACGGACGGGGGCTTCGTCCTCCACCAGCAAGATCACGCCATCCACGGTCTGCTGCACGCTCGGGGCGGCGGGCGCGATCTGCGTGGCGGTCTGGACGGGTTTGGTCTGATACACGGGCAGATAGAGGCTGAAGGTGGTGCCCTTGTCGAGGATCGAATCGACAAAAATGAAACCGTTGCTTTGCTTCATGATGCCGTATGCGGTGGAAAGACCAAGGCCGGTCCCTTCTCCCGTGCGTTTGGTCGTCACGAAGGGTTCGAACACCTTTTGCAGCATGTCGGGCGCAATGCCGCTGCCGTCATCGGCCACCGTCACCAGCACGTATTCCCCCGGCGGCACACTTGCGCGGTCCCGCTCCAGCGGTGATGCAAGCTGGACGTATTCGGTTGTCACCCTGATCTCGCCCCCGGCCGGCATCGCATCGCGGGCATTGACCACCAGGTTCATCAGCACCTGCTCCAGCTGTCGCTTGTCGGCGCGCACCGGCTTCAGGACAGGATCGTGTTTCAGGGTCAGCGTGATCCTTTCCCCGACCAGACGGTTCAACAGATGCGTGAGATCCGCAAGCGTGTCGCGCATGTCGATGGTTTCGAGGCGCAGTGTCTGTTTGCGCGAGAACGCCAGCAACTGCCCCACAAGCGACGCCGCACGGTTGGCGTTCTGGTTGATCTGGATGAGGTCGCCGTAATCCGGGTCGCTTTGATCATGCCGCAAAAGCAGCAGATCGCAATGGCCGGAGATTGCCGTCAGCAGGTTATTGAAATCATGCGCCACGCCGCCCGCAAGCTGCCCGATCGCCTGCATCTTCTGGCTTTGCACGAACTGTGCCTCCAGCGTTTTCAGTTCTGTCGCATCGTGAAGAACGGCGATCAGGGCAGGCTTTCCGTCTTCCACGATCCGGTTCAGAATCACCTGCACAAAGACCTCACGGTCCGCCCTTTTCAGCCGCAGGAATTCGGATTTCTGGACCAATCTGTCCGCCAGCGTATCGTTGATCCAATCGGTGATCGACCGGCCAAGACCTTCCATCACCCTGGACAGATGTTCGTCTTTTTCCAGCGCGACGCCGACCAGATTGCTGGCCATGCGGTTGAACGATTGAACCGTCCCGTCCGGCGCAACCTTGATCATCGGGACCGGCAGATCCTCGAACGCCTGCCAACCTTGCGTTTCCAGTGCACTTTCGGGTGCCGGCAACAAATAGAGCGCGCGGCGGCCAGCCCCGGCCTGAACTTCCGCGACAAGAACCTTGCGCGATCCATCCGTCGTTGAGATGTCACAGGGAACGCCGGGGGTCACGGGCAGGTGCGTGAACATCCGGTCCAATCCTTTCACCCGGCTTCCGACAAGGGTGCGCGCCGCGTCGTTCATGAACAGAATTGCATCGTTGCGCCCGACCATGATCATCGGCAACTGCTGCGTATCCTGTGCGGCACGGGGTGCGGCACGGTCGGCGATCTGGTCGATGCGCCAGACGTACCGGTCACTTCCCACCGCATGAACGCTGAGCCGGATGTGACCATCTCGGGTAAACACGTCCTCCTGGGCCGACCCGCTGGCGCTGGCGCGGCTTTGCAACCGAAAGAGGATACCGCCCGGATTGGCAAATCTGGTTTCGAGCAGTCCCGCAAGCGTCGGGCTTTTCGAGAGATCGAATTGCTGTCCCGCGGCACGGTTGGCAGTCTGGATACGACCTTCCGAACTGGAGACGATGCTGGGTGTCCCGTCAGAGGCGATGAACCTCTCGATCACCTCGAGATCGGAGTCCGCTTTGCGCTCTATCCGGTTCTGCCGCAGCCAGACAAAGCATCCCAGCACCACAAGTGTCGCGGCGGAGGTTGCGAGACCCAGGCTGAGCATTCGGTAAGGGGCAACAACGGCCAAGGCTGCCAGAAACACGCCGATGGCAAGGGTCCAGCGGATGTTTCGCTGCGCCTCGGGCGGTGGTCTGTGCGATGATGCCGTAACGATGTCTTGCAAGACGTCCCCCAAAAGCGCGAATCGTTCACAGTAAGGCGCGATAAGGGTTAATCAGTCCCTAATTGCACCTGTGAATGCGCGCTTGGGTTGAGTATGCACGTTAGGGATCGCGCATCAAGTGTGCCCAGAAGAAACCATCCCCTTCCGCATTGATAGAGAAGCGTTTGGAGCGGGGTGCGGACCACTCCGGATGGCGGGCCAGAAAGGCGTCAATGCGGGTTTCGTTTTCCTCAGCCAGGACGGAACAGGTCGCGTAGACCAGTGTCCCGCCCGGTGCGACAAGCGGTGCCGCCTGATCCAGAATGCTGTCCTGAACACCCTGCAATTCCGCCAGACGGGCCGGTGTGAGCGTCCATTTGCCTTCCGCCGCGCGCCGCCAGGCACCTGATCCGGAACAGGGTGCATCGCAAAGCACGATGTCGAAAGGCGCCTGTTGATCGAGCGTTCCGGTCTCGAGCATCTGTATTTCAACACCGGCGCGGGACGCGCGCGGCGCAAGGTCCGCCATGCGGCGCGGGTCGATGTCGTGGGCCGATACCTGGCGATCGGGCTGTGCCGCGATGGCCAGCGCCTTGCCGCCGCCGCCCGCGCAGAAATCAAGCACCCGTCCCCCTGCCGGCAGCGCCGCAACGACGGCTTGGCTGGCCGCGTCCTGCAGCTCCACCAGACCATCCGCATAGGCGACCGAATTGCGGATCTGTCGCGCGCCTGTGGTCACGGTCAAGGCCGTGTCGCACAGGCTGTTGATGGCGGTCTCGATTCCTTCCTCGGCCAGGGTCGCCTGTACCGCGCTGCGGTCCGTCCTGGCCTGGTTCACGCGCAAGACAACGGGGGCGCGGTGTTGCAACGCAAGCGCCGCCTGCTCTGCTTCACCGGCCAGCGCGTTCTGGAACAATGGGACAAGCCAGTCGGGAAGGTTCCACAGAATGGCCGGATCGGTCGGCTCGGGCGGGAAATCCGCTTCGGCTTCGCTGAGCGGGACGGGCGCATGGCCTTCACCGTTGAAGAGTGCGCCCAGATCCTGACCCTGCGCATGCAGCAGGCCCAGCATCAGACTGCGCGGCGTCTGACCCTGCCCGTAGTGGGCCGCCGTCCTTTTGCTGCGCAGGACGTCGAATACGTGATCGCGGATCGCGGCACGGTCTTTGGACCCGGCAAAGCGGCTGCGTCTTGCCCAGCGAGTCAGGGCCTGCTCCGCTGCGAGCCCTTCGGACATATCGTGCAGCACTTCGATCGCCGCTGCAACGCGGGCACCCGGCGTCATGGTTGAAGCGTCAGGTTAGGTGTATCTCCTAAAGCTCTGATATAAAACATTATCCCACCCTGTAATTCGGGCTTTCGCGGGTGATCTGAACGTCATGCACATGGCTTTCCTTCAGACCGGCGCCGGTGATGCGGACGAACTGACAGTTGCTGCGCATCTCGGCGACCGTGGCGCACCCGGTGTATCCCATCGCCGCGCGCAGACCGCCCACAAGCTGATGCACCACCGCACTCGCGCTGCCCTTGTAAGGCACCTGCCCCTCGATGCCTTCGGGGACCAGCTTGTCGCTTGCCGCGTCTTTCTGGAAATACCGGTCCGCAGAACCGCTGGCCATCGCGCTGAGCGATCCCATGCCCCGGTAGCTCTTGAAGCTGCGGCCTTGATAGAGGATCACCTCGCCGGGAGATTCGTCCGTGCCCGCGATCATGGAACCGACCATCGCACAGGAGGCACCCGCCGCGATGGCCTTGGCGAAATCGCCCGAGAACTTGATGCCACCATCTGCGATCACCGGCACGTCGCCCGCCGCGGCCGCGCAATCCATGATCGCGGTCAATTGCGGCACGCCGACGCCCGCAACCACGCGTGTGGTACAGATGGAACCGGGTCCGATACCGACCTTGATCGCGTCCGCGCCCGCATCGATCAGCGCGCGTGTCGCCTCGCCCGTGGCCACGTTGCCCGCGACGACCTGCACCTCATTGCTGAGGGTCTTGGCCCGCTCGACGGCGCGGGCAACCCCTTCGGAATGGCCGTGTGCAGTGTCGATCACGATCATGTCCACGCCCGCATCCACAAGCGCCTGACTGCGTTCGAACCCCGCATCGCCCACCGTTGTCGCCGCGGCAACACGCAGACGGCCCAGCGCATCCTTGCAGGCGGTCGGGTTCAGCACCGATTGCTCGCTGTCCTTGAGGGTCAGCAGCCCGGTCAGCTTGCCCTTGCCGTCGGTCACCAGCAGTTTCTCGATCCGCCGGGCCTTCATCAGGCTGAGGGCTTCGCCACGGTCGGCAGGTTCGTGCAGGATGGCGAGGTTGTCGGAGGTCATCATCACCTTCACCGGCGTGCGTTCGTCAGAGGCAAAACGCATGTCCCGGTTGGTCACGATGCCCACGACACGGCCCATTTCGTCCACCACGGGGAAACCCGACACGTTGTAGCGGTCCTGCAAGGCCTTGGCGTCCGCGAGGGTCTGATCGGGCGTCAGCGTGATCGGGTTGTAGACGATCCCGCTTTCGAACCGCTTCACCCGCCGCACTTCGCGGGACTGGTCATCGACCGACAGGTTGCGGTGAATGACACCCATGCCTCCCGCCTGCGCCATGGCGATGGCCATGCGGCCTTCGGTGACGGTGTCCATTGCGGAGCTGAGCAGCGGAATGTTGAGAGCGATGGACTGGGTGACGAAGGTGCGGGTATCGGCCGTGGAGGGCAGCACCGAAGAAGCCCCCGGCACCAGCAACACATCATCAAAGGTAAAGGCCTCACGAATCTCCATTTTGCAC
This sequence comes from uncultured Alphaproteobacteria bacterium, assembly GCA_963799505.1. GTDB lineage: Bacteria > Pseudomonadota > Alphaproteobacteria > Rhodobacterales > Rhodobacteraceae > Sulfitobacter. The sequence continues at coordinate 27,492 of CAWCXM010000018.1, forward strand.
CTCTGGCTTATGGCTTCATTTGGCAAGTTCCTATTTCATGGACGCCTCTGGATGGAAAGGGCGTTTTGGTCCGTGCGCTTGTATTGGCCGGGCCTTTCGGGAAAGCTTGGGCAAAAGGGGGATGCAAGATGGCAGATCATGGATATGATGCGGGGCGGTTGAACCTGCCGTTCGTCGGGATTTCGACGTTCGGCAAGCGGCCTTATCAGCCCGACTGGGCGGCGCTGGATGCGGATGTCGCGATCCTGGGCGCGCCTTTCGATGCGGGCACGCAGTACCGGGCGGGGGCGCGGTTCGGGCCGCGCGGCGTGCGTGAAGCCTCCACCCTGTTCAGCTTCGGTCACGCCGGTGCCTACGATCACGAGGACGATGTCACCTATCTGCCCGGTGACGTGAACATCGTGGACATCGGCGATGCGGACATCGTGCATACGGACACGCAAGCCAGTCACGCCAATATCGAGGCGGGTGTGCGCGCCATTCTGGAGGCAGGTGCGCTGCCTGTGGTCATCGGTGGCGATCATTCGATCAACATTCCCTGCATCCGCGCTTTCGACGGTCAGGCCGACATTCATATCCTGCAGATCGACGCGCATCTCGATTTCGTCGATGTCCGCCACGGCGTGCGCCACGGGCACGGCAATCCCATGCGGCGTGCGGCGGAATGTGACTATGTCACGGGGCTGACGCAGGTGGGCATCCGCAACGTCAGCTCAACCGCCAAAGAAGGCTACGATGACGCCCGTGCGATGGGTTCAGACATCATCTCGGTCCGTCAGGCCCGCGAGATGGGGGTGCGCGGGGTTCTGGCGCATGTGCCGATCGGCGCGCGGCTTTATGTGACCATCGACATCGACGCGTTCTGCCCCTCCATCGCACCCGGCACCGGAACACCGTCACACGGGGGGTTCCTGTACTACGAGGTGCTGGAGATGTTGCAGGCCGCAGCGGAGCGGCACGAGATTGTCGGCATTGATCTGGTGGAAGTGGCACCCGATTATGACCCCAGCGGGTCCACCTCGATTCTGGCGGCTCAGATCCTGCTGAATTTCCTCGGATTTATCTTTCACGCCCGCAGCCGGTTGTGACCTGAGGCCGCTGCGCCGGGGCGATCCCCAGACTAGGGCCGCGGGGTCGGGACCGTGCGCGATATGATGGCACGGAAGGTTTCGATCTGCTCGTTCTCCGGCAGGGATTGCAGGTGCTTCAAGGCGCCGCTGATCATCAGGTCGGACAGCCCGTGCACCATGCTCCAGCAGGCCAGAATATCCTGCATCAGCCTGGGTTCACTGTCCCGCTTGCATCCTGTCAGTGTCTCGACATTGCTTGCCAGATGCTCGAAGGCGGCGTCTTCGGCTTCGGCAAGCTCTGCCGATCTGGCGCGCAGGTCCGAGGGGCTGAACATCAGCCCGAAGGTGGCCGGCGACGCCGTTGCGAAAAGCACGTAGCCGACCCCGGACCCGGTAAAGGCCGCATGTGCGTCGGGACCACTGGCGACATGCTGTTTCTCCATCGCGCGCAACAGACGGCGAAACCCGTCTGCGGCGATGGCGGCCAGCAGCCCGTTCGCGTCGCCGAAATGGTGCGCCGGGGCAGAATGGCTGACACCCACCTTGCGGGCCACCGCCCGCAACGAAAACCCGTCGATGCCTTCTTCCTGCAAGGTTGATTCGCCCGCCGCGATCAAGGCGCTGCGCAGGTCGCCGTGGTGGTACCCTTCTTTTTTCGTCATGAACTGCCGTTTCATTGCTGGAGGTATCGGCTAACTTGACACTGTCCAGATGTCAAGCTATCGCTATCTTGACGCTGTCCAGATGGAGCGAAAGATGGATGCCCACACCCTGTTCGAGATGAGCGGACCTGTCGCCTTGTTCGGCTGGCTTGCGCTGGTTCTGTCGCCGCTCCACCGTATCGGTGCCCAATGGGTCGCGGGCATCCTCATCCCCGCATTTCTCGGCCTTGCCTACGGGGCGCTGATCCTGACAAACTGGGCTGAGGCACCGGGCGGTTTCGGATCTCTCGAAGATGTCATGCTGCTCTTTACCGTGCCGGGCGTCGCCTTGGCCGGGTGGCTGCATTACCTCGCCTTTGATCTGTTCGTCGGCGCGTGGGAGGTGCGGACAGCGCAGCGCGAGGGCATCTCTCACTGGTTGGTTTTGCCCTGCCTGTTGCTGACATTCCTGTTCGGCCCTATCGGATTTGTCCTTTTCCTGGGTGTTCGACTGGCCCACCGGATGACATTCGCAAAGGTGCACCATGCGGGCTGATTGGCTGTTGTCGCAGCGTACGCTCGCCTTCACGGGGCTGCTGTTTGCCTTGTCGCTGGCAATCACCCTGCCCGCGCTCGCTCTCGATGACCGGCTGTTCGACGGTGCCAATGTCTGGCTCAAAACCGTGAAATTCCAGATCGCCCTCGCGGTCTATCTGCTCAGCCTCGTATTCTATGCGCAATGGGCCCCACCCGCGCTGCTGGAGAGTGCGCGCTTTCGCATCTATGTTCAGGTCGTTTGCGTGATGTGCCTTGCCGAAATCCTCTGGGTCGCAGGCGCATCGGCCTTTGCGACGGCGTCCCACTACAACGACAGTTCCGCTGCGATGGCGGCGATTTACGGCTTGATGGGCATCTTTGCCGTGACATTGACCAGCGTGAGCCTTGTGCTGGGCTGGGCGATCCTGCGTGACCCTGACAGCAGGCTCGATCCGCCACTGCAACTGGCCATCGGCGTGTCGCTGATCCTGACCTTTTTCCTGACCGTGACCACCGCCGGGGTTCTGGCAAGCCAGCCGGGACATTTCATCGGTGAACCGCAGTCGGGTGCCGTCCTGCCTGTAATGGGATGGTCGCGCGAGGTGGGCGATCTGCGGGTGGCGCATTTCTTTGCGACCCACGCGATGCATGTGCTGCCGCTGATCGGGTTGGCTGCATACGCCCTGCCCGGCGCTCGGTTGCGCAAGGCTGCCGTGCTTGGGGCGGCGGCCTTTTACTGCGCTTTCGTGGGGGTCTTGTTCGCGCAGGCGCTGATGGGAAAACCCTTCCTCCCGCTTGTCTGAGGATCGCGGCTTTTCCCCCCAATATCCTCACCATGATCATGAGACTTATGAGCAAGACAATATGCTCTAAATGACGGTAAAGACACGTTTCTTGCCGTGCAATGACTGGCGCTTGCCCCATCGCGCGCTATTGTGCGGCAAATCTCGCAAGGAACAGCGTCATGAGCAGCGATCCACTGGTTATCTTCACCCCATCCGGCAAGCGCGGCAATTTCGCCGCAGGCACCCCGATCCTGACGGCGGCGCGGCAATTGGGGGTCGATCTGGACTCGGTCTGCGGCGGGCGCGGCATCTGTTCCAAATGCCAGATCACGCCAAGCTACGGCGAGTTCTCAAAGCACAACGTGACGGTGCGCGAGGGCGCTCTTTCCGAGTGGAACAGCGTCGAGCAACGCTACAAGGACAAGCGCGGGCTGGCCGAAGGCCGCAGGCTGGGCTGTCAGGCGACCGTGCAGGCCGATGTGGTGATCGACGTGCCTGCCGAAAGCCAGGTCCACAAGCAGGTCGTGCGCAAACGGGCGGAGGCGCGTGAGATCATCCTGAACCCTTCGACAAAGCTGTACTATGTCGAAGTGGCCGAACCGGACATGCACGACCCGTCCGGCGACCTTGAACGCCTGCAGGCCGCGCTGCGTGACCAATGGCAGTTCGAGACGATGTCCGCAGACCTCACCTTCCTCAAGATCATGCAGCCCGTCTTGCGCAAGGGGGGCTGGAAGGTAACGGTCGCCGTCCATCTGGGGGACGAAGAGAACCCCAACCGGCTGATGCACATCTGGCCGGGGTTCTATGAAGGAACGGTTTATGGCCTTGCGGTCGATCTGGGGTCCACCACCATCGCGGCGCATCTGTGTGACCTGCTGACAGGCGAGGTCGTGGCGTCCTCGGGCGTGATGAACCCGCAGATCCGTTTCGGCGAAGACCTGATGAGCCGGGTCAGCTATTCCATGATGAACGCCTCGGGTGCCGAGGAAATGACCCGCGCCGTGCGCGAGGGCATGAACGCGCTCTTTGACCAGATCGCGATCGACGGGGGGGTCGACAAGACCCTCATCATGGACGCGGTATTTGTCTGCAACCCGGTCATGCACCACCTCTTTCTGGGGATTGACCCGTTTGAGCTGGGACAGGCCCCCTTTGCCCTGGCCACTTCCAATGAAATCCGGCTGCGGGCGTCCGATCTGGGGCTGAACATCCATCCCGCCGCCCATGTGTATCTTCTGCCCTGCATCGCCGGTCACGTCGGCGCCGATGCGGCGGCAGTCGCGCTGTCGGAGGCACCTGACAAATCCGACGATCTGGTCTTGATCGTGGACGTCGGCACCAACGCCGAGATCCTGTTGGGCAACAGGGAAAAAGTGCTGGCCTGCTCCTCTCCTACCGGTCCCGCCTTCGAGGGCGCGCAGATCTCGTCCGGTCAGCGCGCCGCTCCCGGTGCCATCGAACGGGTGGAGATTGACGCGGTCACCAAGCTGCCGCGCTTCAAGGTCATCGGCTCTGACCTGTGGTCCGACGATCCGGAGTTCCCGGCGGCCATCGCGACGACGGGTGTGACCGGCATCTGCGGGTCGGGCATCATCGAGATGGTGGCCGAGATGCGCATTCACGGCATCGTCGACGCACCGGGATTGATCGGCACGGCCGAGCAGACCGGATCGGCGGCGGTATTCCCGGACGGGCGCACAAATTCCTATCTGGTCTATGATGGCACAGCCAATGGCGGCCCTGTGATCACCGTCACCAACCGCGACATCCGCGAAATCCAGATGGCCAAGGCCGCGCTTTATTCCGGTGCGCGCCTGCTGATGGACAAATTCGGCGTGGACAAGGTTGACCGCGTGGTGCTCGCGGGTGCCTTTGGCGCACATATCAGCACCAAACATGCGATGGTTCTGGGCATGATCCCGGATTGTCCGCTGGACAAGGTGACTTCCGCCGGCAATGCCGCCGGAACGGGTGCCCGGATCGCGCTGTTGAACACCGACGCGCGGGCCGAGATCGAACAGACCGTGCGCGACATCCACAAGATCGAAACCGCGATCGAGCCGCGCTTTCAGGAACATTTTGTCAATGCCTCCGCCATCCCCAACGCGGTGGAGCCTTTCCCGATCCTCAATTCCATCGTCACCCTGCCGACGGCGACGTTCAACACCGGGGGCGGCGGCGAAGTGGCCGACGGTGCCGGACGCAGAAGGAGGCGCCGGGCATGAGCGCACCCAACACGGACCAGGCGGCCTTCTGGACCGATCAGGCAGGGCCGATCTGGGTCGCACGGATGGAAGCCATGGACCTCACCCTTGCGCCGGTCCTTGACGGCATTCTGGAACGCGCGGACCTTCAGAACGGCGAGCAGGTTCTGGACATCGGCTGCGGTGCCGGGACCAGCACGTTGCAGGCCGCAGCCCTGCTTGGCCCCAAGGGGCGCGCGACCGGGGTCGACATTTCGACCACCTTGCTGGCAGTTGCCCGCGCCCGTGCGGAGGCCACCGATACCGCGACCTTCGAGTTGGCCGACGCCCAGACGCACCGGTTCGAGGCAGGTCGCTTCGACTGCATCCTCTCGCGCTTCGGTGTCATGTTCTTCGACGACGTCAATGCCGCGTTCAACAACATCGCAATGGCCCTGCGCTCGGGGGGCCGCATGGTCTTTGCGACCTGGGGCGCGATCCCGGACAATCCCTATTTCACCCTGCCCGCCGCCGTTTCAAAACACGTTCTTGGCCCCGTGCCGAAATCCGATCCCGACGCGCCCGGTCCCTTTGCGCTGCGTGATCCGGACGCGGTTGTGGCAATTCTGAGGCGGGCGGGACTGACGGAGATTGTGTCGGAGGTGGTGGCACTTGACCTGACGCCGCCCGGAGACCGTGCCGATGTCGCCGCCCTGATGTGCGAGATCGGTCCGGCGCACCTTGCCCTGACGCATCATGACGCGGACGCAGATCAGCGTGCCGCCCTGATCGACGCCCTGACAGAGGCGCTTTTGCCCTGCCAGACCGCCGAAGGCATCCGCATTCCGGCCAGCATCAATTTCTTCACCGGAACCAAACCCGCTTGACGGCCTGAGCGACAGCCCATATCCCGGAGGACAGCCGAGCGGGTATGGTGAAAAGGTATCACGGCAGCTTCCCAAGCTTTAGTTACGAGTTCGATTCTC
>CAWCXM010000019.1:0-112866 GCA_963799505.1 uncultured Alphaproteobacteria bacterium
CGGCGTAAAACGGCGTCTGGTTCAGAGCGATCTGAAACGCCGTCGCCCGTCGTGGCAACCTCGGCGCGTTCCCCGTCGACAAGGACAGCGGCGATCTGACCTTCGGCCGTTTCCAACTCATAACCCAGAAAATCGGTCGTGCCATGTTTGTCGGCCACGTCGAACCACACTGTCGCGTCGGCTGCCTCTCCCGAGCCCGACCAGGGCGGCCCGCGCCTTGGCCTTCTGCTCGGCCATCGCCGCGTCAAATCCAGCGGTATCGACACCCCGACCCGCTCTTGCGACGCGTCTGCGTCAGATCAAGCGGGAAACCATAGGTGTCGTAGAGCTTGAACGCCGCCGCACCGGGCAATTCCACCCCTTCCGCCAAACCGTCCACTTCGTCTTCCAGCAGTTTCAGCCCACGTTCGAGCGTCTGCTTGAAGCGGGTTTCCTCCTGTTTCAAGGTTTCCGTGATCAGGCTCTGGGCCTGCCCCGAGCTTCGAGGATAGGCACTGCCCATCTGACGCACCAGTGCCGGTACAAGCTGTATCAGCGGATCCTTGGCCCCCAGCAAATGCGCATGCCGCATCGCCCGGCGCATGATCCGGCGCAGTACATATCCGCGTCCGTCGTTGGACGGCATCACGCCATCGGCGATCAGGAACGAGGTCGAGCGCAGATGGTCCGCGATGACACGGTGATGCACGTTGCCCACGCCGAATGGATCGACGTGCAGCACGTGGCCGCTCGCTTCGATCAGCGCGCGCATGGTGTCGGTTTCGTAATTGTCGTGCTGGCCCTGTAACAGCGCGCCGATGCGTTCCAGCCCCATGCCCGTGTCGATGGATTGCATGTCGAGCGGGCGCAAGAGCCATCCTCGAACTGCTCGTTCTGCATGAAAACGATGTTCCAGATCTCGATAAACCGGTCGCCGTCCTCTTCCGGCGTGCCGGGAGGGCCCCCGGGGATGTAGTCGCCATGGTCATAGAAAATCTCGGTACAGAAGTCTCGCAAGGACCGGTCGGCCCCATGCGCCAGAAATTGTCGTCCGTGGCGATGCGGATGATGCGCTCTTCGGGCAGGCCCGCGACTTTCTTCCAGATCTCCGCCGCCTCGGTGTCGGTGTGATAGACCGTGACCAGCAAGCGGTTGGGGTCGATGCCGAAATCCTTCGTCAGAAGCTCCCAGGCAAAGGCGATCGCGTCGGCCTTGAAATAATCGCCGAAGCTGAAATTGCCCAGCATCTCAAAGAATGTGTGATGCCGCGCGGTATATCCCACATTGTCCAGATCGTTGTGCTTGCCGCCCGCCCGCACGCATTTCTGGGCCGTTGTGGCGCGCACGTAATCGCGTGTTTCAACGCCGGTGAAGAGGTTCTTGAACTGCACCATGCCAGAGTTGGCGAACATGAGCGTCGGATCGTTGCGCGGCACCAGCGGGCCCGAGGCCACGATTTCATGCCCCTGGTTGCCGAAGTAGGACAGAAAGGTGGAGCGGATGTCGTTGAGCGTCTTCATGTTCTGGGCCTTCCGGGGCAAAGTTTCCGCCAGAAATAGCCCCGAGGCGGGTGGGTGTCCACAGGTCGGCAAACGAAAAGAGGCGCACCCGGCAGGTGCGCCCCCTATCATGCGTCAGGTGGCCCCTGCGCAGGCTCTGCCGCAAGGCAAATCAGGCCTCGAGTATGTCCACATCGTCGTTATCGGAGCCGTTGAAATCCAGCCCATGCGCGGCGCGGATCTTGTCTTCGATCTCTATCGCCATGGCTTCGTTGTCCTTCAAGAACTGCTTGGCGTTCTCGCGGCCCTGCCCGATGCGTTCATCGCCGTAGGAAAACCACGAGCCGGACTTGTCCACGACGCCGGCCTTCACGCCAAGATCCAGCAGCTCGCCCATCTTGGAAATCCCCTCGCCATACATGATGTCGAATTCGACCTGCTTGAAGGGCGGTGCGACCTTGTTCTTGACGACCTTGACGCGGGTGGCGTTGCCGACAACCTCGTCGCGGTCCTTCAGCGCCCCGATGCGGCGGATGTCGAGCCGGACGGAAGAATAGAACTTGAGCGCGTTACCCCCCGTCGTCGTTTCGGGCGAGCCGAACATGACGCCGATCTTCATACGGATCTGGTTGATGAAAATCACGGTGCATTGGGTGCGGCTGATGGAGCCGGTCAGTTTGCGCATGGCCTGGCTCATCAGGCGCGCGTGCACGCCGACGCTGCTGTCGCCCATGTCGCCTTCAAGCTCGGACTTCGGCGTCAGGGCCGCAACCGAGTCGACCACGATCATGTTCACGGCACCGGAACGAACCAGCGTATCGGTGATCTCCAACGCCTGCTCTCCCGTGTCGGGCTGAGAGATCAGCAATTCGTCAATATCGACACCCAGCTTGCGCGCATACTGCGGATCAAGCGCGTGTTCGGCATCGACGAAAGCGCAGACGCCGCCGGCCTTTTGCTGTTCTGCGATGCAATGCAGGGTCAGCGTGGTCTTGCCAGAGGATTCCGGCCCGTAAATCTCGACGATGCGGCCCATCGGAATGCCGCCGATCCCCAGCGCGATGTCGAGGCCCAGCGAACCGGTGGAGCTGGCCGTGATGTCCTGAATGGCCCCTTCGGCCCCCAGTTTCATGATCGAACCCTTGCCGAACTGCCGCTCGATCTGCGCCAGCGCGCTGTCGAGCGCCTTTTGCTTTTCCGCTGATTTCTTATCTGTCATTGTCAAAAGATCTGCCGTTGCCATGTGCCTGTTCCTTTAGTGTCATACTGCGGTGCCCTCCACAATCGCTGTCAGGGAACCGGGTTTTGTTCTGCCTCTGTTCCATATGAGACCAAAAGCAGAACATTTCAATTAAAATCTTCCCTGCTATCTTTTTCGCGCTTTGGTTAAGAAGTGGTTTACGCTATTGAATTAGCTGTGAGTTTCGAAAAAAGGGCGTTCAAATGCTTGTTTTCTATAAAGAACGTCTGGCGTTTCTGTCGGTACCCAAAACCGGCACGACGGCCTATGAGGCGGCCTTGGCTTCGCGGGCGGACATGGTGATCTCGGAACCGCCGATGCTGAAGCACGCGCCGGTCTATCGCTACAACCGATTCATCCGTCCGATGTTCGAAAAGGTCTGCGACGCGAGGCTCGAGGTGATGGCTGTCATGCGCGAGCCGGTCTCCTGGCTCGGCAGCTGGTATCGCTACCGGCAGCGGCCTTTAATGGATGGCAAGCCCAACAATACCTTCGGCATCAGCTTCGATGAGTTCGTTCTGGCCTACATGAAAGGTGACAAGCCGGGCTTTGCCGATGTGGGCAGCCAGTTCCAGTTCATGAAAACCCAGCCCAATGGCACCGGTGTCACCCATTTCTTTCGCTACGAGGATCAGCCGCGGCTGCAGGAATTTCTGCAGGACCGCCTTCAGGTCACGCTGAACCTGACGCGGGAGAATGTCTCTCCGCAAATGCCCTTGAGGCTGTCGGATGACGTGGCCGAGAGGTTCAGGCGCAAGTGCGCAGAGGAATTCGATCTTTACGCGTCGATCCCGTGAAGGGTCGCATGGGGCTTAGTGCAATTGGCTTTGCACCGTGCTCGTCAGATCGCTGAGCGAGAAGGGTTTGGGCAGGAACACGGAATTGGGGATGCGGGATTGCTCCTCGCCAAAGCTGTCTTCGGCGTAGCCTGAAACGAAGACCACCCGCACATCCGGTCGCCGCTTCAGCGCTTCGCGCACCCAACTCGGGCCGTCCATGCCGGGCATGACCACATCGGTGACAAAGACGTCGATGCTCAGCGATTGGTCTTCCAGCGTTTTCAGGGCCGCCTCCGCGCTGTCGGCTTCCAGTACGGTGTAGCCCCGCAGCCGCAGGGCACGGCTGGCGAAGGCACGGACGGGGGCTTCGTCCTCCACCAGCAAGATCACGCCATCCACGGTCTGCTGCACGCTCGGGGCGGCGGGCGCGATCTGCGTGGCGGTCTGGACGGGTTTGGTCTGATACACGGGCAGATAGAGGCTGAAGGTGGTGCCCTTGTCGAGGATCGAATCGACAAAAATGAAACCGTTGCTTTGCTTCATGATGCCGTATGCGGTGGAAAGACCAAGGCCGGTCCCTTCTCCCGTGCGTTTGGTCGTCACGAAGGGTTCGAACACCTTTTGCAGCATGTCGGGCGCAATGCCGCTGCCGTCATCGGCCACCGTCACCAGCACGTATTCCCCCGGCGGCACACTTGCGCGGTCCCGCTCCAGAGGTGATGCAAGCTGGACGTATTCGGTTGTCACCCTGATCTCGCCCCCGGCCGGCATCGCATCGCGGGCGTTGACCACCAGGTTCATCAGCACCTGCTCCAGCTGTCGCTTGTCGGCGCGCACCGGCTTCAGGACAGGATCGTGTTTCAGGGTCAGCGTGATCCTTTCCCCGACCAGACGGTTCAACAGATGCGTGAGATCTGCAAGCGTGTCGCGCATGTCGATGGTTTCGAGGCGCAGCGTCTGTTTGCGCGAGAACGCCAGCAACTGCCCCACAAGCGACGCCGCACGGTTGGCGTTCTGGTTGATCTGGATGAGGTCGCCATAATCAGGGTCGCTTTGATCATGCCGCAAAAGCAGCAGATCGCAATGGCCGGAGATTGCCGTCAGCAGGTTATTGAAATCATGCGCCACGCCGCCCGCAAGCTGCCCGATCGCCTGCATCTTCTGGCTTTGCACGAACTGTGCCTCCAGCGTTTTCAGTTCTGTCGCATCGTGAAGAACGGCGATCAGGGCAGGCTTTCCGTCTTCCACGATCCGGTTCAGAATCACCTGCACAAAGACCTCACGGTCCGCCCGTTTCAGCCGCAGGAATTCGGATTTCTGGACCAATCTGTCCGCCAGCGTATCGTTGATCCAATCGGTGATCGACCGGCCAAGACCTTCCATCACCCTGGACAGATGCTCGTCTTTTTCCAGCGCGACGCCGACCAGATTGCTGGCCATGCGGTTGAACGATTGAACCGTCCCGTCCGGCGCGACCTTGATCATCGGGACCGGCAGATCCTCGAACGCCTGCCAACCTTGCGTTTCCAGTGCACTTTCGGGTACCGGCAACAAGTAGAGCGCGCGGCGGCCAGCCCCGGCCTGAACTTCCGCGACAAGAACCTTGCGCGATCCATCCGTCGTTGAGATGTCACAGGGAACGCCGGGGGTCACGGGCAGGTGCGTGAACATCCGGTCCAATCCTTTCACCCGGCTTCCGACAAGGGTGCGCGCCGCGTCGTTCATGAACAGAATTGCATCGTTGCGCCCGACCATGATCATCGGCAACTGCTGCGTATCCTGTGCGGCACGGGGTGCGGCGCGGTCGGCGATCTGGTCGATGCGCCAGACGTACCGGTCGCTTCCCACCGCATGAACGCTGAGCCGGATGTGACCATCTCGGGTAAACACGTCCTCCTGGGCTGACCCGCTGGCGCTGGCGCGGCTTTGCAACCGAAAGAGGATACCGCCCGGATTGGCAAATCTGGTTTCGAGCAGTCCCGCAAGCGTCGGGCTTTTCGAGAGATCGAATTGCTGTCCCGCGGCACGGTTGGCGGTCTGGATACGACCTTCCGAACTGGAGACGATGCTAGGTGTCCCGTCAGAGGCGATGAACCTCTCGATCACCTCGAGATCGGAGTCCGCTTTGCGCTCTATCCGGTTCTGCCGCAGCCAGACAAAGCATCCCAGCACCACAAGCGTCGCGGCGGAGGTTGCGAGACCCAGGCTGAGCATTCGGTAAGGGGCAACAACGGCCAAGGCTGCCAGAAACACGCCGATGGCAAGGGTCCAGCGGATGTTTCGCTGCGCCTCGGGCGGTGGTCTGTGCGATGATGCCGTAACGATGTCTTGCAAGACGTCCCCCAAAAGCGCGAATCGTTCACAGTAAGGCGCGATAAGGGTTAATCAGTCCCTAATTCCACCCGTGAATGCGCGCTTGGGTTGAGTATGCACGTTAAGGATCGCGCATCAAGTGTGCCCAGAAGAAACCATCCCCTTCCGCATTGATAGAGAAGCGTTTGGAGCGGGGTGCGGACCACTCCGGATGGCGGGCCAGAAAGGCGTCAATGCGGGTTTCGTTTTCCTCGGCCAGGACGGAACAGGTCGCGTAGACCAGTGTCCCGCCCGGTGCGACAAGCGGTGCCGCCTGATCCAGAATGCTGTCCTGAACACCCTGCAATTCCGCCAGACGGGCCGGTGTGAGCGTCCATTTGCCTTCCGCCGCGCGCCGCCAGGCACCTGATCCGGAACAGGGTGCATCGCAAAGCACGATGTCGAAAGGCGCATGTTGATCGAGCGTTCCGGTCTCGAGCATCTGTATTTCAACACCGGCGCGGGACGCGCGCGGCGCAAGGTCCGCCATGCGGCGCGGGTCGATGTCGTGGGCCGATACCTGGCGATCGGGCTGTGCCGCGATGGCCAACGCCTTGCCGCCGCCGCCCGCGCAGAAATCAAGCACCCGTCCCCCTGCCGGCAGCGCCGCAACGACGGCTTGGCTGGCCGCGTCCTGCAGCTCAACCAGACCATCCGCATAGGCGACAGAATTGCGGATCTGTCGCGCGCCTGTGGTCACGGTCAATGCCGTGTCGCACAGGCTGTTGATGGCGGTCTCGATTCCTTCCTCGGCCAGGGTCGCCTGTACCGCGCTGCGGTCCGTCCTGGCCTGGTTCACGCGCAAGACAACGGGGGCGCGGTGTTGCAACGCGAGCGCCGCCTGCTCTGCTTCGCCGGCCAGCGCGTTCTGGAACAATGGGATAAGCCAGTCGGGAAGGTTCCACAGAATGGCCGGATCGGTCGGCTCGGGCGGGAAATCCGCTTCGGCTTCGCTGAGCGGGACGGGCGCATGGCCTTCACCGTTGAAGAGTGCGCCCAGATCCTGACCCTGCGCATGCAGCAGGCCCAGCATCAGACTGCGCGGCGTCTGACCCTGCCCGTAGTGGGCCGCCGTCCTTTTGCTGCGCAGGACGTCGAATACGTGATCGCGGATCGCGGCACGGTCTTTGGACCCGGCAAAGCGGCTGCGTCTTGCCCAGCGAGTCAGGGCCTGCTCCGCTGCGAGCCCTTCGGACATATCGTGCAGCACTTCGATCGCCGCTGCAACGCGGGCACCCGGCGTCATGGTTGAAGCGTCAGGTTAGGTGTATCGCCTAAAACTCTGATATAAAACATTATCCCACTCTGTAGTTCGGGCTTTCGCGGGTGATCTGAACGTCATGTACATGGCTTTCCTTCAGACCGGCACCGGTGATGCGGACGAACTGACAGTTGCTGCGCATCTCGGCGACCGTGGCGCACCCGGTGTATCCCATCGCTGCGCGCAGACCGCCCACAAGCTGATGCACCACCGCACTCGCGCTGCCCTTGTAAGGCACCTGCCCCTCGATGCCTTCGGGGACCAGCTTGTCGCTTGCCGCGTCTTTCTGGAAATACCGGTCCGCAGAACCGCTGGCCATCGCGCTGAGCGATCCCATGCCCCGGTAGCTCTTGAAGCTGCGGCCTTGATAGAGGATCACCTCGCCGGGAGATTCGTCCGTGCCCGCGATCATGGAACCGACCATCGCACAGGAGGCACCCGCCGCGATGGCCTTGGCGAAATCGCCCGAGAACTTGATGCCACCATCTGCGATCACCGGCACGTCGCCCGCCGCCGCCGCGCAATCCATGATCGCGGTCAACTGCGGCACGCCGACGCCCGCAACCACGCGTGTGGTACAGATGGAACCGGGTCCGATACCAACCTTGATCGCGTCCGCGCCCGCATCGATCAGCGCGCGTGTCGCCTCGCCCGTGGCCACGTTGCCCGCGACGACCTGCACCTCATTGCTGAGGGTCTTGGCCCGCTCGACGGCGCGGGCAACCCCTTCGGAATGGCCGTGTGCAGTGTCGATCACGATCATGTCCACGCCCGCGTCCACAAGCGCCTGACTGCGTTCGAACCCCGCATCGCCCACCGTTGTCGCCGCGGCAACACGCAGACGGCCCAGCGCATCCTTGCAGGCGGTCGGGTTCAGCACCGATTGCTCGCTGTCCTTGAGGGTCAGCAGCCCGGTCAGCTTGCCCTTGCCGTCGGTCACCAGCAGTTTCTCGATCCGCCGGGCCTTCATCAGGCTGAGGGCCTCGCCACGGTCGGCAGGTTCGTGCAGGATGGCGAGGTTGTCGGAGGTCATCATCACCTTCACCGGCGTGCGTTCGTCAGAGGCAAAACGCATGTCCCGGTTGGTCACGATGCCCACGACACGGCCCATTTCGTCCACCACGGGGAAACCCGACACGTTGTAGCGGTCCTGCAAGGCCTTGGCGTCCGCGAGGGTCTGATCGGGCGTCAGCGTGATCGGGTTGTAGACGATCCCGCTTTCGAACCGCTTCACCCGCCGCACTTCGCGGGACTGGTCATCGACCGACAGGTTGCGGTGAATGACACCCATGCCTCCCGCCTGCGCCATGGCGATGGCCATGCGGCCTTCGGTGACGGTGTCCATTGCGGAGCTGAGCAGCGGAATGTTGAGAGCGATGGACTGGGTGACGAAGGTGCGGGTATCGGCCGTGGAGGGCAGCACCGAAGAAGCCCCCGGCACCAGCAACACATCATCAAAGGTAAAGGCCTCACGAATCTCCATTTTGCACCTCTGGCTTATGGCTTCATTTGGCAAGTTCCTATTTCATGGACGCCTCTGGATGGAAAGGGCGTTTTGGTCCGTGCGCTTGTATTGGCCGGGCCTTTCGGGAAAGCTTGGGCAAAAGGGGGATGCAAGATGGCAGATCATGGATATGATGCGGGGCGGTTGAACCTGCCGTTCGTCGGGATTTCGACGTTCGGCAAGCGGCCTTATCAGCCCGACTGGGCGGCGCTGGATGCGGATGTCGCGATCCTGGGCGCGCCTTTCGATGCGGGCACGCAGTACCGGGCGGGGGCGCGGTTCGGGCCGCGCGGCGTGCGTGAAGCCTCCACCCTGTTCAGCTTCGGTCACGCCGGTGCCTACGATCACGAGGACGATGTCACCTATCTGCCCGGTGACGTGAACATCGTGGACATCGGCGATGCGGACATCGTGCATACGGACACGCAAGCCAGTCACGCCAATATCGAGGCGGGTGTGCGCGCCATTCTGGAGGCAGGTGCGCTGCCTGTGGTCATCGGTGGCGATCATTCGATCAACATTCCCTGCATCCGCGCTTTCGACGGTCAGGCCGACATTCATATCCTGCAGATCGACGCGCATCTCGATTTCGTCGATGTCCGCCACGGCGTGCGCCACGGGCACGGCAATCCCATGCGGCGGGCGGCGGAATGTGACTACGTCACGGGGCTGACGCAGGTGGGCATCCGCAATGTCAGTTCAACCGCCAAAGAAGGCTACGATGACGCCCGTGCGATGGGTTCAGACATCATCTCGGTCCGTCAGGCCCGCGAGATGGGGGTGCGCGGGGTTCTGGCGCATGTGCCGATCGGCGCGCGGCTTTATGTGACCATCGACATCGACGCTTTCTGCCCCTCCATCGCACCCGGCACCGGAACACCGTCCCACGGGGGGTTCCTCTACTACGAGGTGCTGGAGATGTTGCAGGCCGCAGCGGAGCGGCACGAGATTGTCGGCATTGATCTGGTGGAAGTGGCACCCGATTATGACCCCAGCGGGTCCACCTCGATTCTGGCGGCTCAGATCCTGCTGAATTTCCTCGGATTTATCTTTCACGCCCGCAGCCGGTTGTGACCTGAAGCAGCGACACCGGGGCGATCCCCAGACTAGGGCCGCGAGGACGGGACCGTGCGCGATATGATGGCACGGAAGGTTTCGATCTGCTCGTTCTCCGGCAGGGATTGCAGGTGCTTCAACGCGCCGCTGATCATCAGGTCGGACAGCCCGTGCACCATGCTCCAGCAGGCCAGAATATCCTGCATCAGCCTGGGTTCACTGTCCCGCTTGCATCCTGTCAGTGTCTCGACATTGCTTGCCAGATGCTCGAAGGCGGCGTCTTCGGCCTCGGCAAGCTCTGCCGATCTGGCGCGCAGGTCCGAGGGGCTGAACATCAGCCCGAAGGTGGCCGGCGACGCCGTTGCGAAAAGCACATAGCCGACCCCGGACCCGGTAAAGGCCGCATGTGCGTCGGGACCACTGGCGACATGCTGTTTCTCCATCGCGCGCAACAGACGACGAAATCCGTCTGCGGCGATGGCGGCCAGCAGCCCGTTCGCGTCGCCGAAATGGTGCGCCGGGGCAGAATGGCTGACACCCACCTTGCGGGCCACCGCCCGCAACGAAAACCCGTCGATGCCTTCTTCCTGCAAGGTTGATTCGCCCGCCGCGATCAAGGCGCTGCGCAGATCGCCGTGGTGGTACCCTTCTTTTTTCGTCATGAACTGCCGTTTCATTGCTGGAGGTATCGGCTAACTTGACACTGTCCAGATGTCAAGCTATCGCTATCTTGACGCTGTCCAGATGGAGCGGAAAGATGGATGCCCACACCCTGTTCGAGATGAGCGGACCTGTCGCCTTGTTCGGCTGGCTTGCGCTGGTTCTGTCGCCGCTCCACCGTATCGGTGCCCAATGGGTCGCGGGCATTCTCATCCCCGCATTTCTCGGCCTTGCCTACGGGGCGCTGATCCTGACCAACTGGGCTGAGGCACCGGGCGGTTTCGGATCTCTCGAAGATGTCATGCTGCTCTTTACCGTGCCGGGCGTCGCCTTGGCCGGGTGGCTGCATTACCTCGCCTTTGATCTGTTCGTCGGCGCGTGGGAGGTGCGGACAGCGCAGCGCGAGGGCATCTCTCACTGGTTGGTTTTGCCCTGCCTGTTGCTGACATTCCTGTTCGGCCCTATCGGATTTGTCCTTTTCCTGGGTGTTCGACTGGCCCACCGGATGACATTCGCAAAGGTGCACCATGCGGGCTGATTGGCTGTTGTCGCAGCGTACGCTCGCCTTTACGGGGCTGCTGTTTGCCTTGTCGCTGGCAATCACCCTGCCCGCGCTCGCTCTCGATGACCGGCTGTTCGACGGTGCCAATGTCTGGCTCAAAACCGTGAAATTCCAGATCGCCCTCGCGGTCTATCTGCTCAGCCTCGTATTCTATGCGCAATGGGCCCCACCCGCGCTGCTGGAGAGTGCGCGCTTTCGCATCTATGTTCAGGTCGTTTGCGTGATGTGCCTTGCCGAAATCCTCTGGGTCGCAGGCGCATCGGCCTTTGCGACGGCGTCCCACTACAACGACAGTTCCGCTGCGATGGCGGCGATTTACGGCTTGATGGGCATCTTTGCCGTGACATTGACCAGCGTGAGCCTTGTGTTGGGCTGGGCGATCCTGCGTGACCCTGACAGCAGGCTCGATCCGCCACTGCAACTGGCCATCGGCGTGTCGCTGATCCTGACCTTTTTCCTGACCGTGACCACCGCCGGGGTTCTGGCAAGCCAGCCGGGACATTTCATCGGTGAACCGCAGTCGGGTGCCGTCCTGCCTGTAATGGGATGGTCGCGCGAGGTGGGCGATCTGCGGGTGGCGCATTTCTTTGCGACCCACGCGATGCATGTGCTGCCGCTGATCGGGTTGGCCGCATACGCCCTGCCCGGCGCTCGGTTGCGCAAGGCTGCCGTGCTTGGGGCGGCGGCCTTTTACTGCGCTTTCGTGGGGGTCTTGTTCGCGCAGGCGCTGGCGGGAAAACCCTTCCTCCCGCTTGTCTGAGGATCGCGGCTTTTCCCCCCAATATCCTCACCATGATCATGAGACTTATGAGCAAGACAATATGCTCTAAATGACGGTAAAGACACGTTTCTTGCCGTGCAATGACTGGCGCTTGCCCCATCGCGCGCTATTGTGCGGCAAATCTCGCAAGGAACAGCGTCATGAGCAGCGATCCACTGGTTATCTTCACCCCATCCGGCAAGCGCGGCAATTTCGCCGCAGGCACCCCGATCCTGACGGCGGCGCGGCAATTGGGGGTCGATCTGGACTCGGTCTGCGGCGGGCGCGGCATCTGTTCCAAATGCCAGATCACGCCAAGCTACGGCGAGTTCTCAAAGCACAACGTGACGGTGCGCGAGGGCGCTCTTTCTGAATGGAACAGCGTCGAGCAACGCTACAAGGACAAGCGCGGGCTGGCCGAAGGCCGCAGGCTGGGCTGTCAGGCGACCGTGCAGGCCGATGTGGTGATCGACGTGCCTGCCGAAAGCCAGGTCCACAAGCAGGTCGTGCGCAAACGGGCGGAGGCGCGTGAGATCATCCTGAACCCTTCGACAAAGCTGTACTATGTCGAAGTGGCCGAACCGGACATGCACGACCCGTCCGGCGACCTTGAACGCCTGCAGGCCGCGCTGCGTGACCAATGGCAGTTCGAGACGATGTCCGCAGACCTCACCTTCCTCAAGATCATGCAGCCCGTCTTGCGCAAGGGGGGCTGGAAGGTAACGGTCGCCGTCCATCTGGGGGACGAAGAGAACCCCAACCGGCTGATGCACATCTGGCCGGGGTTCTATGAAGGAACGGTTTATGGCCTTGCGGTCGATCTGGGGTCGACCACCATCGCGGCGCATCTGTGTGACCTGCTGACAGGCGAGGTCGTGGCGTCCTCGGGCGTGATGAACCCGCAGATCCGTTTCGGCGAAGACCTGATGAGCCGGGTCAGCTATTCCATGATGAACGCCTCGGGTGCCGAGGAAATGACCCGCGCCGTGCGCGAGGGCATGAACGCGCTCTTTGACCAGATCGCGATCGACGGGGGGGTCGACAAGACCCTCATCATGGACGCGGTATTTGTCTGCAACCCGGTCATGCACCACCTCTTTCTGGGGATTGACCCCTTTGAGCTGGGACAGGCCCCCTTTGCCCTGGCCACTTCCAATGAAATCCGGCTGCGGGCGTCCGATCTGGGGCTGAACATCCATCCCGCCGCCCATGTGTATCTTCTGCCCTGCATCGCCGGTCACGTCGGCGCCGATGCGGCGGCAGTCGCGCTGTCGGAGGCACCTGACAAATCCGACGATCTGGTCTTGATCGTGGACGTCGGCACCAACGCCGAGATCCTGTTGGGCAACAGGGAAAAAGTGCTGGCCTGCTCCTCTCCTACCGGTCCCGCCTTCGAGGGCGCGCAGATCTCGTCCGGTCAGCGCGCCGCTCCCGGTGCCATCGAACGGGTGGAGATTGACGCGGTCACCAAGCTGCCGCGCTTCAAGGTCATCGGCTCTGACCTGTGGTCCGACGATCCGGAGTTCCCGGCGGCCATCGCGACCACGGGTGTGACCGGCATCTGCGGGTCGGGCATCATCGAGATGGTGGCCGAGATGCGCATTCACGGCATCGTCGACGCACCGGGATTGATCGGCACGGCCGAGCAGACCGGATCGGCGGCGGTATTCCCGGACGGGCGCACAAATTCCTATCTGGTCTATGATGGCACAGCCAATGGCGGCCCTGTGATCACCGTCACCAACCGCGACATCCGCGAAATCCAGATGGCCAAGGCCGCGCTTTATTCCGGTGCGCGCCTGCTGATGGACAAATTCGGCGTGGACAAGGTTGACCGCGTGGTGCTCGCGGGTGCCTTTGGCGCACATATCAGCACCAAACATGCGATGGTTCTGGGCATGATCCCGGATTGTCCGCTGGACAAGGTGACTTCCGCCGGCAATGCCGCCGGAACGGGTGCCCGGATCGCGCTGTTGAACACCGACGCGCGGGCCGAGATCGAACAGACCGTGCGCGACATCCACAAGATCGAAACCGCGATCGAGCCGCGCTTTCAGGAACATTTCGTCAATGCCTCCGCCATCCCCAACGCGGTGGAGCCTTTCCCGATCCTCAATTCCATCGTCACCCTGCCGACGGCGACATTCAACACCGGGGGCGGCGGCGAAGTGGCCGACGGTGCCGGACGCAGAAGGAGGCGCCGGGCATGAGCGCACCCAACACGGACCAGGCGGCCTTCTGGACCGATCAGGCAGGGCCGATCTGGGTCGCACGGATGGAAGCCATGGACCTCACCCTTGCGCCGGTCCTTGACGGCATTCTGGAACGCGCGGACCTTCAGAACGGCGAGCAGGTTCTGGACATCGGCTGCGGTGCCGGGACCAGCACGTTGCAGGCCGCAGCCCTGCTTGGCCCCAAGGGGCGCGCGACCGGGGTCGACATTTCGACCACCTTGCTGGCAGTTGCCCGCGCCCGTGCGGAGGCCGCCGATACCGCGACCTTCGAGTTGGCCGACGCCCAGACGCACCGGTTCGAGGCAGGTCGCTTCGACTGCATCCTCTCGCGCTTCGGTGTCATGTTCTTCGACGACGTCAATGCCGCGTTCAACAACATCGCGATGGCCCTGCGCTCGGGGGGCCGCATGGTCTTTGCGACCTGGGGCGCGATCCCGGACAATCCCTATTTCACCCTGCCCGCCGCCGTTTCAAAACACGTTCTTGGCCCCGTGCCGAAATCCGATCCCGACGCGCCCGGTCCCTTTGCGCTGCGTGATCCGGACGCGGTTGTGGCGATTCTGAGGCGGGCGGGACTGACGGAGATTGTGTCGGAGGTGGTGGCACTTGACCTGACGCCGCCCGGAGACCGTGCCGATGTCGCCGCCCTGATGTGCGAGATCGGTCCGGCGCACCTTGCCCTGACGCATCATGACGCGGACGCAGATCAGCGTGCCGCCCTGATCGACGCCCTGACAGAGGCGCTTTTGCCCTGCCAGACCGCCGAAGGTATCCGCATTCCGGCCAGCATCAATTTCTTCACCGGAACCAAACCCGCTTGACGGCCTGAGCGACAGCCCATATCCCGGAGGACAGCCGAGCGGGTATGGTGAAAAGGTATCACGGCAGCTTCCCAAGCTTTAGTTACGAGTTCGATTCTCGTTACCCGCTCCACGGCCTTCCGGCCTTTCCTTACCCTTCTCCGCCGTCGGGCGGCGTTAACCGTGATTGCAGGATGATGTTGCCCATAGGTCAGTGCCTGGTCTAACCCTGCTCTTGTAGATCATTGAAAGCCATGTGTGTGGACCTGAAAAGGCCCACCGGCCCTCAGGACCCGCACCTCCACGAAGAGGATACGCAATGCGAGTGCTGATGAGCGAAACAAGTTGGGACGCCGCCCTGCTTCATGTGAAGCTGCGCGAACAGGGTCTTTTCATAACAAGGGCCAAAACCGGCGAGGATCTTTTCGAATCCCTGAACCTTCTGGGCCGTCCGGTTGTCATTCTGGAAACCGGTCTGCCGGACATGGATTGGCTCAAGGCGCTTGGCCGGTTGCGCCAGCAAAGCCGGAACATGAGCATCTTCGTGCTCGACAGGGAGCGTTCCCTTTTCAATCAATGCAGCGCGCTTGCCCAGGGTGCCGATGATGTGCTTTCGCCGGGCATGTCCGGGGCGGAAATTGCCGCCCGGATCAGGGCGGTCATGGCGCGGCGCTCGGGCCATGCAAGTCCGAATGTAACCATTGGTCCCATGCGGCTGCGCATGGCTGAAAGACGTGCCTATTGGGGTCCGCAGCGGATCGAGTTGACGCAATCGCAATACAACATCTTCGAGACGATCTGCCTTGGCGCGCCCTATTCCATCAGCCGTCATGTCATCATGGCGGAGCTTTATGGAACCGAAGAAAACGGCACACCCGAAACGATCAATGTGTTCATTTCGCACATCCGCAACCGTCTGTCTGCCGCGGGCGCTCCGCGCAATGCGATCGAGACGGTCGCCGGACGCGGGTATCGGCTGTCCGACTTCAAGCCGTCAGAGGGTTTCCTGCCGGTGCCCGATCTTCTGCGCAGACAACAAGCTACAAGTGCAGCGGACAGCTTTCTGGCTGCGTGAGCGGCAGGGCAAAGGGGGCGCCTGGCGGGGGCTCCCCGCGTCTTCACACCACGGACGGC
The DNA here is from genome assembly GCA_963799505.1 of uncultured Alphaproteobacteria bacterium. GTDB lineage: Bacteria > Pseudomonadota > Alphaproteobacteria > Rhodobacterales > Rhodobacteraceae > Sulfitobacter. Next base: position 15,821 of record CAWCXM010000019.1, read on the forward strand.
GGTATGACGGGTTTGCGCCTTTGTGTGGCGATCAGCAGACCGAGTGTCATCAGGATCAGCGCCGTGATGCTGATCCAGCCAAAGGTTTCTCCCAGCAGCAAGGCACCCAGCAGCGCACCGCCCGCAGGCACCGCCGCAAGAATCACGGCGGTGTTGCCGTTGCCGATGGTCCGCGAGGCATGGGCCACGAACAACAACCCGATCAGGTTGGGCACGAACCCCTGATAGATCGCCTGCAGCAGAAACGGACCGGCGGGCGCCTGTGCCATTCCGGAAGGCAGGAACAGCAACCAGACCGGCAGATAAAGCGCTGCATTCACCACGGTACCGCAGAAGATGATCTGCATCGGGCGCGGTTTCCAACGCTCCGACAGGATCATGTAGCTTGAGAAAAAGACCGCCCCGATGATGAACAACAGATCACCCTTCCAGGCCCCCGCCACCAAGGTTGCGCTGCCATCCCAGGCCAGCACGATGGCCGAGACCAGAATGAGCACGCCGCCCGTGAGTTGCCGTGGCCCCGGTATGGCCCGGTAGAGCACGAAACCGATGATGATCCCGATCAGGGGCAGCACGCCGTTCATGAAAATGCCGCCATGCGCGGCGGGTGCGAACAGAAAACCCGAGAAAACGCAGATGATGTAGATCGGTCCCAGAATGAACGACAAGATGGCAATCTGCCGAAGGGTCAGGCCTTCCCAGGCGCGGTAATAGATGCAAAGCGGCAAGGCCACCACACAGGCCAGCCCGTAGCGCAGCGCTGCCAGATCATAGATGGTGAGGCCACTGTCTTCCGCCACGCGGCTGACGATCAACCAGAACGACCAGACGAAAACGATGATCCAGGCAGCGGCATAGCCGGTCCATTGCGGGGAGGAAGGGGTGGTCATGCCAGCGTTGCCGATCATCGGTTGAGTTTGACGCGGGCCGCCGTTTCGGCCCCCGGTTATCCGCGTCGCACACGGCTTTTTGCACCTGCCCTATCCTGCGCTTTGGCACAATGGGACAGGCGCTCTGTTTGATCCGTTCGTCCGAACCGTTCTGGCTCAGGTCTCGGTCAGCCCATCAGCACATCGCCGAACTCGTCACGCAGATTGCGCTTGAGCACCTTGCCGGTCGCGTTGCGCGGCAGCACGTCGGTAAAGACGACCTTGTCCGGCACCTGCCATTTGGCGATCTTGCCTTCGAAAACGCTGAGCACTTCCTCCTCGGACGGATCCTGACCTTCCGCCTTGACCGCCACGAGAACCGGGCGTTCATCCCATTTGGCGTGTTTCGCACCGATCACGGCGGCATCGGACAGCATCGGATGGCCGATTGCGATATTCTCCAACTCGACCGAGCTGATCCATTCGCCGCCCGATTTGATGATGTCTTTCGAGCGGTCCTTGATCGTGACGTAGCCGTCAGGGTCCATCGTCGCCACGTCTCCGGTATCGAACCAGCCGTTGGTCAGGGTTTCTTCGGTGGTTTTCCGGAAGTAGGAATCCGAAATCCAGTGCCCGCGCGTGACCAGATCGCCCTGTGCCTTGCCATCGTGCGGCAGCGGGTTGCCGTCGTCGTCGAGGATTTCAAGCTCCACTCCAAAGACCGGACGCCCCTGATTCTCGCGCAGCTTGTGCTGTTCTTCGATGGGCAGATCGAAGTGCTTGGCCAGAGGCTTGTTCACCGATCCCAGCGGCGACATTTCCGTCATGCCCCAGGCGTGAACCGTATCGACGCCGTGTTCCTCGCGGAACTTCGTGATCATGGAGGGGGGACAGGCCGACCCGCCGACCACGGTGCGTTTGAGGCTTTCGAGTTTGGAGCCGGACTTCTTGGCCTCCCCCAGAAGACCCAGCCAGATCGTCGGGACGCCAAGCGCGATGGAAACCTTGTAGGTGTCGATCAGACCCACCAGCGACGGGCCGTCCAGCCCCGGCCCCGGCATCACCAGACGCGCACCGCTCATGGCGCAGGCATAGGGCGCACCCCAGGCGTTGACGTGAAACATCGGCACCACCGGCAACACAACGTCGGCAGCGGAAATGCCGATGCTGTCGGTCATGTTGACGCCAAAGGAATGCAGCACGGTGGAGCGGTGTGAATAGAGAACGCCCTTGGGGTTGCCCGTGGTGCCGGAGGTATAGCACAGGCTGGAGGCGGTGAATTCGTCCATGTCGGGCCATGCGTAATCGGCATCGCCCGTGGCCAGCAGATCATCGTAGGCCATGATCCCCGGCAGCTTGTCACCCGCATCGCCCACCTCGGATTCCATCAGCACGATGTGGTCCAGATGCTCCAGCTTGTCGCGGATCGCGGCGATCAGCGGGACAAAGGTGGCGTCGATGAACAGGACCTTATCCTCTGCGTGGTTGAGGATATAAACCAGCTGTTCCGGAAACAGGCGCGGGTTGATGGTGTGACAGACAAACCCCGCACCCGGTGCGCCGAAGTAGATTTCCAGATGGCGGCGATTGTTCCATGCAATCGTGCCGCAGCGTGCCTGCGGCTCCAGCCCCAGCTTGCTCAGCGCGGAGCCGAGCTTGCGGGCGTTGGCGGCCACCTCTCCCCAGGTTGTCTCCTCGACCCCACCGCCGGTGTTGACCGAAAAGATCTCGCCACCTGAGTGGTATCGTTCGGCGTGGGCGATCAGGCTGGAAATCAGCAGGGGTTGCGACATCATCTGGCCAAGCATGTGGGGTCCTCCTCCGGGGGTGTTTCGGGGCAGATTGGACAATGCGGCGCGGTCTTGCAAGCGACAGGTGATGAACCTAACGTCAGGGTGCGGCCCAAACCTGCCCCGTCAAAGGATTTTTACGTGAGCCTTGTCTACCTGACACCCCTCAGCCCCGCCCAGCAGGCAGTCGCGGGGGTCGACCCCGTCCAGCCTTTCGCGATCGCCGACAGGGTGCGCTATTCGGAACTGGATGTGCTGAAGCACGTCAACAACAAGGTCTACATGGAGTGGTTCGAAAGGCTGCGCGTTCGCTACGGTCAGGAATGGGGTCTGTCGCCGGTGGACCGGACGGGAACGATGCCGCGCACGGTGATCCGGTCGGGCACGATCCACTTCCGCGAGGAGGTCAAGATGGATGAGGATTACATCGCCACCTGCCGCTGCGTCGCGTTTCGCAACACGTCCTATACGCTGAACCAGCAGATCTGGTCTGGTGGCACCCTGCGGGCGACATTCGATTGCGTGATGGTCCTGTTGCATCCCGACGGGCCAGAGAAATTTCCCATCCCCCCCGCCATACGCAGCCGTTTCGAAACGGTCGATGGCGCAGCATTTGAAGGATAAGCCCATGAGTGTCACGATCAGACCCGTCGCAGCCGAGGACCGCAGCGCGTGGGACACGCTCTATCAAGGGTATGCCAGGTTCTACAAGGTCGAGCAGTCCGCCGAAATGCGCGATACCGTCTGGGGCTGGCTGATGGACCCGGACCACGGCAGCAACGGTTTCGTGGCAGAAGACGCATCGGGAAAGCTGATCGGTCTTACCCATTACCGTCCCTACGTCAGCTGCCTGATGGCGACGACCAACGGTTTTCTGGATGATATCTTCGTCGATCCGGCGGCGCGTGGAACGGGTGCCGCGGATGCCCTGATCGAAGCGGTGGCAGACGTCGCGCGCAAAAAGGGCTGGCCCAAGGTGCGCTGGATCACCGCGGATGACAACTATCGCGGGCGGGGAGTTTACGACAAGGTCGCCACCCGCACGATGTGGGTGACCTACGACATGGTCGTGTAGGCCCAGCCGGCCCGTCAGGTATCGCGATGCCTGATCAGGTATTCGACCAGTGACGCGGTCGATCCGTCCTTGCCTTCGGTCCCTGCCGTTCCTTCAACGACCGGCTGCAGAGATGTTGCCAACTCCTTGCCCAGTTCCACCCCCCATTGGTCGTAGGAATTGATCCCAAGGATCACCCCTTCGACAAAGACGCGGTGTTCATAGAGTGCGATGATCTGGCCCAGCGTGTAGGGATCGAGCCGTTCGTAGACCAGCGTGGTCGAGGGCCGGTTGCCCGGAAACACCCGGTGCGCCGCCTGCCGTTCCAGTTCCGCCCCGTCGAGCCCCTTGGCCGCCATCAGCTTGCGCGCCTGCGACAGCGACCTGCCCCGCATCAGGGCTTCGGATTGCGCCAGACAATTGGCCACCAGCAGATGATGGTGGTGTGCCAGTTCCGGCTCGTGCCCGTTGGCCGCGACCATGAATTCGCAGGGGATCACCCGCGTGCCCTGGTGGATGAGTTGATAAAACGCGTGCTGCCCGTTGGTGCCTGCCGCCCCCCAGACCACCGGTCCGGTGTGATGATCGGTCGCTGACCCGTCCATCTGCACACGTTTGCCGTTCGATTCCATCTCAAGCTGTTGCAGATAGGGCGGCAGAAGCGCCAGCCGTTGATCATAGGGCAGCACCGCACGCGTGGCATAGCCGCAAATCTGGTTGTGCCAGATGCCGACGAGCGCCAGCATCACCGGCATGTTTTCAAGCAAGGTTGCGATCCGGAAATGCTGGTCCATCGCCTGCGCTCCACGCAGGAAGGCATCGAACCCTTTGGGACCGATGGCGATCATCAGCGACAGACCGATCGGTCCCCAGACGGAATAGCGTCCGCCGACCCAGTCCTCGAAACCGAAAACCTGATCCGCCTTGATGCCGAAATCCGCTGTCTTGTCCGCGGCGGTGCTGAGCGCCGCAAACTGGACCATCGGATCGCCGCCGTGATCCATCATCCAGGCCCGTGCGGTCCGGGCGTTCGTCATGGTTTCGATGGTGGTGAACGTCTTGGACGCGACGATCACCAATGTTGTTTTCGCGTCCAGCCCGCGCAGGGTGTCGGCGATATGCGCAGCGTCGACATTCGACACGAAGTGGCAACGCGGTCCGTCATGGTAGGGTGCAAGTGCCGCGACGGCCATTGCGGGGCCAAGGTCTGATCCACCGATTCCGATGTTGACCACATCCGTGATCGCGCCTTCGCGCACCTGTTCGGCAAAGCTGCGCATTCTTGCAAGCGTCTCTCGCACGCCCGGCATCACGTCGTGACCGTCCACCATCACCGGACCACCATCGAGATTGCGCAGCGCCGTGTGCAGCACGGCGCGGCCTTCTGTCTGGTTGATTGTGTCGCCCCGAAACATCGCGTCGCGCCTCACGGCAAGATCAGCCCCTTCGGCCAGGGCGATCAGGTCGGCGCGGGTGTCGCGGTCGATGTTGGTCTTTGCATAATCCAGCGCCATGCTCTGCGTGCGGACGGTGAAATCGTCTGCCCTGCCCTCATCTTCGAACAGCGCCAGCAGCGGGCGGTCTTCGAGGGCGGCATGGCGGCTCTTGAGGCTGTCCCAGATCTTCATCATGCGGCCCAATGTACGGTTGCGCTGCCCAGAACGGCCGCGATCGGGGCCTCTTCGGGCGGCAGGGTTTGCGCGCGTTCGACAGCGGCACGTTTGTCATCGCCAAAGATCACCACATGGGTGGACATCGCGCCTGTCAGCACATGGGCCGGCAGCGTGACGCGGGCGGTGTCGGTGGTGTCGGGATGCACCGGACAGAGCAGCGGCGCATTGCCCTTGAACGCGGCAGCGGTGCCTTTCGCGCCGGGAAACAGCGACGCGGTGTGCATGTCGGCGCCCATGCCCAGCACCAGAAGCGACAACGGCAACTCTCCGGCAAGGGTGTCCGCGACCTCGGCGCAGCCTTCTTCGGCGGTCTTGCCAGCGCGGTAATAGGGGATGAAGGGGGCGGCGGCGGCACGGTCCTGCAACAGATGGGTCTTGACCAAAGCAGCGTTGGATGCGGGATCGTCTTCGTCCACCCAGCGCTCGTCTGTCAGCAGAACATGCACCCTGCCCCAGTCCAGTTCCGCCTCGCGGATCAGTTCGAAGATGGGTGCGGGCGTGGTGCCGCCCGGCACGGCGAAGGACGCGAAGTCATGCTGGCCCAGACATTTGCGCAACTCTCCGGCAAGGATGTTGGCGACGCTCATCACCAGCATCTCGCGGTCGGGATAGGATTTGAAGTTCATGGAGCCACCTTTCGCCATTCGCGCCCGTCGCGGCGCATCAATTCGTGGGAATCGGTCGTCCCGTCCGAACCGCTGTCGTAGAATTTGGGCACCTCGCCGCGCGCTTCCCAGCCCTGAATGATCGGGTCGGTCCAGGCCCAGGCCGCCTCGACCTCGTCGCCGCGCATGAACAGGGTCTGGTTGCCCCGGATCACATCCATGATCAGCCGTTCATAGGCATCGACCTGTTCGGCGTCCTGACCCAGCGCTTCGGCGAAACTCATGTCCAGGGGCACGTCGATCAGACGCATCCCCCCCGGCCCCGGTTCCTTGATCGTCACGCCCAGCGTGATGCCCTCGTTGGGTTGCAGCCGGATCGACAGGACATTGCGGTGCTGGCCTGCATCCTCGGCAAAGATGCTGTGCGGGGTTTCCTTGAACACCACGGTGATTTCGGAGGACCGCGCCGACATGCGCTTGCCGGTGCGCAGGTAAAACGGTGTGCCCGCCCACCGCCAGTTGCTGATGTGGGTTTTCAACGCGATGAAGCTTTCGGTCTTGGAGCGTGGATCGCCCACGGCATCGCGGTAGTTTGGATGTTCGGCCTCATGGCCCGGCTCTGCCGCGTATTGTCCCCGCATGATATGATGCGGCAGCACAGGGTCCAGCGCGCGGATCACCTTCAGTTTTTCGTCGCGCACCGCGTCGGGGTCGAACCGCGCCGGTGGCTCCATCGCGATCAGGCACAAAAGCTGCATCAGATGGTTCTGCACCATATCGCGCATGGCACCCGATTTGTCATAATATTCGCCGCGCCCGCCCACGCCCACGGTTTCGGCCACAGTGATCTGGATGTGATCGACATATTGCGCGTTCCACAGCGGCTCGAACAGCATGTTGCCGAAACGGACGGCCATCAGATTTTGCACTGTCTCCTTGCCCAGATAGTGGTCGATCCGGTAAATCTGCTTTTCGTTGAAATACTTGGCCAGCGTGGCGTTCAAAGCCTGCGCGGTTTTCAGATCGTGGCCAAAGGGTTTCTCGACGACGATCCGTGCCTGTTCATCGGCCATGCCCCACTGCTGCAAACGCTCCGCCAGATCACCGAAAAGCGCGGGCGAGACGGAGAAGTAATAGGCTTCGACCCGTTCGGTGCCCTTCATGATTTCCTGCAGATCGGCCCAGCCATCCTCTCCCCGCGCGTCAATCGCGACATAGGACACCTGCGCCAGAAACTCCTCCAGCTTGTCATCCGGCACCTCGGTCAAGGTGCCGAATTCCGCAATCGCCTCGGCGACCATTTCACGGTAGCCGGTGCTGTCCATCTCTGTCCGTGCGGCACCGATGATCCGCGCCGACGGCGGCATCTGACCGGCAATGAACCGGCGAAACAGTCCCGGCAGGATCTTGCGCCGCGCCAGATCGCCCGTGCCACCAAAGATCACCAGATCGAATGGATCGACCGGGATGACCCGTGAGACCATGCGCGGCATCCCTTCATGTACGTTCGCCATATCTGTCGTCCTGCTTTCACGGATTTATGTTAGCGCTACCATATTGATATTTGCACGCATCACAAGACCGTGCCTGACCTCACCCCGGACCTTTTCAAGCCTGCCGCCATGCCTTAGCACACTGAAATACATGCAGCCGAGTGACACAAGTGTAATCCCGGCGAAAAGACACGCAGCAAGGAGCAGGCATGAAAGATCTGGAAAGCGGGCCCACCAAAGCCAACGCCGGCAAGTTTCAAGACCCGGCCGTGACGGCAAAGGGAGAGCCGCGCGCGACCGTGGCGCTCAGCAATCCCAAGACGCTGTGGTTCAACACCGGGACGCTCTGCAACATCGAATGTGTGAACTGCTATATCGAGTCGAGCCCCACCAATGACGCCCTCGTCTATATCACGGCGGATGAGGTCTGCGACTACCTTGACCAGCTGGTCGTCCGCGCCTGGCCTGTGACAGAGATCGCCTTTACCGGTGGCGAGCCCTTCATGAACCCGCAGATGATTGATATTCTGGAGGCATCGCTGGCGCGCGGCTATGACGTTCTGGTTCTGACCAACGCAATGCGCCCGATGATGCGCAAGACCATGCAAGCCGGGCTCTTGCGGTTGAACGCCGACTATCCGGGCAAACTGACGCTGCGCGTCTCGGTCGACCATTACCGCGCCGATCTGCACGATGCGGAACGTGGATCAGGTGCTTTCGACAAGACCCTGAAAGGCATGGCATGGCTGCGGGACAACGGATTTCGCATGGCCGTCGCGGGCCGCTCCGTCTTTGGCGACAGCGATGCGGACAGCCGCGCTGGCTATGCCGCCTTCTATGCCGAACACGGGTTCAAGATCGACGCGGCCAATCCCGGCATGACCGTGCTGTTTCCCGAGATGGACGAGAACGTCGAGGTGCCTGAAATCACCACTGCCTGCTGGGGTATTCTCGACACATCGCCGGATGCGGTCATGTGTTCGTCTTCGCGCATGGTGGTCAAGCGCAAGGGGGCGGAGAAGCCTGCCGTTCTGGCCTGTACACTGCTGCCCTATTCGCCCGAATTCGAGCTGGGCGCGACGCTGGCGGAAGCCGAGCGTGACGTATCGCTCAATCATCCGCATTGTGCAAAATTTTGCGTGCTGGGCGGGGCAAGCTGCTCTGCTTAAGTTCTGATCGGACAAGTCACACCCGAACGACATGCCCCTCGCGCGGGTCTGATGTGCCTTCTGCCAGCGCCTGATAGACTGCGGGAGCAGCCTGCAACCCCTGATGCACGCGCAGGGTGAGCCATTCCGACGCCTGATCGGCCAGCCTGACGAATGCCTCGTTGATCCGTCGGTCTATCTCTCCCGGTCCCCATTCCTCGCGCCGTTTGGCAATCTGCGCGGGCGCGAAAAAGAACACGGGTTTGACTCCTTCCAGCGCCTGACCGGGATTGAACGCCTCCCAATGGCTGATCCCGACTGCGGCGGAATGTTTCAGCTGCGCCGCAAGATGGGCATGCAGCGTCGCCTTGACCTGCGCATTGCCAGACATATCCACATAGACCGACGGCACCTGCGCCAGGTCGCCGATCTGGTCGTAGCTCAAGACCTGATCGCAGGCGCCCAACCCTTCAACGAAACTGCGGTTTCCTTCCGATGTCAGACCCACAATCCTGAAGTTCCGGTTCGCGTCTTCCGCCAGATACTTGCACAGGCCCAGCCCGGTCTTCGAGGATGCGCTGCCGACGATGATCTGATCCGCCCCGAAGTATGCGTTGTCGTCCAACCAGTCAGAAAGAAGATAGGACGTGGCCAGAAGCGGCTGCAACAGGGCGCGCAGGTGATCCTGTTCGGGTGTCGTATCTCCGACCGGGATGTAACTGTTATAGACAGCGGGCAATTCACGCCGGTGGTCCGCGACATCCGTCACATTCCCGCGCGAGGAGACTTTTGGCGTCATGACCAATTCGTCTGCCATCGGGTAAAACCCGTAAAGCCGCGTGCCGACGCTCAGATCATCGGCAAGGCTTTCGACGACCCGTGCCACCCCCCAAACCGGGACGATGCCCTGCCCCGCCACCCCGGACGGAAAGAATTGCCAGTAGCCGATGGCAAAGCCCGACGCGGCATAGGTCACGTTGTTGGAAGTCAGTGCGAAGCTTTCCAGCGTCAGCCGCGCCTGTCCCGGTGCAAGTTCGCCGGCTGCGACGTCGTCCACTTGGGTCTGCGTGATCTTCTTTTGCTCGACCAGAATGCGCTGCATGTCAGGACTCCCCTCATTCGAGAAGAGCCTAACCCGACTGTCCCGCCGGTGGCTTGCAAAAAATCACCCGACGTTGCGGCATCAGTGCAGTGTGAACTCGCCCACCTGGTTTTGCCATTCGCCCGAACTGAGCAACTTGCGGTGGGTAAAACGCACCGAATGCAATGGCCCGTCCAGCTTGGTCTGCCAGAACTCGACAAATTCGAACAGTTTCGGATGATCCGGCGCCAGATCATAGTCCTGCCAGATATAGCTGTTCAGCACATGGGTATAATCGGGCATGCGATAAAAGATCTCTGCCGTGGTCAGCCCATAGCCTCGTAGCATCAACTCGGTCTCGGATGGGGTCATTTCAACCTCCTCATTTGCTGCTGCACCTGAAGCCTGTCACAAAACATTTACTTTTCAATGAAAACAGAAAGTTGGACCACCTCAGAGGGTTTCACCGATGCAGGGAGGCCACAGCCATTGCACCTTATCTCCGCTCTCTGCTATAAAAACCGCTATATATAGAGCGTCCCAAAGAGCAGAGCACACCACGTGAGCGATACGCCAGAAACACCTGAAAACAATGATGAAAACCTGCCCGAGAAGTATGTCTATGACGGGCCCTCGGTCACCATCGAACACGAGATGCGCACGTCCTATCTGGATTATGCCATGTCGGTCATCGTCAGCCGGGCGATCCCGGATCTGCGGGACGGTCTGAAACCCGTGCACCGGCGCATCCTGTTCGCCATGCACGAGACCGGGAATACCCACGACAAGAGCTATCGCAAGTCGGCCCGCCCTGTGGGCGATGTGATGGGCCAGTACCACCCGCATGGCGACAGCGCGATCTATGACGCGCTGGTTCGGATGGCGCAGGATTTCTCGATGTCGCTGCCGCTGCTGGATGGTCAGGGCAACTTCGGCTCGATGGACGGCGATAATGCCGCCGCCATGCGCTACACCGAAGTGCGGATGGACAAGCCCGCGGCCTATCTGCTGGCCGACATCGACAAGGATACCGTCGATTTTCAGGACAATTACGATGGCAAGCAGCAGGAGCCAACCGTTCTCCCTGCCCGCTTCCCGAACATGCTGGTCAATGGTGCGGGCGGCATCGCCGTCGGCATGGCGACCAACATTCCGCCTCACAATCTGGGCGAAGTGATCGACGCCTGTCTCGCGCTGATCGAAGAGCCTGACCTGACCTCGGAGCAATTGATCGACTATATCCCCGGCCCCGATTTCCCCACGGGCGGCATCATGCTGGGCCGTTCGGGTGCGCGCAAAGCCTACCTTGAAGGGCGCGGGTCCGTCGTGATCCGCTCCAAGACGCGGGTCGAAGAGATCCGCAAGGACCGCTGGGCGATCGTCATCGACGAAATCCCCTATCAGGTGAACAAGGCCACGATGATCGAACGCATCGCCGAGGCCGCCCGCGACAAGAAGATCGAGGGCATCGCCCATGTGCAGGACGAATCCGACCGCAACGGCGTGCGTGTGGTGGTGGAACTGAAGCGCGACGCGACGGCGGAGGTGGTGATGAACCAACTCTTCCGCTTCACGCCCATGCAGACCTATTTCGGCTGCAACATGCTGGCCCTGAACGGCGGCCGCCCCGAAACACTGACCCTGCGCCGGTTCCTCACCTGCTTTATCGACTTCCGCGAAGAAGTCGTCGCCCGCCGGACCGCCTTCCTGCTGCGCAAGGCCCGTGACCGCAGCCATATCCTGTGCGGTCTGGCCGTGGCCGTGACCAACATCGACGAAATCGTCGCCACCATCCGGTCCTCCGCTGATGCAGGAGAGGCCCGCGAAAAGCTGATGACCCGCCGCTGGCCCGCGCAGGACATTCTGCCCTACATCGCGTTGATCGACGACCCGACCCATACGGCCAATGACGACGGCACCTACAACCTCAGCGAAATTCAGGCCCGCGCCATCCTCGATCTGCGGCTGCAGCGTCTGACGCAACTGGGCGTCAAGGAAGTCACCGACGAATTGGAAGAACTGGCCGGCAAGATCAAGGAATACCTCGAGATTCTGGGATCGCGTGAGCGGATCATGTCGATCATCTCGGACGAGTTGCAGGAATGCAAAGACCTCTTTGCCGTGCCGCGCCGCACCGAGATTGTCGATTGGTCCGGTGACATGGACGATGAAGACCTGATCGCGCGCGAGGACATGGTCGTGACGGTCACCTCCGGCGGCTACATCAAGCGCACGCCTCTGGTCGAATTCCGCAGCCAACGCCGTGGTGGCAAGGGCGTGTCGGGGATGGCCACCAAGGAAGAGGATGTCGTCACGACGCTTTTCGTCGCCAATACACACACGCAACTCCTGTTCTTCACGACGGACGGAATGGTCTACAAACTCAAGACCTGGCGCCTGCCGCAGGGCGGTCGCACGTCCAAGGGCAAGGCGATCGTCAATATCCTGCCAATCCCGGTTGGCGTGTCGATCGCCGCCATCATGCCGGTGGACCGGGACGAGGAGGAATGGGACGATCTGCAGGTGGTTTTCGCCACCTCTGCTGGCACCGTGCGCCGCAACAAGCTGTCGGATTTCACCAATGTCATGCGGAACGGCAAGATCGCCATGAAGTTCGAAGACGAACATGCTGACACGACGCTGATCAACGCCCGCATCGCATCCAATGACGATGATGTCATGCTGGTCACGAATTCGGGCCGTGCCATTCGCTTTCCTGCGACGGACGTGCGCGTGTTCAACAGCCGCGCGTCAGTGGGCGTGCGCGGTGTGAAACTGAATGGCGACGACAAGGTCGTCTCGATGTCGATCATCCGGCACTTCGATGCCACGTCCGAGGAGCGCACAGCCTACCTCAAGATGCGCCGCGCGATGGCTGGACTGGCCGATGAGGCGACGGAGGATGACGAGGAAGCCGCCCCGGCGGACCCGAATTTCACCAACGAGCGCTATGTCGAAATGTCCGCAGCCGAAAATCTGATCCTGACGATCACTGCCCAGGGCTCCGGAAAACTCAGCAGCAGCCATGACTATCCCGTGCGCGGTCGCGGCGGTCTGGGTGTGACGGCGATGGACAAGGCCATGCGCGGGGGTGACATCGTCGCCTCCTTCCCGGTCGAGATCGACGACCAGATCATGCTTGCCACGTCCAAGGGGCAGTCGATCCGTGTCCCCGTAGAAGGGATTTCCTTCCGCTCGCGCAGCGCGGGTGGGGTCAAGGTATTCGACACCGGAAAGAACGAAGTTGTCGTCAGCGTCGCCTGGATCGCCGATCAGGGGGATGAGGGCACGGGTGAAGATGGTACAATGGCCGAACCGGAATAGGTCGGTTCGGGCCAAAAATTTCATTGCTGTTGCCACATTTGAAACTTTGATGTCCGTGCTCAAAGACATTGGGTTTGCTTGACAGCAAGCGAAATTGCCTCGTCCAAACGGATCTCTTACAAGTTTTCGGAACCGCGTTTGGTGACACACGGAAGGCTCCGTGGGACGTCTGCGCTAAAGGAGCCCGTGACAGAATGGAAAGCCGATCCCAATGGTGCTAACTGGTGGCCACCACGAAAAATTCTCAGCAACACCCAGATGAATACCTCATTATTAAAACCGTCGTACCAACAGCGCCAGATCGTCAAATTCCGTACAGATCCCCGAACTTTTTCTCCAGGTAGGCAAGCAGCGGCAACTCGTCCGGTTCTGCGCCGATCGCCTTTTTAATCACCTCCCTGGCCTCGAACAATCCCCCGTGGCGCTGCACGTTCTCACGCAGCCATCCGGTCGCGGAAGCGGTGACACCTGTTGCCAATTCGTCATCCAGATCAGGCAAATCGCGGCGCATCGCGTCGTGCAGACAACCCGCATAGACATTGCCCAGCGAATAGGTCGGGAAATACCCGAACAAGCCGACGGACCAATGCACGTCCTGCAACACGCCATGCGACGCCTTGTCGACGGCAAAACCGAAATCCGCTTTGAAACGGTCATTCCAGGCCGCTTCCAGATCACTGACCTGCAGATCGTGGCTGACCAGCGCGCGCTCCAGATCGAAACGCAGCAGGACATGCAGGTTGTACTGCAATTCGTCCGCCTCGGTGCGGATATAGCCGTCAGAAACGCGGTTCACCACGCGGTAGAACGTGTCTTCGTCCGCGACGCCGAAATCCCCGAATGCCTCTTTCATCTGACCGAAAAGCCATCCGGTGAAGGCGCGGCTGCGGCCCAACTGGTTTTCATAGATCCGGCTTTGGCTTTCGTGCACGCCCATCGACACACCACTGCCCAGCGGGGTCAGCAGGTATTCTCGACTGATCCCTTGTTCATAGGCGGCATGTCCGACCTCGTGGATCGTTGAATAGAAGCAATTGAACGGATCAAATTCATTGGTCCGGGTGGTGATGCGCACATCAAGGCCGGAGCCCGACGAGAACGGGTGCACCGCCTTGTCCACGCGCCCCATGCTCATGTCATAGCCAAAGGTCTTGGCCAGTTGCCGCGTCAGTTTCATCTGAGCGCCTTCATCGAAACTGCCGCTCAACTGCGGCGGCGCTTCGGCCTCGCGCACGGCGGCGCGCAGACGGGTGAGTTCAGGGCGCAGGGCCCCGAACATCGCTTCGATCCCGGCACCCGTGGCACCGGGTTCGTAGTCCTGCAACATGGCGTCATAGACGTCTCCGCCCCCTGCCAACGCTTGGCCTTCCTCGCGTTTCAGCGACAGCACCTCGGTCAACGTCGGTGCAAAAGCGGCAAAATCGTTGTCGGCGCGGGCCTCGGCCCAGATGCCCTGCGCCTCTGACGTGACGCGCGCGATCCGTGCCGCCAGCGCCGACGGCACCTTGCTGGCGCGGTCAAAGCTGCGGCGGATGTGGCGCAGGTTGGCGCGGCCCACATCGTCAAGCGTCTCCGCGTCGATCTTTTCCAGCCATTCGCCGATCCGCGGGTTCATGCGGCGGGCGTGCAGCACACCCTCCATGGCAGACATTTCCTCGCCGCGCTGGGGGGCTGCACCACGGGGCATCATGGTTTCCTGATCCCAGCCCAGACGCCCCATCACCTGCGCCAGCGCCTGCGTTTCGCGCTCGTGCGCCATCAGATCGTCATAGGGGGTCATGTCAGCTTCCTCGGATGCTTGTGGCAATGGGATAGGCGCTCAGATACCGGGCGCGCAGGATCAACACCCACAGGACCACGGCAAGCGCCTGATGTACAAGGGCGATATGAACCGGGGCGGCATAAAGCACGGTGGTGACGCCCCAGACGACCTGCACGCTCAGCACCGCCATCACCGCGTTGAAGGCATAGCGTGTTTTGGCATGAGCCGACCCACGACCGCGCAACCAGACGACGATCCCGAAGATGAACAGCAGATAGCCCGACACGCGGTGCAGGAACTGCACCAGGCCGGGATTTTCAAAGAAATTGCGCCAGACCGGCGTGATGCTGAATGCGTCCGGGGGAAAGACCTGTCCCTGCATCAACGGCCAGTCGATGAAATAGCGGCCAGCGTCGATCCCTGCCACCAGCGCCCCCAGCAGGATCTGCAGAAAGGTAAAGTGCATCAATCCTGTCGCAAGCGAGAACTGCTTGGCCTCCTTGGCACGGCGGGCCTGCATCAGGTCACGTTCCGACCGCCCCAGCAGCAGCATGTACCAGGTGATGAATCCCAATATCACGAAGGCAAGCCCCAGATGTGTCGCCAGCCGGTAGCTCTTGACGTCCAGCGCGCCTTCGCCGCTGGTCACGCCGGAGGCGACCATCCACCAACCGATGGCACCCTGCGTGCCACCCAGCGCGCCCAGAAGCAGCAGACGCCCGGTCCAGCCTGTCGGAATCTGGCGGCGCAGAAGGAACCAGAAGAACCCCAGCGCCCAGACCAGACCGATCACGCGGCCCAGCTGCCTGTGGCCCCACTCCCACCAATAGATCACCTTGAAATCAGACAGTTGCATCCATGAGTTTTGCAACTGGAATTCGTCGATCTGCTTGTATTTGTCGAACTCCGACTGCCAGTCCGCCTCGCTCAGCGGCGGGATGGACCCGGTGATGGGGCGCCATTCGGTGATCGACAGACCGCTGTCTGTCAGACGCGTCATGCCACCCACGGCGATCATCAGAAACACCAATGCAAAGAGCAGCATCAACCAGATGCGGATCGCACCCCGCGCGCCTCCCCTGCCCCGGTCGATCACCCCGGTCTGTGCCACGGGTTTGGCAGTCTCGACGCTGCCGACTTCTTCGAAAAGCTTGCGTTTCTCAGCCATATCTCGCCTCTAAATCGCGGGTTTGCGCAGTGGTATTCCAGCAACTGCCCAAGGTCTAGGGCCGGACGGTGCGATCGCGGTTTTGCCGCAGGGGAATCATCCCCGGTCCTTCCACCGCACCATCTGGCGCATCATGCCGTGAAACATCTGCACATCCGCCCGCGTCAGCGGCATCCGCGACCACATGTTGCGCAGGTTCAGTTTCATCGACGTTTCCTTGTGCGCGGGAAAAAAGAACCCGGCCGCCTCCATGCGTTTCTCGTAATGCGCGGCAAGATGTTCGATCTCCTGTCCGCTGGCCCAGTCCGTACCGGCCAGCCCGTCGTCGCGGGCGACGACAGCACCGCCGCCGCGCCTCCATTCGTATCCCATCAACAACACACATTGCGCCAGATTGAGAGAGGGAAAGGCAGGATTGACCGGAACCGAAACGAGGGCATTGGCCCGTGCGATGTCGTCGTTTTCCAGCCCCGCACGTTCGGGGCCAAACAGCACCGCGATACGTTGTCCTTCCGCCATGCGGCGGCGGGTCTCGATCATCGCTTCTTCGGGGCTGAAAACGGGTTTGGTAAGGTCACGGTCCCGCGCGGTGGTGGCAAAGACAAAATCGCAGTCCGCCAGCGCGTCTGGCAGGTCGGCACACAGCCGCGCCTCGTCCAGGAGCCGCCCCGCCCCAGACGCCATCGCCACGGCCGATGGATTGGGCCAGCCGTCGCGGGGGGCCACGATGCGCATATGGTCGAGGCCGAAATTCCACATCGCGCGGGCAGCGGCACCGATGTTCTCGCCCATCTGCGGGCGGACAAGCACGAAAGCGGGAATGGCGGGTTTGGCGACGGGGTCTGACATGCCCGCGTCATAGGCCCAGTGCCGGGTCCGCGCAAGCGCAGGCGGGACAGGCAAAGCAATCGACACGCCACCCCGGCAAATTCGTTTTCTTTTCCAACACCATCCGCTAGTCAGGCGCTCAGACCCTCAAAGGACGCCGCCATGGATACGCCAGAACAGCCGCAAATCTATCTCATCACCCCGCCCGAATTCGAGCTGTCCAGCTTTCCTGCGCAGTTGGGTGCTTTGCTTGATACGCACGCGATTGCCTGCGTGCGCCTTGCGCTGTCGACAAAGGACGAGGACCGTGTGGCGCGTGCCGCGGATGCCCTGCGCGAAGTCACGCACGCGCGCGACGTGGCCTTGGTGATCTCTGATCATCTGGTGCTGGTGGAGCGGCTTGGGCCTGGACGGTGTGCATCTGAGCGATGCGGCGCGATCGGTGCGCTACACCCGCAAGGAATTGGGCGAGGATGCCATCGTCGGCAGTTTCTGCGGCCCGTCGAAGCACGACGGCATGGCAGCCGGTGAGGCCGGTGCCGACTATGTCAGCTTTGGCCCGGTGCAGGCCAAGGCGCTCGGCGACGGCAGCTTTGCACCGCTGGACCTGTTCCAGTGGTGGTCGGAAGTCATCGAAGTGCCGGTTGTCGCCGAAGGGGCGCTGGACGCGGAGATGATCCGCGCCCTTACTCCCTACACCGACTTTTTCGGTATCGGGGATGAGATCTGGGCGCAGGATGATCCGGCAGCGGCATTGAAAACGCTTCTGGCGGCGATGGGCTGACCCTGCGCCGCACCGATCGTTTACAGAAATACCCGCTCGATCACCCACCACGCCCCGACAAAGGCGATGACAAGGGAACCCGTGATCGAAACGGCGCGAAACATCACCGAATACTCGCGCACTTCTTCTTCAAAGCCGTCCAGCGGTGCCACGCGGGCCACCTTGACCGACAGGAAGATCAGCATGGCTGCGAGGGCAATCACCGTCAGTTGTCCAAGCTCCACACCGACGTTGAAGCCGATGAGCGCCGGCACAAACTGCCCAGCCGGCAGGCCGAACTCCCCCAGAACAGAGGCAAAGCCAAGACCGTGCAGCAGGCCGAAACCGAAGACGACCAGCGGACGCCACCGGCTGAGACCTGAATTGAAGATGTTCTCGACAGCGACATAGACGATGGATGCCGCGATCAACGGCTCCACGATGCTGCCGGGGATATTCACAAGGCCCAGGGCGCCCAACGCCAATGTGACCGTATGCGCGAGCGTGAAGGCAGACACCTGCCACAGCAACGGTCCCAGACGGGTCGAGAGCAAGAAGAGCCCCAGAACAAAGAGGATGTGATCCAGCCCCTGAGGCAGAATGTGATCAAAGCCTACGGGAATGTAGCTGACGAAAGCCTGCAGGGTGGTCTGTTCACCGCCGCCGCCCAATGAAATCTCGGGGCTCGTCTCGCCCCCCGCCAGGTAGCCTGTAAACGGCTCGGGCACGCCCTGCTGACGCAGCACCATCGCGCCTGCCCCCTCGGGCCAGAGCACCTGAACGCTGCGGGCATCCGTTGGGACGTCGGCGGTCAGCGACCATTCCGACACGCGGGGCAGTTCGATATCCACATCATCTGGCACGGTTATGGCACCGCTTTGCAGCGCCACGGCCTGTCCGTCCACCTGCAACATCGGCAAGGCATTCCAGGCGGCCAGCAGATCGGGCGCACGCGCGGCAATCACATCGCCGGACAACGCGCGCAGCGCATCGTAGTCTTCGCCATTCTCCGCTTCGTTCGTGTCGGCCACGGCGTCCAGGTCGATGCCTGCCAGGAAGGCTTCAAGGTTGATCCACAGGAAAAGTTCTGCCTGCCCGTCCGCGACGGTCAGATCGGCGATGGTGGGCTGTACCTCGTGCGCGCGGACGCCGGTTGCAATCAGCGCGGGCAGCATTGACAATGCCACCAGCAACGCCAGTTGGTGAAGCGTCTTAGCGAAGGTCAGTCTCATGTTTTTCTCCCGATTTTGTGCAGTAATACTGTGCGCTGCTCCAGTGGCGGCGGCCTCCCATGAATTGTGGATCGAACCGCTCGCCTATCAAGTCGAAACTGGCGACCGTCTGCAAGCGCAATTCAAGAACGGGCAAGAGTTCGAAGGGTCCACGCTCAGCTATTTCGACCGCAGCGCCAGACGTTTCGAGATGCGTGTGGACGATACCGATTATCCGCTGTCTCCCCGATCTGGCGACAATCCCGCACTCGATGTCGATGCGCCGGTTGCCGATGGTCTGGTGAGTGTCATCTACGAGACAACACCGTCCATCGTGACCTATTCGGAATGGGCGAAGTTCCTCGCCTTTGCCGCGCACAAGAATTTCGATCGTGCCGAGGCGGATCATGCAAACGCCGGCTGGTCGCAGGAGAAATTCCGCGAAAGCTATACCCGCCACGCCAAGGCGCTGATCGCGGTGGGTGATGGTAGCGGAAGTGACAGCGATACGGGGATGGCGACTGAATTTGTCGCCCTGTCAAACCCTTACGCGCCGGACTTCGACAATCAGATGAAGGTATCACTGCTCTATGACGGTGCCGCGCGGAAGGATGCGCAGGTCGAGGTCTTTGACCGTGCACCCGACGACAGCGTGACCATCACCCTGTACCGCACGAACGCAGAGGGGCTGGCGACGATCCCGGTCCAGCCGGGACATGAATATCTCCTTGATGCCGTCGTGCTGCGGCCCTTTGCCGACGCCTCGACAGAGGTGAACGCCGTGGTGTGGGAAACGCTCTGGGCGGCGCTGACCTTTGCCGTGCCGGACTAGCGCCGCTTGCATCCCGCCAGCGCGAGGCGCTAGACCTGCGCCATGAAAAAGACACCTGACATTCTTTGCATCGGGTCGGTTCTCTGGGACGTCATCGGGCGTTCGGAAACCGCCATGCGCCAGGGCTCGGACATGCCCGGACGGATCACGCAATTGCCGGGCGGCGTCGCGCTCAACATCGCGATGGCGCTCGCGCGCTTCGGCTTGCGGCCCGCCTTGCTCAGCACGGTTGGCCGCGACCCTGAAGGGGATGCGCTGATCGAAGCGTGCCGTGTCCGCGGGTTGATCACTGAGACGATCTATCGCTCCGACGATCTGCCGACCGACAAATACATGGCGGTGGAAGGATCGAACGGGCTGATCGCCGCGATTGCGGACGCCCATTCGCTTGAGGCCGCCGGTGACAAGATCCTGCGCCCCTTGAGCGATGGCAGCCTGCCGCAACCCTACAGGGGCGCTTTGGCCCTCGACGGCAATCTGACTGTGGATCTGCTGGGCCAGATGGCGCAAAGCCCCCTGCTGGCAGAGGCCGATCTGCGCGTGGCACCCGCCTCTCCCGGCAAGGCGCTTCGGCTCGTGCCTTTCCTGCAGGCTGGACGCGGCACGCTCTATGTGAACCTCGAAGAGGCCGGTCTGCTGTGCCAGACCGCTTTTGACGGTTCGGCAGAGGCCGCGCGCGGCCTTCTGGCCCGTGGCGCATTGCGCGCGGTGGTGACGGACGGCGGCAACCCCACGACGGTCGCTGACGCAAACGGGCAAACGACCCAGGCCCCGCCTTCGGTTTCCGTGGCCCGCGTGACAGGGGCCGGTGATACCTTCATGGCGGCGCATATCGCCGCCGAATTGCGTGGCAATGCGCCCGAACAGGCTCTTCACACCGCGCTCGAAGCAGCGGCGCTCTATGTATCCGGAGAAACCACCATATGACCGACTTCCCCCTGACCCTCAGCCGCGAGGTGGCACAGGCACGCGACGCGGGCCGCCCGATCGTCGCGCTGGAAAGCACGATCATCACGCATGGGATGCCCTACCCGCAGAACCTTGAAGTCGCGCAACTGGTCGAGGCGGATGTGCGCGACGCAGGGGCCACGCCCGCGACCATCGCGGTGATCGACGGACGCTTGCACATCGGGCTGGAGCCGGAACAGCTGAGTGCTCTGGCGCAGGCAAAGGGTGTCGCCAAACTCAGCCGCGCCGACATGGCCGTCTGCATCGCGTCAGGGCAGACCGGCGCCACCACGGTCGCCGCGACGATGATCGCCGCACGGCTTGCCGGGATCGACGTGTTCGCCACGGGCGGCATCGGCGGCGTGCACAAGGGGGCCGAGGAAAGTTTCGACATTTCGGCCGATCTGCTGGAACTGGCGCAAACCCCCGTCACGGTGGTGGCCGCCGGGGCCAAGGCGATCCTCGATGTGGCCAAGACGCTGGAGGTGCTGGAAACCCAAGGGGTGCCTGTGATCACCTATGGTCAGGACAGCTTTCCTGCGTTCTGGTCCGCCACGTCATCGCACCGGTCGCCCCTGCGGCTGGACACAGCGGGCCAGATTGCCGCTGCGCACCGCACACGGGGCGCGATGGGCCTGCCTGGCGGACAATTGGTGGCGAACCCCATTCCCAAGGCGGACGAGATACCCAATGCCGAACTGGCCCCTGTGATCGCCCGCGCTCAGGCCGACGCCGTGGCGCATGGCATCAGCGGCAAGTCTGTCACGCCCTACCTTCTGCAGCGGATTTTCGAGCTGACGGAAGGCCGTTCGCTGGTCGCCAACATTGCGCTGGTGCGCAACAATGCGCGTCTGGCCGCGGCCATCGCGGCGGAACTGGCCCCGGCGCAGTGATCAAATTGCGGGCGATTGCCTGAAATAGCTGCGCGTTGACGACCCCCGCCATTGTCGCGCCCCCTCAAACACCCTAACTGAAGTTGAACCAAACCCGGATCGCCCCTGAATGAACACGCCATTTGATCTTGAACCCACACCACCGCGCCGCAAGAGCAGCTTGATCGGTTCCTTGCGCGGGTCTTTTCTGACCGGGCTTGTGGTGATCGCGCCCGTCGGTCTGACGATCTGGCTGATCTGGTCGGTGGTCGGCTGGATCGACGGCTTCGTCCTGCCGCTGGTGCCGCAGGCCTATCACCCCGACCGCATGTTGCAGGATTTTCTGGGGCTTGACCCATCCGTCCAGATCAACGTCCGGGGCTTGGGCGTTGTTATCTTTCTGATATTCACCATCGTTGTCGGTTGGCTTGCCAAGGGTTTCATCGGCCGTTCCCTGATCCGCTTTGCCGAAAGTCTGGTCGAACGCACGCCCGTGGTGCGGACGATCTATTCAGGGATCAAGCAGATCTCCGAGACGATCTTTGCCCAGTCGGAACGCAGTTTCGAAAAAGCCTGCCTGATCGAATATCCGCGCAGAGGCATCTGGGCGCTTGGTTTCATCTCGACCGAAGCGAAGGGCGAGATACTGGCAAGATCGGGAGAGCCAGACGATGCGATGGTGTCCGTGTTCCTGCCCACCACGCCGAACCCGACATCGGGGTTCTTGCTGTTCTTTCCCAAATCCGATGTCATCGAACTCGACATGAGCGTCGAGGATGCAGCGAAACTGGTCATCTCCGCCGGGCTTGTCTATCCGCCAGAGCGGAACCGGGCAAAAAGCAACGACGGTGAAATTCTGGAGATCGCGGACCGCGGGAGTGATCCTGCGCGAGAGGTCGAGCGGATCAAGTAAGACCCGATCTAGCTGAACATCTTGCGCAGATCGACGCTGCTTTCCTTGCCGATCTTGCTTTTGTGCTCAACCAGAAACCGCTCCGCCGCAGCATGCCCTGCATCCTTCAGCGTTGCGATCACGGCGGCATTCGGGACTGTCTTGGTGGCCACCGACAATTGTTCCATCAGATCGTCATCGGCGATCATGTGCACGCGCACCCGGCTCATCCGTTCTGACGACACCGTGCCGTCGTCGATCAGGCGCTGCACGAAATCAATCGCGCGCAATTCCCGCAGAAGGCTTGAGTTGAAGCTGATCTCGTTGACGCGATTCTGGATTTGCTTGGGGGTCACGGGCAGGTCGTCGCGTTCCAGCGGATTGATGTTGATCACCACAATATCATCGGGCAAGTCATTGCCGAACAAGGGAAAGAGCGCAGGGTTTCCCGTGTATCCCCCGTCCCAGAACGGCTCTATCCGGTCGGTTTCGGGGTCGAAAATCTCGACCGCCTGGAACAAGGTCGGCAGACAGGCCGAGGCCATGATCGCATCCGGCGTGATTTCGTTGCCGGCGAAGATCTTGA
This sequence comes from uncultured Alphaproteobacteria bacterium, assembly GCA_963799505.1. GTDB lineage: Bacteria > Pseudomonadota > Alphaproteobacteria > Rhodobacterales > Rhodobacteraceae > Sulfitobacter. The sequence continues at coordinate 38,720 of CAWCXM010000019.1, forward strand.
TCTTGCCGTTGCGCACACGGGTCGCACAGATGAACAGCTGCGGTGCAACGCCGTTGCAGACCTTGTCATAGTCAAAGCGCGACACGATATCGCTCAGCGGATTGCGGTAGAACGGGCCGTAGGCATAGGGCGATGTCACGTTGGACACCGCATCGGCAATCGCCACCGGCCAACTGTAGGCCATTGCGTGGCTCAGCGCGCCGATCCCGAAGGGGGCCATCCAGTGGGTCATCCCCAGATCAGACACCCCCGCGACCTGCATCCACAGCCATTCAAGGTTGTCGCGCGCGCCTGCGGCACCGTTCTCGACCCAACCCGCCTTGAGTGCCGCCCCGTTCAACGCCCCCGCAGAGGTGCCAGAGATGCCGCAGACCTCGACGTCCTCTTCCTGCAACAGCCGGTCGAGCACACCCCAGGTGAAGGCACCATGCGCACCGCCGCCCTGAAGGGCCAGATTGATGCGCTTGCTGGCCATTCTACAGCGCCGTCCAGCCGCCATCGACACTGATCGTCGTGCCGGTGATCTGCGCCGCCGCGTCCGAACACAGGAACGTCGCGGTGCCGCCAAGCTGTTCGACCGTGGCGAACTCCTTGGACGGCTGACGGTCGAGGATCACCTTCTCCTTGGCCTCTTCCTCGGTCATGTCGTATTTCTTGGCCGTGTCGGGGATTTGCGATTCCACCAGGGGCGTCAGGACGTAACCCGGACAGATCGCGTTGCAGGTGATGTCTTCCTTGGCGGTCTCGAGCGCTGTGACCTTGGTCAGCCCGACAACGCCGTGTTTCGCCGCCACATAGGCCGCCTTGAAGGGCGACGCCGTCAGCCCGTGGGCCGATGCGATGTTGATCACCCGGCCCCATCCCGCCTTGCGCATCATCGGCAAGGCGACGGCGGTGGTGTGAAAGGCGGACGACATGTTGATCGCGATGATCGCGTCCCATTTCTCTGCCGGAAACTCCGGAATTGGCGCGACGTGCTGAATACCGGCGTTGTTCACCAGGATATCGCATTTGCCCGCATCCTCGATCAGTTTGCGGCACTGATCCGGTTTGGACATATCGGCCTGAATGTAACGAACGCTCACGCCAGTTTCGTCGGCGATTTCCTGCGCCAGCGCGTGGTCTTCTTCGTTATCGGTAAAGGAGTTCAGGACGATGTCCGCCCCGGCACGGGCGAATTCCCAGGCGATGCCCAGACCGATGCCTGAATTGGAGCCGGTGATCACGGCGGTTTTTCCTGAAAGATCTATCGTGAATGCCATCTGGTGTTCCTGTCGTTATGCTGCGACTGCATCATGTAGTGCGGATGCCGGGAAGGAAATGCGGAATACCCGCGCTGTCTGAAAACTTTGGCCGCCCGTCCCTGCCACGCGGCCAAAAAAAAACGCCAGCACGAAGCTGGCGTTAAGTTATTGAGGCAGGTTTCATACAGGCAAGAAACCTATCGAGCAGTGACACCTTTATAGGAGAAGTTCCGCCTTACGCCAAGTCTTAAATTTTCCTCTGGACCTGAACGGATGTTAACCATAGGCCCAATAAAACATGGGCCAATCGGGATTGTTGCGGAAATGGTGAGTGATTTTTTCCAAAAGCTACGGTGCGTTGTGGCGGTTTCTTCACTGATTCTCTCAACAGCGGCGGCCCAGGCCGAACCGCGCCACGGCATATCTATGTATGGGGTGCCGGACCTTCCACCCGATTTTGTGGCACTCCCCTATACCAACCCCGATGCGCCCAAAGGTGGAGAGATCACCCTGGGCAACACAGGCGGTTTCGACAGCCTCAATCCTTTCGTGCTGAAAGGCACGTCACCCTGGCAGTTGCCGTTTTTCACCCACGAAAGCCTGATGGGCCGATCCTGGGACGAACCCTTCACGCTTTACGGTCTTTTGGCCGAATCGGTCGAGGTACCGGAGGACCGCGCCTGGGTCGAATTCACCCTGCGGCCCGAAGCGCGTTTTTCAGATGGTACTGCCGTCACGGTCGAGGATGTGATCTTTTCCTACGAGATGCTCGGCACCGAAGGTCATCCCCGCTATCACGGGCTTTACCGCCAGATCGAGCGGATCGAAGCCACAGGCCCCCGCTCCGTGCGGATGACATTCAACACCGACAACCGCGAGCTGGCGCTTCTGGCCGGGATGCGCCCGATCCTTTCCAAGGCACAGTGGGAAGGCCGTGATTTCGCCAATGCGCCCCTGGCGGATGTGCCGCTCGGCTCCGGTCCCTATATGATCAGCGATTATGACGCGGGCCGTCAGGTCACGCTGACGCGCAATCCCGACTACTGGGGTGCGGACGTGCCTTTCCGGCGCGGCACCAACAATTTCGATCGGATCAAGATCGACTTCTACGGCGATGCCAATGTGCTGTTCGAGGCGTTCAAAGCGGGTCAGATTTCAGCCGTGCGTGAATTCAACGCCGAAACATGGGCGACCCAATACGACTTTCCCGCCATCACACGTGGCGAGGTGGTCAAATCCACCTTTCCGCACCAGAAACCATCCGGCATGACGGGGTTCGTGATGAACACCCGACGTGCGCCCTTCGGCGACTGGCGCGTGCGCGACGCGCTGATACAGGCGTTCAACTTCGAATACATCAACGAAACCCTGACCGGCGGTGCCCTGCCCCGGATCACCTCCTATTTCTCCAACTCCACCTTGGCGATGCAGCCCGGTGCCGCGCCGCCCGACGTCGCGGCCTTGCTGGATCCGTTCAAGGACAGTCTGATCCCCGGCACCCTTGAAGGCTACAGCCTGCCCGTTGCCGACGGCTCTGTCCGAAACCGTGCAGGCATCCGCGCCGCGATGGACCAGCTTGCGGCGGCTGGATACTCCGCGCAGGACGGCACCATGCGTGATCCTGACGGCACGCCGCTGCGTTTCTCGATCCTGTTGTCCAAGGGGAATGCCGAACACGGCAAGATCGCAGAGCTTTACGTCCAGGCGTTGCGCCGTCTTGGCATCGACGCGACCGTGGACGCGGTGGACGAGGCGCAGTTGACTGCCCGCATCAACGCCTTCGATTTCGACATGGCGCATTTCCGACGCGCGCTCTCGCTGTCTCCGGGCAATGAACAGAAGTTCTACTGGGGATCGGACGCCGCGACGCAGGAAGGTTCCCGCAACCTCATGGGCGTGCAGAGCCCGGCGGTCGATGCGATGATCGACACCATGCTGGCCGCCAAAAGCGCGGAAGACTTCAACGCGGCCACCCGTGCGCTCGACCGGGTGCTGACCGCCGGGCGTTACGTCATTCCGTTCTGGCAGTTCGACGAAGGCCTGATCGCCCACCGGCGCGAAATGAGATATCCTGACCGTCTGCCGCTCTACGGGGACGGGCCGAACTTCATGCCCGAAGTCTGGTGGTGGGATGCCGGGTAGCGAATAATCGTCTCTGTCTGCACAAATCTATTGCGGAAGGATCTATATTTCACTATTTCATGAAATATGGAAAACGATAGTCGATCAACTTCAGATTCTGGCCCACGGCGGACGCCTCTCTGTCTTTCAGCTCTTGCTGCGCCGTTATCCGCAAGCCGTGGCATCCGGTGAGATTGCAGAGGCATTGAACCTCAAGGCGAACACCTGCTCGGTGCACCTCTCGCATCTGGCGCGGGCCGGTCTGATCGCGGCAACGCGCTCGGGCACCCATGTCCGCTATGCTGTCGTGATCGACAATGTCAGTGACCTGATGCAGGGCGTTTTTCGCAACTGCTGCAACAATCGACCGGACCTGTGTCTGCACCCACGGCAAGAGGGTAAGACAATGACTGACAAACCTTTCAATGTACTTTTTATCTGCACCGGAAACTCCGCCCGCTCCATCATGGCCGAAGCGATCCTGAACGCCGAGGGCAAAGGGCTTTTCCAGGCCTATTCCGCCGGGACAAAGCCCGCCGGTGCGCCGCATCCGCAAGTTCTGGAGATGCTGTCGCTAAAGGGGCTGGACGAGAGCCTCTTCAGTTCAAAGTCAACGGACATCTTCGCAGGCGATGACGCGCCGAAGATGGATTTCGTCTTTACCGTCTGCGACCATGCGGCCAACGAGGAATGTCCGGTCTGGCCCGGACAGCCGATGACCGCCCATTGGGGGGTGGCGGACCCGACAAAGGTGGAAGGCACGCAAAGCGTCAAGGCGCTGGCCTTTCAGCAAACCTACGGTCTTCTGCGGAACCGCATTTCGGCGTTCATCAGCCTGCCGATTGCCACGCTTGACCGGATATCGCTGCAACATGCCGTCGATGAGATCGGACGCCAAAAGGAAACCGCATGAACATACTTGTCCTTTGCACCGGCAACTCGGCCCGCTCGATCCTTCTGGAGAGCCTGCTCAACCATTTGGGTGGCGGCCGGGTGGCGGCCTTTTCCGCCGGCAGTCAACCAGCAGGCAAGGTCAATCCGCACGCGATCCGCTTGCTGGAAACCGAAGGGCATGACACAGGCGGGTTCCGCTCGAAAAGCTGGGATGAATTCGGGGAAGCGGACGCGCCGCAGATGGACGCGGTCATAACCGTCTGCGGCTCCGCCGCCGGAGAGACCTGCCCGATGTGGCCCGGCACACCGCTGCGCGCCCATTGGGGTGTCGAAGACCCCGCCGCTGCCGCCGAAGCCAAGGCACCCGCTGCCTTTGAGGAGGCATTTGGCATCCTGTCGCGCCGGGCGCGGACCTTTCTTGCCGCCCCGATCGAGACGATGGACCGCGACGCATTTGCCGCGCACCTCAAGTCCTGTGCAGGTGTCGCATGATCCGCAAACTGGCGGCAGAGGCGCTGGGGACCGCGCTCCTGCTGATTTCGGTGATCGGGTCCGGCATCATGGGTGTCACCCTTGCAGACGGTAATGCCGCGATCACGCTGCTGGCCAATGCCATCGCGACGGGCTGTATGCTCTATGCGATCATCACTGTTCTTGGCCCCATCTCGGGCGCACATTTCAATCCCGCCGTGACGCTTGCGTTCTTTCTGCGCGGCGAGATGCCGGTCGCGCAGATGCCCGCCTATGTGGCCGCCCAATGTCGTCGGCGCCTTTCTGGGTGTCTGGGCCGCCCACGCGATGTTCGATCTGCCGATCCTCCAGACCTCCATGACAATGCACCGCACCGGCGGCGCGCAATGGGTCTCGGAAGGGATCGCCACCTTCGGCCTGCTCTTCGTGATCTTCGGCGGCTTGCGCTCGCGCCCCGAAGCGGTGCCGACGCTCGTGGCGCTGTATATCACCGGGGCCTACTGGTTCACCTCATCGACCAGTTTCGCCAACCCGGCGGTCACCCTGGCCCGCGGGTTTTCCGACACCTTCGCGGGCATCTACCCCGGTCACATCGCGATGTTCGTGATTGTGCAACTTGTGACCGTGGTCATCGTGCATCCGCTGCTCAAGGCGCTTTTCGACGACTGAGGAGGCCGAAACCTTGCCCTCACGCGCGTCCCGTAGGGTGGGGCTTCGCCCCACCTGCCGCTAGACGAGGGACGTGACCCAAAGGATCATCGCGTCCTCGGCGCTGGTCGACACCACATTGTGCCCCATCGTCGCGTCGTAATAGGCGCTGTCACCCCGCCGCAACTCGACGGGTTCGTAAAATTCGGTGAAGAGCGTCACCACCCCCGTCAGCACGTAGAGGAATTCCTCCCCATCGTGGCGCACCCAGCCGTCGAATTCCTCCATCGACCGCGCTCTGATCCGGGCGCGGTAGGGCAGCATCTGCTTCTTGCGCAGGGTATCGCCCAGAAGTTCGTGCTCGTAGGTCGTGGTGGCCTTGGCCGTCCCCTCGCCCGATTTGGTGACGGCCATGCGTCCGTTGATCTTTTCCGCAGCCGGCGGCGTGAACAGCTGCGGCACCGAAATCTCCAGGCCCACGGCCAGCTTTTTCAGCGCGTCATAGGTGGGCGACATCTGCCCGTTTTCGATCTTGCTGAGGGTGGACCGCGCCAGCCCCGCCTGCCCTGCCGCCTGTTCCAGCGTCCAGCCGCGCGCCTTGCGCAACTCGCGCACCCGGGCACCGAGGTCGACAGGCGGGGCACTGTCGGTCTCGCCGTTCTCGCGCGCGATGCGGATCATGTTGGAAGAGGCATTTTCGCTCATGCCCCGCCTATACCGTTCCGGCAGGCACCTTGCAACGTGGCAGCACTTGGGCTAGCGCGTCATTATGACCATGTCGGACCCTTTCAACCTTGCCGCCTACGTGTTGTCCGCCGGGGCGCGGACGCCGGACAAACTGGCGCTGTCGCTGCTGTCGGCGGCAGGCACCGAGGACTGGACCTATGCCCGGCTGATCGCCTCCGTTCGCGGCACCGCAACCGGCTTGCTGGAGGCCGGACTGACACCCGGCGACGTGGTGCTGATGCGGCTCGGCAACACGCCCGATTTTCCACTGGCCTATCTGGGTGCGCTCGCGGCCGGTCTGGTGCCGGTCCCCACCGCCGCCGCGCTGACCGAAGCGGAAGTGGCCAGGATCATGGCCAGTCTTGCCCCCCGTGCGATATTGCATGACCCGGATGTGCCCTGCCCCGATGCGCCGGGCATCATCGCGTTGCCCGATCTCAGAGCGATGCGCGACCTGCCGCCCGCAGAGTATCAACTGGGCGACCCTGAGCGGCTGGGTTACATCATCTATACCTCAGGCACCTCCGGCAAACCGACGGCGGTTCTGCACGCGCACCGGGCGATCACGGCACGGCGCATGATGTTCGACGGCTGGTATGGTCTGACCCCCGACGACCGGGTGTTGCATGCAGGCGCGTTCAACTGGACCTACACGCTGGGAACCGGGTTGATGGATCCCTGGACCCTGGGTGCCACCGCGCTGATCCCTGCGCCCGGCACCGATCCGCAGGCCTTGCCCGCGCTGATCGAGACACACAAAGCCACGATCTTTGCCGCTGCCCCCGGTGTCTATCGCCAGATGCTGCGCGACATGCCCGCAAGCTACCTGCCCCATCTGCGCCATGGGCTGAGTGCGGGCGAAAAGATGACGGCCGCCGTGCGCGACGCCTGGGTGGAGGCGACGAACACCCCGGTCTTCGAGGCTTTCGGCATGTCCGAATGTTCCACCTTCATTTCGGGCTGTCCTGCCACACCGGCCAAGGAAGGAGCCATCGGCACCGCGCAACCGGGCCGCGAGGTGGCGATACTGACCGACAAGGGACCGGCGCGCACGAACACGCCCGGCACGATAGCCGTCCACCGCAGTGATCCCGGTCTGGCGCTGGGCTATCTTGGCGCACCCGATCTGTGGAACGCGCGGTTTCAGGGCGACTGGTTTCTCACCGGCGATCAGGGGATCATGGATGCCGACGGACAGATCACCTATCTGGGCCGCAACGACGACATGATGAACGCGGGCGGCTTCCGTGTCTCGCCGCTCGAGGTCGAGGAAACGCTGCTGGGCATGGAAGGCATCACCGGCGTCGGCGTGACGGAGGTGGAGGTCAAGAAAGGCACGGCGGTGATCGCCGCCTTCTACACCGCCGCAGCGCCGCTCAACGACTACAAGCTCACCGATTACGCAAAGGAAACGCTGGCCCGCTACAAGCAGCCCCGTCTCTATGTCCACGTCGATGCGCTGCCCACGGGCGGCAACGGCAAACTTTTGCGCAGACAACTGCGCGCAGATTATGAAGCGGGGCGTTTTTCATGACCGAACCCATCAAGCTCGACATCATGTCGGATCCGATTTGCCCGTGGTGCTATATCGGCAAGAGACATCTGGACCTCGCGCTGGCCGATCATCCGGATCATCCCTTCGTGATCGAATGGCACCCGTTCCAGCTTAACCCTGACATGCCGGCGGGCGGCATGGACCGGCGCGCCTATCTGGAAGGCAAGTTCGGCGGCAAGGAAGCAGCTGTGCGCGCCTATGCTCCGGTGGTGGAACATGCCGAAAAAGCGGGCCTTACGATCAATTTCGAAGCGATGAAACGCACTCCCAACACGCTGGACGCGCATCGCCTGATCCATTGGGCAGGGATCGAAGGCCGACAGACCGCCGCCGTCGCAGCCCTGTTCAAGGCCTATTTCGTCGATGCGCGCGACATTGGCGATCATGAAGTGCTGGCCGACATCGCCGACGGGATCGAAATGGATGCCGCCGTGGTCACGCGCCTGCTGAACACCGATGAGGACAGCCAATCCATCCGCGAGCGGGATGCACATAGCCGCCGGATGGGCATTTCCTCTGTCCCGACCTTCATCGTGGCGGGCCAGCACGCGGTGCCCGGTGCCCAACCGCCCGAACTTTGGGCAAAGGTGATTGCCGAACTGTCCGCCGCGGGCTGAGGGTTATGGCATTCCCGCCACAGCACGCAGCCGCAGCGTAAACAGGGCTTTGCCAACCGGTCTTTCCTGACCTACGATTCTGATCATAAGGGGCAACAGACCCCGACGGCAGAATTGAGCGGGCATATGACAGACAGGCAGACAGCACCGGAGACGGTGGCAAGTATCCGTATATCTTCAATTTCATGTGATGTTCAGGCAGGGCCGTTGCGCTGCGTGGCACAGCTGGCCAGTGGCGGTGCTGCGGATGCGGTCAAGGCGATCTGGCGCAATGAGGTCGGCTCTGCCGCCTATACGCGCACCGGAGTGCAGGTATGATCGCGGCCCCTCTGAAGCTGCCCCGCACCCTGCTGACCTATGGTCGATTTGATCTGTTTCATCAGGGACACGTGCGTTTCCTGCACAAACTGTCCATGCTGGGCACCGAGCTGATCGTCGGTTGCACAACGGATGCGCTGGCCGAGGTCAGCGGGTCACCCTGCGAGATGCCCTTTGCCGAACGGCGCGCCTGTCTGGAAAGCTGTCGCTTCGTCACACGGGTCATCACCGAGAGCGACCCCGCGCAAAAGCGCACTGACATCGTGAACTACAATGTCTCGACCATCGCCATGGGGGCTGAACACCACGGCGCGCTTGACGATCTGAGCGATATTGCGCAGGTTCTCTATGTGCCAAGGCTCAGCACTGGTCCAACCCTGAGATACGCACAAAATGCCGCCATAAGGCTGGCAGCCGGCTAAAACCCTTCTGCAACCTATTGTAGCCGTTGCCCTATTCGATTAGCCCTATGGGTGTGCCGTCTTACCGACAGTTGCGGCTTTTGTTCCGGAGTTCTCGGTATGACCACGTCCCCCCCCGAACTTGCGATGAGCCGGCTCGAATTCGTCGCCCTCATCGCAGTGATGTTTGCGACCGTGGCCTTTTCCATCGACGCAATGTTGCCAGCCCTGCCCGCAATCGGCGCTGAACTGACACCGCTCGACGCCAACAGGGCGTCGTTGATCCTGACGTCTTTCGTGCTGGGCATGGGGATCGGAACCTTCTTTGCCGGGCCGATGTCGGATGCATTCGGGCGCAGGCCGATGATCTATCTCGGGATGGGCATCTACATCCTGTCTGCCTTTGTCGCCTGGGCCAGCACGTCGCTCGAGGTGATGCTCATTGCGCGGCTGTTTCAGGGATTGGGCGCATCGGGGCCACGAATCGTATCGGTGGCGATCATCCGCGATCTTTTTGTCGGCCGCGAGATGGCCAAGGTGGTGTCGATCGTGATGATGATCTTCACCGTCATTCCCGCAATGGCCCCGTTGCTCGGCGCGTTCATCATCGACGGATTCGGTTGGCGCGGCATCTTCATCGCCTTCATCCTGTTCTGCACGATGTCCACCCTGTGGATGAGCTTTCGACTGCCCGAAACCCTGCCCCTGCCCAACCGCCGTCCGATGCGGGTGGTCTTGATCAGGGCGGCATTGAGAGAGATCTTCACCCATCCGTCGGTACGCATTTCCATTCTGGCCCAGTCATTGGCGATGGCGATGCTGTTCAGCATCCTGATGCTGGTGCAGCCGATCTATTCGGTGGTCTATGATCGCGCCGATACGTTCCCCTACTGGTTCTGCGCCGTAGGTATCCTGGCGGGCAGCGGCAGTCTGATCAACGCCGTGCTGGTGGGCCGGTTCGGAATGCGCACGATGGTCACGGTGACGCTTGCCGCGCAGGTCGTGTTGTCGGCAACGATGGTCACCCTCGATCTGGGCGCGCTGCCAGAGCCCTATGGCTTTGTGGCCTTTCTGGTGTTCCAGACCTGTCTGTTCTTTCAGGCGGGGCTGACGCTGGGCAATCTCAACGCCATCGCGATGGAACCCATGGGCCATATCGCGGGGATCGCCGCATCCGTCGTCGCCGCCGCCTCCACCGTACTGGCGGCCATACTGGCCTCGCCGGTGGGTTTGCTCTTTGACGGTTCGATCCAGCCGCTGGTGATCTCGGTCCTGATCATGGCCGCCGTCGGATTGGCGCTGATGCTCTATCTGGGCAAGCTGGAGCGGGCTTCGCCCGTGGTGGGCGAATAGTGCTCAGGCAGCGCCCTTGCGCTGTTTTTCCTTGGCGATCACATGCTCTGCCAGATCGCGGGCGATGGCGAAACCGCCCTTGATCTTGTCCGCGTCGGTCTTCCAGTCGCGGCGCACGACGATCTTGTTGTCCTTGACCTTTGCCAGCCCGCGCTGGTCCTGAATGAACTGCACCAACCCTTCGGGTGACGCGAACTTGTCATTGTGAAACTGCACCGTCGCGCCTTTCGGACCACCATCCAGTTTGGAAATCCCGGCGCGTTTGCACATCGCCTTGATGCGCACGACCAGCATGAGCGTGTTCACTTCCTTGGGCAGCGGGCCGAAGCGGTCGATGAGTTCGGCGGCGAAGCCTTCCAGTTCCACCTTGGTGCTCAGGCCCGACAACCGGCGATATAGCCCCAGACGCACATCGAGGTCCGGCACGTAAGCTTCGGGGATCAGCACCGGCACCCCCAGATTGATCTGGGGGGCCCATTGATCGTCGCTTTCCGACAGCCCTTCCATCTCGCCCGAGCGGATCTTGGCGATCGCCTCCTCCAGCATGGACTGGTACATCTCGAAGCCCACATCGCGCATCTGGCCTGATTGTTCCTCGCCCAGCAGGTTGCCCGCGCCGCGAATGTCCATGTCCTGTGACGCCAGCGTGAACCCCGCCCCCAATGTATCGAGCGAACCAAGCACGCGCAGTCGCTTTTCGGCCAATGGCGTCAGCTTGGCGCGGGGTTTGGTGGTCAGATAGGCATAGGCGCGGGTCTTGGACCGGCCCACACGCCCCCTGATCTGATAGAGCTGCGCCAGTCCGAACATATCCGCGCGGTGCACGATCATGGTGTTTGCCGTTGGAATATCCAGACCGGATTCCACGATGGTCGTGGCCAGCAGAATGTCGAATTTGCCATCATAGAAGGCGTTCATCCGGTCATCCAGCTCTCCGGCTGCCATCTGGCCGTGTGCCACGACGTAGGTCAGTTCCGGCAATTGTTCTTTCAGAAATGCCTCGATCTCGGGCAGGTCGCTGATGCGCGGCACGACATAGAACGACTGTCCGCCGCGATAATGTTCGCGCAGCAGCGCCTCGCGCAGGGTCACGGTGTCGAATTCGCTGACGTAGGTGCGGATCGCCAGACGGTCCACCGGCGGCGTGCCGATGATGGACAGGTCACGCACGCCCGTCAGCGACAATTGCAACGTGCGCGGGATCGGCGTCGCGGTCAGGGTCAGTACGTGAATGTCGGTGCGCAGGGATTTCAGACGTTCCTTGTGCTGGACACCAAAGTGTTGCTCCTCGTCGATCACCAGCAGCCCGAGATTGAGAAACCTGATCCCCTTGGCCAGAAGCGCATGGGTGCCGATCACGATATCCACGGTGCCCTTGGCCATACCGTCCTTGGTGGCCGCCGCCTCCTTGGCCGAGACGAAGCGGCTCAGCTGACGCACCTCGATGGGGAAGCCGCGAAAGCGGTCGGCGAAGCTTTTGTAATGCTGCCGGGCCAGCAGTGTCGTCGGTGCGATGACGGCGACCTGCACCCCGGACATGGCCGCGACAAAGGCAGCCCGCATGGCGACTTCGGTCTTGCCAAAGCCCACGTCGCCGCAGATCAGCCGGTCCATCGGGTTGCCCGATGTCATGTCGTCGATCACATCGCTGATGGCGCGCAGCTGGTCATCGGTTTCGGTGTAGGGGAACCGCGCAGAGAACGCGTCCCACATGCCCGGCGGCGGTTCCAGCACCGGTGCCTTGCGCAGGGCGCGTTCGGCGGCGATGCGGATCAGCTTGTCCGCCATCTCGCGGATGCGTTCCTTGAGCCTGGCCTTCTTCGACTGCCATGCCCCGCCGCCCAGCTTGTCGAGCAAACCTTCCTCGTGACCGTATTTCGACAGCAGTTCGATGTTCTCGACCGGCAGATACAGTTTCGAGTTTTCGGCGTATTCCAGCAACAGGCATTCGTGCGCGGCCCCGGCTGCGGTGATCACCTCCATCCCCAGATAGCGGCCGATGCCATGGTCCACATGCACCACAAGATCGCCGGGTGTCAGGCTTTGCGCTTCGGTCAGGAAATTGTCGGCGCGTTTCTTGCGCTTCGGGCCCCGGATCAGCCGGTCGCCCAGCACGTCCTGCTCGGAAATCACCGTCAGGCCCGGGGCCTCGAACCCGTGTTCCAGCGCCCAGACAGCCAGATGCAGACCGCGTTTGCCGATGCGGTTGGCGTTGGGCACGGGGATCGCCTCGGCCAGCCCTTCGTCTTCGATCAATCCGGTCAGACGTTCCCGCGCTCCTTCCGAATAGCTGGCGATCAGAACCGGCGTCTCTTGAAGTTTTGCCTTGATGTGATCCGCCAAGGCACCAAAAAGACTGATGGATTCCTGCTGCCGTTCGGGTGCGAAATTGCGCCCGATGCGCGCACCGGCATCCAGCACGTTGGGTCCCGTCGGCTGCGGCAGGGCCTTGAACTGGATGACCCGATGATCCTGCGTTGCCAGCAGCCAGGCCTCATCGGTCAGATACAAGCCTTCGGGTGGTGCGGGTTTGTACACGCTGTCCATCTTGGAGCGGTTGCTCATCGCGATGCGCCGTGTCTCGTATTGGTCCGCGATACTGTCCCAGCGGGCCAGCCGCGTGGCGGTCAGCTGATCGTCCAGCGTGACCGTCGCCTGCGGCAGATAGTCGAACAGCGTTTCCATGTCTTCATAGAAAAACGCCAGCCAGTGCTCTGCTCCCTGCCGCTTGCTGCCTGCCGAAATGGCCTCGTACAACGGATCGTCGGTGCCTGCTGCCCCAAATTCGATGCGATAATTCTGTCTGAACCGCGTGATCGCGGCCTCGTCCAGGATCACCTCGCTGACGGGGGCCAGTTCAACCATGTCCAGCTTTTCGGTGGTGCGCTGCGTGGCCGGGTCGAACCGGCGCGCACCGTCCAGCACGTCGCCGAACAGATCAAGCCGCACCGGGCCCAGATCACCCGGCGGGTAGATGTCGATGATGCCGCCGCGCACGGCGTAATCGCCCGGCTCCATCACCGTGGGGCTTTGCACGAAGCCCATCCGCACCAGAAAGGCCCGCAACCCGGCCTCGTCCACGCGCGCACCGACCTGCGCCGACCAGGCGGCGTCCCGCAGCACGGCGCGGGCCGGTACACGCTGGGTGGCGGCGTTGAGCGTGGTCAGCAACACGAACTCTTTGGGCATCCCCTGCACCAGCCCCGCCAGCGTCGCCATCCGCTGCGCCGAGATGTCCGCGTTGGGCGACACGCGGTCGTAAGGCAGACAATCCCAGCCGGGGAAGGTCACCACCGGCATGTCCGGCGCAAAGAAGGCAAGCGCCGCCTGTGTGGCCGCCATCCGCTTGTCGTCGCGGGCGACATGGATCACCGGACCGTTGCGGGCGACCTCGTCCAGAATGGCGCTGGGCGTCATAGCCTTCGGGCACGCCGGACAGGGTGATTTTGCTGGTGTTGGTCATGGCCGTTCAATTGGCGCTGGCGGGCGCCGTGTCAACCGCCCAAAGGGCCAATGGCGAGGTTCTGATACATTCCCCAAAGGGCGGTCACGAAAATCGAGATCATGCCGATGATCTGGGTGTAAAGACGGTGACGGTGCAGCCGCCGGATCACCGTCTCGCCCATTTCATCGTCCGCCTGAATAAGCCGGGCGGTCGACAGGCTCAGCATCCCGACCATCGACAGCGGAAAGCCAAGCAGGAACACCGCCTGAGCAAATTCCACGCGGTAGTAAAAGCCCAGCAGCGCCAGCATCGTCAGAAAGAAGCAGGCAAATCCCGCAAGCCACAGGCCCGATACCTGACCGATGTACAAAAGCCGGTTCACGTTGATGCGCACCATGTCTTCCAGATCGACAAGGGCCTGACCGCCCTGCCGTTTGGCGCGCAGCACCATGTCGAAGGGAACACCCAGCACCCAATGGCTGGTCGTGGACCAGAGCACGGCCAAAGCGATCCAGAACCAGAGGTTCGAGAACGAACGCAACTCGATCAGTTCGAAAATCGTCTGGTACCAGTCCAAATCTTGGCCCCGCAGGTGAAAGTTCGCTCGACATACCCAAGGTTGCGGGCAATTCCTACCCTTGAGCCACCAGATTTTTCGTGGAAAGACTGAGAGCCACACATCTGAGGTATTTTTGCATGACGCCTATCGTTGCCCCCTTCCCGGCCGCCCGCCTGCGCCGCACCCGTGTCACCCCTGCCGTTCGTGCGCTGGTGCGGGAAAACACGCTTGAAGCGGGCGACCTGATCTGGCCGGTGTTCGTCCGCTCGGGCGAGGGAATCGAGGAACCCGTGCCGTCCATGCCCGGCGTCATGCGCCGCTCGGTCGACAAGGTGGTGGAAGCCGCAGCCGAGGCCGATGCGCTGGGGATCGGCGCGATGTGCATCTTTCCCTACACCGGCATGGAAGAACGCACCGAGGACTGCGCCGGTGCGTGGGATCCCAAAAACCATGCCAACCGCGCCATCGCCGCGATCAAGGCGAAATTCCCGAACATGGCCGTGATGAGCGACGTGGCGCTTGATACCTACAACATCAACGGCCACGACGGCTTTGTCGAAGACGGCATCATCGTGAATGACCGCACCGTCGAGGCGCTGGTCAAGATGTCGATGGCGCAGGCCGAGGCAGGGGTGGACATCATCGGCCCGTCGGACATGATGGACGGCCGCATCGCCGCCATTCGCGGTGCCTTGGAAGGCGGCGGCCATTCGGACGTGATGATCCTGAGCTATGCGGCCAAATATGCGTCTGCATTCTACGGGCCGTTCCGCGATGCCGTGGGCGCCTCCGGCGCACTGACAGGCGACAAGAAGACCTATCAGATGGATCCTGCCAATTCGGATGAGGCGATACGCCTTGTCGCCCGCGATCTGGCCGAAGGGGCGGATATGGTGATGGTCAAACCCGGCATGCCCTACCTCGACATCTGCCGCCGGGTAAAGGACACCTTCGGCGCACCGACCTTTGCCTATCAGGTGTCGGGTGAATATGCGATGATCATGGCCGCCGCGCAAAACGGCTGGATCGACAAGGACCGCATCATGATGGAAAGCCTTCTGGGCTTCAAACGGGCAGGATGTGACGGCGTGCTGACCTATTTTGCACCGGCCGCAGCACGGCTTCTGAACGGATGACAAATCGGCAATTGACTGACCTGCGGGCCTGACCTCTATTCTTGGTCGCAGGGGGTGGCCATGGCAAAGAAGTCGACCGCAGAACTCGCCGCTGAGGGCAAGGAAATCAAGCCTTTACTGAAGGCCTGCGCGCTGACACCCCATAATTTCGCGCTTTTTGTCGGGCCCGACGATCTGATCTTTCATGCTCACAAGACGAAAACAGGCTCCGCGCTGCGCAAGATGTGCAAGGACGACGGGTCCAGCAACAAAGGTGCCGTCGGCCAGTTGGCGCTGAACGGAACGGTCGTTGACATGATCGTCGAAGATCCGGATTCGACCCCGTCCCAGTTCGCCAAGAAGTTCCGCAAGTACCTGCAGATGCGCGGGCTGAGCCTGAAGGTGCGGTTGATGTCCGCCGAAGGCACCGTACTGGATTCGGGCGAGGATGACGATGACGCCCCGGAAACACCCGAGACCGACGACACATCCAATCTGGGTGACGACATCGAAAACGTGATTGCGCAGATCGAAAAGAAGTTCGATGCGATCAAGACACCCCTGGTGCGCAGCCTCAATTCAGCGCCGAAAGACTTTCAGGACCGGTTGAAGGCCGCGACCCTGCTCTACAAGAAAGCGATCGCGGCAAAAAATCCCAAGCAGGCGACAAAGGCGCTTGTCGCCGTCGGAAAGCTGGTCAAGGCGACCCCGTCACCGGTGCGCATTCTGGACGAATTGAAGGCGGCGGGTGACGATCCGGTCAAACTTGGCAAGCTTGATGGCATGGTCGCGAGTTGCGCGACGCAGGTCACGGCGACGCCGGAGTTCATGGACCGCGCCATGCCCGAAATGCGCGACCTGCGCAAAGCCTTGAAAGCCGCAATGGCGAAAACACCGGCCCCTGCGAACCTGGCAGAACTTACGGCGATGAAAGAGGCGATGGACACGATGTTCTACGATCATGTGGACAACCCACCCAGATCGCATGGACCCGAATACCACGGCCCCGGACTGAGCGTGACCGACCTTGAAAACCGCGTCATGCACGGCCAGAACCCGCGCACCGGAGCGCCCGCACACGGTGCGCCCGCATTCAGCGCATCCAGCTTCACGGACAAGGGGGCCTATGTCGACAGCCAGATGGCCCTGCGGACCAAGGCGCTTGATCACATCGAAGCGACCGGTTTGCGCCCGCCTCCTGCAAACGGAAGGCCCGTCAGGCTGCCCGCGATGGAAGCCAGACTGGAGGACGTTCTGGGGGCGAACTGGCAAACGGTTGTGCAGGGGGTGAAGAAAAGAACGCCACGCAACCGGCCCGCCGAATGTGTCGCGGCGAACTGGGGACCGGACAGCAAATGCATGGCCTTCTACGACCTGATGCCAGATGGCACCTTGCGACTGGTCACGCTTTATCCCAAACCCGTCGCGGCACCGCCACCGCCGCAGCCCAGGCCCGTGGCACCACGGGGCAGACCCAACCCACGACGCGGCGGAGGGCAAAGAAGATGACTGCGATGAATGGAGGCTGCACCCATGGCTGACCCCGACAAGATGGACGTGCTGCGCGACTTCACGGCAAAGTACCTGAATGTGCAGGCCTACGATCTGGCGCAGCTCAAGGCATACCTTGATCAACCCGAACAGGACGCTGTCGCCGACGCCTATGCCGAAGGGCTGGCGGACACGATCGCGGGCGAAGGGTTGGACATCGACACCTGGGAAGCCCTGACGGAGAGCGAATTCGAGGACGGTGAGGCGTGGATGGACCATCTTGAAGCGCTTTATGCCTACCTCTTTGAGGATGGTCCCTACCTTTATGGCGAGGAACCAGAGGTGGACTGATCTCGCTTGGTCGCGCAGCACCAATCCGCCCATGCGACTAAACTTCATGACAGGCTGCGAAAAACCGCTTATAGTTTGGCCCAAGCCGGGCAAACCGGCATCAGGCAACAAACGGGCAGACAACATGAAAAACCATATGTATTCACGGCGCGGCTTTACGCTGGGCGCTTTGGCGGCTGGCACGGCGGTCGCCGCCTGTGGCAACGGGGTCGGCGGGCGCGGCTCGCAGCAGATCGACGCGCGGGTCAGCGCCACCCTCAACGAGATGTACAGCACCTATCCCAACACCCTGCAACTGGCCCAAAAGGCCAACGGGATGCTCGTCATGCCATTGGTGACCGAAGCGGGGCTGGGATTTGGCGGGGCCTACGGGCGCGGTGCGCTGCTGATCAACGACATCACCGTCGATTATTATTCGGTGGTCAAAGGGTCCGGTGGGTTGCAGATTGGTGCCCAACAATACGCGCATGTCCTGTTCTTCATGACCGAAGAAGCTCTTTTGGGCTTTCGCCGGTCGCCCGGCTGGGCTGCCGGGGCGGATCTGGAATATGTCATCTCGGACAGGGGCGAAAGCGTCGAGGCGGCGACGACCACGGCGCTTGCTCCGGTGCTTGCGGCTGTGTTCGGGCGGGCCGGGCTGCGCATCGGTGCGACGCTCGAGGGAACGAAATACACGCGGATCATTCCCTGATCCGCAACGCGGACATAAGGCATCACATCAATTTCGCGCAGTAATACCTTGTTATAGCGCGAATTTGTCTTCCCATGCCGCCTTTTTGAGGGGTAAACACGGGCGGCACGGTCGGCGGTCGGCATGATCGCGGACCATGCGCCCCTGCCATCTTGTGCGTGCCCTGTCCGCGCGCGACCGGCCTGGACGCAGACCCATCCGCGGCCTCTGGCTTTTCCTCTGCTCTCAGGTACGCTATGCGAGGACATTCTTGCATCTGCGCGGGATGGTCGTCAAAGGCCGCCGCGTCATCCGGAGCGTTCTATGGCCCTGATCTTTCGCTGGCTGATCCGTCTTGCCGCTGGCCTGATCGTACTGACCGTGCTGGTCGTCGCCACGGTTTACTGGCTCGCCTCGCGATCCCTGCCGGAATACACCGACGATGTCGCGGTGCGCGGGCTGGGCGCACCGGTCGAGATCGTGCGCGACAATGCCAACGTCCCGCATATCTTCGGCGAGACCGATGCCGACGTCTTCTTCGGTCTTGGGTTCACCCATGCGCAGGACCGGATGTGGCAGATGATCATGCTGCGCCGCACCGCCCAAGGCAGGCTGAGCGAGGTCTTCGGCACAGCGACGCTCGACATCGACCGCCTGCTGCGCAGGCTCGATCTCTATACGCTCTCGGTTCAGTCCGCCGATGCACTGGATGCGCGGACACGCGCCGCACTCGACGCCTATGCGGCGGGGGTCAACGCACGGCTCGACCAGATCAACACCGAAGCTCTGGGGCGCGGCGCACCGGAAATGCTGCTGTTCAATGCGCCGATGGCACCCTGGCGGGCGGCGGATTCGATTGCCATCACCAAGCTGATGGGCGTCCAGCTTTCGGGGCATCTTCAGGCCGAAGTGATCCGCGCCCGGACGTCCCTTGCCTTGTCCGACCAGAAACGCCTGATGGATATCCTGCCCGACAGCCCCGGTGCCGGGATTGCGGCATTGCCGGAATACGCGAGCCTCGCGCCGGGGACACCGCGCTATGCTGACAACATACCGCTCGATCCGCATCCGCTGTCGCCGTTCAAGGACAGGGCCTTTGCAGGTGCCTCGAACGCCTGGGCCGCCGCTCCGGCGCGCTCTGCCTCGGGCGGGACGCTTCTGGCCAATGATCCGCATCTGGGATTTACCGCACCCGCCATCTGGTATCTGGCGCGGCTCGAACTGCAATCAGGCGGCGTGATCGGTGCGACCATACCGGGCTTGCCGGTGGTCCTGACCGGGCGCAGCGATGCCCTGGGCTGGGGGCTGACCTCCTCCTACATGGACGATCAGGACGTGTTCATCGAAGAGATCAACCCGGACAACCCGGAGCAATATCGCACCTCCGACGGCTTCAAGGATTTCACGTCCCGTTCCTCCATCATCACCGTGAAAGATTCCGACCCGGTCACCCTGACCCTGCGCTGGACGGACAACGGCCCGGTCCTGCCCGGCAGTCACTACAATCTGGCCAGCATCACGCCGCCCGGCCATGTGGCCACCGTCAGCTGGACCCTGCTGGATCCGGCGGACACCTCCCTTGCGGCTGCAATGGCGTTGATGGAGGCAAAGTCGGTCGGGGAAGGTATCGCCGCGGCGGAGAACTATCTGGCACCATCGCAGAACCTGACGCTGGTTGACCGCGAGAGCATTGCGATGAAGACCATCGGCGCGATGCCCCGGCGCGACGCGGCCCATGCCTCTCAGGGTCGGATGCCGTCGCAAGGCTGGGTGGAAACGAACCGCTGGCAGGGCCGCCTGCCCTATGCCGCAAATCCAGAATTCATCGAACCTGCGGGCGGGATCCTGGGCAATACCAACAACAAGATGGTGGACCGGCCCTTCCCCAACCATGTGTCCTTTGTCTGGGGTGATACGCAGCGCGTCCAGCGCTGGCAGCGGCTGATGCAGAACCGGCAGGTCCACACCCGCGACAGCTTTATCGAGGCGCAGCTTGATACGGTCAGCTTTACCGCCCGCTCGCTCTTGCCTCTGATGGGCGCGGAATTGTGGTTCACCGGCGAGGCCGCGCCGGATGGCACGCCAGAACGCCAGCGCCAGCGGGCGCTTATCCTGCTGGCTGGCTGGTCGGGCGAAATGAACGAACATATGCCCGAGCCGCTGATCTACGCCGCCTGGCTGCGCAGTCTTCAGGCGCGGCTGATACAGGACGAGCTGGGACCATTGGCCGATGAGTTTGACCATGTTCAGCCGCTTTTCATCGAACGGGTGTTTCGCGATGTGGACGGTGCCTCGGTCTGGTGTGACGTGATGCAATCCGCCCGCGTGGAAACCTGCGCAGAGATGTCGCGGCTGGCGCTGGACGACGCGCTTTTGTGGATCAACGAGACATGGGGCACGCAGTTGGAGAGCCTGCGCTGGGGCGACGCGCATCAGGCCACGCACGATCATCAGGTGCTGGGCGAGGTGCCGGTGCTGCGCTATTTCGTGAACATCCGCCAATCCACCAGCGGTGGCGACAACACGCTGCAGCGGGGGCGGACCAAAGGCACCCTGCCCAATCCGTTTCACAACGTCCACGGTGCGGGCTACCGCGGTGTCTATGACTTTGCCGACCCCAACTCGTCCGTCTTCGTGACCTCGACCGGTCAGTCGGGGCACTTCCTGTCGCGTCATTACGACGACATGGCCCAGTTGTGGCGGCGCGGCGAATATATCCCGATGTCGCTGGACGTGGACCTTGCGCGTGCGGCTTCCGTGGGGGTCACAACGCTGACACCCGTCGAGTGATGGACCGGGTCATCCTGTTCAACAAGCCCTTCGGCGTCCTGTCCCAGTTCACGGACAAGGGAACCGAAGGCTCTGCCCGGCCCACCCTGTCGGTGTTCATCGACGAAAAAGGATTCTATCCCGCTGGCAGGCTGGACCGGGACAGCGAAGGATTGCTGGTGCTGACCGATAACGGTGCGTTGCAGGCCCGCATCGCCCATCCGAAATACAAGCGCCCCAAAACCTATCTGGTGCAGGTCGAAGGCACCCCCGATGCGCAGGCGCTGGACGCATTGCGCAAGGGTGTGGTGCTGAAGGACGGCAAGACTGCCCCGGCGGAGGTCTCGCTGATCGACGCGCCTGACGTTTGGCCGCGTGATCCCCCGGTGCGGTTTCGCAAGACCGTACCGGATGCCTGGCTGCGCATCACCATCCGCGAAGGGCGCAACCGGCAGGTGCGGCGCATGACGGCCCATGTGGGCCTGCCCACCCTGCGGCTGATCCGCGCCAGCGTGGGCGACTGGCATCTGAACGACCTTGCCCCCGGTGCCTGGCGCTGGGCGTCCGAGAGCGGAGCGTAGCCCGGGCTCAGGCCGCGAACCGGGCGATCCAGACGCCGCCGGTGGCCGCGACGGCCGTCAGACAGGTGCCCCATGTGAAATCCGTGAGGGTCATCGTCCAGGTCCAGTCCTTCATCACCGCCAGCGATGTGAATTCATAGGTGCCGTACCCCAACGCGCCGATCAGGGCGGCATTGCCCAGAACCCACAGCAGGCTCTTGTCTTCGGTCATGGCGGGCCACGACACGAACCACAGCAGAACGGCGATGTAGAAGGCATAGAACATCAGCGCCGGGCCGATGCGGAACTGATCCAGCAGCAGCGGCCCGATGTCCCGTTCGAACGTGGGTTTGATCAGATAGCTGAGGCCAAGGTAATCGAGCCCCATGAAGATCACGAAGGTCGACAGGTAAAGGACGATAAGTGTCATGAAAGATGCTCCAGTGTGTTTCACTGGATATGAGGCGGTGAAAGGAAAATTCGAATTTTCCGGCAAAAAGTCTTCAAAGACTTTTGGGCGTCACAGCCGCTGGAACTGCGCTTCCTGTTTGGCCGACCAGCGCACGGTCACATCGAAACCCGTTTCCGTCTGCGCCTCGCGTATCACGATGTCCTGCGCGAAAAGCCAGGCGCGTTTCTTGCCTTCGGCAAAGCTCAGGCTCAGATCGGCCTCGCGTACCGCCCCTTGCAGCGCTTCGGCGACAAAGGCCTGAAGGGTTTCCAGCCCTTCGCCCGTGATCGCCGAAATCGCGATCACATCCTCGTCCCGCTCGGACCGGGCGCGCACCGCCTCTGCGGCATCCGGTGGCAAAAGGTCGACCTTGTTCCAGACTTCGAAACTGCGGGTGTCCTTGGGCACGCCAAGCGAGGTCAGGATATCGCGCACGTTCTGCGCCTGCTCTTCGGTTTCGGCATGGCTGATGTCACGGACATGGCAGATGATATCGGCGGCCAGCACTTCTTCCAGCGTGGCGCGGAAGGCCGCAACCAGTTCGGTCGGCAACTCCGAGATGAAACCCACGGTGTCGCTGAGGATGATCTCGGGTCCGTCCGGCAGCACCAGCGAGCGCATGGTCGGATCGAGTGTGGCAAAGAGCATGTCCTTGGCCATCACGTCAGCGCCCGTCAGGCGGTTGAACAGCGTGGATTTGCCCGCGTTGGTATAGCCCACCAGTGCCACGATCGGATATGGCACCTTGGCCCGTGCGGCGCGGTGCAGGGCACGGGTCTTGACCACCTTTTCCAACTGGCGTTTCAGCCGGACAAGCTGATCGTCGATGGCGCGGCGGTCCGCCTCGATCTGTGTCTCACCGGGACCGCCCACAAAGCCAAGCCCGCCGCGCTGGCGTTCAAGGTGGGTCCAGGCCCGGACCAGCCGGGTACGTTGGTAGTTCAGCGCGGCCATTTCGACCTGCAACACACCTTCGCGGGTGGCGGCACGGTCCGAAAAGATTTCCAGAATCAGACCGGTCCGGTCGAGCAGTTTGACCCCCCATGCCTTTTCAAGATTGCGCTGCTGTACGGGGCTGACAGGCCCGTCCACCAGCACCAGTTCGACCTCGTGTTCTTCAAGCAGATCGTGGATTTCCTTGATCTTGCCCTTGCCGAACAGCTTGCCTGCATCGACCTTGCGCAGCGGCACGATGTCGGACCCCACGACTTCAAGCGCCGGCAGGGCGCGCGCGAGGGATACGGCTTCGGCCAAGGCCGGTGCCGGATCGCGGCGGTCTGAATTTGTGCGTATCTCGGGATGCAGAACCCAGGCGCGGGTGACGCGCGGGCCGTCTGAATCGTCGATCTGAAAGGGCGCTTTGCTCAAGAAGCGTCTTCGCCCTCGTACAGGCTGATCGGCTGGCTGGGCATGATCGTGGAAATGGCGTGCTTGTATACAAGCTGGGATTGTCCATCGCGGCGCAGCAGAACGCAGAAGTTGTCGAACCACGTGATGACGCCCTGCAGCTTCACACCGTTGATCAGAAAGATTGTGACCGGTACTTTGGTCTTGCGCACATGGTTCAGGAACGCATCCTGAAGGTTCTGTCTATCAGACGCCATTGGGTTCTCGCTTCTTTTATTCTTGCTGGCGCCCGCGCGTCGGGCCCCCCCTTTGGTCTGACTATGTATGTGCCGCGCCGGAGTTTCCACCCCAAATGTCGGCGAAGTTTACACTTTTGACGCCAACCAGTGTCACCGCAGCAACATGGCCCCGATTACGACCGCCAGAGGTCCGGCGTCAGCAAGGCGATGATCGCCAGCGTTTCCAGCCGTCCCAATACCATCGCGCCGCAGAGGATCCATTTCGCGGCATCCGTCAGTTCGATCAGACGGATCGGGGCGTCCGCCGCAAACTCCGTGAGAGGGCCTGTGGTGGACAGGCTGGCCACCGACAGCACCAGCGCCTGCTCGAACGTGCTGCCCGCCAGTGTCAGTGCCAGCATGATCGCGGCCAGTGAAAGGGCAAAGAGCATGAAGAAGATCCACGCGATGAATGCGCCGTTGCTTTGCAGGCGCCGTCCGGCCGAGCCCTGCCCGCTCACCGAATGAGGATGCACCAGCCGCTCAAGCTCGCGTTGTCCGTTGAGGTAAAGCGCGAAGACCCGCAGCAGCTTGACCCCGCCAGCGGTCGTGGCAACCCCGCCGCCCGTCAGCGCGAGACCCATCAACATCAGCCCCGGCGTGCCCAGCCCCGACCAGTTCTGCGCCGCCACCCAGTGTTCGGAGACGAATCCGGTGGTCGTCATGAAGGACATGACGGTGAATACGGCCCCCCAGAGCGCGTATCCCGCCTCGGACAGATTCTCCATCGCGGCAACGTCGTAGGCCCCCAGAAAATGACGCAGAAAAACGAAAGCCGGCACCGCGATGGCCACGAACACGCCGATGCGAAATTCGGGATCGGTCATCAGACCGCCCTGGGTCGCGGTCACCGTGTCCTTGGAAAAGGTCAGCCGGGACAGCGCGAACAGCATGAAGAGCACCATCACCGCCTCTCCGGTGACGCCGATGGGCGCGTTCTGCACCCCGCCGATGGGCGAGATGCCCGATGTCGCCATGACGGACATGGCGTGGCACAGGGCGGTCAGCGATCTTTCCCCCCTCCCAGCAGCAGCAGCCACAGCAGCAGTGTCAGACCGGCATAGATCGGCGCGAGCGCCTTGGTGGCGCGCAGCACCCGCAGATGCGGGTCAATCGGTGCAGAACGCGCGCTGCCTGCTGCGTCCCGTCGGCCCGGTTCGGCCTGAGCAGTGACTTCGAAGCCACCCAGGTGCAGGGGCGCCAGAATGGCCGAGGCCGCCACCCACATCAGCAGACCGCCCATCCAGCCCACCTGCGCGCGCCACAGATGCAGCGTGCCGCTCAGCCGTTCGGGATCCTGAAACAGCGTGGCACCCGTGGTCGTCATTGCGCTGACCATTTCGAAATAGGCGTTCAGCGGCCGGGTGGTGGGCAAGGTTTCCAGAAACGGGACGGCGCAGAAGACCGGCAGCAGCACGAAGGCCCCAAAAAGCGACAGCAATGGCCCCAATGCTGTTTGACGGTTCCGTCTGCCGTTCAACACCGCTGCCATCATCGTGAAAATCAGCAGCCCCAGAAGACCCGCGTAAAAGAACGACCGCGCGCCTTGAAGATCACGGATCACCACGCCGTAAATCGCCGGTGCCATCATCGACAGTGCGACGATACCGAACAGCTGCAACGCCAGCGGCAGGTGCAGAAGTTCGGTGCGCATGTAGCTTTTGCGGCTCACCGGGTGCGGTTCCTCTCGTGCGGCGCTGGTCTAGAAAAAGTCGATGGAGACCTGCAAGAGCTGCTCCACCTGCGGCACATCTTCGGCCAGGGCGAACACCGCGATCGTGTCGCCCTCGTCGATGCGGGTATTGCCCAGCGGGCGGATCACCTTGTCGCCCTTTTTCAGCATGCCGATCAACACGCCTTCGGGAAAGTCGATCTCGGACACGGTCTTGCCCGCGATGGGCGAGGTCGACAGCACTTCGGCCTCGATCACCTCTGCCTCCGCGTCTCCGATGGAATAGACGGCGCGCACCCGGCCATGTCGGATATGGCGCAGGATGGAGCTGACGGTGGTCGAGCGCGGGTTGATATAGGCGTCGATGCCAAGCGGCGTCATCAGCGGCACCAGCGTCGGATCGTTGATCAGCGCGATCACATAGGGGCATCCTTCGGCCTTGGCACGCACGCAGGCCAGCATGTTGGTCTTGTCGTCGTCCGTAATGGCCAGCATGGCATCCGCCCGCGCAATGCCCGCTTCGGCCAGCAGCGTGGCATCCAGACCGTCGCCGTTCAGCACGATGGTGCGCTCCAGCGCTTCGGCGGCGCGTTCGGCGATCAGGCGGTTCTTCTCGATCACCTTGGTGCGCAGGCGGCGCGGATCGTTCTCCAGCGCCTTGGCCACGGCCAGACCCACGTTGCCCCCGCCGACAAGCACCACGCGCTCCTGTTTGGTGGTCTTCTTGCCGAAAATCTCCATGGTGCGGGCGATGTCGTCGCGGTGGCAGAAGACATAGCAATCGTCGCCGACAAAAAGCTGGTCCTTGGCCTCGGGCGCAAAAAGCGTCCCCTCACGGCGCACCCCGACGACAACGGCCCGCAGGGTCGAAAACAGATCGCTCAGCTGGCGCAGTGGCGTGTTCACGACAGGACATTCGTCCTCGATGGTGATGCCCAGCAGATGCGCCATGCCGTCCATGAAGACTTCGGTATCGAAGGACGCCGGGGCCGAGAGGCGTTGAAGGGCGGCGGCGGCAACTTCCTTTTCGGGGCTGATGACCACGTCGATGGGCATGTGGTCGCGGCGGTAGAGGTCCGAATAGATGGCGGTCAGATAGGACTGGCTGCGCAGGCGGGCGATCTTGCGGTTGATGCCGAAGACCGAATGGGCCACCTGACAGGTGACCATGTTGACCTCGTCCGAATGGGTCGCGGCAATGATCATTTCGGCGTCGCGGGCGCCAGCGCGGTCCAGCACATCGGGGTAGCTGGCAAAGCCTGCCACACCCTGCACATCCAGCGTTTCGGTGGCGCGCCGCACCAGATCGGGATCGCTGTCCACAACCGTCACGTCGTTCCGCTCCCCGCTCAGGTGTCGGGCGATTTGCCAGCCGACCTGACCGGCACCACAGATGATGACTTTCATGCACGGCCTTTCACGTAGCCTGTGCGGGCTGGCCGCTTGTGGCCCCGCGCCCGCAGGTGTCCACGTTTAGAAGACATGCGCGGTGCGGTGGCAAGGGGCAAATGCATTGCGTCCGGCCCGCATTGGGTGCAGGATCGCAGCATGAAACCAGTCGCTTTCATCCCCGCCTTGGGCTTGGCCCTGCTGGCCGCCTGCGCCCCGCTCGAGACCTATTACAAGGCGGGCGCGTCGGTCGCGACCGTGAACCGGGACACGACGGCCTGCGAGGTCAGCGCGCTTCAGAAAGTCCCGCAGGTGTTGCAGATCAGGCGCAAGCCACCCCGCTTCATTCCCGGCAGGCGGGTCTGCGATGCGGCGGGCAACTGCACGACGGCACCCGGCTATTACATCGACGGCGGCGTGGAAAGCTATGACCCGAACCTGGGCCTGCGCCAGCGGGTCGAGCTGCAATGCATGGCCGACAAAGGCTATACCCCGGTGTCGATCCCGCCCTGCCCCGACAGCGTGGCAAAAGCGGCCCCACCGGCGGCGACCACCCGGTTGCCGACCCTGAACGAAGGGTCTTGCGTGATCCGCAACCGTGACGGCAGTTTCCAGATCGTCACGCGCGGCTGATCCATTGTGTTTGCCGATGGGCAAACAGGGGTCCTGCGCGCGGTCAGTCCGCGTGTTCCTCCGCCTCGGCGTCCTCATCCACATGGGCCACACGCACGCCGGATTTGGCGGAGGTCACCACCCCCAGCGACTTCAGCTTGCGGTGCAGGGCCGAGCGTTCCATCCCGACAAAGTTCGCCGTGCGGGAGATATTGCCGCCAAAACGGTTGATCTGGGTCAGCAGATATTCCCGCTCGAATGCCTCGCGGGCTTCGCGCAGCGGAAGTGTGGCAAGCGCGGAGGACAGCACGACACGGCCATCCTCTTCTGACCCTGCTTCTTCGCCGGGCAGTTCTCGCGCCTCGATCGGGCCGGTGCCGTCGCCAAGGATCAGCACACGTTCCACCAGGTTCTTCAACTGCCGTACGTTGCCGGGCCATACCATCGTCTGCATCAGGGCAATGGCATCTTCGCTGAGAGGCCGTTGCGGAAGCCCCTGTGAGCTGTTGAATTCGCTGATGAAATGCTCTGCCAGCAACGGGATGTCCTCGCGGCGCTCTTCCAGAGAGGGGACGGCGATGGGCACCACGTTCAGCCGATGAAAGAGCTCCTGGCGGAAGGTCTCGGCGGCAATCGCCGCCTCCAGATTCTTGTTGGTGGAAGAGATCACCCGCAGATCGACGCGCACCTTGTCGTTGCCGCCGACGCGGGTGAATTGCTGATCGACCAGCACGCGCAGGATCTTGCCTTGCGTGCCAAGCGGCATGTCGGCCACCTCGTCAAAATAGATCACACCGCCATGCGCCTGTTCGAGCAATCCCGGCTCCACGCCTCGTTCCGCGCTTTCCCGACCAAAGAGGACTTCTTCCATGCGGTCCGGCTCAACGCCTGCGCAGTTCACGGTGATGAAGGGGGCAGAGGCACGGTTGGAATTGGCGTGGATATACCGGGCGGCGACTTCCTTGCCCGCCCCCGCCGGTCCGGTCAGCATCACACGTCCATTGGATTTGGTCACCTTGTCGAGCTGACCCATCAATGCCCGGAACGCGCCCGACGCGCCCAGCATCTCGGCGCTTGAGGTGTCGCGGCGCTTGAGGCTCTGGTTCTCGCGGCGCAGGCGGGCGGTTTCCATGGCGCGGCGGATGACCACCAGCAACTGGTCGATGTTGAAGGGCTTTTCGATGAAGTCATAGGCCCCCTGCTTGATCGCCGCGACCGCGATTTCGATGTTGCCGTGGCCCGAGATGATGACGACCGGCACATCCGGGTTGTCCCGCTTGACGGTCTTGAGGATGTCGATCCCGTCCATGCGGCTGTCCTTGAGCCAGATGTCGAGGATCATCAGCGCGGGCGGTTCGGTGTTGATCGCAGCCATCGCATCGTCGGAATTGCCGGCGAGCCGGGTGGCAAAGCCTTCGTCCTCGAGAATATCGGAAATCAGCTCCCGTATGTCGCGTTCGTCATCTACAATCAGGATGTCACTCATGCGTCGTCTCCACTAGGTCTGTTGGTTTTTGGCCCTTGCTGTTCGGGCGTTTTTGCGTGGTGCCGTTCTGATCCGGCTGCGGGACAAGCGGCAGGGTAATCACCGCCATGGCCCCGAAATGATCCTGGCCCTCAAAGACAGGCGCGTTTTCGAGGGTCAGCGTGCCGCCGTGTTCCTCGATGATCTTCTTGACGATGGGCAGCCCCAGCCCCGTTCCCTCGCTCCGGGTGGTCACGTAAGGCTCGAACAGCCGCGCGCGGTCTTCGGGCAGGCCGACACCGTTGTCGGCGATGGTCAGGGTGGCGGCGGTCTTGCCGGTTGTCAGGTCCACCGCGATCTGCGGCTTCAGGTTGTCAGGTGCGCCCTTTTCCTTCAGGCTTTCAATGGCTTCGCCCGCGTTCTTGATCAAATTTGTCAACGCCTGAGAGATCATCGTCGTGTCGATGTCGGCAATCACCGGCTGCATCCGGCAGATTGGCGCGGATGCGCACGTCAGGCTGGCCGGTCTGTTGCAGGAACACCGCGTCGCGCACCAGTTGCCGCAGATCCTGTTTTGACGTTTCCGGCTCGGGCATCCGCGCGAATTTGGAAAACTCATCCACGATCCGGCGCAGATCGCCGGTCTGGCGGATGATCACACCTGTCATCTGCTCAAGGCTGGCGGCATCCTCGCCCAGTTTCGGGGTGAACTTGCGCTGAATACGTTCGGCGCTCAGCTGGATCGGGGTCAGCGGGTTCTTGATCTCGTGCGCGATGCGGCGGGCGACATCACCCCAGGCGGCCATGCGTTGCGCACTGACCAGATCGGTCACGTCGTCAAATGCCACCACAAACCCTTCAAGCCGCCCGTCCTCGGACCTGCGGGTCGCCATGCGCACCAGCAGGTTCTCCATCGCCCCGCCGCGTGACACCTTGACCTCGCCCTGCGCCACTTCGCCGGGTCCGTTCGAGATAGTCTCGAACAGGGGGCCAAATTCGGGAATCGCCACCGACAGCGCGAGGGATTGCTGTTCTTCGGTCCAGTCCAGCAGGCGCATGGCGGAGCGGTTCACGAAGGTCACCTTGCCTTCGGGGTCCAGACCCACAACGCCGGAGGTGACGGAGGACAGCACAGAATCGAACAGCCTGCGGCGCCGTTCGATCTGGCGGGTGTTGTCCAGAAGCGTCTCGCGCTGGCCCTGCAATTGCTTGGTCATCTGGTTGAAATAGCGGCTGAGCATGGCGATTTCGTCGTCGCCGTCTTCCTCGCGGACCTGAACATTCAGGTTGCCCGCGCCCGACCTGTTGCGCGGCACCTGTCAGACGGCCCACCGGACCGGACAGGCGTTCGGCGAACCACAGGCCCAGCCAGACGGCCGCCAGAATCAGGATCACGGCAAAACCGAGGTAGAGAAGGCCGAACTCAAAGAGCAGTCGGCCCCGTTCGGATTCGAGTTGCTGGTAGAGCCGGACAGTTTCGGTGGTCTCGTCGAGCAAGGACAGGATTTCACCGTCCACATCCCGGCTGACATAGAGATAGCGGTCGGCAAAGGATTGCATCTGCACCAGCGCGCGGAATTCGTTGTTGGGCCAATCCTCGATGATGACAAAGCCCTCCTGACGGGCTTCGCTGAGATGCTGCGGTGCGGGTTGCTCGAAATCGAACAGATAGGACCGGTCGCCGCGTGCCCGGATCTGGCCGGTTCCGTCGATCAGATAGGCTTCGCGCAGGCCGCGCTGGATCTGGCGCTGCCCTTCGCCCAGAAGGGCGCTGTCGGGCAGGTTGATCCCCTGATTGCGGGCGGTGTCGATGCTGCGGGCAAGGGTTTGAGCGTCAAGGATCAGGTCTTCGCGCTGTTCGGATTCGTAGGCCTGTGCGGCGGCCAGCGACGAGCCGACCACGCCGCGCACCCGGTCCGAAAACCAGCCCTCAAGACCCACGTTCACCGTCAAACCGGCAAAGACCGCGACCGTTACGGTCGGGATCAGCGCCATCAGTGCGAAGACACCGGTCAGGCGCAGGTGCAGCCGCGATCCTGCGGATTTGTCGCGCCGCGCGGCGATCAGACGGGCCACCTGACTGAGAACAAGGGCCGCGACCAAAAGGATATAGACCAGATCGGTCAGCAGCATCAGCCGCAGGGACAGCGTGTTTGCCCCCTGCCCCAGCGGACCGAGCACGAGATAGGTGCCCATGGCCAAGACCGGGCCAAGCACGACCAGCCCCAGCGTTGCCAGATTGCGCACGCGTTTCAGCCGCCGCAGACGGCCCAATTGTTCGATCGTGAAACTGCGTGACAGGGTTGCCACCCGCTGTCCTCACCGATGATGTGGTGCCCAAGGGCACCTACCGCCATATTATGTGGTCCTGACCTCGTTCAGATGTTGCCTGAGACAAGATGGCCACGGTTATGTGGCGGTTTTACATCATTTTGCGGCCCCTTGTCACCTCTATATCGAGGTCGGTGATCTTCTTGCGCAAAGTATTGCGGTTGATGCCGAGCAAATCGGCGCATTTCGCCTGATTGCCGGAGGTTGCGGCGAGCGCGATCTCGATCAGGGGGGCCTCGATCTCGCGCAGGATGCGGGCATAAAGGCCCGGTGGTGGCAGCATCGCGCCGTGCTGGTCGAAATAACGCCGCAGGTGGCGTTCGACGCTGGCACCCAGTCTTTCGGTATTGGCCTGCGCATGAACGGGTTCGGTGGCAGGCTGTGCGCCCAGCACCTGCTCGGCTTCGGTCTGGCTGATCTGGGGGGCGCGGCTGGTGAGCGCCAGCTGACGCATCGCGTGTTCCAGCTGTCGGACGTTGCCCGGCCATGAATAGTTGGTAAAGACCTTGCGCGCGCCGTCCGACAGGCTGCGCGGCTGGGTGCTGCCCCCTTCGGTGCGTTCCAGAAAATGTGCGGCCAGCAGGTCGATGTCTTCGACCCGGTCGCGCAACGCGGGCACATGCACCGTGGCACCCGACAGGCGGTAATAGAGATCGCGGCGCAGAGTGCCCTTCTTCATCGCCTCGGCCAGATCGGATTGGCTGGTGGCGAGGAAGCGTGGCGCGTAGTCGCCCGGCGCATCCATCATCCGGGCGATACGTGCCTGCAACTCCAGAGAAATATCCCCGATCTCGTCGATCAGCAGGGTGCCGCCACGCACCCTGGCCAGCACCCGTGCCGGACCTTCCAGGTCTTGCAGATCAACGCTGGTAACGGTCACAAATGGCAGGGTGCGCCGGTCGGAAAAGTCATGGATCGCCTTGCCGATCAGGGATTTCCCGGTGCCACTTTCGCCCCAGATCAGGACCGGCAGATCGGTGTTCATCACCCGTGCGACCAGCCGGTAGAGCGCCTGCATCACCGGCGTGCGGCCCACCAACGGCAGGTCGTCGCGCTCCGCCTGCCCGGCGTCTGTGGTCGGTTGCGGGCGCGGGGCGGCCCCCTTGCGGTCCAGCGCGCGGGCGGTGCGTTTCATGAGGTCCGGCAGATCGAATGGCTTGGGCAGATAGTCGAAGGCATCGGCCTCTGCCGCCTTGATCGCCGTCATGATGGTATTCTGCGCCGAAATCACGATCACCGGCAGGTCGGGTCTGTCCTGACTGATCTTCGGCAGCATCTCCAGCCCGTTGCCATCCGGCATCGCCACATCGGTGATCACCGCATCGCCCCGCCCTTCTCCGACCCAGCGCATCAGCGTGGTCAGGCTCGAAGTCGCATGGACCTTGCAGCCAGCGCGGGTCAGCGCCTGTGTGAGGACAGTTCGGATTGTGCGGTCGTCATCAGCGACCAGAACGGTGCCATCCATTGCTTAACTCTCCATCTTTGTTCTTGTTTTGGGTTTTGCCGAAGGGGCGCGGGGCAGCGAAATGCGGAAAACCGTGTGACCGGGAACGGAATCGACCGAAATCCAGCCGTCGTGTTCGGAAATGATCTTGGACACCAGCGCCAGACCCAGACCGGTGCCGTTCTCGCGGCCCGATACGAAGGGATCAAAGACATCACCGCGGATATGCTCGGGCAGGCCCGGACCGTCGTCGATGACTTCGATCTGCAGGGGCAGCGACTGACCTGTGCCATCGGCGCGGCGCATCCGGAAGGAATGTTCGAAAAAGCTGTGCAGGCGGATGGTGCCGCCAGCGTCGCCTGCGGCCTCTGAGGCGTTCTTGAGCAGGTTCAGGATCACCTGCAAAAGCTGGTCCTTGTCTCCCAGAGCCATGGGCAGCGAGGGATCGTAATCCTCGATGATCTTCATCTGTGCGCCGAAGCCCAGCAAGGCGGACCGGCGGGCCCGGTCCAGCACGTCGTGCAGGTTCACCGGGGCGCGCAAGGGCTCCGTCAGGTTGCCGAACTGCTCCACCCGGTCCAGCAGCTTCACGATGCGGCGGCTCTCCGCGACGATGAGATCGGTCAGCTCCAGTTCGTCCGCATCGAGGTTCATCGACAACAGCTGTGCCGCGCCGGTGATGCCCGCGAGCGGGTTCTTGATCTCGTGCGCCAGCATTTCGGCCATGCCGATCGCGGACTTGGCGGCGGATTTGACCGAATGGTTCTGTGTCATGCGGCCCGACAGTTCCCGCGCCGAAATCATCATCAGCATATGGCCCGCAAAGCCTTGCAGCGGCGCGATCTGAAGCGCCGATTTCTGCGGCGCACGCTGGCCACTGCCGACATCGACGTCGTTCACGAAAAGCGCGGTTTCCTGCGCGCGGGCGCGGGCAAAGGCATCCTCGATCGGGAAATCGACCGCCACCATGTCCCAGACCGGGACACCCGCGACCGATTTGGCCGACGCGTTGAAAAACCCTTCTGCGGCGGGATTGATGTCGGCGATCCGGTCTTCGGCGTCGATCATCAAGGTCGGGATCGGCAAGGACGCCCAGATGCGGTGGTCCGAATTCATGCGGCCACCTGTGTGGCGGGCGCATACTGCATGGCCTGTGCGATGAGGTGGCGCGTGGCATCGGGCGTGGCTGCCGTCAGCACCGCGCGGCGCAGATCGGCAGGCGTGTCGCAGGTGTCCATGTACCAGCCCAGGTGTTTGCGCGCGACACGAGGGCCAAGACGCGCACCGTAGAACCGCTGCATCGCGTCGTAATGCTCCTGCACCATTTCGGCAAAAGCTGCCCCTTGCGGCACCACGGGTGCGGGCGTGCCATAGAGGTGGTGCGCCACCTCGGCCAGAAGCCAGGGACGCCCCTGCGCGCCGCGCCCGATCATCACGCCGTCCGCACCAGAAAGGCGCAGCGCGCAGCGTGCATCGGCCGTCGAGGTGATGTCGCCGTTGGCGATCACCGGGATCTTGACGCTGTCTTTCACGCGCGCGATGGCCCGCCAGTCCGCCTTGCCCTTGTAGAACTGGCAGCGGGTCCGCCCGTGGATCGTGATCATCTGGATGCCCGCCGCTTCCGCGCGCCGGGCAATCTCCGGGGCGTTCAGCAGATCGTCGTTCCAGCCCAGCCGGGTCTTGAGCGTTACCGGCACATCCACTGCCGCCACCACGGCGTCGATCAACCGCAATGCGTGATCCGGGGTCCGCATCAACGCGGAGCCGGACAGCCCCTGCGTGACCTTCTTGGCCGGACACCCCATGTTGATGTCGATGATGCGCGCCCCCTGGGCTGCGATCATGCGGGCGGCCTCGGCCATCGGTGCCGCCTCGCGGCCCGCGATCTGCACCGAAGTCCCGGCAACACCCAGCCCCAGCTCCGCTTTTTCGCGGGTGCCGGGGCGGCGCGAGAGCAGCTCATGGCTGGCGACCATCTCGGACACGACCAGACCCGCGCCGAAGCCCGCAACAAGAGTGCGGTAAGGCAGATCGGTGATTCCGGCCATGGGTGCCAGCAAAACCGGTGGTGTCAGATCGAGAGGCAATGCGCGCGTGGTCAAACGCCTAATCCTTGTGCAATTGAAAGCGGTGTAGTGAACTGATGGATAATATACAATATTTCAAGGTGCATTCGGGTCTTCAAAGGCGCATATGCCTGTTTATTGGGCGGTCCCGCGCCGCGATTGCAAGCCTTGGCCACAGCGCCTAGACAGACGCGAGCAAGACAGCCAGCCACAGGGAAGGAAACGGGTGATGTTGGATATTCGGACCGGCAACGGGTTTGACGTACACGCTTTCGGCCCCGGCGACCATGTGATGCTGTGCGGCGTGCCGGTGCCGCACGACCACGGGCTTGTCGGTCATTCGGATGCGGATGTGGGGATGCATACGATCACGGACGCCATTTACGGCGCTTTGGTGCAGGGCGATATCGGCCGGCATTTCCCCCCCTCCGATCCGCAATGGAAAGGGGCCGCCAGCGACATTTTCCTGACCCATGCGGTGACTTTGGCAGGCAAGATGGGCTTTGTCCTCACCCATGTGGATTGCACACTGATCTGCGAAGAACCCAAGATCGGACCTCATGCGGATGCCATGCGCGCGCGGTTGTCCGAGATCATGGCGCTGGACAAGGACCGCATCTCGGTCAAGGCAACCACTTCGGAACGGTTGGGATTTACCGGGCGCGGTGAGGGGATCGCCTGTATCGCCACGGCGACGCTGGTGAAGCCATGAGGCTTGCATCGTTGATCGGAACCGTTCTGGGCGTCGGCCATATCCGTCCTGCGCCCGGCACCTGGGGCTCGCTGGTCGCCCTGCCCTGGGCCTGGGCCTTGCATGTCATCGGCGGACTGCCTTTGCTGGCACTGGCAATCGTGATCGCGTTCTTCAAGGGCTGGTGGGCCACGGCAAAGATGACCGAAGGGCGTGACAACCATGATCCCTCCGAGATCGTCGTCGATGAACTGGTGGGCCAGTGGATCGCCCTTTTGCCGCTCAGCTATGCCGCCTGGTCGATGGAGATTTCGATTCTCGCCATGTGGCCCGGCTGGATCGCGGCCTTTGTGCTGTTCCGGCTGTTTGACATCACCAAGCTGGGCCCTGTCGGCTGGGCGGACCGGATGGATACACCACTTGGCGTGATGCTGGACGACGTGATTGCGGGGGTGTTCGCAGCGCTTGGCGTCGTGGCACTTGCCGCGCTCTACCACGGAGCCTTGTGAATGAGCCTTGCCGCACAAATCCTTGAGATCGCAACGGAAAAGGGTGTGATGATCGCCTGCGCCGAAAGCTGCACCGGCGGCATGGTCGCCGCCGCCCTGACCGATCTGCCGGGATCTTCGGCGATGATGGACAGAGGGTTCGTGACCTACACGAACGCGGCCAAGATCGCGATGCTGGGCGTGTCGCAAAGCACGCTCGACGCGGTCGGCGCCGTCTCGGAAGAAGTTGCGCGCGAAATGGCGGCAGGCGCGCTGGCGCAGTCCGGGGCGCAGATCGCCGTGGCGATCACCGGGATCGCCGGACCCGGCGGATCGGAGCACAAACCCGAAGGCCGCGTGTGTTTTGGCATCGCGACAGCGCGTGGCGTTGAGGTCGAAACGCAGGAATTCGGCGCGTTGGGCCGGAGCGCGGTCAGGTCAGAAGCACGGGACCACGCGCTGGCTTTGCTGCTGGCCGGTTTGCATAGGTTGCCTTGAAACCAAGCCGTGATCGCCAGATCGTCCTATCGCTCGGTCCTGCGGAGCTGTCCTCAGGCGTGATCCATCGCAAGCTGGTCGCTGAAGGGTTGCAGATCACCTCCCATCGCAGCCTTCCACAGTCTTTCGGCCGGTGCATCGCCCAACAGCGCCACCGCCTTGCCACGCAGCTTGGCCGCACGGGCATCCATCGTCATGGGTGCCATCAGATCGTGGCGCAGGTTGCGTGTGGTGCCATCCCGCAAGCTGACGGAAACCTCGGCCTGGGTTTCGGACAGGCGCGCGTCTTCGCTGACCGTGGTGATCCCGCGCAAGGCCACGATTGCGGCGTCGCGGGTGATGTCATCGGTAAAGCTGGCGATGCGCCCCGTGGAATGCCCCGTCAATGCCATCGCGGCGGTCTGGGCATAGCTGAACTTGGCGGCAAGGCCTGTCTTCGGCTCGGGAATGTTGCACACGGACATCCAGCGCGGATGGGTGCGGATGTGCAGTGCGGCGACGTCCTCTGCGTCCAGACCGGCCTCGCCCAAAGCTTCGAGCATCGCGTGCAGCCCGTGGCAACAGGCGTGAAACTTGTGGCTGATCGAAACGATGCGCCAGACGTCCGGCGCGGGCACCTGAACCGCCTGGCCCTGCCCTGCATGTGTCGGACCGAACCCCAGCGGTCCGGCAAGCCCATCCTGTGCGGCGGTCATGCCGGCCAGCGCCCAAAGTGCGGCTTCAACGCCCGTGCGCGCGGCAAGACCGGCGTTCAGCGGTTTGGCCATCGTGCCGAACTGCGCCTTGATGCCCGACGCCATGCTGGCGCACAGCCCCAGCGCGTTCCGTGTCCGGGCGTCCGTCAGCCCCAGCAGACGGGCGGCGGCAAGTGTCGCCCCGAAGGCACCGGCGGTGGCAGTCTGGTGAAAACCGATCTGGTAATGGGCGCGGCCCAGCCAGAGGCCCACGGCGATGGAGGCTTCCACACCGATGGTGGCAGCCTGCGCAAGATCGTCCAAGGATGCGTCCAACTGTTCGGCCAGGGCCAGCACAGCCGGGACCACGGCGACCGACGGATGGCCGATGTGCGCGAAATGCGTGTCGTCATAATCCAGCGCATGGCTGAGCGTGCCGTTGATCAGCGCTGCCGTGGCGGCATTGGCCGTGCCGCCCCCCAACAGAATGTGCTGACCGGGATTGTGGTCCGATTGCAGTGACTTGAAGCCTGCAAACTCGGCCTCTCTGGCCCCCGCGATGCCACAGGCAGCCCAGTCAAAAAGCGACAGCCGCATCATCGCCAAGGCATCTTCCGGCACTGGCACCGAAACAAAAGCGATCAGATCGTCGGTGATCCTGTCCATCAGGTTTGTGTCCCGTAAAGAGCCTTGGCGCGGGCCTCGAAGGCGCGGACCACCCGCTGCATCGCCTCGTTGAAGACAACGCCGATGATCCGCTGCAGGATCGCATTCTTGAACTCGAAATCAACGTGGAAATGCACCTTGCAGCCGCCGGGCGCATCCTCGAACGCCCAGTTGGACTTCATGAACTTGAAGGGTCCGTCCAGATATTCCGTGTCGATCTTCCGGTCTTCGGGCCAGAGCACCACGCGTGAGGTGAACCGTTCGCGGAACACCTTGAAGCTGATCACAAGATCGGCTTCCATCACCCGGTGATCGCCCCTGTCCTCGTCGCTGCGGATACGGGCGGCGGCAGTCCAGGGCAGAAATTCGGGGTACTTCGCCACATCCGCAACCAGATCATACATCTGGTCAGCCGTGTAGGGCAGCTCTTTGGTCTCGGAATGGGTCGGCATTGCTTTCCGGTCTTGCTCAGGGTAGCCCTGTTTCACCGTTTAGACGCGCAGTTTCAAGGGCCAAGGCATGACAGATCGTCGCTACGTGATTGATGAGATGATCTCGGCCAAGTCCATCGCGGCACGGATCGAGGCGCTGTGCCGGGACATCCAGACCGAATTCGAGGGCACAGACAAGCTTGTGGTCGTGGGCCTGCTGCGGGGCTCTTTTGTCTTCATCGCCGATCTGGTGCGCGAACTTGATCTGCCGATCGAGGTCGATTTCCTGGAAGCGTCCAGCTATGGCGACGGGATGGAGAGCAGCCGGGAAGTGCGTATTCTCAAGGATTTGCGCGGCGCAATTGAAGGACGCGACGTGCTGGTGGTCGAAGATATCGTCGATACCGGTCACACGTTGCACCACGTTACCAACATGCTGAAATCGCGTGAACCCGCGCGGCTCAAGACCATCGCCCTTCTCGACAAGCCCAGCCGCCGCGAGGTGGACATGCGCGCGGACTGGACCGGGTTCGAGATTCCGGACGAATTTGTCGTGGGCTACGGCATCGACTATGCGCAGCGCGACCGCAATCTGCCGTTCATCGGCAAGGTGCGGTTCACATGAACCCGATCTGGCTTCTCAGGATGTCGAAATGGGCGCGCAATCCGCCCTCGGCCAGGATGGTCAAACTGGTGTTCGGCATCATCGCCATCGGCGCGGTGATCTGGGGCATCGAATGGCTGGGGTATTGGCCCGACTGGGCCACAACCGAACGGGTACCGCGCAAATTCTGAGGCAGGCTCTTGCCGCTCACAGATTTGTGATCCCGTATGGCCGGTGCTGCGCTTAGTCTCGCGATCAAGGGACACTTCCAACTCATCTCTTCGAAAGGAGATACCATGACCACATTCGCGCTCAAAATCGCCGCAGGCGGTGCACTTTCCGCCCTGGTTGCCACTGCCGTTCTGGCCGACAGCCACGCGGCGGGCAATCCGGCCGTCGAGGCACGTCACCACCAGATGCAGAT
Organism: uncultured Alphaproteobacteria bacterium; assembly: GCA_963799505.1. GTDB lineage: Bacteria > Pseudomonadota > Alphaproteobacteria > Rhodobacterales > Rhodobacteraceae > Sulfitobacter. The sequence continues at coordinate 77,559 of CAWCXM010000019.1, forward strand.
GGTGGGGTATCACACAGGCGTTCTGGGCGCTGTGGCGAAGGGTGAAATGGACTACGATGCCGCGATGGTATCGGCAGCCGCCAAGAACCTGGTGTCACTGGCGATGATGGAGCGGGCCACACTGTGGATCGAAGGGACCGAACAGGGTGCCGCACCCGACTCCCGTGCCAAGGCGGAAGTCTGGAGCGATTCAGACGGGTTTGCCCAGGCGTTTCAGGCGCTGGCGGATGCCGCGACTGTGCTCGTGGACGCCCCCGATGCCGCCGCCGTGGGCGCGGGCATGGGCGATCTGGGCGGTGCCTGCAAGGCCTGCCACGAGAAATACCGCGGTCCCAAGAACTGATCCTTGCGCAGCTTGGTGAAATTTCTGATCGTCTGCGCCGTCATTGGCGCGGGCGTTTTCTGGGTCTTGACGCGCCCTGCCCCGCTGCAAGAGGCTTTCGCCGCCGGACATGAGGTCGATCCGGAGAACGGTGCCCTGGTCTTTACCGCCGCCGGCTGCGCGTCCTGCCACGCGGCACCCGAAGCGGAAGACAAGCTGCTGCTGGCGGGAGGATATGCCTTTGCCAGTGATTTCGGCACGTTCTATGCACCCAATATCTCGCCCGGACCGCAGGGCATCGGTGACTGGTCTCTGCCCGATTTTGCCCGCGCCGTGACCGAAGGTGTCTCTCCCGAAAATCAGCATTACTATCCCGCATTTCCCTATACCGCCTACCAGCACATGACCGACGGGGATGTGGCCGATCTCTTCGCCTATATGAAGACGCTCCCGGTGTCGGATACCGAAAGCCAGACACATGACGTGAGCTTTCCGTTCAGCCTCAGACGTGGTCTGGGCCTTTGGAAAACGATGTTCATGACCCCCGATCCTGTCATGGCAGAGCCTGCAAACATCACGCTGAACCGGGGCCGCTATCTGGTGGAGGCGCTGGCCCATTGCGGCGAATGCCACACCCCGCGCAACGCTTTGGGCGGACTGGACCGCGCCGCCTGGCTGACAGGCGCGCCCAATCCCTCGGGCAAGGGACGCATCCCCAACATCACGCCCGCCGGTCTGGAGTGGTCCGAGGACGATCTGGTCTACTATTTCGAAAGCGGGCTGACCCCGGATTACGACAGCGTCGGCGGGTCGATGGCCGATGTGGTCAGCAACCTCGCCCAGCTCCCGGAAAGCGACCGCGCGGCCATCGCCGCCTATCTCAAGGCCCTGCCCGGAGCACAATGAAGGGCAAACATGCCCGCCTGACATCCACCGCGACGAGCAGGAAAGTCCCCCCGTCCAACTTCATCTTTCCATTACAACTCATTGCGACATCCCAACCGGCGCACCCGCAGAAAGAACGCGCTCACCCGGCAGCCCGGAACTACGCCAATCCCAGCTTTCTGTGCCGCGCCGCGCGCAGCCGCGCGAAATCATCGCCTGCATGGTAGGACGACCGTGTCAGCGGCGTCGCCGAAACCATCAGGAACCCCTTGCCATAAGCGGCCTTCTCGTAGGCGGCAAATTCGTCCGGATGCACAAAGCGGTCGACGCGGTGGTGTTTCGGCGTCGGTTGCAGATATTGACCGATGGTCAGAAAGTCGATGTCGGCGGCGCGCATGTCTTCCATCACCTGAACAACCGATTGGCGATCCTCGCCCAGCCCCACCATGATGCCTGACTTCGTGAACATCGACGGGTCGAGTTCCTTGACCCGCTGCAGGAGGCGCAGAGAATGGAAATACCGCGCACCGGGACGCACTTCGGGGTAGAGGCCAGGCACGGTTTCAAGGTTGTGGTTGAACACATCGGGACGCGCCTGCACGACTTTTTCAAGCGCTTCGGGCCCGCAGCGGATGAAATCCGGCGTCAGGATCTCGATGGTTGTGTCGGGGCTGCGATGACGGATGGCGCGGATCGTCTGGGCAAAATGCTCGGCCCCGCCGTCCTCCACGTCGTCGCGGTCGACGGAGGTGATGACCACGTGGTTCAAGCCCAGCTTCGACACGGCATCCGCCACGCGGCCAGGCTCGAAGGCATCAAGCGCTTCGGGTGGTTTGCCGGTCGCAATGTTGCAGAACGTACAGGCGCGGGTACAGACCTCACCCATGATCATCATCGTGGCGTGACCCTGGGACCAGCATTCCCCCACATTGGGACAACCCGCCTCTTCACAGACGGTGACCAGCTTGTTCTCGCGCATGATCCGGGCGGTATCGGCATAGCCCTGGCCGCCGGGGGCCTTGACCCTGATCCAGCTTGGCTTCTTGGGCTGTGCATTGTCGGGTTTGCGCGCCTTTTCGGGGTGGCGCTGTTCGGGGATTTTCAGATCACGCATGGCGGGTCTCCGGTTGGCTGATCCTTATGTAACACATCGTGGCGCGTACAAAAGGCCGGGGTGGCGCATTGCCGCTCTGCGTTATTGCCACCACCGCCATCCGATGCGCCGGCGCAACGCGCCACCAAGGCTCCAGTGGTCGCGGGAAATCATCAGCAGCAGCGCGATGAACCCTGCCATCACCGCCAGGTCGATCACCTGATTGCGGTTGATGGGAAAGCCCTGGTCGTTCAGGGCAAAGGGGTCAAGGAACCCTTCCCACCGCCGGGTCAGGGTATAGAAATGCATCCCCGCCAGGGCACCGTAGCTTGCAAAGCGCAGGATGCCGACAGCTGCCAGCGCGCAGATCGCCATCTGGACACCCGCCACCGTGTAGATCTGCGCAAAGGACAATTCGACCCCATCGAAGTTCTGGGCCAAGGCACGGTACTGTCCGGGGGTGATCACCTTGTGAACGGCCCACAGAAACATGAACCACACAAGGCCCAGACGCAGAATCAGCAGGGCAAGGGCGTCTTGGCGGTCCTGGGCGGTCATGGCGGGCTCCATTTTTGGCTGCGCCATCGCTCGCAAGGATCGCCCTTCGGAACAAGCTCTAACGTGGTTCTACACGCGAGTGTGACCCGTTCAGCCGATCAGCGGACCACCCGGGCCCACGGTCTCGTCGTAGTGCCGCTTGAGGCGGATCAAGGCTATTCGCAACACGATCTTGCCGGACCGCGCGGACCATCCCAGCCGTTTTTCCGTGGTTTCCAGTCCTTCGAGGTAACAACAGCAGTGCAGCGCCACATCGGCCAGCCCTGCCCCCAGATGATCCAACGCGGCCTTGACCCGTGCGCGTGCCTCTGCGGGCGCACCGCTGCCACCGCCACCGCCGGCGAAACCGCCCTGCGTGCCTGCGGTGAGGAAATGGTCCCAGTTCTGCGCGACGGAGGCATCCATCTGCGCGAGTTCGAAGTCCTCGCGCAAGCGTTCGCCCGCGTGAACGAGAGCGTCCCCCAAAAAGACCTTGCCGTCCTTGTCGCGGCGCCGGGCCAGAGCCGCAAGCGGACTTTCCCCGACGCTGTAGCGATTTCGGCCCGATGCCGTGTCATCTTCCGTTCCCGTACCGGCAGGCAAGGTGAACTCCGCAGTCGCTTCTGCCAGACCGGGGCCGATGTCGGCCGGGCCCCCGAACCGTTCCATGAATCCCGCGAGCGCCGTGCGCCCCGTGCCGGTGATGTGATACCGCACGATGCGACCGCTGTTCGACGGGGAGATCCAGTCCTTCAGGGCCATCGCCTGTGCCACAGGCGCATCCACCACCGCCGTGCGCGTGGCGCTGCCGGAAGGGCCGTCCCGCACCACGACGGCCTTGTCCAACTCGGCGGCCACGGCAAGAACCGCACCGGTTTCACACAGGCGCCGCAACACGCGCATCGCCTCACGGGTCAGCGTGGCGTCATCGGGGATCGGGCGTTCGGCCTTCGGTGCCGCCTTGGCCGGTCTGGAGAGCCTGGACGGCGCGGACGCCCCGCCGCGAACCGCCCCCAGCCTGCGCAACGCCGCATCCACAAGGGGATCGTCGCGCCGAAGCTCAAGCTTGCGGATCTGGCGCAGGATGGTGGAGGCATGACAACCGGCCGCCCGCGCGAGCCCCCTGATTGGCGTCCCGTGCTCCGTGTGCGCGATGTAATGCAGTGCACCGGGCGGCACCCATTCCGGCAGCGCTTGCGATGCACCTGCAAATCCCAACTGAAGCTCTTTACCCATGTGTGTTCCCTCGACCGATCAATTTAGCGGACTTTGTCCACAGGTTTATGCACACAACCTAGAGATGCATAAGTTACCCGTTCGTTAAAATTCCGTCGTTTGGTGATCATTGTTTCTAAACGGTAAACAGTTGTGAAACCTCCGAACGGACCAGCGAAAGGGTGCGCAACACCCTTATAGGTTGTGCGATAGTGTCAACGATGAGGGCATCTGAGCCTGATTGACCACGAAACGAGGACAAAACCATGCAAGATCTGTTGACCATGCTGAACGCCCTGCACCGCCCCCGGCTGATGATGCGGGCGGCCCGAATCGGCGCACAGGAGTACCGCCGCGCCACCCATCTCCCGCGCCTTCTGGGCTACGGCGTTCTGCCCCGGCACGGGTCGGCGCTGATCAAACTGATCGAAATGGAAGCCATGCAAGAGGATCAGCGCACGCGGGGAGATGCGGGTTACAGCCTGATCCGGCATCTGGACCTGTTGATCGCGATGGTCGGCGAGGCACGCGAGTTGAAAGCCGCTCAGCTTGCCGCGCAGTGACACCCGCCCCCGCGCGACACGCGATCCTGACCCGACCGCTTACATGAAGCTGTCGGGTTCCGCTGCCTTTTTCTGCGCGACGAATGCATCCAGTGCTTCGCGGATCGCAGGGTCCATCGGTGGCTGCTGGTAATCGCCCAGCATCTTTTCGACCCTGCGTGACGCCAGCGCCTGCGTATCGCGGGCACCTTCGTCCTCCCAGGTCTCGAAGGGTTTGTAATCCAGCAGATCGGACTTCCAGAACGCGCTCTTGAAGTTGCTCTGGGTATGAGCGCAGCCCAGATAATGACCGCCCGGTCCCACTTCGCGGATCGCATCCATGGCCTGCGCGTTCTCGTCGATCTGAACGCCCTTGGCGAAGTGATGCAGGATGCCAAGCTGGTCCGCGTCCATCACGAATTTCTCGAAGGAGCTGACAAGCCCGCCCTCAAGCCAGCCGCAGGCGTGCAGCATGAAGTTCACGCCCGACAACAACCCCATGTTCAGGCTGTTCGCCGTCTCGTAAGCCGCCTGCGCGTCGGGCAGCTTCGATCCGCAGAACGATCCGGCAGACCGGTACGGCAGGTTCATCCGCCGTGCCAGCTGGCCCGCCCCATAGGTGATGTGCGAAGCCTCTGGCGTCCCGAAGGTCGGTGCGCCCGAGTTCATGTCGATCGAGGTCACGAAAGCGCCCATGATGATCGGCGCGCCGGGTTTGCACAGCTGGGAATAGGCAATGCCCGCGAGCGCCTCGGCCAGAACCTGCGTCAATGTTCCGGCGACCGAAACAGGCGCCATCGCACCGCCCACGATGAACGGAGAGATGATGCAGGCCTGATTGTTCTGCGCGTAGACTTCCAGCGCACCCATCATCACATCGTCGAATGTCATCGGCGAGTTGATGTTGATCAGCGAGGTCATCACGGTGTTCTGCTGCACGAATTCCTCACCGAAGAGGATATTGCACATATCGACCGAATCCTGCGCGCGGCTGGGTTCCGTCACCGATCCCATGAAAGGCTTGTCGCTCAACGTCATATGCGCGTGCAGCATGTCCAGATGGCGCTTGTTGACGGGAATGTCCGTCGGTTCGCAAACCGTGCCGCCGGAATGGTGCAGCCACTTCGACATATACCCCAGCTTCACGAATTTGTTGAAATCCGCCATCGTGGCATAGCGGCGTCCGCCTGCGGCATCGCGCACGAAGGGCGGGCCATACACAGGGGCCAGCACCAGGTTCTTCCCGCCGACGACGACATTGCGCTCGGGGTTGCGGGCGTGTTGCGTGTATTCGGCCGGTGCCGTGGCGCAAAGCTTGCGGGCCAGACCGCGGGGGATGCGCACCCGTTCGCCGTCCACATCGGCCCCGGCGTCGCGCCAGCGCGCCAAGGCGGGTGGATTGTCCGGAAAATTCACGCCCACCTCTTCGAGGATGATCTCGGCGTTGGTCTCGATGATCTCGAGCGCCTCTTCCGTCAGGACTTCGAAATTGGGGATGTTCCGCTCGATGTAGCGTGCGGTCTCGAATGAAACGGCGCTGCGCTCCGCCCGCCGCGCGGCTCCGCCGCCTCCCCGTCCGCGCCGTGCTGTATCCGCCATCTTATCGTTCCTCGTGCAAGAATTTTCCATCTGCTATCCTATTCGCAAAGCGCCTTTCGCGCAGATACCGTCCTTTAGGGTCGAAAACCGACATTGATCTGCCTGCCGCCGTTTCTGCGCTGCGCTCCGGTGGCGGTTTGGCCCTTCGGACGCATTCCCACCCTTGCCAGCGTCCCCGTCCGCCCATAATCAGGCAGGATGACCCAAGCCCCATCCCTCACCGACCATGACCGCCTGCTGATCATCGACTTTGGCAGCCAGGTCACGCAGCTGATCGCCCGCCGCTTGCGGGAATTGCACGTTTATTGCGAGATTCACCCCTTCAACAGTGTGACGCCGGAGTTTCTCGCCGAATTTGCCCCAAAGGCCGTGATCCTTTCGGGTGGCCCCGCCTCCGTCTTTGCCGAAGGGGCACCGCGCCCGCCTGAACAGGTGTTCGAACTGGACGTGCCGGTCCTTGGCATCTGTTATGGCCAGCAGGTGATGATGGAGATGCTGGGCGGCAAGGTCGAACGCGGCCACAAGACCGCCGAGTTCGGGCGCGCCTATGTGACGCCCGATGCCGAAAAACTGGATTTGCTGGAAGGCTGGTTCCTCACCGAACGCGAACAGGTCTGGATGAGCCACGGCGATCACGTCAGCAGGATTGCGCCGGGTTTCAAGGTTTTCGGCACCTCTCCGAATGCGCCATTTGCCATCACCGCAGATACGAGCCGGCACTTTTACGCCGTGCAGTTCCATCCCGAAGTACATCACACGCCCAACGGCGCGAAGCTTTACGAGAATTTCGTGCGTCTCGCCGGGTTCAAGGGCGACTGGACGATGAGCGCCTACCGCGAAGAGGCGATTGCCAAAATTCACGAACAGGTAGGTGACAAACAGGTGATCTGCGCCCTGTCGGGCGGCGTCAATTCCTCTGTTGCGGCAGCCCTGCTGCATGAAGCCATCGGCGATCAGCTGACCTGCGTCTTTGTCGACCACGGCCTTTTGCGCAAGAACGAGGCGCAGGAAGTCGTCACGATGTTCCGCGACCACATGAACCTCAAGGTGATTCATGCCGACGAGGTCGATCTGTTCCTCGGCAAGCTCGAAGGTCAGTCGGACCCCGAGACAAAGCGCAAGATCATCGGCGGGTTGTTCATCGACGTGTTCCAGAAGTACGCCGACCAGATCGAAGGGGCCGAGTTTCTGGCGCAGGGCACGCTTTATCCTGACGTCATCGAATCGGTCAGCTTTTCCGGCGGGCCGTCCGTCACCATAAAAAGCCACCACAACGTCGGTGGATTGCCCGAAAAAATGGGCCTGAAACTTGTCGAACCGTTGCGCGAGCTTTTCAAGGACGAGGTCCGCGCTCTGGGTGTAGAGCTTGGATTGCCCCCTTCCTTCATCGGGCGGCACCCCTTTCCCGGTCCCGGCCTTGCGATTCGCTGCCCCGGTGAAATCACCCGCGAGAAGCTGGAGATCCTGCGCGAGGCCGATGCGGTCTATATCGACCAGATCCGCAAACACGGCCTTTATGATGATATCTGGCAGGCATTTGTCGCAATCCTGCCCGTCCGCACGGTGGGTGTGATGGGTGACGGGCGCACATACGACTTCGCCTGTGCATTGCGTGCGGTTACTTCTGTCGATGGCATGACGGCGGATTACTATCCGTTCACGCACGAATTTCTCGGCGAAACCGCCACGCGGATCATCAACGAGGTGCCGGGCATCAACCGCGTCACCTATGACATCACGTCCAAACCGCCCGGAACGATCGAATGGGAGTGATCCTGACGGGATTTGTGCGCTGTGAAAACGACGCGCAGGCGGCCAAGGTGCGCGCCTTCGTGGACGAGCACATCCGCCTCACCCGGGCCGAACCGGGTTGCGTGTCGTTCGAGGTGAAGCCTACCGATGACCCGCTGGTCTGGTTCGTGTCCGAGGAATTCGTGGACAGCGCCGCCTTCGAGGCGCATCAGGCACGGACCAAGGCGTCCGACTGGGCCGTCGAGACAGCGGGCATCCCCCGCGAATACAACGTCACGGGTCTGAAATGACCGCTTCCGTGCAGGCATCTTTCTGGATGCTGGGTGCGATTTTCAGCTTTACCACCATGGCCGTCGCGGGCCGCGAACTGGGGGCCGATTTCGATACCTTCGAGATCATGATGTACCGCTCTGCCATCGGGTTGCTGATCGTCGCGATCCTTGTCGTTGCCACCGGCAGTCACCACCAGATCGGCAGGGGCAGGATCAAGCTGCACTTCGTGCGCAATGTCTTTCACTTCACCGGCCAGAACCTCTGGTTCTATGCGGTCACGGTCCTGCCACTGGCGCAGGTCTTTGCCTTTGAATTCACCACACCTCTCTGGGTCATCATCCTTTCGGCGCTGTTTCTGGGCGAGCGGTTGACGGGCGTTCGCGCCACGGCGGCGCTCATGGGCTTTGCCGGCATCCTCATCGTCACCCGCCCCGACATGGCCGGGCTCGACCCGAACCTTTCGGCGGCCGCCGGTTGCGCGGTTTTCTTCGCGCTCACCTATGTCTTCACCAAACGCCTGACCGCGACCGAAACGATCACGGCCATCATGTTCTATCTCACCTTCTTTCAACTGATTTTCGGTGTGATCATGGCCGGCTATGATGGCGACATTGCCCTGCCCGCGCGCGCCGATCTGCCGCTGCTGGTCGCCGTGGGCCTCTGTGGCCTGCTTGCGCATTTCTGCATCACCAAGGCGCTGAAACTCGCGCCTGCGTCCGTGGTCGCCCCCATCGACTTTGCCCGTCTGCCGATCATCGCGATTGTCGCGATGGTCCTCTACAACGAGGCGCTGGATGTCTGGGTCATCGTCGGTGCCGTGGTGATCTTTGCAGGCAATTATCTGAACATCTGGACCGAGACGCGGCGCGCGGCCTAACGCGGCGCTGTCGCGTATCGCTCCTTTCCGTTTGGTCACTCTATTCGACACGAAAGAGCTGTGGCACAATTCCCCGGTTGAGACGCGCGTGTTGTATGGCGTCCATGACTTCTGGGGAGGAGTTCATAAATGTTGAGAAGTATCCTTATTGGCGCGGCCCTTACAGGAAGCGCCACAGTCGCCGTTGCGGGCGGGATCGACCGTTCAGGGCAGTCCATCGCCGCGCTCTTCGAACAGGGCCGCTATGTCGAGCTGAGCCTCGGAGCCGTATCGCCGAACACCAGCGGTGTCGGTTCGGCGGCCGTCGGGTTCGGGGCATCCGGTGACCTGACGCCCAGCTATTTGCAGCTTGGTGCGGCCTACAAGGCGGACATCAATCAGCAGCTGTCCTATGCGTTGATCTACGACCAGCCATTCGGCGCGGATGTTGATTATCCGGTTGGCGCGGCCTATTTCGCCCGCGGCTCCAAGGCAGAGTTCGAGAGCCACGCGTTGACAGGTCTGCTACGCTACAAACTTCCGTCGAACATCAGCTTTCACGGCGGCATTCGGGTTCAAAGCATCGAGGCCACGGCCTCCGTGCCTTTTGTCGGCAATTACAGCGTGAAGGGCGAAAGCGACGTGAGCGTCGGATACCTTGTGGGGGTGGCCTACGAGCGGCCCGATATCGCGATGCGCGTGTCGCTGACCTACAACTCGAAAATTGATCATGATGTCGACACGGTCGAGAATTCGCCCCTTGGGATCGGCAACCGTTCCGTCACCGAAGTTACCACGCCCCAGTCCGTCAATCTGGAGTTTCAGACCGGGATAGCGCAGGACACCCTGCTCTTTGGGGGTGTCCGGTGGACTGAATGGTCCGAGTTTGCGATTGCGCCCGCAAATTACGGCAGCGCCGTGCTCGCTGGCGGACCCTTGGTCAGCTATGCGGACGATGTCTATACCTATAGCCTCGGTGTCGGACGCCGCCTGAACGACACGTGGTCAGTGGCCGCGACGGTCGGCTATGAAAAGTCCAACGACGGATTTGTGACCAATCTTGGCCCGACAGACGGCTACAAGAGCCTTGGACTGGCGGCGACCTATACCAAGGACAACATGAAGATCACCTCCGGCGTTCGGTACGTGAACATCGGTGATGCACAGACCCGTGCGGGGGCCGCCGCCCCTGCCGGCATCTTCGAGGACAACGACGCCGTCGCCTTCGGCGTCAAGGTCGGCTTCACCTTCTGATCGACAGCGTCAGAATTGTCCGAAAATGCCCGTCGCGATCTGCGGCGGGCATTTTTCGTCAATCCGCAAGAAACGGATCGCGTCCGCCCCGTTGCTTGACTAGGCCTGTGCCATGAACGCACAAAAATCCATATCAACCCGTGCCTGGTCGGAACTGCTGCTTCTGGCGGCGATCTGGGGGGCATCCTTTGTCTCGATCCGTGTGGCACTGGACGAGATCGGCCCGCTGACCGCCGTGGCGCACCGGGTCGGCTGGGCGGCTCTGGTCCTATGGCTGGCGGTCTTGGCCCTGCGCTTGCCGCTGCCGCGCGATCCGAAGGTCTGGGGCGCGTTTCTGGGCATGGGCCTCTTGAACAACGTGATTCCCTTCGGCCTGATGGCCTGGGGACAATTGCATATCCAAAGCGGTCTGACCTCCATTCTGAATGGTGCCACCGCGATCTTCGGGGTGATCGCGGCGGCGATCTTCTTTGCCGATGAACGCATCACCCTGCGCAAGGCGGTTGGTGTCTGCCTCGGCTTTGCCGGGGTCGCCGTGGCAATTGGCATGGATAACCTCGCGCAGTTCGATCTGCGCTCGCTCGCGCAGCTTGCCGTGATCGCCGGCACCGTGTCCTATGCGCTGGCCAGCGTCTGGGCGCGCAAGACCCTGGCGGGCCAACCGCCGCAGGTCGCCGCAGCCGGGATGGTCACCGGGGCCACGGTCGTCATGCTGCCGTTGGCCTGGGGGCTCGAAGGTCCGCTGACCCTGGACCTGCAGGCGCGGACACTCGCCGCAATCGGATATTATGCGCTGCTTGGCACCGCCTTCGCCTATCTGCTTTACTACCGGGTGCTGGCCATGGCGGGCAGCGGCAATCTGATGCTGGTGACGCTGCTGATCCCGCCTTTCGGGATCGTGCTTGGGGCGCTGATACTGGATGAAACGCTGCGCCCCGCAGCTTACGGAGGCTTTGGCCTGCTTGCCTTGGGGCTTCTGGTGCTGGACGGGCGCATCTGGCGCCTTTTGCGGCTTCGCGCTAGGTAGAGGGAAACCCACAGCGCCGGACCCTGCCCCATGCTCTATTCCTCCGCCTCCGACTGGCGCTCTGCCCGCCACCGCAAAGTTCTGGTCTTCGGCATGTCGGGTCTCGGCAAGACACATCTGTCAGGTCTTTTGCGCGGTTCGGGGGAATGGTTTCACTACTCCATCGACTACCGCATCGGCACGCGCTATCTGGGCGAAATCATCGCCGACAACGCCAAGGCCGAAGCGATGAAGGTGCCGTTCCTGCGCGATCTGCTGCTCTCTGACAGCATCTACATCGGCTCCAACATCACATTCGAAAACCTTTCTCCGGTCGCCACATGGCTGGGCAAACCGGGCGATCCCGCCAAGGGCGGTCTTCCGATGGATGAATACACCAAGCGGCAGGACGCCTTCCGCCTGGCCGAAATCGCCGCGCTGCGCGACACCGCGCATTTCGCCGACCGCGCGCAGGCGCTCTACGGCTATGACCACTTCATCTGCGACACCGGCGGGTCGATCTGCGAATGGGTGGATCCGGACAATCCCCAAGACCCCTTGCTGCGCACCTTGTCGGACGAATGCCTGATGGTCTGGATCAAGGGGGATGAGGCCCATACGCAGGAGTTGATCCGCCGCTTTGACCGCGCCCCGAAACCGATGGCCTATCAACCGGCATTCCTTGCCCGGGTCTGGCAGGACTATCTGCGCGAAAACGATTGCGCCGAGGCGGATGTCGATCCTGATGCCTTTGTCCGCTGGACCTATGCACAGGCTCTTTCCCACCGCCAGCCGCGCTACGAAGCGATGGCGAAATGGGGAATCACGATCACGCCCGATCAGATTTCAGCGCTGCGCACCGAAGCCGACTTCACCGATCTGATCGCCGGATGTCTGCCCGCCTGAGCGTCATCCGCCACATCCGGCAATCGCCTGTCCGATATGCTGGTCCGCGCCGCGCAGTGAAAACCTGACAAGGTTCACCCCGTCGAGGGACCGAACCGTCAACTGATCGCCGCCGCGACGCATTGCCTGCACAAAGACATTGTCCGCCGGGATATCCGCGCTCAACACGCCACGGGTCAAGTTCAGCGTCACAAGAAAGTCGGTCTGCCCGATCTGCATGCGGTACTGTCCCGGCGGCACCGGCACGTCGCCAAGCACGACATAGCTGTAGCCGGGCATACAGAAATACGTCCAGGTATAGCCCTCTGCGGCAGGCGTGGTGGCGTAGCGATGAACGCCGTCGCTTGCGACGCCACTGGTCCAATCCGAGGGTGCGGGTGTAAACATCGGTGCCGCTGCTGTCTGGGCCGGGCTTGGTGTCTCGACGCAATAGTGCTCAACACATTGATTGTACTGCGGGCTGGATGCTCCCGGCGATGCGGACAGACAGCGCCAGATACAGCGCTGCAACTCCATCGGATCCTCCTGTGCGACGGCGGCACCGGCGAAACCGAAACAACAAAGGACGACCAGGCACAAGTATCGCATTTCTCAGCATTGCCGCCAAAGTGATCCGCGATCAAGCGCCGGTTTGCCTTGCCCCCTTGGCACCGGCTTTCGCGCGGACTATCTAACCGCTTCACAAGACCGGACCTGATACCATGCCCATCAAATTGCCCTCCGACCTGCCTGCCTTCGACGTGCTGACGCGCGAGGGGGTCATGGTGCTGGACGAGGATCAGGCGGCAACGCAGGACATTCGCCCGCTTCGGATCGCGCTGCTCAACCTGATGCCCAAGAAGATCCAGACGGAGAATCAGTTCGCCCGGTTGATCGGCGCGACACCTTTGCAGATCGAATTCAGCCTGCTGCGCATGTCCGATCATCAGACCCGCAACACCGCCGCCGAACATATGGAGAGTTTCTACCGCCCTGTCAGCGATGTCTGGGAAGAGAAATTCGACGGGCTGATCATCACCGGTGCCCCCATCGAACACCTGCCCTTCGACGAGGTGTCCTATTGGGACGAACTCAAGCGGGTGATGGACTGGACCCAGACGAACGTGCATTCCACCTTCGGGGTGTGCTGGGGCGGCATGGCGATGATCAACCATTTTCACGGCGTGAAAAAACATATCCTGGAGCACAAGGCCTTCGGTTGTTTCCGTCACCGCAACCTCGACCCCTCCTCACCCTACCTGCGCGGCTTTTCCGACGATTGCGTGATGCCTGTCTCGCGCTGGACAGAGATGCGGCAAGCGGAAGTCGATGCCAAACCCGCGCTCAAGACCCTGCTGGGCAGTGACGAGGTCGGCCCCTGTCTGATCGAGGATGCGTCTCACCGTGCGCTCTATGTCTTCAACCACTTCGAATACGACAGCGATACGCTGAAACAGGAATACGACCGCGATGTCGCGTCGGGCACGCCGATCAATGTGCCTTGCAACTACTACCCCGACGACGACCCGAGCCAGAAACCGCTGAACCGCTGGCGCAGCCACGCGCATCTGCTTTACGGCAACTGGATCAACGAGATCTACCAATCCACGCCTTTCGATCTGGCGCAGATCGGGACCAGCTGAAAATGACACGCTTCGTGATCTTTCTGGCGCTTGTCCTTCTCGCCATTGTGGCCGTGACCCAATGGCAGGCCCGCAGCCGCGAAGCGCAGGCGGAGCGCGACAATCCGCCTGCAGGCACAGTGATCGACGTGGATGGCACGCCCGTACATTATCGGATCATCGGTGACGGTCCCGATCTGGTGCTTATACACGGGGCCAGCGGCAACCTGAACGATTTCACGATGGGGTTCACCGATCTGCTGAAAGACCGCTACCGGATCATCCTGTTCGACCGGCCCGGTCTGGGCTGGACAGGCCGCTTGCCCGGTTACGGCGGTCCCTGGCGCAATGGGGCCGAAACCCCGCTCGAACAGGCGGCACTCCTGCAGAAAGCCGCTGACCGGATCGGTGTCGAGACACCCATCGTGTTGGGCCATTCCTTTGGCGGGATCGTCGCCATCGCCTGGGGGCTCAGCCGTCCTGACGATACCGCCGCACTCGTTCTCGCCTCCGCCGTGTCGGAGCCGTGGCCGGGATCGCTCGGCTGGACCTACACCGTGCTGGGTTCTGTTCCCGGCGGTGCATTCTTCGTGCCGCTGGTCACCGCCTTTGTGCCAAAAGGCTATATCGCCACCAGCATCGAAGGCATCTTCGCCCCTCAGGACGCGCCCGAAGGCTACGCCGACCACATCGGTGTCGGGCTTACCCTGCGCCGCGAGAGCCTGCGGGCCAACGCGCAGCAGGTGAATTTCCTGCGCCCTCACGTGGTCGAGATGCGCAAAAGCTACGATACGCTCACCATGCCGATCGAGGCGGTCCACGGTGATGCCGACACCACGGTCCCGCTGTCGGTCCATGCGGAGGTGCTGATGGGCGACGTGCCGAACGGCAATCTGACCGTCCTGCCGGGGCAAGGGCACATGCCGCAACACACCGCGCCCGATGCTGTCGTTGCCGCAATCGACCGCGCCGCCGCACGGGCAGGTTTGCGTTAATCGCCTTAACATCCCATATAGAGGGAAACGTGACTGCAACCGGAGCCCTCATGGACCTGCCCTTTGACGGTGCGATCAGCGCCTATTTCAACAATGATGCCCCAGCGGATGTCCGCGCCGCGCTCAAGCGGGCCGACAAGGACGACATCCTGACCCCCAGCTATCCCCATTCGGAACGGATGGCGCGCAAACAATACGACAAGGAAATGGACCGGCTTCAGATCGAACTGGTCAAGCTGCAGGCCTGGGCGCGCGACACCGGCACCCGCATCGCCTGCGTCTTCGAGGGACGGGATGCTGCAGGCAAAGGCGGCACGATCAGCCGCTTCCGCGCCAACCTCAACCCGCGTGCGGCGCGGGTCGTCGCGCTCTCCAAACCCACCGAAACCGAGGCGACACAGTGGTATCTGCAACGCTACATCGCCCACCTGCCCGCGGCAGGTGACATCGTTCTGTTTGACCGCTCGTGGTACAACCGCGGCGTGGTCGAACATGTCTTCGGCTTCTGCACGCCGGCGCAGCGCGAACATTTCTTTGCACAGGTGACCCCGTTCGAGACGATGCTCGTCGAAGACGGTATCCACCTGTTCAAGTTCTGGCTGAACGTCGGCCGCGCGGAACAATTGCGCCGGATGCTGGACCGCGAATCCGATCCTCTGAAGCAATGGAAGCTCAGCGGGATCGACGTGAAGGGCCTCGGCAAATGGGACGCCTATTCCGACGCCATCCGCGAAACGCTCGCGCGCAGCCACGCGGCGCAGGCCCCCTGGACCGTCATCCGCTCCGATGACAAACGCCGCGCGCGGCTCAATGCCATCCGCTGCGTGCTCCATGCGTTTGACTATGCCCGCAAGGATACCAAAGCCATCGGCAAGATCGACGAGACCATCTGCGGCGGACCGGACATCTGGGATGCCTAAAAAGGGCTACCACCACGGCAACCTGCGACAAGCGCTGATCGACGCCGCCCTCGAACTGATCGAGGCGCGCGGTCCGATGGGCTTTACCCTGTCGGAGGCTGCCAAACAGGCAGGTGTGACCCCTGCCGCCGTCTACCGCCATTTCGACGGACGCGAGGCGCTGATCGCGGAAGCCGCCCAGCAAGGCTACGAGATTTTCGCCGATCTGATGGAATATGCCTACCAGTCCGGCCAGCCCTCGGCGCTCAAGGCCTTCGAGGCAACGGGCCGGGCCTATCTGGCGTTCGCGCGGAAATATCCGGGCCACTACATTTCGATGTTCGAAAGCGGTATCTCGATCAACCGGACGCCGGACCTGGCCAAGGTGGCCAACCGCGCCAACGGTGTGCTGGAAAAAGCGGCGACCGATCTCAGCCAGCACATCCCGGCCGAAAAACGCCCCCCGGCGGCGATGTTTTCGGCCCACATCTGGGCAATGAGCCACGGCGTGGTCGAACTCTTCGCCCGCAACTCCCCCGGTCGCGCCTCCCCGTTCCCGCCGGAAGATCTGCTGGAAACAGGGATCGGCATCTACCTCAGAGGGCTGGGCCTGGTCGCGCCCGACAGCTAGACCATTGCGGGTTCCAGCGACCGCATGACCTCGGCGGCAATGCCGATGGATCGCTTGCGGGCATCGTGATCATGGATCTGGCTCGTCAGGATGACCTCATCGGGCTGGTAGCGCTCGATCAGCGCCGTCATTTCGCGGCGGACCTTGTCCTTGGCCCCGGTCGCGGAGACCTGCATCATCTGATCCACGGACGCGCGCAGGCCCGCACCGATCACCGCATCAATGTCCTCGACCGGCCGCGGCAGTTTTCCCCGCGTTCCGGTCCGCATCCGCGCAAAGGCCTGCTGCATGGACGTGCGCAGATAGGCACCCTCGGCATCCGTATCGGCGGCAAAGACATTGGCCGCCAGCATGAAATAGGGCTTCGCCAGATGTTCGGACGGACGGAACGTGCGGCGATAAATCTCTGCGGCCTGCGTCAAGGCATCCGGCGCGAAATGCGAGGCAAAGGCGTAGGGCAGCCCGTAATGGGCCGCAAGCTGAGCGCCGTAGAGCGACGATCCCAAGATCCAGAGCGGGACATGACTTCCCTCTCCCGGCAACGCCCGCACCTGCGCACCATCACGCGCTGCGCCCAGGTATCCCAGCAATTCGGCCACATCGCCCGGAAAATCATCGCTCCCGGCCCGCCGGAGTGCGTGATAGACCGCCTGATCGCCACCCGGTGCGCGCCCCAGCCCCAGGTCGATCCGGTCGCCATAAAGGGCCTGCAGCGTGCCAAACTGCTCCGCAATCGCCAGGGGCGCGTGATTGGGCAGCATGATACCCCCCGCCCCCACGCGCATGCGCTGCGTCAATCCCGCCACATGGCCGATCAGAACCGAGGTCGCCGCGCTCGCGATACCGGGCATGTTGTGATGTTCGGCCAACCAGTACCGGTGATACCCCAGACGTTCGGCCTCCTGCGCCAGATCACCGGTATTGCGCAGCGCCTGAGGGATGTCACTGCCTTCGGGAACCGGTGCCAGATCGAGAATGGAATACTGCATCACAAGCCTTTCGTGTTTGCCTCAATGTAGGCACGCATGCCTGCGCGGAAAACCCCTCACGGCCTCCGAAAACCGATAGAACGCCCAGACGGAACACCGCCCACCGACATCTTTCTCTTTTTGGCCTTATATCCCGCGGGGGAGTCAGCTTTGCTGACGGGGGCAGCGCCCCCCTTCTTGAAAAAGACTCGATCTTCGATCGACGGGGCGCAGCCCCGCCCCCGGTCGCGGCACAAGGTGCCGTGACATACGAAAAAGGGCCGCACCTTGCGGCGCGGCCCTTTCCCAAAGAAAATCTGCAAGAATCAGCGCTTGGAGAACTGGAAGCTCTTGCGCGCCTTGGCCTTGCCGTACTTCTTGCGTTCCACCACGCGGCTGTCGCGTGTGAGGAAGCCCGCGGCCTTCAGCGCACCGCGCAGGGAGGGTTCGTACAGCTGCAATGCCTTGGAAATACCGTGCTTCACCGCACCGGCCTGACCGGACAAGCCGCCGCCCTTGACGGTGGCAAAGACATCGAACTGGCCTTCGGTGTTGGTGATGCCGAAAGGCTGACGCAGGATCATCTGCAACACGGGGCGCGCGAAATATTCGTCCTGTGCCTTGCCGTTGACGGTCACCTTGCCCGAACCCGGCTTGATCCAGACGCGGGCAACCGCGTCCTTGCGCTTGCCTGTGGCATAGGACCGGCCCAGCTCGTCGCGCACGGGCTCGTGAGAGACCATTTCGACCGCAGGTGTGCCCTGAACAGCACCGATATCCTCGGTGACGACCTCGGCGAGGTCTTCGAGTGTTTTGATTTCGTCAGCCATTGTCATGCGCTCCGGGTGTTTTTCTTGTTCATGGCTTTTACGTCCAGAACTTCGGGGCTTTGCGCCTCATGTGGGTGATCGCCACCGGCGTAGACACGCAGGTTGGTCATGATCTGACGGCTCAGTCGGTTGCCGGGCAGCATACGCTTGACGGCCTGGGTCACGATCCGCTCGGGGTGCGCGCCTTCAAGGATCTGCTCCTTGGTGCGGCTCTTGATCCCGCCGGGGTGGCCGGTGTGCCAGTAGAAGTTTTCTTCGCGCTTCTTGCCGGTCATCTGGATCTTCTCGGCATTGATGATGATGACATTGTCACCACAATCCATGTGAGGCGTGAAGGACGGCTTGTGCTTGCCGCGCAGGCGCATGGCGACGATCGACGCAAGACGGCCCAGCACGACGCCCTCGGCGTCGATGATGATCCATTTCTTGTCGATGTCTGCCGGTGTTGCAGAAAAGGTTTTCATTCGGGTTTCCTAAAGTGTTGTCTGGCAAAGGCATGACCTTCGCCCGGTCCTGATGGGCGGGTTATAAAGCCAACAGCGGCACCGTCAAGCGCCCGCTTCCAAGAATAATTGTTTATTTACATGGCCTTGCAAAATAGGTATCAAAATACCCCACGTTCAGACGCTGATTTGCTCGGGCGGATGCTCCAGCAGATCGCGCAACCGGTCCATCGCCGCCTCGAAGCTGCGCAGCGACACCCCCCCGTTCACGGCAATGCGTACCGCATGCGGGCTTGGCGCGTCGCGGCCCGCGAATTCCTCTGCGGCGCGGATCTGCACGCCCCGCTTTTCCGCCGCCTGGCAGAAGGCGGACGCGCGCCAGCCCTGCGGCAGGGTCAGCCAGACAAAGGGCACATCCGCCCGCCATGCCAGATCGAAACCCGCCCAGGGCGTTGACCGCCGCCTTGACATAGCGCTCTACCCCCTGACGGGTGCGCGCCATGATGGAAAGCAGGTCCGGATGGCTCAGCAGCGCG
Source organism: uncultured Alphaproteobacteria bacterium (assembly GCA_963799505.1). Lineage (GTDB taxonomy): Bacteria > Pseudomonadota > Alphaproteobacteria > Rhodobacterales > Rhodobacteraceae > Sulfitobacter. The sequence goes on from CAWCXM010000019.1 coordinate 96,702, forward strand.
GCGGTCAGGTCGATGATCGGCGTGGGCAGACCGAAAAATCCGTTCTCGGCGGAGCGCTGCAAGGCCGCCGACATGCCCTTCGGCCCGATCGCACAGCCCACGCGCAGCGCAGGGGTCAATGATTTCGACAGCGAGGTGACGTACCAGCCGCGCTCCGGTGCCAGCTGGCGGTACCCCTCCCCCTCCGCGCGGCCCATCCGGTAACAATCGTCCTCCAGAATCTGCAGGTCGGCCTTGCGGCAGACATCGACAAGCGCATGACGCCGCGCCATCGGGGTGAACCCGCAGGTCGGGCTGTGAACCTCGGGCGAGGTACAAAGCACCTGCGCTTCGGGATGTTGCGCCGCCGCAGCGGCCAGTGCTTCAGGTACGATCCCGTGTTTGTCACATTGTATCGCTACAATATCCGCACGCAGCAGATCGGCCGCACGGCGGAACCCGGGGTATGCCAGATCCTCGACAAAGACCGTGGGGCGGCGGCCGCGCAGGATGGTCTGGAACACCAGCAGAATGGCGCTTTGCCCGCCCATCGACAGAACGATGTCATCTGCGTCGATGCGGCCGATCGGTGCCCCTTGCAGCCACTGCGCCATCGCCTGCCGCGCCGCCCGTGCGGTTCTGCGGGACGGATAATGCATGATGCCTGAGGGTGGATCGTTGGCGACCTCGCCCAGCAGACGGCGGATCAGTTCGGCTTGGCCGCCGTTGGGCAAATGCGGTGAAAACAGGTTCACGCTGTGCATGTCCCCACCGCTGTTGTGGCGGATCGGATCGACCTCGATCAGGTTCAGCGAAGGTTCCGTCAGGTCCGCCCCCAGACTTTCCGAACTGTCGGCGACAAAGGTGCCCCGCCCCACTTCGGCGCGCAGCACCCCGCTGTCGGTCAGAACCGTATAGGCCCGCGCCACCGTGCCGGGTGTGATCTTGAGATCCCAGGCCAGATCGCGCACGGGGGGAAGCTTTTCCCCGACACTCAATCGCCCCATCGCGATCCCTTCGCGGATCATCGCGACCACTGCCTTGTACTTGGGCTTGATCCCCTCAAGACCCTCCGGGGTCCAAATTGTACTCACTACAATATATCCCTAGTCGCTTTGTACCAATCTTTGTACGCTCAGACTGTAGCAATTCGTTACATTGTGTCAATACATTTCAGACAAGGAGTTTCCCATGACACAGACCAGAGCCCTGCCGCAGGACGCCATGAGCGTTCTTTCCAACGCACATCTGCCGATCATCGCGGATTGGGCGGTAAAATTCGCGGTCCTGGTCACGACATGGGCCACACGCCGCCGTACGCGGCTTGCTCTGGCACAGCTGCAGCCCTGGCAACTGGCGGATGTGGGACTGACACCGACGGAGGCCGATTTCGAATCCCGTCGCGTGTTCTGGCAGGTGTGACATCCCCGTGACGCCCGCCGGACCTCTTCAAACTGGGCCGGGTAATCCCCGGCCCTTTTTTCTTTCCGACGTCCGTCAGACCACATGCGCAGGCGGGATCGCGTAGGTCAGCCCGGCCCGCGCGACAGGTGCGTCCATTCCTTCCGAAAACAGCAAGACATCCGTAACCGACAGCTGTTTGCCCAGCTTCAGCAGCCGTGCCTGCGCGATCAGCGGCACTCCGGCCTTGGGCTTGCGCATGAAGTCGATCGAACAGTTGGTCGTCACCGCCAGCGCCTTTGGCCCGATATGGGCAAGTGTCACCACATAGGCGGCCACATCCGCCAGTCCGAACATCGAAGGGCCGGAAATGGTCCCACCGGGGCGCAGATGTTTTTCCGATGTGAGCAGACGCATGGTGGTCATCCCCGGCCCCACCTCATCGACCTGGAAGTCGTCGGCGACCTGTTCAAAGACCTGCACCAGAAAATCGTTCAATTCATCTGCCGTCATCACCGGTGTCATACTTGTTCTCTCCTTCATGCTTGCCCTAGACTTGGCGCGGAAACAGGGAAGGTGACAAGATGGCAATTCTGGATGTGACGCAACGTGGTGCCGTGGCTCATCTGACGATGAACGCGCCCGAACGGCTGAACGCCCTGTCGGACGAGATGCTGGCAGCGCTGCATCAGACGCTGGACGCCCTTGCCGACGACACCCGGACGCGGGTCATCACCCTGTCGGGCGCGGGCAAGGCATTCTGCGCGGGCCACGACCTGCGCCAGATGACCGCCATGCGACAGGCCGAGGACGGCGGTGCAGCGGCGTTCAAGGATCTGTTCGACCGCTGCGCTGCCGTGATGGCGCGGGTCCAGTCGATGCCCCAACCGGTGATCGCACAGGTTCACGGGATCGCCACCGCCGCTGGCTGCCAGCTTGTCGCGACCTGCGACATGGCCGTGGCGGCGCAAGGCACGCGGTTCGGCGTCAACGGTGTCAACATCGGGCTCTTCTGTTCGACGCCCATGGTCGCCCTCACCCGCAACATCCCGCGCAAGCAGGCCTTTGAGATGCTGACGACGGGCGAATTCATCGAAGCCGAGCGGGCGCAGGCACTTGGGCTGGTCAACCGCGTGGTGGCTGCCGATGATCTGGCCGATGCCACTGCCGCGCTTGCAGACAAGGTCGCCGCGAAGCTTGGCGCCGCCGTGCGGATCGGCAAGGCGGCGTTCTATGCCCAGGCCGCGATGTCCACATCCGATGCCTATGCCTACACCGGCGACGTCATGGTGCAGAATATGATGCGCGATGATACCGCCGAGGGAATCGATGCATTCCTGGAAAAACGCGACCCGAAATGGGAGCAATAAGGCCGATTTTCCAAGGCTCTTGATATTGTTTCTGCAACGACACCCCATTGTTGCGAAATGAGGTCTGTCAATTCGGGCGGAATTGGGGCATGAATACGGCAGAGCGCAGATGCGCCTGACCATTTTGGGTCGCCGCCGGCGGAAGGTCCCTCCAGATCAGCCTCTCACTGATCGACCATTCCCGCAGCGGCGACCCCAAAATCCAGCCTTTCCGGTAAGACCCAATGCGACACGCTGGCCATTGCGCTTGCGGGGCCCCTGCCCTAAATCCGACGCATGACTGAAAAACTCCACATCATCGGCGGCGGCATGGCCGGATCAGAGGCCGCATGGCAGGCCGCGAACGCGGGCGTGCAGGTTGTTATCCACGAAATGCGCCCCCATGTCGGCACCTTCGCACACCAGACCGGGCTTCTGGGCGAGATGGTCTGTTCCAATTCCTTCCGGTCTGACGATTCCGAACAAAACGCCGTGGGTCTGCTGCACTGGGAAATGCGCGCGGCAAACGGGCTGATCATGGCAACGGCGGACAAGCACCGGCTGCCCGCGGGCGGTGCCTTGGCCGTGGACCGCGATCCCTTTGCCCAGTCTGTGACCGACGCGTTGATGGCACATCCCAATGTGACGGTCGAATATGGCGAGATCACAGCGCTGCCGCAGGACGGGCACTGGATCATCGCCACCGGGCCGCTGACCTCTGGTGCGCTGGCCGATGCCATCGCGGCGGAAACGGGTGCCGAGGCGCTGGCTTTCTTCGACGCCATCGCGCCCATCGTCTATTTCGACAGCATCGACATGAGCAAAGCCTGGATGCAGTCACGCTATGACAAGGGCGAGACGGAGGACGAACGCACCGCCTATCTGAACTGTCCGATGGACAAGGCGCAGTACGAGGCTTTCATCGACGCTTTGCTGGCGGCGGACAAGACGGAGTTCCGCGAAGGCGAAACCGCGGGATACTTCGACGGCTGCCTGCCCATCGAGGTGATGGCCGAACGGGGCCGCGAAACCCTGCGCTTCGGCCCGATGAAGCCTGTGGGGCTGACCAACGCAAACGCGCCCGATGTGAAACCCTATGCGGTTGTGCAACTGCGGCGCGACAACAAGCTGGGCACACTTTACAACATCGTGGGTTTTCAGACCAAGATGAAGCACGGGGCGCAGAAGGAGGTTTTCCGGATGATCCCCGGTCTTGAAGAGGCTTCCTTTGCCCGGCTGGGCGGCATCCACCGCAATTCCTTCATCAATTCCCCCACCTTGCTGGACGATCAGATGCGTCTGCGCGCGCGGCCCAATATCCGCTTTGCGGGCCAGATCACGGGCGTCGAGGGCTACGTTGAAAGTGCCGCGATGGGGCTTCTGGCGGGGCGGATGGCTGCGGCGGAGATTCTGGGCGGCAGTGCGCCCACGCCACCGAACACGACCGCAATGGGGGCCTTGATGACCCACATCACCGGTGGTGCCGACGCCAAGACCTTCCAGCCGATGAATGTGAATTTCGGGCTGTTCCCGCCTGCCGAAGGGCTGAAATCCGGCCGCCGTGGTCGCAAGGACCGCTACAAGGCCTACACCGACCGCGCCAAGGCGGACTGGCAGCGCTGGCTGGACAGGGACGCTGTGCCTGCCTAATCTGCGGGAATGAGCGAAACCTTTCTGAACAAGGTCTATACCGCGCGAAACGCGGACGAGACCCGCGAGATCTACGATGCCTGGGCTGCGAGTTACGAGGCAGAGGTGTCTGAAAACGGCTATGCCACACCGGGACGCTGTGCTGCGGCACTGGCTGGTGTGACGGACGATCTTTCACAGCCAATTCTTGATTTCGGCTGCGGCACCGGACTGTCCGGTCTCGCGCTGAAACTGGCCGGGTTCAGCACGATCGACGGTGTCGATCTGTCGCCCGAAATGCTCGCTCGGGCCGAAGCGAAGGGGATTTACCGCAATCTGCGCAGCGTGAGCGCCCAGACCACGCTGGAAAAGGGTGCCTATGCCAGCATCGCTGCAATCGGTGTGATCGGATCTGGCGCGGCCCCGATTTCCGTTCTTGACATGCTCATGAACGCCTTGCCCAAGAACGGGCGGTTGGTGTTTTCGTTCAACGATCACACGCTGGAGGATCCGGTACATGAAGGTCGGGTCAGCGAATGGACAGATTGCGGTGCGGCGCGTCTTCTGTTTCGCAAACGCGGGCCGCACCTGCCGGGACTCGACATGAAATCCAACGTCTATATCCTTGAAAAAGCCTGATGTTTCGGACAAGGTTCGCGCCCTCTCCGACGGGGCCGCTGCATCTGGGTCATGCGTTCTCCGCCTTGCTGGCCCATGATCTGGCTCGGGCCGAGAACGGCGTATTCCTGCTGCGGATCGAGGACATCGACCAAAGCCGCGCGCGCGCCGAGTGGGAAGCGCAGATATACGACGACCTTGCGTGGCTCGGGCTTGAGTGGCCTCTGCCGGTGATGCGGCAATCCGAACGGATGGGTGCCTATGGCGCTGCGCTGGACACACTCTGGGCCGACGGCCTGCTCTATCCCTGCACCTGTTCGCGCGCCGATATCGCGCTCGCTGCGTCCGCCCCGCAGGAAGGTGCGCCGCAACTCGGGCCTGACGGGCTGGTCTATCCCGGTACCTGTCGACATATCGCACGCCGGTCCGGGGCCCGACCGACGGATGTGACGCTAAGGGTGGACGTCGGGCAAGCGTTGCAGGGCGATCTGTCGCAGATTGGCTTTCAGGAGATGGGTCTGCACGCAGGCAGGGCGGCATTTGACCCCGAAATGCTGAGAACGACGGTCGGAGATTTCGTCATCGCACGCCGCGACATGGGCACGTCCTACCACCTTGCGGTCGTTCTCGATGATGCCGCGCAGGAGATCAGCCATGTGGTGCGCGGTGCCGATCTGTTCGAGGCAACGCAAATCCACGTCCTGCTCCAGCGCCTTCTTGGCCTTGCCACACCCATCTACCTCCACCATCCGCTGGTGCGGGACGACGCAGGCAAAAGGCTGGCCAAGCGCGATGACGCCAGAGCGATCTCGCTCTACCGAAGCGAAGGATTAACTGTGGATGATATCCGTTCTAAATTAATGTCTTACTTCACTCTCCTGACGTGATACATCAAGTTACTCCGGCTGCGAAAGCTCGACGACTTCGCCGCCCCGCACTGCGCGATAGAAGCAATCGCGCCGCCCGGTGTGACAGGCCGGTCCGGTCTGATTGACGATCAGCAACAGGCAATCCTCGTCACAGTCAAAGCGCAGATCGACCAGCTCCTGCAGATTGCCGCTTGTCTCGCCCTTGACCCAGAACGCCTGCCTGGACCTGCTCCAATAGGTCACCTTTCCGGTTTCCAGCGTCCGCGCGACGCTCTCGGCGTTCATCCATGCCAGCATCAGCACCGTTCCGGTCGTCGCATCCTGAGCGATGGCCGGGATCAGGCCCGCGTCATTGAATTTCAGGGTCTTGGGGTCAAAGGACATCGGCTTTCCCTCCGGGATTATTTGCATCTGCGGGCGCGGCGTTTATGTAAGGGTTAGCGGACAAAGGAAACAGCGATGTCGGGCGACACGGACCTTATCAAACTCTATTCTGCGCGTATTCTGGCGTTGGCGGCCGATATTCCGCATCTCGGACGGCTTGACGCGCCGGATGCCACCGTGAAACGTCGCTCGCCCCTGTGCGGATCGGCTGTCACCGTGGATGTGCAGGTGACCGGCGACCGGCTGACCGGTCTGGGGCAGGACGTGAAGGCCTGCGCATTGGGCCAGGCGGCAGCGGCAGTGGCAGGGGCCGCCGCGATGGATGCGACACTGGACCAGATCACCAAAGGACGCGACCAGTTGCGTGCGATGCTCAAGGACTCCGGCCCGGTCCCCGATGCCCCGTTCGACGGCTATGAAGTGTTGAGCCCGGCAGTGGCCTACAAGAACCGACATGCGTCGATCCTGCTCAGCATGGAAGCCATTGTGGAGGCAATGGAAAAGGTCACCGAAAATCAGGCGGATGCCGCAGAGCATTAGCGGTTTCTAAGGCAATTCGTGAAAAAGCTGGGCTGTCAGTGACAGAACGGAATTATCATGACCGCACAGCTTCCGATCGACGGCACGAAAAATCTGGACCTTCTTGCCAAAACCGCTTCGGAACTCGGCTTTGAAATTGTGGACATCGCAGGGTTTCTCGATCTGGTCGACGGTCAGGCCAAGGAACAACGCACCGCACTTGGCGCATTGAATGCCTGCGCGCGGGATTTGACCAATGCAAATGCCGACGTCCGCCTGCTGGTCCGCGGGTTGAGCGACATCGCCGAGCAATCACGCCACGACGTTCAAACCTCGGTCATGCTGGTGCGCAATGTCGGGGAAAAAACGCGCGATGTGGCGGCCTGGGTCAATGCGGTGCGCGACCGGACGGGGTCGGTCAGCACCACCTTGCGGGCCGTGACCGCCAACAACAGCCAGATCGCGGCCATTGCGGCGCAGGTCAACACGCTGGCGATCAACGCGAAAATCGAAGCCGCCCGCGCGGGCGAAGCGGGACGCGGGTTTGCGGTCGTGGCCGACGCGATCAACGATCTGTCCCAAAAGACCAGAACCGCCGCGACACAGATCACCGAGAACATCGAAAACCTGACAAGCTGGATCAGCCTTCTGGGCAAAGAGGCCGAAACCGTCGCGGAAAGCGCAAACATCGTCCTGGCGCAATCGGAAGAAACGGATGCAGCCCTCAGCCGGATGGAAGCCACAGTCGACGCTGAACACCGCCAAAGCAGCCAGATCGCCGCACAATCGGCGCGGATGGAGGAAACCTTTGGCCGCTTGCGCCCGGCGGTCGAGCATATCGAAACATCGGTCCGCATGACCACGCAGGGCATCAAGGACACCCACGGACGGGTCCACAAACTGATCGACAGATCGGAGCGGATCGTGCAACTGAGCGCAGGCATGGGCGGTGCGACCGGTGACGCGCGCTTCATCGCGATGGTGCAATCCACGGCAAAAGATATTTCGGAGGGTTTGAACCGCGCCGTCGCAAACGGGAAAATCACCATAGATGCGCTCTTCGACAAAGCCTACAAGCCCATACCCGGCACCAACCCGACACAGATGCTTACCGCGGCGACGGAGTTTCTGGATGATTTCCTGCCCAAATATCAGGAAGCCGCCCTTGGCTATGATCCCGGCGTGGTGTTCTGCGCCGCGGTGGATCGCAACGGGTATCTGCCGACGCATAATCACAAGTTTTCGCAGCCGCAACGCAATGACGTTGTCTGGAACACCGCTCATTGCCGCAACCGCCGCATCTTTGACGACCGGGTGGGGCTGAAGGCCGGGCAGAGCACCGCGCCTTTTCTGTTGCAGGTCTACCGCCGCGACATGGGCGGCGGAGAGTTTGCGGTCATGAAAGACCTCTCTGCCCCGATCACGGTCGCTGGTCGTCACTGGGGCGGACTGCGCCTGGCCTACAAATACTGACGCCCGCGCAAAAAAACGCCGCACATTCCGAAGAATGGCGGCGCAGTGAAAGCGTTTCTCATGTGGGACCCGACCATGCCACTGGGGTGGCAACCCCGCACCTTACTGAACAGGCAGTGTCAAAAGGTGGCATCCATGGGGACGAATGCGAAAGCATGGCGGCATGAGAGCGCAGGCAGAAATCAAACAAAAGCAGGCAGATACAATCCGACAACCAAGATCACAACCAGCGCTGCCGCGCCGATACTGTCCTGCAACAACGTGTCCTGAGACCGTGTGGCGATGGATTTGAGTGTCTTGAGCGTCGTCATGTGAACCTCCGTCTTTGTTGCTCCTTTGTTCTCATTTTTTCGAGCGCCTGTAAAGAACTTTTTAAGAACATTCGCGAACAAATTGGAACACCCATTCTAACCCACTGAAATCAAACGGATCGCTTCGTCCTGCCGCATCAGCCACAGCAACATCCGAGCGGCCTGACCCCGTGATGTTTCCAGCAAGGGGTCGTCGTGCAACAATTTCCGCGCATCCGATTGTGCAATGGCCATCAGCCCCGCCTGTCGCTCAAGGTCCGCGACCCGGAACTTCGGTACGCCGGACTGCGCAGTGCCGATCAGATCACCGGTGCCGCGCATCTTGAGGTCCGTTTCCGCAATCACGAAACCGTCCTCCGTCTCTCGCAACACTTCAAGCCGCCGCTGCCCCGTTTCGCCCAGGGGCGGCTGATACATCAGCAGGCAGGTCGATGCCCCCTGCCCGCGTCCGACCCTGCCGCGCAACTGGTGAAGCTGCGCAAGACCGAATGTTTCCGCCCTCTCGATCACCATGATCGTGGCATTCGGCACGTCCACCCCCACCTCGATCACCGTGGTGGCGACCAGCACCTGAGTTTCGCCCTTCTGAAACGCCTGCATCGCCGCGTCCTTGTCCGCAGGGGGCATCTGGCCGTGGACAAGCCCGACGACACCTTCGCCCAAGGCTGCGCGCAGCCTTTTGAACCGTTCCTCCGCCGCGATCAGGTCGGACACCTCGCTTTCCTCGACCAAGGGACAGACCCAGTAACACTGCCGCCCCTCGCTGACGGCAGCGCGCAGTCGCTCCACCACTTGATCGAGTTTCTCCGTGCTTACCAGCGCGGTCTTGATCGGTTGGCGGCCCGGGGGTTTTTCATCCAGAATGGACACATCCATGTCGCCGTATTGCGCCAGCGCCAACGAGCGCGGGATCGGCGTCGCCGTCATCACCAGCACATCGGCGCGGTCCCCTTTCCGGCCCAGTTCGAGCCGCTGACGCACGCCGAACCTGTGCTGTTCATCCACCACCGCGAGCCGCAGATCGGCGAAATGCACATCCGCCTGAAAAACCGCATGGGTGCCGACCAGCACCTGAATATCGCCCTTCGCAAGCGCGGCGAGTTTCGATTGCCGTTCCCCCCCCTTGTCGCGGCCCGTCAGGATTTCCAGCACCACGCCGGCTTCTTCGGCCAGCGGCCGCAATCCTTGCAGATGCTGCCGTGCCAGAATCTCGGTCGGTGCCATCAGCACCCCCTGCCCCCCTGCCTCGACCACTGCCAGCAGCGCCATAAAGGCAACGAGCGTTTTTCCCGCGCCCACATCGCCCTGCAGCAGCCGGTTCATCCGCTGCGGGGTGGCCATGTCCTGCGCGATCTCTGCGATGGCGCGGGTCTGCGCGCCCGTCGGGCTGTAGGGCAAGGCCGCCAGAACCCGGCCGCGCAGGCGTCCGTCGCCTTGTGTGATCCGGCCTTTCTTGCGCCGCTCGCGCTGGCGGGCAAGCGCGAGGGTGATCTGATGTGCAAAGAGTTCGTCATAGGCCAAACGTTCGCGTGCCGGTGCCGTGGCAGCCAGATCACCCATGCCCTGCGGGTCGTGCGCGACCTTGATCGCAGCCATGAAATCGGGCCAGCCTGCCTTGTTTTTCTGTGCAGGATCAATCCATTCGCCCATCTCGGGCACCAGCGCCAAGGCACCGCGCGTGGCCTTGTACATCACCTTTTGCGTGATCCCGCTGGTCAGGGGATAGACCGGCTCGAACGCTGGAATGTCGGCGGCATCGTCCTCCGGCACCGCGAAATCCGGGTGGACCATCTGAGCGATCCCGTCAAAAAGCTCCACCCGCCCGGAGACGATGCGGCGCGATCCCTCCGGCATCTGTCGTGCGAGATAATCGCCGCGCGCGTGAAAATAGACCAGTTGAAACGAGGTTTGCGCATCCTCGACATGAATGCGGTAGGCCCCGTTTTTCGTGCGCGGGGGCCGGTGCTGGCCAATGGTCACGGCGACGGTCAATGTGGCTGGCAGCACCGCTTCCTGCAGGCTTTCACGGCGGCTGCGGTCGATGCCGGAATAGGGCAGCGTGAACAGCAAATCGCGCGGAGCCGACACGGCGAGCTGCGCAAGATGCTGCGCCGTCCTGGGGCCGATACCGTCCAGCGTTTCAAGCCCGGCAAACAGGGGATAAAGGGGTTCGGGACGCTGGCTCATGTGCCCGAAATCAGGGTCAGCCATCCCTCTTCGTCGAGGATCTCGATACCGAGGTCAGCGGCCTTTTTGGCCTTCGATCCGGCACCGGGACCGGCCACCAGAATGTCGGTCTTGGCGCTGACGGAGCCTGCGACCTTCGCCCCCAGCCGTTCGGCGCGGGCCTTGGCCTCTGCGCGGGTCATCTGTTCAAGTGTCCCGGTAAAAACCACCGTCTTGCCCGCCACCGGACTGCCGGAAGTGTCAGCGCGTTTGACCGGCTGCACCTCGAGCGTGTCGGTCAACCGTGTGATCGACGCGCGTTCGCGTTCCTGTGCAAAGGTGCTGACAAGGGATCGGGCCATGACGGTGCCCACGCCATCGACACTGATCAGATCGTCCCAGGCCGCCCCGGTCTGGTCCGCGGCTTCGTCCATCGCGGTGACAAGCGCGTCCCATGTGCCATAGTGCAAGGCGATCAGGCTGGATGCCGCATCACCCACATGCCGGATGCCAAGCGCGAACAGCAGACGGTCCAGGGGAATACGGCGCTTGTCCTCGATTGCCTCGAACAGTTTCGTCGCGGACTTCTCACCCCAGCCGTCGCGGTTCTTCAACTGCTGGAGACCGCTGCCATAGCGGTCCTGCAGGGTGAAGATATCCGCCGGTTCCGCGATCCAGCCATCGGCGTAGAATTGTTCGACCTGCTTGGCCCCCAGTCCGTCGATGTCAAAGGCGGCACGGGAAACGAAATGCTTCAGTTTTTCCACCGCTTGCGCCGGGCAGATCAACCCACCCGTGCAGCGCCGGACAGCATCGCCCGGTTCGCGCACCGCGTCGCTGCCGCATTCGGGGCATGTGTCGGGAAAGGCGAAAGCGACCGAATCGGCGGGGCGCTTGCTCAGGTCCACGTCGGCCACCTTCGGGATCACGTCCCCGGCGCGGTAAACCTGCACCCAATCGCCGACGCGAATGTCCTTGCCACCCCTGATCTCTGCCCCCTTGCTGTCGAGGCCCTTGATGTAATCCTCGTTGTGCAGCGTCGCGTTCGACACCACGACGCCCCCCACGGTCACGGGTTTCAGCCGCGCCACCGGCGACAGTGCCCCGGTACGGCCCACCTGAATGTCGATGCCTTCCAACCAGGTCCACGCCAGTTCGGCCGCGAATTTATGCGCGACCGCCCACCGGGGCGTGGTGGACCGGAAACCCAGGCGGTCTTGCAAGGCCAGGTCGTTGACCTTGTAGACAACGCCGTCGATGTCATACCCCAAGGTGGCGCGCCGTGCTTCGATGTCGGCATAATGGGTCAGCATGTCGGTCGGGCCATCACAGAGTTTGGTCAGCGGATTGGTGCTGAAACCGTACTCCTTGAGCCGCTCGATCGCGCCCATCTGCGTGTCTGCCAGAGGGGACGACACCGCCCCCCAGGCATAGGCAAAGAACTTCAACGGCCGGGATTTGGTAATGCTGCTGTCAAGCTGGCGCAGGGATCCGGCGGCGGCATTGCGCGGATTGGCAAAGGGCCTGGCACCACTTGCCAGTTGGCGCGTGTTCAACGCCTCGAAATCGGCGTGGCTCATGTAGACTTCGCCGCGTACTTCCAGCAGGTCAGGGGCGTCCGCCAGCGTCACGGGAATATCGTCGATGGTGCGGGCATTGGCGGTGACGTTTTCGCCCACCGCCCCGTCCCCACGGGTCGCGGCCTGAACCAGCCGACCCTTCTCGTACCTGAGCGACAGGGACAACCCGTCGATCTTGGGCTCTGCTGTATATCGCACCTCATCCGCCGCATCGAGGCCAAGATACTTGCGGATGCGCCCGTCAAATTCCGCAACGTCCTCCGGCTCGAAGGCATTTGACAGCGACAGCATCGGGACCGCATGGGTCACCTTGGCAAAGCCCTCCGCCGGGGTTGCCCCGACCGTATCCGAGGGGCTGTCTTCACGTTTGAGATCGGGAAAGCGCGCCTCGATGCTTGCATTGCGGCGTTTCAGACTGTCATAGGCGGCGTCATCCATCTCGGGATCGTCCGCCGTGTGATAGGCCAGATTGGCCGCCTGCAAAAGCGTCGCCAGTCGCGCCAGTTCACTTGCCGCTTCATCCCGCGACAGCGCCTCTACCGGCGTGCTCGCCAACTTGTCATCTGTCCCGGCCACAGCGCCCCCTACAATCTTGGCACCACAGATAGGTCGCAGGGCAAAGCAGGTCTAGGGCATTTTCGCGCCCTCAGCCATCAGGCAGAGGCGGCAATCTTCATCGCGGAGGGTTCCGGATCACGCAGGACATAGCCGCGGCCCCAGACGGTTTCGATGTAATTGTCGCCCCCGGTGGCCACGCTCAGCTTCTTGCGCAATTTGCAGATGAACACGTCGATGATCTTCAACTCCGGCTCGTCCATGCCGCCATAAAGATGGTTGAGAAACATCTCCTTGGTCAGCGTCGTTCCCTTGCGCAGGCTCAAAAGCTCCAGCATCTGGTATTCCTTGCCGGTCAGATGCACGGTCTGGTTGTCGACGGCGACGGTTTTGGCATCAAGGTTGACGGCAATCTGCCCGGTTTCGATGACCGATTGCGAATGTCCCTTGGACCGTCGGATGATCGCATGGATCCGGGCAACCAGTTCCTCGCGGTGAAAAGGCTTGGTCAGGTAATCGTCGGCGCCAAACCCGAACCCCTTGATCTTGTTCTCGGTATCGTCTGAGCCCGAGAGGATCAGGATCGGCGTCTCGATCCGGCTCAACCGCAGCTGGCGCAGCACCTCGTGGCCGTTCATGTCGGGCAGATCGAGATCCAGCAGAATAAGATCGTAATCATAGAGTTTTGCCAGATCGACGCCCTCTTCCCCGAGGTCGGTCGCATAGACGTTCAGATTGGCATGGGTCAGCATCAATTCGATGCTGCGTGACGTGGTGGGATCGTCTTCGACAAGCAGTACACGCATTCAATTTCTCCGATTGGACATCATCGCCTTTGGATTGGATCGTGACCAAGAAAGGTTAACCACCCGTTACCGTCTTGGTATAAACTACGCGCGCAACTTAAGGTTGTCTATACTTTTGCAGCGCCGTCGCCTTCAGTGCCGCCTCTCCGTGCTCGGTGACCGCGCGGACCCACTCCAGGAACTCATCCTCACTGATCTGATAGCGCTGCAGCGCATCGGCCTGACTGATCAGACCATAGACGACACCCCGCACCACGGCCGCCTTGCGCGACGCGACCCAGCGCCGGGTCTTTTCCGGCGGCAGGTCCGCCTGGCTCATGACACTTCCATCGGCCAGCGTGACAGAGCGTGGACCATCCACTTTCTTGAGATACATCAGCACAATCCAACTTTTCAGAACAGCGGCACCTTGCCGGTATCGCGATTAACGCTGGATGAAGCGCCCCCTTGTGAGTAGTTAGGATTTTCCTATATTCCACAGCAAATACCCCCCGGAGACATGATGCCCCTCGATCAGACCCCCCCGCTGAATTCGCTTGGCTTTGCCAAGGCACCCGCCGACACGCGGGTTGTCGTGGCGATGTCGGGTGGCGTGGACAGCTCTGTCGTGGCCGCCATGCTGGCCGAGGAAGGCTATGACGTCGTCGGTGTCACCCTGCAACTCTACGATCATGGCGCGGCTCTGGCCAAAAAGGGGGCTTGCTGTGCCGGGATCGACATTCACGATGCCCGCCGCGTGGCCGAGGACATGGGCTTTCCCCATTACGTGCTCGACTACGAAAACATCTTTCAGGACGCTGTGATCGACGAATTCGCCGACAGCTATCTGGGCGGGGCCACCCCCGTGCCCTGCATCCGCTGCAACGAACGGGTGAAATTCAAGGATCTGCTGGCCACCGCCCGCGATCTCGACGCGGATTGCATGGCCACCGGCCACTACATCCAGCGCAAGATCGGCCCGCAAGGCGCTGAATTGCACGCCGCAGCGGACGCCAGCCGCGACCAGAGCTATTTCCTGTTTTCCACCACGCCGGAGCAGCTGGAGTATCTTCGCTTCCCGCTCGGGCATCTGCCGTCCAAGGACGACACCCGCGCGCTGGCTGCGAAATACGGGCTGAGCGTGGCGATGAAGCCCGACAGTCAGGACATCTGTTTTGTCCCGAACGGCGACTACGCCGCCGTGATCCGCAAGCTGCGTCCCGAAGCGGCTGACCCCGGCAACATCGTGGACACCGACGGTACGGTGCTCGCGCAGCACAACGGCATCATCCACTACACCATCGGCCAGCGCCGCGGTCTGGGCATCGGCGGTCTCGCCGACCCGCTCTATGTCATCAAGCTTGACGCAGACCGGAAGGAAGTCGTGGTCGGCCCCAAAGCCATGCTCGCCACCCGCAGCGTGCCGCTCAAGGAAATCAACTGGCTCGGCGATGATCCGCTGATGTCACGGGCCGAATGGCCGATCGCGGTCAAGGTCCGTTCCACCCACGGCCCCCGCGACGCGATCCTGCGCCCCCTGTCCGACACCACGGCAGAAGTGGAACTGCTCAACGCCGAAGAAGGCGTATCCCCGGGACAGGCCTGTGTCTTCTACGATCCCGACAGCAGCCGCATCTTCGGCGGCGGATGGATCCACAAAGGCTGATCCCGACCCTTTCTCTTTTTGGCCTTAAATACCGCGGGGTTTGGGGCAGAGCCCCAAGACGCCTGCTCCAATCCCGAACACCGGATGATCTACAATCCGTCCAGCACCGCCCGTGCCGCCCGAAGTCCGGGTGCCTCCCCCCCCAGCCCCAGACGCTCCATCGTAAGTCTCATCGCGTCCCGCTGGGCCGACGGGTCATCCAGCACCCGCAGCACGCCTTGCGCGATGGGACCGGGACGGCAATTGGCACCGATAAACTCCGGTACGGACCGGGTTTCCGACACCAGATTGACCAGCGTCACCGTGTCTACCTTCACCATCCGCCCGATGATCTGGCGGCTGAGCCAGTTCATGTCATAGGCAATCACCATCGGCGTCGCTGACGCCGCAAGTTCCAGCGATACCGTGCCCGATGCCGCCAGTGCCACGTCGGCAGCGGCAAAGGCCGCGCGTTTCTCTGCCGCGGGATCTGCCACCGCGCGGTCGAGCGGGTCGAGGATCACCGGGGCCGGTGCCCAGTTCTGCGTCAGCCGCCGCACGGCGCCGACGACCGGTGCCGCCGCCGGGATCACGACGCGCAACCCGGCGCGCTCGAGGTGCAATCGGGCGACGACCTGCTGAAACACCGGTCCCAACCGGCTCACCTCGCTCTGGCGCGACCCCGGAAGCACCAGAAGAAGCGGCGCATCGCCGAGCGTGTGGCGGGCGCGAAAGGCATCCGCCTCCGCTCGGGTGGCCACAGGTTCGGCCACCACCGGATGGCCCACAAAGTCGCAACGCATCCCGACAGCCTCCATGTAGGGGGGCTCGAATGGCAACAGGGCCAGCACCTGATCGACGTAGCGCGCCATCTTTTCGGCGCGACCGGGCCGCCAGGCCCA
>CAWCXM010000020.1:0-133557 GCA_963799505.1 uncultured Alphaproteobacteria bacterium
TTCAGGGAGTTGCGCAGCGATTACCGTGCAGGCGCAGCAAAGGCCAGCATTATTCGTGCTTCACTCCGTAGCGTCGTCGTTTTCATCCCGTTGTTGCCGGATCGTCAGCGCCTCGGGAAATGTCATCGTGCGGTAGGGGAAGGGGATCTCGATGCCCGCGTCGTCCAGGGCACGTTTGACGGCGGCGACCACCTTGTCACGCGCTTGCGGATGTCGACGGGGCGCGAGCCGGTCCACCACGTCACCTCGAAATTGATGGCACTGTCCGCAAATTCCTGGGCGAAAATCTGCACGTCGCGCACATCGTCGCGCACCGCATCGACACCGCGCACGGCTTTCGCGATCACCTCGCGCGCCGCATCGACGTCTTCACCGTAGGCGACACCGCAGATGATGGTGGTGCGCCGCACGTCGCGGGCGGTTCGGATCGTGACGGGGTTCTTGAAGAACATCGCGTTGGGGGCCACGACAAGTTGCCCGTCGGTCTGGCGAATGTGCGTGTCGCGGATGGTGATCTCCTCGACCTGACCTTCGATGTCTTCGCAGTCGATGTAGTCATTGATGGAGAACGGCTACGAACGGAAAAGCAGGATCCCGCGAGGAAATTCTCGAAAACGTCCTTGAACGCAAAACCGATGGCGACGCCGCCGACGCCGAGCGCAGTCAAGGCGCGGCCCGGCGTGATCGTCGGAAAGGCGATGGTGACGGCGATCAGCACGCCAAAGAGCCAGATGCCGACGGTGAGCAACATCATGACGACGTCGATCAGGGCGCGCCGCATCTTGGCCCGTTTCAAGGTACGGGGCACGGTCCAACGCACCGCCTTGACCACAAAGGAGACGAAGACGAGGAACAGAACGGACAAGACAAGCTGCGGGAGGATCGCCCAGAAGGCAACGCCGTAGCCGTTCAATTGATCTCTGAGCGGGGCGGGGAGGTTTGCCCAGAGGGCTTCGACAGTCTCGATCATGCCGTTCAACGTTTCGTGATCTTGAATGGTTCCGCAGATCGGCGAGGCCATTGTTCCGAAAACCCAATCGCGTCCGCACCAGACACGAAAAAAGCGCCCCGGATACCGGGCGCCTTTTATCATCTCAAGCAGGGTTTCTTCAGAATGCCCTGAAACCCGCGAACATACGTCCTTCGTCCCGGTGACGGCCACCGATGGCCGCAGCCCAGACCGAGGCCGCAGCGGCAATCAGCAATCCTGCGGCAAGAGCAAAGCCGCTCAGTACCGCAGCTTTGCGGGCCGCATCCGCAGCGTCACGGGCGGTTTGCTTAGCTTCTTCAACGGTGGTTACAATCTCCTGTGCAGCTGCGTCCACCCGGGCCGGCATCCTCTTCGCTCAGGTTCGAATTTGCCGCGATCTGCTCTGCGAGGTAGGTAGCATCCGCGTCGTTCAATTCTCCGTCAAGGGCGGCATTGCTCAGAATCGTGCCCGCCTCCCCTGACAGGTCAATATTCTGGTCGACGCGCACATCGGTCCCGCGCAGAAGCCGGTTGTTGATGATGTCGATCGGATTGATGCTGCTCATGTTGGGCAGGCTCGCATTGCTCGCAGCCGTCCCAACGGCCGAACCAGCGGCCGCAGCCGTTTGACCAACCGCACCAACGGTGCTGCCGACAGCGCTCGCCGCGCCGCCGATGGCACCGGTGAGAACCCAACCGCCCAACAGAATCCCAAGGCCCAGACCACGATGCCGTGGATGCTGTCACGCGCGGCGACCTCATCGGCATTTGCACCGTCCACACGGCGGCGCATCCGGCCAGCGATGTAACCGCCCGAGGCGTAGGACACGAGCAAGGTGATCAATACCCATGCGCCGACCAGCACAAGGGCGAAGCCCCCGGCACCTTCACCGACTTGCGGAGAGATTGCACTCAGCCCCAAGGTCGCGCCGAAGGCACCAAAAAGCAGTCCGATGGCCGATGCTGCGACCGCACCGGCGAAGATCGCGGGCCAATCGACATAGGATCCATCATGTGAATGGCGGGGCGCAGACGCGGCTGTCATGCCTTCCGTACGCTCGGCCATATTATGCGAGCCCCAGGAATGACAGGATCGCCAGAACGATCACCACAAGGCCCACAAGATAAATTATTCCACCCATTTTCGTCTCCAGTACTCATTGTGCGGGGCCATCCAGCCGGGTGGCAGGACATGGACCCGTATTCAAAAGATGAGGCGTCACGCGCCATCTGATCACAAACGGGTGAGGTCCGATTAAGTTCCGGGCAGAAAAGAAAAACAGCGCGCTTTGGGTAAGTTTAGAACGCGGACGGGCTAATGCGTGCTCGACGCGGAAAAGAGATGGATGACGAGAATCCCGGCTACGATCAGAGCCAGCCCAAGGATGGCTGCGGCATCCAGTCTTTGCCCGAACAGCAGAAATCCGATCACCGCGATCAGGACGATCCCCAGCCCCGACCAGATCGCATAGACAATCCCGACCGGCATCGCCTTCAGCGCGAAGGACATGCAATAGAACGCAAGCCCGTAAAACACGAAAACGCCGACCGAAGGCCACAACCGGGTGAACTGCTGGGCGGCCTGAAGCGCCGTGGTGCCCAAAGTTTCGGCAAGGATCGCAAAGAACAGCCAGATGTAATGGGCAGGCATGGCACATCCTTTCACAGGGGGAGGGCGGTCGTCTCTTTGATCTCTTCCATGACGAAGCTGGCCGATACATCAGACAGCGCGACCCGCGCGATCAAACGTTGATACAACCGGTCGTAGCCCGCCATATCCGCCACCTGCGCCCGGATCAAGTAATCCAGATCCCCCGACATCCGGTAGACGCCCATGATCTCGGGCATGGATTTGGTCGCGGCGGAAAAGGTTCTGAGCCAGTCGCCCGCATGGGCGCTGGTGCGCACCTGAATGAAGACGGTCAGGCCCAAACCCAGCTTGGCTGCATCCAGAAGCGCCACGCGGCTTTTGATTACCCCCGCCTTTTCCAGCGCGCCGATGCGCCGCCAACAGGCATTGCGCGACAGGCCGACCTTCTCACCGATGACATCCAGCGATTGGTCGGCGTCCCGTTGCAATTCTGTGAGGATCCGACGGTCTATGTCGTCAATATTTCCCATGATTGATGAATTATAGGGATTTTATCTCGCATACAAGCCGCATCCTCGACAAAATGGGAAAACATCTCTTTGCAAAACGGAGGTGGACATTCATCTTGAAGCAATCAAGGCAGCCGCAAGATTCAACGGCTATGTAGCTGCAATCGGTTTTGTCGTAGCGTGTCGCTATACCTCTGAATTCCTTGATCTTCGCGAAGTAGTTTTCGACCAGGTGCCGCCATTTGTAGGCGTCGGCGTCATAGTCGCGTTGATGCTTGCGGTTCGCTTTTGTGCGATTATGGCGGTTGTGCCACGCGCATCCAGTTCTTCCAGAAGCCAATTCGCATCGAACGCTTTATCCGCCATAAGCCCGCCGAAGGAGACATCTCGGATTAACGGCGCGACGCCTTTCATGTCATGCGCCTGACCCGGCAACAGCAGAAAGCGGACCAAGTTGCCAAGCGCATCGACCAGGGCCACGATTTTGGTCGTCAGGCCGCCACGCGAGCGCCCGATGGCCTGAGCCTAAGTCCCCCTTTTGCGCCGGTTGCCTTCTGGTGAACCTGAACGATCGTGCCGTCGATAAGCGCGTATTCGAGGTCGGGGTCACCGCTCATAGCGTTGAAAAAACTCTCGAATACACCCGCCTTGGCCCAGCGACGGAAGCGCCGGAACTGGCTGTTCCAGCTGCCGAAAGCGGGCGGCAGGTCGCGCCATGGTGAGCCGGTCCGGACGCGCCAGAAGACTGCTTCCAGGAACAAACGATTGTCCTTTGCCGTAACCCCCGCGTCGCTGGCCTTTCCCGGCAAATGTGGCTCAAGCCGCTGCCAAACATGATCCGTCACTACAAAGCGCTGCGTGTTCATTCAAACCTCCATTTTGGAAGCTTAAATTAGAAATTAGGTTAGATGGAAATCAAACGTCCACAGACCTAGTTTGACCCAACGAAACACCAATAAGGAAATTGCCGATGCTTGCCCGTGTCTTCCTCGACCACCCCGCCAAAGTGGATGAATCATTTTTCGAGCATATGGTCTTTGCGCTGAAATTCTCGGGCCTGCTGTTTGCGGCTGCCGGGGCGGCGCTGGTTCATGCGATCATCCCCTGCCTGTTCGAGAAGACCGCCAGTGGGATCATCGCGCAGCTTTACGCACGCACCCACAACCGGGGCAGGTAAACCATGTGCAGATGGGCTGCCTGGCAGGGTAAGCCGCTGTTTCTGAGCGAGATCATCACCGCGCCGCAGCATTCGCTGATCCATCAGTCCCACGCGGCCAGCGAATGCAAGACGGCGATCAACGGCGATGGTCTGGGGCTGGCGTGGTACGGCGAACGGCCGCAGCCGGGGCTTTACCGCGATGTGACACCCGCCTGGTCGGACATCAACCTGCGCTCCATCGCCGAACAGGTCCGCTCGCGGCTGTTTCTGGCACATGTGCGCGCCTCGACCGGCACCGCGACCAGCCGGAACAACTGCCATCCCTTCGTGTGCGGCAACTGGTCCTTCATGCACAACGGGCAGGTCGGTGGTTTTGCCGGTTTCCGAAAGACCGCCGATATGATGATCCCTGACGCGCTTTACGGCGAACGCAAGGGGGCCACCGACAGCGAAGCGCTGTTTCTTGTGGCGTGCGGGATGGGTCTGGCGGAGGATCCCAAATCGGCGTTGCAAAGTGCCGTCGCCGCTTTTGAGGGGATGGCGCGGGCCAGCGACACGGCCCCCTACATGCGCGCAGCGGCAGCTTTGTCGGATGGGCAAACGCTTTACGCCGTCCGGTATTCTTCGGACGATCTGGTGCCGTCGCTCTATTACAAATGGAACCCGGTCTGGGAAGGCTGGTCTGTCGTCTCCGAACCCTACGAGACGACGGGCGAGGGATGGACAATGGTGCCGCCCGGCAGCTTTTGCCGGTTTACCCCAACAGAGGTCGAAATCACGCCTTTCACACCGGTCCCTGCTGCGCTGGCGGCGTGACACGCAGTGCGTCAAAAGAAAAGGGCCGCATCGCTGCGGTCCTTCGTGTTTTCAGCCTGCAAGGGCCTTGTTGAGGTTTTCGTCCACCTTTTCGAGGAAGCCCATCGTGGTGAGCCACTTCTGATCCGGACCGACCAGCAGCGCCAGATCCTTGGTCATATGGCCACTTTCCACGGTATCCACGACGACCTTTTCCAGGGTCTCGGCAAAATTGGTCAGTGCTGCGTTGCCGTCCAGCTTGCCGCGGTGCTTCAGGCCGCCGGTCCAGGCATAGATCGACGCGATGGAGTTGGTCGATGTCTCCTCGCCCTTCTGGTGCTGGCGGTAGTGACGCGTGACGGTGCCGTGCGCGGCTTCCGCCTCGACCGTCTGACCATCGGGCGTCATCAGGATCGACGTCATCAGGCCGAGCGAGCCAAAGCCCTGCGCCACGGTGTCGGACTGCACATCGCCGTCATAGTTCTTGCAGGCCCAGACATATCCACCCGACCATTTCATCGCAGAGGCGACCATGTCGTCGATCAGGCGGTGTTCGTATGTGATGCCCTTGGCCTTGAACTGGTCCGCGAATTCATCGTCAAACACCTTCTGGAACAGGATCATGAACTGACCGTCGTAGTTCTTGAGGATCGTGTTCTTGGTCGACAGATAGACCGGCCAACCGCGTTGCAGGCCGTAATTGAACGAGGCGCGGGCGAAATCCTGGATCGACTGGTCGAGGTTGTACATCGCCATGTAGACGCCGGAGGACGGTGCCTTGAACACTTCCTCTTCCATCACGGTACCGTCTTCGCCTACAAATTTCATCGACAGGGTGCCGGGTCCGGGGAATTTCATGTCCGTGGCACGGTACTGGTCGCCATAAGCGTGGCGCCCGATCACGATGGGCTTGGTCCAACCGGGCACAAGGCGCGGCACGTTCTTGCAGATGATCGGCTCGCGAAAGACAACACCGCCAAGAATGTTGCGGATGGTGCCGTTGGGGCTGCGCCACATCTTCTTGAGGCCAAATTCCTCGACCCGCGCCTCATCCGGCGTGATGGTCGCGCATTTGACGCCGACACCATATTTCTTGATCGCTTCGGCGGCATCCACGGTGATCTGGTCATCCGTTTCATCCCGCGCCTCGATCCCGAGGTCATAGTATTTCAGGTCGATGTCTAGATAGGGCAGGATCAGCTTTTTCTTGATGAAATCCCAGATGATGCGGGTCATCTCGTCGCCGTCGAGTTCGACGACGGGGTTGTCTACCTTGATCTTGGTCATAGGGCGTTCCTTTGTTGTGGTATGCTTTGCCGTTGGCTTAGCCCATCTGCGCAGAAAGGGGAAGGTGGTATACAATGGTATGCAGAAAAAGGAGGCAAGACGCAGCCTGTGACGATGATCGGGCGGGCCTGTCACATGCGGGTGTTTGCGGCGAAGTAATCAGCGATCCGGCGGCGCGCATAGTCCCACAAACGCGGGGCGCCCACGGCGATCTTGCTGCCTACACGCTCCGCGATCTGGTCTTGCGTGACGTTGTAGTCGGTCCAGCTGCCGCCGTTCGATTGCAGGTTCTGCATCGGCGGCTGGAAGCGATCCAGTGACTTCGCGAATTGCGCCGAAGGCGTCTCGGCCGCTTCGAATTCTTCCCAGATGGCGCGCAGACTGTCGCGTTGGTCGCCGGGAAGCAGGCCAAAGATGCGGTCGGCGGCGGCCTGTTCCTGTGCTTGCATGTCCTTGACATCATGCGTCCCGAATATGGGATGATCGCCAGCGTCGATTTCAACCAGATCGTGCAGGACCAGCATCCTCAGCACCCGGTCGATATCGACCTGCGGGCCTGCCTGATCGGCCAGAACCAGAGCGTAAAGCGTCAGATGCCAGGAATGTTCTGCAGAGTTTTCATAACGCGAGGCATCGCAAAGCGTGGTGCCCCGCACGATTGATTTGAGCTTGTCCGCCTCGTTCAGAAAGGCAATCTGTCGATCGAGACGGTCTTCGGCTGTTTCAGCCATCGCCACCCGCTTTGGCGCGGTGAGCCGCGAGCGTCCTGGCCAGAAAGCTGCGGCCCTGATCGTTGGCCATCCGGGTGCGGATCGCTGTCAGGAACGCCTCTTCCAGCGTTTGTGAGGACGCGCCCAGGACATCGCCGACCTTCATGAACAGGCGGTCCTCGCCAATTTCATTCTGAACGGCAAGACATTCTTCGGCCAGCTTGTTGGCCATTTCGATGACAACCGGATCAGCCATTAGCGCGAAGTCTCCGTCAGCCGGCGCTTGACGTAATCGGTCGTGGTGCCGATGAGCGTGTCCATGTGTGGATCTTCAAAGAAGTGACCAGCACCTTCGACGACCTGATGCGTGATCGTGATGCCCTTCTGTTCGTGAAGCTTGTTCACCAGATTGACCGTGTCGGCCGGCGGGGCCACGCGGTCTGCGGTGCCGTTGATCACCAGACCGGAGGCGGGGCAGGGGGCGAGGAAGCTGAAGTCATACATGTTCGCGGGCGGCGAGACCGAGATGAACCCTGTGATCTCGGGCCGCCGCATCAGCAGTTGCATCCCGATCCACGCCCCGAAGGAGAAACCGGCGACCCAGCAGTGTTTGGAATTGTTGTTCATCGACTGCAGGTAATCGAGGGCGGAAGCCGCATCAGACAGCTCGCCGATGCCCTGATCGTATTCACCCTGGGAGCGGCCCACGCCACGGAAATTGAACCGCAAAACGGTGAAACCCATGTTGTAGAAGGCATAATGCAGGTTGTAGACGACCTTGTGGTTCATCGTCCCGCCGAATTGCGGATGCGGGTGCAGCACGATGGCGATGGGCGCGTCACGCTCTTTTTGCGGGTGGTAGCGGCCTTCTAGTCGGCCTTCTGGTCCGGGGAAAATGACCTCTGGCATGGGCGTTCCTGTCTGGTGGTCCCAAAGTGCGCGAATTGTTGACGACTTCGCTCGGATACTTTAGAACGGTTCTAATGTGATGGCCGCACATCCGGCGGGTTCAATGGATGCGTTTATGCGGATCATTGGCCCGCGTCAATGAAAGCGGGCGATAAACAGGGACCGGATCATGAAGCTCTCGACCAAAGGACGATATGCCATGGTGGCGCTTGCCGATATCGCGTTGCAACCGGGCGGCGGTCTCGTCACTTTGGGGGATATCGCGGACCGGCAGTCGATCTCCTTGCCCTATCTGGAACAGCTGTTTGTCAAACTGCGCCGGGCCAATCTGGTGGCTTCTGTCCGGGGGCCCGGTGGGGGTTACAGGCTGGCGCGACCTGCATCGGAAATCCGGGTTGTCGACATACTTGGGGCCGTGGATGAGACGGTCGACGCGATGCACAAGGGTGCAGGGGTGTCTGGCGGTCATTCGGGCAGTCGCGCGCAATCCCTGACGAACCGGCTGTGGGAAGGGTTGAGCGCGCATGTCTATGTCTTCCTGCATCAGACGCGGCTTTCGGATGTGATCGAAAACGAACTGGTTCCCTGTCCTGCCGTACCGCACCTCTTCGACGTGGTGGATGAGGCATGAGGACCGATCCGAAGGCCGCGCAAAGCGCGATTCCATTATTGGCATTGGAGGCTCTGCCTCCAAACCTCCGCGGGATATAGGGCCAAAAAGAGATGAAAAGGGTATACCTCGATCACAATGCCACGACCCCGCTGCGGGCAGAGGCGCGTGCGGCGATGGCGGCGGCGATGGACGTGGTGGGCAATCCGTCCTCCGTTCATGCGGAAGGGCGTGCCGCCAAGCTGCTGATCGAGCGGGCACGGGCGCAGGTGGCCGCACTGGTCGGATGTTCCACACAGGAGATTGTCTTTACCTCGGGAGCGACGGAGGCCGCGGCCACGATCCTGGGGTCCGCAGGTGCCGCGATGTATGCGGCAACCGCGCATGAGTGCATCCTGGCCGCTGTTCCGGACAGCCCGCACAGCGTTGCAATGGGTGCTTCTGCCGATGGGACAGTAATGGCCGGGCAGGGCGACGCGGCAACCTTCGATCACGGCAAGGACCACGTTTTCTGCTGGTCGCCGGGCAACAGCGAAACCGGCGTGCTGGAAACCGACAAAAGCCTTCCTGCCGCGATCAGGAACGGGGTGATCCTGGAAGACACCGTGCAGATCTACGGCAAGATCGCGCATTCACCCGATGTGTTTGGCGCGACCTATCAACTGCTGTCGGCGCACAAGATGGGCGGACCGAAAGGTGTCGGGGCGCTTTATGTGCGCGGTGGTGTCGACATTCGCCCTTTGATCAAGGGGGGTGGTCAGGAAATGGGCCGCCGCTCCGGCACCGAAAACATCATCGGCATCGCCGGATTTGGCGCGGCGGCAGAGGCAGCAGGGCGCGATGTGTCCGAGGGCCGCTGGCAAGAGGTCGCGGAACTTAGAAACATTCTAGAAGAATCCCTTGCGGCCAGCGCAAAGAAGACTATTTTTGTCGGGAATGACTCGTTACGTCTGCCCAATACCTCCTGCATCCTCGCGGAAGGCTGGAAGGGCGAGACGCAGGTGATGCAGATGGATCTTGCGGGGTTCGCGATTTCGGCGGGTTCCGCCTGCTCGAGCGGGAAGGTCAAGGCCAGCAAGGTCTTGCAGGCGATGGGCTACGACGAGACGCAGGCCAGCAGTGCGATCCGCGTATCGCTGGGACTTGAGACGACAAAAGACGACGTTTTGCGCTTTGCCGACGCCTGGCTTGCGAAACGTCGGAAATTCGAACAGAGAGCCGCCTGAACAGGCGCACGGAAAGGAACGAGATCTTGGATAACGTGATTGTCAAAGAGACCGACAACGTCAAAGAGGGCGTTGATCAGGAAACCGTCGATGCCGTGCGTGAAGTGGGCGGCAAATACAAATACGGATGGGCCACCGATATCGAGATGGATTATGCCCCCAAGGGCTTGTCCCCCGACATCGTGCGCCTGATCTCGGAAAAGAACGAAGAGCCGCAGTGGATGACCGATTGGCGGCTGGAAGCCTACGATCGCTGGCTGACCAAGACAGAGCCGACATGGGCGATGGTCGACTACCCCGAGATCGACTTTCAGGATCAGTATTACTATGCCCGACCCAAGAGCATGGCGGTCAAGCCAAAGTCGCTGGACGATGTGGATCCCAAGCTGCTGGAAACCTACAAGAAGCTTGGTATCCCGCTGAAGGAACAGGCCATTCTGGCCGGTGTCGAGGGTGCGGAAGAATTGACGGACGCACCGCGCAAGGTCGCCGTTGACGCGGTCTTCGACAGCGTTTCCGTGGGCACGACCTTTCAGGCGGAACTGAAAAAGGCCGGGGTGATCTTCTGCTCCATCTCGGAGGCCATCAAGGATCACCCAGAGCTGGTCAGGAAATACCTCGGCTCTGTGGTGCCGGTGTCAGACAATTACTACGCGACGCTGAATTCTGCCGTCTTCTCGGACGGATCCTTTGTCTATGTGCCACCGGGCGTACGGTGCCCGATGGAGTTGTCGACATATTTCCGCATCAACGCGGAAAACACAGGTCAGTTCGAACGGACGCTGATCATCGCGGACAAGGGCAGCTATGTCTCCTACCTTGAAGGTTGCACCGCGCCCCAGCGCGACCAGAGCCAGTTGCACGCGGCGGTGGTCGAGATCATCATCGAGGAAGACGCGGAGGTGAAGTATTCCACCGTCCAGAACTGGTATCCCGGTGACGAGAACGGCAAGGGCGGCATCTATAACTTCGTGACCAAACGCGCCGATTGCCGGGGCGACCGGGCCAAGGTGATGTGGACACAGGTCGAGACAGGCTCTGCCGTGACGTGGAAATACCCAAGCTGCATCCTGCGCGGCGACGATTCACAGGGCGAATTCTATTCCATCGCCATCGCCAACAACATGCAGCAGGCCGATACCGGCACCAAGATGATCCATCTGGGCAAACGCACCAAGTCGCGGATCGTGTCCAAGGGCATCAGCGCGGGCAAGGCGCAGAACACCTACCGCGGTTTGGTGTCGATGCACCCCAAGGCAAAAGAGTCGCGCAATTATACCCAATGCGACAGCCTGCTGATCGGCGACAAATGCGGGGCGCATACGGTGCCTTACATCGAGGTCAAGAACAACTCGAGCCGGGTTGAACATGAGGCGACGACGTCCAAGGTGGACGACGACCAACTGTTCTATTGCCGCTCACGCGGGATGGACGAGGAAGAGGCGGTCGCCTTGGTTGTCAACGGGTTCTGCAAGGACGTGCTTCAGGCACTGCCGATGGAATTTGCGATGGAAGCGCAGGCACTTGTGGCGATTTCGCTCGAAGGCTCCGTGGGCTGATGCGGCAGGCTGCTCTATCGGTCGGTATCGCCTCGGCGGTTTTCTTTGTGCTGATGACCGGCATCGACGTGGTTCTAGGTGACGAGCCGCTTACTCAGGAGATGCTGTTGGCCAACGCCTTTCGCACGGCGATATTCGGGATGGCTTTTGCCGCGATCAAGACGGCAACGATCATATTCAGGGATAAAACGAAATGATCCTTACAACCACAAACACAGTCGAAGGTCGGCCCATCGTCGCCTACCACGGGATTGTCGTGGGAGAGGCGATCATGGGTGCCAATATCGTGCGCGACATGTTTGCACGGGTCACGGATATCGTCGGCGGTCGGTCCGGCCAATACGAGGGCAAACTGCGCGACGCGCGGGAAACCGCAATGGCCGAGCTGGAGCACGAAGCGAACAGCAAGGGGGCTGATGCGGTTGTGGGCATCGACATAGATTACGAGATCATATCGGACAGCATGATGATGGTGTCCGTTTCCGGCACGGCGGTCAGCCTGGGGCCGGAAGTTGCAAAATTTGGATGAATAACAACGCTTAAGGCGCTGTAAAGGAATGAGATTATGCTGAGCATCAAGAACCTGAACGTGAAACTCGAAGACGAGGACAAGCAGATCCTCAAGGGCGTGGACCTGGAGGTCGAGGCCGGCAAGGTCCATGCGATCATGGGACCGAACGGATCTGGTAAATCGACGCTGTCCTATGTGTTGTCGGGCAAAGGCGGCTATGAGGTGACGGAAGGCTCCGCCACGCTGGAAGGTGTGGATCTGCTGGATATGGAGCCCGAGGAACGCGCTGCCGCCGGGCTGTTTCTGGCCTTCCAGTACCCTGTCGAAATCCCCGGCGTGGGCAACATGACATTCCTGCGTACCGCCGTGAACGCACAACGAAAAGCAAGGGACGAAGAGGAAATGTCGGCGGCGGAGTTTCTGAAGGTCGTGCGCGCCAAGGCAAAGGAACTCAAGATCGACGCGGACATGCTCAAGCGCCCGGTCAACATGGGCTTTTCCGGGGGTGAGAAAAAGCGCAACGAAATCCTGCAGATGGCGATGCTGGAACCCAAGATGTGCATTCTGGACGAAACCGATTCCGGTCTGGACGTGGATGCGATGAAGCTGGTGGCCGATGGCGTGAACGCCCTGCGGTCCGAAGGACGCGGGTTTCTGGTGATCACGCATTATCAGCGTCTGCTCGATCACATCAAACCTGACGTCGTTCACATCATGGCAGACGGTCGGATCATCAAGACGGGCGGGCCGGAACTGGCGCTGGAGGTCGAAAACAACGGCTATGCCGACATTCTGGCGGAGGTGGCGTAATGGCCGCACCGGCAGTCAAACCCGATCCGGTCGAGGCGATCCTTCAAGGGCGCGAGATACCGAAGGACGGATGGTCTGCGGCGGCGCGCAAGGATGCGCTATCGCGGCTGCGGGCCTCCGGTTTGCCGGACCGGCGCGACGAATACTGGAAATTCACCCGTCCCGATACCTTGACCCAGGCAGAGGTGCCGCAGGCCGCGGTGCTGGAAAACGACGAGCCGCTGCTTTTTGACGAGATGGACCGGCTGAAGGTGGTGTTTGTGGACGGTGTCTTTGACGCTGATGCCTCTGACGATCTGAGCCTTGAAGGGATCAGCATCGAACGTCTGGCAACGGCGAACAGCGATCTGCACTGGGCACGGGACATCTACGGTGTGCTGGAACAGCGCGGCCAGACGCCGGTGCTCCGCCCCCTTGCGGCGCTGAATACCGCCACGGCAACCGACGGTGTCCTGATCCACGTCACGGGCAAGCCCAGCAAGCCTGTAAGCCTGATTTATCATCATAAATCAGATGGTTCTGATGCGATGCTGCACCACTGCATCAAGTTGGATGCCGGTGCCGATCTGACCGTTCTTGAAAACGGTCCCGCTGCTGCACGGTTCAACAAGGTCATGGAAGTCGACATCGCCGATGGCGCGTCCTTCAATCACATCCGCGCGCAGGGCCGCGACCATGAACGCCGCGCCGCCACGCATCTCTTTGCACGGCTGGGGACGGAATCGCAGTTCAAATCCTTCACCTTGACGATGAACGGGGTTCTGACCCGCAACGAGGCGGTGATCGAACTGACCGGCGACGATGCAAAGGCGCATATCGCCGGTGCCTGTGTCGGTGACGGTACTTTCCACCACGATGATACGGTGTTCATCACCCATGACGCGGTGAACTGTGAAAGCCGTCAGG
Source organism: uncultured Alphaproteobacteria bacterium (assembly GCA_963799505.1). Classification (GTDB taxonomy): domain Bacteria; phylum Pseudomonadota; class Alphaproteobacteria; order Rhodobacterales; family Rhodobacteraceae; genus Sulfitobacter. The sequence goes on from CAWCXM010000020.1 coordinate 13,553, forward strand.
TGTTCAAGAAGGTGCTGCGCAACGGGGCCGTGGGCGTCTTTCAGGGCAAGATCCTTGTGAAAGCGGGCGCTCAGAAGACCGACGGTTACCAGATCAGCCAATCCTTGCTTCTGGACGGAGACAGCCAGTTCCTGGCCAAGCCGGAGCTTGAAATCTACGCCGACGACGTGGCCTGTTCACACGGCTCCACCTCGGGTGCGATCGACGAGGACGCGCTGTTCTATCTGCGCTCGCGCGGCGTACCACTGGCGGATGCCACCGACCTGCTGACGCTGTCCTTTCTGGCCGAGGCTGTGGACGAGATCGAGGCCGCGCCGCTGCGCGATGAGATCCTTGCGCGGCTTACCGGCTGGCTGGCGCGTCGGCGCGGCTGATGGCGGCCACATCGGACATCATCGCCACCTACAGGGGGCCGGGCAGGGTGATGTCCCGCATCATGGCGCGTGGCCCCCGCGAGGACCGCGCCCTGATCTATCTGATGATCGCCTGCGTGCTGGTTTTTGTGGCCCAGACCCCGCGTCTGGCCCGCGAGGCGTTCGAGACGCAGACGGACCTGAGTATGCTGATGGGGGCGGCGTTGATGGCGTGGTTCTTCATCGCGCCGCTGGTATTCTACGTCCTGGGCGGGATCACCTACGCCATCGCGCGGCTCCTGCGCAGCAGTATATCGGCTTACGGTGCCCGGATTTCGCTTTTCTGGGCGCTGCTGGCGTCTTCTCCGATCATTCTTCTTTGGGGACTGACCGCGGGGTTCGTCGGGCCGGGGGTCGAGATGACCGGCGTCGGCGTGATCTGGTTCGCCGCGTTCATGTGGTTCTGGATCGCGGGCTTTCGCGCCGCCGCAGCGGCAGGAGCGGTGTGATGCAGGATCTTCTGGTTCCCCTTGCACGCACCAGCGTGAAAGACCCCCGTGAGGCCGCGCGTCAGATCATGGCGATGGACCTGGGTCGCGATGTGCTCTGGACGACACTGGCACTGGTCGCGGTGGTCAATACCTTTCTTCTGACGCTGCTGGTCGGCGTGTCAGGCGAGGGCCTGCCGATACCGAGCTATACGGACCGGCCGTTGGCTCTCTTTGTGCTGATCGCCGGATTGATGGTCGTCTACATCCACGCAATCTACTGGGCGGGGCTGACCATCGGCGGCAAGGGCCGGCTGATGGATGTGTTGGCGCTGGTGGTCTGGTTTCAGGTGTTGCGGGCAGCCGCGCAACTGATGATTGTCGTGGTGTCTCTCGCCATTCCCTCCGTCGGAGTGCTCGCCTCCTTGGTCGTGGCGGTGTGGGGTCTGTGGATATTCATGAATTTTCTCGCCACCGCACTCAACCTGACAAGTCCCTGGCACAGTCTTGCCGTGCTGGTGGTTGCCTTTGTCGGTCTGGTGCTAGGTCTTGGATTGCTGATGGCGCTGATCGGCGGCGTTACCCGAGGAGTGATAAGCTGATGTTCGATATCGCCGATGTGCGCCGTGATTTCCCGATCCTGAACCGAGAGGTCAACGGCAAGCCGCTGGTCTATCTCGACAGTGGTGCCTCGGCGCAGAAACCGCAGGTGGTCATCGACGCCGTGACGCAGGCCTATGCGATGGAGTATGCAAATGTGCACCGGGGACTGCACTATCTGTCCAACCTCGCGACAGACAAGTACGAAGCCGTCCGGGGCAAGCTCGCCCGCTTTCTCAATGCGAAATCCGAGGACGAGATCGTCTTCAACACCGGCACCACCGAAGGCATCAACAGCGTCGCTTACGGCTGGGCCATGCCACGGTTGGAGGCGGGAGACGAGATCATCCTGTCTGTGATGGAACACCACGCCAATATCGTGCCCTGGCATTTCCTGCGCGAACGGCAGGGCGTCGTTCTCAAGTGGGTGGATGTGGACAGCACCGGGGCGCTGGACCCACAGGCGGTGATCGATGCCATCACCCCCCGGACAAGGCTGATCGCGATCACCCATCTGTCCAACGTCCTGGGCACCAAGGTCGACGTGAAAGCCATCTGCACCGCCGCACGGGAAAAGGGCGTGGCCGTGCTGGTCGATGGATCGCAGGCGGCCGTTCACATGCCCGTGGACGTACAGGACATCGGCTGTGATTTCTACGCGGTCACCGGGCACAAGCTCTATGGCCCGTCAGGGTCGGGCGCGATCTATATCAAGGCTGACCGGATGCGCGAGATGCGCCCCTTCATGGGCGGCGGCGACATGATCAGGGAAGTCACAAGGGACGCGGTGATCTACAACGACCCTCCGATGATGCTGGAGGCTGGCACCCCCGGCATTGTCCAGACCATCGGCCTTGGGGTCGCGCTGGACTACATGACGTCACTGGGCATGGAAAACATCGCGGCCCACGAGGACAGCCTGCGCGACTATGCCGTCGCGAAACTGAGCGGATTGAACTGGCTGCAGGTCCAGGGCACCACACCGGACAAGGCCGCGATTTTCAGTTTCGTCATGGAGGGTGCCGCCCATGCCCACGACATCTCGACCATCCTCGACAAGAAGGGTGTGGCCGTGCGGGCAGGGCAGCATTGCACCGGTCCGCTGATGGAGCATCTGGGCCTCCCCGCCACCTGCCGGGCCTCAATGGCGGTCTACAACACAAAAGGTGACATCGACGTGCTGATCGAAGCACTCGAACTCGCCCACGATCTCTTTGCCTGATTTAGATTGCAGGACGCAGAACCTGTGGGTATACCGCCCCACGTGGACCTATAGCTCAGCTGGATAGAGCGCTGCCCTCCGAAGGCAGAGGCCAGAGGTTCGAATCCTCTTAGGTCCGCCACCTACATCACCCGGTAGATCCGATTTTCCATTGTGAGAAGCATGAACTGTGGCGTAACGAGCTATTCAGCACATCCCCGCAGCGATTGACCCACCTCACAAATCCTTGAACGTTTCAACGCGGTATCGCGGCCTTTGACCGTTCGAAACGGGACTGATCTGCCCTATATCCCTATCCATGGCGGCGGAAGGAACTGCCGCGCACACGAGCGACAGGAGAGAGCGATGAGCATTCCGAACACCACGCGCAGACAATTGCTGGCCGCAGGCGGGGCGGTCGTGCTGACCGGTGCATCCGGTCTGTTGCTGCCCGCGCAGGCCAAGGGGCTGGCACCGACGCCGTCCATGCGCGGAGGATCGAACAATTACCGTCCCGGCGCGCCCATCGTGGAGCGGATCGGCGGCGGCGGTTTCTGGATGTCGGGCACCGTGCGTCGGGCAGGGGACGGTGCGCCGCTCGCTGGGCAGCGCATTCAGATCTGGGCGCATACCACCGAAGGCCATGAACGTGATCCGCAAAGTCACGGTGCCACATTGACAGACGAAAACGGCGTCTACCGCCTTGAGATGCCGCAGATCGTACCGGCGTTCGGGCAGCCGCACGGGCATCTGGCCTATGACGATCCGGGCTTCAAGACCGTGTTTCTGCGCCCTGTGATGGCGCGGGCGAGCGATACCAGCCTGACTGCCGACTTCGTTCTTGAACCGGCCTGATCGCGTTGGCCAGATCGCCCCATAGCACCGCGCGCGGCGTCGCGGTCTGGGCTGCGCTGGTCGTGATGCTGGCGCTGCCGTTGATCGCTGCGGCATTCAGCCCGCTGTTGGCCTGGCGCGGTCCGGTCTACATCGCCGCTGGATTTGCAGGTGTGGTCGCTTTGGGGCTTCTGCTGGTCCAGCCGCTGCTTGCAGGCGGGCATCTGCCGGGGCTGAGCGGCGCCCAGACGCGGCGCACACACCGCGCCGTTGGCCTTGTGCTTCTGGTGTCGGTGATCGTGCATGTCGCGGCGCTGTGGGCGACAAGTCCGCCTGATGTCATTGATGTCTTGCTGTTTTCATCGCCCACACCCTTTTCGGTCTGGGGCGTGCTTGCCATGTGGGCCGTTTTCGCGACCGCAGCGCTGGCCGGCCTGCGGCGGACACTCAAGCTCAGACCACGCACCTGGCTCCGCGCGCACACGGCATTGGCGCTTGTCATCGTCGGCGGCAGCATCGCCCATGCCATGCTGATCATCGGGACGATGGAGACCGTCAGCAAAACCATCCTGTGCATCGCTGTTGCGGCTGCCACCGGCAAGGTGATCCATGACCGCTGGCCAATGCTGCGCGGCGGATCGTCAGAGGCACGCCAAGAGGGCGTCAGACCCGTCCGAACGCCAGACCGGTGATCAGCTGGCGCAGGCCGACTGCCGCACCGGCAAAGATCGCGGCGAAAACAAGCGGCGCGTTCAGCGTGAGGATCGAGAAGGCGGAAATACCCTGACCGATGGTACAGCCCAGCGCCAGAACCGCGCCGGCACCCATCAGCACCGCCCCCAGCACCTGGCGCTTCAGTTCCCGCGGATCTTCGCAGGCTTCCCAGCGGAAATGACCCTTGAAGAGGCTGCCGGCAAAGGCTCCTGCGAGGACACCGAAAACCGACCCGACGCCAAAGCTGAGACCGCCGCCGCTCGATGTCATCAGGAAAAGCAGGGTTTCGCCGAGGGGGGATGTGAATGTGTGGCTTTCCACCGGACCGGGCATGAACCCCTGTGTCGCGACCCATTGCGTGCCTGCCCAACCGCTGACGACAGCGATACCGGCCATGGCACCCCAGAAGATCATGACAGGGCGGCGCAGGAACGCTTGTGAAGCGAGGCTGAGGACAGCGATGCCAAGGCTGATCAGGGTGCCGATCAGGACAGGCGACATGCCCGTGACGCTGCCCAACAGGTCCGGATAGCTGTGTGTCCGTGTGGGGATTTCCGTCCAGGAGACCGCCGCCACCCGCAAGGACGCGAACGGTCCGGAAAGAACCATATAGGCGCTGATCCCCATGACCAGCACCACCACGAAGGACCGCAGGTCACCGCCCCCGAACCGCGCGAGAGCGCCGAACCCGCAATTGCCCGCGAGTGCCATGCCATAGCCGAACAAGAGCCCACCGAAGACAGCCATCACCGGCGTCCAGGGGGCGAGATGGTGAACCGTCTGCGCCGGATCAAGCAGGCCAAGACCCATCAGTCCATGGGCCCCGAGCCCCGCGACACCGATGGCAAGTCCCCACATGCGCAACCGTACGGAGCTGCCCTGATACAGAAAGTCCTCGATGCTGCCCAAGGTGCAGAAGCGTCCCAGCCGTGCGGCAAGACCCAGTATCATTCCGCCGCCCAGGCCGATCATGGCCAGAATCGTGGCATCCGAAAAACCTGAAAACATATATCCCTCCCGCATGTCTACGGGGCGTGGCTTGCGCGCTATCTGTTTTGGCAGAACAGATCGTAGACCAGATCGAGTATCTTGACCGCGCGCGTGTCTGTCAAACTGTAATAGATGGCCTTGCCCTCCCGGCGCGGAGACACCAGCCCCTCGACCCGCAGGCGCGAGAGCTGCTGGGACACGGCGGCCTGACGCGCAGAAAGGAGTTCTTCGAGTTCCGTCACCGTCTTCTCGCCTGTTGCCAGATGGCACAGGATCATCAACCGGCCTTCATGACTGATTGCCTTGAGGAAATTCGACGCCTCGCAGGCACTGTCCATCATCCGCGTCATTTCGGCGTCGGACATGTTCGGGGTGATCACAGGCAGAGACATTTCAGCAGTAGCGTCCAACACGTTTGATGTCCTTTTAACCGTTCAAACCATTCAACGCAAAGAAACAATCCCACACCGGACAACCGGCGTGGATACGACGCTCAGGATTTGGGCACCTTGCTGATCCCGTTTTCATCCAGAAGCCGCGCCAGCAGGAACCAGAAAAATTCGTCGCCCGCGTAGCCTTCGATGCGGCCCAATTCGCGCCCGTCGTCGACCAGAACGAAGGTCGGGGTGAACACCGGCCTTGACTTGAAGTCCACGTCATCGGGCAGATCACGCAGGTCGACCCGGCGCAATGGCGCGCGTTTGCCGTCGTCCGTCTTGGGATAGATCTGCGAGATTTCGGCATTCCATTTGGCGCACCAGTGACAGCCTGCCTGTTCCACCATCACCAGTTCCGCCGCCCGAAGGGGCAGGGCAGACAGGCACAGGACCAGGAGGCCGAAAAGATGCTTCATACCGGTTCCGATTGACGGACGCATTAAATATCTAATATCTTGAATATGTACTCCGCGCAAGAACCGAAGGCCGCCACTATGTTCGATGTCACGCTGTTTGGCGCATTTCTGGGCGGTTTGATCGTTTTCTTCTCGCCTTGCGTGCTGCCGATCGTGCCCTTCTACCTCAGCTACATGGCCGGGGCCTCCATGTCCGAGATCAGCGCCGAAGGTACGCTTGCCCCCGGCGTGCGCCGCCGCGCGTTCCTGGCCTCGATCATGTTTTCGCTGGGCATCGTCACGGTATTCGTGTTGCTGGGCGCCGCCGCCTACGGGCTGAGCCAGAGCTTTCGCAGCTACCAGACGGAGTTCCGCTTTTTCGCCGCGACCATCGTGCTGATCATGGGGCTGCATTTTCTGGGGGTTTTCCGCATCGGGTTTCTGAACCGCGCGTTCCAGATGGACGCGGGCGATACGCAGAACATGTCCGTGATGGGGGCCTATGTCGTGGGCTTTGCCTTTGCCGCAGGGTGGACGCCCTGCGTGGGCGGGGTGCTGACGGCGGTGGTTTTCACGGCCAGCACGGAATCGACAGCGCTTGAAGGATTGGTGCTGCTGCTGGTCTTTGGCGCGGCCATGACGCTGCCTTTCGTGATCGCCTCGCTCTTCATCGGGCCGTTCCTGAAGTTCGCGTCCAGGTTCCGCCGCCACCTGCCCAAGGTGGAAAAGGCGATGGGGCTGCTGATGATCCTCTTTGCGCTGCTGATCGCGACGGATACAGTAAACTATATCGCCCAGTGGATGCTGGAGACCTTTCCGGCATTCCAGAACATCTAAGGAGACCGCCGATGAAACGCCTTGCCCTGATGCTGTGCCTGATCGTTGCACCTGCTTTCGCCGCCACGCTGGGCGACGATGGCCTGCACAAGACAGACTGGATGCGCGATACCTTCAAGGATCTGAACGAGGATCTGGCCGAAGCGAACGCGGAAGGAAAACGCCTTGCCATCATGATCGAACAGCGCGGCTGCATCTACTGCACCAAGATGCACAACGAGGTCTATCCGCGCGAGGATGTATCCAGCTACATCCGCGACAATTTCTTTGTGGTGCAGATCAACCTGCACGGCGATACCGAAATCACAGATTTCGACGGAGAGACGCTGAGCGAGAAAGAGGCGGCGCGCAAATGGGGTCTGCTCTTCACCCCGTCGATCCTGTTCCTGCCACAAGAGGTTGAAGAGGGCGCGACAGCCCAGTCCGCTGCCGTCGCGGTGATGCCCGGCGCCTTTGGGCCGGGGACAACGCTGGATATGTTCACCTGGGTGAACGAGGAACGCTATGCCCTTGATGGGGATGAAGATTTTCAGCGCTATCACGCCCGCCGCATTCAGGAGCGCGACAACGGCAAGACAGATTGATGCAATTCAAATTCAAAAATCCGAATTTGTTCTTGCTTGCACACGGATATGTGTCCTAACGTATACCAAACGACGACCTGTGTTTTGGGAGGACGCATGAAACGTATTACACTCACTCTGGTGGCCCTGGCGGCATCCGGCTTTGCCGTGACCGCGGAAGAGATCGCACCGACCAATGTATCCTTTGACGATGGCAGCGTCGCGACCTCGTTGACCGGCGTGCCGGGTGATCCGGCCAAGGGACGCGAGATTGTCGGGGACAAGGGGCAGGGCAACTGCGTGGCCTGTCATCAGGTCACCGATCTGGCCGACGTGCCGTTTCACGGCGAGATCGGCCCGATGCTGGACGGCGCAGGCGATCGTTGGTCCGAAGCGGAACTGCGCGGGATCGTCGCGAACGCCAAGATGATGTTCGAGGACAGTCTGATGCCGTCCTTCTACAAGACCGAGGGCTTCATTCGCCCCGGCAACGCCTACACCGGCAAAGCTGCGGACGACACATTCGGCCCGCTTCTGACTGCGCAACAAATCGAAGATGTCGTGGCCTATCTGTCCACGCTCAAAGACTAACCGGAGGTTCACACATGGAACTCACACGACGTAATGCAATACTCATGGGGGCAGGTGCCCTTCTGGTCGCGGGTCTGCCGATCCGCGTCTCTGCCGCAACCGGCGAAGAGGCCATCGCGGCCTTCACCGGCGGTGCCGAAATCGGCAGCGGCGACATCAAGCTGACCGCACCCGAGATTGCCGAAAACGGCAACACCGTGCCGATCGAGGTTTCCTCGGAAACGGCGACGGAGATTCTGGTGCTGGCGATGGGCAATCCGACACCCGGCGTGGCGAACTTCAAGTTCGGCAAGCTGTCGGCGTCGCGCGCCGCATCCACACGCATCCGGCTTGCCGGAACACAGGACGTGGTCGCCATCGCCAAGCTCGAGGACGGGTCCTTCGTTCAGGCCTCATCGGCGGTCAAGGTAACAATCGGCGGCTGCGGCGGCTAAAAGGGAGATAAGAACATGGCAAAAGGTGTAAAACCCCGCGTTAAAGTGCCCAAGTCGGCAGCGGCCGGCGAAACGGTTGTGATCAAGACATTGATCAGCCACCCGATGGAATCGGGTCAGCGCAAGGACGATGACGGCAACGCGATCCCGCGGTCGATCATCAACCGCTTCACCTGCGATTTCAACGGCGAGAACGTGATCGACATCACGATGGAACCTGCGATTTCCACCAACCCGTATTTCGAGTTTGAAGCAGTCGTCCCCGAAGCGGGCGAATTCAAGTTCACATGGTACGACGACGATGGATCGGTCTACGAGGATAGCAAGGCGATCGCCATCGGCTGATCGGTCTGTCTTGGGAGGGACACAAATGAAAAGACTTACAAGTGCCTTGCTGGCAAGCGTCATCGCCGCGTCCCCGCTTTGGGCGGATCCGGTCGACGACACGCTGGTGCTGAACGGCGATGACACGCTGGTCACGCGCACCGCGGCACCCGCGCATATCGCGGACGCGTTTGACGAGGTGATGTCGGGCTGGCTGTTCCGTGGGACGGAAACCCGTGCGATGCAGGCCGATGATTTCGACAATCCCGGCATGATCTTCGTGGAGCAGGCCGTGGACAAGTGGAACGCTGTTGACGGCAGCGAAGGCAAGTCCTGCGCAAGCTGCCACAACGAGCCTGAAACAATGGCGGGTGTGCGTCCGGTCTATCCCAAGTGGAACGAGACCGCAGGCGAGGTCCGCACGCTGGAGATGCAGGTAAACGACTGCCGCGAGACCCGTATGGGGGCCGAGCCGTGGAAGTACTCGGGCGGTGACATGGTGAACATGACCGCGCTGCTGGCTTCCGTTTCGCGCGGAATGCCGGTGAACATCGCCATTGACGGTCCGGCTCAATCCGCATGGGAGCAGGGCAAGGAGTTGTACTACACGCGTACCGGCCAGCTCGAGCTTTCCTGCGCGTCCTGTCACGAACAGAACTACGGCATGATGATCCGCGCCGATCACCTGAGCCAGGGCCAGATCAACGGCTTCCCGGCGTACCGGCTGAAGAACACCAAGCTGAACTCGGTTCACAACCGCTTCAAAGGCTGTATCCGCGACACCCGCGCCGAGACCTTCGCGGAAGGTTCCCCGGAGTTCGTGGCGCTTGAGCTTTATGTCGGCTCACGCGGCAACGGTCTGAGCGTCGAAGGCCCTTCCGTCCGAAACTGATCCTGAACGGCCCGTCTGTGCAAACAGGCGGGCTTTTCTATCCCTAAATACATTCAGGAATACGCATATGATTTCCCGGCGTGATTTTCTCCAGACCAGCATGGCCGCCAGCGCGATCCTTGGTGCCTCCGGCTTTGGCCAGTGGAGCAGGCTTGCCGCCCAACAGGCCATCACGCAGGATCAATTGCTGCAATTCGATACTTTCGGCAATGTCTCCCTGATCCACATCACCGACATTCATGCGCAGCTGAAACCGATCTATTTCCGCGAACCGTCGGTCAACATCGGCGTGGGCGACAACAAGGGGCAGGTGCCCCATATCACCGGTGCCGAGTTCCGCAAGATGTACGGCATCGACGACGGCTCCTACGCCCATTACGCCATGTCATCGGGCGACTTCACGGCCTTGGCCCGTGCATATGGACGCGTCGGTGGTCTTGACCGTGTGGCGACCGTCATCAACCAGATCCGCGCGGACCGTCCCGATGCCCTGCTGCTGGATGGTGGCGATACATGGCACGGCAGCTATACCTGCTATCAGACGCAAGGCCAGGACATGGTCGATGTGATGAACGCACTGAAGCCCGACGCGATGACATTCCATTGGGAATTCACGCTGGGGTCCGACCGCGTGAACGAGTTGGTCGAAGGGCTGCCTTTCGCCGCTCTGGGCCAGAACATATTCGATGCCGAATGGGACGAACCCGCCGAGCTGTTCCCACCCTACAAATTCTTCGAGCGTGGCGGCGTCAAGATCGCCGTGATCGGTCAGGCCTTCCCCTACATGCCCATCGCCAACCCCGGCTGGATGTTCCCTGAATACGCCTTTGGCATCCGCGACGAGCATATGCAGGAAATGGTCGATCAGGTCCGCGCCGAAGGGGCGGAATGTGTCGTCGTGCTCAGCCACAACGGTTTTGATGTCGACAAGAAGATGGCAGGCATTGTCACCGGCATCGACGTGATCCTGTCGGGTCACACCCATGACGCGCTGCCCGAACCTGTGCTGGTCGGCGACACGATCATCGTCGCTTCCGGCTCCAACGGCAAATTCGTCTCCCGCGTCGATCTCGACATTCAGAACGGTCGCATGATGGGGTTCCGCCACAAGCTGATCCCGATCCTGTCGGATGTGATCGAGCCCGACAAGGCCGTCGCGGCCGTGATCGACGAGGTCCGCGCGCCTTATGAGGCCGATCTGAAAGAGGTCATCGGCCAGACCGACAGCCTGCTGTACCGCCGCGGCAACTTCAACGGGACATGGGACGATCTGATCTGTGACGCGCTTCTGTCCGAACGCGAAGCCGACATCGCCCTCAGCCCCGGCGTGCGCTGGGGTCCGTCGCTCATCCCCGGTGACGACATCACCCGCGAGGATATCTGGAACGTCACCTCCATGACCTACGGTGCGGCCTACCGTACCGAGATGACAGGTGAATTCCTGCATGTGGTGTTGGAGGACGTGGCGGATAACCTGTTCAATCCCGATCCCTATTACCAGCAGGGCGGCGACATGGTGCGCACGGGCGGCCTTGGCTACCGGATCGACATCACCCAGCCGCAGGGCAGCCGCATCACGGAAATGACGCTGCTGAGCACGGGCGAGAGGATCGACCCGGCCAAGACCTATCAGATCGCGGGCTGGGCCAGCGTGAACGAGGACACCGAAGGACCACAGATCTGGGACGTGGTGGAAAGCCACATCCGCAAGCAGGGCACCATCAAGCTCGACCCCAACACCAGCGTCGAGGTTGTCGGCGCGTAATCGGAACCGGAGTGACTGCGATGAAAAAGATGCTTGGAGCGGCCGTAGTTGCCACGATGCTGACCACCAGCGCGTGGGCCGAAGGGTTGACCCACCGCGTGGCGATCCATGTGGACGAGAACGATCCGCAGGTCATGAACATGGCGCTGAACAATGTGGCCAACCTGATCAGCTACTACGAGAGCGTTGGCGATACCGCGATCGTCGAAGTTGTCGCGTATGGTCCCGGTCTGAACATGTTCATTGCCGACACAAGCCCCGTGGCGAGCCGTATCTCGGCAATGTCGCTGGAAATGGAGAACCTGTCCTTCGCGGCCTGCGGCAACACGCTCGAGGCCATGACCAAGAAGGCAGGCAAGGACATTGCGCTGATGAGCGAAGCGTCGGTGGTGCCTTCGGGCGTCGTGCGGCTGATTGAATTGCAGGAACAGGATTACGCCTACGTCCGGCCCTGAGCGCGGATGCAGGACCAGACGATACCGACGGAGGAAAGAATGGCACATAAAACATCCAGAAGAGGGTTTCTGACCACGGGCGTTGCCGCCGGTGCCGCAGTGACCGTAGGGGCAGCGGCCAAGGCCGCCACGCCCGATCCGCTGATCACCGAGGTGCAACCCTGGGCATCCGGTCTGGGCGACGGGGTCGATGCGACACCGTATGGTCTGCCGATCAAGTTCGAGGGTGATGTCATCCGCCGCAACGTGGAATGGCTGACCGCCGATACGATTTCCTCGATCAACTTCACACCGATCCACGCGCTGGACGGCACGATCACGCCGCAAGGCTGCGCCTTCGAGCGGCATCATTCCGGCGCCATCGAGCTCAGCAAGGGCGATTACCGCCTGATGGTCAACGGCCTTGTCGATCGCCCACTGGTGTTCTCCTACGCCGATCTTGAACGCTTCCCGCGCGAGAACCACGTCTATTTCTGCGAATGTGCGGCCAATACCGGCATGGAATGGGCAGGCGCGCAGTTGAACGGGGCGCAGTTCACCCATGGCATGATCCACAACATGGAATACACCGGTGTCCCGCTGCGGACCCTGTTGGAGGAAGCCGGTCTCGATACGGCGGGCGACCTGCAGGACAAATGGGTCTACGTCGAAGGCGCGGATGCCTCTTCCAACGGACGCTCCATCCCGATGGAAAAGGCGCTGGATGACTGTCTGATCGCCTTCAAGGCCAATGGCGAGGCGCTGCGCAAGGAACACGGATACCCCGTCCGCCTTGTCGTGCCCGGCTGGGAAGGCAACATGTGGGTCAAGTGGATCCGCCGGATCGAGGTCACGAACGGCCCCGTGGAAAGCCGCGAAGAGACCAGCAAATACACCGACACACTGGCCGATGGCACCAGCCGCAAATGGACCTGGGAGATGGACGCGAAATCCGTCGTCACCTCGCCCAGCCCACAGGCACCCATCACCCACGGCAAGGGGCCATTGGTGATCACCGGACTGGCGTGGTCCGGGCGCGGCGCGATCACCCGCGTCGATGTCTCCAAGGATGGCGGCATGACATGGGAAACCGCACGTCTGGCAAAGCCGGGCGAGAAAATGGCGCTGACGCGGTTCTATCTCGATACCGATTGGGACGGCGAGGAAATGTTCCTGCAATCGCGTGCGATGGATGAAACCGGCTATGTCCAGCCGACCAAGACCCAGCTGCGCGAGGTGCGGGGCGAGAATTCGGTCTATCACAACAACTGCATCCAGACATGGTGGGTGCGCCCGAACGGGGAGGCGGAAAATGTTGAAGTTTCTTAAGGTTACCACCGCGCTGGCGTTGTTGTCGGCCCCTGCCTACGCCGACACCTTCGGTCTGGGCCGCGCGGCCTTGCCCGAGGAAATCGCCGCCTGGGATCTGGATGTCAGCCCCGACGGCACCGGCCTGCCGGAAGGATCCGGCGATGTGCTCACGGGGGAGGAGGTCTTTGCCGATCAATGCGCCTCCTGCCACGGGGATTTCGCCGAAGGCGTGGACAACTGGCCGAAGCTTGCAGGCGGATGGGGCACGCTTGACCGCAAGGATCCGCTGAAGACCGTGGGCAGCTACTGGCCGCATCTTTCGACCACCTGGGATTACGTCAACCGATCCATGCCCTTTGGCAACGCGCAGTCGCTGGAACCGGACGAGGTGTATGCCATCGTCGCCTATATCCTTTACTCCAACGATCTGGTGGACGAGGATTTCGTCTTGTCCAAGGAAACCTTTGCAGCATTCGAGATGCCCAATAAGGACGGTTTCATCGTCGATGACCGGATCGAGACGGAATTTGCCGAATGGGTGGGCGAACCCTGCATGACAGACTGCAAGGAAAGCGTCGAAGTCACCATGCGCGCGATGGTGCTGGACGTGACCCCGGAAGAAGAAAGCGACAACACCGAAGCCGTCATGGAAGTCGAGGAAGTGCTTGCCGCCTCGACAGAACCTGCGACCGAGACCGCCGCCGAAGCACCTCAGGCTGAGGACGTCGCCGCCGCCGATCCCGCGCTGATCGCGGAAGGCGAGAAGGTGTTCCGCAAATGCAAGTCCTGCCACCAGATCGGGGAGGGTGCCAAGAACCGCTCCGGCCCCATCCTGACGGGCATTGTGGGCCATGCGGCCGGGGCCGTCGACGGGTTCAAGTATTCCAAGGCGCTTATGGCGATGGCCGAAGACGGGCTGGTCTGGGACGAAGCCAATCTGGCGGCGTTTCTTGCCAAGCCGAAGGACTTCATGAAAGGCACCAAGATGAGCTTTCCGGGTCTGAAAAGCGAGGAAGACATCGCTGCGGTCACGGCCTATCTGGCCAGCATCGCGCCGTAATGCGGATGCGCATGATCTTGCCGCTGGCGCTGGCTGCCGCAGGGATGGCCAGCATGACAGCCGCCGAGGGGGACGCGGCGGCAGGCGAAAAGGTCTTTGGCAAATGCAAAGCCTGCCACCAGATCGGGGCAGGGGCGACAGACCGCATCGGCCCGCATCTCAATGACCTTTTCGGCCGTCCTGCCGCCGCGCATGAGGGGTTCAGATATTCCGACTCCATGCAGCGACAGGGCACCGACGGCCTGGTCTGGACGGCCGAGACGCTGGACGCCTTTATCGAGAACCCCAAGTCGCTGGTCTCCAGAACCCGGATGAACTTCCGGGGATTGAAGTCGGAGGACGACCGCGCCGATCTGCTGGCTTACCTGCGCAGCTTTTCGGACACCACCGCGAACGGCTCCGCCGCCGAACCGACGGCACAGGGCACCGATCACAATCTGGACCCGGCCATTCTGGCGCTGGAGGGGGATCCGGAATACGGCGAATACCTCAGCAGCGAATGTTTGACCTGTCATCAGGCCGATGGGTCGGCAGAGGGCATACCCTCGGTCACCGGATGGCCCGCCGAGGACTTCGTCGTGGCCATGCACGCCTACAAGAACAAGTTGCGCCCGCACCCCGTCATGCAGATGATGGCGGCACGTTTGGGCGATGAGGAGATCGCGGCCCTGGCCGCATATTTCAAGGACCTCGAATAAACGGGGCCAGTTTCTGGGAGGAACAGACATGAAGATGAACAGACGACTGTTTATGGGCACCAGCGCCGCTGCGCTTGGTAGCTTGGCGGCACCTGCCTTGCTGGCCGATGGCCACGGCAAGCCACGTGTGATCGTGATTGGCGGCGGAGCAGGGGGTGCCACGGCGGCCCGCTACATCGCCAAGGACAGCGACGGCGCGATTGATGTCACGCTGATCGAGCCCTCGCGCACCTATTTCACCTGTTTCTTCTCGAACCTCTATCTGGGCGGGTTCAAGGAGATGGACGATCTGGGCCACACCTACGGCACGCTGGCCGCGACACACGGCATCAACGTCATCCACGATTGGGCCGTTGACGTAGACCGCGACGGCAAGACCGTAACGCTGGCAGGCGGTGCCACGCTGCCCTACGACAAGCTGATCCTCAGCCCCGGCATCGACTTTGTCGACGGCGCTGTCGAGGGTTGGTCGGTTGCGTCCCAGAACGCGATGCCCCACGCCTACAAGGGTGGCTCGCAGACCGAGTTGCTGAAGGCACAGATCATGGCGATGCCCGAAGGCGGCACCTTTGCGATGGTAGCACCCCCGAACCCCTTCCGCTGCCCGCCCGGCCCGTACGAGCGTGTCTCGATGGTGGCTCATACCCTCAAGGCGAACAACCCGACGGCCAAGATCATCGTCGCCGACCCCAAGGAAAAGTTCTCCAAGCAGGGCTTGTTCCAGGAAGGCTGGAACGCGCATTACGCGGGGATGGTCGACTGGATCGGGGCGGATTTCGGCGGTGGCAACGTCTCTGTCGATCCGGCGGCGATGACCGTGACCATCGACGGCGAAGTGACACAGGTCGATGTGTGCAACGTCATCCCGGCCCAGAAAGCCGGCCGCATCGCGGAAATCGCGGGCGTGACCGACGGCAACTGGGCACCGGTGAATGCCGTCGATATGTCCTCCAAGGCCGATGCGGATGTCTACGTGCTGGGCGATGCGAGCCAGCAGGGCGACATGCCGAAATCGGGCTTCTCGGCCAACTCGCAGGCCAAGGTCTGCGCCAATGCGGTGCGCGGTGCGTTGACGGGGTCCAAGGTGTTCCCGGCGCGCTATTCCAACACCTGCTGGTCGCTGATCGACGCCGACGACGGCGTCAAGGTCGGTGCCACCTATGAAGCCACGGACGAAAAGATCGCCCAGGTCGAAGGCTTCATCAGCCAGACCGGCGAAGACAGCGCCACACGCAAGGCGACCTACGAGGAATCCGAAGGCTGGTACGCGGGCATCACCGCCGATATGTTCGGCTGAGAAACCGGGCCGGGGTTTGATCTCGATCACGCCCCGGCCCAACAGACCTGATAGGGTGTTCCTGTCACAAAGGAAGGAACCCACATGACCCGTTTCATATCCGCAGCCCTGATCGCTCTTGGCACCGCCACCTCGGCAATGGCGCAGGACGCTGTCACCTATCCCTTCGAGGGCAGCTTTGGCGACGCAACCTTTGCGGTCGAGAACGCCATCATCGGACGGGGGCTGGTGATCGACTACGTCAGCCACACCGGCGAAATGCTGGCCCGGACAGCGGCAGACGTCGGATCGGATGTGGTGCTGTTCGAGGAAGCGGATGTGTTCCTGTTCTGCTCGGCGCAGCTGTCGCGCAAGGTGATGGAAGCCGACCCGATGAACATCGCCCATTGTCCCTACGGCATTTTCGTCGCCGATCGTGCGGGCGACGTAACGGTCGGCTACCGCACCTACCCGGAGGGCCCGATGCAAGAGGTTCAGGCCTTTCTGGACGAGATCGTGCAAGAGGCGCTGGAATAGACCAAGCGCTCGATTTTTGCCAGCTTTGTCCTGCCCGTCCGGGCTTTACTCGAACTCCATCTGCTCGAACACCCGACCTGCATTCTTGGTCGCAAGCTCCTCGAATGTGTCAAGGTGCCGGTACGCGGACTGATCGACATAGAACGCCTCCGCAAGCCCGCCGCCTGCCTCCAGATGCGCAGCGATCCGGGCGCGCAGATCGACCAGATAGTCTTTGGTATAGCGCCGCACCTGATCCATGTTGGTGGGGTGGCCATGACCCGGGATGACGTAGAGCGCGTCCAGAGGCCTCAAACGCGCTGTCCCATGTCTCCAGCCATGCGGCGGTGTCGGTATCTTCGAAAATCGGCAACATCCGCTCGTGAAAGGCCATGTCGCCCGCGATCACCAGCCGCTGCTCGGGCAGCCAGATCACGATATCGCCCGGTGAATGGGCCGGGCCCAAGGTGACGTGCCTCGATCCGGAAATCGCCCATCTCCACGATGTAGCTGTCCTCGAAAGTCTCGGTCGGGCCTTGCAGGACGGTCCCTTCGGCGCGGTCGCGGTTGTAGCGTTGCATCCCGGCAAGAATGGAACCGCCGTATTCGGCAACCTCTTCGGCCGCATCCACATGGGCCACCACCGGAATGCCCAGATCGGTCCAGTAATTGTTGCCCAGAACCGCATGACCCTGACCGTTTTCGTTGAAGACCAGCTTCACCGGCTGATCCGTCACCGCCTTGATCTCGTCGTGGAGCGCCTTGGCCAATCCGTAAGCCGCACCGCCATTGATCACGATGACCCCGTCGCCGGTCACGATGAAGCTGAGGTTGTTGTTATGGCCCGCGTTCTCATAGGTGGGCGGGGCAGTGGCCCCGATGGCCGAAAACACGCCCGGAATGAACTCCACCGGTTTGCTGTAAAGCAGCGAGCCGGGATACTGATCCGCGATATCCTCGCTGGCGGCGACGGTGCTGGCCCAGCCGATGAGCAGCGCGCAGAGCCAGCGCGTCATGCCTGCACCGGCACGAAGCGGAAAGCGTCGCCGTCGCGTGCGACGTGGCCCAGACCGCCCTGCGGCAAGTGAAAGCCCATCAGCGGCATGTTCCGTTCCGCCAGCATGTCCAGCAGGCGCAGACGCGTTTCGGCCCCCATGTCGGGGTTCTGGTCGGACCCGCTGGGCCATTCGGGATGCGCGAAAGCCAGATGGTGATTGCCGATCGCGTCACCACCGACCAGCAGACGCTCCTCGGCATCGGTGATCTCGAATGACATATGCCCGGGCGTGTGACCGTAGGTTGCCCGCGCCGTGATCCCCGGCAGGATCTCGTCCCCGTCGCCGAAGAATATCATCCCGTCGCCCACCGCTTCCAAACGACGCGCCGCCCCGACCGCAAAGGCCGCGCGGGCCTCTCCGATGGTAGTGACCGTCTCGGGATCGGTCCAGTAATTCCACTCGTCCTGGCCGATCATCAGTTCCGCATTGGGAAAGACCGGATCGTCGAAATCGTCCAGAATGCCCCAGAGATGATCAGGATGCGCATGGGTGAAAACCACATGGGTCACATCCTCGGACGTGACACCAAGCGCTTCCAGACTGTCCAGGATCTCTCCTGCACTGGGCATGAAGGCGGGGCCGGAACCTGCGTCGAAAAGGACGGTCCGGTCGGGCTGGCGCAGCAGTGTCAGGTTGCAGGGCGGCTGAAGCTGATCGGCGGGCAGATCATAGGTGTCGCGCACTTCTTGCAGACCGTCCGCCGGCAAGCCGTCGAAAAACATCGACGCGGGCAGGACAAGATGACCGTCGCTGACGCTGGTCAAGGTGCTGTTCGGTAACCCGATGCTGGTCTGGGCAAAGGACAGCACGGGCGCACCGACCGCCGCCATGCCGCCCAACCCCATCAGAACGCGGCGCCTGTTGAACTGCATCTCAAATCCTCCTGACAAATTCCTCTTTTCGAATATGACAGCACCGCCCCCCCGAACGCAAGCGGCAGTGAGCCAGAGGATGATCGGTCAGGGTGCCAGAAGGATGCTGCCAACCACCTGCGGGCTGCCCTCTACCAGACGCATCACCAACACCTCGCCCGATGCCGTGCCACGCCCGGCGATGGCCGAGATGTTGACCTGATGGGTCACGAGCAGGAGCTTGCCGGTGCTTTGCCGCAAAAGTGTCAGTGTCTCTGCGGTTTGGGCGTCACGGGTCGACCGGTTTCCGAAGAACGAGTTCAGCGACGGCGCATCTGTGACCGGCCCCACGTCGAGAAGCGTGGCGGTTTCGCGGGTGCGGCACCATTGGCTGGTGAGCACCTGATCGAAAAGGATGCCCCGGGCGCGCATTTCGGCCCCGGTACGACGCGCCTGCGCGCGCCCGGTCTCATCAAGATTGCGCTGGGTGCTGCACGCTTCCAGCCTGAAATCCGCCGGATCGCCGATGCCGGGCGCCAGCGCGTGTCGCATCATCGCAAAGGTGCCGGGCGCCTTGAGCATGTCCCAGTCGTTTGCCATCGCGGCGGCGGGCAGCAGCAGGAAAAGGAGGGCGATCAGTCTGGTCATCGGAGGCTCCGCGCGTTCTGGTGTCTCTGGTCAGATATGGCCCGGCCTTTGGCCACGACAACCGCCGACAGTGGTCTTTCCGGTGCACCGCGCCTTGGTTTGAAAGGTTTTGTTAACTGATTTTCCGCTAGCATCACCGCGTATTGAGTGAGGGGGCGTGCGATATGCAAGTGGGTGGAACGCCGGTGTTCTGGCTGGCAAAGCGGGCATCCGACGTCCTGTTTGCCGCGTTGCTCTTGCCGTTGTTGGCGGGGGTGGCTTTGGTGGCGCTGTGCCTCAACCCCGCGCTCAATCCCGGTCCGCTGATCTTTGCCCAACGCCGCGTCGGTCGGCACGGGACGCTGTTCGTGATGTACAAACTGCGCACGATGCGATGTCTGCCTGCGGGGGATACTGCAGTCCGTTTCGCCGATGCAGAGGCGCATCGCATCACCGGCTTCGGCAGTTTTCTGCGCCGGTACCGTCTTGACGAATTGCCGCAGCTTATCAACGTCTTGCGGGGCGATATGAGCCTGATCGGCCCGCGCCCCGAACAGCCCGGCTTTGTCGCTGAATATCAAACCTCCCTGCCTGATTATCACCATCGCCACAGCGTCAGACCCGGTTTGAGCGGCCTGTCGCAGGTTGTTCAGGGCTACACCAGCGACACCTCCGGCACGCGCGCGAAACTCGCGCTGGACCTGCGCTATATCTCGCAGGCAGGGCTGCGGATGGAGGCGTATATCTTCTGGCGCACATTGGTTACGGTCGCCACCGGTCACGGTGCGATCTGAGCGCCGGAATTTGTCTCACAGTTAACTCAATCCTTCCTTTCGGCCCCTAGGCTTTTGTCAAAGCAAGGCTGCGGCGGAGAAGGAATCGGTATGACGGCGAAAATACTGCTGACGGGCGGGGCCGGGTTCATCGGATCGCACACCTATGTCGTGCTGGTCGAGGCCGGGTATGACGTGGTGATCCTCGACGATTTCTCCAATGCGGCCCGGACCGTGCCGGAGAGGCTGGCGCAATTGACGCGCAAGCCGGTCGCGGTCATCGACGCGGATGTCTCGGACCCCGCCGCGCTGGACGATGTGTTCACCACGCACCGGTTCGATGCCGTCGTGCATTTTGCCGCCCGCAAATCCGTGCCGCAGTCGCTCGCCAGTCCGGAGGCGTTTTTCGGGTCCAACATCACCGCCTTGCTCACCCTGCTGCAAACAATGGAACGCCACCGCGTGAAGCGAATCGTCTATTCCTCCAGCGCGACGGTCTATGGCGCACCGGAGGCGTTGCCCATCCCGGAACATGCGCCGCTCAGCTACACGAACCCCTATGGGCTGTCCAAGCTGATGGGTGAGCAATATCTGAACCAGAAAACACGCAGCAAACGGGGGTGGGCCGCCGGGATATTGCGGTATTTCAATCCTGCCGGTGCTCACCCCAGCGGTCTGATCGGAGAGGCCCCCCTGAGCAATGGCGGCAATCTCATGCCGCTGGTCGCGCGGGTCGCCAAGGGAGAGTTGCCTTGCGTCCATGTCTACGGCCGGGACTACGGCACCCATGACGGCACCGGCATCCGCGACTATATTCACGTCTGCGATCTGGCGCAGGGGCATGTGCAGTCGCTGAACCTGTTGTTGCAGCAGGGGCGGTCGCACACGGTCAACCTGGGCAAGGGCAAAGGCTATTCCGTGCTGGACGTGATCAAGACGTATGAGAAAGTCAGCGGTCAACCCGTGGCCTACCGGTTCAAACCGCGCCGTCCGGGCGATGTGGCCGCGAGCTTTGCAGACCCCAGCATGGCGGCTGCGGTGCTTGGGTTCTCGGCGCGGCGCAACCTTCTTGAAATGTGCCAGTCCAGCTGGCGCTGGGAGACGACCGGTCGGGAAGGGTGGCACCAGCGGCTCCCGGTGCCCTCGACAGTGCCCTTTGGGATGCCGACGGTGCCGATGCCCGCGCTGTTCGCGCATCGGCACTGACCCATGAAAAAACGCCCCTGAGGGCGCTTTCAAATCACATCACAATATATCGTCCTGGCAGAGCGCGTTCAGCCGCCCCAGCTGCGCACCACGCCGCAATCCATATGCACGAAGTTCGAGCCGGAGTACCGTCCGACGCCACCGCCCTGACAGGCAATGGCCGCGCGGGCCATTTGACCGACCGACCGGGATGCCAGTCGCAGATCAGCGGCCTGACCGCTCATATGAAGGGAGTTCTTGGCCACGCCGCGCGATTTGGATCGCAGCATCGCGTTGGTCTGCGGGCTGCGATAGCCCGAAAGCAACATGTAGGGTTCATTGACGTCAAGAAGGTTGTGGGCCGCTGCCATGATGTCGACGGTGCGCAGGTCCATGCTTTTCACGCCATCGGTCCGCCAGTCGCGCATGAAGTAATTCACTTCCTTCACCGCGTCCTTGATGTACTGACCTTCGATCCAGTAGATCATGTCGATCCGTTCGCCGGTGCGGCCCGAATACATCTTGATCCGTCTGATGTCGCCACCGCCGCGCAGGAAGCCTGCTGCATTGGAGTAGGTGGGTGCCGCTGCCACCGCCGTTGCGGCGAATGCGCCAAGAAGCGCGCGCCGGGTCATACCGGTAGTGCTTGATCCTGTCATTACTCGTCCCGTCTTATGCCTGTAGGCATCTGCCTGTGACCATGATGTTACATGGGCGTTAAGTTTAATCCCCGGATGCAACGCATGTATTGCATATGCCAAATCGTGAACCAACCCCTTAATCCTATGGGTTCCAGATGAATTCAAGTTTAGGCAATTTTTTGCTCAATCCTTGATCTGCTGTCTTGGCTGCCTTGGCGCATCGGTGGTTTTTTTGCCTCAGGTGCCAGAATTATTCGGAATTTTGCATGAAAGTGATTGGACTTAGCCTGCGGCGATTTGGACACACTGGTATAAGGTCGCAACCGCGGCAAAGCTGCAATTTCCAAGAGGACTTCCCGAATGATGCTGGCACATACCATGACGCACCGCGTGATCATCGCATTGGCCTGTGTGCTGTCGCTGGCATTCGCGTTCGCACCGCAGCCCGCGCAGGCGCAGGTGACTGCCTTCAAACAGGCCGTGGCCGAAGCGGCGTCGAGCGACGAGGACATCGCGGCATTCTACCGCGACAACGGCTATGCACCGATCTGGACCGGGGCGGGCGAGGAAGACCGCGCGCGTCGGGCCGAGTTGATGCAGGCGATCACCGCCGCCGCCGATCACGGTTTGCCCGTCGCCCGCTATGCGCCTGACGCGCTCATGGCCACCCTGGCCGCTGTGCGCTCCCCCCGTGACCGGGGGCTGGCAGAGGTGGAGATGAGCCGCGTCTTTCTGACCTATGCCCGCGACATCCAGTCGGGCATGCTGAACCCCCGCAGCATCGACAGCGCGATGGTCCGCGAAGTGCCCTACAAGGACCGGACCTCGTATCTGACAGGCTTGCGCGACGCGAAACCCGCCGCATTCTTCCGGGCGCTGCCGCCCAAGAGCATGGAATACAACGCGCTGATCAAGGAAAAGCTGGCGATGGAACGGCTGCTCAGCGCCGGCGGCTGGGGCGCGACGGTGCCCGCCAGCAAGCTTGAGCCCGGTGACAGCGGTCCAGCGGTGATCGCATTGCGCAACCGTCTGATCGCGATGGAGTATCTGCCACGCACCAATGCGCGCGGCTATGACGCGGCGATGCAGGCAGCGGTGCAGCAGTTCCAGATCGACCACGGGCTGAACGATGACGGCGTCGCCGGTGCAGAGACGATGCGCCAGATCAACGTGGGCGTGGAACAGCGTCTGCAGTCCGTTCTGGTCGCGCTGGAGCGGGAACGCTGGTTCAATGTGGAACGGGGCAAACGGCATATTCTGGTGAACCTGCCTGATTTCTCTGCCAAGATCATCGACGATGGCAAGGTGACCTTCCGCACCCGTTCCGTGATCGGCGCAAACAGCGACGACCGTCCGACGCCCGAATTTTCGGACGTGATGGAGCATATGGTCATCAACCCAAGCTGGTATGTGCCGCGTTCCATCGTGACGGGCGAATACCTGCCCGCCCTCAAGCGCAATCGCAACGCGGCCAGCCATATCGAGATCACGGACAGCCGGGGCCGCAAGGTCAACCGGAGCGCCGTGAACTTCGCAGCCTACACCGAGCGGACCTTTCCCTTCGCCATGCGACAGCCACCCAGCCGGTCCAATGCGCTGGGTCTGGTGAAGTTCATGTTCCCCAACAAATACAACATCTACCTGCATGACACGCCAGCCAAGAGCCTGTTCGCCCGTGACGTGCGGGCGTTCAGCCACGGCTGCGTGCGCCTGGCCGATCCGTTCGATTTCGCCTATGCGCTTTTGGCCAAGCAGGAAGCCGACCCGGAAGGCTATTTCCAGTCCGTCCTGCGAACCGGTCGCGAGACCAAGGTAGACCTCAAGGAACCCGTGCCGGTGCATCTGATCTACCGCACGGCGGTGACCAACGCACGCGGCCACACCGAGTACCGCGCCGATGTCTATGGCCGGGATGCCAAGATATGGAATGCGCTCTCGCGCGCGGGGGTGGTCTTGGGCGGCGTTCAGGGCTAAACCTCGCGGCACGCCGCAAAGGGGTGCCGCCCATGTCTTTTACCGTTGCCGAAATTGCGAAATCACTCGGGGCAGAGGCCGCGGGGGATACCTCCATCCTCATTGCCCGTGCCGCAGAGCCGCAAAGTGCGGGGCAGGATGACCTCGCTCTGGCGATGGACCCGAAATACGCAGAGGTGCTGGGGCAGGGGTCTGCCCTGGCCGCGATGCTCTGGCCCGGTGCGGACTGGCAGGCGATGGGGCTGAAAGCCGCGATATTTCCGGCGCGCCCGCGTTTCGCGATGTCGGGCCTCACGCGTCTGCTGGACGCCGGTCAGGGCTTTGCCCCCGGCATCCACCCCTCCGCCATCATCGACCCCGCAGCCAGGCTTGGCGCGGATGTCACTGTCGGACCGCTCGCCATCATCTCTGCCGGTGCAAGGATCGGCGATGGTTCGGTCATCGGGCCGCACTGCTTCATCGGCATGGACGTGACGCTGGGTGCGGGCGCGTATCTGCGCGAGCAGGTCAGCATCGGCGCCCGCGTGACCATCGGTGCGCGCTGCATCCTTCAACCCGGTGCGCGGATCGGTGGCGACGGTTTTTCCTTTGTCACGGCAGAACCCTCCACCGTCGAATCCGCCCGCAAGACATTGGGTGATCAAGGTCAGGCGGCAGCACAGCCCTGGATTCGCATTCATTCGCTGGGGTCGGTCAGCATCGGCGACGATGTGGAGATCGGCATGGGCTGCACCATCGACTGCGGCACCATCCGCGACACGACCATCGGCAACAACACCAAGCTCGATAATCAGGTCCATCTGGGCCACAACGTGACCATCGGTGATAACTGTCTGATCTGCGGACAGGTCGGCATCGCAGGCTCCGCCCGGATCGGCAACAATGTGGTGATGGCGGGACAGGTCGGCGTGAACGACAACATTTTTGTCGGCGACGGCGTGATCGCAGGCGGCGGGACCAAGCTGATGTCGAACGTGCCCGCAGGCCGCACCATGCTGGGCTATCCGGCCACGCAGATGGACAAGCAGGTCGAGCAATACAAGGCCTTGCGCCGGCTGCCGCGTCTGCTGCGCGAGGTCGCGGACCTGCGAAAAGCGGTTTTCAAGACCGACAAGGACGGCTAAATCACCATCACGTCGCAGACCAGGGAAAAGTCGATGAACATTCAGGACCAAGTCATCGCCATCATCGCCGAACAGGCCTTGCTGGAGCCGTCGGATGTCACGATGGACAGTACGCTGGAAAGTCTCGGCATCGACAGTCTGGGGTTGGTCGAAAGTATCTTTGCCATCGAGGAAACCTTCGACATCAACGTGCCCTTCAACGCAAATGACCCCTCGGCGTCGGACTTCGACATCTCGACCGTGGCCAGCATCGTCGCGGGCATCGAGCGGCTGAAAGCCGAACAGGGATAGCCCATGAAACGCGTGGTGATCACCGGGGCCGGCACGATCAACGCGCTGGGGCATTCCGTGCCCGCCACCCTTGCCGCCATGCGCGAGGGCGTCTGCGGCATTGGTCCGCTGGCCTTTCGCGATGTCGAACGCCTGCAGATCCAGATCGGCGGTCAGGTGCGCGGGTTCGAGGCCGAAGGCCGCTACAATCGACAGCAGATCTCGCTCTATGACCGGTTCACGCAATTCACCCTCGCCGCCGCGCGCGAGGCGATCGAGCAATCGGGCCTGACGTTTTCCGGCGACCTTGCCGCGAAATCCGGTGTGGTGCTGGGCACGGCGGGGGGTGGCGTCTCCACCTGGGACGACAATTACCGGGCCGTCTACGAGGAAGGCAAGAACCGGGTGCATCCTTTCGTGGTGCCCAAACTGATGAACAACGCCGCGGCCTCTCATGTCAGCATGGAATGGAACCTCAAGGGTCCGTCCTTTACCGTTTCCACCGCCTGCGCCTCTTCCAACCACGCGATGGCGCAGGCGTTTGCGATGGTCCGCTCCGGCATGGCACCTGCAATGGTCACGGGCGGGTCGGAATCCATGCTGTGCTTCGGCGGCGTCAAGGCCTGGGAAGGTCTGCGCGTGATGAGCCGCGACGCCTGCCGTCCGTTTTCGGCCAACCGCAACGGCATGGTGCAGGGCGAGGGCGCGGGCATCTTCGTCTTCGAGGAATACGACCACGCCCGCGCGCGCGGTGCCGATATTCTTTGCGAAGTCGCGGGGTTTGCCATGACATCCGATGCCAGCGATATCGTCATGCCGTCAAAGGCCGGGGCGGCGCGGGCCATGGCCGGTGCCTTGGCCGACGCCCGCATCGACCGAGAAGAAGTCGGCTATATCAACGCCCATGGCACCGGCACCGCCGCCAACGACAAGACCGAATGCGCCGCCGTTGCGGATGTCTTCGGCCCCCATGCCGACAACCTGATGATAAGCTCCACCAAATCCATGCACGGCCACCTGATCGGCGGCACCGGGGCGGTCGAGCTTCTGGCCTGCATCATGGCCCTGCGCGACGGCGTGATCGCGCCCACGATCGGGTACGAGGAACCGGACCCCGAATGCGCGCTTGACGTGGTGCCCAATGTGGCACGGGACGCATCGGTCAGTGTTGCCCTCAGCAACGCCTTTGCCTTCGGCGGCATGAACGCGGTGATCGCCCTGCGCAAGGTCTGAACGAAAAAGGGTCGCCACATCGGGCGACCCTTCTGCATTTCAGCGACGGTGCAGCGTTACTGCTGGATCACCGAAACCTTGTCATAGCTCGCCGTGAACCCCGACAGCGACAGCGTCAGCCTGACCTGCTGGTCCTGCGCCAGGGCGGGAACGATGGTGATTGTCGCTTCGTTGCCGCGCTTGAACGCCGCCACGTCCGCTGCCGTCAGACCCAGCCGCGCGTAACAGCCCACCGGGTTGCAAAAGGCATAGGGATACCGCCGTGCCTTGCCGCTGTCCACGGTGATGGTCAGCTGCTGGGGCAGGGATGTCTCGAGCGGGACAACGATTGTCGCACCGGCCTCGGCCTTGCCCGATCCGGGCAGACGGAACAACGAAACCTCGGCCACGGGGGCACCCTGTCCGTCATCCAGCAGCTGGTACATCTGGCATGGGTCTTCCTCGGCCTCGGTCTTGATGCAACGCATCTCCCAGGCGCCGATCACCTCCTTGGTGTAGGGCTTGCCCAGCTCCGGATCCTTGTCGGCATCCTCGCCCAGGCTCAGCTGATCCTCGACCTCTGCGGCTGTGCCGACATCGGATTCCACGGTGGGTGCCGTGCCGGTCGGCGCGGTTTCGGTCGTCTGCGACAGCACGGGCATCGCCGTGCCAAGGATAAGGGCAGCACAGAGCGGCCATGCGGTGAAAAACTTGCTCATGTTCAATCCAGGTTTGTTGCTTTTGCGGTGATCTACCATGCCGACCCGGCAATGTCAGGGTCGATCATCAATATTTTACCGGACCAACGCCGAAAAACGCCGATCCGGACCGGGCCGGTTTCCCATGTGCCGAAAATGAAAAAGAGGACGCACAGCATCCTCTTTTCCAATCTTTTCTCCCCGTCGAACTGGGCCGACTTATGACGCCACGTTACGAAAGCAGCGCAAGCCGGTCAACCGAATTTATATTATTCGATTTCAATGGCATACGCCGGTCAAACCGACGCTTGACCACCAAAGTGCAAAAAAGGCCGCACCATGGGGCGCGGCCAGTCTGACAGGGAGGAATGCCCGCACCGCAAAAGGACATAAGCGGTTTGGGCATAATCACTATGGCATGCAAAGGTTAACTTTGTATGCTTCGCCAAATTCCAATATGTCCCGGACCAGAACCGCTGAAAGGACCACCCCCGTGACCCAAGACATCTTCATCGGAGGCGGCGGCCCCGACTACGCCACCCAGCAATTTCTGAACATCGGATATGCCAACCGCCACGGTTTGATCGCGGGGGCCACGGGCACCGGCAAGACCGTCACCTTGCAGATCCTGGCCGAGGGATTTTCCGCTGCAGGCGTGCCGGTATTCCTGTCCGACGTGAAGGGCGACCTCTCTGGTCTCGCCAAATCCGGCAGCGCCGATCACAAGCTGCACGAGGCCTTCACCAGCCGCGCCGGAAAGATCGGGTTTGCCGACTATTCCTACAACGCCTTCCCCGTCACCTTCTGGGATCTCTATGGCAAGCAGGGCCACCCGGTCCGCACCACGGTGCTGGAAATGGGTCCGTTGCTGCTTTCCCAGCTTTTGGGTCTGTCGGAGGCGCAGGAAGGCATCCTGAACATCGCCTTCCGGGTGGCCGATGAGGACGGCCTGCCGCTTCTCGATCTGAAGGATCTTCAGGCGCTGCTGGTCTGGATCGGCGAGAATGCCCAGACGCTTGCCCTGCGCTACGGCAATGTCTCGTCGGCCTCCGTCGGGGCCATCCAGCGCCGCCTTCTCGTGTTGGAAAACCAGGGTGCTGCCGATCTCTTCGGCGAACCCGCACTTGCCCTGCCGGACCTCATCCGCTGCGACGCGGACGGGCGGGGCATGATCAACATCCTTGCCGCCGATCAGTTGATGGGCGCGCCAAAGCTCTACGCGACGTTCCTGCTGTGGCTGCTGTCGGAACTCTTCGAGGAACTGCCAGAAGTCGGCGATCCCGAAAAACCCAAACTGGTCTTCTTCTTCGACGAAGCGCATCTGCTGTTCGAGGATGCCCCCAAGGCGCTGGTGGACAAGGTCGAACAGGTTGCCCGCCTGATCCGCTCCAAAGGCGTCGGCGTCTATTTCATCACGCAGAACCCGGCGGACGTGCCCGACGACATCCTCGGACAACTCGGCAACCGCGTACAGCACGCCCTGCGCGCCTTCACCGCGAAAGACCGCAAGGAATTGCGCATGGCAGCCGAAACCTACCGCGAGAACCCGCGCTTCGATACCGAAGAGGCGATCCGCGAGGTGGGTGTGGGCGAAGCGGTGACATCGTTCCTGCAGAAAAAGGGCGTGCCGGGGGTGGTCGAACGCACCCTGATCCGGCCCCCGTCCTCGCACCTCGGCCCCATAACGGACAGCGAACGCGGGCAGTTGATGGCCAGCTCACCGATGGCCGGCAAATACGACACCCGTCTGGACCGCGAAAGCGCCTTTGAAATCCTGGCGGACCGCGCCGCCAAAGCCGCGGCAGAAGCCGCCAAGGCGGAAGAGGTCGCAGAAGCCGCCGACACACCCTCCTTGCGTGAATTCAACAGCGCGCGCCGCTATGCGGGGAAAGGCGTCCCGCGTTCAACCTCCCGCGCACCCAGCCGCAAGGCGACCGAAGGCTTCGGCACCGCCGTCGCCAGCGTGGTCATCAAGGAACTCAAAGGCACCACGGGCCGCCGCATCGTGCGCGGAATCCTCGGCGGTCTCTTCAAGGGACGCTGACACCACCTTGCCGCGCAAGCAGGGGCGCAGGATGATCCCTGCGCCCCCTTTCTCTTTTTGGCCTTATATACCGTCCGCACCCTCCACGGGCGCTGGCGGCGGCGTTCATTTCTCGGGGATCAATCCGCGCGGGCTGAACCGCAGCACCAGCAGCAACACCATCCCCATGGTCAGCAGCCGCATATGCGCGGCACTCTCGATCAGATGCTCCTTCAGCGGCGACCCTTCCGCCATGCCCGAGGTGATGACGTTCATCAGCCACAGACCCATCGGTTCGACCTGCACCCACAGGAACCAGATCAGGAAACCGCCCAGCACCGCACCCAGATTGTTGCCCGATCCGCCGACAATCACCATCACCCAGATCAGGAAGGTAAAGCGCAGCGGCTGATAGGTGCCCGGCGTCAGCTGCCCGTCCATCGTGGTCATCATCGCACCCGCGATGCCGCAGATGGCCGATCCCAGGATAAAGACCTGCAAATGCCGCGCGGTCACGTCCTTGCCCATCGCTTCGGCCGCCACTTCGTTGTCGCGGATCGCGCGCAACATGCGACCCCAGGGCGAATGCAAGGCCCGTTGCGCCATCCACATCAGAATCAGCAGCACGGTGGCAAACAGCAGGATATACAGAACCTTGACGTAAAGCGTCGATCCTTCCACAGCGTCCATCCCGAAACTGGCCGCACGTTCCACGAAGGCCGGATCGTTCTGAAGATCAATCTCGAATGGCACGGGGCGCGGCACACCGATCACGTTCTTCACGCCGCGTGTCAGCCAGTCCTCGTTCTTCAACACCGCGATGATGATCTCGGCGATGCCCAGCGTCGCGATGGCCAGATAGTCCGACCGCAACCCCAGCGCCGTCTTGCCGATCAGCCAGGCCGCCGCCGCCGCGAACAGCCCGCCAACCGGCCAGGCGATGAGCACCGGCAGGCCGAGACCCCCCAGATAGCCGGTCTGCGCCGGATTGATCGCCTCGATCCGCTCCACCGACGGGTCAAGGAGGGCGCGAAACAGGAAGAACCCTGCGATCAGGACGCCGACCACCACCAGCGACCGCAGCCATCCCGGCGCCATGCGCCGCATCACCAGAATGGTCAGCACAATCGTTCCCGCACCCAGCAACAGCGCACCGACGACACCCAGACCGCCCGCGCTGAAGGCTCCTTCGGTCGGCGGCATCCCGATCAGCACCGCCGCCAGCCCTCCCAGAGCCACGAACCCCATGATCCCCACGTTGAAAAGACCCGCAAAACCCCATTGCAGGTTCACCCCCAGCGCCATGATGCTCGAGATCAGGCCCATGGAAATGATCAGCAGCGCCGAGTTCCAGCTTTGCTGAATGCCCACGATCACGATGAGTGCCGCGATCACCGCAAAGAGCAGCGTATTTTTCAGGGTCGTTGTCATACCGATTGCCCCTTGAACAGTCCCGTGGGTTTGAACAGCAGCACGATCAACAGGATCACGAAGCTGACCGCGAATTTGTAATCCGTGCTCAGAAGCTGCACGAGGCCCGATGGCTCAAGGCTTTCCGGCATCAGATAGACCAGTATCTTTTTCCAGGCGTAGGTGATCGTCACCTCCGAGAAGGCGATCACGAAACCACCCGCGATGGCCCCGATGGGGTTGCCCAGGCCACCCACGATGGCACTGGCGAAAATCGGCAGCAGAAGCTGGAAGTAGGTGAAGGGCTTGAACGACTTGTCCAATCCGTAAAGCACGCCCGCGATGGTCGCGAGGCTCGCGACGATCATCCAGGTGATCATCACGACGCGTTCCGGATTGATGCCTGACAGAAGCGCCAGATCCTCGTTGTCCGAATAGGCGCGCATCGACTTGCCCGCGCGGGTCTTGTTGAGGAACCAGAAAAGCGCGATCACCACCAGAACCGCCGTGACGATCGTAATGGCCTGCGTGGTCTTGAACGACAGCCCTTCCTCAAGCCCCGTCAGCGTCTTGAAATCCCGCGCCGAAATGATGAAACGTTCGCCGTCAAAGAAGTTCTGATCATCCGCCCCGATGATGAACCGCGTCACCCCGTTGTAGATGAAGGTGATGCCAAGCGAAACGATCACGAGGATCACCGGCTTGGCCTTTTTCACACGGTAGAATTTGTAGACGGCTTTGTCCGTGAACAGCAAAAGCCCGATGGCAAAGGCGATGCCGAAAGGCAGGGCGAGCAGGGCCGTGGGCAACGGTCCCAGGCTGATGCCCCAGCTTTGAAAGAGCCAGGTCAGCAGCACTGTCGCCATCGCCCCCAGCGCCATCGTGTCACCATGGGCAAAGTTGGAAAACCGCAGGATGCCGTAGACCAGCGTGACGCCAAGCGCGCCGAGGGCAAGTTGCGAGCCGTAGGCCACGCCGGGGATAAAGACGTAATTGAGAAAGGCCACGAGGGCGTTGAGAAATTCCATCAGTTCTTCGTCCTTTGGCAAGTGCCAGACATATTCAGGGAGCCCCCTTGGCCAACAAAAGTTTGGACGTCCATGAAGAGCGACAAATCAGAGAACAGCGAAAGCAGATAGGCCGTGTAGCCATCATCATCTTGCGTCGCGCCGCGCACCAGAACGTCCTTGACCTCATCGAATGGCGTCAGCTCGATTTGAGGAAAACCACCATACACAAGCATAATCTTGCCATTTTCAGCCCGAATGGTCGCGTCCACAGAGATATCGTTGCAGGGCGCAGTACTGCTGCACATTTTTTGCAGCTTGCATTCAAAAGAGGAAGCAAATGCTGTGCCTGCCATTGCTGCAAACACTGCGGACACAAAGAAAAGTCGCGATGCCATGCTTCAGCCCCCCAGAAACGATTTGCGCACTTCGGGATCGGCGAGCAGTTCCTTGCCCGTGCCGGTATAGGCATTGGCCCCCTGAACCAGCACATACCCCTTGTCGGCAATCTCAAGCGCCTGCCGGGCATTCTGTTCCACCATCAGGATCGGGATGCCGGTGCGGGCCACTTCGATGATGCGGTCAAAGAGTTCATCCATCACGATGGGGCTCACGCCCGCTGTCGGCTCATCCAGCATCAGCACCTTGGGCTGCGTCATCAGCGCCCGACCGACCGCGACCTGCTGGCGCTGGCCGCCCGACAGTTCGCCCGCCGCCTGATAGCGTTTGTCCTTGAGGATCGGGAAAAGGTCATAGACCTGTGCCATCGTATCGGAGAAATCATCGGTGCGGATAAAGGCCCCCATCTCGAGGTTCTCTTCGACGGTCATGGAGGTGAAGATGTTCGAGGTTTGCGGCACGAAACCCATCCCCTTGGCCACACGCGCCTGTGGGGACAATTCGGTGATGTCCTCTCCGTCCAGTCTGACATGCCCCTTGCGCATGTCGAGCATGCCGAACACCGCTTTCATCCCGGTCGATTTGCCCGCGCCATTGGGGCCGACGATCACCGCGATCTCGCCCCGGTCCACGGCAATCGTGCAATCATGCAGGATGTCCGGCCCGCTGCCGTAGCCTGCCGTCATGCCGTCCCCGATCAGGAAGGGACCGCCGGGGGCAGGGCGGCTTTGCCCGCTGCGCTGCGGGATTTCCGACCCCATGCCTTTGGGATTGCCGATCGACAGATCCTTGTTGCCGCGGTCGCCGTAAGGATCGCTCATGGATTACCTCTTGTGTTCATTCTGTCGCCACGCGGGCTTCGGTGGGGCTCAGGCAGGTACTCGCGTCCGCGCAACTGTCGCGCAGCAGATTGAGCACCCCGCGCGAAGCGCTGTCGATCTCGGGCCAGTCCAGTGTCGAAGGGCCGTCGAGGTAGAGCATGATCCGCGCATCGCTGACCTGCGCCAGCATCACCGCGCTGACCGTGTCGCTGTCGTCGTAGCGATCCAGCTGCAACGAGCGGAAGGCCTGCCCGGTATCAAAGTCCACCATTTCCTGCCGGTTGACTTCGATTGGGGCGGCACCGTCAGCCTCGATCAATTCGGCGTAGGTCACGAATTGCTCCTGCAAGGTGCTCACGCCATCGCGGATTTCCGCACCGGGAAAATCCTCGGTGAAGGTCAGGACAAAATCGCCCAGAATCATCGTGGTGCCGTCCCCCTCGGCCTCCCATTCCGCCGCAGCCCAGGGCGTGCCCGCCGCGCACATCCAGACCGATTGTGACAGCTGATGACAGGCCAATGCCGTCTGGGGCAACATCCACCCCGCCGCCGATAGTCCAAGGCAGAGCGCTCTCATGCGCCCACCTGATCCTTGTTCTTGAGCCCGGTGCCGAGATAGGCCTCGATCACCTGCTCGTTGGCCTTGATCTCGTCCAGCGTCCCGGTGGCCAGAACGCGGCCTTCGGCCATGCAGATCACCGGATCGCACAGCCGCCCGATGAAATCCATGTCGTGCTCGATCACCACAAAGGTATAGCCGCGTTCCTGGTTCAGCCGGATGATCGCATCGCCAATGGTGTTGAGCAGCGTGCGGTTCACGCCGGCACCGACTTCGTCCAGAAAGACGATCTTGGCATCGACCATCATGGTGCGGCCCAGCTCCAGCAGCTTTTTCTGTCCGCCCGAGATTTGACCGGCCTTTTGTTCCGCCAGATGTTCGATTGTGAGGAACTCCAGCACTTCATCCGCCTTGGCCTTGAGCGCGCGTTCCTCATCCGCGATGCGCTTGCGCCCGAACCACGTGTTCCACAGCGTTTCGCCCGATTGCCCGCCCGGCACCATCATCAGGTTCTCGCGGCAGGACATGGAATGAAATTCATGCGCGATCTGGAAGGTGCGCAGCAGACCCTTGTGAAACAGCGTATGCGGCGGCAGGCCCGAGATGTCCTCTCCGTCCATGTAGACCTTGCCGGAGGTTGGGGTAAGAACACCCGCAATGACATTGAAAAGAGTGGTCTTTCCGGCACCGTTCGGCCCGATCAACCCGGTGATGGAGCCGCGGTCAATCGACAGGCTCGCGCCGTCCACCGCATGAAATCCGCCGAAATGCTTGTGCAGATCGTCCACGACGATCATGTGCTCAGCCGCTTGCACCATCAGTCCATCCCCGTCTGCACCACGTTGGGTGCGTGATCTTTGCGATCTTATAAAAAATGCAGCCCACGTTCAGCGTGGGCTGCATTCGGCCTTGCATCAAGGCTTACTTGAAACCGATGGTTTCGTTCTTGCCGTCCTTGACTTCGATCATGCGGTAGGTGCCCGCAGATTCACCGGGTCCGATCAATTCGACAGCGGACGCACCGACATAGTCGATATCCGTACCGGCCTTGATCATTTCCAGCGCCTTGCCCAGCTCACCGGGATAGATCTTTTCACCCGGCGCGTTGGCCACGTTCAGGATCTGCTCCTTGTACTCTGCCGGATCGGTGGAGTTCGCTGCCTGCATGGCCAGCAGGAACAGCGCCGCTGCGTCATAGGCTTCAGGCGTGTAGGGCGACGTGGCGTCGAACGCGTCACCGACCATTTCGACCAGCGTGTCGATGCCGTTGCCTTCGGAACCTGCGATCTGGCCATAGGAGCCGTCGAGGTCAGGGCCGATGGTCTTGGGCAGGTTCTCACCGATCATGCCGCCGGGCAGACCGAATGTTTCCCAGGCACCCGCGTCCAGCGCGGATTTGATGATGCCAGCGCCGCCCTGATCGAGATAACCCGCGACAACCAGCAGATCACCACCGGCCGAGGCCAGCGCGCCGACTTCGGCAGAGTAGTCCGCCTTGCCGTCTTCATGCGCCGCAACGATGGTGACTTCACCGCCCACGGCCTCGAAAGAGGACTGGATCGCATCCGCCAGACCCTTGCCGTAGTCGTTGTTGGTATAGGTCAGTGCGATGGACTTCACGCCGCGCTCCTGCAGGATCTCCGCCATGACTTCGCCTTCACGGGCGTCCGACGGGGAGGTGCGGAAGAACAGGCCGTTGTCTTCCATCGTGGTCAGGCCGGGGGATGTCGCGGAGGGCGAGATCATGACCATGCCGTTCGGGATGGCGACGTTCTGCAGCACCGCACCGGTCACGCCGGAGCAATCCGCGCCGATGATGCCGTTCACACCCTCGGCGATCAGACGTTCGCCGGACGCAACCGCCATGCCGTTGTCGATGCAGCCCGAGTCCGCGCGGATGGACGTGACGGTGGCACCGTCAAACAACATGCCGCTGTCGGTGACTTCCTGCATTGCCATTTCGGCACCACCGGACATCGGGCCGGTCAGCGATTCAATCGGTCCGGTGAACCCGAACAAGACGCCCAGCTTGACTTCCTTGGTGTGGCCATCGGCCAGCGCACCCGTTGCAACCAGTGCCGCGGCCGTTGTGGCCATAAGCATTTTTTTCATGTGTTTCTCCCTTGTTGGAACATGACGTTCGGGCGGAAGATTATGCGTGGCGTTCTTAAAAGAAAAGGCATTTTTCCGCTGACGCAAAGGCCACTGACGTGGCTGTGATGGTCCCCGCTGTGGCAATCTTCACCAGACAAGTTACGTTTCCGGTCACAGACCTTGATCACAGGAGTTATGCCATGCTGTCCAAAGCGAGTATTCCGAACGTCCTGCGCGGCACCGTGCTGGCCCTGATATTGGCCGTGCCGGCGGCGGCACAGGACACGTGGCAGATCACGCCTGTCGTCACCGGATTGGACACACCCTGGGCTGTGGAGCCCTTGCCCGAAGGCGGCGCGGTGATCACCGAAAAGGATGGCAGGTTGCTGTTGATCGGCAATGGCGAAGCCCGTGCGGTCGCAGGCGTGCCGGAGGTGGCGACGGCCGGGCAGGGTGGATTGCTGGACGTCACGCTGGCCCGGGACTTTGCGAGCAGCAGGGTGCTTTATCTGAGCTATGCCAAGTCGCAAGGCCGTGGCAGCGGAACCGCGGTGTCCCGCGCGCGCCTGCCCGAAGGGGCGACGCAGTTGGAAGCCGTCGAAGAGATTTTCGAGATGAAACCGGGGTCGAGCGGCGGCAGGCACTTCGGATCACGGGTGGTCGAGGCGACGGATGGAACGCTCTTCATTACGATCGGTGAACGCGGCGACCGTCCTGCTGCGCAAGACCTCGGCACCCACAACGGCACCGTGGTGCGCATCAACAGCGATGGCAGCATCCCGTCGGACAACCCCTTCGTGAACGACGGCAATGCCCTGTCCGATATCTGGTCATACGGCCACCGCAACCCGCAGGGCGCGGGGCTGGATCTTGACGGGAACCTGTGGGTTTCCGAGCACGGCGCGCAGGGCGGCGATGAAGTGAATGCCGTCAAGAAAGGCGCGAACTTCGGCTGGCCGGTCATCTCCTACGGGCGGCATTACTCCGGTGCGAAGATCGGCGAGGGCACCTCGAAACCCGGCATGGAGCAACCCGCACACTACTGGGATCCATCAATCGCGCCGTCGGGGCTGATGGTTTACTCCGGCAAGATGTTTCCCGACTGGCGCGGCGACATCTTCGTCGGAGCGCTCAAGTTCGACTACATCAGCCGCCTGTCCGGCAATCCCCTGCGCGAGGTCGAGCAGATCAAGACCGACGAGACCAGCCGCGTGCGCGATATCGTAGAGGCTCAGGACGGAAGCATCTGGTACATTTCGGTGGGCGATGGAGCAGTGTACCGGATAACGAAGTAGACTGCGTTTCAAGGGCGGCAAAGGTTGGCAATGAGCCCTTGAACTACCGTATCTGTCCAACAAGCAGATGTATGATTTGCGCTACTACGAAAATTTTGCATCCATGACCCAGCAAAAGATGATGACGGTACGCGCCTATGTTCGCCTTCTCAATGAAGGAACGGATGTGTTCCGTCCCATTGACTTGATCGACTTAGAAGATGGGACATTCAGGATGTTGGCGACACCTGACTATCATCCGAACGATGAGGAATGGGAATTTCTGCCAAACAGTGTCGTTGCTATCAAGGAAGGTCTCATCGGTGGAGAGACAGTTCGACTTGTCACAGATTGGCCTGACCAGAATTGAGGGAGCAAGTCGTCACTTCGTCCCGTACAGCCGACCTGAAAACACTACGAACCCAACGATCGCTTCAAATCGACAACCGCGCCGCATGGCTGCCGCGTTCGCGGTAGGGTGTGGTCTCGTAATGCGCGCGGTAGCATTTCGAGAAATGCGAGGGTGACGCAAAGCCGCAGGCCAGCGCCACGTTGATCACGCTCATGTCGGTCTGCATCAGCAGGTTGCGGGCCTTTTGCAGGCGCAACTCCATGTAGTACCGCTTGGGCGAACGGTTCAGGTAGCGCCGGAACAGCCGTTCCAGCTGGCGTGTCGACATGCCCACATCCTTGGCCAGCAACGAGGGGCTGATCGGCTCTTCGATGTTGTTCTCCATCATCTGGATCACCTGGCTCAGCTTGGGATGGCGCACACCGATGCGGGTCGGCACGCTCAGCCGCTGCGTGTCCTGATCGGTGCGGATCGAGGAATAGATCAGCTGGTCAGCCACGGCATTGGCCAACTCCTCGCCCTGATCGTCGGCAATCAGCTTGAGCATCAGGTCGATGGAGGAGGTGCCGCCTGCGGTCGTCAGCCGGTTGCCGTCTACGACAAAAACCGATTTGGTCAGATTCACTTCCTGAAATTCCTCGGCGAAACTGTCCTGATTTTCCCAATGGATCGTCGCTTTCTTGCCATCCAGCAGTCCGGCCTTGGCCAGGGTGTAGGACGCCGTGCACAGACCGCCCACGATCAACCCCTTGCGCGCCTCCCGGCGCAGCCAACCCAGTATCTTCTTGGTGGTCGCGTCCTGCACGTCCATGCCGCCGCAGACCATGATGGTGTCGTCGCGTTGCAGATCGCCCAGATCGTGATCCAGCTTGAAGGTCGTGCCGGCAGAGCAATCCACGCTCTCGCCGCCTTCACCCATGGTGGTCCAGCTGTAGATTTTCCTGTCGGCCATGCGGTTTGCAATGCGCAGGCTGTCGATCGCGGTGGCAAAGCACAGCAGGCTGAACTGGTCCAGCAATACAAAGACGAACCGTCGCGGTTTGTCGGTGGTGAGTGGTACACGTGTGGCAGAGCGCTGTGCGGACATCGCGAAACCTTCTACAGCCCAGTTTGATAGCCCACGCAGCCCAAAACCCATGCGCCCAAAACCTGACAGAGACCTTGCTCACGCGACGAAGGCGGCGTCAAGAGGTCGTAAATGGGTTCTGGCCACCGCGCACGGGCTTTTGTATAGACGATGGGATGATAGCGCTGACAGGCGGCGCACCCGACCGGAGACATGACAGATGAGCACTTGGAGCAAATCAAGCTGGCGCAGCAAACCGCGTATTCAGATGCCCGATTATCCCGACGCGGCCGCATTGAACGCCGTTGAGGCGCAGCTGTCGCGGTATCCTGTACTTGTGTTCGGCGGCGAGGCGCGCAGGCTCAAATCCCATCTGGCCGCCGCCGCGCGCGGAGAGGCCTTCTTGTTGCAGGGCGGCGATTGCGCCGAAAGCTTCGAGCAGTTCAGTTCGGACGCGATCCGCGACACCTTCAAGGTGATGTTGCAGATGGCCATCGTGCTGACGCACGGTGCCAAGGTGCCGGTCATCAAGCTGGGCCGCATGGCCGGCCAGTTTGCCAAGCCACGCTCGGCCCCGACGGAAGTCGTCGAAGGCGTTGAACTGCCCAGCTACCGCGGCGACATCATCAACGAGCTGGATTTCACCGCCGAAGCCCGCATCCCGAACCCCGAAAAGATGCTGCGCGCCTATACGCAGGCTGCCGCCACGCTGAACCTGTTGCGGGCGTTTTCCACGGGCGGTTATGCCGACGTCCATCAGGTGCACGGCTGGACCCTGGGCTTTACCGATCAGGAACGCGCCGCGAAATACCGCGAAGTGGCCAACCGCATTTCCGACACGCTGGATTTCATGTCCGCTGCAGGCGTCAATTCGGACACCGCACATACGCTGCAGTCTGTCGAATTCTACACCAGCCACGAATCGCTGTTGCTTGAATATGAAGAGGCGCTCTGCCGTCAGGACAGCCTGACCGGCAAATGGCTGGCGGGATCGGGGCACATGATCTGGATCGGCGACCGCACACGGCAGCCCGACGGTGCCCATGTGGAATTCGCCTCGGGTGTGATGAACCCCATCGGTCTGAAATGCGGACCAAGCATGACGGCGGAGGATCTGAAAAAGCTGATTGCCAAGCTGAACCCGACGAACGAGGCCGGGCGTCTGACGCTGATCGCCCGCTTCGGCGCCGGATCGGTTGGTGAACATCTGCCCCGTCTGATCAAGACCGTGCAGGAGGAAGGGGCCAACGTCCTGTGGACCTGCGACCCGATGCACGGCAACACGATCAAGTCGGCCTCGGGGTACAAGACACGTCCTTTTGATTCCGTCCTGCGCGAAGTGCGCGAATTTTTCGACGTTCACACCGCCGAAGGCAGCGTGCCGGGTGGGGTGCATTTCGAAATGACCGGACAGGACGTCACCGAATGCACCGGCGGCGTGCGGGCTGTGTCCGATGAGGATCTGTCCGATCGCTACCACACCGCCTGCGATCCGCGCCTGAACGCAAGCCAGTCGCTGGAACTGGCCTTCCTGGTTGCCGAAGAACTGAGCGCGCGGCGCGACAGCAAGATGGCCAGAGCCGCAGGTCAGGCCTGAAAAGACAGCCCCGCGTTCCTGAACGGACGCGGGGCTGAACCAAATTCAGATCAAACAGCGCTATTTGCGCTCGTCGTCCGATTTCACCAGACGCAGGTAAGGCGGGCGGCGTCTGTCATCCGCACCCCGGAACGGTGTCGGTGCCTCTGCCATGCCCTGCGACCGTTTCGCGCGTTCCGGGGTCGGCAGCGACGGCAGTTTGTTTTCCCTCGGCCCGGTCGGGGCGGGGACGGGCGGTTGGCCTGCGGCGATATGCAGGACATCCTTGCGCATGAGGTCGAAGCGGCGGGGGGCGGTGCCCAACTCGCCCTTGGCCACAAAACATCCCAGAACCCGGCTTACATCCCCCAGATCGCTTTTCAGCGGCAGAAGGATCACCCGCGCCTCCATCCTGGGCCGTCCGCCACCGGCCGGAGAGGACAGATGCAGGGTTGCGATGGCCGGGGTCTGAAACACGACCTCCAGCAAATCGGCGATTTCGGCGCGCGCATCGGGGGTAAAGAAGGCGGTCAGGGGCATCCCGCGCACCTCCATGCCCATCAGATCGTTCAGGTGACTGCCCGCGATGCGCAGCCGCGCGATACCGGGGGCGATCCTTTCGAGAATGAAGGCATTTTCCAGCGCCTGTTCGATCCCGCGCGGGTCGATGTCCGACCGCTTGGGCAACAGACGTGTGCCGCGAAGCGCTTCCCAATAGGCTTCGACCTGCGCAATGGCAGCATATCCGGTTTCTGGCTGATAATCTGACATAGCAATCACATTCTGCGCGTTCTGTAAGGACTTGTCCATGCGCGTTACTCCGACCCTCATTACAATACACGTGGCTGCGAAAGCATCTTCCGCAGCCACGTCAAATCACCTTTGACACACCCGCATGGCGGTACTTGTTACTGAAACCTTAATACCCGGTCTTTGAGGCAATTGCGCATCTTTTTGACGGGCTGGTTAATGACGGGATGGCCGCAGGGCTTGCCCCGCGTCCGTCTTTCACCTTATTGCAGGCGGGCAGGCACGTAAGGACCGGAAAGATGATCAAATCCATGACAGGCTTTGCGTCGGCCAGTGGCGCGCAATCGCCCTTCAGCTGGAGCTGGGAGGTCCGCAGCGTCAACGGACGCGGGCTGGACCTGCGGCTGCGGGTGCCCGATTGGGTCGAAGGGCTGGAGACCGGTCTGCGCAAGAAGCTGGGCGCGGTCGCGGCCCGTGGCAACGTGACCTGCAACCTGCGCCTCAACCGCGAGGACGGTGCAGGCACGCTCGAGGTGAACGAAGCGCAGCTTGAAACCGTGCTGAATGCCCTCCACCAGATCGAGGCCCGCGCGATGGACGCAGGCGTGTCGCTGGCACCCTCCAAGGCGACCGACATCGTGACCATGCGCGGCGTGCTGGATCAGCCCGGCCCGAGCGATGACGCCGCAGCCCTGTGTGCTGTGCTGCTGGCGGATGCGGATGCGGTTGTGGCCGATTTCGACGCAATGCGTCAGCAGGAAGGGGCGGCCTTGGCCGAGGTGGTGAAAGCGCAGCTTGACGAGGTCGAGGCGCTGACGGCACAGGCCGCGACGCTGATCCCGACCCGCAGTGCAGAGATGGCCGAAACGCTGAAGGCCACGCTGGCCCGCGTGCTGGACAATGCGGAAGGTGCCGATGCGGACCGTGTGGCGCAGGAGCTGGCAATGATCGCCGTCAAGGCGGACATCACGGAAGAGATCGACCGGCTGCGTGCCCATGTCGCAGCCGCCCGCGAGTTGATTGCGCAAGGTGGACCCGTGGGCCGCAAGCTGGATTTCCTGATGCAGGAGTTCAACCGCGAGGCCAACACGCTCTGCGCCAAGGCCCAGATGAAGGCGCTGACCACGGTTGGACTGGCGCTCAAGGCGGTGATCGACCAGATGCGTGAACAGGTCCAGAATGTGGAGTAGGCCATGACAGCCCAGACTGCCGACCGACGTGGATTGCTGATCATCCTGTCCTCGCCTTCGGGTGCGGGCAAATCGACCTTGGCAAAGCGACTGATGAAATGGGATGCATCGCTCGAATTTTCCGTTTCCGCGACCACCCGCGCGCCCCGCGAGGGGGAGATCGACAAGAAGGACTATTATTTCGTCACCGAAGCCGATTTCCGCAAATGGGTGTCACAGGGCGAGATGCTGGAACACGCCCATGTGTTCGGCAACAACTACGGCTCGCCCAAGGCACCGGTCGAAAAGGCCATCGCCGCGGGCAAGGATGTGCTGTTCGACATCGACTGGCAGGGCGCGCAGCAGATCCGCACGTCGGCACTGGGGTCGCACACCCTGTCCATCTTCATCCTGCCGCCCTCCATCCCCGAATTGCACCGCCGTCTGGTGACACGGGGGCAGGACACGCCCGAAACGATCCGCAAGCGGATGCGCAAGAGCTGGGACGAAATCAGCCACTGGGACGGGTATGATTATGTGCTGATCAACGATTCACTGGAAGAAACCGAAGCGAAGCTGAAAACCATCATCACCGCCGAAAGGATGCGTGTGGCCCAGCAACCGCGACTGTCGGACCATGTGCGCGCCCTGCAATCACAATTCGAGGATCTGTCATGACACTTTATGCCCTTGGCACAACCCAGCCCACCGTGGACGACAGCGCCTGGACGGCGCCCGACGCCAACATCATCGGAAACGTCGTGCTGGAGGCCGGTTCGTCGGTCTGGTTCGGTGCGACGCTGCGCGGCGACAACGAGGTGATCCATGTGGGCGCAGGCAGCAATGTGCAGGAGAACTGCGTCTTTCACACCGATATGGGGTTTCCCCTGACCATCGGAACCAACTGCACCATCGGACACAAGGTCATGCTGCATGGCTGCACGATCGACGACAACACGCTCATCGGCATGGGGGCCACGATCCTCAATGGTGCGAAGATCGGCAAGAACTGCCTGATCGGGGCAGGGGCGCTGATCACCGAGAACAAGGTGATCCCGGACGGATCACTGGTCATGGGCGCCCCCGGCAAGGTGGTGCGGGAACTGGACGCCAAGGCGATCCAGATGCTGACCGCCAGCGCGCAGCACTACTCCGAAAACGCCGCCCGCTTTCGGCGCGACATGAAAGCGCTCTGAAGCGGTGGTCGACACCGCGCTTCTGGCCTCGGTGATTGCAGCCTTGCCGCTGCCGACGGTGGCGATTGACCGGAACGAACGGATCATTGCGCTGAACGAACCTGCGGTGCAGCTTCTTGGGTCCGGTGCCTATGGGCGCCATTTCGTGACGGTGCTGCGTCAGCCCACGCTGGTCGACGCGGTAGAGCAGACGCTGGCCGACGGCGCGCCGCGCCAGGCCACCTATCTGGGCGGAGACGTGAACCGCGAGCAGACCTTTACCGTCACGCTGAAAACGGTCGCTGCCGCCGGTGCCCTGCTTGCCAGTTTTCAGGACGTGACGCTTGAAGCCGAAGCAGGCCAGATGCGCCGCGATTTCGTTGCCAACGTCAGCCACGAGTTGCGGACGCCGCTCACCGCGCTGATGGGCTTCATCGAAACCCTCAGCGGTCCGGCCCGCGACGATGCTGCGGCCCGCGACAGGTTCCTGACCATCATGGCGGGCGAGGCGGGGCGGATGAACCGGCTGGTGGGCGATCTTCTGTCTCTCAGCCGGGTGGAGGGTGAGGAACGGGTGAAACCCGTCACCCGTGTCGATCTGACGGCGATCCTGCAAAGCACCCTGCGCAATCTCAACCCGCTGGCGGTCGACAACGACGTGAAGCTGGTGCCGGGCTTCGGGACGGCCCCGATACCCTTGCTGGGGGACGCGGACCAATTGTTGCAGGTCTTCACCAATCTGATCGAGAACGCGATCAAATATGGCGGACCGGACCAAAGCGTCATCATCTCTGCCGAAACCTCGCTGCGTGATCCGGCGTTGCGCGGACCGGGGGTGCGGATCAGCGTCACCGACCACGGTCCGGGGATCGACCCGCTGCATTTACCCCGCCTGACAGAGCGATTCTACCGGGCCGACAGCCACCGCAGTCGCACTTTGGGCGGTACCGGCCTTGGTCTGGCGATCGTGAAGCACATTCTGAACCGCCACCGCGGGCGGCTCAAGATCACGTCGGAACTGGGTAAAGGTGCGTCATTCATTGTTATTTTACCAATGGACGCGGCGACGTCGGATTCCTGATTTTTCATCATCCGCACAAAAACCGACTGTCATAAAACCGTAACATAACCGTCACAAAAGCTCAGCACGCCGTCCGTA
Source organism: uncultured Alphaproteobacteria bacterium (assembly GCA_963799505.1). Classification (GTDB taxonomy): domain Bacteria; phylum Pseudomonadota; class Alphaproteobacteria; order Rhodobacterales; family Rhodobacteraceae; genus Sulfitobacter. Next base: position 57,513 of record CAWCXM010000020.1, read on the forward strand.
GACGGGGGCCAGATCACCAAGGGGGTGATTGTCGAAATCAACACCGACAGGAGACATCATGTCACTGACAAAACTCACCACATCCGCACTGGCGATTGCCGCGCTGTCCGCAACCACTGCCGCTGCCCGCGACAACGTTCAGATTTCCGGTTCGTCCACCGTGCTGCCCTATGCAACCATCGTTGCCGAAGCTTTCGGCGAAAACTTTGAATTCCCGACGCCGGTCGTGGAAGGTGGCGGTTCGGGCGCGGGCCGCAAGAAGATGTGCGAAGGTGTCGGCGAAAACACCATCGACATCGCGAACTCTTCCAGCCGGATCAAGCAGTCCGACATCGACCTGTGCGCATCGAACGGCGTCACGGACATCATGGAAGTCCGCATCGGTTATGACGGCATCGTTTTTGCTTCCGACATCAACGGCAACGAATTCGCCTTCACACCATCCGACTGGTACAACGCATTGGCCGCTCAGGTCATGGTTGACGGCGCATTGGTCGACAACCCGAACAAGACATGGGCAGAGGTGAATGCCGATCTTCCCGACCAGGAAATTCTGGCCTTCATCCCCGGCACCAAGCACGGCACACGTGAAGTGTTCGACGAGAAAGTGCTCGAGGCAGGCTGTGAAGCCACCGGTGCCGCAGAAGCCTTCGAGGCGGCCGGTGCAGAAGACGGTTGTCTGAAGCTGCGCACGGATGGCGTATCTGTCGACATCGACGGTGACTACACCGAAACCCTGTCGCGCCTTGGTGCCAACCCGGAAGCCATCGGTGTGTTCGGTCTGTCGTTCTATGAGAACAACACCGACAAACTGCGCGTGGCCACGATGGACGGCATCCTGCCGTCAACCGAAAGCATCTCGACAGGTGAATACCCCGTGTCCCGTCCGCTGTATTTCTACGTCAAGAAGGCGCATCTGGGTGTGATCCCAGGCCTGCAGGAATACATCGACTTCTTCGTGTCCGACGAAATCGCAGGCCCTGATGGTCCGCTGGCTGAATACGGCCTTGTGTCCGATCCGGAACTGGCAGCGACACAGGAAGCTGTTGCCAACGGCACAACAATGGCACCGCTTAACTAAGCTGCCGAATATCGACAGGCGGCGCTCTTGCGGGTGCCGCCTGTCTCTTACGACTGGAATATGGGGGCTGTGATGAGCGCTGGCATCGTCATTCTTATCGTGATTGCAATTGCGGTCATCGGATACTTCGCTGGACGCAGCCGCGCCAGATCCACCTCGGGCGGAGACATCCGCAGACTTCATTCGCTTCCCGGCTACTACGGTCAGAGCGTCTTTCTGTTTACCGCCGTGCCTGCGCTGCTGGTGCTGATCCTGTGGATGCTGGCACAGCCGATCGTGATCGAAAACCGCATCACCGGGCTGATCAATCCCGACAGCATCGCCGATGGCAGCAGCCGCAGCCTTGTCATGCTGGATGTCCGCAGGATCGCCGACGGTCTGAACCAGGCCGTCGCAACCGGGACACTGTCAAACGCCGAAGTCGACGGGTTGAACACCGCCACAACGGACGTGCGCGCGCAGCTTGCCGAGGTCGGTGTCGCTTTGGGCTCCGATGTGGGGCAGGATGTGCTGGAAGCGGCAAAGTCCTACCGTGACCTGTCCGCCACGCTGAGCATCGCGATGGCGGTGCTTGTCATTGTGCTGGCTGTCGCGGGACTGGTCTTTTCCTTTACCCGGATCACCAAGGACTACCGCGCCCGCAATGTGGCGGAAGGGGCAATCAAGGCCATCCTGATCCTCTGCTCCACAGTCGCGATCCTGACCACGGCGGGAATTGTCCTGTCACTCGCCTTCGAGACGCTGAACTTTTTCGGCATGTATCCGGCCAAGTCGTTCTTCTTCAACTTCACCTGGAACCCCCAATTCCGCGGCGGGTCTGATCTGGGCATTCTGCCCCTGCTCTGGGGTACGCTCTATGTGTCGTTCATCGCGCTTGTCGTTGCGGTGCCGATCGGTCTGATGTCCGCCATCTACCTGTCCGAATACGCATCCCCCCGGGTCCGGGCCTTGTCCAAGCCGGCAATCGAAATCCTCGCCGGTATCCCGACAATCGTTTACGGTCTGTTTGCGTTGATCGTCGTCGGACCACTGCTGCGCGACTACTTTGCGGAGCCCTTGTCACTGGGCAATTCCTCGGCATCCGTCATGACCGCCGGACTGGTCATGGGCATCATGCTTATTCCATTCGTCTCCTCGCTCAGCGACGATGTGATCAATGCGGTGCCGCAATCCTTGCGGGACGGGGCCTTCGGGCTGGGGGCCACCCATTCCGAAACCGTGCGTCAGGTGATCATTCCCGCCGCCTTGCCCGGCATCATGGGTGCCGTGCTTCTGGCCGCCAGCCGCGCCATCGGCGAGACGATGATCGTGGTGCTGGGGGCAGGGGCCGCGGCCAAGCTGAGCCTGAACCCCTTCGAGGCGATGACGACCATCACCGTCAAGATCGTGAGCCAGCTGACCGGCGACACCGAATTTGCCTCACCCGAGACGCTCGTGGCCTTTGCTCTTGGCCTGTCGCTTTTCGTCATCACGCTGGGGCTGAACATCCTCGCCCTTTATATTGTACGCACATACCGGGAGCAGTACGAATGACCGACGTATCCTTGCCTGATCAGACGCCGGTCAGACGGCATGGTGGTTCACTGCTGACGCAGGACAAACGCACCAAGGCCCGCAATGCCGCCGAAGCCCGGTTTCGCATGTACGGTGTGCTGGCCATCAGCATTGCCATATTCGCGCTGGTGGGACTTCTTGCCTCGATCCTCTACAACGGATCGTCGGCCTTCCGTCAGACCTTTGTCCAGCTTGATATCGTCCTCGATCCGGCGGTGCTGGACAAGAACGGCACGGGCAACATCGAAGACATCGCCAAGGTCTCTACCTTCGGCTACGCCCCCCTGATCCGCGCCGCCTTTGAGGAAAAATTCAACGATCCGGCCATCGGCATCGAAGGGTTCACCGCGAAGGATGCCATCGACCTGATTTCGAAAGAGGGTGCAGCCGATCTGCGCCGCTACGTGCTGGCCAACCCCGAACAAATCGGAGAGACGGTCACCTTCGATTTCCTCGCGTCGGGGCGGATCGACGGTTACTTCAAGGGCCGCGTCACGATGGCCTCTGCCGAGATCGACAGCAACGTGACCCCGGACCAACTGCGCCTTGCGGATCAGCTGAAAGAGGCGGGCGTTCTGTCGACCCACTGGAACTGGGGCTTCCTGACCATGGCCGATGCCTCCGAGAACCGTCCCGAGGCCGCTGGACTGGGCGTTGCGATCATCGGTTCTTTCTACATGATGATCGTGGTGCTGGTACTGGCGCTGCCCATCGGGGTGGCGACGTCGATCTATCTTGAGGAATTTGCCCCGAAAAACTGGATCACCGACATCATCGAGGTGAACATCTCTAACCTCGCGGCGGTGCCTTCCATCGTCTTCGGTATCCTTGGTCTGGCGGTCTTCATCAACTTCGCGGGGTTGCCGCAATCGGCACCTGTCGTGGGCGGCCTCGTGCTGACCCTGATGACCCTGCCGACGATCATCATCGCCACGCGCGCCTCGCTCAAGGCGGTGCCACCGTCGATCCGCGATGCCGCCCTCGGGGTCGGCGCGTCCAAGATGCAGTCGGTGTTCCACCATGTGCTGCCGCTGGCGATGCCCGGCATCCTGACAGGGACCATCATCGGTCTGGCACAGGCCCTTGGCGAAACAGCGCCCCTGCTGCTGATCGGTATGGTCGCCTTTGTGCGTGACTTCCCGGCGGCACCCCCCGAAGGCTTTTTCGATCCTGCCGCCGCATTGCCGGTGCAGGTCTACAACTGGACACAGCGGGCCGATCCTGCTTTCGTGGAACGGGCGTCGGGCGCGATCATCGTGCTGATGGTCTTTCTGCTGATCATGAATGCAGTGGCAATCCTGCTGCGCCGCCGGTTCGAGCGGCGCTGGTAAAAAAAGGACCGACAAGGTGAAAGACAATTTTAGTGCGGAGAAAGACGTGACAACAAATACCGTCAAAATCGCGGCTCGCAATGTGCAGGTCTTCTATGGCGATACCCATGCCATCAAGGACGTGACCGTCGACATCGAGGACAAGACCGTCACCGCCTTCATCGGCCCGTCGGGTTGTGGCAAGTCCACCTTCCTGCGGTGCATCAACCGGATGAACGACACCATCGACATCTGCCGTGTCGAGGGCGACATCCACATCGACGGCGAAGACATCTACGACCGCAACGTCGACCCGGTGCAGTTGCGCGCAAAGGTCGGGATGGTGTTCCAGAAACCCAACCCGTTTCCCAAGTCCATCTATGACAACGTGGCGTATGGCCCGCGCATCCACGGGCTGGCCCGCAACAAGACCGAATTGGACGAGATCGTCGAAAGGGCGCTGAAACGCGCCGCGATCTGGAACGAGGTCAAGGACCGGCTGACGGCTGCCGGTACGGGGCTTTCCGGCGGTCAGCAGCAGCGCCTGTGCATCGCCCGCGCCGTGGCGACGGAGCCTGAAGTCTTGCTGATGGACGAACCCTGTTCGGCACTCGACCCGATTGCCACGGCGCAGGTCGAGGAATTGATCGACGAGTTGCGGCAGGATTATTCAGTGGTCATCGTCACCCACTCCATGCAGCAGGCCGCGCGCGTCAGCCAGAAAACCGCGTTCTTCCATCTGGGAAATATGGTGGAATTCGGCGAGACCGACAAGATTTTCACGCAGCCCGAAGACCCCCGCACCGAAAGCTACATCACCGGACGCATTGGATAATATCATGCAGGACCAACACATCGCATCCGCCTTCGACCGCGATCTTGAAGGGGTGCAGGCGCAGATCATGAAAATGGGCGGCATGGTGGAAAACGCCATACGTCTGAGCGCCAAATCGCTTGAGACCCGCGACGAGGAGTTGGCCGAGGAAGTGCGCAACGCCGACAAGTCGATCGACGTGCTGGAGCATCAGATCAACGAAAGCGCCGCCCGCGTCATCGCTCTGCGTGCGCCTACGGCAATTGATCTGCGCCTGATCCTGAGCGTGATCAAGATCAGCGCCAATCTTGAGCGGATCGGCGATTATGCCAAGAACATGGCCAAGCGCACGGGCGTCCTGGCCACGCTTGCCCCCGTGAACGACAGTGCCGGTGCCATCCGCCGGATGGCCGGGGCCGTCGAGGGGATGCTGAAAGACGCGCTGGATGCCTATATCCAGCGCGACGCGGAACTGGCCCAGGACGTGATCGACCGGGACGAGGACGTGGACCAGATGTACAATGCGCTGTTCCGCGAGTTCCTGACCTTCATGATGGAAGACCCGCGCAACATCACTGCCTGTATGCACCTGCATTTCATCGCCAAGAACACAGAACGGATGGGTGACCATGTGACGTCGATCGCCGAACAGGTGGTCTATCTGGTGACCGGCGAACACCCCGAGGAAATGCGTCCCAAGGCCGACAGAACCTCCGTGATTTCCAAGGTCTGAGCAGATGTCGGTCACCCAGCCCCATGTCCTGTTGGTGGAGGACGAGCCGGCGCAGCGCGAGGTCCTTGCCTACAATCTCGAGGCCGAAGGCTATGCCGTCAGCCGCGCCGAGAATGGCGAAGAAGCGATGCTTCAGGTCAACGAGATGACGCCCGATCTGGTGATCCTCGACTGGATGATGCCGCTGATGAGCGGGATCGAGGTGTGCCGCCAGCTCAAGACCCGCGAGGACACGCGCAATATCCCCGTCATCATGCTCTCGGCCCGCTCCGAGGAGGTGGACGCGGTGCGCGGGCTTGAGACGGGGGCGGACGACTATGTCACCAAACCCTATTCCCTGCGCGAACTCATGGCCCGCGTGCGCACACAGCTGCGCCGTTCGCGGCCCGCAGCCAGTGGCGAGGCGCTTGCCTTTCTGGACATCACACTGGATCCTGAACGCCACCGGGTCAGCCGTGCGGGCCACGAGCTGAAGCTGGGGCCGACCGAGTACCGCCTTCTGTCCACGTTCCTTGAAAAGCCGGGCAGGGTGCTGAGCCGCGATCAACTGCTCGATCTGGTCTGGGGGCGCGACATCTATGTCGATACCCGCACCGTCGACGTGCATATCGCGCGGTTGCGCAAGGTGTTGACGCAATCTGGTGGCGAAGACCCGATCCGGACGGTGCGCGGCGCGGGCTACGCTTTGGGCTAGACCGCCCCGGTTTTGGCATTTCACCTCACGCTGACCTGCGCTAGCCTGCGCCAAAAGCGAGGGAAAGCACATGTCCGCCATCACCGTATTTCAGGCCAAAAAGATCATTACGATGGATCCGAACCGTCCCGAGGCCACACATGTGGCCGTGAAGGATGGCAAGATCCTTGCCGTGGGGGACGCGACCTGTGCCGATGCCTGGGGTGAGGTGACACATGACACCAGCCTTGCCGACGACATCCTGATGCCCGGCTTTGTCGAAGGCCACGCGCATATGATGGCCGGCAAGATGTGGGATTTCGCCTATGCGGGGTATCACGACCGCATCGACCCAAAGGGCGAGATGCACAAAGGCATGACCACCATCGACGCCGTGATCGAACGGCTCAAGGCCCGCGCCGCCGAACTGCCCCCCGGTGTGCCGCTGCTGGCATGGGGATTCGATCCGATCTTTCTGACCACCGAACGGCTGAACAGGTCGCATCTGGACGACGTTGCCAGCGACCGGCCGGTTGCGGTGTTGTTCTCGAACTTCCATCTGATGTGCGTGAACTCAGCCGCACTCGATCTTGCGCAATACACCTCTGCCAGCAACATCGAAGGTGTGGTCAAGGACAGCACCGGCCAGCCCACCGGCGAGTTGCAGGAAATGGCCGCAATGTTTCCGGTGATGCGCCGTGTCGGACTTGATTTCCGCGGCCTGTCGCAGGGCGAAGACGCTCTGCGGTCCTATGCAGACGTGTGCCGACTGGCGGGTGTGACCACGGTGACCGACCTCTATTCCTCGATGGAGGATGAAGACCTCGACACCATGCTGCGGATCACCGGCGCGCCGGATTTCGGGATACGGATCGTACCTGCCCTGGGGGCGACGGGGGCGCAGCCGGAAGTCTTGGCCAAACGCGCGCTCGCGCTGAAAGCGAAGTCCACCGACAAGCTGCGTCTGGGTGCGGTCAAGCTGATGACCGACGGCTCCATCCAGGGCTGGACAGGTCGTGTCAAGTGGCCCGGATATGTGGGCGGCCAGCCCAACGGCATCTGGAACACCACCCCCGAAGAGATTTTCGCGCTCTGCGAGGCGATGTACAAACACGGTGTGCAGATGCACATCCACGTCAACGCGGACGAGGCATCCGAGGTCTCGCTCGACGCATGCGAGGCGGCGGCGCGCAAACATCCCTGGCCCGGTGCGCGGCATGTGTTTCAACACTGTCAGATGATGGGGGTGGACCAATTCAAACGCGCTGCAGATCTGGGCATCTGCACGAATATCTTTGCCAATCACCTGTGGTATTTCGGCGATCAGCACGTCGCCCTGACCATCGGCAAGGACCGCGCCGAACGCATGAACGCCACCCGTTCCGCATTGGACGCGGGCGTGCGTGTCGCGATCCATTCGGATGCGCCGGTCACGCCCATGGGCCCGCTTTTCACCGCGTGGTGCGCCGTGAACCGCCAGACCATGACGGGCAGGACATTGGGCGACGCGCAGAAGATCACCGTGGCAGAAGCCCTGCATCTGATCACGCTGGGTGCCGCATATACGCTCAAACTGGATGACGAGATCGGAAGCATCGAAACCGGCAAGATCGCCGATTTCGCCATTCTGGGGGCGGATCCCTTCGACGTGGCTCCCGAAGACCTCAAGGACGTTCCCGTCCGGGGCACCGTCTCGGGCGGGCGGATCATGCGCGCATGACACCGCTGCCGCTTACGGTGATCAGCGGGTATCTTGGGGCGGGCAAGACGACGCTGATCAACCGCATCCTGGCCGACCCCAAAGGTCTGCGGCTGATGGTGATGGTCAATGACTTCGGGGCGATCAACATCGACCAGTCCCTGATCGCGGCCAGGGATGAGGACGTGATCGCGCTGACCAACGGCTGCGTCTGCTGCACCATGGGGGCGGACCTCTTCATGGCTCTGGGCGACGCGCTGGACCGCCGCCCGCGCCCCGATCACCTGATCATCGAGGCAAGCGGGATTGCCGATCCCAAATCCATCGCCAATACCGCCATTGCAGAGCCCGATCTGCGCTATGCGGGCATCGTGACGCTGGTCGATGCCCTGAACATCGACACGCTGATCACCGACCGGCTGGTCGGTCCGCAGGTGCGCCAGCAGATCGCTGCGGCAGATCTGGTGGTACAGACGAAAGTGACAAAGCGGATACCGGAACTCGATCGGGTTTTTGCGGGCTTCGGCCTGCCACTTCCTGAAATCCTGTCAGATCAGGCGCTTGGCGTCCTGATGCTGGACAGCGTGGCACCGGTCACGAACGACCCGCCAGAGGCGCATCCCGCCTACGTCAGTTGGCACAGCACCAAGGACCGGCTGCTGGATCACGCGCAGCTTCTTGCAGCACTCGATGCGCGGCCCGCGGGGCTTTACAGGCTCAAGGGCTTCGTGCGGACAGAGCGCGGTGGGTTCGAAGTGCATGTGGTCGGCCGCCATGTGGACCTGACCCCTGTGCCGACCCTGCCCAGCACCGCCATCGTGGCGCTGGGTGCCCGGGGCAATATCACCAGCGCCACAATCGCCGACTGGTGGCAGGCCATCGCGTCCGCCCCGCTGCACGTCCCGACCTGCTGATCGGGTCCAATTTGAGGGATATTGCCACCGATACCGGCGCGGTATTTACGCCGACTTTACGCCTTTGCCTCACCAAAGAGCCAGCCCTGCGGCCTGATCCATCAGCGCGCCGCAGTGAGTTGGGCAGCGAGGCAAGAGCAATCCATGCAGCACGCAACAGACGGGTCCGCCGGACCATCCCCGCTGTACCGGTCGCCGAAAAGGGTCGTGATCGTGGACGATTCACGCAGTTTGCGTCTCTGGCTGCGACAGGTGTTGGAACAGGATCACCGCCTCGAAGTCGTCGGTGAAGCCGATTGCGCCATTGCAGCGCGCCGCGTGATAAAGGAAACGCAGCCCGATGTCGTGACCCTCGACATCGAAATGCCGGGAATGAGCGGGCTTGAGTTTCTAGAAAAACTCATGCGCCTGAACCCTTTGCCGGTTGTGATGATTTCTGGCACGACGGCTCGCAATTGCGAGGCCACGATCACTGCCCTGACGCTGGGTGCGGTCGATTGCCTGATGAAGCCGACAAACGGTGCCGACGAGACAAGCAGGCGGGCCATCGCGCGGCGGGTGTTTTCGGCCAGTTGCAGCACCGTTCAACAGGTACGTAAATCAAGCACGACCGGGCCTCATATTGCCGTACCGAACATGTCCAGGACCATGCCCGTGGTCTTGATCGGGGCGTCGACCGGCGGGGTCGCGGCTCTTGAGACTGTTCTCGCCGACCTGCATCCCAATGGACCACCGGTGGTTATCGTTCAGCATATGCCGGCCAAATTTCTGGTCAGCTTCGCTCAGGTTCTGAACCGGGACCTGCCACAGGACATCGCGATTGCTCAAGCGGCAGAGCCGCTGTTGCCCGGTCAGGTCCGTATCGCCCCGGCGCTCGGCCAACACACGCAGGTGGTTCGGCAGAACGGCATCTGGTACTGCCGCTTCATCGACAAGATGCAGGATGCGCTGCATTGTCCATCGGTCGACGCGCTGTTCCATTCCGCCCAGACCGAGGCGGGCGACGTCATTGCGGCCCTTTTGACCGGGTTGGGCAAGGACGGTGCCGAGGGGTTGCTGGCCCTGAGGCGCAATGGCGCAAGAACCTTCGGGCAGGACGCAAAGACCAGCGTCGTCTACGGAATGCCCGGTGCTGCCGCTGCCCTCGGTGCCGTGGACCGGCAGTTCCCCATCGAAGAGATCGGCAACGCCATCAACCGCGCGGTGGCAGCGCACGCACAGGACACCCGGCAGAGGCTGGCCCGATGACCCGCTCGATCGTCATCACGCAAGGCGAGCACCGCGTTTCGGCTGATCCCCAGGTGCAGATCACGACGCTTCTGGGATCCTGCGTGGCCTGCTGCCTGTGGGATCCGCTGGCCGCGGTCGGTGGCATGAACCACATTCTGCTTGCCAGCACCTCGCGCAACGCCACCCAATCCGACCTTGCGGGCATCAACGCCATGGAGTTGCTGATCAACGACCTTCTGAAACTCGGTGCCCGGCGCGAGCGGCTTCAGGCAAAACTTTTCGGCGGCGCGCAGATGGTCAATGGCCTGTCCGATATTGGTCGCGCCAATTGTGCCTTTGCGGTGGGCTTTCTGAAGCAGGAAGACATTCCCTGCGTGGCGCAATCCTTGGGCGGTCAGTTCGCCCGGCAGATCGTCTTCACCCCGACGACCGGTGCGCTGCGGGCCAAGACGACACGGGGCAGGATGCCAGATGTCCCTCGTCAGCCAGTGGTGCCAGCGGGGAACGGATTGGAGCTTTTCTGAAAAGGCGCAGCGCGTTCTGCGTCACCGTCACCGTCACCGTCACCGTCAGAAAAGATCGACGTCGCCTACCAGCGGGGGCGCAGGCTTGACCGCGTGCACGCCCCGTGGGTCGAGCAATTGCCGGGTCGCCTCAAGCCGGAGGCGAGGGGCCAGGTCGCCGTGACACGGATCTTCACCCGCGTCCGACAAGAACAGGGAGAGCAGAGCCATGTCTTCCAGCGATTGCCGCAGATAATCGAGCCGCTGAAGCCGTTGCACCGTGTCGGAATCCCGCAGATCGGATACGGCCAGCCCGTCGCCGATGGCATGTTCGATCCGGTGAACCTCTGCGGCGAGATGATCCAACTGTCGTGCCAATCGTTTCAGAACGAGGTCTTTGCCGCTTTCGGGTTTTCGCACCTGCGCACCGGTCACAACCGACCGACCACAGCCTCGATGCAGCTGCGCAGTTCCTGCGGCTGAAACGGCTTCTTGAGGTAATTGTTCATCCCCAGTTTCTTGCCGTGGTCGATGATCTGCTGTTCCGCCCGACCGGTGATCAACACAAACCCGACGCCTTGGGTTTTCGGCATGGCGCGCAGATAGTGCAGCAGCTGAAGCCCGTCCATTTCCGGCATGTTGTAATCGGAAATCACCAGATGCGCGGGTTTGGCCGCGAGTGCTTGCAGTGCCTGTTTCCCGTTCTCGGCTGTCGCCACGTTGCGCACGCCGAAGGCATCCAAAGCCTGGGTGATAAGCCCACGGCTGGTCGACATATCATCCACCACCATGATCCGAAGCTGATCGCGCAAAGCCATGTGTTTATCCCTCGTTCCGTCTTGGGTGCTGCCGCAGGTAAGGCTGATCAGCGTTTTGCATCGGTCGATAGGTCATCGGGCCGGTGCAGGTGAACCCGAACCGCTGCGGGTCCGCGATCCGTTCCGAATGACCAAGCAACAGCATCCCCGAAGGTGACAGCGCGTTCAGAAAACAGGGCCACAGAGCCTCTTGCGTCTTGAGGTCGAAGTAGATCACGACATTTCGGCAAAAGATGACGTCGAAGCGTTTTCGCATCGGCCAGGCGGCCAGCAGGTTCAATTCGTTGACGCGGATCATGTCGGTCAGCACAGGTTTTGCGGCAAAGCTGGGTTCAGCGCCCGGTTGCGCGATGCGCGTGAAGTACCGATCCAGCATTTCCTGCGAGACACCCCGCATCAACCTTTCGGGATAGGTGGCTGCCCGGGCGAATTGCACCACCTTGGGATCAATGTCCGTGGCCAGAATGCGGACGTCCAGATGGGCGACCTCGGGCGCGTGATCGAGCAGGCTCATCGCTGCAGACAGTGCTTCCTGCCCGTTGGAACAGCCCGCCGACCAAATTCGCAACTGCCCGCCTTTCCGAAGGTTCGGCAGATGCCGGTCCAGTTCCGCCTTCAAGGCCTCGAAATGGTGGTTCTCACGAAAGAAATGCGAGACGTTTGTCGTCAGCGCGGAGATCAGATTGCGCCGTTCCCCCTGTCCCTCGGCTGATTGTACAAGTGCGCAGTAGGCCGCGAAGTCCTTCAGCCCCAGATCGCGCAGGCGGTGGCGCAGGCGCGACTGGATCATCGAGCTTTTTTCCTGCACCAGCGTCAGCCCGCTTTCGCGGTAGGCCAGATCGGCAATGGCCCGGAAACTTGCCGGATCAAGCGATGCAGACCCTGGAGCGGAAAGGGTCATGCGGCGGTCCTTTCAACGGTCCGGACCGTCACGGCAAGGTTCAGAACCCGGATCATGCGCGCATCAATCAAGGTCAGGGCGCTGACCACCCCTTCGGCAATTGACGAGGACAGTTCGGGCGGCGGCTGCAGATCCTCGCTGGTGACCGCCACAATGTCCGAGACAGCATCGACCAGGAGGCCCGTCATCACATCGTCGGATTTCACCACGATGATGACGTTGCGCTCGTTCTCTTCGCGGGGCGGCAGGCCCAGACGCAGGCCAAGATCCATCACCGGCAGGACGGTGCCGCGCAGGTTGATCACGCCCTTCATGTAGGCCGGCGCGTGGGGCAGTTGGGTTGCATGGGTCCAGCCCCGGATCTCGCGCACCGACATGATGTCGAGCGCGTATTCCTGATCGGCCAGTCGAAAGGTCAGCAGTTCGATGCTGGTTTGCGGCGCGGTCACGTTCATGCGGAAACTCCCTTGCGTTGAAGCGCGGGCGACGGTGCCTTGGTGTCGCTGCCCGCGCTGGCGATGATGTCGCTTGGATCGAGGATCAGGGCGATCTGGCCATCCCCCAGAATGGTGGCGGCCGCGATGCCGGGGGCGCGGTAGAAACTGTCGTCCAGCCCCTTGATCACGACCTGCCGCTGGTCGAGGATGTTGTCGATCAGCAACGCTGTGCAGCTTTCGTCCTCCTGCGCGATCAGCAGCACGACGGCACCGTCAAAGGACTCGAGCGGGGCCCGGTACCCCAGTGCGGCCCCCAGATCGAACAGGGGTACAAAACCGCTGCGCACTTCGATCACCTGATTTCCCGGGCGCACCATCTGCACGTCCTTGTTCACCAGTGTCAGTGTTTCGACCACGAGGTTGAGCGGCAGGACCAGCGTTTCACCCGCGACCTTGATGACCATGCCGTCAAGAACGGCCAGCGTCAGCGGCAGCGAAATTGAGAACGTGCTGCCTTCGCCGGGGTTCGAGGTGATGGTGATGCGTCCGCCAAGCGCCTGAATGGCGGTGCGCACCACGTCCATGCCCACGCCGCGACCAGACAGGTCCGACACGACGGCGGCGGTCGAGAAACCCGGCAGGAACAAAAGGTTATCTATCTCAGTATCGCTCAACGCGGAATCCGGCGGGATCAGGCCCTTGTCGATGGCGATCTGCAGGACACGCGGGCGGTTGATCCCCGCACCATCGTCCGAAACCTCGATCACGACACGGCCCGATCGGTGCGCTGCGGACAGGTTGATCTGGCCTTGCGGCGGTTTGCCGGCGGCGATGCGTTTTTCGGGTGTTTCCAGACCATGATCGACGGCGTTGCGGATCATGTGGGTCAGCGGATCGGCCAGCCGTTCGATGACGGTCTTGTCCACCTCCGTGCCTTCGCCGATGACGTTCAGGCGCACGTCCTTGCCCACTGCCGCCGAGGCTTCGCGCACAATCCGCGACATGCGCTGAAAGAGGGATTTCACCGGCTGCGCGCGGATCATCATCACGCTGTCCTGAATGTCGCGGGTCAGGCGTTGAAACTCTTCCAGCCCGCTCATGGCATCCGAATGGGGCGACAGCCCGGATTGTTCCAGACTTTGGCTCAGCATGGCCTGATTGATCACCAACTCGCCCACCAGATTGACCAAGCGTTCGATCCGGTCCAGATCGACCCGCACCACGGATTTGGCCGGTGCCGACGCAGCACCGGTTTTGCCGGGCTGGCTTGGTGCGGAGGCAACAACAGACGGCACGGATTGTATGACGACCGGTTCAGCGCTGTCATTTGGTGTCACGTCCGCTTCATCATCCGAAGGAGCGTCAAACGGGGTGGAGGTCTGCTCGCTCGATTTCGGCTGCAGCGGGGGAGGGCGACATTGTCCCGTCTCCGGACGTGGAGGTCACCTCCAGCACACAAAGACCTTCAACGAACTCGAAGACCGAGCGCACCTCGTTTTCGTCCACTTCCGTCCGCAACGTGATTGTCCAGCTCAGATGCGGCACGTCCGGTGCCAGCTTGTCCAGATCGGGCAGGGCAGTGGCATCGCAGGTCACCTCCATTTCGCCCAGCCGGCCCAGGTTGCGCAGCAGGAGTGCCGGTTCATTGCCGGTCTCGAACAGTTCGGGCAAAGGGGTGAAGCGAATGAGAAACTCCGCTTCTTCAGGCGCTGCGCCGAAGATCGGTGGCGGTGGCAGGGCGTCGAGATCGGCAAGGTCGATCCCGTCATCGTCTTGCGCTTCGCCGAGATCCAGATCAAGGCTGAGGCCCATGGGCTTGAACTCGATCGGGGCATCCTGAGCCCCCTCGTCGGTGGGCGTGTCGCCCAGAAATGCGTCCAGAGCATTCAGCAGCAGGATCGTTTCGGCTTCGGGCGCATCGCTGCCATCGCGGCTGATGCGGACCAGATCGGACAGGTGATCGGCGGCCTGAAAAAAGACCTTGAGCGCATCGTTGGCGATGGTCAGACGGCCCGCGCGGACCTCGTCCAACACCGTCTCGAACCGATGCGCAAAGCGCACCAATGCCTCAAGCCCAAAGGCACCGGCACCGCCCTTGATCGAATGCACCGCGCGGAAGACGACATTGATCGTTTCGGGATCGTCGGCGCCGTCCTCGATGACCTGCAAACCATCCTGCAGGGCCTCCAGCAACTCCTCGCATTCGATGAAGAACGAGGCGCGGATTTCGGCCATTGGGTCACTCTGATCGCTCATATCGCAGCCCTATCCCGCAACCATCTGCAAGGCCTTGACCAACTTCTCCGGATCGAACGGCTTGACGATCCAGCCAGTCGCCCCGGCGGCGCGGGCACGTTGTTTCAGTTCCGGTGCCGCTTCGGTGGTCAGCACAAGAATGGGGGTGGCACGGTGTTTTTCCTGCAAGCGCACCGCATCAATGAAACCGAAACCATCCATGCGGGGCATGTTGATGTCGGTGATGATGGCGTCCGGCGCGATACCCTCCAGCACCTCGATCCCGTGGACGCCGTCATCCGCCGTGTGAACGGTAAATCCTGACGGGATGAGCGCCAGCCGGATCATGTCGCGCATGGTGCGGCTGTCATCGACCGCAAGTATCTCGAGGCTCATGCGCCGCCCTCCGCCAGTGTTTCGGGGGTGAAGCCCATGACCGCCATCTGATCGCGCAGGGCATCGGAGAGGTTGACCATCGAAAACGTCACCTGCGCCGCCTGTGCCCTGCGGGCCGCAGCAAGGCAGGTCTGCAGGCAAAGCGCGCCGATCTGCGTGACGGCGCCGAAATCAAGGGTGGTGTCCTGACCTGCGATGGCGAGCAGGCGGGCATGCAGGCCGCCGACCGCACTCAGATCGAGTTTCCCTTCAAGGATCACAGGCTCAGTCATGACAGCGCCGGAAGTCGAGAGGCTGGCCTAAGGTCATTTGAACGCTCCGCAGTTTGGGACTGCGGTCGTTCTAGGCGGGGGGATGTTAATTCCGCGTTACCATCTGCCGGGTTCGGCAAAATTCGGGCGTTCCGGGGCGACGCCCTGAAAGCAGAAGGCCTCCGCCGCCGGGCGAAGGCCTTGAGACCGTTTCAACGAACAACAAGGCTCAGCCGCGACGGCGACCGCCCACGCGGCCTGCACGGCCACGGCCTTCCTGACCGGCTTTCGGAGCGACCTTGTTGAACTTGATCCAGTCGCTGCCGTGCGGATCGCGGTCGAAGAGGAAGTTCGCGGCGCGGATCGCCTCCATCTCCTTGCCGGGGCGGGGCAGGGTCGATCCCATCCCGAAGAGTTGGACGAACACCTCATCCTCCATGCCTTCCGGCAGGACCACGCCCAATGCTTCCAATTCAGCCTTCTTCTCGGCGATCTTGGCGGCGTTTACCGGAAGGGCCACGGGGTTCATGATCGCAGAGGTCATGCCCGCACCCATCGCCATGGGCAGAAAGGCGTTGTTGATGCCGTGGCGGTTGGGCAATCCGAAAGAGATGTTCGAGGCACCACAGGTGGTGTTCACGCCCAGTTCCTCGCGCAGACGGCGCACAAGGGTAAAGACCTGATGACCGGCCGTCGCCATCGCGCCGATGGGCATCACGAGCGGATCGACCACGATGTCATGGGCGGGGATGCCGTAATCCGACGCGCGTTCCACGATCAGCTTGGCCACGGCAAAGCGCACGTCGGGGTCTTCGGAAATGCCGGTGTCGTCGTTGGAGATCGCCACAACCGGCACATTGTACTTCTTGACCAGCGGCAGCACCAGTTCCAGCCGTTCTTCCTCGCCCGTGACCGAGTTCAGCAAGGGACGCCCTTCGCAGGCCTGCAGGCCCGCTTCCAGGGCACCGGGAACGGAGCTGTCGATGCACAGCGGCGTGTCCGTCACGGCCTGCACGCGCTTGATCATCTCGGGCATCAGCATCGGCTCGACGAAGTTGTTGTCGGCGTAGCGGGGGTCTTCGGCCATCTTGTTGGAAAAAACCGCACCGGAGTTCACATCCAGCACCGTCGCACCGGCGTTGGCCTGTGCCACGGCATCGAATTCGACGCGGGAATAGTCGCCGCGTTCCAGCTCTTCGGCCAAGATCTTGCGGCCCGTCGGGTTGATCCGCTCGCCAATGACGCAGAAGGGCTCGTCAAAGCCGATGACGGCGGTCTTGGTCTTGGATTCGATTACTGTGCGGGTCATGGATCTTCCTTCAGGAGGCGTTGGCAGGAGCGGCCGCAGGGCCGCCGTTCTCGATGGCCCAGGTTGCATTGGTCTTGATCCCGCCCAGCGGGAAGAAGTGCACATGGGAGACGTTGAAATCAGGGTGCGCGGCCTTGTGCGCGGCAAGTTCGGCAACGACATCCGTGGGCTCGTAGGGCAGCAGCAGCTTGGTCACGTCCATCGCGCGCTTTTGCAGCACTTTCAGCGATGGGCCGACGCCGCAGGCGATGGCGAACTTGATCAGGGTCTGCAGCTTGGCAGGCCCCGCAATCCCGATGTGGATGGGCAGGGTGATGCCGGCGTGCTTGAGGCTGTCGGCCCATTCGATGATCGGCTGCGCCTCGAAGGCGAACTGCGTGGCGATGGCCATCTCGGCATCGGTGCGGGTCTGGAAATCGTTCTTCCAGCGCAGCGCTTCATCGACCTTCAGGCGCGTGCCATCAAGGTCGATGTCGCGGTTGCCTTCGGGGTGGCCCGCCACATGCAGACGCTCGAAACCGGCCTCGTCAAAAAGACCGGTTTCCATCAATTGCATGGAGTCGCTGAAATCGCCGTGGGGCGTGGTGACACCGCCTGCCAGCAGCAACGCCTGTTTCACATCCGCTTCGCCCTGATACATGGCGATCCAGTTGGCCAGCGTGGCGCGGTCCTTGATGATGCGGGCGGGGAAATGCGGCATGACCTTGTAGCCGTCGGCATTCAGACGCCTGGCGGTGGCGACCATATCCTCGATGGGCGTTCCTTCGATATGGGCGATGTAGACGCGGGTGCCTGCGGGCAGCAGGGCAGTGAAATCCTCGACCTTCTCGGCGGTGCGCGGCATCACCTCGATGGAGTAATCCTTGAGAAACGCCTCCACAGCGGGGCTGTTCGTCACCGGGGCAGGGGCTTCCTTGCGGCGGAAATTCAACAAAGACATGATGCTATCCTTTATCATGCGGGCTGGACCTCAGGCCCGGCCATCGTTGTCAATCAGCGCCCTCAGGCGCTCCTTGTCGTATTCTGTGTCCAGCCGCAGGGCCTCTGCGTCTGCCACGGCATCGGGCTCGCCTTCGATCTCGACAGGATCGGCCTTGCGCCAGTCCGCCATGTAGGCGTCGCTGTCCTGCGCCCCGATGCGCATCGCCACGCGGTCGATCGCCTGCTCGAACCGTTCGGGCAGCGGCCGCTTGGAGCCGCGACGGCCCTTGCCCACGATCACCTGAGCGGGAATGTCGCGCCAGTAAACGATGGTGACTTCGGGCATGGGGTGATTCCTGTGGTTGCTTTGAACGGTGTCTAACGGGTGGTGCGCCCCGCACGGCGCCGTTTTTCGACTTGCCGTGCTTCATCCGCGACCCCCATCAATCCTAACCCCGAACAGCACATCCTGCGAGGGGAGACCGGCATCATAATTCTCATGAACTTGGTGAGCGTCGGTCTGCACAATCAGCACATGCTCCTGCCGCGACTGCCGGATATGAGTTATATTGGAAAGATGAAGAGAACCGACCTCGCTTCATCTTTCCAATACAACTCACTCAGGACCAGATGCAGCAGGTACAACGTAGGTGGCGCGCGCTGCCCGTCGCAATAGACTTGCATCAACAGGGTTCGCGGACTACGATTTCCCCAACTCGAAATGAAAGGCGCGAACCATGGCGCCACAGCGTCCCAAAGGTGCGGGCGCGCTCGATAAGGACAAACAGTCGGCTCTGAGCCCCGCGCCAGTTCCGCCCAGATCGTCCGAGCTATACGCGGCCCTCGATCTGGGCACAAATAGCTGCCGCATGTTGATCGCACAGCCCAAGGGCAGTGGTTTTCATGTGGTGGACAGTTTCTCGAAGTCCGTGCAGCTTGGCGCGGGGCTTGAGAAGACCGGGCGCTTGTCGCGCGGATCCATGTCGCGCACCATTCAGGCGCTGCGCATCTGTCAGCAGAAACTTCGCCGCAACAAGGTCAAGCGGATGCGACTGGTGGCAACCGAAGCCTGCCGCCGTGCGCTGAACGGACCGGACTTCATGCGCCGCATCCAGCGTGAAACCGGCCTGACACTCGACATCATCAAACCCGAGGAAGAAGCACAGCTTGCCGTGATTTCCTGCGCGCCGCTGGTCAACCGCAAGACCGAGAACCTGCTGGTGGTGGACATCGGCGGTGGCTCGACCGAACTGGTGTGGATCGACATCTCGAAGGTGCCGAAATCGGACCGGGCGCAAAGCATCATGCGCCTGCACTCCGGCTTCGATCAGGCCGTCGGTGACATTCCGGCGGCCAAGGTCGTGGATTGGATCTCCGTCCCGCTGGGGGTCGCCACGCTGCGCGATCAGTTCATCGACGTCGAAGACGACGCCGCGCGCTTTGCGCTGATGTCGTGGTTCTTCGAGGAGAACCTGCAGGATTTCACCCCCTATCAATCCGCCCAGCCGCAGGAACGGTTCCAGATTGTCGGCACCTCCGGCACGGTAACCACCGTGGCCGCCAGCCACCTTGGGCTGAAACGCTATGACCGGACAAAGATCGACGGGCTGCGGATGACCTCTGATCAGATCGACAAGGTGATCCATTCCTATCTGGCGATGGGACCGGGAGGCAGACGCGCCGACCCACGCATCGGGTCGGACCGGGCGGCGCTTATCATGTCGGGGGCCGCGATCCTGCAGGCCCTGATGCGCTGCTGGCCCACCGACCGGCTGAGCGTGGCGGACCGCGGCTTGCGCGAGGGTCTGCTTTACGCGCAGATGTGTGCGGATGGTGTGCTGGAAGAAGGAATGTACTGAGATGGGCAAGACACCGACAGGCAAGAACACATCGGGACGCGGGCAGCGCGACCTGAAGGTCAAGGTCAAGTCCGCGCGCGGGCGCACCACCAGTTCGACCCGCTGGTTGCAGCGGCAGCTGAACGACCCTTACGTCAAACGCGCCAAGGCCGAAGGGTATCGCGGCCGCGCTGCCTACAAGATCATGGAGTTGGACGACAAGTTCCGCTTTCTGGTGCCGGGGGCGCGCATCGTGGATCTGGGGGCGGCACCGGGGGGATGGTGTCAGGTCGCGGTGAAACGCGCCAACATCCTGGGTGAACGCGGCGGCAAGGCCGTTGGCACGATCCTGGGCATCGACCTGCAGGAAATGGAACCGATCGCCGGTTGCGAACTGCATGTGCTTGATTTCATGGACGAGGGTGCGGATGATCAGGTCAAGGCCTGGCTGGGCGGCAAGGCCGATGTGGTGATGTCGGACATGGCCGCGTCGTCCTCGGGGCACAAGAAAACGGACCACCTCAAGATCATCGCGCTCTGCGAAGCGGCGGCATACTTTGCATTTGATGTATTGGACGAGGGCGGCACCTTTGTGGCCAAGGTGCTGGCGGGCGGTGCCGAAGGTGACCTGCAAAAGCTTCTGAAACAACGCTTTACCAAGGTTCACAACATCAAGCCGCCCGCCAGCCGGTCGGACAGTTCCGAAAAATTCGTTGTCGCCACCGGGTTTCGCGGGGCGCTGATGGGCGGCGACGAAGGCTGATCACTCAGGGATTTACCGCGCCTTAAAGACTGCAGGCTATGGCTTGACCATCAGCTTGCGATCAAAAGGAACGGTCATGCTCAGAAAAGCACTTCTTGCCTTCACTCTTCTTGCCGGCCACGGCGCCCATGCCGCCGAGGTGCCTTCGGCCATGTCACAATACATCTACGGCGATCTGATGTCGTGGATCAACGATGCCCAGATCGTGCGTGCCATCAATGCGCAAAACGGCAGCATGGGCTCCCTTACCGAGGCCGATATCATCGCCCGAGACGCGAAATGGCGGGGCGAGGTGGGCACCGCCAACGCGCCGATGATCAACGGCGTGCTCAATGCACCGGTGTCGGAATTTCTGCGCAGCCATCAGTCCGCGTCCGGTGGCCGCATCACGGAAGTCTTCGTCATGGACCGCCACGGATTGAACGTCGCGGCCAGCGGTGTGACCTCGGATTACTGGCAGGGCGATGAAGCCAAGTTCACCGAGACGTTCGGAAAAGGGTCCGGTGCGGTCTTCATCGACGAAATCGAATTGGACGAAAGCACGCAGACGTACCAGGGTCAGGTGTCTTTTTCCGTGACCGATCCCGTGACGGGCGCCGTCATCGGCGCGATCACGGTCGGCCTGAACGCGGAAGCCTTCTTTTAGGTCGGTATTGCTGTCAACGCAATCGCGTCGCCTGTACCTCTGGCGGCGCGGAGCGCAGTTCTCTGGCAGCTAAGAGGAAAGTAGCGCCTGTGCTGCCTATCGCGCGGATCGGCCTCAGGTCTTCGAGCGGATCACGAACGGCCCCATCCGGCGCCCCGGTCTTTTCCCGGACTTTTCAGGCTCACCCAGCGGCCTGAGCGAAGACAGCCCCCGCAGGATCATCTGATCCGCCGTCCGGTCGTCCAGATACCGCTCCTGAATGGCCTCCTGCAGCGGATCGCGGCTGCGCGGGGTGGACTGGCGGAGCAGGTCGAACATCTTGGCGTGACGCGAAAGGGGCTTGGGGTCAAAGTCGTTCATGGGAGCCGTCGTATTGTAAAGACTTTTGGCTAAGCGGCGTTTATGGCCCCGTCAAGACGGCCAGACGGCAAAAGGACGGCGATCAACCCGCCGTCCCGGGGTTCCTCGGCGTTCAGCCCAGGATTTCCGCCACCGCGTCGCGGGTCGCGGCGACCACGGTATCGGCTTCCTCGCGGCTGAGCGGGAAGGGCGGCGCAAAGCCCAGGATGTCGCCCTGAGGCATGGCGCGAGCGATAACCCCACGCTCCAGCATCGCGGCCACGACGCGCGGGCCGACCTTGTCGCCGGCATCAAAGAAGACGCGGTCGTCGCGGTCCTTGACCAGTTCCACCGCACAGAGCATTCCTTCGCCACGCACTTCACCGACGTGGGCATGACCACCCACCGCATCCTGCATCGCGGCATTCAGATAGGCCCCGACGCTGCCCGCGTTGGCAACCAGATCCAGTTCATCCAGCAACCGCAGGTTCGCCACCCCTGCCGCCGCACCGATGGGATGCGCCGAATAGGTCCAGCCGTGGCCGAAGGGGCCGAAGCTGTCGGTGCCCTGTTCCAGCACACCCCAGACCTTGTCCGACACGATGGACCCCGACAGGGGCGCGTAGGCCGAGGTCAGACCCTTGGCGATGGTCATCAGGTCGGGTTTGATCCCGTAGTGGTCACTGCCCATCATCGTGCCAAGGCGGCCAAAGCCGGTGACGACCTCGTCCACGATCAGCAGGATGTCATGTCGGTCCAGCACTTCCTGAATGGCAGGCCAGTACCCTTCCGGCGGTGGCACGATCCCGCCCGTGCCCAGCACCGGCTCTCCGATGAAGGCGGCGATCGTGTCGGCACCCTCACGCTCGATCAGCGCTTCCAGCTTGGCCACACAATCGGCGGTGAAGGCGGCTTCGTCCATGTCGCGGTCCGCCCGGCGGTAGAAATACGGCGCTTCGGTATGCACCACCTGCGACAGGGGCAGATCGAATTTGCGGTGAAACAGATCCAGCCCCGTCAGCGACCCGGTCATCAGACCCGACCCATGATAGCCGCGCCAGCGGGCGATGATCTTTTTCTTTTCGGGCCGTCCCAGCACGTTGTTGTAATACCAGACCAGCTTGATGTTGGTCTCGTTCGCGTCCGACCCGCTCATCCCGTAATAGACGTGGTTCATGCCCTCTGGCGCACGCTCCGCGATCATCCGCGACAGGGTGATCGACGCTTCGGTCCCGTGGCCGGCATAGGAATGGTAATAGGCCAGCTCATGCGCCTGCGCCGCGATGGCCTCCGCAATCTCGGTCCGGCCGTAGCCGACGTTGACGCAGTACAGCCCGGCGAAAGCATCGAGTGAGCGTTTGCCTTCCCGGTCGGTGATATGCACCCCTTCCGCGCCGGTTATGATCCGGTTGCCGATGTCCTGACGGGCGAACTGCGCCAGATGCGTCGAGGCATGAAAGAAATGATCATGATCCCACTGGGTCAACTGGTCGTTGGTCAAGGCCTTGTTCATCTGTCACTCCTATCCGTCGCGAGGGGGTCTGGGTTCCTTGAACCGCTAGTATATTTCCCAAGGTCGCACCACCCCCTTGCCAACCGAATTTAGCGGGCGGCAATGCGCAAGGCACCGAAACACGGCTTGTCAAACCGTGCCAAACGGAGGACCATTTTCCCCAGCATGGCCGCCCTGAGATGACGGGCGGCACCAAGGGGGCGACATGACGACGTTTGAGAAGAACTTTACCACAGCCGAATACCAACGCCGGATCGCCAAGACCCGCGCTGCAATGGAAAGTCGTGCGCTTGACGCCATTGTTGTCTGCGATCCGTCGAACATGTCCTGGCTCACGGGGTACGATGGCTGGTCCTTTTACGTCTATCAGGGTGTGATCCTGACGCAGTCCGGCGATCCGGTCTGGTGGGGCCGGGCAATGGATGCGCTGGGTGCGGCGCGGACCGTGTTCATGGAAGGCGATGATTGCATCCGCGGGTACGACGACACATTTGTTCAGAACCCCGAAAAACACCCCATGCAGGAACTGGCCAGCTTGCTGGCCGAATCGGGTTTGGAAAACGCCCGCATCGGGGTCGAGATGGACAATTACTATTACTCCGCCGCCGCCCATGCCGCTTTGATCAAAGGGCTGCCGAAGGCCAATTTCGAGGACGCAACCGGACTGGTGAACTGGCAACGCGCGGTCAAATCCGAGCGCGAGATCGAATACATGCGCCGTGCGGCGCGGATCGTCGAGGCGATGCACGACCGGATCCTGGAACTGGCCGAACCGGGGATGCGCAAGAACGATCTGATCGCGGAAATCTATGCCACCGGCATCCGGGGCGCGGATGGGTTCTGGGGCGATTATCCGGCGATCGTGCCGATGGCACCTTCGGGCCTCGATGCGACGGCACCACATCTGACATGGGACGACCGCCCCATGCAAAAGGGCGAGGCCACGTTCTTCGAGATTGCCGGCGCCCACCGCCGCTATCAATGC
This sequence comes from uncultured Alphaproteobacteria bacterium, assembly GCA_963799505.1. Taxonomy (GTDB): domain Bacteria; phylum Pseudomonadota; class Alphaproteobacteria; order Rhodobacterales; family Rhodobacteraceae; genus Sulfitobacter. Next base: position 81,376 of record CAWCXM010000020.1, read on the forward strand.
CCGCAGTCGCGCACCTTGTTCCTGGGCGAAGTGCCGCAAAAGTTTCGCGACGCAGAGAACGCCGTGCTCGACGCCATCGAGGCTGGTCTCGCGCAGGCGAAACCGGGCAATCAGGCCCAGGACATCGCCAATGCGTTCAACACCACGCTGAACAAGGCCGGGTTCATCAAGGACAGCCGCTGTGGCTATGCCATCGGGATCAGCTACCCGCCCGACTGGGGCGAGCGCACCATCTCGTTCCGGCGCGGCGACACGACCATTCTGGAACCCGGCATGACCTTCCATTTCATGCCCGCACTCTGGCTCGACGACGGCGGGCTCGAGATCACGGAGCCGATCCTGATCACCGACACCGGCTATGAGTGCCTGTGCACCACGCCCCGTGAACTCTGGGTGAAAGCGTGATGGACAGCCCTGTCAGTCCCACCATCCCGCTCGATGCCGACGGCGTGCATCACGGGTTTCTGAAACTGCCCCACAGCCGCAATGACAGCGCCTGGGGGTCGGTGATGATCCCGATCACCGTGATCGCGAACGGGCAGGGGCCGACGGCCCTGCTGACCGGCGCGAACCACGGCGACGAATACGAAGGCCCGATTGCCTTGCAGGAACTCTGCCTTGATCTGTCACCCAAGGAGGTGACAGGCCGGGTGATCGTCCTGCCGATGATGAACCATCCCGCTTTCGCCGCAGGCACGCGCTGTTCGCCCATCGACGGGGCCAACATGAACCGCAGTTTTCCGGGCCGCCCGGACGGTACGATCACGCAGAAGATCTGTCACTACGTCGCGACCGTGCTTGTACCGCAGGCCGATATCGTCCTGGATTTTCATTCGGGCGGCAAAACCCTGGATTTCCTGCCTTTCGCCGCCGCTCATGTGCTTGCGGACAAAGCGCAGGAGGCCGCCTGCATGGCCGCGATGCAGGCATTCAATGCGCCGTACTCCGTCCGGATGCTGGAGATCGACAACAAGGGCATGTTCGACACGGAGGTGGAACATCAGGGAAAGGTTTTCGTCACCACCGAACTTGGCGGCGCGGGCATGGCGACGGCCCGCAGCGTTGGCATCGCCCGCAAGGGCATCCGCAACCTGCTGATCCACGCGGGCATCACGAAAGGGACGTTGGAGATTGAAGGAACCGTCCAGCTCGACATGCCTGACGACAGCTGTTTCGTCTTCGCTCAGGACGCGGGGCTGGTGGACTATCTGGTCGATCTGGGTGCGGAGGTGACCAGGGGCCAACCCATCGCCCGCATCTGGCGCAGCGACCGAACCGGCGAGCACCCGACGGTGAGCACCGCCGGACGCGACGGCATTCTGACAGCGCGGCACATCCCCGGATTGATCAAGATCGGTGATTTCCTGGCTCTGGTGGCAAGTCGCGTATGAGCGGGTCAGGTGATTGATCCGCGAAAACAGGGCATGTTCGACGGCATCCGCAAGGTTCAGGCGCATGATGCTGGGGGACCGCACACACCTGAGAGGTGATGCGTAGCGCGTCAAACCGGCGATCTGTCGATGACCGGATAACGCGGACGCCACAGGCAGGGAGCGGCGCTTTGCGCAGCTTCCACAATTGCACATTAACCATCGTTTCCCCAAGGGCAGGTTGTTGTTTCCAGATTGCCGGGTAGTCAGTTTGACACTTTCTGGCTAATTTCGTTCATAATTAAGTCATAAATGCGTCAAGGCGCTGAAAGCCAAATTCGATTTGCTTCGAAACCATTTGATGTAACGCTATTGAAACGCGCCCTCTCAGACCGGCCATGGATCGTTTCTGGGACGTCAGCCAATAAATCCAAAGAGGGATCCTCACCATGCCGATTACTGTCAACACACCCGTCACTGTCGATGGAACCGCCTATCAGACTGCCGACGGCATCCGCACGGATACGTCTTCGCGCGGGGTCGATCTGGATGGTGCAATAATCGTTGCCACCTACGCCGATGGCACGTCCGAAACGCTGGTTTGGAAGGCCCTCGATCCGTTCACCACCGGCGGTGCGACCGGGAATGACATCACGATGTTCTTCGCATTCGAACAGCATGAACTGACCACGACCAAGCTGCTGACTTCGCTCGAGATCAATCTGGCGCCCGCAAACTCCGTGTTCGACATCACAACGACGATGGAAAATGACACCGGCGGGATCAACACGCCGACGTCGCAGAACGGTTTCCCGTTTGAATTGCTCTCCACCAGCAATAACGAAACGGGCACCGTTTCTGTCACCTACTCAAACATCGTCAGTCTGGCGGGCAATGCACCTCAGGGGGATCTCTTTACGACGATGCTGGTCGATTTTTCCGGGCTGTCGACGGGCGGCATCATGGGATATGCGACCTGGAATTCCGACATCGACACGCTGGCGACCCCCGGCGATCTGGTGCCCGTGCCGACATTCACGACAAATACCGTCACGGATAGCGGCAATATTCATTCCTGGGCGTTCTATACTGATACGTTCGATGCAGATGGTGTGCTCGTGATGCGCGAGATGACCAATGACGACGGCAGTCTCATCGATACGACCTTCACGGACGGCGTTATTTCGTCCAAGATCTCGACCGATCCGACGGATGTTTTTGTGTGGGACAGTCTTGTCACCCTTTATGATGCAAACGGTCAGCGCATCAGCCAGACAGACACCTATGACAATGGCCGTGTGATCGAGGTCTTGTTCGAAGACGGCGTGAAGACGCAGGAGACCGTGACCGATACGCAGGATGTCTACGATTGGCAAAGCTACGTCGACATCTTCGGCGCGGATCGCAAGCTGGCGTCGCGCGAATTGACCTATGACAACGGCAACCAGCTTTTGTCGCTCTATACCGGCGGCAAGCTGGCCTCCTCTACCTCCATCGACAGCGAGGATCTTTTCAGCTGGACAAGCCTGACGACAACCTACGACGAAACGGGACGACGCAACGGCCAGATCAATACCTACGACAACGGCCGCGTCCTGGAATTGACCTATGACGGTGCCGTCACGACGCGGGAAGCGGCCACCGATACGCAGGACGTCTACGGCTGGACAACCTATGTGAACACATTCGACAGTACCGGAAACCCCGTCTCGCGCGAGATCACCTACGACAACGGGCGCAAGATCGACACGGCCTATACAGACGGCAAGATCGCCTCCCGTGTCGAAGCTGATCTGGGGGACGTCTACAGCTGGGAAACGAAGGCGGCCACCTATGATGCGAACGGCCAGCGGACCAGTCAAACGGACACATTCGACAACGGCCGCGTGGTCGAGGTTCTGTTTGAAAACGGCACCAAAACTCAGTCGACGACAACTGACACCCTGGACGCCTACGCCTGGGAAAGCCAAGCGGAGACTTTCGATGTCAACGGCAAACGCATCACGCAAGAGACGGCTTATGATGACGGACGGCTTGTCGTGACGACCTACAGTGACGGGATCAAAACCTCACAGATTTTCAGTGATCTGGAAGACGCGTTTCAGCTGGGAGACACTGGCAACCAGTTTCGATGCCAATGGTCAGCGCGCCAGTCAAACCAATACCTACGACAACGGACGCGTTCTTGAGGTGCTCTATGAGGACGGGACCAGACAGCTGGCGACGACCACTGACACTCAGGATGTCTATGTCTGGGAAAGCCAGGTTGACGCCTACGATACCGGCGGCGACCTTTTCTCGCGCACCATCACCTATGACGATGGCCGCGAAGTGGTGACACTTTTCCAGGACAGCATGTTCATCGCCTGACAGAGCCCAAGCGGACCGGGTGCTGGCCTTGGCCACACCCGTGTCCGCTACGGTGCCTGTGCTTTACCCTTTGATTGCGTCAACGGTCAGCGCGGCGGCTCAGGTGCTTTTGCGGGCCGGTAATCGGTAAGTTGCGTTGACAGTGGAATGCCACTCGCACCGATCCCGGTAGGCACGTCCACGACCAACAGACCTTCCTCGTCCCCCATACGCGCCAACGGCAGGCCATCCGGCCCGGCGATCAGGCTTTGGCCGACATAGTCCAGATCACCTTCGTTTCCGGTCAGGTTCGCATAGACGACCGTGACCGCGTTTTCGTAGGCGCGGCTTGGTACACCGATACGGTTCACGTTCACGAAGGGCATCATGTTGGCGGTGGGTGTCAGGATCACCTGCGCACCGGCGCGGGCAAGGGCGCGGACGTGCTCGGGAAACTCGATATCGTAACAGATCATCAGACCAAACCGGGTGCCTTTGAAATCGAAGACCACCAGCTGATCCCCCGGCTGGAACAGCGCGGTCTCGCGCGGGCCAAAGAGCTGGATCTTGCGGTATCTCGCGCGGATGTCGCCCTCTGGTCCGATGTACGAAAGCCGAGTTGTAGACTGCGTTGTCCGTGTATTCCGGCAAACCGATGGCGAGGGCGACAGCGTGGCGGCGGCAGAGGTTCTGCAGATGGGGCAGGACACCGTCCCAGCCGTCAGGCGGCGCGGCGGTCACCGCGTTGTAGCCTGGCAGAAACAGCTCCGGCAGGGTCAGCACATCGGCGTCCGCGTCGCGCGCCAGCGCCAGCGCGGTCTCGACCGTGGCAAGCCCCGCCGGGAGATCCCCGGCGGGAGACGGTGCCTGATAGAGCGCAATCCGCATCAGCTGCGCAGCCGGGTCCAGATTTGGTCATAGACCTCTTGCGTGGCCTGGTCGCACACCGCGATAAATGCCCCGGCACCGGCACCGTCGCGGGGATTGTTTTCGGGCATTTCTGCCAGGGCGGGGTCAAGAAATTCGGACGTTCCCGTCACCCCGTCGTTGTACTGCGCATAGTTGGTCACGGCGGCGATGTTTTCGGGCTCCAGCAGGAAATCCATGAACTTCAACGCGTTCTCGCGGTTTGGTGCGTCCTTGAGCAGAACCACATTGTCCATCCACACCACATAGCCCTGATCGGGATAGGCGTATTCGATATTGGCACCCTCATCGCGCGCCTTGGAGGCAAAACCGTTGTAGATCATCCCAGCGGCCGCATCGCCCGAAACCAGCACGTCCTTGGCGATGTCCGAGCCGAAGGAGGCCCAATTGGCCTTGGAACCTTGCAGCAGGTCGTCCAGCGCCTTGAGCTGATCGCGGTCGGTGGTGCATTGCGGGATGCCCAGATGCAGGGCCGCCATCGCCATGACCTCGCCCTGGCTGTCCAGCATGTTGATCTTGCCCGCGAGTTCTTTTGGTGGATTGAACAGGATGTCGGTGGAGTTGATGCTGCCGTCATAGACGTCGCGGTTCACCGCAAAACTGGTCGAACCCCACTGGTAGGGGATCGAATGCTGGCGGCCCGGATCAAAGGACACATCGGCCCATTCCGGCGCGATGTTGCCCTTGTTGGCCAACTCGCCCTCGGCGATGGTGTCAAGCAGACCTTCCTTGGCCATGATCTCGACCATGTAATCGCCCGGCACGGCCAGATCGTATGACCCCAGCGTGCCCGCCTTGAGCGAGGCCAGCATCGCCTCGTTGCTGTCGTAGGTGTCCATGGTGACGGTGACGCCGCTTTCGGCCTCGAACTTCTCGATCAATTCCTGCGGGATGTATTCGAACCAGTGGTAAAGCGACAGGTTGCCTTCGGCGCTGGCGGTGGTCGCCGCAAAGGCGAGGGCGGTGGTTCCCAGAAGTGTCTTGAGTGTCATGTTGATGGTCTCCCCTTGTTGGTATGGTCTTGGTTCAGGTTTCGGGTGATGGATCGCTGCCGCGTCGTCCGATGAAATAGGACAGGGTCACGAGAGCGATGGAAAAGACGAGCAGGAGCGTGGACAGGGCCATGATGTTGGGCTTGATGCCCTGTTTCACGGATCCGAAGATGGCGGTGGGCAGCGTCTCGACCCCCGCGCCCTTGACGAAGTTGGTGATGATGAAATCATCCAGCGAAATGATGAACGCCAGAAGAAACCCCGACAGAATGCCCGGTGCCATGATCGGCATCAGCACATGGCGAAACGTGGCCCAGCGGCTGGCATAAAGATCCTGGGCGGCTTCCTCGTAACTGGCTTCGATCCCCTGCAACCGGGCGGAAATGGGCAGATAGGCGAAGGGGATGCAAAAGACGATATGGGCCACGAGGATCGACAGTGTGCCCAGTTTGAACCCGATGGTGGAAAAGAAAATCAGCGTCGCGACCGCCGTCACGATTTCCGGCACCATGATCGGCAAGGAAATGAGCGCAAAGCTGGCCGATTTCCCGCGAAAGCCGCCCCCCCGGATCATGCCGATTGCCGCTGCGGTGGCAATGACGGTGGCGGCTGTTGCGGCCATGACGGCGATGCTGAGAGAATTCCAGGTGGCGCTTTTGAACTTGTCGGATTCCGGCCCGGTGAACACATCCGCGTACCAGCGCAGGGATACCCCCTGCCAGTTGGTGATCGAGGTGCTGTCGTTGAAGCTGTAGATCATCACGATGATCAGCGGCGCATAGAGAATGAAGAGGCACAGGCAGGTGACAGCGAAAAACCCGCCATAGTGCCTGATGTCGAAGACCCGCTTCATGTCTGGTCCTTCGCCTGCGCGCGGGCGTAGAACAGCAGCACCACCAGCACCATGCTGAGCAGGATCATCGACGCCGCTGCCCCGAAGGGCCAGTTGCCCGCATTGCCCTTGAACTGTTCCTCGATCAGCGATCCGATCATGAACGTCTTGGCCCCGCCCAGCAGGTCCGGTGCCAGGAAGGCGCCCAGCGATGGGACAAACACCAGGATGCAGCCCGCGATGATGCCGGGCTTGACCACCGGCAGAACGATCAGCCGCAGGACCGTCCATTTGGGCGCGTAAAGGTCTGATGCGGCTTCGGAAAAGGCGAAATTGTACCGCTCGACCGAGGCATAGATCGGCAGCACCATGAAAGGCAGGTAGGAATAGAAAAGGCCCAGTTGCACGGCGAAATTCGTGTTCACCAGCCCCAGCGGTCCGTCGATCAGACCAAGTGCCAGCAGGAATTCGTTCAGCGGGCCGCTGTCGCGGATCAGGAACTTCATCGACACCGTGCGGATCAGCAGATTGACCCAATAGGGGATGGTGACCAGAAACAGCCAGATCGCCTTGGTCCGCGCAGGCCGCGTGGCGATGTAATAGGCGGTCGGAAAACCGATCAGCAGACAGAGGATCGTGGCCCCCAGCGCTTGCAGGATGGAGCGGACGAAGATGGTGATATAGGCCCATTCGATCTGCGGCGGGTCATCGCCGAAAAGCCCCCGGTCAAAGACGAACTGGTCGTAGGCCGCAAGCGAGAATTCCCAGATGACGCCGCCGCGAAACTCCTTGGTCAGAAAGGAATAGACCAGCATCAGCAAGACCGGGATCAGCAGGAAGAACCCGATCACCAGCCAGCTGGGCAACAACAGCCAACCGCGCAGGGGCGCGAAAGTAGCCGATACCGTGCGTCCGCTGCCTGTGCCCGCTGCCATCAGTCCACCAGAAACCTTGCCGCGTCATCCGCGACGCTAAGATAGACCTGATCACCCTTGCGGAGTTGACCTGCGGCCTGTGAAACGGTCTGCACCCGCACGTTCAGGGCCAGATCGCCTGCAAGCGTCGCCGCGAATTGCGTATCCGTGCCCAGATAGATGCCGTCGCCCAGGGTCGCGGCAAGGCTTGGGCCGATTGGCTTCTCGCGGCTCACGCTCAGCCGCTCGGGCCGGATCGAGAGCGTGCCGCTTTGGCCTTCGCTGACAGGCGCATTGGCCAGCGCGGGCAGGGTCTCTCCATCCGAAAGGCGGCAGGTGACCTTGTTGCCCTCGACGCTTTCGGCTGTGGCGTCCAGCAGGTTCGTCTCGCCGATGAAATCCGCGACAAAGCGGTTTGCCGGGTGCTCGTAGATCTGATGCGGCGTGCCGATCTGTTGCAGGTTGCCCGCCGACATGACCGCGATGCGGTCGGACATGGACAGTGCTTCCTCCTGATCGTGGGTCACGAAAATGAAGGTGATCCCGGTCTCGCGTTGCAGGCGTTTCAACTCTGCCCGCATTTCCTGCCGCAGCTTCAGGTCAAGTGCGCTCAGCGGCTCGTCCAGCAGCAGTACCTTGGGGCGGGGGGCCATCGCGCGGGCAAGCGCCACGCGCTGCTGCTGACCGCCCGACATCTGGCTCGGCTTGCGATGCGCAAAGGCGCCCAATTGCACCATCGCGATCATCTCCGCCACGCGGGCGTCGATCTCGGCGCGGCGCCATCCCAGCATCCGCAGACCGAAACCGATGTTCTGCGCCACATTCATATGCGGAAACAGCGCGTAGCTCTGGAAGACCGTGTTCACGGGGCGTTTGTCGGGCGGCAGCGTCTCGATCTCGTCCCCGTAAAGGTGGATCGTGCCGCCTGTGGTGCTTTCGAACCCGGCGATCAGACGCAGAAGTGTGGTCTTGCCACAGCCCGATGGACCCAGCAGCGTAAAGAACTCGTTATCCGCGATGTCAAAGCTGACGTCGCTGAGCGCCGTGAAGGTGCCGAAGTCCTTGCGGACCCGTGAAAGGGAGATTGCCGTGCTCATCAGTCCGCCAATGCCGCGATTTCGCGGCGGAAGGGCAGGGCGTCGCCCAGGTCTGCACCGTCCAGCTCGCGCGCATAGCGGTGACCGGCGTAGGTGGCCCAGGCGATCGGGCCGGGCGCATTGGCGTCTCCGATCAGCTTGACGGATGCTATGCCTGCATCGGCCCAATCGTCTTGCCGTTCCCTGAGCGCGGCAAAGACACCATCGCGCGATATGCGCGATGCGACGATCACGACAGCGTCGCAGGGCTGTTCGCGGGTCTGGTCGGTGTAGGTGCAATTCGTCGTGACGCTGTTCGCGTTCACCGCCACCACGCCGCGGTTCAGCTGAATGTCGACGCCCATTTCGACCAACCGGCGGTGGATCGTTGCCTGTTCCAGCGTGTTGTTGGTCCAGTCCGAGACATAGGCGCAGGGTGTAACCAGAGTGACGGTACAGCCCTTTTGCACCAGCAATTCCGCCAGCACACCGCCCATGTAATAGTGATCGTCGTCATAAAGGGTGACATTCCCCGCGGGCAGGCGACCGGCCATGATGTCATCGGGGGTGAAGACCGGCATGGCGGTATCCATCGGCATCGGCACCACATGCTGGCGCGACACACCATCGGCCCGCCAATGCGCTCCGGTGGCGATGCAGACGTTCTCGAACCCGAAGTCGAGGATTTGCCCGGCGTCCAATTCCGATCCCAAATAGGTCTGCGACGTTAGGCAGTTGCGACAACTGATAGGTTCGGTAATCCGCCACGCGCCCCCAGGCGGAAAGGCCCGGCAGCAACCGCTCCCGCGCCACCCGGCCCCCCAGCACATCGCCTGCCTCTGCCAGCGCCACGTCATAGCCGCGTTTGGCACAGGCAAGTGCTGCCTCAAGCCCCGCCGGACCGCTCCCGACGATCAGGACGTTCGATGAACCGCCCTTGCTGTTCATCCGTTCCGGATGCCATCCCTTGCGCCATTCCTCCATGAACGTGGGGTTCTGGGTACAGCGGCTGATCGACATGGTCATGTCGCCGGTGATGCAGATGTTGCAGCCGATACATTCGCGGATGTCTTCGATCCTGCCTTCCTCGACCTTCCTGGGCAGGAACGGATCGGCGATGGAAGGCCGCGCACAGCCGATGAAGTCCAGCGTGCCAGAGGTGATCTGTTTCACCATCACATCAGGCGAGGTAAAGCGGCCCACGCCGACGACGGGCTTCGTGGTCAATGCCTTGATGCCCGTCACCAGATCGAACTGCGCCGCTTCTTCCTTGAACCGCGACGGACCGGAGCAATCTTCCCATGCGCCGTGGGCCAGATCCCAAAGATCGGGCAGGTCCGCGTGCATTTCGATGAAATCGCGCACTTCGGAATTGGCGAACCCCAGATCGCCAACCATCTCGTCCAGCGACAGGCGCAGGGTCAGGCCCATCGTATCGCCCACCTCGTTGCGCAGATCCTCGACCACCTCGCGCACAAAGCGGGATCGGTTCTCCAGACTGCCGCCGTATTCGTCGCTGCGGTGGTTGGTGGCCGTGGACAGGAAATGCTGAAAGATGCCGAAGCCATGCGCGCCGTAAAGGCAAATGAGGTCAAAACCCGCGATACGCGACCGTTTGGCCGCGTTCACGAACCAGCGGCGCAGATTCTTGATGTCCTGTTTGTCCAGCGCCCGCGCCTGCACCGGATCGTTGGTAAAGGTGCGGATCGGCATGGCCGAGGGGGCCAGCGGCACCTCCTTGGTGTAAAGGTTCGGGCCATTGATGCCGGAATAGGCCAGTTGGATGCCCGCCAGCGCGCCGTGTTCCTTCATCCGGTCCGCCATCCTGGCGATCATCGGGATGTCCTGATCTTCCCACAGGCGCAATTCGATGAAAGGCGCGATTTCCGAGCTGTGGTGCATCTCGCATTGTTCGGTAAAGATCACGCCCCAGCCGCCCTGCGCCTTGATCCCGCGCATTTCGGCCACGGCGGAAGGGTCGCGGTAACCGCCGCCGTTGCAATGGGGCACCTGGTAGAAGCGGTTCTTGGCCGTCACCGGGCCGATGGCCATCGGCTCGAAAAGGACGTCATAGCGGCGGTCTCGGCTCATCGGGTTCTTTCTGTATGCGCTTGCCCGACTTGAGCAATTTTGCCGGGCAGGGGCAAGAACGCTGTGCGCAACCTCTACTTAGGCCCATGCTAAGCATGGCGTTCAGCGATGCGAATTGTGCGGCGCTGCTGAATTGATAGGCGCAGGACAAAGCACTAGGATGAGCCCCATGGATACAATCGACCACCTGCGCGATCTGATCGCCTTTCCGACCATCAGCGCCGATCCCAACCGGGCATTGATCGACCATTGTGCCACGCTTCTGGAAGCCGCCGGGGCCGAGGTGCGGATCATCGAGGATGCGACGGGCAGGAAAGCCAACCTCTATGCGACCATCGGACCGCGCGACCGTCCCGGCGTGCTGTTGTCCGGGCATACGGACGTTGTGCCGGTGGCGGGGCAGACCTGGACCAAACCGCCGTTCGAGTTGACCGTGGCGGACGGTCGGGCCTATGGGCGCGGCACCACCGACATGAAAGGGTTCGTCGCCAGCGCGCTGCGGATCGCACAAAGCGCGGGTGCCCGGGAGTTGCGCACGCCCCTGCATCTGGCGCTGTCCCATGACGAGGAGATCGGCTGTGTCGGCGTGCGGTCCCTGATCGGGGTGCTGGCCGAAGCACCCTTTCGCCCGATGTTCTGCATCGTGGGCGAACCCACGGAAATGGCGGTGGCCACGGGGCACAAGGGCAAGACCGCCGCCCGCATCACCTCAACCGGGCGGGAGGGCCATTCGGCGCTGGCCCCGATGGCGCTGAACGCGATCCATCTTGCCACCGACATGATCACGGCGATCCGTGGGATACAGGAGGAACTGGTCCGCTCCGGCCCGCAGGACACCGGCTACGACGTGCCCTATACAACACTTCATGTGGGCAATATCGCGGGTGGTGTCGCGCTGAACATCGTGCCGAACGATTGCACCTTCATGTTCGAGATCAGGAACCTGCCCGAAGATGACCCGCAGGTGATCCTTGACCGCATCCACGCGGCGGCGGCGGACATACTGCGCCCGCTGCGGGGCGATTTCCCCGAAGCCGCCATCGGGATCGAGGTCACCAACCGCTACCCACCCCTCGGCACCGCGCCGGATGCGGAGGTGGTGCGGTTCGTCAAATCGCTCAGCGGGGCCAATGCGACGATGAAGGTGGCTTTCGGCACCGAGGGTGGGCTGTTCAGCCGTGATCTGGGCGTGCCCACGGTGGTCTGCGGGCCGGGGTCGATGGCGCAGGGGCACAAGCCCGACGAATACGTGAGCCTTGCGCAACTGGACAGCTGCGACAGGATGCTGGAGGCGTTGCTGGCGCGGCTGGAAGCCGGGCTATAGACAGTCAGCCGTAAGGGCCGCGCGCGCCGGGCAGGCCGTTGGTGTCCGCCAGTGTCTTGACGTGTTCGTGAAAGGCGCTCACGATCCGCGAGCGGTGCTCGGAGCGTTTCGTCGCCAGCCCCAGGATCATCGGGCGGTGATCGCCCGTGAGCGGCAGAAAGGCCAGCGGTTCACCGTCGGGGGCAAGGGCCGTCTTGGTGCGGATGTTGATCAGGCCAAAGCCAAAGCCGTTGGCCACCAGACTGCGCGACACCGACATATCCCCGGTCCGTTCCGCGATGATGGGACGGATGCCTGCAGCCTGAAACATCGACAGAAAGTAGTCCCGGCTCAATGGGATATCCAGCAATACCATCGGTTCACGTGCCAGATCGCCGAGCGACAGCGCATCGCGGTCAGCCAGCGGATGGTTTCGGGCAAGCATGACATAGGGCGGCATGGCGACCAGCGGCTCGAACGTGATATCTTTGGGTATTTCAAGGTCATAGGTGATCGCCACGTCAATCTCTGCCCGGCCCAGCATCCGCAGCAGGTCAACCTGATGGCCCTCGCGCAGGCTGACGGCGGCGTCGGGGTAGGCGACCTCGAACGAGCGACGGACGGCAGCGCTGATCAGCGGGGCGATCGTGATCAGGCTGCCGACCCCGATGGGGCCACGCGCGCGGTCGGCGATGTCGCTGGCCAGATCGTTCAGCGCGCCTGCGCTGTCCAGAATGCGTTTGGCTTCGTTGAAGATGCGCTGGCCGCCGGGGGTCAATGACAGGCCCTGCGCGTGATGCCGCACGAAAAGCTGGGTGCCGAACTCCGCCTCGAGCTGGCTGATCGCCGCAGAGATCGACGGTGAGGAGACATTGATGCGCTGTGCTGCAAGCGCGATGGTGCCTGCGTCGCCCACGGCCACGAGGTACTCCAACTGGCGAAAGGTAAAACGCAGGGGCATACGCCTTGCTAGGCGCGAAGGCCCGCCAAGATCAAGCCAAATGCGCGGGCATCACAGCCTGCTGTCAGGCGGCAAGTTTCATCCGGGCCGCGACGGTCACCATGATCCGCCCGGTCAAGGCAGGCAGCGAACTGCGTTCGATGATCATCGGGCCTTGCAGGCTGCCGGGGGGAAACATGATCCATGTCTCGGCATCCGCGTTTGTCACCACGCTGAAGGCCTGGGCACTGCGCGCCACGTTCTCGACGCAGAACAGAAGGCTCAGAACACCGGACGCGCTGGGGTCTGCCATCGCCTTGACCAGTGACAGCGCCTCCGGTTCGGGGGCACCCAGACCGGCGAGACGCGCAATCGCCTCATCGGTCTGGCCGCTTTCGGCAAGTGTGTTGATCACCCGCAATCCGTTCATGTCCGTGTCGAGTTTGAGACCTGCGGTCACCGGCAGGGGGCCAGCACCCACAAAAGCCGCGCAGGCCGCAGCGGCGGCGGTCAGATCGGCATAGCGGGTCAGTTCGAACATCCCATCGGTGCGCCGTGTGAGGCCCACCAGTGCATTGTCCGACAGATGTATCGTCAGACGGCGCAACCCGTCGCCCACCTTGCGCTCTGCCATCATGACCAGCGCAGGATCGACAAGGGCAAGGACGGCATCGGTGATCGACGGGATGAACGTCATCGCGCCGTCCGCCGCCTCTACAAGACGGCCCGCGGCGGTCATACGGGCGGCCCCGTCGGCGAACCATGCTTTTGGATCGCCTTCCGTGTCGGGACCGGGCAGGAAGGGATCACGACCCCATCCAACGATATCGACGGTCTCAGCGTAGGAGAACGCATAGGCCAGTTCCGACGGGTGCATGTGGATCGCGGTCATGGGTCAGCTCCAGATGAAATCGGAAAGGGCGTCAAGGGTGTCGCGGGCGTCCTGCTCAAGCCCACGCAGATCGGCAGAGGCTTCCTCGTAGGTCTCGACAGCGGAATTTGCCGCACTTTCAAGCGCTTCGCGAGCCGCATCACGGACCTCCATCGCTTCTGCCTCGGCCTCTGCCGCAAGGTCTCGCAGATCGCGCTCGGCCTGTCTGATCCTGTTTTCGGCCTCCTGTCGAAGCGCTTCGGCATCGTCGATGGCATCGTCCCGCGCCTGTTCGATTTCGCCGATAAGCCTTGCCGCTTCGACGGCGGCCCGGTCACGGGCCTGCGTCAATTCCTGTTCGATGGCGACGCCGATCTCGTCCACCTTTTCACGGGCAAAGTCTTCGCCGACTTCCATGGTCCAGAAATAGATCCCGCTGGCCTGTCCGGTCAGGGGGAGCATGAAGGACTGGAAATCCGCTGGCAGGCATTCGATGGCTTCGGTGGCCAGCCCCTCGAAGTAATCATCCCTGTAGTTGTATCCCGGTCCTTTATTATGGAAGCTCTTGAGATAGCCCGCAGCGTCATGGACCGTGCCGTGCAGCGCCACGGGATTGTCAGGCGACAGGTGCGGCGATTCAATGCAGCCGGGAAGCAGATCGTTGCCCGGACCCACCAGACCACCCGTGGGGCTGAGCAGGGCCGCAAAGACCTCGTGGATGCCGAAAGCGTCTCCCAGCACCTTGCCGAACATCAGCTGCGACCGCGAGCCGCGGAAATCGGGGTGCTTTTCCTCGTCAAGTCCTTCCATCTCGCCTTGGTCGTTCTGCGCGCCAATCGCTTCCTGCTGTTTGCGCACGATCAGGAACCTGCCGTAATCGGCGTCAAGTTCAGCGGCAGAGGGTGGATCGCCGACAACGCGGCACAGGTCCGCCATCACCTCGGTGCGGCGGGGGCCGGTCACGCCCTTTTCGATTTCGGCCATCAGATCCGCAAGTTCGGGCGTGCCTTCGCCGGGGAAGTCCATTTCTGCCAGTTCGAGCATGTAGTCTTCGGTGAAAAGATCGTCGAGATCCCCCTCGGTCAGGTTTTCGGCAGCCAGTTGTTCAGGCGTCATGTCGGCCAGACGCTCGTTGTCGACCTCTCGTTCGAAGCTGAGCAGGAGCCTATCGAGCGTCTTGCACAGATCGAGCGCGGCGGCGTAATCCTCGGTCCCGGCAATCTCGTCAATCGCGGCGACGGTGTCTTCGATGGCGCGCTTGTCCTGCTGAAGATCCTCGATGGGGCAGGCGGCTGCATCCTTCAGCCGTTGCGCGAAACCGGCGCGCATCTTGTCATAGGCGGTCTTGTTGCTGGTCCATGCCTGCAGCGCCGCTGCGACCCCTTCCATGACGGTGCTGAGTTTGCCTGCCACACGGTCGATATCGACCTGTTCTTCCGCATCAACCTGACCATCATCGGCCAGAGCCTCTTCGCGCAGGCGTTTCAGTTCGGCCTGCAACTGCGGAATGACCGATTCTGCCGCGCGGATGCGTTGGATGTTTGAGGTCATGAAAACCGCCCCCTATGTGCCCTGTCAGTCTTGCGGCAGAATATTGCCATGACATGACGCCGAACCTAGGCCGGGTGACGCGGCGCTGTCAATCGTCGCCCGGCACCCCGTAGGACGGTGCGTCACGCGGGTCGAGCGCGCGTTGAACGTAGGCGTCAAGCTGGGGGCTGTAGATGTCCCAGGCGGTGGCCACCGCTTCGATCGGGCAGTCTTCCGTCCAGTCGCAGCGCAGGTCGGCAACGGGCCAGGCGACCTCATCACAGATCTGCATGCCCGCCGAATGCACCGGACCAGCCTCGCCGCCGGCATCACGCCCCGCGCGCATCGCGGCGATCAGGCGGTCGCCCAGCGGGCCTTGCGTCGCCTCGAATGCCGCGACGATGGCGTGCGGCACGGTGTCATTGGCCAGCATGTTGCCCGCAGCGATCACGTCGCGGCCTGCGGCATCGGTCCAGATGCCCAGCGATTTTGGGCCGGAATGGATCGCCGTTTGCCCGTCCTTGTCGATCGCGAGGACCTGGCGATATTCAGTGAATGCGGCGCTCTTCGTGACGGCGCTGACGGCTTCTGCCGCCGATCTGCCGCCTTGCATCAGATCGAGCGTTGCGGGGCCAAGGCGCGGGTCGGTGACGTTCTGGCTGGCGACGGCCCCGACACCGGCGCGGGTGAAGGCGCAACGCGCGGCCACGGCAGGCGAGGAGGATGAAATCGCGATCCCGAACATGCCGGTCTCTGCGCAGCGGGCGACAAGCGAAAAGGTCATGCGGGGATGACCGCCGTGCCGTCGATCTCGACCAGCCAGGAGGGCCGGGCGAGGGCGCTGACCACCAGACCCGTCGAGACGGGATGCACCCCTTTTATGTATTCGCCCATGGTGCGGTAGACCGCCTCGCGGTGGCGTACATCGGTGATATAGACCACGACCTTGACCAGATGGGACATGTCGCCGCCCGCTTCCTCGATCAGCTGCCGGATGTTCTGCATCACCTTGTGGGTCTGCTCCACCGGATCGTGGCTGCCGATGTCCTTGAAATCATCCAGATCCTGCGGGCATTGCCCGCGCAGATAGACAGTCTTGCCGCCCTGGGTCACGACCGCCTGACACAGATCGTTGTCAAGGTTCTGTTCGGGGTAGGTGTCGGCGGTGTTGAAAGGGCGAATGCGTGTATGTGCCATGGCTCTGGTCCCGTCTATTCCGCTGCGCGGAGTTGTGCTGCATCGTGATAGTCACGGTAGGAGCGTTGAATGGCAATCTGGTCGGCAAGGTATTTCGCATCGTGCCAGACGCCCCAGATAAAGGCCGACCCGCGCCGGGACTGCCAGGGCAAGCCAAGGAAATAAAGCCCCGGTTCCGCCGTCACACCGCGCTGGTGGCGCGGGCGACCGGCCTCGTTCAGCACGTCGAGGTGCAGCCAGCCATAGTCAGGCGCAAAGCCGGTGGCCCAGATGATGGTGGTGATGCCGGTCTCTGCCAGATCGAGCGACCGCAGCGGATCGGTGACGCAGTCGGGCATTGCGGCGAAATCGCGGGCCTGTGGTTCTTGCGGCAGATCCAGACCCAGACGCGTGACATAGGCGTCCGCCTCGTCCAGCACCGACAGGTAATTGGCATCGCCACGGCGGATGTTGTCGCCCAGATCGGAGGCAAAATGCAACCTGCCGTCCTCGAAGCTTTCGGTCCTGCCCACCAGCGTCATGCCACGGTGGGCGAACTGGCGGAAATCTATCGTCTTGCCGCCTTCGGCACCGCTGACCGAAATGGTGACATGCTCCGTGCCGGGGTTCGGCGCTGCGGCATCCCATTTGCCCAAGACCCCCAGCCACCAGACGAAATCGCGCCCCCGGTAGCGGCGCGGCGGTCTGTCGTGCGGGCCGACCGACAGATAGACCTTGCGCCCCGCGCGCAGCAGTTCATCCGCGATCTGCGCGCCGGAGGATCCCGCACCTACAACCAGCACCGCACCTTCGGCCAGTTGATCCGGGTTGCGGTATCCGGTCGAATGCATCTGCGTCACGCTGGCAGTTTCGGGCACCACGGCAGGGATCAGCGGACGCTGGAAGGGGCCGGTGGCCACCACCACATTCCGCGCCTTGATCGGACCTTCCGATGTGGCCACGTCAAAGCCCGTGCTGCCCGCCGTGCGGGACAGTCCCGTCACGTTGACACCGCATCGCACCGGACAGTCGATCATCCTCGCGTAATCCTCGAAATAGGCGGTGACCTGATGTTTGGACGGAAAGCCGTCAGGACCGACATCGGTAAATTCGAGACTGGGGAAACGGTCATGCCAGGCAGGGCCGTTGGCCACCAGCGAATCCCAGCGCTCGCTGCGCCAGCGTTCGGCGATGCGGGCGCGTTCCAGCACCAGATGCGGCGTGCCCTGGTGGCGCAGATGCTCGCTCATCGCGAGGCCTGCCTGACCGCCGCCGATCACCAATGTGTCGATGCTTTCCACCGTCATGGGGCTTCCTTTCCTTGCGCCGCTGGCCGCCTATGGCCAGCGTCGGGCGTTTCAGAGGAACTTGCCAGATCGCGCCCCGCAATCAAGCACCCAATGGCGCAGACTTGCTTTGGAGCAGGCTAATCAGAGATGGGCGGGCAGGGCGGTGCCGTCGCCTTTGGAGACGCGCGACACCTTGCCTTGGGGGGAAGGACGCACTGCCTGCAAACGAAAAAGAAGGATGGGTTTCCCCATCCTTCTGTCCGTGTCGCCCGTGGTGGTACGAGGTAAGAAACCACCCCGGGTTTTGCGGTTTTGACTTAGAAACCCAGAACGAGCGAAACGCCCAGGCTGTTGTCTGTTGATTTCAGGCCCGGTGCCGGATCTGTGTTGTACTCTGTCCGGTAGCTGACCCGTGTCGACAGGTTGTCGGATACCTTGAAGTTCACACCGGCATCGTTGGTCAGGATCGTGTTGATGTCCGAACCCAGAATGTCGGTGTCGATTGTCAGGGCAACCGTGTCACTGAACGCATAGTAGTAACGCGAAGACGCGATGAAGCCGACTTCGGTTTCGTCATTGCCGTTTACCTCTTCGAAGTAACGGACGCCTGGGCCACCCTGAACGCGCCATGTGTGGTCAGGCTGGTTCAGAACGCGGTAACCGGGGCCGAAGCCAAGGAAACCGTCCACGGTGTCGCCTTCGAACTCGTTGCCGTTCGCATCGACCTGAAAGCCGTCGAATTCAACGCGGGCGATGCCGAAGGCATAGAACTGCTCGGTGAAATAGCGGCTGCCTTCGTAGGTGGCAAAGAAGGACTCTTCGCTCTTGGTGCCGTTGGCTTCGCCGTACTCGGCCGCGAAGCCGATCAGGTGGTTCCAGGACCCTGCGCCGTATGTCAGGCGACCGGCGGCGGACAGCTCACCATTGTCTGTGTTGCCGGACGTACCGGACGCGGACAGCGCGAACGAACCACGCCAGCCTTGTGCCACGCCGTTCGGACCAAACCGTTCGACGTCGTCACCGTCGGTCAGATCATCGTTCACATCGTCGGTGATGTCGTCGATGCGGTCGTTCAGGTTCTCGATACCTGTGATTGATGTCTGTGCGAACGAAGGTGTCGCGACGACCAGTGCCAGTGCGGAAACAGAGGCAAGTTTAAGAATTGTGTTCATGGGTCATTCCTTTCCCAACAAGGAGACCCGTCATCCGGCGTTATCGCCATAGATCGGGAGCATCTCAGCTGCCACCGGTCTACAGGGTTGGATTAAATGAGTTAAATTCTGTTTATTAATAGATAAAACAAGTATTATTAATTTGAAATCCCGCTCAGGCGCCAGTTGACGGCACTTTCGGGGGCAATCGCAAGGAATTCCAGGAAAGTTGTTCCATTACAATACCTTGAGACACGTCCTGAAGAACCTGACGTGCGGCCGCCAGCAGGTCTTCGTCCAGATCATCCCGCCAGACGACATAAGCGGGATATGGAAACCGTGGCGCGTCGGACACGATATGCAGGATACCGGCATCAAGCCGCCGTTGCACGGCACGCGCCGGCAGGTATCCGCAGGCATGGCGGTGCGATATATAGTCGGCTGCCAGGGTGCCCAATCTCATGATAAGGCCGGAATTTGTGAGATGAGGCAGCGCGATTCCATGCGCATGTGTGAACTCCGGTCCCCAATCGACATAGACGTAATTCTCCAGCGCCCCGATGGAGCTATCGGGGTAGGACGCAACAAGGATCAGTTCGTCGTCCAGCGCTTCTTCCACGATGAGGCCGGGCCGCAATTGCGGCGTATAGACCAGCGCAACCTGAACGACGCCCTCCATCAGATAGCGCGTGATCCTCTCGGGCATTCCGACTTCGGCACGGATGCTGAGTTCCGGCAAGGCAGCGCGCAGCCCGTCGATCCACCGGAACCCCAGACGCGGCCAGAGCGAATACTGCGCACCGATGGTCAGCGCCTTGCTGAACCCTTCGGGAATCCCGATCTGCTGTCGGGCTTCCTCCCAGATTTTCATCAGGCTGAGCGCATAGCGCTCGAATTGCTCACCCGCAGGCGTCAGGAGCGCACCCGCCTTGGACCGCACAAAGAGCGACTGGCCCAAAGCATCCTCCAACCGCTGGATCCGCAGGCTGACGGCGGACTGCGTCACGAACAGCCGATCACAGGCGGCCACGAAGGATCCGGTGTTCGCAACTTCGATGAAGGTCTTGATGAGCGTGATGTCCATGGATCATCTATGAGTAACGCGCATGGATAAGGCAATTTCTATTCGATTCCCTGTGGGGCGTTCTGTCGGTATAGCCGGGCTCAGCGAAGTCAGGCAGAGGTGGACGGAAGTTCACCTCCAGTGGTCAGGGGATGTCGGTCCCAACGCCACATCCGGTCCAGGCCGGACTTCGCGCATCCTAGGTGTTTTCAGGCTCAGACGGCTTTCGCACGCAACGAGGGAGTGAGCATGGCCTCTCGTCACCTGTATCAATCTAAGAATTACATAATACTGATTATACGAAGTTGAGACGTCGTATTTGCGCAGCCCTGCTGGCAAAAGATCAAGGCCGCCGGAGCCCATGCTGGACAGCAAGTGCACCACAGTCTTAACCTCCCTCAACAATCTGGATGCGCGCAACATGACTTCTGTTCTGATTCTCAACGGCCCGAACCTGAACCTGCTCGGCACACGACAGCCCGACGTTTACGGCATGACCACATTGTCCGACGTCGAGGACATGTGCCGCGCCGCATCCGAGCGCCTGCAGTTGGATGTCGTGTTCGCGCAAAGCAACCACGAAGGAATCCTTCTGGATCAGATACATGCGGCCAAAGGGTCACATGCCGGGATCATTCTGAACGCCGGTGCCTTTACCCACACATCCATCGCGCTGATGGATGCGATCACAAGCGTTGAACTGCCGGTGGTCGAGGTTCATCTGAGCAATATCCACGCCAGGGAAGCCTTCCGCCATCAGTCCTACATCGCGCCGGTGGCGCTGGGACAGATCTGTGGATTCGGCGCTCAGGGTTATGTTCTGGCCTTGGAAGCACTTGCAGAACATCTTGGAAGCCGATGAGTTTACGTGATTATCTTCACTTCCTGACCCGCTGCCCCTCGATCGAGGAATTGTGGGATGCCCATACGGACAAGATGGCGGACTACGGGTTCGACCGGCTGATCTACGGCTTCACCCGCTACCGCACCTCGACCTCCTTGGGCGATCCCGAGGATTTCGTGATCCTGACCAACCACAGCCGCGCCTACACCGACGAATTTCTCACGGGTGGCCTCTATTTCCACGCCCCTATGGTCCGGTGGGCCTTGGCGAACGACGGAGCCTGCAGCTGGACCGTGTTGGACGAAATGGTGCGCCAGCGGACCATGACACCGGCGGAACAGCGCGTTCTGGATTTCAACCGTCGCATGAAGGTCCATGCGGGCTATACCGTCAGCTTCAAATCCATTTCCGCGCGGTCCAAAGGTGCCATCGCGCTGACCGCAAGACCCGACATGACCCAACAGGACGTCGATGCAGTCTGGGGCGAACATGGCAACGATATCAAGCTCATGAACGACGTTGCTCATCTGAAGATCCTGACGCTGCCCTACAGTGCGCCCAACCGTAGCCTGACCAAGCGCCAGCGCGAGGCGCTTGAATGGGTCGGGGACGGCAAGACCATGCAGGACATCGCTGTGCTCATGGGCCTGACCTCTGCCACGGTGGAAAAACACCTGCGTCTGGCGCGCGAAGCGCTGTCGGTGGAGACGACGGCCCAGGCGGTGCTCAAGGCGGCTTTCGCCAACCAGATGTTCGTACTGGACGTCTGAGCGTCGTCAGATTTGACGGCGGGAAAAATTTCTTCCCCTTGTTTTTACACAAAGGTAAGGAATCCCCTACTCGCGTCGCAGGCCTCGTTGACGCAAGGTGAAGCTGTTCCCGACTACTGGTTAAACCAAGGGAACAACACCCTGTAACTCCTTGTGATTTCAAGGCTCTTTTCAGGTTCCGGATCTGTGGAGGCGTATTCTTCGATCTTCGCAACCGGGTTGATTACGACTCCAATCCCGGTTTCGGGAGGGCGGCGGACCGCGTGGCAGCGCGGTCCGCTTTCATTTTATCCACAACGCAAAAAGGGCGGCGCAATCGGATGCGCCGCCCCTTTCTGGCAGTCTTGAACGGTTTAGCCTTTAGCGGCTTTTGCAACCTCTGCGGCGAAATCTTCCTTCACCACTTCGATGCCTTCGCCCACTTCCAGACGCACAAAACCGGTGATCGTCGCACCCGCTTCCTTGGCTGCGTCGCTGACGGTGATGTCCGGGTTGATGACGAACTGCTGGTTTACCAGTGTCACTTCGGACATGTACTTCTTCATGCGGCCCACGATCATCTTTTCGATCACCGCTTCGGGCTTGCCGCTTTCGCGGGCGATGTCCATCTGGACCTGCTTTTCCTTCTCGACCACGGATGGGTCCAGATCGTCTTCGGACAGGGACGCAGGGTTCGTGGCCGCGATGTGCATCGCCACCTGCTTGCCGAACGCCTCGTCACCACCGTTCATGGCGACCAGAACGCCGATGTTGCCCAGACCGGGGGCTGCGGCGTTGTGGACGTAGGACACGACGATTTCGCCGTCGATGGCCGCCATCCGGCGCACCGACATGTTCTCGCCGATGGTCGCAATCGCATCGGTGATCACGGTCTCGACGGGTTTGCCATTCAACTCGGCCGCCTTGAGCGCGTCGATGTCGGAGACGGTCAGCGCCACGTCCGCGATTCCAGACACCATGTTCTGGAAGTCGGAGTTCTTGGCGACGAAGTCGGTTTCCGAGTTCACCTCGACGGCAACACCGTGGCCGCCGTCGACCTTGACCGCAACCAGACCTTCCGCAGCCGTGCGGCCGGATTTCTTGGCCGCTTTTGCCAGACCCTTGGTGCGCAACCAGTCAACGGCGGCTTCCATGTCGCCGTCGTTTTCGGTCAGCGCCTTCTTGGCGTCCATCATGCCCGCGCCGGTGGTTTCGCGCAGTTCTTTCACCATAGATGCTGTAATCGCCATCTCGTGGTTCTCCTATATGTCAAAACGGGTGGAGGCAGGTATCCCCTGCCCCCGTTTCAAGTCCATGACGGAAATCAGCTTTTCGCTTTTTCCAGCGTCTCTTTCTTGGATTCGATGTCGTATACCGCGTCCTTGGCCATCGCGTCGTTCGACACGGTTTCCTCGGAGGCATTGCCGACTTCGACACCGGTGCTTTCCAGCGCTTCCTCGGCGGGGGCTTCTTCCATCGCGCCCAGATCGACACCGGCAGCACCCAGTTGTGCGGACATGCCGTCAAGTGCGGCGCGGGAGGCCAGATCGCAGTAAAGACCGATGGCGCGGGCCGCGTCGTCGTTGCCGGGAATGATATAGTCGATGCCGTCTGGCGAGCAGTTGGTGTCGACCACGGCCACGACCGGGATGCCCAGCTTGTTGGCTTCGGCAATCGCCAGCGCTTCTTTCTTGACGTCGATGACGAAGATCAGGTCAGGACGACCGCCCATCTCGCGGATACCGCCCAAGGAAGCCTGAAGCTTGCCCTGGTCACGCTCCATGCCCAGACGTTCTTTCTTGGTCAGGCCCTCGAAGCCGCGCTCGAACTGTTCGTCGATGGATTTCAGGCGCTGGATGGATTTCGACACGGTCTGCCAGTTGGTCAGCGTGCCGCCCAGCCAGCGGTGGTTCATGTAATACTGTGCGCATTTCTCTGCGGCTTCCGCGATGGGCTGTGCTGCCTGACGCTTGGTGCCGACGAAGAGAATGCTGCCGCCCTTGGCGACGGTGTCACGGATGACTTTCAGCGCATCGTCCAGCATGGGGACGGTCTGGGTCAGGTCCATGATGTGGATGCCGTTACGCGCGCCGTAGATATACGGACCCATGCGAGGGTTCCAGCGCTGCGTCTGGTGGCCGAAGTGTACGCCTGCTTCAAGCAATTGGCGCATGGAGAACTCTGGAAGAGCCATGTTGGTTTACCTTTCCGGTTTAGCCTCATCGGGGGTATGATCGTTTTCGCGACCAACCGGCGGACAGTTTGGGATTTCTCCCCAAACGGCCCAACCCCGACTGCGGGTTCAAGTGAGCGCCTTCTAGGTCAGTGCCACGGGTGATGCAAGCGGCAATGCTGACGTGGCTGCGCGGCGCAGCATTTTCCCGGATTTTCGATGGACAGCCGCGGTGGAAGTGGCGCAAACTCCGCTCAAGATGGTTCTTACCCAAGGAGACCCCATGTTTTTACGTGCTCTTGCAACTTCAGTCCTTCTCGGCGCTCCGGCTTTTGCCGCGCCGCTTGCGCTCACCCCCGCCGACCCGCAGCCCAAAGCGAGCGAACTGGCCGCGGGCCTGTCCGTCGCATACGCCTATCCGGGCGATGTGCGCAGCATTGACGATGCCGCGTCGGCGGTCAGCAAAGCCAAGGCGGGCCCTGCCCTGCGCGGTCTTTCCTATACCGACAACACCGAAGGAGACCTCGCTCTGACGTCGAAAAAGGCGCAAAAGGTCGCGGCGAAGATCTCAGGCTTCATCAAGTTCGACGCGCCCGGCACCTACAAGGTAAACATCATCAGCAATGACGGCATCCAGGCCAGCATCGGCGGCAAGGAGGTCGCCTTCAACGATGGCATCCATGGCTGCGAGCCTGCCGGTGTGAAAGACGTCAGCGTCCCGGTCGCCGGTTGGTACGCGATCGAGGCGATCTATTTCCAGCGCAAGGGAACGGCCTGTCTGGAAATGGACTGGAATGTCGGTGGCAAGACCGGTGCCGTGCCGGATTCCGCCTTCGCCTACAAGAAGTAGATCAGGTTTCCATCTGTGCGGCCCGTGACAGGGCCGCCTGATGCCCCTGCCGGACAGCCGTTTCGCAGGCCCTGGCCAGCGCTTTGCGGCTGTCATGGTCCTTCACCGCCAGCGGCGCGTGATAGATCACCTCGACCTCCCCTTGCGGCGATTGTGCCAGGGTGATCAGCAGATGCGACCCGAAAGACGTGTCACCCCACCACCCGTACAGTCTTTTGTCTTCGGTTACGGGCGCGCGGTAGTAGACACTGACCGGCTGGACCGCGATCTCGTTCTTCAAGTCCTCTGCGAAAAACGCTTCAAAAAGCGTTGTTTTGAAAGGTAAAACCTGCAATCCGTCAGTGCTGGTGCCTTCGGGAAAGAACAACAGTTTGTGACCCGCCAACAGCCTGTCGCGCAGCAGAAGCGTTTGCTCGCGGGCGCGGGCGGCGTTGCGTTCGATGAACATCGTGCCCGTGGCACGGGCCAGCCAGCCGATGCCCGGCCATCCCGCGACTTCGGATTTCGATACGAAATAGACCCGCTTGGCCGCGTTCAGCACAAAGATGTCAAGCCAGGACGTATGGTTGGCCAGCACAGCGCCTCTGCCGGTCATCGGGCTGCCGATGATCCGGTGACGCAGGCCAATGATGCGCAGGGCCCAGCGGCAGACGAAGGTCGTGATGCCCGGCGTGATGGGCCGGTGCAGGCCAAAGACTGGCCGCTCCACCAGTCGGACCAGCAAGAGCAGCGCGAGACCGCCGAACACCAGCAACGCAAGTGCGGCACCGCGCACCACAACACGCAGCCAACCGGCGAGACCGATATGCGGGGTCGGCACCGGGGCGTCGCTGTCCCAGGGCTGGATCATGCCCCCTGCCCGCCGTAAAGGCGTGCCTGCCGGTCGGACAGGCGCGCGGTGTCCATGATCAGGCAAACATCCACCGTGTTGAAGGCGTGATCGACAAAAGCGCCTTCTCCGACATAGCCACCCAGCCGCAGATAGGCTTTGATGAGACTTGGCATCTGCCGCATCGCGGCCTTCAGATCAAGATCAGCTTCGGCGATCAGGTCCATGTTCTGAAATGACTTTTCCAAGGCGCGCACCCGCAGTTCGGGCGGTGCCAGATGGCGATGGTGCAACAGGGTCAGCGGCGCTGCGATGGGGTCGGGGTCGGTGCCATGAAAGCTCGCCGCGCCAAAAAGCACGTCGATCCGGTGCTCGGCGACATAGCGCGCCAAGGCAGACCACAGATGGAACATCGCCATGCCCCCGCGGTAATCCCGATGAACGCAGGACCGGCCCAGCTCCAGCACCCGCCGCCCGGATGTCAGCAGCGGCGTCAAATCGAACTCTCCTGCGGAATAGTACCCCCCTGCCCGCGCGGCATTTTCGGGATGCATCAGGCGGTAGACGCCGACCACCGCACCGCCGCGCAGTTCCCGCAGCAGGAGGTGATCGTAGAACGGATCGAACGCGTCCTGTTCCAGCTTGGCACAATGGTCCACCATCGGCCCGCCGCCGCCCAACTCACTGACAAAGACGTCATACCGCAACCTTTGCGCGTCCCGCAGATCCTGCGCACTTTGTGCCAGCGTCACCTCGAAATCTGCTGAGGCGGCTCTGGTCATACCTGTCCCGCGCATTTTCCGGCCCAAGGGCTTGCACAGATGGAAAAATGCCGCCGACCCCACCTCGACGTGCAGGCTTGCAATGATACACATCCTGTGATTGCATATGAACAGATCATGCTCTTCTTCCAGTTTTTCGCGTTAATGATTTGGCAACCAAGTTCAATCATCAAAGACGGGCATCAAACCAACGCGGAAACTGTCTATGACAACCTTGCCTTCATCGCGAAAATTCACTGTCACCTTGCCAGCGATATTGCTTTGGACCTGTCCTGTGCCCCAATCCGGCCGGTCGGGATGGCGCACCAACATGCCCGGTGTCATCATCGCGTTCAAGTCATCCATTCTGCGTCCTTTCCGGTCCACCCTGTGCCGGTGCCCGACATGAGCAGCGCCTTGGCGGCTTTGATCGGCAGCCGTATCTGCCATGACCTCATATCCCCCATCGGGGCGATCAACAATGGTCTGGAACTGCTCAGCATGTCGGGCGATGCCGCCGGTCCTGAAATCGGTCTGATCGGGGAAAGCGTCGGAAATGCCAGCGCCCGGATCCGGTTCTTCCGCATCGCCTTTGGGGCGGCGGGGGATCAGATGGTCGGCGCGGCCGAGGTTCAGTCCATCCTGCGAGACCTCTACGGCGGCGGGCGCACGGCTGTCGTCTGGGATCTTGCGGAACCGGTGCAGCGCGCCGAGGTGCGGATGGCGCTTCTGGCTGTGCTTTGTATCGAAAGCGCCATGCCCTACGGCGGGCGCATCGCCGTCACCTCCCAGAAATCCGCATGGACCCTGACGGGAAATGCGGACCGCCTCAATGTGGATGCGGCGCTGTGGGGCCTGCTGTCGGGCGCAGGAACGGACGTAGACGTCAAACCGTCGCACGTCCAGTTCGCGCTTCTGCCTCTCGTCGCCAAGGATGCCGGTCGCCGCGTGACCTGCCGCTCTGACGACACGACGATCCTTTTGTCATTCTAGCCGCGCACGGCCCCATTCCCGGTCACGAGATACTTGAAGCTGGTCAGTTGCGCCGCACCGACAGGCCCCCGTGCGTGCATCTTGCCTGTGGCGATGCCGATCTCTGCCCCCATCCCGAACTCGCCACCATCGGCGAACTGGGTTGAAACGTTGTGCATCAGGATCGCGGAATCGAGCCGGTTCATGAAGGTTTCCACCGTCCCGGCATCTTCCGTGATGATGCAATCCGTGTGGTTGGACCCGTATTTGCGGATATGGGCAATCGCTTCGTCGACGCCGCTGACCGTTCGGGCGGCGATGATCATGTCGAGGTATTCATGGCCCCAATCGTCCTGCGTCGCAGGCACGACGCCTGCCACCTTCTGCAGCGCCGCATCCCCACGCACTTCGACGCCTGCGTCGATCAATGCACGCAACACCCCCTGCCCGATCGTGCCCGCAATGCCCTCGTGGATCAGCAGACACTCCGCCGCGCCGCAAATGCCCGTGCGCCGGGTCTTGGCGTTCAGCACGATCTTGAGCGCCTTTTCCGGATCTGCCTCCGCATCAATATAGATGTGCACGATGCCTTCCAGATGGGCAAAAACCGGCACCCGTGCCTCGCGCTGCACCAGCCCGACCAGACCCTTGCCACCACGGGGCACGATCACGTCGATGGTACCGGACATGGTCAGCATTTCGCTGACAGCTGCGCGGTCGCGGGTCGGCACAAGCTGGATCGCATCCTCTGGCAGGTTGGCATCGCGCAGACCCTGCTGCAGACAGGCGTGAATGGCGCGGGAGGAATGAAAGCTTTCGGACCCACCGCGCAGGATCACCGCGTTCCCGGCCTTGAGGCACAGCGCGCCCGCGTCCGCGGTCACATTGGGACGACTTTCATAGATCACCCCGACGACCCCCAGGGGGGTGCGGACCCGTTTGATGTGCAGACCGCTGGGCTGGTCCCATTCGGCGAGGGTTTCACCCACCGGATCGGCTTGGTCGGCCACGGCGCGCAACCCGTCCACCATGCCCTGAATACGGCCCTCGTCCAGCATCAGGCGGTCCATCATCGCGTCCGTCAGACCTTTCTCGCGGCCATAGGCCAGATCCTTGGCATTGGCCTCCAGGATTTCGGCGCGGTTCTGCCAGACGGCATCGGCCGCACTGATCAGGGCGGCGTGTTTGCGCTCTGCTGTGGCAGAGGCAAGCTCGGCCGCGGCGGATTTCGCCCGCTGGCCGATATCGGCCATCAAGGCGGGAATATTTTCTTGGTCTTTCATGTGCTTACTTCCGTAAGTTGAAGTCTTTTCGGTCGGGAACTCGGCCCTATATTGCCATATCGTCGCGGTGTATCAAAGCAGCCCGGCCCGGATAGCCCAAAAGCTTTTCGATTTCCGCGCTCTGGTGGCCCTTGATCTGCGTCGCTTCGACCGAGGAATACCGGCTGAGGCCGCTGCCGATCACCCGGCCCGACGGATCAAGGAGGGACACGGAATCGCCGCGCTCGAACGGGCCTGAAACCGCCGTGATGCCCGCAGGCAGCAGCGATTTGCCCTTGCTCATTGCAGTGACGGCCCCCGCGTCCAGCGTGACGGACCCCCGCGGCTTCATGGCTGCGATCCAGCGTTTGCGCGCGGCTTGCGGATCGGTCTGGGCGGTGAACCATGTGGCATTCGCACCCGTCCTGCAAAGCGCGCAGGGGCCGCATCACCGACCCTTCGGTGATCGCCATCGCGCACCCCGCCGCCGTCGCGGTCCGGGCAGCCATCAGTTTGGTCTTCATGCCGCCCTTGCTGAGCCCCGACCCGGCATCTCCCGCCATGGCTTCGATCTCAGATGTGATCGTGTCGATCACATCGTAGCGGCGCGCGGTTGCGTCCTCGCTGGGGTTGGCGGAATAGAAGCCGTCCACGTCCGACAGCAGGATCAACTGGTCCGCACCCACCGTCACGGCGATCTGCGCGGCCAGACGGTCGTTGTCGCCAAAGCGGATCTCGTCCGTGGCCACGGTGTCGTTTTCGTTCACGATGGGCACCACGCCAAGGTTCAGCAACTGCTCCATCGTGGCACGGCTGTTGAGGTATCGCTTGCGGTCGGCGGAATCCTCAAGGGTCACAAGCACTTGCGCGGTGATGATGCCATGCGGGGCGAGCACCTCCTCATAGGCGCGGGCAAGCCTGATCTGTCCCACGGCAGCGGCGGCTTGCGATTGTTCCAAGGGCAGCGCGGTTGCAGGCAGCCCCAGAACGACACGCCCCAGCGCGATGGAACCGGATGACACCAGCACCACATCACAGCCCAAACTCTTGAGCCAGCGCACGTCCTCGGCCAGCGCCGACAGCCATTCGGCCCGCAAGGCCCCGGTATGCCGGTCCACCAGCAGCGCCGACCCGATCTTGACGACCAGCCGTCTTGCCGATGTCAGGGTTGCCACGATTGAGGCTCCTCAGGTGTCTTGTGACGCAGACGGTCGTCGTCGATCTCTCCGCGCAGGGCGCGCAACACTTCCGTGACGTTCTCGCGGGCGACGCCGGACATCTGCATCACCGGACCGCCGCTGGCTTTTTCCAATTTCTTCAAAGCTGTTGCGCGTTCTTCTTCATCCAATGCATCAATCTTGTTCAGCACCGTGATGCGCGGTTTCGCGGCCAATTCGGTGGCATAGGCCTCAAGCTCGGTGATGATGGTCTGATAGTCTTCCGCCACCGTCTCGGACGTGCCATCCACCAGATGCAGCAGGACCGCGCAGCGTTCTACATGGCCCAGAAACAAATCGCCCAACCCACGGCCTTCGGAGGCGCCTTCGATCAGGCCCGGAATGTCCGCGACCACGAATTCGGTGTTGTCCACGCCCACCACGCCAAGGTTGGGATGCAAGGTGGTGAACGGGTAATCGGCGATCTTGGGTCGCGCGTTTGAGGTGGCGGCCAGAAACGTCGATTTGCCCGCGTTGGGCAGACCCAGCAAGCCGACATCGGCAATCAGCTTCAGCCGCAGCCAGAGCGTCCGCTCCACCCCGTCCTGCCCCGGATTGGACCGGCGCGGTGCCTGATTGGTGGCGGATTTGAAATGCAGGTTGCCCCAGCCGCCATTGCCCCCGCGTGCCAGTTCAACACGTTGGCCCACTTCGGTCATGTCGGCGATGACGGTTTCCTGATCTTCGTCCAGAATCTCGGTGCCCACGGGCACGCGCAGTACGATGTCGTCCCCATCCTTGCCGGTGCGCTGCTTGCCCATGCCCGGCTGGCCGTTCTTGGCAAAGAAATGCTGCTGATAGCGAAAGTCGATCAAGGTGTTCAGCCCGTCCACGGCCTCGGCCCAGACAGATCCGCCGCCGCCGCCGTCACCGCCGTCGGGACCACCGTATTCGATGAACTTCTCGCGCCGGAACGAAATACATCCCCCGCCGCCCGCGCCGGAACGGATGTAGACTTTGCACAGGTCGAGGAATTTCATGGGGTTGCCTTTCGGGGACGCCTACAGTTTGCGGCTGTACGTCCATGTGGGTACGGCAGCGTCGCGTGCCAGACAATAGGTTTCGGCGTCGCCCAGATAGACAAACCCCGCGTTGGTCATCACCTTGGCGGAGGCCGGGTTGTCCTGAAAGACCGTGGCGAACATCGCCTGATTGCGCAGCGGATTGGCGCTGACCAGCGCCATGACCGCATCGGAAGCCAGATGTGTGTTCCAGAACGCCGGTGCCACCCAGAAGCCCACCTCGGATTGGTTGCGGTCCAGCCGCGACAGGGTGATGAGCCCCATCACCTCCGCCCCGCCCGATTTGCTGCCATCCATCGCCCAGCAGTCGAAATCGCGCTGCTCTGCGACGGCGCGGGCGATGAAGGCCTCGATCACACCGGGCGGCAGTGGATGCGGGATGGACGTGGTATTGCTGGCCACCCGCACATCGCCTGCGTACATTTCGATAAGGCCCAGATCTGAGCGGCGCAGCGGGCGCAGATCAAAGCGCTCCGTCTCGATCACGGGTTGGTTTACAATAGCTTGCATTTGCATCGTCATGTTCCTCCTCCGAACAATACGAACAGGACAGAGGCGACGGTCAGGCCAGCCAATGTCCACATCAGATAGGGTTCCGCTGCGGTGCCTGCAACGGTTTTGGCGATCCTGTCACCGGCCAGCGTCCAGACGGGGTGCAGGATGATCTGGCAGCCCAGCAGGACGGCGGCGATGGTGGCCGTTGCGGCCAGGGTGCTGGTGCCGGGGCCGACGAAGGCGGTGAAACTGCCTACGATCATCGCCCAGGCCTTGGGGTTCAGCGGATGCACGATGAGACCGGCGGCAAAGCCGGGCGCCTTTTCGGTCCCACCACCTTGTCCCAGCCGCAGGTTCGCGACCTTCCACGCCAGCCAGATGATATAGGCAGCCGAGATGTACTTGAGCGCCTGAAACAACAAAGGAACGCTTTCGGCCAGTTGCATGAGGCCAAAGCCGATGGGCCAGATGATCAACTGCTTGCCAAGCGCCACCCCGGCCACGAACGGCAGGGCCGCGCGAAAGCCGAAACGCGCCCCGGTGGCCATGAGCGCCATATTGGCCGGACCCGGCGTGCCGACCTGGCTGGCCGCGAAAACGGCAAGAGGGACAAGTGCGATGCTCATGCCGCCCGCGCCTTGCCATACTCGGAGGCAAGCAGCCCCATGATCATGTCATCATGCCATGTGTCACCGACGCGGGCGGATTCGCGTTCGCGGCCTTCGACCAGAAAACCCACCTTCTTGTAGGCAGCAATGGCGCGGTCGTTGTAATCGACCACCCGCAAGGTCAGCCGGTGCAATCCCAGCGGTCCAAAGGCATGGGCCACGATCAGATGCATCGCCCGCGTGCCGATCCCCTTGCCCAGCAGCTTGGGGTTCAGGATGCCGATGGCAAGGCTCGCGCGGCGGTCGTGAGGGTCCAGCGAATGCAGGCGCAGCGCTCCGGCCAACCGCTTGCGGTAGTCGATCACCCAGGCCAGCGGTTCGACCTCCTGCGCGTGGACCCAGGATGTCGCCTGCGCCTTGGTGATGGGCTGAACGGTGGCGGGGTCGGCACCGAACATGTGGTGAATTTCGGGGGTATTGCCCAGTTTGAACCGGGCGGCGACATCCTCCGCCTGCGGCGCGCGCAGACGTACCGGGCCATCCGTGAGGGTGGGGCGCTGGATCGTTGTCTGCATGAGGCGTGCTCCTTGGGTGGGAGGGCGTCCTGGTCTGAATACCTGTGGTGAAAAGAGAAAGGGACCGGCGTTACCGCCGATCCCTTGAAATTTTGTCAAATCCTGCGGGTGCGGCTTATTCTGCGGCCTCGGCCACCGGTGTCACGGAAATGAATGTGCGGTTCTTCAGGCCCTTGTGGAACTGAACGTTGCCATCGACAACCGCAAAGATCGTGTGATCCTTGCCCATGCCGACGTTCTGACCGGGCCAGAACTTCGTGCCGCGCTGACGCACGATGATATTGCCGGGAACGACAACTTCGCCGCCGTACTTCTTCACACCAAGACGACGACCAGCTGAGTCGCGTCCGTTACGGGATGAGCCGCCTGCTTTTTTATGTGCCATTTGGTCTCTCCTTAGCCTTTAGCCAGTTCTTTGGCCTGTGCGATCCAGTCTTCACGACCGACACGACCCTTGAACGACAGTTTCTCTTCAATAGCTTCCACGTCCGCGTCTGTCCATGCGGCGATCTGCGCGAATGTGGTGACACCCTCGGCATGCAGCTTCTTGACGATCACGGGACCAACGCCGGAGATCTGCGTCAGATCATCGCCGTCCGCCTTGGCCGCTTTCTTGGGTGCGGCTTTCTTCTCGGCCTTTGGTGCGGCCTCTGTCTTTTCAGCCTTTGGCGCGTCGGCCTTTGTCTCGGCCTTCTTCGTCGGCGCGGGTTTTGCTGACTTCTCTTCCGCTTCGCCCGTCTTCACACGCTTTTTCATTTCGGCCTGATCGGCGCGGTTGAACGTGTAACGCTCTTCGATGGCGGCCTTCTGCGCGGCAGGCACGGAGCCCGTCCCGATGGCTGTCATCGTCTTGGACTTGCCAGCCCCTGTCGCCATGATCTCGCCGATGCGGACCAGCGTCAGCTTCTGGCGGTGACCCTTGGTGCGCTTGGACGAATGCTTCCGGCGGCGCTTGACGAAGTTGATGGTCTTCTCGCCCTTGATCTGATCGACGACTTCGGCTTCGACGCCTGCGTCCTCGATCAACGGTGCGCCGACCTTGGGGCTGTCGCCACCAAGCATCAGAACCTCGTTGAAAAGTACCTTGTCACCGGCGTTTGCTGCAATACGCTCCACCCGGAGCATGTCGCCCGCGGCGACCTTGTATTGCTTTCCGCCAGTCTTGATGACTGCGAACATCGCGTCTTCCTTCATGTTGCCGCGTTCTGTGGTCCCCGTCAGGGCGTTTCGGACCGGGTTCCCCCGCATCCACCTCGAACAGCGCGCCCTTGGGGCGTCATTGAAAATGGTCCCGACGCAGGTTGTCCTGCCGGGATGCGGGCTTATCGGGGGATTACGGGGCCAAGTCAAGCGCCTTCGACCCGGTTTTTCGGCCTTTTGTCGCCTGTTTTGGCGAACCGGCCCTCAGAGATCCTTGGCCGTCATGTTCAGCGCAACGGCCCGCCCCAGGGCATATGAAATATCCTCGTAGGCCTTTCCGAACCCGCGAAACAGCGCCCGGTTCAGCGCCTGACCGGCCTCGCTGGCCGAAAACGTCACATAGGCCTCAAGATCCTCGAGTTCCAAGGGGGAGTAGGCCAGCAGAAGATACCCGTGAAGCCATTGGGAGGTATCATCGGTGCTTTCTCCGACATCACCGGCAGCATCCTTCAGGATATCCTCCTCGCTCATCTCGATGCCGTCCCCGTCGACCAGCCCGCGCAGGAACTGGTAGTTGGAATTCATCGCGCTTGTCACGTTGCGGGCCACCATGTCGCCGTCCTCGACATAGCGGGTGATCAGCGCCAACCTCGGATCATCGCTCCCTTCAAGCGCGACAAAGCGCGCGCGGGCGGCCTCTTCCACGTCCGGTTCCTGAATGGCGCGTCGGGCAGCGTTCTCAAGCTCGATGATCTGGCTGCCCCCCGTCGTGGCGTAAAAGGCAATGACCTCTTCCACGGCGTCCGGGCTCAGCTCCTGCTCCAGTTCCTCGCGCACCCGTTCCACCATGAGAGCGGGCGCATAGATGCTTTCCACCTGCATGGCCCAACCCGCCCCGCCCTGCCCGTCCAGCATCTCGGTATTCAGGTTCGCGGCCTGCGCCATGCCTTCTTCGCTGAGGATGGTGGCGGCCTCGTCCAGCCTGAGCACATCGACAAGCACGTTCATGCGGGCATCCGCCCAGGCAGAGCCAGTGGCCAGCAGCACAAGAAGAGGCGCGATCAG
The DNA here is from genome assembly GCA_963799505.1 of uncultured Alphaproteobacteria bacterium. Classification (GTDB taxonomy): domain Bacteria; phylum Pseudomonadota; class Alphaproteobacteria; order Rhodobacterales; family Rhodobacteraceae; genus Sulfitobacter. Next base: position 115,812 of record CAWCXM010000020.1, read on the forward strand.
AAAGGCGCGACGCATCAAAGATCCTGACTGGGCTGCATACCCGACAGACGGCTCGCAACGACCTCGAACCTGTTTGCCATGATCTCGTATTGCACGGCGTTCATCAGCGCATAGACCTCCTGCATCTCGGGCTCGGCCAGCGCATCGGCGTATGCTGCAACCTCGTCGTCGGAAAACGCCTGATAGGTGTAGGCCGCGTTCGCCAGCGCATTGGCCCGGATCGACGTCCGCATCTCTCCTTCCTGCGCGCGCAGGGCTTCTCTCAGATCAGGCTCGTCCATCTGCAACTCGAAGACGCCCGCGCCGGCTGCCGCCATCAGGAAACGGATCTGCACTTCCTGAATGGCGCGGATTGCGCCGTCTTCCACGTCACTGGCCGCATTGAGCCTGTTCAGGATATCCACCCGCGGCGATCCCAGACGCACCAGTCCCGCGACGATCGCCTCGCCGCTTTCGGATTTGAGCGCGTCATCTTCCATCATGTGTGACGCGTTCTCGGCCACGACCAGCCGCTTCCCCAGGTCGCTGGCGTAGAAATCCATCGCGTGTGTCAGCAGATCGTCCGACATCGTCTTGCTCAGGATCTCGATCGCCATGTCGTGCATCAGTTCGGTCTCAAAGACTTCGCCCACCAGACGCGACCACTCGGACCCGAAATCATCCGCCTCCATCCCCAGCATCTGCGGTGCGGAATCCGCCGACAGCCGGATGCTCTCGAGCGCCACGTCAAAACCCGTGACCTCGAGAAAGGCCTCGACCTTCTCCGTCTCGGCGGCCTTTGCCGGTTGTGTTTGCAGGCTGAGGGCCAGAAGACAGACGAGGCCGACCGAAAGCCAGGAAATGCGCAGGATGGGGTACATGGGATGATCCTTTTCTTGCCTGTCATCTAGGCCCGAAGCCTAGGTGATCCAACCCCGATGGCAATGGATTTTATCGAAAAGCCGCACGCCCGGCGCAATTGAGCGCAAATGCCCTTGCCCCTCCCCGCGACCTTGGCTATTTGCCCTCCCAAGATCCTTCGCGGAGAGGTGCCGGAGTGGTCGAACGGGGCGGTCTCGAAAACCGTTGAGGGTGCAAGCCTTCCCAGGGTTCGAATCCCTGTCTCTCCGCCATTATCCATTGAAATCATTGAATAATTTTCCTTCAGGATTAATTGGTGGCCGATGTGTCTACCTAAGATGCGGGGCTACATGTGGCCACATATCGCTTCAGACAGCCACATAGGGTTACTGCTGAAGTGCATTGATTGCTGGTGTGTTCATGTTATGTGCTTGCGCGTACCGCTAAGGACTGTCCCCATTGCCCTATCAACCCGTTACGCTTGGATTGAAGTTTGCTATAAAAGTGCATGATCTGACCGGACAAGATGTATTGGTGGTTACATGCCCTGCCTGCCATATGGTTTTCATGGTCGCACCACACGTATTATACGCCCGATTTCATAAGTACGTCGCGATTAACGACGTCGCCAAAGAGTTCAAATGTAAACGATGCGGCCATGATCGCGATCTTGCGTGGCGCATTGAACGTGCCGTTGGTCCAGAGTTCCCAAGATCGGCATAATTGGATTTGTTACCAGCGGGTCCGAAACCGAATGACCCGCTGGTAACGTTTAGATCGTGCAGATTGGATGAAATGCAAAATCTATGACTTGCCGCCCCGTGAGACATAAAGGGTCATAAGATGCGGATTTTTTGCCAGAGCTAAACTTAACTTGCCTAGTAAATCTGGCCTGTCGGCTGGCGGCATTGTTCCATTAATTACGTGCTGACCAACTTCATCGAACCAATCCATTGCGTCATAAAAATCAGTTTGACGGTCAAATAGTGCTTTCAGATCAGGGTCTTTTGCAGTCCGATCTGAACGGTTCGCCGCAATCGATATCATCAAATGACAAAGAAAGTAGCCATTCACGCTAAAATCATGGTTGTTGTCTGAAGCCCCCCAGTCCAGATGATTATTAAACGTTAGACATTCAAAACGCTCAATCTTAACCTTTGGATCAACCAGCATTTTCTGAGCGGCATTTTTACCGTGGTCAGCATCAAAATCTGCGGCTGAGATATGCATAATGATTGACTGGTCTTCAGATATACCAATTAAGAATAGTTTAGGATGCAACACGGCTTTCACGATCAGCTTCATGATTCTTGTCCTAGTTGGTCGCAGTATAAATCAGCGGCATCTTGCAAGGTCATTTCGTTGGTTACTTTAGAGCGGTCCAGCATACAATTTGGTGTCCAACCTTGCCGATTGATTGCCGCAGCGTAGAAAGCTTCAGGCGTGCTTAGGTTGGCAGTCCTAAATTTCGCCCACCAAAACTGATGGTAGTGCCGTTCTTCAGGTGTGAGGTCCGCAAGTGGGTCTACAGGCTGATCAGCCAATGCTTTTCGGTACAGTGCTTTGGCTTTCACCAACAATGATTGAACGTTTGCCATCACTTATCACCGCGCAAAAGTCGTCCGAGTTGTTCGACTTGATCACGTAGTTCATCAATCTCAGACACGTTCTTAAGATGGGCAATGCTACGGGCAATCACAGAGGCCTCATGGGGGCTGATATCCCCCGCTGTGAGTGCGTTGATAACGTCTTGAACTTCTGCTCCAGGAAGTTCCACTACACGCTGTGCCGGAAGCATTCGTTCCAACAACCACGTGGCTGTTTTAATGTCGCCGTTAGATATCGCAGTGCGGACCACTTCAACGGCATCTGGCGTCATTGATCGTAAATCTGCCAAAGCACCGTTTGCCAGTCGGTTCTTAGACCCCACGGGCCTGCCAACGTTTGCTGGCCCCGCCACAAATCGACCTTTGTGATCACGATCCGTTGTTAAACGGGTTTCATCGGCATCTGTCATTTGCACTCTACACAGTTGGCTTCAAGAAAATTTTGGACGTGTGCGGTAATGAACCACTTGTCACGCCCCTGCTTGAAGCCAGCCGGAAAATCGGACTGCCTCCAAACCCGTAGCGTTTCCCGTGTCACGCCTAAAATTACGAGTAAGTTCGCCATCGTGACAGTTGGACCAGTCGGCAAAATAACTGGTCCAACGATGCGTAATTTTGAACGATTGCAAGTCATGGTTAGGCTGCAACCAAGAGGTCATAGACTTCGCGGTTCGACAAGTTTGCAGTGCTGCCTGCGATGAACGGGATAATTGTCGCCAAATAACGATCTGCCGTTTCAATCATGTCATCCGTCGCCATCAGTGCAGCATACCTAGCTTCCGCATCCTTGCGGATTGCGGGCCAGTCCGGTTCGTACGGCGTAAGGTTGTCCATTGTCACATCAGCAGGTTGGTAGTTTGCACCAGGGCCATATAGGTGACGGACGATAGCGGAGTGCTGTTCGAAGCGGGGCCAGATAGTTGCCTCTATTTCCAACATGTCCCTTCCAATTTCCATTGCAGCGGCCAACGTTGGATAGTGTTCTGTTTGCAGCAATAGAGTAACACGTTCTCTTGGCGGGCGGGCCATCAGTTTAACTCGTAATTCTGGGAAAAGGCTTTCGTCACCGTCAACAGACCGCATTTCAGCTTTTCTATTTTTCAATGTAATTCTCTCCGCAACAATTGCCTTGCGAACAACATTGAACGGACCTTTCACGTACTGTTTGCTGCGCTCTTTTGTCGCCTTCAAATAACCATCATCATTCAAATCAGCACTGTCTTGGATCAGAGTTTTAACAACTTATTCCATTGCCGTATCCAAGTCAGCCATCGGCTTCTGCAAAGGCGTGTCATTGCATTTTGAAGGCCACGTCAGCGGCGGTACAATACCATCATGAGTTTGAGCGTGGAGAAGGTCTGGCTGTCTTTTGACTAGAGTGAACATAACTGGTCCCATTGTTAGATTTAGATGCTGTCTGACGTTTACCAGCCGCAAGTGTCAGGCGTCCACTTAAATCGACATTAAACAATTTAAAAACAATAGGTTACGTGAAAATTTCAGATGATTGCTGTCTTGGTCAACAAATATAACATGAGCGGTGACCGACCTGCCTTTATGCAATCTGAGTCGTCAATGGCAGATAGGATGGTAGACAAATTGTCATTCTTAATAGTTTGTGTTGTATTATCAGTCTTGCTTGGCGGACCAGTGGTCCGCTTTGGAACGGAATTCGGTAGGTGGCAAGATTTATCACGCCCGTCGAGTTTCACAGCCCCACAATCATAATAATAACCCATTATCTTGAAAATGCTGTTCAATGTGCGTGATTGGACGTGTGGGCTTAACAGCAATTATTTTTGCCTATACATATCAACACTTTAAGTGCTGCCTGGGCTTAATGGCATTGCTTAACATATTTAGCCCAAGAATTTAGCCCATTTTTTCTATATATATTTCAATGCATTACACCCTTTTGGGCTAAATGGGCTAAATAGCTTAGATAAGAGAGAGAAATTAATAATATGAGAGATTACACCCTGACGTCCTAATGCGGGTGTACTGGGGGCTGAGCGGTAGGGTATTTAGCCTTTAGCCCATTTAGCCCAAATTATATTAAGTATCTGAAATTGTGTTTTAAATTTTGGGCTATGTGGATTATCATCTGGCCCAAACGGGTCGTTGCGCCCAAACGATCAGTTAAATTATAGAAACATCTGTGTTGGTAAATAGCTCAGGATATTTTCATTCGGGTTGGTGTGCCAAACATAGCTGTCTCTGTCGGGGCCAGCGACCTTAACGCGACCAATCTTATGAAACCCAAGATCACCCAACGCCTTTGCGATTGTTTTTGTCGCTGCGGTCTTTCGCTGCTCTGCTAAGAATTCCTGTAGCGCCTTGGTGCTAATCCATCCCGATCTAAAGCCGCGATCACCGATATCAACCGCTTCCATTATCATTTGTTCCAGCCAACCACGGCTTTCAATCAAGGCTTCATCGAAACTACTTGTCCGAGGCGCACGGACGGGAAGCCCTTTGCGTTCGATGGGGTGGTTCATAAGGTAGTTGGTGACGATTTTTAGGCCTGTGTAGTGACCACCATTTTCGGCCCCGCCCAACCAATCATATAACCGATTGAAGTAGGCGTCGTTCATGCCAGCCCGCACGATATCATCATGCGACTGCAAAACGCTGTAAAATATCGACCAACGCCTGCCATTCTTGTTTACCGGGATTGCGTCTTTCCAGTTGCTAAAGAACATCCAGTTGCCAGGTGTATCGCCCATAACTTGATTTGAACCTTTACCTTCGATTTCAAGTTCAATTTCACTAATAAACGGTTTTAGCGTTTCGACCATGTCGCGTTTCTCATCGGTCCTGATTTCGTCGACGATGTAGAATAACTTACCCTCCATCCAACCATTGAACTTAGAACCGCTTTCATTCAGTTGCTTCGCTTTGGGTTGATAAAAATAGCGAGCATCCATCCCGTAACGCATCACCGCTTTAAAGGCATTTTTCCCTACACCTTCAGCGGATTGAATGAGTGGTGCCCACGGAATTTTGCTGCCTGGGAACTTCACGTTATGGGCAAGGAACTCAACCAAAATTCGTTGGTCGTCAGGGTTTGGTAGAATTTTTGCAAGATGCTGTAAGAAAGGTGTGACGTCGCCTTGCACATGTGGGATGGTGACAGGAACATAAGTGTTAACTGCTGTCAAACCTGCATTGTCAGTTATAATTTTACCAGCCGCTTCGTTCGGCAGAAACCGTGTTCCGTCCACCTTTGGGATTGTCCATAGCGTTGAACGTGTGGCCGCTTTCCAAGGGTCATCTGTTGCCTTACCTTGCCCATCAATGATGAATTTCTTGCCACCATATTGGCTGATGAACCCGCCAGGATCATAGGTTATTCCGCGCCCATTCATGATGCGGTTTTTGGGTCCGATTAAGACACACCCCGCAAAGTAAGACTGTTGTTCCAATGCGGTCAGCAGTTCACCCGTACAATTCATCACAGGCGGCTCTGGTATGTGTGAGCCTTTAGGCTGTGCCTGCCCTAGCTGCGGGGCCGCTGAAACGGTTTGAGGTTGTGTTACGCCTGAGAACTGCGCATGCGCCCTGACGGCCGGTACGCGATATTCAATCGACTTCCACCCCAACTGCGCGTTCTGAATGCTGTTCCATTGTTTGAGGTTCTCGGCAGGGTCATTATGCTCATACCGGCTGCACCAAGACGACCACATGCTGTAGAGGCTATCAGGATCAGTGAGCGACCAACCAGACTGCTTGACGGCGGCTGCAAAGGCCACCCAATCGCTACGGTTCATTTCGTTGGGGTCCGCGTTTTCCAAAGCAAATTGTAACCATTGCAAACTAGGCGCTGCTTTTTCAGGATCACCCAATTCAGCACGTTCACCGCCGCTGCTAACCACATTGATGTGTGCCAAGGCCAGTTCCAACGCATCAACAGGCGTGACCATGCCATAACCTGATAGCTGGTGACAGGTTACTAGCTGCGGGTCACCTTTCAGATGGAATGTGCCAGGTAAACGCATTACGCGCGGCGCATCCCAGCAGGCAGGATCACCGTCGAAGAACTGGATAAGCTTTTGTTGTGTTACACTAAAACGTTCATTCCCTTGGTAGGGAACAACAGGCCAAAACACATGTGCTTTGTTTGCGCTGCTTTGCACCATAAAGGATGGTTTGATTGCCCAATCATCAGCACGTCGCAGATTTTGCATCGCAGTAAGGTTGTCCAAATCAACAAATTGCGCCCTGATATTGATGATGTTTTCAGCTAGGACGCGCCCACCATTAGACTGGTTAATTACAGCAAAACAACCATAACCAAGTTGGTTGTAGGCCAGCAAATTTGGCCACACTTCATCAATGGTGCCTCTGAAATTTTCAGCCTTAATGCCACGGTTCTTGTCATGAATACATCTAAAGTCAAAGACACCACCACCAAGTGCATCAATAAATGCGCGGGCTTGATCTATGCTTTGAGTTTGTGAGTTGTTGAATGCAGATGGATTTACTACTGAATTCAACGCAAAAGTGCGCGGACGGAAAGGGAAAGCCATGTTTCTTACCTAAGTTGAATTTTTTGGTTAGCCGCCTGTCATGGCGTCTTAGTTACTTTGAGCCATCCAACTCGGTGCGCTGATCTTTCGCTCAGCATTGGTCATCCGACCTATTATGAACGTCCTAAGCGTTTTGGTCGGGGGCGGGCAATTGTCCTGTCACGGGCAAAAGTGACACCCCGACACCCCTTAACCAAAAACTCGCATAGGTGAACATGCTCGCCCCGTATACAGCGCCACGCAATTTTGCGCAATACTTTGTTTTTGTTTGCATTTATTCGATATGATCAGTTTGTAGACCATCGCTATGATCATCAACAAGCTTCCCGCTCAGCTTCCCAGGCTTCGACCTCAGACAACAACCATCTGGCAGAACCTGGTGTCAATTTATGTTGGCGGGGGAAGTCGTAGTCCTTCATATATTTGTAGATCGTTTCACGAACGATACCGTAACGTTTACAAAGAAATTTGATTGAAACGTACTGCTTATTTGGCTGTGTCATTGTTTTGCATCCCACAAATTTGATGCTCCCTATAATGGGCATAAACGGACACTCAGCAACAGAAGCTTTGAGGCAGTACTATTTATGGCGGAGGGGGCGTCCGCTAGGAAAACAATGAAAATAAGGCCAATCAAACGAAAACCTTGATCCCGTTGCAAACCTATCTACCTATGACGGAAAAATGAGAAAAGTAGAAGGGCATGTTTTATGTCGCGCTGGTAGCCCTCACGGCGGATTGCGGACCTTCGCTGCACATGCAAGTAGTTTGCGATGGGATGCTAAAGCGGACATCCAGCTTGCAGTGAAGCAGCCCAACAACAAAAACGTTGATCGAGACCCAAGTTCAGACTCCGTCAATAAATGTTCTGGCCTCTAATCCTTAAAGCGTAACATGTAACCGCTGGTTGCCCCTCATCGAGCCCGATCCCAACGGAGTAATCTGGTGGGTAGAAGGTGGGTTGTGTGTAGTAGACACTTGTCTTTGCGTCATCACCGTCAAACCTTGACGCATAAAGTGCCATCGCAAGCGACACTGGCTTTGGGCCAAATGGCGCAAAGGAAACCGGTATTTGTCCGTTCTCGCCCAGAGTTAGAAGGAGATTGTAGACCTCAGGAAGGTTCGCGTTGTCCACCCTTCTTAGGACGAAGTTACCGTCCGCGGGGTTTGGAAAAATACTGCGTATGAATTCCCAATTCTTGTGCGCTCTGTTCGGCTGTGCAGGGAAAGGCATCAAGAACACAATTTCAGAATCTGAAAAAAGACCAGCCTCAACCAAGCTTGGAAGCCCTAGAGACTCAAATCCCACACCGATTATCAGCTTTTGAGCCGAAGGTGATCGCCTCGCCTCCCTAAATCCAGGAAGTGCATCCCACTCCTCCGGGTTTTCAGCCAACTGACCCATGGCGTAGCGCTCCGGCTCTGTGTAGGTAACGATGATGTTCTCAAGCCTGGAAGGGCAATTGAGTGCTTTCTTCACGATCCAAAAGAAGACCCTCTTCGGTAAGCTCGTGATGTCGATGACAAGATTGGTCGAAGTTAGCTGGCTCAGATATCGCTCTATCTCCGCGTCGAACCGACTAAACGGAGCCATTAGGTCCTCACAAAAAACATCCTCTTCTCGCAATCCAAGTGTAATCAGAGCATCCCTGTTGACCCTCTTCTTTCTGTCAATCTCCTCACGGACAGCCGCAATGGATGAACTCTTTGTCTTTGAGGTCAAAGAAGAGCCGCTCGGAGAAATTCCGAACGTTCGACATTGCTGAATACGCGGCAACACACCGTTCTTCTGTCGCGAGGCATCCTAATATTCCCCAATTACCATCGGGTAGGTTCGCGAACAGGCCATGCAGTCTGCCCCACGGACGGAATTGTCGTTATAAATAAGCACTGAGACACTGTTTCCTAATGAGTATCGAGTTCCAACTGATGTCCGTTGCCGGTCTTGAGCCATTTAAGGTGGACGTTGGACTTATCGATCCAGCTGTTGACCTCATCAATTTTCGCATAATAAGGCTCTTTGGTGTGGGGCGTTGGGATCTGAAAGTGAGGCGTAAGTATCGAGGCGAGATACCACTTGACCGCTTGACCCTTGCCACCCGACTTTGGCGTGTGACGGTACTTTTCAAGCGCTCCGTAGGCCACACAGCCATTAAGAAACTGGCTCATCGATCAGCTCTGCTTCCTGCAGGTCACGGAGATAGATCGAAAAACCATTCCTACCAGGATAAGACATTTGAATGTCTTGCCTGAGAAGTTCCCTGAAAGCAGAACCGATTGTATTTAGAAAACGGAGTTGGTCGTCGCCTCCTTTCGGTTCGGCCCTTACTTTCCTCATCCAGTATGTACTACACGAATGTATCCCTAGATTTTGGACGTCGTGAGGAATTGGATTTGGAAGTACGCCCGGTTGTTGAGGATCGCTTCTAAGGTACTCACTCCAGATAAACTGGCTTAGGCTCAGAAAAACGTAAATATTTCGACTTGACAAGCTGATGATGTCGTCTTCGCCATACCACACCATACGTTGGCGCTTTTTTGAGATCGCTTGCATCATCGCTTGCTGCTTGCGTTCTTTGATCCACCAACGACCTTCCTGCCATGCCTCATTCGCTATTTGATCGTCGCTGACGTCTTCGTCCCTTGCGAGCTTCCGTCTGATCCAAGCTTCCCCTAGCTTCGCGCTAAGGGGATCAGCCTTGGCTTTCTCAATCAACATCTCACTCCAACTGTCAGGCCAATCTGGATCTGGTGAGACAATTCCATCTAAGTTTTTTTTGACAACAGATGAGACTTTTTCTTCGGGGTAGGCGTTCGCCCGAACACATGCCGGATTGTTCTTACCTGGTCTAATTGTTCTTCTGAAAAAACCGTCCGAAGACGGCGTTTGAATACGTCATCGCAAAATCTTGGGAAAAGCCCTCTGGAGCTTTCGCGCCTAATGAGAAGTTCATTCAAATGCACTATGTTGTATTCGCGCATTTCTTCAGTGAAGGAACCGCTCCCGAAACCTTGAAAGTCCTGCGAAATCGAATATGGGCGTGCTCCCAACCTATAAGATATTCGTTCATCACGGCTGCCAAGCATCTTGAGTACAACACTTCGGAAGATGCCTGAAAGGTTGCCAGTAACACGTTCTTCAAGATCCATCAGGTCTTCGAACTGATCAATGACAACGAAAAACGGGTAGTCGTCAGTAACAACACCCTCAGTCCGGAGTAGCTCCACTGCGATGGCAAGCGGTTCGCCAGGTCGTGTTTTCGTACTTAGAACGTCCGAGCCAAGATCGGAATTGTAACTAAGAAAGCTCTCATAGGAGTTGATGCGAGTTGTAATCTTATCGCGAAGGTCCGAAAGCGAGTTGACGTTGGCCATTGAACCGAACCAGCACTTATGTTGTGAAAGCTTCTTGGCGAACTTGTCGAAATTGCGAGCGTTCGGTTGAATCTCAAGCTTGCTTGTCAGTGCTGAGTGTCGCCCTATGGACAAGTCCTCGATATTTTTGAGCAAGTCATCCAGCAGCCAGTAATTTAAAAAATCGCCAAAATGCAAACCAACATGCATATATTCATCTTGTTCTTTTGCATTCGGTATTGGCCTTTGCCCAAAATCAAGCGCCCCACTGGTTCGCAAGTTGATCGCACACGAGTAGAAAGAAGAGCACTCTTCTGGAAGAGGCCAGTCTTCAATGCTTTTGGCAAATTCGTTCAGTATTCTCGGGTTTAGGAGGTTCAGAAGCGCCGATTTTCCGGAACCTTGCAGTCCCGTCACTATGACGTTTCCTGGATGAAAAATGCTTAAAACCTCGTTGTCGTTCAATAGCACTGGACTGAAGATCTTCACGAAGTTTTCGGACGAGATGGACTTTGTCAGGTAAAGCTCGCGGAATGGGTTAGAGGTCATCTTCAAGTTTTCGCGAATTTCTAAGGAACAGGGGCTCCCATAACGGTGAGTTACCTCTGTGAATGCTAGGGACGGTGTTGTCGGGGCAGTTGTCGTATTTTACCACAAGACCACCCGTTCCTCCATCGGGCCCAAAACCGTAGGGTCCAAATTGCTGCATCGCAGAGCCTCCATGGTTTGTTACGAGCGGATGAACACTGTCCAGCGAGCTTCTAATCCGTGGAAAATCAGCTGGCTCGCCCGGCTGAGGAGTTGATTGAAGGAGACTCTCGGTTTCAATTCGAGTATCGGTCGGTACGTAATGTTGGTGTTTGCGGCAGCGATCGTTCGACAAAGTTCGGCTCCATCCGGACAAATAACGACGGGGCAAATGAGCACTTCCACATTAACTTGCAGGCTCTGTATAAGACGGAGCGCTCGGAAGATCTGGGAACCGCTGCCGACAAAATCTTCAAAGATCACAAGATACCTTCGCGGACGTACACTCGAGACCTCCAAAACGTTTCTATTGAATGCAGCTTCATCCCATGTCGTTTCATGATCTCGCCAAGTAAATCTAGCAGATTGGCCTTGAACATTGTTGATACGGAGAAATGTGGGAAGGTCGAAGCTGTCGGTAAAGCGAGTGTATGCAACAGCGCTCATAGCATCTCGCAAGCTATCCTCGGCCGTTGCCTAGAAAAGGATTTCAGATCGATTCGTTGTGAAACCAGTGTCACGACCTCCCTGAAGGTTGCAGTTCGAGAGATCGTTACATCTTGTTTGACCTCAACGGTTACCGAGTACTGTGCGATAGAGCGAAATTTGATCTGCCTCGTTCTGCGCCGAGCCTATCCAAGCTGCAAGTCTTGAGCCGAAGTCTGGGTGGCCCGCTCCTTGAGTTGGGACATATTCTTGATAGAGTTGGCGCTCTAAGAAATCGACTTTGTTCTTTACGTCCAAAAGGTCCAGATCTTCATTATTCATGTCCATGAACCATGAGTTCAGCAGGACTTGTAGATCGCGTTTATTCAATGTGCGGTCCAACTATTGCGAATATGTTTGGCCAGATGTTCTGCGAACTTCGGCGGTACAGCATTCCCAATCATAGTGAAATTCGTGCTTCCGTTCCAGAAACAGAACTCGTCCGGGAAAGTTTGCAGTCGGGCTGCTTCAAAGTAAGTAAAACCCCTAGGTTCGTCAGGGTGCAAAAAGAACCTTGCTTGGCCAAAACGAGTGTGGACGGTGGGTGCGGCCTTTTCCCACTCTAAGCGTCTAAACTTTCCATTGAACGTTCTGGAAAGATCGAAGTGCTCCCCAATTTCTCGACATATCTTCTGAGAAGTGATTTTCGACGATTGGAAGAGCTCTAGAGCCAAACGCTTTTTGGAGGGCTGAGAAAGGCACTGGATCAGCATCACCAAATCACGCTGCCGGTTTTGCCTCCGCAGCCGCACCATAGTTTCCAATAGGGAAGCCTCTTCGTAGGTAACAACGCCGTATACAGCAGGAATTTCCCAGGTGTGAACAGCGTTATCACCGGAACGAACGTTTGAGAGCTTTTGCCCCGGTAGAATTGTGCGGCTATCCGATGCTCGTCACTTTGCTCATCTTAGGGTCCGCACTGAGCCCAAGTGCTTCTCTGGAGGTCTTCAAGAGCGTTTCGTAGGCTCTGCCGAGGTAAACTCTTCAAAGAGAGATCGACTTTAGGTCCCCGATGCCTGCCAACAATGATCACTCGCTTTCTGGTCTGTGGAACTCCGAAGTCATGCAAGTCAAACAGCTGATGGCTGACCTCATAGTCTGCGTCCCTTAGAATACCGACGACATTATTGAAGTTGTCGGCGTTTCTGGCGCTGAGCAGACCTGGAACGTTTTCGATTACGACCATGCGAGGTTTGTGTTTAGCAGCTATTTTTGCCGTCAGCGTAAGTAAAGAGTTGCGAGCATCGTTTGGATCATTCTTCCCAACTGTCGAAAAGCCCTGACAAGGAGGACCAGCAAGCAACAGATCAGCATCACTTAGGGTCGCGAAATCGTCTACGCGTTGGTTTGAGATATCACAGCGTCTCATCTTCGCTGTGAAATTCTCCTCGAACGTGTCACAGGAACTTCTGTCCTTCTCAAAAGCTTCGACACACCGAAACCCTGCAGCTTCAAAGCCCCAATCTAGGCCGCCGCATCCACTAAATAGGCTTACGTAACGAAGTTTTGCGTCCAATGCGGGTTCTTTGCCCTTTAGTTTTTCATCCGTATCAACACGGTTCAGTTGCTCGAGAAATGCCGCTCAATGATCAGCATGGGCACAATACGGTTTGTGACTTAAGGATACAAGGCGACCATCTTTTGGTGAGTACTCCTACGCTGCCCGAATGCATACTTCTTAGATTAGATTTGCAGCGAATGGCGTCTCTGCGGGCTGCAACCGCAGCATCGGAACATGAGGTCAGATGTCGGCTACGGGCCGTTCCCGACGCTCAACACCAAGGGCGGAACGCGGACATTCGCTGCGGATGTAATGTCAAATTTCGCACCCGAAGGAAGCTGACATTCAATGCTTCAACGTACTATCTTTTGAGGTGGAGCCGCGGCGAAGGTCTGGTGCGAGCCCATCTGGCCAGAATCCTGGTACGCGGCGAATGCCGGCTGTCACGAGGCGGCCAAAAACCTTCAACAATGCCTTGGGTTTGGAACGGGGATTGTGACAGCGTCAATCGAGGTTGTTTTCAGCTGTTCCATGGACGAGGATATTTTGAGCTATCGAATAAGCTCAAAGCATCATGCCATCGCACGACGGAGCGCCATCGTTGCCTCTATGACTGCCAACGTGGCGATGAGCGTTAAAAGTGGTCGTGTGCCCACCTCCACGATCATCCAACCTGCGATCAGCGGAAATCCGAATATCCCGATAAATAGGTCAGGCAAAAACCTGAAGGGTCTGCGCACTTAGATCGTCTCTGGCGTCATTCGCAGCCATGGCGACGAGGATCGGGTAAGACACACCATAGCCAACACCGAAGAGGACAGCGACAACCAGATAAAGAGGCAAGCTTGCGCCACTGAATATGAAAATGACGATGCTCAAACACATGATATATTGAAGAAATGCGATGGTGAGATAGGGTTTCTTCCCGCCCTTGAAGCGCGCAAGCACCAATCTGAAAACCACCACGGTTATGGTATAGGTCAGAAAGAAATTCGCATAATTGAGGCCCCGTGCATCAGCGAATACCGTCTGGAAGTTGTTTAAGCCTGCAAAGATGCTTGCGCCAAGGCTGACCATGACGACTGGTAAAACTGCGCGTGATTTCAAAACACCGGATAGCGCTGTAAGGGTGATCCGTGATGGTGCTTCGGCACGGGGGTTGATCGCGTGCGCCTTGATCGGCCCATCTAGCAGGAAAAACAGAACCGCACTTACAATGCACAACGTGGCCGTGACGTAGAAAGCACCGCGCACGGAATACCCTGACCCTTCAAGAAGCGATGCAAGCACGGGGGAAAGCCCGAAGCCGGCCATCACGAATACTGAAAGCAGGGTAAAAAAGCGGAATTCTTCGTCCGCACGGACAAGCCGGGTCAGAACAATGGGACCAAGCGAATAGGTCAATCCCCAGCCGCACCCCAGCAAAAGGCTGGCGACCACCAAACTGGCTCCCACTGTATCAATGATACCATACAGAAAAAGGGACGCTGAAATGGCAATGCACGCCGCGCTCAACGTGCGAAGGCGCCCAAAAAGGTCAGACAAGTGCCCTGAAAAATAGACTGTTACCAGAGTGGAGATTGTCGTCACGACGAGCATTGCCCCGACGACTTTTTCGTTTGCTCCAAAGTTCTCGAACAAACGCGGCAGCATAAAGGTCAGGCCATATGCGCCCGCTTGCAAAAATATTGCTGTGAAATAAAGAAAAAGCACCAGAAACCGTGGCATATTTGGTACCTATTTTAGTTGGAAACCGTTGAGGTGCAGTAGGCAATCAGGACACTTTGAAAGTCAATTCGCTGAACTGCGATATGTTGGGCGGTCGTTCCGAACCGTCCTTATCTGCATCCACACCACTTTCCAAAAACCACTGTTCTTGAACGGTTCGCCAAACCGGACCTTGGAGCACGTGCAGCGCGCGGTAGCTTTGTCAGCTCACCGGACCTTGCCGCTTGCCGCGGCGAAGGTCTGGTTCGCACCCATCCTCCTGATAATCTGCCATGCAGCGAATATCTGTACTTAGCGGGTCACCAGACATCTTCATTAATCCTTGGGGTTTCGAAAGGGGTTGTTGGTTGCATGTGACAAGGTGACAGCTGCATGCTTTAACACGCACGTTTTGACATCGCCGACCGTCCGTAATGCATAACGAATCCGTCGCTTTGAATGCCACCATTCCGCCGGGCTGCAACCAGTGAATGTTTTATCTTCGCGTGAACTCCGAACCGTCAGATACGTCAGAGTTGCTATTCATATTCTGGATATCGGGCACTGGGTCCAAGAACTGTGAGCGCTGCAAGCATGAACACTAGGGCTGGTAGCAATGCGGTCTCGATCCTGCCGGTTGTCTCGGCCAGCCAACCTCCGATCAAAGGGAGCAGAAAGGCCACGGTGAAACCGATCAGGGTCATGCCCGCACTCAATCGCGTTACGGCAACACCATTGGCGATGGATGGCGGCAGCGACGTCAGTAGGATGAGCTGCACTGTCGACGCAAAACCAACGACCAGTGCGGATATCCAAGAGGCCCAGCCGCCGAGGAAGAGAAACCCTGCCAGTCCGATCGCCGCGCACAAGGCAGCAACGGCAATTGGTCCGCGTGATCCAATCCACTGCGGCGCGATCAGAATGGCAACCGAAGCCAGCAGCGGCATCGCGTTGAAAGCGAAGTATAGTCCAGCGAGTGCATCTTTTTCACCGCGCGCTTGGAGCACTGACCCGGCATAGGCATTCACCACGTAGAATGCGACGACAGAACTGCCGAGCAACACCCCATACTGCCAGACGCGCCGGTCATTCCAACGCGGCAACGCGCCTTTTCGAGAAAGTCCGGGCATGTTGCCTGATGCAGGAGGTGTTCGGTCCTGCGGTAACCGAGCGATCATCACCAATACCGCAATCAACGTGGCTGGCACCGCCCAGAGCACAAGCGCCAGCCGCCAATCGCCTCCGGCCAAAGGAAGCACCACCGGCAAGGTCAGACCCGCCGCTGACAATTCGCCGACCATCATGCCATTAAGATATGCGGCACTCCCAAGCGCCACATGTCCGGGTGTCCAGACCCGCGTCGCCGCAGGCAAGGCGGTCTGGAACAAGGCGACGCCCAGCCCCATGATCAGTGACGCCGAAAACAGAAGCGCTGCGGACGGAACCTGAGCACGCGCCGTGGAGGCCGCAACCATGACACAGATACCGCCAACAATACCAAGGCGCAGACCAATGCGCGCGATGAGCCAGGCGCGGAATAGAACCGAGCGCCACGGCGATAATTGGTAACATCGTTGCGGCACCTACGCCCGCTGAACCTAGGTCAAGGCTTTCTGACATACGCGTCGCAAGAGGCGGTGCCGCCAGAATGGGAACGCGCAAGTCGAACCGACCAACCACAAAAGGGCCAGCGTGGTATAGGGTTTTGATATGGCTGATACGGTAGCATGGTGAAGTGTCATCGGCTGGAAATCACATTGGGACAGTCAGTTTTGTTCGAAAGAGTTTTCGATACTCCCGTCATATCCCCTTGCTAAGCGCCTTCCTAACGAGATTATCAGCGATAACTGTCAGGAAAACTCACATGATCGAAAATCTCCAGCACCTGCGCGCGCTGCAAGCCTTTGACGAGACCGCGCAGAAACTGCTCAGCCTCAGCAAGGCAGCAGACCACTTGCACGTCACCCACGGCGCGGTGAGCCGTCAAATCAAGCTGCTGGAGGCATATCTGGGGGTCACTTTGTTCCATCGTCGCGCAGGCGGTGTCGTACTCACAGCCAAGGGCACGCAGTTGCTTCAATCGACACGCCCTGCCTTTGCAATCCTGCAAAGGGGAGTTCGGACGTGAAACGCCAGCACGCGCGTCAATCGTTGAAGGTCTCGCTACCTGGCGCGGTCGCACTCAAATGGCTCGTGCCCCGTCTGCCATCGTTTCATGCACAGCATCCCGGGATCGCGTTGTATCTGGACACGGCTGACACCCTGACCGATTTCGATACGTCAGAGGTTGATGTCGCTTTGCGTTTTGGCGTGCCGAAATGGGATGGGCTTTACGCCCGGAAGATCGCCGATGAGGCGCTGATCACGGTCGCATCCCCGTCACTTGCAGGTGTGGTTGCCCTGCCCATGGCAGCCAAGGACATCGCTGGCCTGCCTCTGCTGCGTCATGATTATCATCAGGGCTGGGACAAGTGGGCAGAGATTGCGGGTCTTCTACCAGAGAAAATTCCACATCAAAACACGATCAGATTCTGAAAGTGCAGCTTTATTGGAAGCTGCAATAGACCGACAAGGCGTCGCACTGGCGCGCCAATTGTTGGCTGCCAGAGACATAGAGGCTGGGAGGTTGGTGCGGCTTGACGATGTTTTGATTCCTCTCGACAGCAGCCTTTACTTTGTTTGCCGCGACGGCGATCAGGACCGCAAGGAGATAAGAACCTTTATGGGATGGCTGATGGCTATCTCGTGAACTCGGCGGGAACCGGGCGATCGCGACGGATCTTGGCCGCTATCTGCGTTCTCCGAACCGCTGGCACCACACCCGGATGCTTCATCCGAGACTATTACGCCCCGTTCCGCCAATAGATCTTCGACATCGCGCAGGATCAGGCCAAACCGATGGTACGCCCAGATGGCATAAGAGATGATGGACCGAGGGAACCGGAAGCCCTTCAGACGAGGCTGTGAAACTTGGC
>CAWCXM010000021.1:0-43142 GCA_963799505.1 uncultured Alphaproteobacteria bacterium
TCTCACCCCCGTCTGCGCCCCCGACGCGGTGCGCGCACCGGGCCTTCGCCGTCCGTGCCGTCGCTGGCCGAGGAAAAATCACCCAGCGCTGCCTTGATCTCGTCCAGATCGGGCGGGCTGCCCTTTGGGGTGCTGTCGAGTGCCGCGCGCATCGCTTCGAGGTGGACCGGCATCGTGCCGCAGCAGCCGCCGATGACGGAGGCACCGCAGTTGCGGGCCATCACGGCGTATTGCGCCATCAGTTCGGGTGTGCCGTCATAGTGGATGTGGCCTTCGACATATTTCGGGATGCCGGCGTTGCCCTTGGCGATGATCGGGCGGGTGCTGCCCTTGCCCTGAAACCCCAGCACGGTGCGCAGGAGGTCCGAGGCGCCCGTGCCGCAGTTGGCACCATAGGCCATCGGCGCATTGTCCAGCCCCTCGACCATATCGACCATCCCTTCGGAGGTCAGGCCCATCATCGTGCGGCCTGCGGTGTCGAAACTCATCGTGCCGCACCAGGGCAGACCGGCCAGCGCAAAGCCTTCTGCGGCGGCGCGGTATTCCTCTGCCGCGCTGATCGTTTCAAGCCAGCCGATATCGGCACCACCCGCCTTCAGGCCGTCGGCGGTTTCGTGGAACATCTCGACGGCGGTGGCATGGCTGAGGGTGCCCACCGGCTCCATGATCTCGCCCGTGGGACCGACGGAGCCTGCGACGATCACGGTGCGCCCGGCGGTATCCGCGACTTCGCGGGCGATTTCGGCGGCGACACGGCTGAGTTCGTGGGCGCGTTTGGCCGCATTGTGCAGTTTCAGGCGCGAGGCATTGGCGCCGAAGCTGTTGGTCAGGAACAGGTCGCTGCCCGCGTCCACGGCCCCTTTGTACAGGGCGACGATCTTCTGCGGCTCGTCCGTGTTCCAGAACTCCGGCGGCTCGCCCGACATCAGCCCCATGTTGAACAGGTTCGTGCCGGTCGCGCCATCGGCCAGAAGAAAGCCCTTTTCGGCAAGAAGATCGGTGAAAGCGTTGCTCATGGGGTGTGCCTGTTCCTTTGGGTCGATTTTTCCTTCCACGCTCAGGCGGTCAACGCAACTTCATATTCCTCATCTTGATCATGAGGCGGCAGGGTGTGTCCTGCGGACCCGGTTCCGATCGGGCGCGGCCTGTGGACTTCGCTTGCGATGTCGGCCAGCGCGATGCTCAGGGCAATGGGCGTCGGTGCCGCGGCATAGCGCGGGGTGTAGCGCGGGGCGAAAGCGGCCTTGAATTGCCGCAGACCCGGATTGTCGAAGCGACGGCTGAGCCGTCCAAGACGGCGGGTCCACGCGGGCGGGCAGGGCACGGCAGCGAGACTGAGGTGAGCCTTGTTGTCTGCCCGGGAGGCCTCGATGGCGCATTGGATCAGCAGATGCATCGTCCCGTCAGGGACTTCGGGCAGATGGCGGACCAGATCAAGGCAGGGGGCATGGGCGTCACGGTGAAAGCTGACGAAGGCGACAAGCCGGTCGTGCAGGAAGGCCAGATAGACATCCTGGGTTGCGAGATAGCGGGCGCAGAAGCGGCCCATCGTCCCGCCGCGCGCCGTGCCGTGGGCATCCTGCCATGCGCTGTCGATTGCGGCCATCGCGTCCAGCGGCAGAGATGTTGCGCGCGATACGCGCACGCCTGCCTTTTCAGCCTTGCGCAGTTTGCGGCGCAGGCCGCTGCGCCGGCTGTCCGCCAGATCGTAGGCGCGCAGGTCTATCACGCAGTCCTGGGCGATCCGGACCACGGCCCAGCCGCGCGCCCGCGCTGCAAGGGCTGTGCGCGGGCCGCATTTATAGACGCAGGCCGTGCGGGCGCGACCTCGGGCTTCGGCCTCGATCCGGGTCAGCGCGTCCCGGGCCGTGCCGGGGGTGGGGTCAAAGAGCATCGTGGCCGTTTGCGTCGTCGTCCAGAGCGCGAGGGAACCGGTGCCGTGGTCGAGCAATCTGCCGCCGTTCTGGGCAAGGATACCCTGTTCCGCGCTGAGCCTGTGGTCTGTCTGAACTGGTTCTCTGCGATCCTGCTGAAAGACGGGGCGGCGCGGGGCAAAGACACAGACGACTGCCAGAACGGCGGGGCAGGCATAGTAGAGACCCCGAAACACCACGATGGCAGCGATCAAGTCACTGGGGGCCACCTGCGGGAGCAGTCCGATCAGTGTCAGTTCGAAAGGGCCGACACCGCCCGGCGCACCCGACAGCATCGCGGCCCCCAAGGCCAGCAGGAAAACCGGAAGGAAGACCGCAAAGGTCAACTCGGGCGCAGGGATCAGCACGAAGAGCGCCAGTGCTGCCGCCACCAGATCAAGCCCCGCCCAGCCGAGGATGGATGAAATGGCCCGCAGGCTGGGGATGTGGGCGCGGTGGCGCAGCCCGGCGCAGGCAGGTGCAAAGCCGAGTGCGGCGATGGTTGCGGGCACGCCTGATACCAGCACGAGCGCGGGCAGGGTGGTCCAGCCCGGTGCGGGCAGGATCAGACAGGCGAGTGCGGTCAGAAAGGCGAGGGCGGCGATGAAGGTGATCGAGACGAAGACCGACAGGCGCATCGCGCCGGCAAGACCCAGATGCGGCAACATCCGCCAGCGCACCGTCGCGCCGCTGACGATGCCGAAGCCGACGGTTTGCGCGATGGCAATCGCGGCAAAGCCGCTGCGGCGCGCAAGCCGCGCATCTGTGTTGGTCTGGAAATGGCGATGTGCCAGCCCGTCATAGGCCGCGACCGCCCAGAGGCTGATCGCGCACCAGCCCGCAGCGATCACAAGACCGGACGCGGGGAGGGCGGCGATGGCACCCGGCAAGGAGGCCAGCAGGCCGCTGTCGAGCAGACCTGTTAAAGCCCAGAGGCTGACGCCCATGATGAGCAAGGGCGCCGTCAACCGCCCCATCGCCGTCCATGTGACGGCACCTGTTTCATGCTTCATGCCCGACCTTCCCCGACGATGCGACCCGGGGGCAGACTTGACGCAAGAAGAACGGCAATCCGTTAACGCGCGGCACTAAGTCAGGCGGAATGCGCCTCTCTTTCAACAGAAAGGCGCATCAAATTGTCGGCTGTCAGACGGTCTTTGGGGTGCGGATCAGCTTTGTTCGTCCAGCACTTGCCCCTTGGCCTGCGCCATCAGTTCGACCATCTTGGCCCGGATCGTGCTTTCGTCCGCCTTGTCGCCCAGATCGCCGGACACCTTGCGATAGACATCCTCGTCGCCCGCTTCCTCGAAGTCCGCCTTAACGACCTCCTTGGCGTATTCTGCCGCCGCATCGCCGGTCTTGCCCATCAGATCCGCGGCCCAGAGGCCCAGGAGCTTGTTGCGCCGGGCTTCTGCCTTGAACTGCATTTCGGCGTCGTGGGCGTATTTGTTCTCGAATGCGTTCTCGCGGTCTTTCATCGTGCTCATGGCTGGTTCTCCTGCTGGTGGTTGATGTGCTGTGACACATGGAGACGCGGCTTCGCGGAAACAAGATGCGGTGCCACGCTTGCAGCATGCATGGCCATAGACTAAGAGACCGTCAACAGGCTTGCGGAGCCCCCCGAGCCATGATCCTGAAAGGATGCCAATGGCACGGCGCAAGAAGATCTACGAAGGCAAGGCCAAGATTCTGTACGAAGGCCCCGAACCGGGCACGATCGTGCAGTACTTCAAGGACGACGCGACCGCCTTCAACGCCCAGAAAAAGGACGTGATCGAGGGCAAGGGCGTGCTGAACAACCGTCTGTCCGAGTATTTCATGACCGGGTTGAACCAGATCGGGGTGCCGACGCATTTCATCAGACGTCTGAACATGCGCGAACAGCTTGTGCGTCAGGTGGAGATCGTGCCGCTGGAGATCATCGTGCGCAACTACGCGGCGGGCACGATGTCCAAACGGCTGGGGATCGAGGAAGGGACGCAGCTGCCGCGTCCGATTGTCGAGTATTGCTACAAGGATGACGCCCTGGGTGATCCGCTGGTCACGGAAGAACATATCGCAGCCTTCGGCTGGGCCAGCCAGCAGGACATGGAAGACATTCTCAGCCTTGCGCTGCGGGTGAACGATTTCCTGTCCGGGGTGATGATGGCCGTGGGAATCAAGCTTGTGGATTTCAAGATCGAAGTCGGTCGGGTCTATGACGGCGATTTCCAGCGTCTGATCGTCGCGGACGAGATCAGTCCCGACAGCTGCCGGTTGTGGGACATCGAGACGGGGCGGCATCTGGACAAGGACGTCTTCCGCCGTGATCTGGGATCGCTGACCGACGCCTATACGGAAGTCGCGCGGCGGTTGGGGGTGATGCCCAAGACCTCGACGCCGATGACCAAACCGACCCTGATCAACTAGGTCTGGCGTCGGGATTGAGTTGTAATGGAAAGATGAAGCAGGGGATTGCAGCATGAAGGCACGGGTCCACGTGATGTTGAAGACCGGGGTTCTGGACCCGCAGGGCGAGGCGGTGCGTCATGCACTGGGGGCCATGGGCTTTGACGGGGTCAACGCTGTGCGGCAGGGCAAGGTGATCGAGCTTGATCTGGCCGAAGGCGCGACCGAGGCCGATGTGACGGCCATGTGCGAGAAGCTGCTGGCGAATACGGTGATCGAATCCTATTCGGTGGAGATGGCGGGATGAAGGCCGCAGTCGTTGTGTTTCCGGGTTCCAACTGCGACCGCGATCTGGCCGTGGCCTGCCGGGCGGCGGGCATGCAGGTCGACATGGTCTGGCACAAGGACAGCGATTTGCCGCAGGGTGTTGATCTTGTGGGCATTCCCGGCGGGTTTTCCTATGGCGACTATCTGCGCTGCGGTGCCATTGCGGCACAATCGCCCATCGTGAAGGCGGTCAAGGCCCATGCCGAACGGGGCGGATACGTCATGGGGGTGTGCAACGGATTTCAGGTTCTGACCGAAACCGGGATGTTGCCCGGTGCGCTTTTGCGCAATGCCGGGCTCAAGTACATCTGCAGGACCGTCGGTCTGCGGGTCGAGACATCGGACAGTGCCTTTACCGAAGGCTACAACGCGGGTGACGTGATCGACATTCCGATCGCCCATCACGACGGCAACTACTTTGCCGACGACGCGACGCTGGCGCGTCTGAAGGACGCGGACCGCATCGCGTTCAGCTATACCGACAACCCCAACGGCGCGCGCGATGACATTGCCGGTATCCTGTCGGAAAACCGCAGGGTGCTGGGGATGATGCCGCACCCCGAAAGGGCGGCGGACGCGGGGCATGGGGGTACGGACGGGGCGGCGCTCTTCCGCGCATTGGCGGGCGCGCTGAC
The DNA here is from genome assembly GCA_963799505.1 of uncultured Alphaproteobacteria bacterium. Lineage (GTDB taxonomy): Bacteria > Pseudomonadota > Alphaproteobacteria > Rhodobacterales > Rhodobacteraceae > Sulfitobacter. The sequence goes on from CAWCXM010000021.1 coordinate 5,264, forward strand.
CACGGCGTGACTTGAGTGCGCAGCCTGCGACCGCTAGAGTTGCGCGCATGACACAAGCGGCCGACCTTCCCTCTGGCATGAAGAACTCATGGCGGCTGCGCCTTGCGGTGGGTGCCCTCATGGTGGTTGCCGTTCTGGTCATATCGGTCACCAACAAGCTGCTGACCGACCGCTTCACCGAAAGCACCCGCAACCGCGCCGAACTGCGGATCGCCCTTTACAGCGGCAACCTGCTGTCGGAGTTGCGGCAGAATGCCATCGTGCCGCAGCTTCTGGCGCGGGACCCCACGCTGATCTCGGCCTTGCAATCTGCGGATTATTCGCTGTCGACGCAGCGGCTTATCTCTTTTGTCGAGGAAATCGGCGCGGCGTCGCTGATGTTGTTCGACACCGACGGGCGCACGGTGGCTGCGACGGACCGCAACCGGCTTGGGTCGGCGCACCGGTCGGAATCCTATTTCGTCGATGCGATCCGGTCCAACGCCACGATCTTTACCACGATCCAGCTGGAAGGGGGGGGCTACAAGTTCACCTATTCACGGCGGATCGTCGATGGGGGCAGCACGCTGGGTGTCATTGCCGTCGAGGTCGATCTGCAAAAGTTCGAACGCGCCTGGGCCGGGATTTCGGACGCGGTGATCGTGACCGACAGCACGGGTGCCATCATTCTGGCCACCTCGCCGCGCTGGCGCGGTCTGACGGAGGCCGAAGCGCTGGCCAATGACCCGCCGCAGAACGCCATCGAACGGGCGATCAAGGCGACCGCGGACTGGACCGCCCTGCCGCCCGACGCCTATCTGCAGGGGGAGGCCGTGATGCGGCTGGAAAGCCGGATCCCGTTTCGGGGCTGGCGCATGACCAGCTTCACGACCTACGAATCCGTGCGCGAGCGGGTGAACGGGGTGTTGGCGCTGGAAGTCATGGGGTTTGCGATCCTGCTGGCGCTGACGTTCTATTACCTCAGCCGCCGCACGGCGGGCCGGTTGGCGATCTTCCAGCGCGAGTCGGCCAAACTTCGCGCATTGAACCAGGCCTTGCAGCGGGAAATCGCTGAGCGCAAACGCGTCCAGGAGACATTGGCGGTGGCCGAACAGACCCTCGAGCAGTCCAGCAAACTGGCCGCCCTTGGCGAGATGTCCGCCGCCGTCAGCCACGAATTGAACCAGCCGCTTGCGGCGATGAAGACGTATCTGGCGGGCGCGCGGCTCTTGCTCAAGCGCAACCGACCTGACGAGGCGCTGTCGTCCTTTGGCCGTATCGACGACCTGATCGAGCGGATGGGCGCGATCACCCGACAGCTCAAATCCTACGCCCGCAAGGGACAGCAGGCGTTTTCCCCTGTGGACATGGGCGCGGCCCTCGCCTCGAGCCTGTCGATGATGGAACCGCAACTGCGTCAGCGGCAGGTCCAGATCGCCCGCATCCTGCCGGAAGAGCCGGTTTTCGTGATGGGCGACCGGATGCGGATCGAACAGGTCATGGTCAACCTCTTGCGCAATGCGCTCGATGCCACCAAATCTACCCGTAACCCGCTGGTCGAGATCATTCTGACCGCAGGCGAGACCGCGTCGCTGACGGTGCGGGACAACGGACCCGGTATCGAAGACCTCGATGCCCTGTTCGAGCCGTTCTACACCACCAAGCAGCCCGGTGACGGTGTCGGCTTGGGGCTTGCCATCTCCTCGGGGATCGTGAACGACCTCGGGGGACGGCTGACGGCCCGCAACGGACAGGCGGGTGGCGCGGTATTCGAGATGCAACTGCCCATAATGGGTGAACGGAACACGGTTGAAGCAGCGGAGTAGACCAGATGGCTCAGGCAATGAAGATCGCGATTGTGGATGATGAACAGGACATGCGCCAGTCCATCAGCCAGTGGCTCGCCCTGTCGGGCTATGACACGGAGACCTTTGCCTCTGCAGAGGACGCACTGAAGAAGCTGGGGCCGGATTATCCGGGCATCGTGATTTCCGACATCAAGATGCCGGGCATGGACGGGATGCAGTTTCTGAAGAAGCTGATGGGCAATGACAGTGCGCTGCCGGTGATCATGATCACCGGTCATGGCGATGTGCCGATGGCGGTCGAGGCGATGCGCGTGGGTGCCTTCGATTTTCTGGAGAAACCCTTCAACCCCGACCGGATGAGCGAGCTTGCCAAGAAGGCGACCAATGCGCGCCGTCTGGTGATGGACAACCGTGCCTTGCGGCGCGAGTTGAGCGACGGCGGCCAGCTGATGAAAAAGCTGATCGGCCAGAGCCCGGTGATGGAGCGGTCTGCGCGAGGATATCCTCGATCTGGGGCAGGCGGACGGTCATGTGCTGATCGACGGTGAGACCGGGACCGGCAAGACATTGGTGGCCCATGCGCTGCACGCGGTTGGGTCACGCGCGGGCAAGAAATTCGTGCTGGTGTCCTGCGGGGCGCTGGAGGAGGACGCGCTGAGCAAGCGGTTGTTCGGCCCGATGCAGCCCGAGGACGCGCAGCTGCCCGCCATCGAAGAGGCCCGCGGTGGCACGCTGGTGCTGGAAGACATCGAGGCGCTGTCGGAAACGTTGCAGGCGCGTCTGTTGAGCGTGATCAACGAGCAGGGGACACCTGCCGAGACCCGGATCGTCGCCATTTCGAACCTGCAGGAAGCGGGCCGCACGTCCGAGGATGCGCTGCGTTCGGATCTGTTCTACCGTCTGGCGGCCCTGCGCATCACCGTGCCACCGCTGCGCCAGCGGGGTGAGGACATTCTGACGCTTTTCACGCGGTTGTCCGATCAGTTCGCCGAGGAATACGGCTGTGAGGCACCGCAGGTGAGCGCGCAGGAAGCGGCGCAGCTGTTGCAGGCCCCATGGCCCGGAAACGTCCGCCAGCTGATCAATGTGGCCGAACGCGCCGTGCTACAGTCAAGGCGCGGCTCTGGCACCATCGCGTCACTGCTGATGTCCGATCATGAGGAAATGCAGCCGGTGATGACCACCGAAGGCAAACCGCTGAAAGAATACGTCGAGGCTTTCGAACGGATGCTGATCGACAACACCATGCGCCGTCACAAGGGCTCCATCGCCAGCGTGATGGAGGAATTGTGCCTGCCGCGCCGGACCCTGAACGAGAAAATGGCGAAATACGGCCTGCAGCGGTCCGACTTCCTGTAGCGGTGTCAGCCGTTGCGGCGCTGAACGATCTCCGTGGCGTTGCCGTTGGCATCGGTCACGCAGGTCCAGGGGGCGGCATTCGGGACATCGACGATATAGCGGTTCACTTCGATCACCGGGATCGTTGTGTTGATCGCGACGCCGCTGGCCCCCGTTTCGCTGGTCACGGCAGCGACACAGCTTTTCTGTCCGCGCAGATCAGCCAATGCGACAGGATCACCGGCAACCGCCAGTTCGTCACAGGCAGCGACGCCCAGAACAGAAAGTACGAGGGCGGCACGCAGAAGAGAGGGCATGTTTGGTCCTTTGGGTCTTGGTCCGGGGCGGTGGCGCACCGGGGCATTCAACAAAATGTGATCTTTGGCCAGATGAGCCTGATACGACCGATTTTGTCAAGCAAGCGGGCCTACGTAACAGATTTGCGGCGTGATCCACAGATTGACCATTGTATTTGCAGGGCCAAAGCCCTTATCAAGGTGGTACGGAGCTCTGTCGCGCTTTCGCGTCACATCCGCCCCGTATGACAGTTTCGCTGCCGGTGGCCGCCCCTTGATGGGCCCGCAGGCAGACCGATTGGGCCGGAAACGGCCAAAGAACCGCTGACACCCAGAGGGGCACCGCCCCGAAAAGGGCGCAGTATATAATGGATGCGGCGTGCCGAAGCGCATGACCCGTGTCGGAGAAGAACCGCGATGACGCGCGCAGACGCTACGAGCAGGAACGGACTGGCCTTTGAAGGCCCCCTCCTTGCGCCGTCACACATCGCCCTGACAAGCCACACCGCAACGCGGGCCGGCCCCCCCGGGGACCCGCTGGCGCATGTGCTGTGCAAAGTGAAAACATGCCTAAGAAAATGCTTATTGATGCCACCCACGCGGAGGAAACCCGCGTTGTTGTGGTGGACGGAAACAAGGTCGAGGAGTTCGATTTTGAATCCGAGAACAAACGCCAGCTAGCTGGCAACATATATCTCGCCAAGGTGACGCGCGTCGAGCCGTCGCTGCAGGCGGCTTTCGTGGACTACGGCGGCAACCGTCACGGGTTCCTGGCGTTCTCGGAAATTCACCCTGATTACTACCAGATCCCCGTGGCTGACCGTCAGGCGCTGCTGGAAGAAGAACGCGCCTATGCCGAACAGCAGGCCAAGGACGAGGAAGATCCCAAGCCAAGCAAGCGGTCACGCTCGCGCAGCCGCGCCAAGCCCAAGGCCGAGGATGCGACATCGGGTGACGCAAAGACGTCGAGCGAGATCGAAGGCATGGAAACCGTCGATCTGGGCGAGGACGATGATGTGGAGGTGCGCGACGATGAAGCTTCCTCTCCGATGGAGCGGGTTGCGGAATCACCTGTCGAGACGCCGCATGCAGGCGATGACGAGACTGATGACGATGACGACACCGCCGGTTCCGACGCCGCATCCAGGGACGAAAGCATCGAATCGGTCGCCGACGAAGACGACAGCGAGGATATCCGTCCGGCGCGCAAGCCGCGCCCGCGCCGGTACAAGATTCAGGAAGTCATCAAGGTTCGCCAGATCCTGCTGGTGCAGGTCGTCAAGGAAGAGCGGGGCAACAAGGGTGCCGCACTTACCACCTATCTGTCGCTGGCCGGTCGCTATTGCGTTCTGATGCCCAACACCGCCCGTGGTGGCGGCATCAGCCGCAAGATCACCAATGCCGCCGACCGCAAGAAGCTCAAGGAAATCGCCAACGAAATCACCGTGCCGCGCGGCGCGGGCCTGATCGTGCGCACCGCCGGGGCCAAGCGCACCCGTGCCGAGATCAAGCGTGATTACGAATATCTGCAGCGCCTGTGGGAGCAGATCCGCGAGCTGACGCTGAAATCCATCGCGCCGGCAAAGATCTACGAGGAAGGCGATCTGATCAAACGGTCGATTCGCGATCTCTACAACCGCGACATCGACGAGGTGTTCGTCGAAGGCGAGCGCGGCTACCGCATCGCCAAGGACTTCATGAAGATGATCATGCCGTCCCACGCCAAGAACGTGAAACGCTACGAGGAAAACCTGCCGCTTTTCGCCCGCTATCAGGTCGAGGGTTATCTGGCCGGCATGTTCAACCCGACGGTGCAGCTGCCCTCTGGCGGCTACATCGTGATCGGTGTGACCGAGGCGCTGGTGGCCATCGACGTGAACTCCGGTCGCGCGACCAAGGAAGGCTCGATCGAGCAGACCGCGACCAAGACCAACCTCGAGGCCGCCGCCGAAGTGGCGCGCCAGTTGCGCCTGCGTGACCTTGCGGGGCTGATCGTGATCGACTTCATCGACATGGACGAACGGCGCAACAACGCCGCTGTCGAGAAGATGATGAAGGACAAGCTCAAGACCGACCGCGCGCGCATTCAGGTGGGCCGGATTTCCGGCTTTGGTCTGATGGAAATGTCGCGCCAGCGTCTGCGTCCCGGCATGATCGAGGCGACGACACAGCCCTGTGGCGCCTGCCACGGCACCGGTCTCATCCGTTCGGACGACAACCTTGCGTTGTCGATCATCCGCCAGATGGAAGAGGAAGGCACCCGTCGCCGGACCCGTGAGGTGCTGATCAAGGCACCCGTGGGCATCGCGAACTTCCTGATGAACCAGAAGCGCGAACATGTGGCCCAGATCGAGGCCCGCTATGGCATGTCCGTGCGCATCGAAGGTGACCCGCATCTGGTCAGCCCCGATTTCTCGATGGAGAAGTTCAAGACAGCCACCCGTGCCCTGCCACAACCCGGTGCGCATGTGGTGTCCGTTGATACGTCGCTGATGGACAAGATCGACGAGGACGAAGCAGAGGCAGCCGCCGCCGCCGAAGCCGCCGAAAACGCGGCAGAGGAAGCGGAACACGCCAGAAGCAAGGACAACGGCAACCGTGACAAGGACACCGGCAGCCGCGACCAGAACCGCCCGGACACGTCCGAGGACGAGGACGGCGAGGGCAAACCCAAGCGCCGCAGACGGCGTCGCCGCAGCCGGGGTGGCCGTGGCCGGTCAGGCAATGGCGAGAACGGTGGCGAGAACGGTGGAGAGGCAAACCAGAACGGCGAAAGCCAGAACGGGGATCAATCCAGCGACGCGGTAGAGGCGAAATCCGGTGACGACAAGGCGGAGGCACCGGCGAAAAAGCCGACCACCCGCAGCCGGAGCCGGTCCACCGCGTCCAAATCCAAGGTCGAGGCCGAAGCGGCGGCGGACACGGATGCCAAGGCGGCAGAACCTGTAGAGGCCGCAACGACCGAGCAAGAGGCCCCCAAGCCGAAGCCCAAGTCCACGCGCTCTCGGTCGAGCCGGGCGAAGAAGCCGGATGAGGCAAAGGTGGCGGATGCCAGCGCAGATGCAGCGCCGCAGGCGGACGAGGCGCAGGTGGCAGACGCTGGCACCGAAGCTGCACCGCAGGCGGAAGAGGTCAAGGCCGAGAAGCCCAAGACCACGCGCAGCCGTGCCAAGCCAAAGCCTAAAGCCGACGCTGCAGAGGGTGACGCCAGCGCAGAGGCAAAGCCGGCTGCCAAGCCAAGGGCCCCGCGCAAACCAAGGGCGGCACCGAAAGCCAAAGCGGCAGAGCCAGCGGAGGCCGCTGCGGTCGAGGCAAAGGCCGCCGAAGCGCCCGCCACTCAGGAGCCATCCCGGCCTGAAGCTGAGGCACCGGCCCCCGAAGCGCCCGCCGCTCAGGCAGCCATCCAAGCCCGAAGCTGAGGCGCCAGCGGTGAAATCGGCCGAGGTTCTGGCCGAAGAAGCCGCCAACAAGCCGAAGAAGAAGGGCTGGTGGTCCTTGGGCCGCTGACGCTCTTCTACACAGGAACAACAAAGGCAGGCCCTTGCGGGTCTGCCTTTTGCGTGTCAGTCCCTAACCGCCCTTGCGCACCAGATAGACCTGCGCGTCGCCTTCATCCGTGGTCTCGACCAGCACATGACCGGCTTCCGCACAGAAATGGGGCACATCGACCAGTGCGGCGGGATCATCTGCCCGCAGCCGCATGCAGTCACCCGCATTGATGCCCGCCAGCCGCTTGCGCAGTTTCAGCACGGGCAGGGGGCACAGAAGGCCCGTCGCATCGAGATCATGAACGGTCATATCCGCCAGATAGGCCAGTTGTTACACCACGTCCACAGGCTTGTGACCATTGTCCGCGTGACGCTGGCGCGGATCAAGGCTAGGTATGCGGAATGTTTGGAATAGAGCTGATAGACGCGGGCCTTCTGCCCGCCATGCTGATCGCACTGGTTGCGGGCGTCATCAGCTTTTTGTCTCCCTGCGTCCTGCCCATCGTGCCGCCGTATCTTGCCTACATGAGCGGCGTGACATTGAATGATATGTCCTCTGTCGCCACCGCCCGCCGCAAGGCGGTGATCGCTGCGCTGTTCTTTGTCATGGGGCTCAGCACGGTCTTTCTGATCCTTGGCTTCACGGCCTCGGCGTTTGGCGCGTTTTTCCTGCAAAATCAGATACTTTTTGCCCGTATTTCAGGCGTTGTCATCGTCGATGTTCGGCCTGCATTTTCTGGGCGTGTTCCGTATCCCGTTCCTGGATCAGGAAGCGCGGCTTGACGCAGGCGACAAGGGGGGGTCCAGCTTCGGTGCCTACGTGCTTGGCCTTGCCTTCGCATTCGGCTGGACGCCCTGCATCGGCCCGCAGCTGGGTGCGATCCTGTCGATTGCGGCGTCCGAGGCGTCGGTCGCCAAAGGCACGTTGCTGCTGGGGATCTACGCCGCCGGGCTTGGCATCCCGTTCCTGCTGGCCGCGATGTTCATCACCCGCGCGATGGGGCTGATGAACCGCATCAAGCCGCATATGAAGACGATCGAGCGGATCATGGGGGGATTGCTGGTGCTTGTGGGCGTGATGATGATCACCGGGGCTTTCACCTCGTTGGCCTTCTGGCTGCTGGAAACCTTCCCGGTGCTGTCCACGCTTGGCTGACGCCATAGTCTTGCCCGAAATCCTTGCTATGGCGATGCGAAATGCCGACAAGAGGGTCTATGCGGGGTTCAGGATCAGACAGGGTGGCCAGGCGCCGGGTGTTCTACATCCCCGGTTACGATCCGATTCACCCGCGCCGCTACCGCGAGCTTTACCGCAAGGAGGGCACGCAGCAGGCAGCGATCTCCGGTTATGAGATCGCATTGAAACCTGGACCCAAGGGCGAAAATTACGGCTGGTCCGTGGATGCGAGGATCGACGGATCGCAGGTCCATGCGGATGTCGAAGTTCTGGTCTGGTCAGACATCGTGCGCGACAGCATGAGCACGTCGATCCCCGCGACCTACCTGCAATTGGTGCGGACGGCATGGGTCTATATCGCCTCCGGTGCGCTGTGGCGGCTGATGAAGCTGCGCAAGGGACCGGTGATCGCGGCGCTTTACCCGGTGGGGATGCTGCTGTTGCAACTGATGTTGGCGCTGTTGGGTGCGGCGGCGGTGATCTGGGCCGGAAAGGCAGTATTGGCACCATACCTCGGCTTTTCCGGGGATGCGTTGGCGGGGATGCTGAGCGTCGTTCTTTTCATCGCCCTTCTGCGCTGGTTCAAGAAGAAAGACGGCAGGTTCTTCGCCTATTACCTGATGCATGATTATTCCTATTCCGCCTCGTCACGCGGGGCCAATCCGCCCGAGCTTGAGGCGCGGATCGCGGTCTTTGCCGATGCCATCGCCGCAGCCCTGCGCAGCGATGTGGACGAGGTTCTGGTCGTTGGTCATTCGTCCGGCGCGCATCTGGGCGTGTCCATCATGGCCGATCTGATCCGTCAGGGCAGGGTGCCTGCGCATGGTCCGGCGCTGTCGTTCCTGTCGCTGGGACAGGTTGTGCCGATGGTGTCCTTCCTGTCCGACGCCCATCGCCTGCGGGCCGATCTGCGTTACCTCAGCGCCCGCGATGAACTCGCTTGGGTTGATGTCACCGCGCCGGGCGACGGCTGCGCCTTTGCGCTTTGCGATCCGGTGTCGGTCTCGGGGGTGGCGCCTGCGGACAAGAAGTGGCCGCTGGTCTTTTCGGCGGCCTTCACGCAAACGCTGTCGCCCGAGCGCTGGAAGGAATTGCGCTGGCGCTTTTTCCGGCTGCATTTCCAGTACCTTTGCGCCTTCGACCGGCCCAAGGATTACGATTACTTTCAAATCACCGCCGGGCCGCTCACGCTCGCCCAACGTTATGCCGACCGTCCGCCCAGCAAATCGCGGATCGACCACGCCGTCAGCAAATACACCTCCGTCGCCGCATGACCCTGCCGCCCAAACCGGCCAGTCGCCCGGACAAGGTCTCGCTCTGGCGTTATGCCAAACTGTTCCGGCAGGACATTCTGTCGGCCCAGCCTGCGCGGCTTTACCGGGCATGGATGGCCGAATTCAAGACACCGTTCTTTCGCAGTTACATGATCAACCAGCCTGATCTGGTGAAAACGGTGCTGAAGGACCGGCCCGACGACTTCCCCAAATCCGACCGGATCAGCGAAGGGCTGCGCCCCCTTCTGGGCAATTCGGTGTTTCTGACCAATGGCGAGACGTGGAAGCGCCAGCGCCGCATCATCGACCCCGCGTTCGAGGGGGGCCGATTGCGCGACACCTTTCCTGCCATGTGGGACGCGGCCGAAGCGGCGGTGGCGCGGCTGGACGCACGGGCGGGCGGGACAGTGGAGATCGAGGCCGAGACGAGCCATGCCGCCGCCGACGTGATCTTTCGCACGTTGTTCTCGATCCCGATCGAGCATCATCTGGCCCAGGCGGTCTTTGACGAGTTCCGCGTCTATCAACGCTCGCAACCGTTGCTGAACCTCGCCGCCTTCCTGCCCTTGCCGCGATGGATGCCGAGGTTTTTCCGAAAAGGCACGAAGGCAAGCGCCGCAAAGATCCGCAGATTGATCACCGAATTGACACGAGACCGGATGCAGGCGGTGGCGGAGGGCAGAGCGCCTGACGATCTGGCGACAAAAATCATCACCACACGCGATCCCGTCACGGGCGATGGATTCGACGAGGCCGAGATGGTCGATCAGGTGGCGATCTTCTTTCTGGCGGGACACGAAACCAGCGCCTCCGCTCTGGCCTGGGCGCTTTATCTGATGGCCAGTCACCCCGCGTGGCAGGACAGGCTGGCGGAAGAGGCACAGGTGTTGGACACCTGCGACTTCGCGGTCATGTCCAGACTGCGCCTCAGCCGCGATGTGTTCCGCGAGACGCTGCGGCTTTATCCGCCGGTGCCGATGATGGTCCGCGAGGCGACCTGTCCTGAGCGGTTCAGGGACCGTGCCTTGCCGAAGGGATCGCAGATCGTGATCAGCCCCTGGCATCTGCACCGTCAGGAACGGCTGTGGGACAACCCCGATGGGTTTGACCCGACCCGCTGGCAGACCGAGAACGGCCAGAAATGTCAGCGCGAAGCATTCATTCCTTTTTCCGCCGGGCCGCGGGTCTGTACCGGGGCAGGCTTTGCCATGGTCGAAGGGCCGCTGATCCTGTCCCGCATCCTGCGCGATTTCCGCGTCAGTGCTGTGGACGGCAAGGTGCCGGTTCCGGTGGCGCATCTGACCGTCCGGTCTGACAAGGGCATCTGGTTGCGCCTGGAGCGGCGCTAGGTTCTACCATCTTGGCCGGGTTTGACTTAGAAACGCAGCAACGGAATCACTCAGCACGGGGACGACCAATGAACGCAGCACAAAAGGCGCAGATGCAAAGCGGCAAAGGCTTTATCGCGGCATTGGACCAATCCGGCGGATCGACCCCCAAGGCGCTGAGCCTCTATGGGGTGGAGCCCACCGATTACGACGGTGAAGAGGCGATGTTTCAGGCCATGCACGACATGCGTGCGCGGATCATCCTCGCGGATGCCTTCACCTCGGACAAGGTGATCGGCGCGATCCTGTTCGAGCGGACGATGGACGGCAAGATCAACGGCAAGCCGGTGGCGGATGTGTTGTGGGAAGACCGGGGTGTGGTGCCTTTTCTGAAGATCGACAAAGGGTTGGAGGACGAAGCTCAGGGTGTGCAACTGTTGAAGCCGATGCCCGGTCTCGATGCCTTGCTGGCCCGTGCGGCCAAGGCGGGGATTTTCGGGACAAAGGAACGATCGGTGATTCACAGTGCCGATGCCGCCGGGATCGACGCGGTTGTCGCGCAACAGATCGAGGTCGCAAAGACTGTCTGCGCCGCAGGCCTGGTGCCGATCATCGAGCCGGAAGTGAACATTCATTCAGACAGCAAAGCGGCGGCGGAAGAGATGCTGGCGGAATCGCTGGCCCGTCATCTGGACGGCCTGAACGCGGATCAGATCGTCATGCTGAAGCTGACGATCCCGGATGAAGCGGGGCTTTATGATGCGCTGGCCGATCATCCCAATGTGCTGCGGGTTGTTGCGCTGTCGGGGGGATATTCCACCGATGACGCCTGTGCCCGGCTGAGCCAGAACCCCAAGATGATCGCGAGCTTTTCGCGGGCGTTGACGGAAGGGCTGAATGTGTCGATGTCGGATACAGAGTTCGAGGCGGCACTGGGAGCGAACATCCGCAAGATTTACGACGCGTCAGTGGCTTAGGAGACCCGGACCTTTCAAAAGGTCCGGTCCGTTTTCTTTGAAGAAAACGGCATGTATCGGCTCAATGCATCTTAAGGCCGAAGTCTTCAAAGACTTCGCAACGATTTCTTCGAAGAAATCGTTCTCCTGACAAGGCGAATGGGCTCCTGATTGCAGAAGATCACAAGCTGACCTGCGTTTTCGATCGCTGAGTATCCGCGCCTGTCCAGCTCATCCAGAAATTGCTCCAGCCCCACGTACCGCTCGATGTCGCGCAGCTTGCGCCGCACAACGCCGCCCTCGCGGGCCGCTTTGGCGCTGAAAACATGGGTGATCCAATGATCGGGCGAAAGTTGGGCTGGCATGGTCATTCAAGTAGGCTAGCCGGTCTTTGGTAAACGATCCTTTAACGACCGCAGCACATAGAGCCGGATCGCTGACGCCAGACCCATCTCCATCCCGCGCGCTGCATCAATTTCGGCCACCAAGGCATTGATCGGCATGCCTTCTTCTGCCGCAATCGCGCGGAACTCGGCCCAGAACTCATCTTCAAGAGACACAGACGTCCGGTGTCCCTTGAGCGTGACGGAGTGCTTGACCGGGCGGGCGTTCATGTCTCGCGTTTGTGCGCTTCCAGGTTGCGCGAGATCTGTTCTGCACGCGCTTTCAACGCCTCTTTCTGGGCTTTGGTCTGACCAAAACCCACGGCGTTCTCGTTCGCGCGGGCCTTGCGCGAGGCGCGGTTGCGCTCTTTCTTCACCTTGTTCATGTTTACGGGCGCGCTCATTCTTTGGGTCCAATCATGTCTTCGGGCCGCACGACCCGGTCAAAGGTTTCCGCGTCCACAAATCCCAGCGCGATCGCTTCTTCTTTCAGCGTCGTGCCGTTCTTGTGCGCGGTCTTGGCGACCTTGGTCGCGTTGTCATAGCCGATGGTCGGTGCCAGTGCCGTCACCAGCATCAGGGATTCCTTCATCAGCTTGTCGATGCGTTCCTTGTTCGCCTGGGTGCCCACAACCATGTTGTCGGTAAAGCTGCTGGCCGCATCGCCCAGAAGCTGCATGGATTGCAGGACATTATAGCTCATCATCGGGTTGTAGACGTTCAGCTCGAAATGGCCCTGCGATCCGGCAAAGCCGACGGCGGCGTCATTGCCCATCACATGGGCGCAGACCATCGTCAGCGCTTCGGCCTGCGTGGGGTTCACCTTGCCCGGCATGATCGACGAGCCCGGTTCGTTTTCCGGCAGGATCAACTCGCCCAGACCGGAGCGGGGGCCGGAGCCCAGCAGGCGCATGTCGTTGGCGATCTTGAACATCGAGGCCGCGACCGTTTTCAACGCGCCCGAGAACATCACCATCGCGTCATGGGCGGCGAGCGCTTCAAATTTGTTGGGTGCAGTAACAAAGGGCAAACCTGTGATGGACGCGATTTCTGCCGCGACCTTCTCGGCGAACCCCTTGCGGGTGTTCAGCCCGGTGCCGACGGCCGTACCTCCCTGCGCCAGCTCGTAGATGTCGGGCAGGCAGGCCTCGACCCGCGCGATGCCCTTTTTCATCTGATGCGCGTAGCCGCCGAATTCCTGGCCCAGCGTCAGCGGCGTCGCGTCCTGCGTATGGGTGCGGCCGATCTTGATGATGTCCTTGAATTCCTCGGACTTCGCCGCGAGGGCGTCGTGCAGTTTGCGCAGTCCCGGCAGCAGGGTGTCGCGGGCCATCATGCCGATGGCCACATGCATCGCCGTCGGGAAAGTGTCGTTTGACGATTGCCCCATGTTGCAATGGTCGTTGGGGTGAACCGGGGACTTCGACGCCATTTTCCCGCCCATGATCTCGATCGCGCGGTTCGAGATCACCTCGTTCGCGTTCATGTTCGACTGTGTGCCGGACCCGGTCTGCCAGACCACCAGCGGGAAGTTGTCGTCGAACTTGCCGTCGATGACTTCCTGTGCGGCCTGTTTGATCGCCGGGGCGAGATCCGCGTCCAGATCACCGAAACCGAGGTTCACCTCGGCGCAGGCTTTCTTGATCACGCCCAGCGCGCGGATGATCGCGACCGGCTGGCGTTCCCAGCCGATGGGAAAGTTCATGATCGACCGCTGTGTCTGCGCGCCCCAGTACTTGTCGGCGGGCACTTCCAGGGGGCCAAAGCTGTCGGTTTCTGTGCGTGTTTCGGCCATGGTGCGGCTCCTTGTCGTCCGTCGGTATCAAAGGTTCCTGCGCGGTGTAGCGGCGCGGCGCGTCCGGCGCAATCGCGCTGTCACCAAAGAAGCGCGGTCTACTTGCGGAAGGAATCGAGGGATACGATCTGCGCTTCCTTGTCTTTCACAACGGATTTGCCCTTTTGTCCTTTGGGCGCGTCTGTGGCTGGCTTCACATCCGGCTCGGTTCCCGCGTCCTCGGTGCCCTGCTGCTCGAACCGAAGACCAAATTCGACGGAAGGGTCAACAAAGGTGCGGATTGCGTCGTAGGGAATGTAAAGCGGCTCTGGCGCATCGCCGAAGTTCAACGTGACGGAGAATCCTTCCTCCGTCACCTCAAGCCCATCGTACCAGTGCTGCATCACCACCGTCATCTCGCCGGGGTAGCGGTCGGACAGCCAATCCGCCAGTTCGGCGTCTGGATGGGCGGTATCGAAGGTGATGAAGAAATGATGGTTTCCGGGCAATCCGCGATCGGCCACATCCAGAAGCACCTTGCGGATCAGGCCCCGCATGGCGTCATGCATCAGGTTGCCATAGTCAATCTCGCGGCCCATCGGGTCCCCCGGGTTGTCCGTTGTATGGTTCCAGCATACCCGTTTTGTGGACAAGGGAAAGGGGGCGAAAGGCTCAAACCACCGCAAGTCCCAGAGCCACCAGAGCCAGGACCACCATGGAGGGGACAAAACCGCGTTTCAGCCCCAACATCAACACGCCCGCAAGCAGGGTGAGCGCCGCGGCACTCGGGTTGAAGCTGCTCCAGTCGGGCAAGGGCAGGGCGAGGGGCGCGTCGTCCTGCATCCGCGCAAAAAGCACGTGCAGCGCGAACCAGATCGACAGATTGGCGATGACGCCCACCACGGCGGCCGTGATGGCCTGCAGCGCCCCCGCAAGGCGGGGTTGCGCCGCGATCCGCTCGAGGTAGGGACCGGCAAGGAAGATCCACAAAAAGCAGGGTGTGAACGTCACCCAAAGCGCGAGAACGCCCGCGGCGATCGCGCCCGGCACACCCGCCTGCGCAAAGCCCGCCAGCAGCGCCACGAATTCCGTCACCAGGATCAACGGACCCGGCGTGGTTTCGGCGAGGCCCAGCGCGTCGATCATCTGGTTCGTGCTGATCCAGCCATATTCCTGCACCACCGTCTGGGTCATGTAGGCCAGCACCGCATAGGCACCGCCAAAGGTCACGACGGCCAGCTTGGAAAAGAACAGGCCAAGCTGCAGCAGGAACTGCTGGTCCAGTGCCCAAAGGAGGAGCAAGGGTGCGGCCCAGAGCAGACCCCAGATGATGAGAGTGGCCCCCGTATGCGCCTTGCGGGCCGGTGCCGCGTCCATCTGTGGCGAAGGGCCGCTTTGCACGATCATGCCCCAAAGCCCCGCGCCGAGGATGATAAGCGGAAAGGGCAGGCCAAGGACGAAGAGGCCCAGAAAGGACAGGATCGCCAGCATCCAGCCCTGTGGTCCGATCAGCGCCTTGCGTGCGACCTTGCGCAGCGCTTGGAAGACGACGATGACAACGGCGGCCTTGATCCCCAGAAACGCTGCCTGCACCAGCGGCAATTGGCCGAAATAGGCATAGCCCAGTGCCAGAACCGCGATGACGATGGCACCGGGTACGACGAACAACAGCCCGGCCAGCAATCCGCCCTGCACACCGCGCAGCCGCCATCCGGCATAGGTGGCCAGTTGCATCGCTTCGGGCCCCGGCAGCAACATGCACAGCGACAGGGCGCGCAGGTAGGCGGTCTCGGACAGCCAGTCGCGGGTTTCGACCAGCTCGCGGTGCATCAACGCGATCTGGGCCGCAGGACCGCCAAAGGACAACAGACCGATGCGGCCGAAGACGCGGGTCAGTTCGGGCCAGCCGGGCGCGTTCATGCCTTGCCACCCGGCCAGTCGTGGCCTTCGTCCTGTCCATCCCGCGCCCATCGGTAGAGTGCGTCATAGACCGCCATGCCCGCTTCAAGCTGGGCCAGATCGTCCTTGTATTGCCGCGACAGCCCAACCGAGAGCGCGAGCAGTCCGGCGGCCTCGGGGGCGGCATCGTGGGTGTTCGTGTCTGCGGCCCGCACCACGGTCGCCAGCCGGTCGAGGGCAGGGGAATGCAACGCGAATTCATCCAGCATGGTATCGAATGTGCAGGCGTCGCCCCGATGCGACCAGAACACCCCCTCTATGTCGAAGGGCGTGGCGGCGTAGCGATCCGCGACGCCCATCACCTCAGCCGGTGAGACAAAGAGCACCTCTGCGGAGCGGTCGACAAAGCGCCGGATCAGCCAGGGGCAGGCGATCCGGTCGATCTTGGGCCGGTGGCGCGTGACCCAGAGGGTCCGGCCCGCGACAGCGTCGGGGATGGCCGCTGCGGGGATGCGCGGCGCACCCTCTTCGGCGCGCCAGCCAAAATTGCCGCCCGCCAGATACTCGGCCGCGATGCCGCGCAGGCGCAACAGGGCGGCCATGCCCTGCGACAGCTTGATGCCCTTCTGGCAGACGATCACGCAGGCGCGCCCTTCCAGCCGTCTGACCAGGCCGTCCGGGTCGGTGTGCGGATGCCGAAATGCGCCGGGGATCAGAAAGGGATCATCGGAAAAGTCGGGGTCGATGGAAATGTCCACGATCACTGGTGCATCGGGCAAACCGATCAGACGCAGCAGTTGGGCAGGTGTGATTTCATTCGGGGCAGGCATAGAAGCATCCTTCAACTGGAAAGATGCGAACCTCTGGCCTGGGCCTCACGGGGCGTTCGCGGTTGTTCCCCTTGTGTTTGTTTTGCCCATGCTTGGTGCGCTCTGTCAACCGCGCTCAGTAAAAACCGATATCCGCAACTGCCACATCGGCGTGAAACTCCCGCCCGATGGCCAATACGCCGATGCGGCGCAGGCGGGCGGGGTCAAGCGTGGCATCGGTGCGATGCGGCTCGAAATCAGAGAAGGGAAGGCGCAGGGTGGTCCAGACGTCCGTCGCGTTGACCTCGGTCCGGAAAGACTGCCAGGGCCGTTCCAGCTGATCGGTGCGCAGGCGCAGGTCATAGGCCTCGTCATTCCCTCGGATGGTGATTTCGATGCCGGTGTAGGCTGAAGCGTCCATCGTACCGCCGTCGGGGGTCAGATCGAAAGCCATCTGCACAAAGCCGCCGTCGTTATCGAGCGAAACGTCGCCGGTGAGCCGCGTGGCGTCACGGCCGGCAAGGGTCATTCGTTCGGTCTGGCCGGTGGAGACGCCCCCCATCACGGTGTCGGCGACATATTCCCAATCGGGCGAAAGCTGCATGGCGGGCTCCTGCGCTGGGGCCGTTGTCACCCACAGGACACTGGCCATAAGATTTAACAGATATTTCATCAATCCTGAGGTAGCACGCGAGCTTTCTGCGCCAAGTCATTGGATAAAGGGGGAAAGCGCAGGTTTCTGTTGCCAGGTACCTGCAAACCCCGCCTAGGGCTGCAAAGCTCTAGGACTTAAGTTTTCAACAGTTCCGGTCGCTTACGCGGCCATCGCCATTGGAGCACGATTGTCATTTGCAATTGTACAAGTTTCGCCGATAACGGTGGCAGACAGCCGAAACAAAGCAAACCCCTTTAGACGTTCGTCGATCCTATTTCGACCCCATGATCCCCAAATGAAGGATGTTTGGTGGAGTCGCCGGGTACCGCCCCCGGGTCCGATCCGCGTATTACGAGCGCGTTTATGTTCATAGTCCCGAAGGACAGACCATAAGTAGCCGCAGGGGCGCTGCATTTCAAGGGGTCACAGATTGATCGCAAGTGCAATCGCCGCCACGGCGACTTCGCTGGCAAAGAAGATCCATTTCAGGCGTGTGGTCCCGTCGAGGGCCAGCGAGGTGACCCGGCCCAGGGCGCCACCCGCCCAGATGAAGCCGATCATGGCGAAGGCGGCGGGTGTCCAGAGGATCAGCGCACCGACGCCCGCCATGACAAACAACGCCCCCGATGCGGCCCGCACTTCGGACAGGCCCATGGTGGAGCCGGTGTCCGTCATGTCGAGCTTGTCCATGGTATAGCGCGGGGCGAGCCAGCCGATGGCACCAAAGCCGATGCTGAGGAGAGCGAGCACGATGTTCAGAATGTCGATGAGGGTCATGGCAGTGCCTTGTGTTGAAATGATCGGTAGCCAACGCACGACGGCTTGATTGGTTGCGATACCTCAGGACGTGGCGCGCGCCTTTGCGACGGCGCGGGCGCTGATTGCCAGTTCCAGTGTCTCCTGCTCCAGGGCGGTCAGCCCGGCTTCGACCGCCGTGGCGTCCTGTGCGGTCATCGCGTCGGCGATGGCTTCGTGCATCGCCACGATCCGCGCGCGGTCACGGGCAGTGAAGGTGATCATGTTCATCAGGGGCTGCATCGCCTCGACCGCACCCGCCAGTTGATAGGAGATGACCGGGTTTCCTGCGCCATCGACCAACGCGCGGTGAAACGCCACGTCAGATGCGCAGAATGCCTCGTCCGTCAGGCCCGGTTGGCTTTGGCGGTGAATCTCGGCGCGCATGGTGGCCAGATGATCGGCAGTGCGGCGAGACGCGGACAGGGGCGCACAGGCGCGTTCCAGGGCGTAGCGGGCTTCGCAAGCCGTCTCGAAGCTGACCGCGTTCATCGACAGGAGCAGGGTGGAGGTGGTGATCTGCTGCGCGTAGGCATCCTCGAAACTGATGCGGTTGACGAACGCGCCCCCCGTGGCGCCACGCTGCGTCCGGATGAGCGACTGGGCGGCAAGGCGTTTCAACGCCTCGCGCACCGTGGGGCGGGAGACGGCGAAGTGTTCCGACAATTCCGCCTCGGACGGCAGGCGCTGGTCCACGATCAATGCGCCCGAGACGATGGCATCGCGGATCGCTGCGGCAATCTGGGCGGACAGGTCGGCGGGGTTGGCAGGGTCGATCTTCATATGTCTTACATTTAATGTTTGCCGGAATGGTAATTGTCTGACATTAAATTTGCAACTTTGCGAGTCGCCGGGGGGAGCACGGGTGAATCCAGTTTTGCGCACATCGCTGTGGCTTGGCTTTTTCGCCCTGGTGCTGGCCGCCTGGGTGATGATGTACACGATGGCGATGGACATGGACGTCGATCTGCTGGGCCGTCCGGGCGAGATGGGCAACCGGATGCGGATGATGGATCCGTCGATGCCGATGTACATGCCGATGGCGCAGTTCGGCCCGCTGTTCGTGATGTGGGGCGCGATGATGGCGGCGATGATGCTGCCCACGATGGTGCCGACCTTGCGCAGCTACGAAGACCTGATGGTCAGTGCCGATGGCACGCGCGCCGGGTGGCTGGGCGTGTTGGCGGGGTATTTCACGGTCTGGCTGCTCTTTGCAGCGCTCATCGCCGGGGTGCAGCTGGCGCTTCTGTTTGGCGGGGTGATCGACATGCTGGGCATTGCGAAATCGCGCTGGTTTGCCGCCGCTTTGCTGCTGGCGGTGGGCCTGTTCCAGTTCACCCGCACCAAGGAAATCTGCCATGGTGTGTGCCATTCGCCGATGATGTATTTCCTGGGCAACTGGCGCACCGGGTTTGCGGGCGGCTACCGCATGGGGCTTGGCCTTGGTGTCTTCTGCGCGGGCTGTTGCTGGGGCTTCATGATGCTGGGCTTTGCCGGCGGGGTGATGAACCTCGCGTGGATGGGTCTGGCCACGCTTTTCATGGTGATTGAGAAACTCCCGCAGGTCGGGCATCATGTCACAAAACCGATGGGCGCGGCCCTGATCCTCGGCGCGTGCGTCGTGGCGGGCTGGCCCTTGGATCGCACCACTGACAGGAGGATAGACCATGCCGAACAGAGAGATGACGCCGACGGACTGGGCCATCAAGGGCGAGTTGTTTCTCAACTGCTCCTGCGAGCTTTTCTGCCCTTGCGTGGTGTCACTGGGTGCGCACCCACCGACCGAGGGGCATTGCCATGCCTGGATGGGGATCGTCGTCGACGAAGGCCATTTCGAGGGAGAAAGCCTTGCAGGGCTGAACGTTGGCCTGCTGGTCGATATTCCGGGTCGTATGGGCGAGGGGAACTGGCGCGTTGCGGCCTATGTGGACGAGCGCGCAAGTGAGGCGGCCTATGACGGGTTGTTGCAGATTTTCAGCGGTGCGGCGGGCGGCACCACCGGCCTTTTCACCATGCTGGTCAGCGAGATCATTGGCGCGGAGCGCGCGCCGGTCGAGATCATCCGCGACGGTGGCAGGCGCGTGATCAACATCGGCCGCAAGATCAATGGCGAGATCGAGATGATCGCAGGGGCGGATGCGGATCATCCGGTGATGATCACCAATTCCAAATACTGGATGGGCCCTGACATCATCGCGGCGCGCGGGGTGAAATCCAAGGTGCGCGATTATGGGCGGGTCTGGGATTTCGGCGGCAAATCCGCCGAGATCTGTCCGATCGACTGGAAGGGTGCCGCTGCATGATCGACACGGCCTATGTTTTGATGATGGCGCGGTACAATGCGTGGCAAAACAGACAGTTGATGGACATAACGAAAGCGATGGATGAAGATGCGCTGCGACACGATCACGGCGCGTTCTTCGGGTCGATCATGAACACGCTGAACCATCTTCTGTGGGGGGATACCCTGTGGATGAGCCGGTTCTGCAATGATGTCGAGCCGCCGTCGGTGCCCGGTTCGGAAAGTGTGACCTACATGAAGACCTGGGGCACATGGCAGGCGGAAAGGTTCCGCATGGACGGACGCATCCGCATCTGGGCCGAGACGATGTCCAACCTCGACCTTCTGGGCGAGGAGACATGGTATTCCGGCGTGATGCAATCCGAGATGAGCCTGCCAAAGGCGCAATGCGTGGCGCATATGTTCAACCACCAGACCCACCACCGGGGACAGATCCACGCGATGCTGACGGCATCGGGTGCGGCGACGCCGGTCACTGATCTGTGTTTCATGCCTGAGAGTGCCTGATGCCGCGTCACACAATCAGCGCCGCGCGGGTGGGAAACGAACCCGTCAACGGCCGCTGGTTTCGCAAGGATAACAGGAATGCCAGCGTGACCCAGCGCCGCCAATGGGGCGAAATGATGCGCTGGATCAAGGCGCAACATCAAACATTCACCAATGCGGTCACGCACATCAAGGATGCATAACATGGCCCTCATCTCTCCGTCGCGCCGTCTGCGCCGAACCCCTTTTTCCGAAGGGGTCGAAGCTGCGGGCGTGTCCGCCTACACGGTCTACAACCACATGCTTCTCCCCACCGTTTTCAGGAGCGTGGAGGAAGACTATCACCATCTCAAGGAGGCCGTGCAGGTCTGGGACGTGGCCTGCGAGCGGCAGGTGGAGCTGCGCGGCCCGGATGCGGCGAAACTGATGCAGATGCTGACCCCCCGCGATCTGCGCGGGATGCTGCCGGGACGCTGTTTCTATGTGCCCATCGTGGACGAGACCGGCGGGATGCTGAACGATCCGGTCGCGGTGAAGCTGGCCGATGATCGCTGGTGGATCTCCATTGCGGACAGTGACCTGATGCTCTGGGTCAAGGGGATCGCCGGGGGTTACAGGCTTGATGTGCTGATCGACGAGCCGGACATCAGCCCATTGGCGGTTCAGGGACCGAAAAGCGACGATCTGATGGCGCGGGTATTCGGCGACGCGGTGCGGGACGTGAAATTCTTCCGCTTCGGCTGGTTCGAATTTCAGGGGCGGTCGCATGTGGTGGCGCGGTCGGGCTATTCCAAGCAGGGCGGCTTCGAGATCTACGTGGACGGCACCGATCAGGGGATGCCGCTTTGGAACGCGCTGATGGAGGCGGGCGCGGATCTGGACGTGCGGGCAGGCTGCCCCAACGGGATCGAGCGTGTCGAGGGCGGCTTGTTGAGCTACGGCAATGACATGACCGACGACAACACGCCCCATGAATGCGGCTTGGGCCGGTTCTGCGACACCCAGACGGCGATCGGCTGCATGGGCCGGGACGCATTGCTCAGGGTGGCCAAGGAAGGGCCGACGCAGCAGATCAGGGCCATCGAGATCGCGGGCGACAAGGTGCCGGGATGTGACCGGGTCTGGCCGCTGATGGCCGGCGACAAACGCGTGGGGCAGGTCACCTCTGCCGGATATTCGCCCGATCACAAGACCAATGTGGCCATCGGCATGGTGAAGATGACCCATTGGGACGAGGGCACCGACCTGCGGGTGGAGACGCCTCAGGGCGCGCGCGATGCGGTGGTGCACGAGTCCTTTTGGGCGTAGGGGTCGTTGAGACGCCGGGATTTTCGGAGGCTCTGCCTCCGGACCTCCGCGGTATTTAAGGCCAAAAAGAGAAAGGGCTTCGGCCCGGAACGGAGATGACGATGTTTAAGGCACTTGTGGTGAACAAGGACGATGAGGGAAAAACCTCGGCGGCGGTCGAGGACCTGGGGCTGGAGGATCTGCCCGAGGGGGAGGTGACCGTCGCGGTCGACTATTCCACGGTGAATTACAAGGACGGATTGTGCATCGGCCCCGGCGGCGGTTTGGTGCGCAATTATCCGCATGTGCCCGGCATTGACTTTGCGGGCACGGTCGAGGCGTCGGAGGATGATCGCTACACGCCCGGTGACAAGGTCGTGCTGACCGGCTGGCGCGTGGGCGAGGCGCATTGGGGCGGCTATGCCCAGAAGGCGCGCGTCAAGGCCGACTGGCTGGTGCCGCTGCCGGATGGGTTGGACACGCGTCAGGCGATGGCTGTCGGCACCGCCGGGTTCACGGCGATGCTGGCTGTCATGGCGCTGGAGGATCACGGGATCAAGGCCGGACCGGTGCTGGTGACCGGGGCGGCGGGCGGCGTCGGTTCGGTGGCGACGGCAATTCTGGCCAATCTGGGTTACAAGGTTGCCGGTGTGACCGGGCGGCCCGAGACGGCGGATTACCTGACGTCGCTGGGGGCCACGCAGATCGTGGCACGCGAAGAGATCAACGAAACCGTGAAGCGTCCGCTGGAAGGCGAGACCTGGGGCGGATGTGTGGATGCGGTGGGCGGTGCGATGCTGGCGCGGGTGCTTGGACAGATGGAATACGGGGCCAGCGTGGCCGCTGTCGGTCTGGCGGGCGGTGCCGGTTTGCCGGCGACGGTCATCCCCTTCCTGTTGCGCGGTGTGAACCTGTTGGGCATCGATTCCGTGATGCAGCCCTATGAAAACCGCCTGCGCGCCTGGGAACGGATTGCGAAAGACCTGCCGATGGACAAGCTGGAGGCGATGGTGCAGCCCGCGACCCTGTCGGACTTGCCGAAGCTGGGTGCGGATATCCTGCAGGGTCAGGTCAAGGGCCGCGTCGTGGTTGACGTGAACGCATGATCGCGCGGGCCGTCCCGGTGCCGCGTGACGCGCTGTTGGGTGCCTATGTTGACAGGGACGGTGCCTATACCGATTGCTTTGAGGTGATGCACCCGATGGAGGCGGATCTTCCCGCCTTCGTCACCGCATTCTACACCACATGGCTGTTCCGTCTGGAACGTGTGGTGTTGAGCGTGGTGCTGCGCCGCAGGATTTCCGATGCGGAGGTGCAGGCGCTGGCCGGGGGTGCCGACCGCTTTGCCGCATGGCGAGTGGCAGGCCGCGAGACGGATGAGATCATGCTCGAAGACCTGAGCGGGCGGACGTTGTCCTATCTGGCGGTTGCGCCCAAGGATGGCGGTGTGACGCGGCTGCTGTTCGGATCCGTCGTGCGGGGGGCAGAAGGCACGCGGCCCCTCTGGCTGCGGGCGCTGATGCCCGTGCACCGGCTTTATGCCCGCGCGCTGCTGCGGCTTGCCGAACGCAAGCTGCGGCGCGGTTGAGGTTGCGGTCCAGGCAGCCTAGAACATTCCGAAAAAGGGAGAGCCTCATGTCCGATGCCTATGACGATCAGAATATCTTTGCCAAGATCCTGCGCGGGGAGATCCCTTGCGTGAAAGTCTACGAGGATGATGCAACCTTGTGTTTCATGGATATCTTTCCGCGGACCGAAGGGCATTGTCTGGTGATCCCCAAGACGCCCTGCCGCAACATGCTGGACGCGACGCCGGAACAGCTGGCCGCCTGCATGAAGACCGTGAACCTTGTTGCCAACGCGGCCAAGGCGGCGTTCGAGGCGGATGGCATCACGATCTTTCAGTTCAACGAGGCGGCGGGCGGGCAGGAGGTGTTCCACCTGCATTTCCACATCCATCCGCGCCACGCAGGAGTGTCGATCCGGCCGCCGGGCGTGCAGGGCGACATGGACCGGATCAAGGCCAATGCGGAGCGCATCACGGCTGCGCTGGCGTCCTGAACCGCCGCGGGACAGTGCATTTGACATGATAGAGTGGTGCGGATGCCGGGCGTGCCGCTGGAGATATGCGCCGGTCGGTCGGTTCGCTGCCGAACTTACGGGTTCAAACGTCCTGGAAAAACGCCAATGAAATGAGGGCGATGCGCTGCCTGTTGCCTTGACGCCCCGGAAACGAGGTGTCTATTCCCTTTGATGCTGTCCGGCGCACCCCTATAGAGGATGGATACATAAAAAGGAGGGACGGGTGACATGGCATTGAAACCACCACTTACGGAGTTGCCGATCAATACCGCCGACAGCGGGTTCTACGGGGGCTTCAGCATCAGCGTCACGGTGATCAGCAAGATCATCATCTCCTGTCTGGTGGTCTGGGCCATTGTCTGGCCGCAGTGGGCAGGGGAGGTTCTGGGGGCCTGGAACACCGTCATTCTGGCGAATTTCGCGACCTGGTACATCTGGGTCGTCGCCTTCTTCATCCTCGTCTGTCTTGGGCTTGCGATCTGGCCGACCGCCGGGCGGCTCAATCTGGGGCAGGACGGAGAAAAACCGGAGTTCACCAACTTTTCGTGGTTCTCGATGATGTTCGGTGCGGGGATCGGTGTCGGGATGCTGACCTGGGCGGTGGCGGAACCCGTCGCGCATTTTCAGAACAATCCGAAGGTGATTCAGGGCGTCAACACCGCGCTTGGGGCCGACAACGTGCGCGAGGCATTTGTCTGGTCCTATCTGCACTGGGGGCTGGGGGCATGGGCCTGCTATGCCGTTGCCGGTCTGTCACTGGCGTTTTTCAGCTATCGCCGTGGCCTGCCGCTGACCATCCGGTCCGCATTGACGCCGCTTTTCGGGAAGGCGCTCTCTGGCACGCTGGGACATATCATCGACATCGTGGCGGTCGTTGCCACCATTCTGGGTGTTGCGCAGACCCTGGGTTTCGGAGTTGAGCAATTCGTGGCCGGTCTCAGCCGGATCGGCATCGGGGGTCTGGCGCTTCCGGACGGGTCGGCGACGACCACGGGGATCGTTGTTGCACTGCTGGTCATCATGGGGGCATCGACCCTGTCGGCGCTTTCGGGCGTGGGCAAGGGCATCAAATGGCTGTCCAACATCAACATGGTGCTGTCCATCGTGCTTCTGGGCTTTTTCATCCTGTTTGGGGCGACCTTCTTTGGCGCGTCGGCATTCTTTGTCGGCATCTGGGACTATCTGATCGCCCTGCCGGGGCTCAGCTTCAACGTCTTCGTCTCTGACGGGGTCGACGGGTCAGAAGCCTTCCAGCTTGCGCAGTGGCAGGGCTGGTGGCCGGTGTTCTACTGGGCATGGTGGATCGCCTTTGCGCCGTTTGTGGGACTGTTCCTCGCGCGGATCTCGCGCGGGCGGACGATCCGTGAATTCGTGCTGGGTGCGATGATCGTGCCGTCGCTGATGTGTTTTGTCTGGTTCGCCTGGGCCGGTGGGACGGCGATTGATCTGGAACTGAACGGTGACGCGGGCGGGGTGATCCTCGATGCCGCCAACGGTGACAAGATCTTTGCCATGACCGCCTTCATGCTCGAACCGGTCTCGCAGGCGCTGTCCTGGGCCATGGCGGTGATGATCGTCGTCTTGCTGATGACTTTCCTCGTGACCTCTGCCGACTCTGCGGTGCTGATCGTGAACACGATCAACGCGGCCGGAGACGAGGGGCCGAAGGCGCGTCCGCATATCCTGTTCTGGGGGGCGGCATTGGCGCTGGTGGTCGGCGGCCTGCTGGCCACGGGGGGCACAACAGCCATCCAGACCGCCATGGTGATCGGCGCATTGCCGTTCTCTGTGGTGATGGTGCTGATGTGCATTTCGCTGATCAAGGCGATCTACAACGACGGACGCCGGGAGGCTGCGGGCGTGCCCATGCTTGCGGATGACATCGACGTGGCACCGGTGCCTGCGGAGTAGCCACAACCGGACCGAAACACGACGCGAAAGCCCCGGTACTTGCCCTTTTCCAAACCGGATCAAGGGGACGTACCGGGGCTTTCCGCGTTCCGGCACGCGTCGTGTTGGGCCGAAGATGTGCCGAATATCGCCTTTTGATTCAGTCCCAGCCATGTTTTGTTAGGGGCCAAGTCGGGGAAACTCCCGTCTCAAAGGCAATAGTACAGAGGGACACCACATGACCGATGTCACGACCCAACAGGGCATACCCGCGCCGGATGGCGCGTCGGATGTCATCGACACAAGCTATGAGATAGGACAGGATAACGTGGACGGCAGTATCGGACCGCTTGGTTTCGATATCCACAATCCGGTCTTTGCCATTTCTGCGGCGGCAATCGTTGCCTTCGTTTTCTATACGCTGGCGCTGCCTGAACAGGCGTCGGGCGTCTTTTCTGCCATGTTCGGCTTTACCACCAAGAATTTCGACTGGTTCCTGATCGGTGCCGCCGATCTGGTGGTGATCTTCGCGCTGTTCCTGATCGTCAGCCCCTTCGGTTCGGTTCGGCTGGGCGGGGTCGATGCGGCCCCTGACTACACCTACATCGGCTGGTTTGCGATGCTTTTTGCCGCCGGTATGGGCATCGGGCTGATGTTCTACGGGGTGTCCGAGCCGCTGACGCATTTCTCGACCTCCTTTGGCGACACCGCTGTCGGAGAAAACGGGTTGCGGACCGACTGGGCCCCCCTGGGTGCGGCAACGGGTGATGAGCCGGGGTCCGTGCGTCTGGGCATGGCCGCCACGATCTACCATTGGGGTCTGCACCCATGGGCGATCTACGCCATGGTCGCACTTGCTCTGGCGCTTTTCACCTACAACAAGGGTCTTCCGCTGACCATCCGCTCGGCGTTCTATCCGCTTCTGGGCGAGCGTATCTGGGGTTGGCCCGGTCACGTGATCGACATCATCGCGGTCTTTGCCACGCTGTTTGGTCTGGCGACCTCGCTGGGCTTTGGCGCGACGCAGGCGAACGCCGGTCTGAACGAACTCTTCGGCGTTCCCATCGGCAATACGACCGAGGTCGTGCTGATCACGGTGATCACCGCCGTGGCGCTGGTGTCCGTTGTGCGCGGCCTTGACGGCGGCGTGAAGGTGCTGTCCGAAGTCAACATGGGGCTGGCGGGCCTTCTGGCGCTCTTTACCCTGATCGTCGGACCGACAGCGTTTCTGTTCGCCTTCTTCTGGGACAGTCTGGTCGCCTACGTCCAATTCCTGCCGGCACTTGCCAACCCCTTCGGCCGTGAAGACGTGAATTTCTCTCAGGGCTGGACGGCGTTCTACTGGGCGTGGTGGATCAGCTGGTCGCCTTTCGTGGGCATGTTCATCGCCCGTGTCAGCCGGGGCCGTTCGGTGCGCGAGTTCATCATCTGCGTGCTGCTGATCCCCTCGATGGTCTGCGTCATGTGGATGTCGATCTTCGGCGGTACGGCGATTCATCAGGTGCTGACCGACGGCTTCACCGGGGCGCAGGACGCGGAATTGCCGCGCCAGCTGTTCCAGATGCTGGGCCAGCTGCCGCTTGCCTCCCTCACCTCGTTCATCGGGATCGTGCTGGTCATCGTGTTCTTCGTGACATCGTCCGACTCGGGCAGTCTCGTGATCGACACGATCACCGCAGGCGGCAAGATCGACGCGCCGATGCCTCAGCGGGTGTTCTGGTGCATCTTCGAAGGTGCCGTTGCCATCGCGCTCTTGCTGGGCGGCGGGCTTGCGGCCTTGCAGTCGATGGTCATTTCGACCGGATTGCTGTTCACGGTCGTCCTCTTGATCATGTGCTACTGCATCTTCCGCGGATTGCAGAGCGAAAGATCCTCGGTCAAGTAGCCGCCACGCGGACATTGCAAAGACCCAAAGGCATCCCGACGCGGGGTGCCTTTTTTCATGGCTTGACGCCAGCGCCGGGGGGGATACCGTTTGCGCCATGACATTAGACACAGACTGGGTCCGCGCCCAATTCCCCGCCTTTGCCGAGCCGTCCCTCAAGGGGCAGGCGTTTTTCGAGAACGCCGGTGGCTCCTACACCTGCCAGCCGGTGATCGACCGGCTTTTCCGCTTTTATACCCAGCGCAAGGTGCAGCCCTATGCGCCCTATGCCGCCAGCACACTGGGCGGGGAGGAAATGGACGAGGCGCGCGCACGGATGGCGGCACTTCTCGGGGTGGCAGCGGACGAGTTGAGCTTTGGTCCGTCCACGACCCAGAACACCTATGTGCTGGCGCAGGCTTTCGGGCAGATGATGCAACCGGGCGAAGCCATCGTCGTGACCAATCAGGACCACGAGGCCAACACCGGCCCGTGGCGCAGGCTGGCCGCGCGGGGGATCGAGGTCCGCGAATGGCGGCTGGACCCGGAGACCGGCGCGTTGAACCCCGACGATCTGGAGAACCTGCTGGATGAAAACGTCCGTCTGGTTTGTTTCCCCCATTGTTCCAACGTCGTGGGCCAAATCAATCCGGTGGTCGAGATCACGGCGCTGGCCCATGCCGCCGGTGCCTTTGTCTGTGTGGATGGCGTCTCTTATGCGCCGCATGGCTTTCCCGATGTGGGCGGACTGGGGCCGGACATCTATCTGTTCTCCGCCTACAAGACCTACGGGCCGCATCAGGGGTTGATGGTGATCCGGCGCGCCCTGGGGGAGCTGCTGCCCAATCAGGGGCATGAGTTCAATGGCGGCAGCCTTTACAAACGCTTTACCCCCGCCGGGCCCGATCATGCGCAGATTGCGGCCTGTGCGGGGATGGCCGACTATGTCGATGCTGCCTATGCCCATCACATCGGCGCAGAGGCAGACGCCGCCACCCGTGGTGCGGCAGTGCACGACCTGATGCGCGCCCACGAGATTACCCTGCTGCAACCGGTGCTGGACGCGGTCAAATCACGCAACTCTGTCCGCCTGATCGGCCCTGCAGAGGCCGAAGGCCGTGCGCCCACCGTGGCCCTTGCCCTGACCCGTGCCGGGTGAGGAGGTCGCAGCCGATCTGGCGCAACACGGCATCATGGCGGGGGGTGGTGATTTCTATGCCGGACGCGCCCTGTCGGCGATGGGCGTCGACATGGACAAAGGCGTCTTGCGGCTGAGCTTCACGCATTACACAAGCAAAGCGGAAATAGATCAGCTTTTGAACGCCCTAGACGCTGTTTTATGAAACCTTCACCTTGATTGCGGCGTGTCTGTCCTAGCTCCATGAGGAATGGAGCAAGACAAGGCGCAAAGATGAGTGACCAATCCCCGATCCTGATGTGGTTTCGCCGCGACCTGCGGCTGAGCGATCATGCGGCCTTGCTGGCGGCCTGTGACAGCGGGCGGCCGGTCATTCCCGTGTTCATCCACGACGCGCTGAGCGCGCGGCTGGGCGCGGCGCCGAAATGGCGGCTGGGTCTGGGCGTTGGTGCATTGGCGCAAAGCCTCGAGGACAAGGGCAGCCGGTTGATCCTGCGCAGGGGCGATGATGCGCTGGCGGTTCTGCAGCAGTTGATCGAGGAAACCGGCGCCTGTGCCGTTCATTGGTCACGGCTTTACGATCCCGACACCGTGGCCCGTGACAGCAAGATCAAGGAAACCCTGAAAGAGCAGGGGGTCGAGGCCCGGTCCTTTGGCGGGCATCTGATGTTCGAGCCCTGGACAGTGGAAACCCAGCAGGGCGGCTATTACAAGGTCTATACGCCGTTCTGGAACGCCGTGAAGAACACCGGCGTCGATGATGCGCGTGCCGCACCCTCGACGATCCCCGCGCCCGGTCGCTGGCCGGCAAGCGACGATCTGGACGGGTGGCACCTGGGGGCCGGGATGAACCGGGGTGCTGAGGTGGTGCGCCCCTTCGTGCAGCTTGGCGAAGAGGCGGCACAGGCGCGGCTGGGTGCGTTCATGGCGCATATTGTCGCTGACTATAAGGCCACCCGCGATCTGCCGGGCACCGATGGCACATCGAACCTTTCCGAAAACCTGAGCCTGGGCGAGATCAGCCCGCACCAGTGCTGGCACGCCGGGCAGCGTGCCTTGCAGGAGGGCAAGCAAGGGGCAGAGACATTCCTCAAGGAGCTTGTCTGGCGCGAGTTTGCCTACCATCTGATGCACCACAGTCCGCGCATTCTGGACCGGAACTGGCGCGAGGAATGGGAAGCCTTTCCGTGGAAGGACGACGCCCGCGCCGCCGAAGTGCTGGCGTGGAAGAAGGGCCGGACCGGATTGCCGTTTGTCGATGCGGCCATGCGCGAGCTTTATGTGACGGGCCGGATGCACAACCGGGGCCGGATGATCGTGGCCAGCTATCTCACGAAACATCTGATGACCCATTGGCGCATCGGCATGGAGTGGTTCGAGGACTGCCTGATCGACTGGGATCCTGCCAGCAACGCGATGGGCTGGCAGTGGTCCGCGGGCTCGGGCCCCGATGCGACCCCCTATTTCCGCGTGTTCAATCCCGAAACGCAGCTTGATAAGTTCGACAAGAACCGCGATTACGTCACCCGCTGGATCGCGGAGCGCAAACAGAACCCACATGCCGATGCGCTCAAGTTTTTCGACGCGACACCACGTCACTGGGCGCTGTCACCCGATGACGCCTATCCTGACCCGATCGTGTCGCCCGCCGAAGGACGCAGCCGCGCCTTGGAAGCCTATGAAAACCGGGGGTTTTAGGAATTGTATGAACCAGAGTTTACATTCTAGAATGCAACCAGACAGCCCACGGGGAGTGGACATGATCTTGACCAGTACGGAGGGGCAAGCCAACCTGCCTCGCTATTTCTCGCGTGTGTTCGGCATGGCGCAGGAATTGCGGAATGGCCGGTGCGATTTCGTCTTGCCAGATGGCCGTATCTTTCGCGCCGAAGGCGCAAATCCCGGTCATGTCGCTGAACTGCATGTGCACAGTGACGATCTCTTCGCGCGGTTGATCCGCGAGGGCGATCTGGGTTTCTGCGACGCCTATCTGGACGGCGACTGGTCGACGCCCGATCTGCAGGCCTTCATGGATCTGGTGCATCAGGGCAACGAAAACCTCTATGACGGCTTTCCGGGCATGGGACTGGTCCGCCGGTTCGAGCAACTGCGCTTCTGGTTGCAGCGAAACTCCAAGGCGCAGGCGCGCAAGAATATCAGCTACCACTATGATCTGGGTAACGATTTTTACGGGCTGTGGCTGGACGATACGATGACCTATTCCTCGGCCCTGTTCGAGGGCGGGCCGCAGCAGTCGATGGAAGCCGCGCAAATCGCCAAGTACAAGAGCATGGTCGATCAGATGGGCGTTGTCCCCGGCGATCACGTGCTGGAAATCGGCTGCGGCTGGGGCGGTTTTGCGGAATACGCCGCCAAGGAACGCGGGTTGCAGGTGACATGCCTGACGATCAGCGAAGAGCAGATCAAGTACGCGCGTGACCGCATTGAAAAGGCAGGGCTTTCCGACAAAGTTCAGTTCAAGCTTCAGGATTACCGCGATGAGCGGGGCCACTACGACGGGATCGCCAGTATCGAGATGTTCGAAGCGGTGGGCGAGCAGTACTGGCCTGCCTATTTCGAGACCGTGCGCGAAAGGCTCAAGCCCGGAAAATTCGCCACCCTGCAGATCATCACCGTCGATCACGCCCGTTGGCACGTCTACAAACGCGGTGTCGATTTCATTCAGAAATACATATTTCCCGGTGGGATGCTGCCTTCTCCTAAAGTGTTGCGTGAACAGGTGGAGCGGGCAGGGCTGATTGTCGACAAGTCCATCGAGTTCGGCAAAAGCTACGACATCACGCTGCGGCGCTGGCACGAGACCTTCAACGCCAAGTGGGACCAGATCACTGCTTTGGGTTTTGACGAGCGCTTTCGCCGGATGTGGAATTTTTATCTCACTTCCTGTGCGGCGACATTTGACAGTGGAAATTGTGACGTGACGCAGATTACCATACGCAGACCCGGTTGACGGGTCAGCAGTAAGGAGCGTCCGATGCCCACCGCCGCGCGATTGATGGCCGCCGCCTGTCTGGCCGCCGTCGCCTATGTCATTTCCCGGATGGTCATGCCCCTGATGCCGGAAAGCACGGATTTCGGGTATTTCGTGCCATTGAACATCGGTCTGGGGCTGCTGGTCGGTTGGTTCGTCATGGGGCCGCGGGCAGGGCGCGGCACGACCGCGGCGATCAACAACGGTTTTGCCGGGGTGTTCGTGCTGATGTTGTGGGGCGTGGGCATTCAGGCCATCAACGAGATGACGCGCCTTGCCATGCGCAACAGGTACGATGGACCTTTCGAGGCGATCACGGAGATTTTCACGATCGGCATGGAATTCGCGCTGACAATCGCCACGCTACCCATCGGCCTGACGCTGATCGTCCTTGCGGTCATCAGCGGTCTCCTGACGGATTTCGCCGACAGGCATTGGCGTTGAGC
The DNA here is from genome assembly GCA_963799505.1 of uncultured Alphaproteobacteria bacterium. Classification (GTDB taxonomy): domain Bacteria; phylum Pseudomonadota; class Alphaproteobacteria; order Rhodobacterales; family Rhodobacteraceae; genus Sulfitobacter. Next base: position 37,710 of record CAWCXM010000021.1, read on the forward strand.
AAATGAAAAATCTGTTCTTCTACGGCAGCTTGCGGCATATGCCGCTGCTGGAGTTGGTGCTGGACAGACCCGTGGCCGGGATTGATGTCTTGCCCGCCCAGCTTGCCGATTTTGTGGTTTCATCCGTGGCCGAAGGTCCGTTTCCGATGATCGCACCGGCGCCGGGACAGGTGGCGCAGGGTGTGGTCCTGCGGGATGTCACGGCAACCGATCTAGCGCGCCTCGATTTCTACGAAGGCAGTTTCGACTTTGATCTCTGCCCGGTCACGCTGGTCGGCGGGCAGGCGGCAGAGGTCTATGTGCCGCGTCCCGGCCGTTGGACCGATGCGGGGCCATGGGATCTGACCCGCTGGGAACGAGAGTTCGGCGCGCTGAGCGTCGCTGCCGCACGGGAGGTCATGGGCTATTTCGGCAACCGCAGCCGCGAGGAGGTGGATGCGATGTTCGACATGATCCGCGCCCGTGCCGCATCGAGCCTGCGCGCCGCACAGACGCACCACGGCAGCGACAGCTTTCGAGGACGGGTGGATGTCGAGGACCGGCAGCGCAGCTATTCACGGTTCTTCGCGCTCGATGACCTGACCCTGCGCCACGAGCATTTTGACGGCACGATGTCTGCTCCCCTTGACAGGGCCGTGTTCATCGCCGTGGATGCCGCGCTCGTCCTGCCCTATGATCCGGTGCGGGACCGGGTTCTTGTCGTCGAACAGGTCCGCATGGGGCCCATCGGACGCGGCGACCGGACGGTCTGGCAGATTGAGCCGATTGCGGGCCGGGTCGATCCCGGCGAAACACCGAAGGACGCTGCCCGACGCGAAGCGCAAGAGGAAGCGGGGCTGGAGATCGGGACGCTTGAAACCATCGCGGAGGTCTATCCGACGCCCGGCACCTCGACCGAATTCTACTATGTCTATCTGGGCCTTTGCGATCTGCCCGACGGCGTGACGGGCATCGCAGGTCTTGCTGGCGAGGGCGAGAATATCCGCTCTCATATCATGTCGTTCGACATGTTGATGGACCGGGTCGAAAGGCGTGATGTCGCCAACGCGCCGATTGTCATGGCTGCCTATTACCTGTCCCACCACAGGGACCGCTTGAGGTCCGGGGGGGCGGCAGTTACACCGGGATAACACGCGTCTTTCTGGAGGCATTCATGCACGTCGCATCCGATCTGGCCAAGGCCATTGGCAAAACCCCCCTTATCAAGTTGCGCGGCCCGTCCGAGGCGACAGGCTGTGACATCTACGGCAAGGCGGAGTTCATGAACCCCGGCCAGTCAGTCAAGGACCGCGCGGCACTGTTCATCATTCAGGACGCGATCGCCAAGGGCACGCTGAAACCCGGCGGCACGATCGTCGAAGGGACAGCCGGGAACACCGGCATCGGTCTGGCGCTGGTGGGGGCTTCGATGGGCTTCAAGACGGTGATCGTGATCCCCGAGACGCAATCGGAAGAGAAAAAGGACATGTTGCGCCTTGCGGGGGCCGAGTTGGTGCAGGTGCCTGCGGCCCCCTACCGCAACCCCAACAACTTCGTGCGCTATTCGGAACGGCTGGCGAATGAGCTGGCCCGCACCACGAACGAAGGTGTCATCTGGGCCAACCAGTTCGACAACGTGGCAAACCGCCAGGCGCATATCGAGACGACAGGCCCGGAAATCTGGGAGCAGACGGGCGGCAAGGTTGACGGCTTCTGCTGTGCTGTCGGCTCTGGCGGGACACTTGCCGGCATCGCGATGGCCTTGCAACCCAAGGGCGTCAAGATCGCGCTGGCCGATCCCGACGGTGCCGCGCTGCACAGCTATTACACCACCGGAGAGTTGGCGTCCGAAGGAGGCTCGATCGCAGAAGGCATCGGGCAGGTGCGCATCACCAAGAACCTCGAAGGGCTGACACCCGATTTCAGCTATAACATCCCCGATGTCGAAGCCTTGCCAATCGTTTTCGATCTTCTGCAACACGAAGGGCTGTGCCTTGGGGCCTCCTCTGGCGTAAATGTCGCCGGTGCGATGCGGCTGGCCCGTGATCTGGGACCGGGCAAGACCATCGTGACGATCCTGTGCGATTTCGGCACACGCTATCAGTCGAAGCTGTTCAACCCGGAATTCCTGCGCGAGAAGAACCTTCCGGTGCCCGAATGGATGGAGCGCGAAAGCGCCGATCTTCCGCAAGTCTTTGAAGACAGCTGATGTTAGGCCGTTGCCGCGCGGTACTGCTGGTTGGCCTGCTGGTGCTATGTACCGCTGGCGCGGCACTTGCGCAGGTCGAACCGGCCAACCTCTTTGAACGCTGGGCGGCTGTCGCCTCCAGCGCCGATGAGACCGTTTCCGACACAACGACGGAAAATGCCACACTTCAGGATCTACGCGCCCGGATTGTCGAATTCCGGTCTGAATTCGATGCCGCAAGTGATCTGAATGCCGCCCGCATCAACACCCTGCGACAGCAACTCGCGGCACTTGGCCCGGAACCCGCCGAGGACGGGTCGGCACCGGAAGCGCCGGATGTGGCGGCAACCCGCGCCGAGTTGAACGAGCAACTGTCAACGCTTCTGGTGCCGGTGCAGCAGGCCCAGGCGGAATTTGTCCGCGCCGACGCGCTGGTGGCGCAGATCGACCAGACCCTGCGCGAACGTCAGGCGGAACGGTTGCTGCTCACCAGCCCGACCCCCTTGAACCCGGCCTATTGGGAAACAGCGCTTACCGATCTGACACGGTCGGCCCGGATGCTTTGGCAGCAGGAGCCGGTGGACAGGCCGCAGTTGAACGGGGTTTATCTGCGCGAATCGACACCGATCACCATCGTGCTGGCGATCCTGGGGCTTGCGTTGATCTTCCGGGGGCGTTTCTGGTCGCGCATGGTGACCAACAGCCTGCAACGCTTTGGCGGCACGGGGTTCGGCATCTGGCGGTTTCTTGCGTCGCTCTTGCGGATTGCACTGCCCTTCGGGGGGCTGAACCTTCTGGCGGTGTCCGCGATTTCAACGGGTTATTTCGGGCCGGGCATCAACGACATCCTCCTGATGGTCGCCTTTCTGGGCGGCATCATGCTGGCGGTCCGCTGGGTGTCGGAACGGGCGTTCTCGCGCGATGACGACGAGGCGCTGATCCCGCTGGTCGCGTCGCAGCGGCGCGAGGTGCGGTTTCATGTAAGCGTCATCACCGTGCTGATCATCGTGGGCGAGCTGATCTCGCGTGTGCTTGCGGTCGGCGACGTGGCGGATTCCTCCCGGCCGGTGCTGGAGTTTCCGATTTTCGTGTTGGTCGCCCTGTCACTCTACCGGATCGGCCTGATCCTGCGCGGCTATGCGGATGCATCCGAAGAAGGCGCATCGGACCCGGACAATGCGGTGCGGAATTCCACGCTGGTGCGTGTGGTCAACGGGCTGGGCACCGGTGCCATCGTCGTGGCGATCGTGGCCCCGGTGCTGGCCGCGATCGGCTATTTCCGCGCCGCGGACGCCCTGATGCCGCCCTATATCATGAGCCTCGCGGTGCTGGGTGCGGTGATGGCGTTCCAGCGCTTTGCGGCGGATGTCTATGGTGCGATCACCGGGCAGGGGGCGCAGGCCCGCGACACGCTGATGCCGGTGCTTTTCGGGTTGATCCTTCTGGCCGTGGCCACGCCGCTGCTGGCGTTGATCTGGGGCGCGCGGGTCACGGATCTCACGGAGTTGTGGAGCGGGTTCCTGCGCGGTTTCGCGGTGGGCAACTCGCGGATTTCACCAACCGACTTCCTGACCTTCGCGATCATCTTTTCCATCGGCTATGCCCTGACCCGGCTTGTGAAGACCGCGCTGCGCACAAATGTCCTGCCGAAGACCCGGATCGACATCGGCGGGCAGAATGCCATCGTGTCCGGTGTCGGCTATGTCGGTATTTTCCTCGCGGCGCTGGCTGCGATCACCGGGGCGGGCATCGACCTGAGTTCGCTGGCCATCGTCGCCGGTGCGCTGTCGGTCGGCATCGGTTTCGGCCTGCAGAACATCGTCAGCAATTTCGTGTCGGGCATCATCCTGTTGATCGAACGGCCGATCTCGGAAGGTGACTGGATCGAGGTGGGTGGCCAGATGGGGCATGTGCGCGACATCTCCGTCCGCTCCACCCGGATCGAGACCTTCGACAAGACCGATGTGATCGTGCCCAACGCCGATCTGGTAAGCGGGACGGTCACCAATTACACCCGCGGCAACACCACGGGACGGGTGATCGTGCCCATCGGCGTGGCCTACGGCACCGATACCAAGCGGGTCGAGGAGATCCTGACCGAGATCACCAAGGCGCAGCCCATGGTGCTGGCAAATCCAGCCCCGGTGGTGCTGTTTCTGAACTTCGGTGCCGACGCGATGGAGTTCGAAATCCGCTGTTTCCTGCGCGATGTGCATTGGATGCTGTCGGTCAAGAGCGACATCAACCACGCGGTCGCGGCCCGTTTCGCCGAAGAGGGCATCGAGATTCCCTTTGCCCAGCGTGACGTCTGGCTGCGCAATCCCGAGGTGCTGCACCAACGGCCGCCGGAATCGGAAAAAACGAAAGACGAAACGGGTGAGCCCGCATGACGCAAATGCTCTTTCGCCAGGACAGCTACCTTCGCGATGCACCGGCCCAGGTGCAGGCCATCACACCCGAAGGGGGGGTGGTTCTGGACCGCAGCCTGTTCTACCCCACAGGTGGTGGTCAGCCCGGTGATTCCGGCTGGATCAGTTGGGATGGTCGGCAATTGCCCATCGCCACCACGGTCAAGGGCGATGGCGATGCGATCGTGCTTGTGCCTTCCGAGGCATCGGCACTGCCGCCCGTCGGCGCGCATCTGACCCAGACGCTGGATTGGGACCGGCGGCACAAGCACATGCGGGTCCACACCGCGCTGCATCTGCTGTCGGTCGTCATCCCTTTCGGCGTCACCGGCGGGCAGATTGCGGCGCAGTACGGACGGCTCGATTTCGACATGCCGGACGCCCCGCAGGACCGCGACGAGATCGAGGCGGCCCTGAACGCCTTCGTGGAAATGGACGCCCGCGTCAGCGAAGGCTGGATGAGCGCCGCAGCACTCGAGGCCAATCCGCATCTGGTCAAGACGATGGCGGTGCAGCCGCCCAAGGGGGCAGGGGACGTGCGCCTGATCCGCATCGGCGAGGCGGGCGACTGGATCGACCTGCAACCATGCGGCGGCACCCATGTGGCGCGCACCGGCGAGATCGGCGCCCTGCGCCTGGGCAAGATCGAGAAAAAGGGCCGCATGAACCGCCGTGTCTATCTGCATCTGGACAGCTGACCACGGATCGGCCTTTTCGCGCTTTTCGCTCTTGCAACTTGGGGCGCGCTCATACTAAACCCCGCGCAATGGATCGGTGGCCGAGTGGTCGAAGGCGCACGCCTGGAAAGTGTGTAGGCGGGAGACCGTCTCCAGGGTTCGAATCCCTGTCGATCCGCCA